>NZ_BPIM01000001.1:0-1200000 GCF_026004115.1 Meiothermus sp.
TCACGTCCCTATCGCACGTTTCCGCACGCTTCCGGTTGTTTCGGTTTCGAAACCCTTCTTTGAAGTGTATCTCGTGCAATACATCTACCTGGTGGGGATTCCGCCCATTTAGCATTCCCAGAGTGGGAAAAAGTGGGGCCAAAGTGGGAGACAGTGGTAAAAAGTGGGGAATGCGTGGTACATTACTGTTCAGAACAGCACCTCCGGTGGGAAACGCTCGTGGGGAGACGGGCCCAAAAAACAAGTCTGTGCAGGAGAACACGAGATGCCCTTCGGTGAACACCAGTATAGCCTCGATGACAAAGGCAGGGTTGTAATCCCTCAGCCTTTCCGCTCGTTTATCGAGGATGGGGTGGTGATTACCCGAGGACTCGAGGGCTGCCTTTACATGTACCCCCTGCTGGCCTGGAGCAACATTGAACGCCAGTTGCAAAATGTGCCCCTGATTGACCGGGCAGCCCAGGAGCTGGTGCGCTTTTTGTACTCTGGCGCCCACAAGACCCAGATGGACAACGCCTCGAGGGTGACCATCCCCCCACCCCTGCGCAAGTTTGCCGGCCTCGAGGACACCAACGATGCGGTGGTGGTCGGCGCGCCTACCCGGTTGGAGTTGTGGAGCGAGAGCCGCTGGTGGGCCAACATCACCAAGTTTGTGGAGAACCCCACCACCCCCGAGGCCCTGCGGGGCCTGATTGGATGAACCATGTATGCGACCCCTGTCCTGTTTTCAAGCGCCCAGTCACCCGTACGACAAAGGAGGGGTGTGAGCCATACCTCGGTGCTCTACCACGAAGCCCTGGACTGGCTGGCGGTTCGGCCTGGCGGGGTGTATGTGGACGCCACCGTGGGTGGGGCAGGCCATACCCAGGGCATCCTGGAACGGGGCGGGAGGGTAATTGCCTTTGACCAGGACCCCGAGGCCATTACCCGAGCCGCGGGGCTGGGCCTGGCAAACCTGACTCTGGTTGAAGCCAACTTCCGCGAGCTGGTGCCCGAGCTACAGAGGCGGGGCCTCAGGCAGGTAGACGGCATCCTGGCCGATCTGGGGGTGTCTAGCTTTCACTTCGACGACGCCCAGCGGGGCTTCAGCTACCAGCAGCAAGGCCCCCTAGACATGCGGATGGGCACAGGTGCACTCACGGCAGCCGAGGTGGTCAATAGCTACCCCGAAGAAGAAATCGCCGAGATTCTCTACCGCTACGGCGAAGAGCCGCGTTCAAGACGCATCGCCCGCTTTATTGTGGAGAATCGTCCCATCACCACCACCACCCAGTTGGCCGAGGTAATCCGCCGGGCCACCGGGTACCGAGAAGCCGGGCACCCTGCCCGCAAGACCTTCCAGGCCCTTCGCATCTACGTCAACGACGAGTTAGGTGCGCTGGAGGCCTTGCTTCGAGGCGCCGAAGAAGTACTGAAGCCCGGGGGCAGGCTGGTCATTATCAGCTTTCATTCGCTCGAGGATCGCCGGGTTAAGCATTTCTTGCGCGACTCTTCCGTCCTGAAACCCCTTACCAAAAAACCCATCACTCCTTCGGAAAGCGAACAGCGCGTAAACCCTAGAGCCCGCAGCGCCAAGCTGCGGGTAGCAGAGCGCATAGATGGAGGCACAGCATGAAAACGGTATTGCGATGGGGTCTGGTGTATTTACTGTTACTGGCAGGCCTGACCGCCCTGGGGCACTACAACCAGCAACTGAGCGCCAATCTGATGGCGCTCCAGGCCACCGAAGCCGACCGCAGACAAAAAGAGACCCTACTGCTCTTGCAGCGCTATCAGCTGGTTTCCCCGTTGGCGCTGCGGGAATGGGCCGAAGCCAATGGTTACATCCCCATGAGCCTGGCCCGCTGGGCCAGCCCTGTGCAGCCAGAAAGGAGCGCCCCTTGAACCGCTTAGGAACAAGTGAACAAACCTCCCTGAGCCGGGGCTGGGTGGTGTTGCTGGCTTTTGCCGCCTTTGTGCTGGGACTGGGGTACGGTTTTTATGTGCTGTGGCACAATGCCCCCAGCCTCCCCTTGCGGCCCGTATCGGCCCGAGCGGACGCCCCTCCTTTACGCGGAAGCCTGGAAGCAGCCGACGGCACCCCGCTGGCCTTTAGCACCGAGGCGGATGCGCGCTTGTATCCCCTGGGTCTCTCAGCCACCCAGCTCATCGGCTTTGGGGAGCGCAACACCGGCAAGGGGCTCGCAGGCCTCGAGCTCGACCTGGAAAAGCTGCTCGTCCAGGGCCAGAGCCTGCGCCTGACCCTGGATCCGCTGGTGCAGTCCATCGCTGAGCAAGCCCTGTGGAAAGGCCTAAAGGCCGCCCAGGCCGACTGGGGCTCGGTGGTGGTGATGGAAAGCAAAACCGGGCGGCTTCTGGCAGTAGCCAACGGCCCGGCCTTCGACCCCAGCGCCCCTCGACTCAACCTCCAGCAAGACATTTCCTGGCGCAACCACGCCTTTGCGTACGCACTGGAACCCGGATCTACCATCAAACCCCTCACGGCTGCGGTGCTGATGGAGGAAAACATGGCCAGGCTTGACACCCGAGTCTATGCCCCCATGAGCCGTCGTATCGCAGGCTGGACCATCAACGATGTGGTCAAGCACCCCGAGACCCTCACCCTGAGCGAAGTACTCAAATTCTCCTCCAATGTGGGCATCACCACCCTGGCCGAGCGGATTCCGCGTGAGACGCTGTTTAACTACTTCAAGAAGATGCACTTCATGGATGCAGCGCTCCTGCCGCCCCTGTCCTACCAGCCCCGGATTGCTGTACAGGTTGCGGCCCCCCATGTCCGCCCGGTGCACCGCTGGGGGCCTGCCGAGTACGCCAACGCCACCTTCGGCCAGGGTTTCCTGATCACCCCCTTGCACTTAGCGGCGGCCTACAACATTTTGGCAAACGATGGGGTCTTTCGCCAGCCGATTCTGTTCGAAGGCAATACCTCCCAAATCAGCGTGGTATTCCGCCCTCAGGTAGCCCGCGAGATCCGCAAAGCTCTTACCGACGGCATCGCCGAAAATGCCAGACTCGCCGGCTATGTGCTGGGGGGCAAAACCGGCACGGCACAGGTAGTGGTGAATGGTCGCTACAGCAACAGTGTTTATGCGGCACTGTTCGCTGGCTTCATCCCATCCAATACCCCCCGCGTGACGGTGGTAGTAAACCTTTTTCACCCCAAGGGGGGGCGCATCCACGGCTCCCAGGTCGCAGCCCCTATCTACCGGGACATTGCAGCCCGGCTCTTTGCACTCTGGGGCATTCCGCCTCAGTTGGACAACTCATTCAGCAAGGGTAAACTGGTCAACCGATGAGTGTTTTGTGCAGCTTGAGTACAATACTCATGTGAGGCTATGGTGCAGAAAAAAGGGCCGAAAGAACTCCAACCTGCGTGGGTAGCCAGCCTGACGGGTGGAAAAGCGCACGAAGGCGCTGCTGTAGCCCATGACTTGCACTGGGACTCGAGGAAAATAGCACCAGGGGTAGCCTTTTTTGCCCTGCCCGGCGCGAAAACCCACGGGCGGGAGTTTGGCTTGCAAGCCCTGGAGGCCGGAGCGGCCTTTGTGGTCACCGACCTCGCGCACCCTGGCGCGGTACAGGTCGAGAAGCCCGAGCGGGCTTTGCTGGCAGTCGGGCGAGCTTTGCGCGACCGGTTCGGGGGGACGGTGCTGGCGGTGGGGGGTAGTTCGGGCAAAACCACCACCAAGGAGTGCCTGGCCCAGGGCCTGGGCTGGCCAGCCCCCGAGGGCAACCTGAACAACGCCCCCGGCCTCGCCCGCTTCTTTTTGCATCTGGAGGAGGGCGAGGGTGCTGTGGTGGAGCTGGGCATTGACCGGCTGCTGGAGATGGCCGAGCTCACCTACCTGGCCCGGCCCGACTTTGCCGTGCTCACCAGCCTGGGTGAGGAACACCTGGAGAGGCTGGGGAACCTGGAGAATGTGATCCGTGAGGAGAGCTGGCTCTTACAGGTGAGCGCCCTGAGGCTGTCCAGCACCCAGGCTGCCGAGATGGTGCGGCTGCCAAACCTGAAGACCTACGGCATAGGGGCCGGGGATTTTCGGGCCGAAAACCTCGAGCTCGGCCTCAACGCTAGCCGCTTCCACTTTGAAGGGCACCCGGTCGGTCTCCCCTATCCGGGTGTCGGGCCGGTGATGGGCGCGCTGGCTGCGCTGGCCGCAACCCGGATGCTGGACAAACCCCTTGCCGACACCATCGAGCGGCTGGCCGCCCTCCGGCTCCCCCCGGGGCGGATGCAGCGCTTGCAGCTGGGAGGGGTGGACTTTATCCACGACGCCTACAACTCCAATCCCTTATCCTTCCGGGCCGGGATGCAGTTCCTGCAAACCCAGCCGGGGCGCAAGTGGCTGGTGCTGGGCCGCATGGCCGAGCTCGGCGAGGAAGCCTTGAAGCACCACCTCGAGGCTGCCCGGCTGGCGGCTGCTATCAGCCCCAACCTGATTTTTGTCGGGCCATTTGCCAAGCAGCAGGCGGCTGAAGCAGGGGGCAGCGCCGTAGAGACCGTGGAGGAGGCCGCCGAGCTTCTGGCCCGCTCGGCTGTGCCGGGCGACCTGGTATACCTGAAAGCCTCGCGCAGTGTGGGCCTGGAGCGCTTGCTCGAGCTGTGGCCCAGGGAGGAAGCATGAGAGCAGGGCTGGTGGCATTCTCCTTAGGCTTAGCGGCGTGTGCACCTCAGCCACAAACCCCCCCGACCGCCGCCACAGAAACCATCCTGATTGAAGGGGGTGTGGTGGAGGGCCGGCTGGTGCGGGCGGTCGGGCTGCAACTGGCCCTGCCCAACCCCACCCCGCTGGTCGCTCGCAGCGGCAATACCCTGCTGGCCGCCTACCCTTTTCAGTTGCTCATCTACCAGAACGGCTTCATCCAGGACAGCCTGCCCCTGCCGGGGGTGCCCATCTTTGTGCGAGCAAAACCTCTGCCCCTGGTAGGCCTGGCGGACAGGCTCTACGTACCAGGGCTCGGCACCCTCCTCTACCAAGCCAAAGACGCGCTCAACACCAGGGAGGGGGTCTACTGGCTGGATGACGAGGGGATTAGCCTCGAGCGCCGAAGGCTGGCTGAGGGGCGTTTCAACTTCCTGGCCGCCGGTGAGCGCTATGTTTACGCCTTTGGGCGCGAGGCCCTGCGCCTGCCCGACCGCATCCGGGTGCCCCTGCCGGGGAACGTGCGGGCAGCGGTGGTGCTGGAAGACCTTTATGTGCTCACCCCCGAGGGCCTGCACCGCCTGAGTTTGGAGGGGCTGCGCCTGGGCTTCCGCGCCGGAGCGTACAGGGGCCTCGAGACCGATGGGGCCTTCCTCTATACCCTGGAGGCGGGCCGCTTGGTTACCCTGCGACTGAACCTGGATATAGCCAGCCGCTCTGCTCCCAAAGCCTGGGCACCATCTCGTCAAAACCTCGTCTCCCTTTTCGTGCCATGGGAGGTGCCATGAACAGCCTCGCCGCCGCTGCGCTCCTGAGCTGGTTCCTGGTGGGGCTCTGGATTACCCTGATGCAGTCGCTCCGCCTTGGCAAGCAGGTACGGGCCGACGGCCCCCAGAGCCACCTGGCCAAGATGGGCACCCCCAGCATGGGCGGGGTGGCTTTTTTGCTGGCTGCCGCCCTGGTGTACGGGCTCTCGGGGGGCGATAGGTGGGCTGGGCTCTGGCTTTTGGTGTTGGGCATGGCCCTCCTGGGCCTGGCCGACGACCTGGCCGGCTCACTGCGAAGGCCCCTCAGAGCCCGCGAGAAGCTGGTAGTGCAGGTACTGATGAGCCTGGTGTTTGCCATCTGGGCAGCCCGACAGGTGCAGTACACGCCGTATCCTGCGCTGGACGTACTGCTCTTCACCCTGGTGATCATTGCTGCCTGCAACGCTTTCAACTTTACCGACGGGGTAGATGGGCTTTTGGCCAGCGTTTCGGCGGTGATTTTGCTGCCCTTTGTGGGGCTTCCCACCGCGCAGGCTGTGGTGGGCGCTTTGCTGGGCTTCTTGTGGCACAACGCCCCCAAGGCCACGGTCTTCATGGGTGACACCGGCAGCATGGCCCTGGGGGCCCTGGTCGCAGGGCTGTTCATTCTGGAAGGCAAGATTTGGTGGCTGCCCCTGGTGGCCCTGATCCCGGTGCTGGAAGTGCTCTCGGTTTTCATCCAGGTGGCCTACTTCCGCCGCACCGGCAAGCGCTTCTTCAAGATGAGCCCCCTGCACCACCACTTCGAGCTGTCGGGCTGGCCCGAAAGCAAGGTGGTGTTTCGCTTTGTGGTGGTCACGGCCCTGTGTACAGCACTTGCAGTACACCTCTGGGGAGGCCCGGTATGAGGCGGCTGGTGTATGGGCTCGGGCGCAGTGGCCTGGGGGTACTGGGCTACCTGCATCGGCACGGCCTGTCGGCCCGCTTCTACGACGACCAACTCAAACCCGATGAAGCAGCGCAGGCCCAGGCGCTGGGGTTTGAACAGGAGCCCGACCCCACACCCGGAACCTACGATGAAGTGATAGCAGCCCCGGGCGTGCCCATCCAGCACGATCGCCTGCAAGCCCTGCGGGCGGGCGGTGCGGAGGTAATCGGGGAAGCCGAACTGGTCTACCGCCACGCCAAAACCCCGCTTATCGGCATCACGGGTACGGCAGGTAAAACCAGTTGCACCCTGTTCACCGGGCACTTTTTGCGGGCCCTGGGCTTCAAAGCCCTGGAGGGCGGCAACATTGACCCACCACTGGCCAGCGTGGTGGACGAGGCCGAGGTGGTGGCAGTGGAGATGAGCAGTTTCCAGCTCGAGCGCACCCGGCACTTCAGGCCCAGGGTGGCGGTGCTGCTGCTCCTGGGGGTAGACCACCTCGACCGCCACGGCAGCCTGGAGGCTTACCACGCCGCCAAGCTCAACTTGATCCGAAACCTCACCGCCCAGGACGCCCTGGTCTACAATGCCAGAGATCCTAGGATCCTGGCCGCCATCGAAGGAAATCCGGCCCAGCGCTACCCCTTCGAGCCCCATAGCGACCCGCGCGAAACCAACCTGAATGCAGCCCTGCAAGCCGCTTTGGCCTATGCCCACATCGTAGGGCGCGAACAGCCTGAGCGGGTTCTTGCGCTCGAGGCCACCTCCGCCGCCCTGGAACCCTTCCGCGCCTCGGCCCCCCGTCCCGAAGCCCGCTACGAAATTTTCGCCCGTATCGGCCAACTACAGTTCATAGACGACTCCATCGCCACCCGCCTCGACTCGGTACGCACGGCCCTGGAGGCCGCGCCCCCTCCGGTGGCCTGGGTGCTGGGAGGGGTGGATAAGGGCGCCCCGGTTGAGGAACTGCGCGAGGTGGTGGCGCGCAAGGTCAGGCTGATTCTGGCCATTGGCCGCGACGGCAGCCGGCTGGCCGCGCCCTTCAAGAACCTGGTGGAGGTGGTGGAAATCGGCGAGCCCGATGGGCGCAAAGCCCTCGAGCAGGCCGTGGGCGAATCCCTGCGGCGGCTTGCCTCGGGCAGTGTGCTGTTGGCCCCGCTGGCCACCTCGTTCGATCAGTTCAAGGATTACAAAGAACGCTCTAAAGTATTCCGGGAAGTGGTGTTCGACATGGGAGGTATTCGTGGATAGCATTCTGCTGCTGGCCCAGCTCATGCTTTTTGCCTTTTCGGCCCTGGGGGTGGCCACCTCCGACTGGATGCGGGCCGCCCCGGAGCAGCACAGCCTGGAAAACCTGCGCAATATCGCCATCTCGCTGGCCCTGATGTTGCTGGTCTCGCGCCTGCGTCCCCTCTGGGCCATCTGGGCAGCGCGACCCTTTTTCCTGCTCTCGCTTCTGCTCTTGGTTGCGAACCTCTTGGTGGGGTTTGGGCCGGGCAGTGAACGCAGGTTTATTGATCTGCCCTTCACCTCCTTTAACCTGCAAGCCTCCGAGCTGGCCAAGCTGGCGGTGGTGCTGTACCTGGCAGCTTTCTTCCACAACAAACCCACCGATTACCCCATCATAGGCCCCATCGTTGCCATCAGCCTGGTATCGGGCCTGATCATCGCCTCGCCCGACCTGGATACGGGCCTTTTCGTGCTGCTTTTATCGGGCTTTTTGCTGGTGGTAATCGGGGTTCCCTGGCGACGCCTCCTGGCCATTGGCTTCAGTGCCTGGCTTCTGGCCCTCTCGGTCTCGGGCTTGTATCTGGAGCGCTTCGAGAAAGTACGGGATCGCTTCGAGGGTTGGAGCGCCTATGTCAGCGGGCGGGTAAGCGAACTGAGCCCGGAAGTCATCCGGGGGCCTTTGTACCAGATCACCCAGGCGCACAAGATCATCGTGAATGCGGGGCCTTTCGGGCAGGGGGTGGGGGCCCGGATGCCCAACCTGCCCGAGTCCCACAACGACTTCGTGCTGGCCTCCATCATCTGGTCGGGGGGCTGGCTGGCGGGTTTCATGGTCTTGCTGGCCCTGTGGCTGATACTGGCTCGAGGGCTCCAGATAGCCGCAAACCTGGAAGGTTCCAGGAGCGTGCTGGCGCTGGGCTTGACCCTGTACCTGGTTTTGCAAGCTGCCCTCAACATTGCAGCCGTCATCGGCACTATTCCGATTGGCGGTTCCCCGCTGCCCATGGTGAGCATGGGCGGCAATTCGATGATCATGGCCGGGCTGGCCATGGGGCTTTTGCAAGCCCTCTCACGCGAGGCCTTCGCGCACAAAAAGGAAAGCGAAGTCGGGGAGGCCCAGCCGTGAAAGCGTACAGGAGAGCACTACCGCAACGCGCATGGAGGCCCTGCGCCAGCAGGCGGGTTTGGGAAAGGCCTGCAACGCTGGCTCCGCTTCGCCCTGCTCCCTGGCTCCATAAAGGAGGCACATGGTGATCGTTACGGGCGGGGGCACCGGCGGCCACCTCTATCCGGGGCTGGCGGCGGCGAGCGCCCTGCTGGAAGCAGGCGAGCCCGTAACCTACGTGGGGGCGCTGGGTGGGATTGAAGAGCGGGTTCTGCCCGAGAGTGGCCTACCACACCACCTCATTCCTGCCGGTAAACTCTCGCGCGACGCTTTGCGCCCCAAAGAAGGAACAAAGGTACTACAGGGCCTTTGGGCCGCACGGCAGCTGGTGCGAGACTTAAGGCCCAAAGCGGTGCTCAGCATGGGGGGTTACGCGGGTTTTCCTGTGGCTTTCGTGGCCGCGCTGCAGGGGATTCCCATGATCATTCACGAGCAAAACGCCAAACTGGGCCTGGCCAACCGGATGCTGGCCCAGCTCGCCCGGCGGGTCACCCTGGCCACCCCCATAGAGCTGGCCCCTGGGCTGGCCCATAAAACCCAGGTGGTGGGCTATCCGGTGCGGGAGGAAAAACGTCCCCCAGCCGAGGCCCGAGCCGCCCTTGGGCTCGAGCCCAGCCGCCCCACCCTTCTGATTCTGGGCGGCAGCCAGGGCAGCCAGGAGCTCAATGAACAGCTGCCCGAGCGACTCTACCCACTTTTGGGCAAGTGGCAGATCCTGCACCAGTGTGGGGTGCGCTGGGAGGAAAAACTCAAAGCCCTGGAACGGCCGCACTACTTTGTGCGGGGCTATGTGGACAGCGTGCTGGCCTGGAGTGCTGCGGACTGTGCCATCACCCGGGGCGGAGCAGGTACCCTGTCCGAGGCGGCCTACCACCAGGTACCGGTGCTGGGGGTGCCGCTGCCGCGCCACCTGGATGGGGGCGCCCAGTGGGCCAACGTAGGCTTTTATGCCGAGCGCGGCGCGGCCCGGCGACTTGAGTCCTGGGCGCAGTTTGAGGCCGAGCTTAACACTCTGCTCGACCCCTCCACGCGGGCCCAAATCCGCGATAGACTTGGGGGGTTATCGCCAGCCGGAGCAGCCGGGCGGCTGGCCCAGATCGTTTTGGAGGCAGTGTGAAGCATTATCACCTGATGGGTATTGGGGGCATTAGCATGAGCGGGCTGGCCCGCATTCTACGCAAGGACGGACACCGGGTCAGCGGCTGCGATAGCCAGCTTTCCGACCTGACCCGCCAGCTCGAGCGCGAAGGCATCCAGGTCTACCAGGGCCATAGCCCATCGCACCTCGAGGGAGTAGAGGTGCTGGTCGCCTCCACCGCCATCAAGGACAGCGAGCCTGAACTGGCCACCGCCCACACCCTGGGCATCCCGGTCTGGCGGCGGATTCAGGTGGTGGCCGAAATCTTGCGCGGGGGTTACAGCCTGGGCGTAACCGGCTCCCACGGCAAGACCAGCACCACCTCCATGTTGGCCAGCATTTTCATTGCAGCCCAGAGCGACCCCACGGTGCTGCTCGGGGCTGAGCTGGGCCTGATTGGCGGCAGCGCCAAGGTGGGCTCCGGACGCTACCGCATTGCCGAGGTAGACGAGTCCGACCCCCTGTTTCGCTTTTTGCAGCTTGACGTGGCGGTGATCACCAACCTCGAGGCCGACCACGTGTCGCCCGACGGGCTGGCCCGCCCCAACTACCACACCTCCTTTGAAGTACTCCAGGACGCCGTACACTCTTTTGCCAGCCGGGCCGGGCACATCATCTACAACGGCGAACCCCGCTGGCGCTTGTTGGATCAGCTCACCCAGGGCCGCCCCCGCAGCAGCTTTGGCTTAGAGGAGGGCGACTGCCACGCCGCCAATATTGCCCTCGAGCCTTTCGGCAGCCAGTTTGAGCTGGTCTGGCAGGGCCAAACCCTGGGCAGGGTGCGCCTGCAAGTGCCCGGCGAGCACAACATCAGCAACGCCCTGGCCGCCTCGGCTGCCGCCATCGTGGCGGGGGTTCCCTTCGAGGCCATCCGGGAGGGGCTTTTGCAGTACACCGGGGCCAGCCGCCGCTTTGAAAAGGTGGGTGAACTCAACGGAGCCCTGGTTGTGGACGACTACGCCCACAACGCCACCAAACTTTTTGCTTTGCTCAAAGCGGCCCGCAACACCGGCCTGCGGGTACGGGCGGTCTTCCAGCCCCACCGCTATGGGCGCAGCGAGCAGGAGTGGCCCCTCTACGCCAAGGCCCTCGAGCAGTCCGACGAGGCCCTGATTCTCGATGTCTACAGCGCCGAGGAAACCCCCCTTAGCCTTTCCAGCGCCCAGATTGCCGGGCGCATGCTGGAACACCTGCATGCGCGGGGACACCAGGCCCGCTACGACAGTTGGGAGAACATTCTCAGCTACCTGCACCAGACCGCAACCCAGGGCGATCTGATTCTGACCATTGGGGCCGGGAGCGTCTCGAGGCTGGGGCGCCTGCTGGTAGCCCAAAAGGAGGCCGTATGACCGGGGTCTGGTGCAGAGGGACTGGGCACAGGGAAGGCCACAGATGCGAGGTACTGCTGTGAAAATAGCCCGTCTGCCGCTTGCCAGGCTCACCACCATCGGGGTGGGGGGAGAGGCCGAGGTCTGGACGGTCGAAACCCTGGCCGACCTCAAAGAAGCCACCCAGGCCCCCTACCGGGTGCTGGGCAACGGCTCCAACCTGCTGGTTTCGGATGACGGTGTACCGGAGCGGGTGATCCGGCTTGCGGGCGAGTTTGCCCTGTGGAACCCCGACCTCTCGGGCTGGGTGGGGGCCGGGGCACTGGTGCCCAGCCTGCTACAAGCCTCTGCACGGCTGGGCCTGAGCGGCCTCGAGGGCCTGCACGGCGTGCCAGCCCAGGTAGGGGGAGCGGTCAAAATGAATGCCGGTACCCGTTTCGGCGAGATGGCCGATGCCTTGGAGGAAGTGGAGCTATTCCACGATGGCGGCTTGCATTGCTACCGGCCCTCGGAACTGGGCTTCCGGTATCGGCATTCCGAGTTGCCCGAAGGTAGCCTTGTGACAAGGGTCAAGCTCAAACTGAACCCCTCCAGCGAAGAAGCAGTGCGGGCCAGGATAGCCTTGGTAGATGCAGCCCGCAAAGGCCAGCCCAAAAGGAAAAGTGCGGGTTGCGCCTTCAAGAACCCGCCCGGCGACTCGGCAGGTCGTTTGATCGATGTGAGGGGTCTCAAAGGAACCACGGTGGGTAAAGCCATGATCAGCCTCGAGCACGGCAACTTTCTGGTGAATCTTGGAGGGGCGACCGCCGCCGAGATGTATGCCCTGATCCGCAAGGTTCAAGCCGTGCTGCCGCTGGAGGTGGAGTGGGAGATCTGGGGCGAGATTAAGCCCGCCGAAGCGGAGGTGAGCCGATGAAAATGCGCATGGCAGCCGGGGCGCGCTGGTGGGTCAGGAATGCCCGGGGCCCTTCATCCCCCGCGCTATGCCACCGCTCAATCTACGGAAGGTCAAGGTTTCCGAGCGTTGCCGGAGCACGCGCAGAAAGGTGGTGGGGATGATCCGAGCGGTTCTGATTGCCTTGCTGCTGGCCTCTTTGGGGGTAGGTTCATATGTGGCGCTGCCCATCGAGCAGGTCGAAATTGTGGGCAACCAGCAGCTATCCCGGCCCGAGATCGAGCAACTGACCGGCCTAAAGCCCGGCCGCCCCTGGCTGTGGGCCTGGCCCTCTAGGCTCGAGCCCCTCAAGAAAAACCCCTGGGTCAAATCCGCTGTGCTCGAGCGCCCCGCGCCGGGCCGGTTGCGCATAGTGCTGGAAGAGCGTGCCTCCATCGCCAATCTGGTTCAGGGGCATCAGCGCTATGGCCTGAGCGTCGATGGCGTGCTGTTGCCGGGTGCGCCCACACGGGGTCCGGTGCTCGAGGGCCGGGGCGAACTCCCCATTGCCGACTTGCTTTTGCTGATGCAGACTTTTCCAGATGCCCAGCGCATCCGCTACAGCGTCGCGGGTTATCAGGTCGTAGCGCCAAACCTTAATGCTTGGGCCAGGAACGTCAGAGAGTTGCAAGATTGGGCCAAAGCCCGCAGAATAGGCAAAAGTGACGCAAGCAACCCTCTTGCGCACCCCGGCGCTTCGCCGGAAAGCCGTATCTATGTGTATTCCTGGGGGGTGAGTGCTCGCCGATGATTCTCGTAGGTTTAGATGTAGGAACCACCAAAGTGACTGCGGTCATCGGTGAACTGTCTTCGGATGGCATCCTGGACATCATCGGAGAAGGCACCGTTCCCTCCCATGGCCTTCGGCGCGGGGTGGTGACCAACCTCGAGCGCACCACCGAGTCCATCCGCCAGGCCATCTTCCAGGCCGAGCGGGTGGCCGGGGTCAAGGCCGAGCGGGTCTGGGTGGGCGTGGCCGGGGCCCATGTCCGCAGCGTGACCAGCCACGGCCTGGCGGCCATCCGGCGCGGCCAGCAAATTACCGTAACCGATGTCGAACGGGCCATCGAACAGGCCAAAGCCTACCCCTTCGAGGGCGACTACGAACTCATCCACGCACTGCCCCTGGAGTTCCGCGTGGACGGACAGGAGGGCATCCGCGACCCCATCGGCATGGCCGGGGTGCGCCTGGAGGTCGACGTACATCTCGTCGCGGGTAGCAAGGGCCCCCTCACCAACCTGCGCAAAGCGGTCGAAGATGCCGGCCTCGAGCTGCAGGGCATGGTTCTGCAGGCCTACGCCTCCGGGCTGGCCGTACTCTCGCCCGAGGAGCTCTCCATGACCGTGATGCTGGTGGACATCGGCGGGGGAACCACCGATGTGGCGGTGTTCCGCCAGGGGCGGTTGGCCCACTCGGCGGTCATTCCCCTGGGCGGTGACCACGTCTCGCAAGACATCGCCAAGCTGCTGCAAATTCCGGTAGAGGAAGCCGAGCGGGTGGCCAAAAAGTATGGCGCCGCCCTGCCCGAGCTGGCCGACCCCGAGCTGGTCTTGGAAGTGAGCCAGGAGGGGGCCGCACAAATCTCCTACCAGGCCCCCGACTTAGCCCGCATCATCCGCCCGCGCCTGCGCGAGATCCTGCACCTGGCCCGCCAGAGCGTGGACGAAGCCCTGGGGCCGCTGGAAATTACCGTGGGCAAGGTCATCGTGACCGGCGGTGCTAGCATGGTGCGCGGCCTGGAAGAACTGGCCCGCAAGCAGTTTAACCTGCCCGTGCGGCTGGGCAAGCCCCTGGGCGTGCAGGGGCTCACCGATGTGGTGGCCTCCCCGACCCATGCCACAGCGGTGGGGCTGGTTCGCCATGCCGCCAACCTGGCCGCCCAGGCGCCCCTACCCCGCGGGCACCGTCCGGGCCGTAGCAAAACCAGCCCGGCCAGCAAACCCGTTCTCAACACCGAAGGAGCAGCCAATGCTGCAAGCGGGCTGTGGGAGCGCATCAAAGGTATGTTCAAGAACTTTTTTTAGCGGGAGTTTCGTATCGGCTCGAAGCACTGAAGCAACCAGCAGAGGGTACCAGGAGAGATTATGGGTGACGTACAAATCAAGGTAATTGGTCTCGGTGGTGCAGGCAACAACGCAGTCAATCGCATGATTGAATCGGGGCTTACCGGTGTGGAGTTTATTGCCGCCAACACCGATGCCCAGGTTCTGGCGACCAGCCTGGCCGATGTACGCATCCAGCTGGGCGACAAACTGACCCGCGGGCTGGGGGCTGGCGCCAACCCCGAGATCGGCGAGAAAGCAGCTCAGGAAGCCGAAGAGCTGGTAGGCGAATACCTCGAGGGCGCCGACATGGTCTTCATTACCGCCGGGATGGGCGGCGGTACTGGCACCGGAAGTGCCCCAGTGGTGGCGCAAATTGCCAAGAGCCTGGGGGCCCTCACGGTAGGGGTCGTCACCCGCCCCTTTTCGTGGGAGGGCCCCCGTCGCCTGCGGGCCGCCGAGGATGGCATCAAGCGCCTGCGCGAACAAGTAGACGCCATGGTGGTCATCTCCAACGACCGGCTGCTGGGTGCGCTGGACAAAAAGGTCTCGGCCAAGGATGCCTTTATGATTGCCGACCGGGTGCTCTACCACGGGGTAAAGGGCATCACCGATGTCATCAACCTGCCCGGCCAGATCAACCTCGACTTCGCTGATGTACGCACCCTGCTCACCGGCGCCGGCCAGGTCTTGATGGGCATAGGGGCGGGCCGGGGCGAAAACAAAGTGCAGGAGGCCGCCCAGTCGGCCATCCAGAGCCCCTTGCTGGACCGCTCGGTAGATGGGGCCCGTAAGCTCCTGGTCAATGTGGTGGGCGACGAGGACATCTCGCTGATGGAAGCCAGCAGCGTGGTGGAGCATATCCGCGAAGCCACCGGCATGGAAGACGTGGACGTGCTCTATGGCCTCACCTACGACAACCGGGCCCAGGACGAGATGCGCGTCATCTTGATCGCCGCAGGCTTCAACGAGAGCGCTGTGGTGGCCAAGCCTGGGGGTCGGCCCCTTATGGACTTCCCTACCAGCAACGTGGATGTCGGCAACTTCGACATCCCCGCCTTTATCCGCTACGGTGACGGCGACTACCCCCCCAAAAGGGGCAACTGATTTTGCGCCAGTAGCGGATCGCTAATTGCTTATAAAGCAGTTTCGCTATCAACTATTTGCCTTCAGCTATGAGCGATGGTTGTCTTAGGCATTGACCCCGGCATCACCAACCTGGGCCTGGGGGTGGTGGAGCAGGTCGGTAAGCGGGCACGGATGCTCCATGCTGAGGTGGTCAAGACGAGCCACGGTGAAACAGCACCGGCTAGGGTAGGCCGACTCTACCGGGCTGTTTACCAGGCTGCCGTCGCCTTCCGGCCCCAGGCCATCGCGGTAGAGGAGCAATATTTCTACCGGCAAAACGAACTGGCCTACAAGGTGGGCTGGGCCATGGGGGCGGTGTTTCTGGTAGCCGATCAACTCGCCATTCCGGTCTATGGCTATGGGCCGCCCAAAGTCAAACAGGCCCTGGTGGGTAATGGCCAGGCCGACAAGCACCAGGTGGCCTATATGGTACGGGCAATTTTGGGCCTAAAGACCCTCCCCAAGCCCACCCACTTAGCCGATGCGCTGGCCATCGCCCTGACCCATTGTTTTTACCATCCGCTTGGGTCAAATAAACCGCTAAGCTGATGGCTTGGTTTTAGAATGCAACCCGTTATGAGACGTCTTGTTTGGGTTGTGCTTATCGCAACAGTGGGAGGGCTGGGATTCTCCCAAGGTGTTCGCAGCCTGGGTATGGCAGGTCTGGTGCTGCCCGGCCCCGGCGCAGCTTACCTGAACCCGGCTTATGCGGCCTTTCCGGGGGGGCTATATGGTGCTGACCAGGGTTTTCAACTACCCATTGGGTTGTTGGGCCTGGTTTTACGGCCTGAAAGCAACCCCCTGCCCGCTCTGGGGGGTCTGTCAAACCTTACCGACGAGAATAGCCCCTTCGACCTGCTCTCCTTCTACGATCAGGTCACGCACCTGGGCGAGTTCCTGATCAACCCGGCCTCCTCGAGGGCCTTCATCAACCCCAATACGGGCTACCCCGAAATTCAAATAAAGGTCAGTGCAAGCGGTATCCAAATCACCGACTACCAGGGCAACCCCATCCAGCTCGACCTCGGCCTGGGTACCCCAACCGGTGTGGCCAGCAACAAAGGTCTTACACCGGCCCCACTCTTTCGCATACCGGTGAGCCTGGAAAACAATCTCTTCCTGGATTTTGGCCTTTTCGCGGGGGGCTTTGGCCTGGGCCTTTCGCCCAACGATAGCCTTCGCCAGGCTTTGCAGAGCGGCCAGCTCCAGCCCAGCACCGAGTATGCCCTCAACCTGACCGGAACGGCACAAGCGGGCATCAGTGTGGGATTTGGCTATGCCACCCGGCTACCCGATGTACCCATCCCCGACTTCGGCCCGGCCAAGTTGTATGTCGGCACCCGGGGAGAGGCTTTCTACGGGCTGGCCTACCTCGAGGGCAGCTTCAGTGCGGGCGTCCAGACCGATGCCCAGGGCCAGTTCGACCCCAACCAGCCGCCGGTCTACCGGGGTAACGTGTTTTACACCATTCCCGGTAATGGTAACGGTTTTGGGGCCCGGGCCGACATCGGCGTGGTCATGGAAGCCCAGGGCACCACGGTGGGGCTGGGCATCCGCAACGCGCTGGGCTTCACCCGCTGGAGCGGTACCGAGCTGCACTGGGATGGCACCTCCAGCAACCCCATCTCGGCCCAGGGCGAGCGCAGCAGCTTTGGCTTTGTGCCTGCATTCTTCCTGAATGCCGCTACCCGGGTACCCCTCGAGGTCGGCGCTTTGATGGTAGGAGGCGATCTGGGCTACGAGTCTGGCCTCTATGGCCGGGTGGGCGGCGAGTTCAGCCTGGGGCCCGCCCGCTTCCGGGCCGGGCTGGGCTTCGACAACGGCTTCCGCTTTGGGTTGGGAGCGGGGTTTGTAGGACCAGGGTTCACACTAGATGCGGCCCTGACCACCCACCGCGCCCCCATTGTGGGCAACACTGTGTTTGGTATCGCCCTCAGCCTGGGCTTGGGGTTTTGAGGTGAAACATGCCTAGACTTGCTCTTATTGCTCTAATCTTGCTGCTGGCGGCGTGCAGTGCTGCGACTCGCTATGTCATCGACGTCAATGTCCTCAGTTTTATTCCGCAAAACCAGCGTAGCATCACCATTCCTACCGGCTATTACCTGGCGGTTTACCCGGGCCTCGAGGGCCAGCTGGTACCCCTCCCCCTAAGCCTGGATATCCTCGAGCGCGGTCAGATCGCCGTTCAGGCTAGCGTAACCAATACCGGAACTTTACCCCTAACAGGCAGCTACGAGATAAGACTGGCCCCGGAGAGCGACACCAATCTCAACGATAACAGCGGTGGGGATGTGGGCCTAGGCAGCACCAGTTTGAATGTGGCGGCTGGACAAAGCCAGTCTATTGAGACCACCATTCAACTTAGCACCAACCAGAACAGCACCGCGTTCAATATCATTAAGTCGGGCTCTTTCCGAATTGCCATTCGGGTCGAAGTTAACAGTAGCGGCGGCCGTTTTGATCTTACCGGCGCACGTGTAAGTGTTACCGGGCGGCCTTTTGCCGTTATTAAGTGAAGAAAAACCGACCCTGGTTTACCGAGCTTCGCTCACCTGGCGTTGGGCTAGCACAATTTCCTTGGTAGGAATCCGGCTGTGGATGAACCAGAAGCCCACCAGCCCCACCCCCAATACCAGCACCTTGACCCAAACAACTGGGATAAAAAAGATGGCGCTGGTTAGGGCAAAAAAACTCAGCATGCACAGCGCGAAAATCTTAGCCCTGCGGGACATACCCAGCCCGTTGCGGTAATCCCGCACGATGGGCCCCACTTTGGGCAGGCCGAGGATCCAGTTAAGAAACCGCTGGCTGCTCCGTGAAAAAAAGTAAGCCGCCAGGATAAAAAACACCGTGGAGGGCATCCCCGGTACCACTGTGCCGACAAAGCCCAGTCCTGCAAAGAAAAAGCCCAACGATAACCAAAGCGGACGAAGCGGATTGATGGACGGCTTCATAACTTCTCAACAGTATGCCAAAAAACCTCTAGGGATAAATGTACCCGAACCCCTGGCCCAGGATCGGTGCGTGAACCCTCGCAAACCCCAGCCAGGAGCGGTTCCCACGAATATCCCACACCACATCCTTTGGAAGCTAGGGCGTGTGGGGTAATTTACGCTGCATCGCGTGTAGCGTAAATGTGGGAAACGCAAAGGAGCACTTCAAGCGCATTGTATTGCAAAAAATGCTCGAAGGTAGGTGACCTGGCCGGGTGTTATGCCCCCTCCTAGCCTCCCCCGCTGGGGGGAAGGCGCGGTTTTACTTTGTGCACCGGCCCTGACCTCTGGCCTGAAACCATACCCACGCTTGGCGGCTTCTACATATCCCCTCAAAAATTCATCAGCCGATGGTGGTCGGCTGATGGTTGACAGGCTTATTTCAAAGCGCCCTACAGCAATCCGGCCTCGCGCAGAAGTTTGAGTGCGGTATCGAGGGGCAGCTTCTCAAAGTCTACTTTGGGGCTTTTGGCAACTGCTTGATTGATGGGGAGCAAGTTAGAAGTAAGTACAATGCCCCTGGCAACCGGGTATTCGATGATTTCGCTGGCGAAGAACTGCTGGCCCTTGGGAGAAAGCAGCCACAGCAAGAAACGATTGGCCGCCGAAAGGTTCTTGTGGGTTTTGAGAATACCGGCACCCGTCACCAAGGCCAGCCCACCCACGTCTCCATCGGCAAAGTAGTAAGTTCCTATGGGTTGCCCTGACCGCATAAAGCGCTGAATGTAGTAGTGGTTGGTTGAGCCCAGGTCAATTTCGCCCGAGCGAATGGCCTCCATCATGGCGGGGTTGGAGGCGTAGGCTTTGGGCTCGAGGGCTTTCATGTCGCTCAACCACTGGCGGGTACGCGCCTCGCCAAACTGCGCTACCATGGCGGCAATCATGTCCTGAAAGCTGCTGTAGGTGGGTGTCCAGCCAATGCGGCCTTTGTACTGCGTCAGCTTGGGCAAGTCCATGATGCTCTTGGGCAGGTCTTCGGGCTTGACTCGGCTGGGGTTATAGGCCAGAACCCGCAGACGGATAGTCAGGGGCACCCACTGGCGGCTCGCGGGGACAAAGTTGGTGGGAATCCGGGTGATCGATTCTCCCAAACGAATGAAGAGCCCTCGCTCGGAGGCTACCCCCAGCGCCCCAGCAGTATTGGCCCAGAAAATATCGGCTGGGCTGCGGGTTCCCTCTTCCTGGAGGGCTGCCAGAATCTCCGCATCACGCCCATAACGCACATTGACTTTGATGCCGGTCTCGGCCTCGAACTGTTTTACGAGCGGTTCTACCAGCCCTTGCCCGCGGCCCGTATAGACGGTAAGGCTTTGTTGCTGGGCCTGACCCAAACCCAACAGGGCTAGAAGTGCAATCAACAGGGCGGGGTATCTGTTCACTTTCTTCCTCCTGATTTCTTCTGAAAGCCGTTTTCGGCTCGAGGGGGAGTCTATTCGGGTCAGGGCTCAATGTCAAGTATTCCAGTCGGATTTATATACTTTTGATAATGGGAATCATTCGCGCAGGCGCAGGCGCGGTAGACTTGAACCGTGAGCAGGTTTTGGACACCGCAGGTTATCCGGGCCATTGGACAAATTCTGGCCGTCTCCTATCCCTTGCTGGCGCTTTCGGCGGGGGTGCGCTCGGTCTATCAGCTTTTCTTCAAACCGGGCGTTACCGACTACTTCCCCCCTACCCTCTCGGCAGTAGCGGCAGCAATTTATCTGGTAGCGACGGTGGCTTTCGTGATACGCAAACCCTGGGCCTGGTGGGTCTCGGTGGGGGCCCTCTCGTTCGAGATGACCGGGGTGTTGGTGGTAGGCACCCTAAGTCTGGTGATGCCGGAGGTCATTGGGCGCACGGTCTGGCACGACTTTGGCATTGATTATGGCTTTCTGCCCCTGATACAGCCCCTGCTGGGCCTGGTCTGGTTGTTCTGGCCCGAAAACCGCAAGCTGTTCTTCGCCCCAAGACCCACGGCAAGCCAGCCCTCTCGCTAGCAGGCAGATTCACTTTCACCATCCCAGTCGAGTACCCAGTAGCGTGGCCCCCACCACCAGGAGCCCCAGGGCCATCTGCGTCCAGCCCACCACCTTAGCCGGCACGGGAGGCTTCTGGAAGGAAAATATCGACAAGGGCAGCAATAGCGCCAGGGCCGCCACGCCCAGCCAGGGCACCAGCCCCACCCAGGCCCCAATCGAAAGGCCCAGCAAGGCCAGCAACTCGGCCCGGTACACGGCATGTACATTTGCCATTTCGCCCCGTGCGCGGCGTACCTGGGCATGCGCATAGCAGATGGAGGCTGCTGAACGGGCAAAAGCATCTGCCTTCCAGGGGCGTTATTGCCCTCCGCTACGCGGATAACTTCAGTCGGGTTAGTTCGTCACCAAAGGGTGAAGAACTAACCGAATCTGGTATAAAAAACAACTGGACCAGGGCCTACATCTGGAAAGCCATCTCCCTTGAAATCTCTACTCCATCCCGTTCCATGCGGCTACGGTACTGTTCAAAAAGGCTTCGGGCCTCGGCTTCCTGGCCGCTTTACCTAAGGGTTTCCAACAGGCGCAGGAGCCACTGCACGGCTGCCACAGCCTGGCCGGGGGGCTGGGGTAAGCGGGTAAAGTGAAACTGTTGCACCCCAACCACCTGGGAGCCCGCCCAGAGGGGCAGGCAGTAACGGGGCCGCCTCTCCTGAATATGAGGGCAGGGCTCCAGGCCCGTCCGCACCCCCTGAACCCGGCCCTGCCAGACCCTGCACAGGGCCATGTGGGGACAGGCCGGCGTGGGCCTTCCGTGAACCAGGCTCTGCCCGTCCTTGAGCACCAGCCGTACGCCCGCGGCGCCGCTGAGCGCCACTGCCTGACTTAGAAGTGCCTCGAGCCCCTCGGCCTCGGCCCGCTGGCGCAGGGCCTGGGCAATGGCCCGCAGGCCATTCTCACCCAAGCGGGTCAGCACGGTGTACAGCGAAGCCGCCAGCACCGGCCCCAGCAGGTTGAGCGACTGCAACAGGGCCTGGTCATCCACGTCGGGGTCGCGGCTGGCCAGGTTCAGCACCCCAATCAGGCCCTGGGGGAGCTCGAGGGGAACCCAGCGGCGGCCCCCGAGCACCCCCATCCCCACCGACCCCGCCCTCGCAACCAGGGGCAAGGCATTTTTTTTGGGCCAGGCCCATTTCCAGAACGACGGTGCGCCCTGCATGGCCTGCCACACGGCAGGTAACTTCGGCCCCATGGGCGGGGGCAGCCTGGGGCGCGACCTCACCGACCTGCACACCCGCCTGGGCGCCGCGGGAATTCAGGGCGTACTGACCAGTATTGCCTTCCCGGTTATGCGCGAGAGCTACAAGGGCCATCCACTTACGCCAGAGGAAATTGCGGCCCTCACCGCCTTTTTTGCTCAAACTGCGGGCAACCCAACCTGCCCGACATCACCCCCTGGGGCTGCCAGCGCGGGGTGAGCTATTCGTGGTATCTCTATAGCCCCATCCGGGTCAAGTACCCCTACGTGCGCGGGGCCCTGGTAGACCTGTGGCGCGAAGCCCGGGAAAAGCACCCCGACCCGGTGGAGGCCTGGAAAAGCCTGGTGAGTGACCCCGAGAAGCGCAGGCGCTGGCAGCGGACACGGGGTAAGGGCGGTTTTCGGCGCTTTAGCTGGGACGAAGCGCTGGAAATCATTGCGGCTTCGCTGGTACACACCATAAAGCAGCACGGCCCCGATCGCATTATCGGCTTCAGTCCCATTCCCGCCATGTCGCAAATTTCGTATGCGGCGGGCTCGAGGTTCCTCTCGCTCCTGGGCGGGGTGCCGATGAGCTTTTACGACTGGTACTGCGACCTGCCCAACGCTTCTCCCGAAATCTGGGGTGAGCAGACCGACGTGCACGAGGCCGCCGACTGGTACAACGCCCGCTTTATTGCGGTGGTGGGCTCCAACCTCAACATGACCCGCACCCCCGACGTGCACTACGTGGCCGAGGGGCGCTACGCCGGGGGCAAGTTTACGGTCTTTGCCCCAGACTTCAACCAGGTGGCCAAGTACGCCGACTGGTGGCTGCCGATTAACCCCGGCCAGGATGGGGCCTTCTGGATGGCGGTGAACCACGTCATCCTGAAGGAGTTCTACCTTCTGAAGCAGGTTCCCTATTTTGTGAACTACCTCAAGCGCTACACCGACAGCCCCCTGCTGGTCGAAGTGAAGGAGGGCAGGCCAGGGCGCTACCTGCGTGCGGGCCAGCTTTCGGAGTATGCCGACCAGGAGAACGGCGAATGGAAGCTATTGGTCTGGGACCAAACGGCAAACCGCCCCGGGTAGGCCCACATACTCTCAAATCCCGACAAAGATACTTGATTTATGAGCGCCTGCTTGCTAGCGTTGAGGGCGCGGGTGCAGGTTGACGAGGGAATCCGCAGGGCACCCCCCAAGCATGTTCAGCAGTGACCGCAAAGCCAGCCGGTTAATAGAGCCCTTTTTCGAGTGCTGTAGCGCTTCCGGCAAATGCTACATAATTGGCGGGGCCGCCCTATTCCAATGGGGTTTCCAGCCCGAAACCTGGTTTTTATGGTTGCCAGTCTAAGCCGTCCCATTCCCAAACCCCTGCTGGCTGTGGCCTTGTTGGTAGGGCTGGCCGTGCTCTTACCGCTGTTGTACCTGGTACTGCGGGCCACCCAGGCCGAGCCCGCACAACTGGTCGAGATTGTTTTGCGGCAGCGCAACCTGCAACTGCTGGGCAACACCCTGGCCTTGCTGGTCGGGGTCATTGCCCTCACCACGGCGCTGGCCCTGCCGCTGGCCTGGATTACCAGCCGTACCAACCTGCGGGGCAAGCGCCTCTGGACGGTTCTGTTGGTGCTGCCGCTGGCAGTGCCCGGCTATGTGGGGGTCTTTGGTTTTTTTGGTGCAACCGGAGCAAACGGCTGGCTAGAAGACCTGCTGGGCTTTCCCTGGCCCCGGCCCGCCGGCTACCTGGGAGCCCTGGGGGTCTTGAGCCTTTTTACCTATCCTTACCTGTTTTTGAACCTGCGGGCGGCCCTCCTGGGGTTGGATGCGGGCCTCGAGGAGTCGGCGCGCAGTCTGGGCTACCGAAACTTTGAGGTTTTCTGGCGGGTGGTACTGCCGCAGCTGCGACCTGCTTTGTATGCGGGCTGGCTGCTGATTGGCCTGCACGTGCTGGGCGACTTTGGCGTGGTCAGCCTGGTACGCTTCGAGACCTTTAGTTACGCCATTTACCTGCAATACTCGGCTTCTTTCGACCGGGTGTATGCGGCCTGGCTTTCCCTGATGCTTATTCTGCTCACAGGCAGTCTGCTCTGGCTCGAGGCTCGATTATTGAAAAACCTCTCCTTAAGCCGGGTGGGGCTGGGCAGCGCAAGGCGTCCGAACCCGGTAAAGCTGGGGCGCTGGTGGCTTCCTGCGCTGGCCCTGATGGCGGTGCCCATCGTGGGGGCCCTGCTTGTACCGCTTACCTCCATTGTGTACTGGACACTGCAGCACCCCAGCACCTACGCAAACGGCCTGGCGGGTATTCTGGAAGCCCTGCGCAACTCGGTGCAGGCCGCAGCCCCGGCAGCCCTGGTAGCGGCCTTGCTGGCGCTGCCGCTGGCCTACCTGGGGGTGCGCTATCCCAGTCGGCTCTCGAGGCTGCTCGAGCGCACCGCCTACATCGGCTACGCCACCCCTCCGCTGGCTTTCGCCCTGGCCCTGATTTTTTTCAGTCTACGGGGGGTACCCTTCTTCTATCAAACCTTGGCCCTGCTCATTCTGGCCTATGCCCTGCATTTTCTGGCCGAAGCCATCGGCCCCATCCGCAGCGCACTCTACCAGGCCCCACCCCGCCTCGAGGAGGCCGCCCGCAGCCTCGGCTATAAACCCCTGCAAGCCTTCTTCAAGGCCACCTTCCCCCTGCTGCGGCGCGGCGTACTGGCCAGCATGGCCCTGGTGTTTTTGTCGGCGGTAAAGGAACTTCCCCTCACCTTCCTGCTCGCTCCGGTGGGTTATTCTACGCTCTCGACCCGCATCTGGGGTTACACCTCCGAAGCCATGTTTGCCGAGGCTGCCCCGTATGCCCTGCTGATCGTGCTATTCTCGGCCGGTTTGGTAGGCCTCTTGCTCTTCCAGGAACGACGATGAAAACCCAACCCACCGCCCCTCCCACCGCGCGTATCGAGCCCGAAACCCCCATCCTTCGGGTAGAGGGCCTGAGCAAACGCTTTCATCCCGACTTTCCTCCGGTTGTACAGAACGTGAGTTTTACAGTCGAGCAGGGCGAAGTATTTGCCCTGCTGGGGCCTTCGGGCTGTGGTAAAACCACCACCTTGCGCCTGGTGGCAGGCTTCGAGCAAGCCGACCAGGGTCAAATCTGGCTGGACGGGCAAGATATTACCCTCAAGCCCCCAGAGGAGCGCGGCATTGGCTTTGTCTTTCAGGACTACGCCCTGTTTCCCCACCTGAGCGTATTTCAGAACGTGGCCTTCGGCCTGCGCTACTTGCGGGGCAAAGAACGGGAAGCCCGCGTGATGGAAGTGCTGGGCCTGGTGGGCCTGACCGTGTTCAAAGACCGCAAGCCCGGCGAGCTTTCGGGTGGGCAGCAGCAGCGGGTAGCTTTAGCCCGGGCCATTGCCCCCGGCCCCAAGTTGATTCTGCTGGACGAACCCTTTAGCAGCCTGGACGCCGCCTTGCGTCAATCCACCCGCGATGAGGTGCGTGCTCTTTTGAAGCAGGCCGGCATTGGGGCCATCCTGGTTACCCACGACCAGGAAGAAGCCCTCTCCTTTGCCGACCGGCTGGCGGTGATGCGGAGCGGGCAGCTCGAGCAAACCGGCACCCCCGAAGAGGTCTACCACCACCCCCGCACCCCCTTTGTGGCCCAGTTTTTGGGGCGCACCAACCTGATACCCGGCGAGGCCCGTGGCCAGGAGGCCGAAACCCCCCTGGGGCGCATTGTGCTTGTGGAGGAAGCCCAGGGTGCCGTACTGCTCTCCCTGCGTCCCGAAGGGCTGAGCCTGGCTGCTCCCTTGGGTCACCTGGGCATAGACGGCAAGCAGATCGAAGGTACGGTGCTGGCCCGCGAGTTCAAGGGCCACGACGTAACCTACCGTATCCAGCTCGGCAGCCGTGAGCTTATCGTGCAGGAAAGCCCGGAAAGCCCCTTCTACCCTGGCGATAAGGTACGGGTGCTGGTGCGGGCCAGAGCGGTGGTGTTGGGCCGGGGAAGGTGAATGTTTACTGTCTATTGTTCACTGTATAAGGTCTATAGCCCAAAAGACCGGCCTCGCTTGCCATTAGGAGAAGTTTGGTGCAAGCGTACAGGCATCTCGCAGGCGATGGTTTGCCGCCAGGCAGCCTGCGGTTAAAATGACACTCGCTTTGGCAGAACAGGCGATATCGGAAAACACAGGTCGCAGGCGCATCTTGCTCACCCTCGAGTACGACGGCACCGGGTTTGCCGGCCTGCAAACCCAGGCCCAGGGCCAGCGCACGGTGCAACAGGAGCTCGAGGCTGCCCTCAGCAAAATTCCTGGAGCAAGGCCCAAAATTTGGCCCTGTGGCCGCACCGACGCCGGCGTGCACGCGCTGGCCATGCCGGTGCACTACAACACCACCGACCGCATTCCTGTGGAGAAAATCCCCTACGCCTTGAACAGCCTATTGCCCCCGGACATCCGGGCCCTGCGGGCCGAGGAAGTGCTGCCGGACTTCCATGCCCGCAAGAGCTGCCACTGGCGCGAGTACCGCTACCGCATCCTGCAACGCAGAATGCCCCCAGCCCTGGAGCGGCATCGGGTCTGGTGGATTCCGCAGTCGCTCAACCTGATTCCACTGCGCCATGCCCTGGAATCGTTGGTGGGCACCCACGACTTTCGCGCCTTTGCGGTCAAGGAGGAGCGCTCTACGGTGCGAACCATCTACCGGGCCCACCTCGAGGTCTGGCCCACCGAGGGCGGGCGGGAAATCTGGCTCGAGTTTGTGGGCTCGGGCTTTCTGCGCGGACAGGTACGCAGCATGGTGGGCACGCTGGTCGAGGTGGGGCTCGGTAAGCGGGACTCCAGTTCCATTGCCGCTTTGCTGCAAGGCGGCACCCGCAAGGATGCCGGCGCCACGGCGCCTCCGCATGGCCTGTATTTTGTGCGCGCGGGCTACCAGCCCTACCGCCACTGAAGCTGGAGATAGACCCGTAGCGCCTCCACCGGGGCTCTGGACAGGTCTAGCGCCAAACGAAGCTGCTCATTCCAGCTGTAGGCCATCCCTAAAAGCAGCTTGCGCGGCTCTTGCAGCCAGGCCTGGAACCGCTCCTGAGGCAAAAAGGGGCTATTCTCGCCCAGGTAATCCCACTCGGGATTCCACCACAAGGAAATCTCAAATCGGCTTCGATCCAGGATCAGGGCCCAGGCTTCCGTATCGGCGTCACAGGGGCACTGCAGCACCCAACCCAGAGCCTGCCCCAAAGGGAGCGGCAGGGAAGCCCGGCTCCAAAAACCCCGATCCAACTGCCAGAAGACCTCTACCTCCTGGCCTTGCAACCCCACCCGGGGGTGGAGGCTCAGGGAGGGCTTAAGTTCCCCCAAACCGTTCGGTGTCTGCACGATTTCCACAAAAGTACCCAGTTGGAAGATTCCCGCGCCAGCCCCCACAAAACCCTGCCCTCCTGCCAACCCTGCCTTGGGCAAATAAGCCACTTCAAGGCCCAGCCAGGACACCTCAGATGGCCGGTAGCGGGCGAACACCCCCCACCGCCCATCCCGCCCCACCAGGGTATCGTCCCAGGGGCCGCTGTAATTGCGGCGCTTGCCCAGGCTCAAGCCAAACTCTCCCAGGTCGGCCTGGGCATAGACCTGCAGAAAGCCAAACTGCATCGCCCCCTCGTACCAGAGTCCCAGGTCTGCCAGGTACCCCACACCTTCCCAAAGCGTCTGAACCTGTAGACGAGCACCCAAAGCCAGTGCGGGCTCGAGGGGTGCGGGCTGGTTGAAGGCTCCATTCCGGCTGAGGCCAAGCTGCGCCAATCCCGAAGGCTGCAAACACACCACCTTTTCTACTGGGGCCCCACAGTCCCATGCAACCTTGTAAGCAAATTCGCTTTGCGCAAAAGCAAGCGGTAATAAAGCCATAAAGCCACTCAACAACACCACACGCATTCCCCTACAATACAGCCCCCCAGCGCCAAACTCGGGCTGAAATCTGCACACCTCAGGGCTGGTGTGTGAACCCTCGCAAACCTCAGCCAGGTGCACTTCAAATACTTGGTGTTGCAAAAATGCTCGTAGGTAGGCGCCTGGCTGGGTGTTATGCCCCCACCCAGTGCACGGGTAACTTGTTTAGCGGCATGTTTTGAAGCATGTGGATTGCCCATATTTGCGATGAGCGGCTCAGTGGGAGGTACTGAAGTGCGTACCAAATTCCTGGTTTCCAGACCACTAGCCTCCCCCGTTCGGGCAGGAAGGAGTGGTTTTATACCGGATTCAAAAAGATAATCATCCAAACTAAAGATCCACCAGAGGCTATCTTTTTGAATCCTAGAGCACCCCCCTCCCGAACGGTCGGCGAAGAAAGTGTCTCCTTTCCAAGGGGCGGTATCGCCCTCCGCTACGCGGATAACTTCCAAGGGGCGGTATCGCCCTCCGCTACGCGGATAACTTCCAAGGGGCGGTATCGCCCTCCGCTACGCGGATAACTTCCAAGGGGCGGTATCGCCCTCCGCTACGCGGATAACTTCGGCCCGGTTAGTTCGCCGCCATACAGCGCCGTACTAGGTGCGCCCACAATAGATTTTTGTGGTGACGGTTTCGGCGAAAGAAGTGGCCGGTCTTCAAAGCGGCGCAGCTTATGGGCTCCCCTTTTCGGGTAGAGCAAATTCCTAACGTTGTTGTACTTAACCGAATCTGGTATTACTTTATGCACCAGCCCTGCTGCACACCTGTACGCAATCCGCCCCCTTCTGTGAGGTTCATGCAAATGCTCAACAAAAATTCTGGGGCGTCCCAATGAGCCCCAGGGTTCAGTTCTAATTAGCTTACAGCCTGCTGCGCGGGTCGAGCGCATCCCGCAGGCCATCCCCCAGATAGTTGAAGGCCAGCACTGTCAGGAAAATCATGAAACCCGGCGCCAGCGCCAACCAGGGCGCAGTAAAAATGTATTCCTGGGCCTTGGTGAGCATGTTGCCCCAGGTGGCTACCGGCGGCTGAATACCAAAGCCCAGAAAAGAGAGGGCCGCCTCGGTCAGAATGGCCCCCCCGATGGCCAGGGTAGCGTTCACAATCAGCGGGGCCAGGGTGTTGGGTACCAGGTGGCGGAACATGATGCGGGTCTCGCCGGCCCCCAGGGCCTGGGCGGCGGTGGTGAATTCTTGCTCCCGCAGGCTCAGCACCGCCCCCCGGATCAGCCGACCCGTCCCGATCCAGCCAAACAGCACGATAATGGTGATGATAATAAAGACCGAGGCCGACTCCCCAAACACACCCTGAGCCCACTGGCCCACCGCCCCCTGGGTATCGCGCAAGAGCGCCGAAAGCACCAGCAATAGCGGAAGTTCGGGGATGGTCAGCATGAAGTCCATGAAGCGCGAAATGGCGATGTCCAGATCGAGCTTACCCTGACCAAAAAGCCCCCAACCAGCAATAAACAGCACCACGCCCCAAACCAGCACCAGTCCCAGCAAAGAAAGGACATTGTTCAGGGATGCGGTACCCGCAAAAAGGGCCTGCACATTAGCGCCTGATAGTAGCCAGGCCAGATCAGCTACCAAAAACAACAACAAGTACAGCAAGAACCAGGAAATCACCCGCCAGATGGCAAAGGGCCAGGGGCTCCAGCCGCCTGCCAGCTTGGCCAGCGGGCCGGCGTAAAAGCGTAGCGGTCTACCCGAGAAATACCCTGCAATCACCCCCAGGGTAGTTCCCAACAAGGCAGCCGCAAAAGCCGCCACAAACCCCACCAGAAGGGAGATGCGTGCGCCGTAGATGATGCGCGAAAGCACATCGCGGCCTAGCTCGTCGGTGCCCAGCCAGTGCTCCCTCGAGGGCCCCTGGAAATAGTAGTCGGCCAGGTTATCGCCTGTCGGCTGGGCGGTAGGGCTGTAGGGCGCAATCCAGGGAGCAAAAATGGCCATCAGCACCAGCAGAATAACCACCCCCAGCGAGAACATCGCGGCCTTGTGCTTGCGAAATCGTCGCCAGGCCAGAGCCCAGGTAGATTGGGATTTTTGTTTAGAAGCAGTAGCAACAGCAGCCATAAAACTCCTAACTATAGCGGATGCGGGGATCCACCACCGCATACATCAAGTCGGCCAGCAGGTTAAAGGTTGCGGTGAGCAAGGCCAGGAAGGCCAGTGCGGCCATGGCCACGTTGTAGTCTTTTTCCACCAGCGAGTCGAAAATAGCTCGGCCCATGCCCGGATAGGAGAAGATGGTCTCGGTAATGACCGCGCCCCCAAATACCCCAGGAATGGCCAGGCCCACCAGGGTTACGATGGGAATGAGGGCATTGCGCAGGGCATGCTTGTAGAGTACCACGCGCTCGCCCAAGCCTTTGGCCCGCGCGGTACGCACGTAGTCCTGGTTCAAGACCTCGAGCAAGCTCGCCCGCATATAGCGTGTCCAGGCAGCCATCTGGATGGTAGAAAGGGCCAGTACAGGCAAAACCAGCTTAAAGGCCCAATCGCCGATGAACTGCAAGAAGGTAATCTCGCCGCTTTGCACCTGCGACCACTGGAAGTCGGAGATGCTTTGCACGGGAAACTTGGGAAACCATGGCAATTGTTCGGGCAGCCACACCGCAAACACAAACAACAGCAGGATGCCCAGAAAAAAGATGGGCATGGAGAACCCCACGAACGAGAAAAAGGTGATGACATAATCGGCCCGGCTGTACTGCCGCACTGCCGAAAATATGCCTACTGGTATAGCCACCAGCAAGGCCAGGGTCAAAGCTGCGCCCGAAAGCACCAGGGTGCGGGGCAAGCGCTGACCGAAAATAATCTGTCCCGCCGGAGAAGCGTAGGTGCGGGACTGACCAAAGTCGCCCTGCAGGGCCCGCCCAAGCCACTTGAAATAGCGGACATAAACGGGCTGATCGAGGCCATAGGCCCGGCGCAATTGTTCCAGTTGCTCGGCGGTGATGCGGGGGTTCTGCTGGCGCAGTTCGTCCAGCGGGTCTCCTGGTTGTAGGGCCAACAAAGTGAAAATGACTACGGAGGCTGCAAACAACAAAGGAATCATTTGCAGCAGTCGGCGCATCGTGTAAGCAAACACACTCCAATATTACCGCCCCATGACCTTTTTTGTATCTCCGGGCACCCATACACATATCCACCGAATGGTGGAGGGTTCGTTGAGCACTGCAAAACCCCCTCCGGGTTGGAGGGGGCTCCACCAACTAAAGCGTCGTTACTTGATGGGTTGGCCGTACTTGGCCTGGTCGTAGACCTTCTGGGCCCCTCTGGACTGCCAGCCAATCAGCCAGGGCTCAATGGTGGGGTAGGCGGAGTTAGCGAAGGTAGAAGAGGTGTAGTTGAGCAACCCTACCCGGTAAACCCGCGCATCGGACTGGAAGTACAAAGGGATCATGGCCACTTCGCTGGCCCAGATTTCCTGCATGCGAGCGAAGATTTGCTTGCGGCGGTTCACATCAAACTCGAGCACCGCCTGGTTGCGCAGGCGATCGAACTCTTCGTTGCACCAACCGCCAAAGTTCAGGCCCCGGAAGCCATTTTCGCGGGTAGGCACATACACCACCTTGCCCTCTTCGTCCCGACAGGCCGAGCGTACCCCATCGTCGGCCTGGCCCATACTGAAAGCGAAGTGCAAGAAGCCCGTCCAGGTGCCCTCCTGGGCCCGGGCCCGGTACTGTGCCCCCAGAACCACTGCGCTGGGCGCGTTGTTGATGCGCACCGCAATGCCTACCTGGCGGTAGTTCTCGGCCACAAACTGTTGGATACGCTCGCGCACCTGGTTGCCAGCGGTGGTGGCCCATTCGATTTCGAAGCGTACGGTTCGACCGTCTACAGTCCGTTGCAGGATGCCGTCCGGCCCAGGGCGCCAGCCCAGCTCGGCCAGCAGTTGACGGGCCCGCTCGGGGTTGTAGGGGTACTTGGTCACGTTCGGGTTGAACATGGGGTTCTGCGGCGCCACCCAGGTGTGCGAAACCGTATACAGCCCATCGAAGAAGGCTTTGGTAATGCCCTCGCGGTTCATGGCGTATATCAGGGCCTGGCGGGTCTTGACGTTGTCGAGTTGCAGATCTTTGACCCGCTGCACATTGGTGAACTGGTTGATCTCCAGGTGTTCGAAGAAGGGCGTGGGCACCGACCAGATCTCGAAGCGGCCTGGTGCGCGGCTGGTGAGCTGCTTGCTGCGCCCCTGGTCAAAGGAGATGGAGACACTCGAGGCCGCGTCAATCCCCCCGCCCAGAATGGCCACCAAAAGCGAGTTGGTGTTCTGAATGATGCGGTAAACCACACGCTGGACATACTTGTCCTCGCCACCGGGGGGCTTGATCCAGAAACGCGGGTTCCGCTGCATCTCGATGGTGCTGCCGGGTACCCAGCGGGTCAGGGTGAAGGGGCCCGAGTAGACCATCCGCCCACTACTCAGGTACTGTGGGTTGGAAAACTGAGTAAAGAAGTTGCGGAAAATCTCGGCCTGGCGCGCGGTATCGGTGGTCTGAGCCGCTGCCGCTTTGGCTTTGTCCCACTCTGCTCGCATGATGTGGTTGGGAGCGTAGTAGACCTGGTTGATGTCCAGGTCGTAGAAGTAGGCCGGCTCGAGGCTCACCGTGAAGTTGCGCGCGTCGCGCACCCGCAGGGTGGCCCGGTCGAAAAAGTCTATGTTAGTAGAGGGCACCCCTTTGGTCTTGCCCATCTCGAAGTAAAGCGCCACATCCTCGGTGCTGATGGGCCGTCCGTCCGACCAGACCGCATCGGGACGGATGGTGTAATCGAGCTCGAGGCGCCGCACCCCCGGACGCACGCTCACAAAGCGCAGGCGATTGTTCTGGGCAGTGGGCACTTCCGTCACCACCACCGGAATCACATCCAGGTCGCGGTTGGTCTGCACAATGGGGGCAAACAAAAAGTTTTCGATCTCGAACTTGATGGACTGGTTGGAGATGGCATTAACTACGTCCCCGGCCAGCACCCGGGGCTCCTGGGCTGCCCCAATGATCAGGCTGTTGTCTTGCGGGCCAGCCAGGGCCATTCCACCTAAAACCATCAGCGCAATGAGCTTCCGTTTCATCGCTCCTCCTCGTATAGCCACTGTTTGGCTGGGCCTGATTCTATTGTCCAACGGGCGATTTGTGTACTACTTGACAAGCAATCATTATACATGTATGCGAAAGACTATTCATTGTCCTGATCGGTTCTCTATAAAGGCAAAACCAGGGGATCCCCCTGGTTTTGCGGTTAACGAGTGGAGGGTTACTTGATGGCGATACCACCTGCCTGGGCCTGGTCGTGGCGCTTGGCCGCCCCACGGCTGGCCCAGCCAATCTCCCAGGCGTTCCAACCGGGGTAGCCGTTGCCACCGGAATAGGTCGAGGCTACATAGTTCACCAGACCGTTGCGCACCACCAGGAAGTTGGAGCGGAAGCGCAAGGGCAGAGCCGGGAGTTCATCGGCCCAAATCTCCTGGGCGCGGGCGAAGAGTTGCTTGCGGCGGGCCTCGTCGAACTCGAGCACCCCCTGGCTGGTCAGGCGGTCGAACTCGTCGTTGCGCCAGTTGCCGATGTTCTGGCCGGCGTAGTTATTTTCTTTGCTGGGCACCAACTGAGCCCCGGTATTGAGGTTTTTGAACTGGAAGAGGTTGCCGTCTTCGGCCAGGCTGCTCACCCAGGCAAACATGAAGAACACCCACTTGCCTTCCTCGGCCCGCTGGATGAAGTCGTCAGCAAAGACCACCGCGCTGGGGGCGTTGGCAGTCTTGACCGCAATGCCCACCTGGCGCCACTGCTCGATGAAGAGTTGCTGGGTGCGCTCGCGGATGGCGTTGCCAGCGGTGGTTACCCAGTCGAGCTCAAAGCGCACCGTGCGGCCATCCACCGTGCGTTGCAGGATGCCGTCGGGGCCGGGCCGCCAGCCCACCTGGGCCAGCAGTTCGCGGGCGCGGGCCGGGTTGTACTCGTACTTCTTCACGTTGGGGTTGAAAAGCGGGTTGGAGGGAGCCACCCAGGTATGGGACACCGGCTCGGCCCCATCGAAGAAGGCCTGCACCCAGGCATCGCGGTTGATGGCGTGCAAGAGGGCCTGGCGGGTGCGCTTGTCGTCCAGGGTCAGGTCGCGCACCTTTTGCACGTTGGTGAACTTGTTGATATCGATGTGCTCCCAGATGGCGCCCGGAATAGCCCAGATATCGAAGCGTCCAGCAGCGCGGCTGGTGAGCTGCTTGCTGCGGGCCTGGTCGGCGGAGATGCCCACAGTCGAGGTAGCGTCGATGCCACCGCCCAGAATGGCTACCAGGAGCGAGTTGGTGTTCTGGATGATGCGGTAGATCACGCGCTGGACATAGTTATTGGCCCCACCTTGCGGAGTGATGGCATTGAAGTTGGGGTTGCGAACCAGCTCAATGGAGCTATTGGAAACCCAGCGCTGCACCCGGAAGGGGCCGCTGTAGACCATGCGTCCGGCGTTGATGGCCTGGTTGGAGCTAAACTGCTGGAAGAAGTTGCGGTACAGCTCGTTGAGGCGCTGGGCGTCGCGGTCGGGGTTGAGGGGCGCGGCAGCCGCTTTGACCTTCTCCCACTCGGGGCCCATCTTGTGCACCGGTGCATAGCCTATGGGCGAGCCGTAGGTGTCGTAGTAGTAGGCCGGCTCAAAGATAACGGTCATGTTCTGCTTATCGCGGACGCGCAGGTTGACCCGTTCCCAGTAGTCGGGGTTGTTGAGGGCCATCCCCTTGGCTTTACCCACTTCGAAGTAGAAGGCGAAGTCGTCGGTGTCCAGAGGGTCGCCATCCGACCAGCGCAGGTTGGGCTTCAGGGTAATGTCGATCTCGAGGCGACGCTTACCACCGCCAATATCGGTCACCCGCAGGCGGCGGTTGGCCAGGGTAGGCACCTCGGTAGCCAGCACAGCTTCGTTTTCGGCCCGCAGGTTTTGCACAATTAGGGGTGCGAAAAGGTAGTTCTCGATCTCCACCTTGATGGACTGGTTGGAGATCACGTTCAAGAAATCGCCCCCCAGCACCCGCGGTTCTTGGGATGCCCCCACAACCAGGCTGTTGTCCGCCGGGCCGGCCAGGGCTGCACCGGCCACCAAAGTTAGACCCAGTGCAACAATCTTGCTGTAACGATTCATCTAGCCTCCTTTTGGGATTCTGTACCTCTACAGAATCGTTTAACTATGGCATTTTGCCGTACCTATTATAGCCATCCAGCCATGCCCGTCAAATCCGACAAGGATGAGGGTTTGTGTTGCAGGCTTGAGGTTTTTTTATATCCAGGACGCAAATTCGGCCATATATACGAAATCCATCCACCAAACGGTGGATGGATAGGCTCGCCACAACAGCTATTTGTAATCCGAGCTACACCACAAGCATTTTGCGCGTATACAGCCGCGGGGAGATGCAATCTAATGGCTGCTGCAACAGCCACCGCTTCCCTCACCATCGGGGGCTTTGGCGCCGTCGGTGCGGAAGGAATGGCCACAACCACAAGAAGATGTGGCCTGCGGGTTATTCACGCTAAATCCTCCGCCCATCAGATTTTCTACCCAGTCCACCTCGGAGCCCGCCAGCAGGGGCAGGGACATGCGATCTACTACCAGCCGCACCCCGTACATCTCTACAGAAGTATCGCCCTCGAGCTCCCGCTCATCCACAGCCATGCCGTACTGGTAGCCGCTGCAACCGCCCGATTTGATAAACACCCGGATGGCCGCATGGGGTTTGTTGTACCGATTGAGAATCTCCTTGGCCCGCTCGGCAGCCAGGGGTGTAATGGAAAGCACGGTTTGCTCCTGAACCACGAAAGACCTCCTTTTACAAGGTTAGCACGGCAGCCAGGCGAAAACGTAAGCAGGTGCACTCCAGGGTAGCCCAACGTTCAGGGTCGAAGGTACAGAGCCCCTCGAGTTCCTTAGCGAGTTACCAGTTCACCGTAGTATGTACCCATGGACATTGCCAAAGCCCAGCAAGCCTTGCAAGAAGCCCGTATCCCCGGTTGGCTGCTCTACAGCTTTCAAGGGAGCAATGTGCTGGCCCTGGAAGCCCTGGGGTTGCGGGGCCGGATGCTCAGCCGTCGCTTTGCGTATCTGATCCCCGCTCAGGGGGAACCCGTTTTGATCGTACATGCCATCGAGAAGACCAGTTTTCCCGACCTGCCCGGACAGTGGGTGGTGTTCTCGAGCTGGGAGCAATTCTCCCGGGCGCTACAAACCCACGTTGCCCCGTTGGGGCGTATCGCCATGGAATATCACCCTGGCGGCGGCATCCCCTACCTTTCGCGCATCGATGCCGGAACCCTGGAGCTGCTGCGGGGAATGGGCCTCGAGGTGGTCTCTTCGGCAGAAATCCTCTTGCAGTTCCAGACCTGGACGCCCGCCGACCTGGCCTCCCACAAACGAGCCGCCGCAGGCATCGCCGCAGCCCTGGAACACGCCCTGGGCTTTGTGCGGGCCCGGCTCGACCAGCCCCCTAGCGAACTCGAGGTACAGGCCGAAATTAGCAAGGTGTTCGAGGCAAAAGGTCTGGTCTTCGACCACCCCCCCATGGTGGCCTACGGCCCCAACGCCGCCAACCCGCACCACACGGTGGGGGAAAGCCGATTGGAGCGGGGACAGGTCCTATTGATCGACCTGTGGTGCAAGGAACCGGAGGGCCCCTATGCCGATGTGACCTGGATGGCCGGCTGGGAGGTATCGGATGAGGTACACAAAGCCTGGAGCGTGGTGCGCGAAGCGCGAGATTCGGCGCTCGAGTTTTGCCGCCAAGCCCAGACCCAAAAGCGTCAGCCCAAAGGCTTCGAACTCGACCGCGCCGCCCGAGAGGTCATCGAGCAGGCTGGTCTGGGGGCCCACATTCTGCACCGCACCGGCCACCATCTGGGCTTCAGCGCCACCCACGGCAACGGCACCCACCTCGATGACCTCGAGACCCACGATACCCGCCCCCTAATTCCCGGCCTGGGCTTCACCATCGAGCCGGGAGTCTATCCGGGTCCTTTTGGCATCCGCAGCGAAATTAACGTTTACCTGCATGCCTCCGGCCCCGAGGTAACCACTGCCATACAGACCGAAATGGAGCGGCTGTAAAGGGTACAGGGCTCGGGGTTTGGGTAGGTTGTTGGTCACAGTCCATCGCTTCTCGCGTTGTATGCTTTCAGGCGGTTATGGAACGACCTCTAATGGTTTTTAGCGGGCAGTCCAACCTGCCCTTGGCCCAGGAAGTGGCTGACAACCTGGGGGTTCCCCTGGGCAAAAGCACCACCGAGCGCTTCGCCAACGACTGTCTTTTTGTGCGCTATGAGCAGAGCCTGCGCGAGGGCGATATTTTCATCATTCAGTCGCTCACCCCACCGGTGCAAGACCACCTGGTGGAACTTCTAATGATGATTGACGCGGCCAAGAGCAGCAGTGCAGCGCGGGTTACGGCAGTCATTCCCTACTACGCCTACGCCCGCAGCGACAAAAAAGATGCACCCCGCATCTCTATTGCCGCCCGGCTGGTGGCCGACCTGATTCAGGCGGCGGGGGCCGACCGGGTACTAACCATGACCCTCCACTCAGCCCAGGTACACGGCTTTTTCAAGGTTCCGGTAGATCACCTGTCGGCGGAGCCGGTGATTGCCAACTACTTTGCCACCCAGGTGGACAGGCTGGAAAACGCCGTGGTGGTTGCGCCCGATGCTGGCGACATCAAGCGGGCCAGCTCGTTGGCCCGCAGACTGGCCCTGCCCATTGCCTTCATTGACAAGCAGCGCCTCTCCGACACCGAGGTAACCTCGAGGGGGCTGGTGGGCGATGTGCGCGGCAAGACCGCCCTGGTGGTAGACGACGAGGTCTCGACCGCAGGCACCCTGGTACAGGCCGCCGAATCGCTCACACAGAATGGAGCCCAGGCGGTGTACGCGGCCTTTACCCACGGGGTGTATGTGGGCCCCGCCATTGATCGAATTGAAAAAGGCCCCATTGTGGAGGTGGCCGCCACCAATACCTGTACCTACAACGCCCGACCCAGCCCCAAAATTAAGCAACTGAGCGTGGGGCCGCTCTTTGCCGAGGCCATCTGGCGGATTCACCGAGGGGAGTCGGTCTCGAGCCTATTCACCTAAACTTCAAGTGGTACAGGCTCGCATCTTCGATCTCGAGCCTATTCACCTGACGCTCTGTGGTACAGGCTCGCATCTTCGATCTCGAGCCTGCTTAATCCGCGGCACAAAGTCGGCTATGCCCCCTTCTCGGCCCTTCGGGGCTGGATGGCCTCGGCCACAAAAGCCCACATGACACCGAACAGCAGCCCCAGAACCCCGGCCACTACGGTGAACAGCAAAGGCCTGGGGAAGCTGGGGCGAAGCGGTTCGGCGGGGGGCACCAGCACCTGTACCAGCAGGGCCTGGCTAACCAACTGACCGATAGCCTCGGGCTGCTTCAGGAAGTCCGATAGGGTGGTAATGCGGGCCTCGAGCTGCGCAATCTGCGAGCGCAGCCGCGACTCGTCGAGGCTCAGGCTGGTGTAGGCCGGGTTGACCGTGCGGGCCGTTTGGGGGTCGGTACCGCGGGCCTCGAGGCCTGCAGCAATGGTGGCGTTGGAGGCAGCCCGATCGGGGGCAACTTTGAGCTGAGCCTGGATGCCCTTGAGCCCATCCTGAGCAGCCCGTAGATCCAGCCGGGCTTGGGTCAGGGCCGCCCGCAGGTTGGCCTGGGCCCCTTCCAATAGGTTGCGCTCGAGGTAGGAACGGGCTACCTGCAAAATCCGTTCGGCCCGTTCCCCGGCCTCGGCAGCCGTGCCACCCTGGGCGGTCAGGAATAGCAACCCCCGCTTTTCATCAAAACGGGCCTTGTAGTAGCGGGTCGGATCATCTACCCCCAACTGGTTGGCCAGCAGCCTGGTCTGTTGCAAATCCACAAACCCCTGGGCCAGCCCCGTCAGCGAGGGCAGGTTGTTGAGCAAGCCCTGGCTGGACTGGTTGGAGAGCGAGAGGCTCACCACCACCTGGCTGGTGTAGGTTTTGGGCCAGAGGAGGCTTGCCGCAAAAACCAGGACGGCCGTGCCCAAGGTAAGGCCGAGAATCAGGTTCCGGCGGCGCTTCAGCACTAAGTACAGGTCACGTAGTGAAAGTTCGTCGCTCTGAGCGTAGGACTCCATATTCACCTGCGCATTGTATCAGGGGCCGGTCGGAGCGCCCAGGCCACGGCGATCCAGAGAGGGTAATAGACCCCCGCGTAAAACCAGGTGTAATCAAACAGATTCATAATCAAAGCCACACTAATAACAGCCAGTACTTCCCATTGACGTAATCTCCACACCTCCCAAACTACGGCACCCCAAAGCACGAGGAACCCAAACAAGCCTAGTAGTCCCATCTCAGCCAGGAGTTGCAAGAACAAGTTGTGAGCATGGCTTGCAGCTGGCTCGAGGGCATTTATGGGACGATGTTCAGTGTAGTAGGCCTGAAACTCCCCTATGCCAATTCCTGTCAGCGCGTGGTTGAGAAATGCCTTCCAGGCAATCGCCCAAATTTCCAAGCGAGATTGGTTGTTTACATAGCCTAGATCGGTCACTGTGGCCAGGCGTTCCAAACGAGAGGGTAGTCCAAAGTACAATACTAAGGCCACACACACACCACCTAATATCAGAGAAATATACCTCCATCTGGGGGTTAGGTGAGAAAACCAAAGCGGTGTTGCCCCTAATAACCCCAACCATGCTGCACGACTATTTGACAACGCTACCATCCCCAAACCAAACACAATTGACAGCAAGCCCAATGATCTACCGCCCAAAAGGCCAGCAAGAACCGCACCCATCACTGCACCCGCACCATAGAGATTAGGGTTCTCGGTGAGTCCGTTGATGCGCTCTCCCATCGTCGAGTATGCTTGAGCCAAACCCAAACCCAGATTGATCAAAAGCCCTACTACGATTCCCAAAGCCGGTAAAACACCGCCAGAGCGCTCTAATATGAAGCGGCTTCCAACTAGGACAAGCGCCCCAAGCAATACCGTCCCCAACAACCATCCCGCACGTTGCCAATCGCTTCGTTCAGTCTCACTGACGGTGTATGGTGAGGGCGTTGAACCAACCTCGAGCTGAGCATAGCCAATATCAATATAGGTCCAATTGCCGCGCAGATTAGATATATCGATTGCCCTCAGCGCCTGATCTCCACGTTGGGTTTTGTAGCTAGCATATGCCCGCTTGAGGCCATTGGGAAAAGTCTCTATTTCCGCAGGAACCCCAAACTGGCCTCTTTTGGTAGTGAATATGAAATCAAAAGCAATTTCATCGCCATCGTGGCGAAAGTAAAAGCTCTGAGTATATGTCTCACCGTCTCTCAATAAGTAGGCCTGATCAGAAAGAATCTCTGTAAAATGCCTGCCCGTTACGGGATGCACTCGTGTAACTCGGTAGAATCCGTCAGACTGACTAATCGCTCGCGGCCCTCGCCCATCCTGATGATTCCAGCCGTGAAGATCATGGAGGCCGTACAGTGGAATTAGGTTGGTGGTTTGACGTTGTTCGTCTGCGTTTGCGTTTGATGGGAGTGAAGGGATTTCTAGTCTAATATCACTCGGACTCGGGCTCAGTAATTGGGATCCGGCTCCGAGCAGCACAAAGAGGGTGAAGGGCAAGACAAACCACAGCCGCTCTTTTCGAAAGATCAGAGCCAGAGCGCCCAAAAGTGCTATAACCACAGCAAACCATGCAGGTTGCACAGGCAGAAGAATGAAAGGAAGAGCCCACCAGTAACGCATAATTCAGAAACTCGCTTCAGCGGGCTCCGAACCCCGTGAATATCGTTTTAAGGGTCTTAAACACGATGAGCATATCTAGCCACAACGAAAGGTGTTTCACGTAGTACAGGTCATAGGTGAGCTTCTCGGTGGTTTCATCGGCGCCAGCCGCGTATCCATGGTGAACCTGCGTCCAACCGGTAAGGCCAGGCTTTACGATGTGCCGATAGGGGTATAAGGGTATTTGCTTGCTGAATTGCTCGGCGAATCCGGCCTGCTCGGGTCGTGGGCCGATAATGCTCATCTCCCCACGAAGCACGTTCCAGAATAGGGGTAGCTCATCCAGGCGAAACTTTCGTAAGATGCGACCCACGCGAGTAATGCGGTCATCGCCACTTCGTGCGAAACGCGATCCCTCTTTCTCGGCATCCACCCGCATGGTGCGGAACTTGACCATCCTGAACGAGGTTCCCCTCTGGCCCACACGCTCCTGCCAAAACAGCACAGGGCCTTTTGAGTCCAGACGAACCAGCAGCGCCACCAGCAGCATTAGGGGTAGGCTAAGGGGCAACGAAAGAAGCACAGCACAGATATCTATCAAGCGCTTGATATGCGGATAGAGCGCAGGCAGGCGCCAGCCTTCCAGGAAGGCCTCGGAGTGGTGCTCGAGCGAAACCCGCCCCGTCCGCCCTTCGTACACCGCCGCCGCATGCAGCAAGGGAATGCCTCGTAAAGACTGCTCCGCGACGAAGCGCAGCCACCGAGGGTCGCTGGTGTGATAGGGATCCATCACCACCGCCTCAACCTGCACGAAGCGAGGGGTGTCTAAGATCTGCCAGTCGATACTGTCCAAACCTGGCAGAGCATCCGCCAAGCCGCCCGGTATGACGGCCAGGCGGTAACGATTAGGCTTCTGTAGCCACAGCTGCAGGGCTTGCCAAAGAAACGCCACCATGAAAGCCCCTAGCAAATAAGTGCGGGAAAAGTACCATTTAGACAGCACCAAAACTGCTGAGGTTAACAGAAACCAAAACAGTATAGAGACGAAGGCAGTCGTCAAGAGGTCCGTCTTGGCGAAGCTCAGCACACGGCGGGACGAGAGGACCGATCCAATGTAACTGAGCACGATCAGGCCCACCATGCCATATGAATCCGCACCGATGATCCAGAACCGATGGCTATACCAGCCTAGCAATGAACCCGCGAGCAGGCACACCACGATTCCAGCCCCGTGCCATAGCAAATCGGAAGCGGTGAACGAGCGGAAGGCTCTCGGAGCTGGAGACGGCATCAACACCTGCATAACCTCCTCAGCTTACTTTCGTTTTGAGTACTTTCTCGTACACCGCTAGGGTCTTCTCGAGCATCTGCTCGAGAGTAAAGTGGGCTTTATAGCGTGCACGCCCTGCCATCCCCATCTGCGTTCGAAGCTGTGGATTCTCAATTAATTGGGCAAGCCTGCTTCTCAAGGCGTGTACATCTCCTCTAGGAACCAGGAAGCCTGTTTCGCCATCTATCACAGCTTCGGCGACCCCGCCCACATTGCTTGCGACCACAGGTAATCCGGCCCGCATGGCCTCGAGGATGCTCAACGGGAAGCCCTCATAGTTGGAGGCCAACACGAAAATGTGTGCTTGAGCCAAGCACTCAGCCACATCTTTGCGTGCCCCTAAAAAACGAACCCGGTCACCTATACCCAGCCGAGCCGCCTGTTCTTCAGCAAGCGATTGCATAGGCCCATCTCCAATTAACTCAACCTCCCAAGGCTGTTCCTGTAGATCCGCGAGAGCCTGAAGGAGCAAGCCATGATCCTTTGGCACGGCGAAGCGGGCCACCATAGACACCCGTGGTATACCCCCCCGCCCAGGGCTGGCTTGGTGAGAGAGGTCGGGGATACCGTTGTAGACAACCTGCATCTGCCGGGGCGAGGCAACGCGGTAGCGCAAAGCAAGGTCGTGATCGTAGCGGGATACACAGATGATTTGGCCGCCAAGCCGTGCAACCAGACCCTCGGAGAGCACGGCTATAGCTTTGCGCTGCCATGATACCCCGTCAGTAAAAGCCCATCCATGAGCGGTAAAGATTACAGGTGCCCCCTCTAATCTTGCCGCCAACCGACCTACCATCCCAGCTTTGGACGAGTGTAGATGGATCAGCTGTGGTCGCAATGATCGAATTAGCCGCTGCGCTTCTCCAATGGCCGCAAAATCCCTCTTAGGATCGAGGGGCTGCACCAGGCTGGGTAATACATGCACCCCCACACCAATACGCCGCGATTCATCTGTGAGGAACCCCTCCTCTCCTACAGCAACGTGCAACTCAAACCGGTCACGCAAACTCCGTAGGAGTTCTAGGAGATGCATCTGAGCACCGCCTCGCTCAGCACGGGTAACTATGTATAACAGTCCCTTCATTTTCTTAAACGACGGTCACTCTATATCATTAGCAACGGTCTACTCTATCAGGCCTTTTAAGGAACGAAGTGCTTGGCCTCATCGCTTCTCCCGAGTATTTGTAGATAGAGGTCTTCGTATCGATCAACAGTATGCTTAATGTCAAATTGCATTGCCCTTATCTGTCCACGGACTGCGTATTCCCGACGAGTTTCCTGGCTAGCTAGAAGAGCGGAAATCTTTTCTGCCAACTCCCACTCATTTCCTGGTTCAAATAACAGGCCTGCATCGCCCACCACATCCTTCAACCCAGCCACTCGGCTAACCACAACTGGCACTCCAGCCGCCATAGCCTCTAGGGTAGCGATTCCGAAGCCCTCCCAGCGTGAAGGCTGGACGTAAACATCGGCAATCTTTAGTAGGTTAGGTACATCTGTTCGTCTACCTAAGAAGTGTACTCGATGGGTAACTGCCAGCTGGCTCGCAAGTTCTTGTAGCTGATCCCGCATAGGACCTTCACCTATGAGTAACAGATGGGCAGCTTCAAGATAGGGTAGGGATTTTAGCAGGGTCGCCTGATCTTTCTCCTGTTCAAGACGTCCTACTGAAACCAATAACGGTCGTTGCAAACTAGGTAGCATCTTTATATCTACGGCTTGGGCATTAACAAAGTAGGAAACCTCAATACCGTTAAGGATAGTGCATATTCTCTTCGCGATCTCCGGTAACCACTTAGATAAAGCTACAGCAGTAGCCTTACTTATAGTTACCACAGCTCTATATCGCTTATACATCCAACGGTCTAGAACACGAAAAAGTACGGTACGCCTACGGTTGTAAGTACTATGTTCAGTCGTGATCAAGGGAACGGGGGCAAAGCTAGCCGCGCAGGCAGCCCAAAGTTGAGCAGGAAACAAGTGAACGTGAATCAAGTCGTACTTGTGGCGGAATAAGTGTTTCACCAGCGCTGGTATCTGGAGTGGTGAATATACAGAAGTAATAGAGGAAAAGTAGAGTCTGACGCCCGACCTTTTGACCTTCTCCTCAAGTGAACTTCCCGATGCTTTCAGCACGTATATCTCAACATCTATATTTCGCTGGCTAAGCCTAAGGGCGAGATCCGTGAGCAGAGTTTCAGCCCCAGCCAACTCTAGGGAGTTAATGACATGCAAAACCTTCACAAGACCCCCTTGCGCCGGTAGAGCATAAAAAGCTTATGAACGATTGATACAGGCATGTAGCTAAGTAGCCAAAGCAAGCCAGCACTGATGCTTGGCCTGAAATGCCAAGCTTTTTCGAGGTACTTTCGCGCTTCAGTTTTTTTCCGGGCAAGCAAATAATATGTGGCAGCTCCTAGAAGCTTGGCGTAGTAGAGCCTAGGATATCTGGACAAGAGTTTTATTCCAAACTCCTCGAGCGTGGTTTCTTGAAGTCGGGCGTACTCAGCGGCACGGGATATTTGGTTTTGTGGTGAGGTCAAACGTATTGGGGCATCCTCATGAACTTTTGTTATCACGGTATTCCAGGTGGGAATACCATACTGCTCGGCAATTTTCCACCACAGTATATGCTCACCACCTATCCGCACTCGGGGATATGCAAAGCCAGAGGAAATATAGTGAATACGATTTATGATTGGTACAAAATCGCCTATCACATGGCCTAGGAGGTAGTCTTCTATAGTAAGAATTCTGAACTGATCCGGGATGCTACCATTGCTATGTGCAAATTGTATGACAGGGAATATACGGGAGGTTGCTAATAAGCCCTGCAAGCACATTAATTCCTCAACTTTAAGTAAGGCGTTGGGCAACAACTCATCGTCATCATCTAAAATGACAACCCACTGGTTTGACGCCTCTCGGATCCCGCGATCGCGAGCAGGCCCCGGTCCCTGATTAGATTCTTGGCGAATGTATCTAATTTTAGGGAAGTTCTCATGTATAACCTCAGCAGTATTATCGCTGGAGGCATCATCTACCACGATAATCTCAAGGTTTGAGTACTCCTGGCTAAGTACTGACTTTATAGCTCGGCTCACAAGATGGACCCGGTTATAAGTCGAGATTACGACTGAGAAGCTGGCTCGGCTTTGCATTTCCCACCTCATCTTTGCTGAGTGCTCGAGCAAATAACGCATAGGGCAGTATAAAGGTGATCCACTCAGACCACTCTGTACTTAGTGGGTGGAATAAGCCACTGAACGCGTAAAAAAAGAGTATAAAAACCGCGTTATAATACAATCCCCGCTCTACAGGATCACCCCTCTGGCGCACATGCCTAAAAAAGCTCGGGACCCAAATAAACCACCCAATTACGAGACCAGTGTAGGCAATTAGACCCATGATCCCCAAGTCAGCCCATACCTGTAAATAAGCGTTATGGACTACAATCGGACCTTCATTGGTGTTAACTCGAGTATTGCCTATACCTGTACCCCATAGCGGATTTTGCTGAATTTGTCCCTGGGCTACTTGCAACATTTCATAGCGTGTATGATCGGCTTCCTCGTAATTTCCCATGAGAATGGCTTCAAAAGTCTGTACCACCCGTTGGGGCAGTATTTGTCTAACTTGCTCCTCATTATTATAGAAGATAGAGCAAAGCAATCCTAGGATTGCTAATATAATAACGATACTTATGACGCCCGCCAAAAGACGATGCCGTCGCTCAAACAGAATGATCAATGCCGAGAAAACAAATGCCAAAAACAGCAGGAGGGCCCCTGTACGGGAACTATCAAAATAAATTAGCGTTAAGGCTGCGGCTAGTAATAGAGCATAGTATACTCTTCGACGCCTTTGCAACAAGGCATATGCAGCAAGAACAATAACTAGAATGCCAACACGCCAAAGGGAGCCGGGATAGTTAAAGAATGTGCCCCACCTGTTATCCCCAGTCATAAGCTGAGCGAAGACTGGGCTAGCAGTAAGCCCGAGAATGAGCAAGATAAGATTAGAGAAAACAGCCACTGGTATGGTGGAAATACCAATCTTAATCAAATGGGAATTTCCTAGTAAGAGAGGAAAGGCACCCAGCAAAATAATGCTGAGTTTTGCTGACTGACTCAAACCGTAGGAAGGGTTTTCAGACGTAAAACTTACTAGTAGAACACTTGCAACCAACAATCCTGACATGAACAACGCAAAAAGCTTTATTGGTGTAACCAGTGAGTACTTAAGTCGCAACAATAGAGGCAAGGCGAGGATAAAGACTGATAAAGTAGCACCCCAGTGGATCTGGGGGTGGATGGAAACTTTAATATCGGCCGCCAGTAAGAGAAATACCCATAGTCCTATTGCCTTGTAGATGAGACTAGTGTATTTCAAGGCCCCTCTCTCTCTCATACACTTTTACTAGACGAAGGTAAAAAACTAAACCAACTAGAATGAGTAGCTCCGTTATCACGATGACCCAAGACATCCCAACATGTTTGTAGGTAGGGGCTAAGAGAACAGCCCCAACAAAGTTTACGATTCCTCCTATTAAAACGACTCTTCCTGCACCTGCTTCCAACTTTCCGGGTAATAACCTTAACATAATGATTGCAGTACTAGCTAGGTTAAGAGGAATTGCAATGGCGAGCGTCTGCAGTGTGACCACAGCCGGCTCGTAACCGGGCCCTAAGACGAGATTAACTACTGTAGGGGCTACTATGAATATTACCCCTGCTAGGATAAAGGCAGTTAGCGTAACACTCCATATTGCTAGTTTATAGACCTTCCTCCCTTTTTGGGGGTTTAGATTGCTCAAGAAGCTTAGTCTTGGATATAAGGCTTGTAAAATCGGTGACATTAGACTTAAAACTGCCTTATAAAGCTTTTCTGCACCACTGTAGTACCCCACTACTAAAGGGCCCGCCAAGAGGCCTAAGATAAAAGCATTTACAGAACCATAAAGGCTTTGTAGGCTCTTTAATACAAAAAGATTCCATCCCTGATAGATTAGCTCGAGAGAGGAGTTATATGAGAGCTTGACCCAACTAACTTCGCGGTATATCCAAAACAGCGGAAGAATTGTCGCAAATAAACCAGAGGTAGCTTGCAAAGCTAACGCCTTCCATCCGTCCTCAGGTTTGTTCACGAGCACAAAAACGCCTATCGTGGCGAGTAAACGTAATGTAAATTCTAGCGCCACGGGTTTCACAAGGCGTTCTACACCCTGAAAATACCAAAAGGGGCTAAACCCGAAAGCAATTGCCTGAATCAGTGCCCAGAGTAAGTAGACAAGGTGTTCTCGTAAAGTCGGAACTAGAGCTACAAAAGGTGCTAATAGTACGAGCGAGAAGAGCAATAGAAGAAGCTTGGCGCCCAGAATACTCGAGGCTAACCGACCCAGCCTCTCTTTATCACCCCGAAACCTTGATGCCTCTCGTGTTCCCGACAAGCTAAATCCATATTCGAAAATAACTGAAAACCAAAGTGCGAATGCTTGATAAAAGGCAAGTAACCCGAAAACGTGGGGACCAAGAACGCGAGCCAAATAGGGTAGAGTGACTAAGGGTAATATAAAACCTGTGAACTGTAGGACATAAAGTCCAACAGCATTAGCAGCGAGCGGATCTTTTAGTAAGCGACGTAAACGTGTCAAGGTGAGTTACCTTCTCATCAACCTGCAATGCTTTAGCTTTGCATCCTCCGGAAGGATCTTAAGGTAAGAAGCATCAAGAAAGTATATAACCCCTCTTAACTCAGTACTGCATTAGTAATTATCGCTCATCAAGCATGACAATCCGTTGGCGCCGATTTTAGCATTCGCCTCTGCTCACCGCAACGCTCGAGGCTCAGCGATATGTCCTCCGGCAGCGAGACCCCTGCCTCCTGCTTGCTCGCCGGTCTCACGTCCGGCCGGGTGCGCTTAGCCAGCTCGTAGACCGACTTGCGCTCGGTGGCGATGTGCAGGGTGTGGTAGGGTATCCTGGCCAGATTCTGCAAGGCCAGCGCAATCTGGGGGGCGATGACCTCCAGGTAGTCCTGGCTGGTGTAAAGATCGGTGTAGGCCACCGGGTAGGGCCAGGGCGAGGGGCGAAATGAGGTGCGGATCACCAGGTGGCGGGGCAAGACCCGCACCACCTCCTCGGCGGCCAGTTTGGACAGGGCGTAGTAGTTGCGCACCGGCCCCACCGGGTCGTCTTCCCGGTAGCCGCCCCGGTCTCCCCAGAACACATAATCGGTTGAGATGTGAACAAAGTGTAGGTTGCACTTCAGGGCAGCCCGAACCAGGTTGCGGGTACCCTCCACATTCACCCTCCAGCAAAGCGCTTTCTTGGTTTCGGCCCGGGCTACATTGGTGTAGGCCGCCGCATGTACCACCACCTGGGGTTGGTAGCGCATTAGCGCCCGCTCGACACTGCACAAGTCGGTGATGTCCAGCTCCTCCCTGCCCGGCGCGATCAGGCCGGGCATCAGGCCCCGCAGGGCAGTTCCCAGTCGCCCTGTTCCGCCGGTCAGCAGGATGGGGCCAGCCTTTGGCTCTTTATGCTCGGCTTCTGGCATCTCGTCCTCAGCGCCCCTCGTACCAGGTTTGCATCAAGCTCTGGTGCTCCTTTTTGGCCCGCACCCGCTGCCACCAGGCCCGGTTCTGCACATACCACTGCACGGTTTCGCGCAAACCCCCACCCAGGAAGGTATATCTACGCACCCACCCCAGCGCCTCGGCCTTGGCGGGGTCTACCGAGTAGCGGTAGTCGTGGCCGGGGCGGTCGGCAACGAATTGCTTGAGCGAAGGGGGCTTTCCCAGCGCAGCCAGGATGGCGTCGGCCACCTGCACACCAGAAATTTGTTCACGCGCTCCAAGGTTATAGGCCTCGTTCTTTGACTATTTCGCTTTTTATCCTCCTTATTATATTCTTCTCTTTGGTTTGGGGTTTCTCCCCTACTACAAAGTCTCATATTCCAAGATTTTATGAGAAGTCTCACCCCTAGTTTGCCAGTTCCAAAAGGGTTCACCTTTCTTGCGCCACTAGCGATATTGCTTGCCTTGAGCTTTGCCAGTCTGGCAAGTATTGGCCACGCCCGGCTCTGGGAGGCTTTCACGTACCCTTCTTATGGCGGTTTGATGCTATTACTGACCATGGCCGGCGGGTTTTCACTGTGGTTGTCCAACCGGTGGAGTCGTCACCCTCACACCAATGCCCTTTTGAGCCTACTCCTGGCAACTATACTTCCTTTCATCTTGCTGGCTGCTCTCTTTTATGTAGCTGGCTGGGGTTATTCACGCGCCTTTTATTCTTATTTCTTTGTATTTTTGGGTTCGCTTAATTTTCTCTATCACCTTCGTCTAATGCGCAGGCCTATGCGAATCTGTGCGGCCTCACTCGAGGTTGAAAAGATCCTTAGCAAGCTTGGGGACAGAAAGGTTTTGGTCGTTCCCATGAACGAGGCCAATAATTGTGAAGTAGTTGTGGCAAACTTGCGAGACGAGCACGGTCTTCTACCTCCTCAAATGCTCAGCCAACTTTCGGCTCGTGGCATAGAGGTTGTTGATGTTATAACATTTCTCGAAAGATTAACCGGGAAAGTGGATTTGAACCATTTATCTGATGAGGCAGATAAGCTACTGCGCCCAAAAGATTACATTGGCTTGAAGCGTGTTTGGGAAACAGCAGTGGTAATCTTTACCGCCCCAATCTGGTTATTGTTGGGTTCGATAGTTGCTATAGCCATCCGGCTGGACTCGAGGGGTCCCATCTTTTACAGACAAAACAGAGTAGGTCTCTTTGGCGAAGAGTTCCAAATGTACAAGTTTCGAAGTATGTATGTTCAGTCCGAGCTAGAGAAACCCAAATTTGCCGCAGAAAATGATCCGAGGGTTACACGTGTTGGCCGCTTTATTCGCAAGTATCGCTTGGACGAAATCCCGCAGCTATGGAACGTTGTAAAGGGAGATATGAGTTTGATTGGGCCAAGGCCTGAGCAGGTGCAATTTGTCAGGGAGTATTCGCAAACCATTCCACTTTACGAAACGCGCCACTTCGTTCGACCTGGAATTACAGGTTGGGCTCAAGTCGTACATGGTTATACCGATGACACAGATGGTGCAATGGAAAAACTATCCTACGATTTATATTACGTAAAAAATTTTTCACTCTGGCTAGACCTGTTGGTGATTATAAAAACTTTGGCGGTAATCTTGAGGGGTTTTGGGTCGCGATGACAGTCCTACTGTTTTACAAGTGCAGTCGCCCATAGATCAAGCTTGTAAAACATCGAAAGGCTTACTTTGAAATACTTTCCAACAGAGCCATTTGCAGCTTCCACCGGCTCACATCCAGCGATATGTCCTCCGGCAGCGAGACCCCTGCCTCCTGCTTGCTCGCCGGTCTCACGTCCGGCCGGGTGCGCTTAGCCAGCTCGTAGACCGACTTGCGCTCGGTGGCGATGTGCAGGGTGTGGTAGGGTATCCTGGCCAGATTCTGCAAGGCCAGCGCAATCTGGGGGGCGATGACCTCCAGGTAGTCCTGGCTGGTGTAAAGATCGGTGTAGGCCACCGGGTAGGGCCAGGGCGAGGGGCGAAATGAGGTGCGGATCACCAGGTGGCGGGGCAAGACCCGCACCACCTCCTCGGCGGCCAGTTTGGACAGGGCGTAGTAGTTGCGCACCGGCCCCACCGGGTCGTCTTCCCGGTAGCCGCCCCGGTCTCCCCAGAACACATAATCGGTTGAGATGTGAACAAAGTGTAGGTTGCACTTCAGGGCAGCCCGAACCAGGTTGCGGGTACCCTCCACATTCACCCTCCAGCAAAGCGCTTTCTTGGTTTCGGCCCGGGCTACATTGGTGTAGGCCGCCGCATGTACCACCACCTGGGGTTGGTAGCGCATTAGCGCCCGCTCGACACTGCACAAGTCGGTGATGTCCAGCTCCTCCCTGCCCGGCGCGATCAGGCCGGGCATCAGGCCCCGCAGGGCAGTTCCCAGTCGCCCTGTTCCGCCGGTCAGCAGGATGGGGCCAGCCTTTGGCTCTTTATGCTCGGCTTCTGGCATCTCGTCCTCAGCGCCCCTCGTACCAGGTTTGCATCAAGCTCTGGTGCTCCTTTTTGGCCCGCACCCGCTGCCACCAGGCCCGGTTCTGCACATACCACTGCACGGTTTCACGCAAACCCTCCCCCAAGAAGGCATACCTGCGCACCCAGCCCAGGGCCTCGGCCTTGGAGGGGTCTACCGAGTAGCGGTAGTCGTGGCCGGGGCGGTCGGCCACAAAGCGTTTGAGGGTGGGCGGTTTGCCGAGGATTTCCAGGATGGCATCGGCCACCTGTACCCCAGAAATTTGCTCGCGGGCGCCGAGGTTGTAGGCTTGGCCCGAGACCCCCCGGTGCAGCACCAGGTCAATGCCCGAGGCGTGGTCGTAGGCGTGCATGTAGTCGCGCACCGCCGAGCCATCGCCATAGAGCGGCAGGGGTTTGTCTTCCAGTGCATTGGTGATGAACAGAGGGATAATCTTCTCGGGGTACTGGTAGGGGCCGTAGGTGTTGGAACCCCGCGTTACCACCACATCCAGGCCGTGCGAGATGCCGTGGGCAAAAACCAGGTGTTCGGCCCCGGCCTTGGAGGCCGAGTAGGGCGAGCGAGGGCGGAAGGGGTCGGCCTCGAGGGAGTGGTGGTCGGTGCCGTGGAGGTCGCCGTAGACCTCGTCGGTGGAGACCTGCAAAAAGCGTTTCACCCCTTCCTGGCGGGCGGCCTCGAGCAGCACCAGGGTACCCTCCACGTTGGTGCGCACAAAAGCGCCGGGATCCAAAAGACTGCGATCCACATGGCTCTCGGCGGCAAAGTTGAGCACCGCATCGGCCCCCCGCAGGGCTTTGTGGGCATCGGCGGGGTTGGCAATATCACCCTGGATGAACTCAATCCGGTTCATTACGGGCTCGAGGTTTTCCAGGTTTCCCGCATAAGTCAGCTTATCCAGCACTACAATCTGCCAGTCTGGGTGGGTGCTCAGCGCATAGTGCACGTAGTTGGCCCCGATGAACCCCGCACCACCCGTTACCACCACTCGTTTGAAGTTCATTGCGTTGCTCCTTGAGGTCTAGCCTCTGTCGTCCGCCCAAAGATGGGCGCCAAAAAAGTCCCACGGTAGGCGACCCTCGTTGGGGTCAGAGGCGTTGAACTGGTCGTTCATGACGTACATTAGCAACGCCCCCCGGTGGCCGGCCCGGTAGCCATGCGCCACCCCGGAGGGAATATACAGCAGTGCCGGAGCCTCGCCCGTCAGCAAAAAATAGCGCCGGTTGCCCTGGGTGGGGGAGTCGGCCCGCACGTCCACCAGCCAGACCAATAGCTCACCCTCCAGCACGCACCAAACCTCGTCCTGGGTGCGCTTGGGATGAATATGAAAGGCGTTGATGCGGCCCGGGACTGCCCAAGAGACCGAGATTTGCCGAGCCTCGAAGGGCGTTGGTAGCCCCTCGACCTGACCACCGGTGAGGCGCAGGTGTTCCATAAAGGCCCCCTCGAGCGAGCGATATTTCTTCAGGGGCTGGTGCACCACCCCCTCAATTGCAGGGGGAACCGGATAATTCTGGTAACTTAGGGCAGCTTGGGCTTGCTCATCGAGTTTCATTGCTGCTTTTATCCTATAGGAAGCCGGTTTGGGCATGCAAAAAACCAACCCACCTTATTCTATGAGTCGAGATTTTTCCATCATTGTTATCTCCCACAACACCCAGGGCATTCTGGGTGAGTGCTTGCGGCGACTGGAAGAACACTACCCAGAAGCCGAGGTGATCGTGGCGGACTCCGCTTCCACCGACGGTAGCCCGGATTGGGTTCAGACGTACCACCCTGCGGTGAAGGTACTGAGGCTGCCCAACCGGGGCTATGCCTTTGCCGTGAACCGCGGTCTGGAGGCCACCTCCCGCCCCTGGGTGGTGGAGATGAACAGCGACATCTACCTGGAAAAAGGAGACCTGGAAGCCCTGCAAAAGGCCCTCCAGGAAAACCCCCAAGCGGCTCTGGCCGGCCCCACCCTGCAAACCCCAAGAGGGCATTTGCAATCCTTCGGGCTGTTTTATGCACCCAACTACTGGAAGCTGCAGCGGCCCAGGCCGGTAAGCTGGGTATCGGGCGCGCTCATCATGGCCCGTAAGAGCGCGCTGGCAAAAATCGGCGGTATGGACGAACGCTTTTTCTTCTATAACGAAGACCTCGAGTGGTGTACCCGCGCCCGCCATAAGGGCTGGCAGGTCTTGCTGGTGCCCAGGCGCGTGCTGCACCTGGGGGGAAGCTCCACCCCCAGCGACCCCCGCTTTCTGGCCGAGGGCTACCGGGGGGGGCTGCTGTACACCCGCGATTACTACCCCACCCTGCACAGCCTGCACAAAAAAGCGGTCTGGCTCGAGGCCCACCTACGGTTGCGGCTCGACGGCCAACCCATTCGCAGGGCCGGCTACCGGCTTATTCTGGACAAGCTACAGGAGGGCAGTTTGGAGGTGCCCTTCCTGCCCTGACCAGCAGAATTAGGCCCCGGGCACGCAGGGTTCGAAGCCCCGCCAGCGCCGCGCCCCTATGGAGAAGGGCCAGCTTTGAAATAGCTTTTGGAAACCTTCATGTCCAGGGTCATAGCACATGGTCATTTTGGGGAGAACAAGGCAGGTCGCCTGGGGCCAAGATACGTGCGGTAAAGGCTCGAGCTAAAGCCGCACCCGGCTGCGATCGCCCAGCACCAGTTGAAGGCTGTGACGACGGGCGTTCCCCTTGCCGTCTACCACCACCCCCTGCCCCAGAATGCTGCTGTCCAGGCGGTAGGGCAGCGCATACACCTGGGCCTCATCCATCAGGATGGAGTACTCGATCTCGCTGGAAACCACCCTGGCGTTCTTGCCAATGGCCGTGTAGGGACCCACAAACCCATCTTCAACCAGGGCTCCGGCCCCAATGTAGGCCGGGCCGCGCACGGTGCTACGGACGATGCGGGCCCCGGCTTCCACCACCACCTCACCCACCACCTGGGCCTCCTGGAGTTCTCCCTCAATCCGGCGCACGAGGGTCGAGAGGGCCAGCCGGTTGGCGTCGAGGAGGTCTTCGGGTTTGCCGGTATCCTTCCACCAGCCCCGCACCTGGTGGGCAATCACCTTCTGCCCGCTGTCCACCAGGCCCTGGATGGCCTCGGTAATCTCGTACTCACCCCGCCCGGAGGGCCTAAGCCCCTCAATGACGGGGTGGATGCCGGGGCTAAAGAGGTACACCCCCACCAGGGCCAGGTTGGAGGGGGGGTTCTGGGGCTTCTCCAAAAGCCGCACCACCCGGCCCTGCTCGTCCAAGACCGCCACCCCGAAGGCCCGGGGGTCGTCCACTGGGGTCAGGAGGACGATGGCTGCGGGCTGGGTCTGGCGGTACTCGGCCACCAGGTGCTTGATGCCTCCTGAAAGCAGGTTATCGCCCAGGTAGAGCACAAAGGGGCTATCGCCCAGAAAAGGCTGGGCGGTCTTGACCGCGTGGGCAATGCCCAGGGGGGCCTCCTGTACGATGTAGGTGATTCGCACGCCCCAGCTCGAGCCGTCGCCCAGGGCCGCCCGCACCTCCTCGCCGGTTTCGGGGCTCAGAACCACGCCGATGTCGCGGATACCGGCAGCCACCAGGTCTTCCAGGGCGTAAAAGAGGTTGGGCTTGCCCGCGATGGGGATGAGTTGTTTGGCCCGGGTGTGGGTAAGCGGACGCAGCCGGGTGCCTTTGCCTCCAGAAAGAACAAGACCCTTGAGTTCCATAACCGTGTCCAGTTTACCGGCCCGGGCGGTTCTGGAGGGCCAGCGCGCATGGTGTACAATCCGTAGAAGCTTTGACGGTCGCTTTGCAACGTTTTGAACTTGGAGGGTAACACCATGGTTCAGTCCAGCAACAGCACCAACGCTTTCCTCGAGCAGACCCCGCCCAGTTTTGTCGTTGTGGGCCAGCCGACCGAAGGGCTCAAGGCTCTGGCCGATCAGCTTCCCCAGGTGATGCAGACCCGGGGCTACCGACACGAACCGGGCGCCGAGGCGCCGCGGGCGGTGCTTAATTTCATCCAGGCCGACAAGCCCACCCCCTACCGGCGCAAGGCCCAGGCCACCATGGTGGTCTCGTTTCTGGAGCTACCCCAGATGCCCCCAGACCCCATCGGCGGGCTTTATAGCTACCTGGTGCGGGCCCTGTCCAACATGCTGGTGGTCTACGTGCCCGGCCAGGGGGCCCACTTCCTGACCCTGGAGCTTGGCCGGTACCACGAGCCCGAAGGCCCCCGCTTTGTGGAGCGGGTAGCCGAGCGCATCCACCCCATTGCCTCCTCGGTGCTGGTGGTGAACAACCGCTTTGAACCGGGCCTCGAGCCCGAGCTCTGGCAGGGCGATGCCCTCACCCAAAGCCTGAGCGCGGCGGGCCGCAAGCTGGCCGAATGGGATCTGCTCCCGGCGGCTTTTCCCATCGAGGAAATCCTGCCCCCCGAAGACTTCCGCCACGTCAAGCGGCTGTACGGCATTGGGGGGCTTTCGTATGGCAACCTGTCGGTGCGCAAGGATGAAAAGCGCTTCTGGATGTCGGCCAGCGGGGTGGACAAGGCCAACCTGCGCGAGGTGGGGCGGGACATCCTGATGGTCACCGACTACGACGTAGAACAAAACGCCATGCGCCTCTCGGTTCCGCCGGGGGTAGAGCCGCGCCGGGTCAGCGTGGACGCCATCGAACACTGGATGATCTACCGCGAACACCCCCAGGTCGGGGCCATCATCCACGTGCACGCCTGGATGGAAAACATCAGCTCGACCCAGTTCAACTACCCTTGCGGCACCTACGAGTTAGCCAGCGCGGTGGCCGAAAAGGTGCGCGAGGCTCCCGACCCCAGCCGGGCGGTGGTGGGGCTCAAGAACCACGGTCTGACCATCACCGGCCACAGCCTCGAGGACATCCTGGAGCGCATCGAAGGCCGGCTTCTGCGCCAGGTGCCCATGACCTGAAAGGTGCTCAGGCCTTTATCTAAGGAGACGCCTCCTCTTTGGCTGCCTGGTAGTGGGCTACCTGATCACGAAACCGCTTGGCTCGAGCCCAGAGGGGCTCGGCCTGGCCTGCGAGCTGGGCCTGGAACTCCAGCGCCACCACCTTGCCGGGGGTAAAGGCCCGGCCATCGGGGTTGGGGAACAGGCTGTTGAGCAAGGCAAAGTCTTCCTCGGAGCGCCAGCCTGCCTCTTTTTTTAGCTGATCCAGGTAGCCCCACTGAAAGCGCTCCTCGCTCAGTTGTCCATTTAGGAAGCGATCCAGTAAATCCATGTACACCTGCAGCCCAACTACAGCCGGGTTTCGCACCGGTTTGCCAACGTGAACCGGCAACGACTGAAGCAGAAGGGGCTCCAAGTGGTCGGGATTAATCTTCCAGTTGTCCAGGTCGAAGAGCGGCCGGGCCTGACGGAAGAGGATCAACTGCGGGCTCTGGTGCTGAATACCCGTACGGGCCTCCACATGGTTCGAAGCCGGACGGTCTTCGGGAATGCGGATGATGCCTATGGCTACGTCCGGGCGGGGCTCCAGGTACTTCTGGACGTGTTGCATGGCTTCCAGAGTCTTGTCGGTGGTACTGGCCTTGAAAATCGCTGCCAGTTCGTGATTTTCCAAAAAGGCATCCACATCCGCGGGGGTTTTGAGCGGGAAGACTCGTTCGCGCAAGCTCATAGTGACATCAAGATACGCACTTCTGGCTTCCGTCTCCGTGGGACATGTTTCGGTTTGCCAGTTGAACACAGAGTGTCGGTCAATCTTGACCCTGGGCCCTCTGTCCAGGCCAAAGTGTGACCGATAGCAAAGGTAATACTCATTCTTTACGTTACCCTGGGCTTTGGAATGGAACGACTTTCTGCATCGCGGCCTCTACCCATACTGCCTGTATTCCTGACCTTGCTGCTACTGGCAAGCGCACTGGTGGGCGCTTATTTTGTCTTTCCCGGCTTCAAAGAGCGCATGGATGGGGTGTATGGCTTGCTTTCCGGCGGGAACCCACAGGTCCTGCAGGCCTGGGTAGCCGGGCTGGGCTTCTGGGGCCCCTTGAGCATCATCGGGCTGATGATTGCCCAGACCCTGGTCTCGGTGGTGCCCATGACCCTGGTGATGCTGATCTCGGTGCTGGCCTTTGGGCCGGTGGTGGGGGGTGTGCTGGGCTGGGTTGGCGCCATTATTGCCGCCATGCTGGGCTATAGCCTGGCCAGGTTGCTGGGGCCGGTGGTGGTAGATCGCTTTGTGAGCGAGAAAATCCGCCTGAAGGTGGAGGAGCAGGTCGAGCGCTACGGGCCCTGGGCCATCATTGCGCTGCGGCTGTCGTTTGTGGTACCTACCGATAGCGTGAACTTTGTGGCCGGACTGGTGCGAATGCATCCGCTCAAGTTTTTGCTGGCGACCTCGGTGGGGGCCGCCCCGGTGGCAGTGGTGGTGGCCTGGCTGGGGGCCGATTTCTCCTGCCTGGGGCCGTTCTTGCTGGTCGCCACCCTGGTGGGCCTCACGGCCCTGGGCGGCTTTATCTTCTACGACCAGTCCCGTCTTCGGCGCAAAAATAAGGCGGGCAAGGGCGAATCAGTCTGAATCGCCCATCAGGGCCTGCATGCCTTCCACCGCGCCCATGCGCAAGGAGCAGTCGGCCCAGCTCGAGAGCGGGGTGGGGTTGGGGTTTATTTCAATCAGGTAGGCTCCATTCAGGCTGGCCAGCCGCCCCAGGCTGGCGGCAGGCTCGACCTCGGCGCTGGTGCCCACCACCAGGGCCACCTCGGCCTGGGTAAAGGCCCGCTCGGCTTGCTCGTAGGCGCCCGGTGGCAAAAGTTCTCCAAACCAGACCACGTCCGGACGGCCCCTGGCCCCACAACCTGGACAATAGGGCGGCGGAACAAACTGAGCCGGTTCGGGGAGGGGAAACCGCTCTCCACAGCGTTCGCAGCGGCCCCGGGCGATGTTGCCGTGCAGCTCAACCAGGCGGATTGAACCGGCCCGGCTGTGCAAGCTATCCACGTTTTGTGTTGCCAAAAAAAAGCCCTCCCCCACCCGCTGCTCGAGTACCGCCAACAACACATGGGCCCGGTTGGGCTGGGCCTGCATCACGTTCTGGTAGCGCCAGGCGTACCACTCCCAGACTTTCTGTGGGTTGCGGGCATAGGCGCTGGGGGTGGCGTATTCTTCTAGGTCAAAGTCTTTCCACAGGCCAGCGGCATCGCGAAAAGTGGGAATGCCCGAGGGCTGCGAAATACCGGCCCCGGTCAGCACAGCAACCCGCCGCGCGCGGGCCAGACGCGCCTGGGCAGTGTTCAGGTTGCTCATGCTTCCAGTGTACGCATAGACCCCAAACTTCATAGAATAGGGACGGGTTTAGGGGTTACAACAAGGCTCCTGTTTTTTTGGCCCTCGACCCTGTACCCTTGGCTCTCGACCTTTTCCTATGCGACTTTTCACCGCCCAAGCCATGCGCGAAGCCGACCGTAAGGCGATTGACCTGGGCTATCCCAGCCTGCTCTTGATGGATGCCGCCGGTAGGCGCACCGCCAAACGTCTGCTGCAGTACTTCGCGGGTCGCAAAATTGTGGTGCTTTGTGGCAAGGGCAACAACGGCGGCGATGGCCTGGTCGCGGCCCGCTGGCTGGCCCACTGGGGTCACGAGGTCGCGGTGTATGCTGCTGAGGGCCAGGAAGGCGATGCGGCCATGGCCCGACAAGCGCTGCAGGCCTACGGCCTGGAAATAGATCCCCTCTCGGTCTGGGAACCCCAGCCGCACAGCGTAGTGCTGGATGCGCTGTTTGGCACCGGCCTAAAGGGGCCACTGGAAGGTTTTTACGCTCTGCTGGTGGAAAGAATCAACCAATCTGGGCTGCCCGTGGTGGCCGTGGACATGCCCTCGGGCCTCCCCTACCAACCCCATATCCGCGCCAACCTGACCGTGGCGCTGGCGGGTCTGAAAAACGAGCACCTGTTTTATCCCCACCGGACCGCCTGTGGCCGGATTTTACTCGATTCCATCGGGATGCCGCCCAGGGCTCTGGACAACCCGCACCTGCCCGAGCTGTTATCTAGCGCGAACATGCGTGCCCTGCTGCCCACCCGCCCCGGCAACGCGCACAAAGGCTCGGTGGGGCGGGTGCTGGTGGTGGGGGGGTATCGGAGCTATACGGGTGCGCCCAGCCTGGCCGCCCTGGGGGCGTACCGAACCGGCGCCGGGCTGGTCACGGTGGCCTATCCCGCCGACTGCGACGTAGTGCCCCCTTTGGAGGCGGTGCGGCTTCCCTTATTCGAATGGAACACCGCCAACCTGCAGATGGCCCGGGCCGAGGCGGTGGCGGTAGGGATGGGGGCCGGGGAAGGTGGGGTGGAGGCGGCCCTGGCTGCCTTAGGGCTGGCCCGCCCCACCGTACTCGACGCGGACGCCCTGCACGAGCGGGTATTGCGGGCCTATGCCCAGTCGGGCCTGCCCAGCATCCTCACCCCCCACCCCGGCGAGGCCAGCCGGCTGCTGGGGCATTCAGCCGAGCAGATAGCCCGGTTTCCCCTCGAGGCCGCCCAGACCCTGGCCCAGCGTTACCCGGGCCTGGTGGTGGTGCTCAAAGGGGGGCCTACGGTGCTGGCCTGGACGCCCCCAGGCACTTCAGAAACCCGGCTGGCCGTCAACAGCACCGGCAACCCCCAGATGGCCACCGGCGGGATGGGCGATGTGCTGGCGGGGGTGATTGCCGCCCTTTTAGCCGCAGGCTTATCGGCCTGGGACGCCGCCCGATTGGCGGTGTATCTGCACGGGTTGGCGGGGGATCGAAGCCAGAAGCCGGGCCTCCTGGCCCACGAAGTGGCCGAGACCCTGCCGGAAGCAGTAGAGCAGCTGCGTTCAGGCTCCGCTAGGGATTTTTGGGAGCCGGGGTACGATTAACACCCAGCAGCAACACACTCATGGCCAGCAGCCACAGGATGTCATAGACCACAATGGACCATAGCGCCGGGGGCACACCGCCCAGCACGTAGATCACTCGAGCCAGGCTGCCCAAGACCAGCGCCCACACCACCCCTTGCAGGTATCGCCCGATGCGCCCCCCCGCCAGTACCGGCGTTTGCTGGACAAAAAGCAGGGTCAGGTAAAAGGCCACCCCAGCATAAATCAGTTCAATCAGGCTCAGGGGCCGGATCAGGGTAGTTAGGGCCGAAAGCAATACCCCGCCCAGCACGGCCACCAGGGCCAGGCGCTGGAAAAACCCCAGGGGATAGAAACCATGGCCTTCCATGCGGAAAGGCAGCAGGGTGCCCATTAGCAAAAAGAGGGCCACCCCCACCAGGTAAATCACCTCACGAACGGCTTGGGTACCGATGCCGGTGGCTACGTTGTAGGTGAATAGCAGATCGCCCACTCCCAAAAACAGCAAGCCCGCCGCCAGGCCACCCAGGGCCGGGCGAACAATGGCCGGTGAGCGGGCAGCAACCCACCCCAGTGCGTAGGCCCCAAGAAAGTTAGAGAGGCTTACTGCAAGGTTGCGAGCATAAGAGTCGCTCAGCAAACCCAACAACCAGACCAGCCACAAAAGCCCCAGCAAAGCGTAAGTCATCATTAATAGCGTTATCATACGCCTTCCGTTTGTGGTTGCGTGTCAAGGCTCAAAAGCTGCCCTCGGCAAAAGCGAATCGCCGCTATAGCGTTGGGCGCAGCAAGCGGTCGAAAAGCGTGGCCGCGTTGGGCTCGAGGCTTTCGCTCATCCAGCGGCGCAGGGCTTTCTCCAGCGAGGCGGGGTCGTCGGTGGTATGGATACTGCGCAGGCGCTCGAGGGCCGAAGGAGCGCCGCGCCCCATGTATTCTTTGAGCACTTCCTGTGCCGCATTCCAAACTACGCTCAATCGAATGGCCCTTTGCTCCCGGTCTTCTTGCCGGGCCTGCTCGAGCAAATCGGGCGGCGCTTTGCTGGGGGCCTGCACCAGGTGCAGGTGACCCTCGCGAAACTCGGTGGGTAGCTCTCCGCCAAAAAGGCGCTTTCCTCTGGCAAAAAACCAGGCCCGCCCCACCAGGCCATCCTCCCATACCAGCGCACCGGTAAACTGCTCCTGTACCAGCGAATCCACCAGATCCGCCACCACCACACTGCTGGCAGCCACAGCGGTAATACGCAACAAACCCTGGGTGAGGGCTACCACCGGGGGCAGATCGTCGGGTTGCAGCCGGTAGAGCGATAGGGTGCCCTGGCCAAACTCGCGCTGTAAGGCCCGGTAGGCCACGGTGCCGCAAAGGTGGCCGTAGGTCGTCTGTCGCCAGGCCTCCAGGAGCCGCCCACGATAAAAGGCCAGCCAGCCCCGCTCTTCACCCGAAAAATGGGCCAGCGCGTAGCCGCAAAAGCTGTCTCCCAGCAGCCGCTCGACCAGTTCTGAAGTCAGCAGGCCGCCCGGCACACTCTCGGCCAGGGGATCGTGCTGGGGCAAAAAGCTCAGCAAGTAGCCCATCAGCGCAGGAGAGATGTGGTCGAGCAGACCCCGGTTCTCGCTCACAGCCCCCCCTGCACCGATGCCTGACCCGGCGAAGATGCATAAATGCCCAATCTGCATAGGGCACGATAGCGCGCAAGAACTACAATCCACATACCGAACAAGGCCAGGCCCCCATCCTGCTTCATACCCACCACACCCTGATATACCACTGTACATATCTCAGCCTTGGTGCCATTTGTTCGCTCACAAACATGATCAAGCAATGCGAGAAGGGCTTTAGTGCCCATAATATGTTAACGGGCAGTGTACCACGTCACCCGCCGGGATTATGACTTGAGTGCGGCTCTAACACCAGCGAATCTCTGTGGCAGTTTTTGAGCATTGCACAGGTTCGGCCAGAGGTTATGATGACATAACCGCCCCAGGCGGGAGAGCTATGTCCGACGAAACCCTGTATGTTCAAGTTCCGGCCACCCTGGCCAACCTGGGTTCTGGCTTCGATGCCCTGGGGGTCGCCCTCGATCTATACCTCGAGGTCAGCGCCTCACCCGCTCCCAGCGACCAGTTGCACTACTCCGGCCAGGGACATGTACCCAATACCCCCCACAACCTGATCCACCAGGGCTACCGGACTGCCTGGCAGGCCCTGGGCGAAGCCAATCCGCCTACCCTTGCGATCCAGGCCCACAACCCCATTCCGCTGGCCCGCGGGATGGGCAGCAGCTCGGCAGCTCTGGTCGCCGGAGCTGCACTGGCCGATCTGCTCTCGGGGCATCAGCTTGGCAAAGAAGGCATATTCGCGGTCACTGCCGCCCTCGAGGGCCACCCCGACAACGTAGCGCCTGCGGTGTATGGGGGCTTTGTGGCGGCTCTGGCCGACCCCCCCCTGGCTTTGCCTCTGCCCTCCCCTAAAGGGCTGGTTTTTGTGCTGGGGGTACCGCCTTACGAGGTACCTACGCCGTTGGCCAGGTCTGCATTGCCCAAAACCATTCCCCTTGTCGATGCCGTATACAATTTGGCCCGCAGCGCACTCTGGCCCGCAGCCCTCTATTCAGGGCGTCTGGAGGCCTTGCGGGAAGCCGCAAGGGATCGCCTGCACCAGCCCTACCGGGCGCATCTGATGCCGGGCCTCGAGGCGACACTTGAACAGGTTTATGCTGCGGGTGCGCTGGCAGCTTTTGTAGGGGGGGCCGGCCCGACCCTGGCTGCACTGGCCGAAATCCACCATACAGAGGCCATTCGCGGGGCCATGCAAGGCTATGTGGGGCAAGGCTCCACCCTGGTGCTGGGGCTGGGGGAGGGTTTGCGGTGGAAGGCAGTTTCGGTACCATCCCGCTGAGCGATGTCCTGGAGATGATCCACGCCAACCGTGGAACCGGGGTTTTGCACCTGGATAGCGGCAAACTCCCCTTGCATTTGCACTTTGAGGAGGGCGAGGTGGTCGGGGGGGGCATCCTGGACTGGGAGGGCTTCGAGGCCATCTCGACCTTCCCGCTGCACCCCGAACAAGGCCACTTCAAGTTTGAAGCAGACCATGTTCAGGGCCATCCGCTGATGCCCTTCAAGGCCTTCATGGGAGAATGGGCCCGCATGAACGACCAGTGGGCCCGCTTTCGCAGTGTGCTGGACTCCCCCAGCCGGGTTCTGGAAACCCCCCGGGCGATAGAGCCTTTTGCGGTCTTTGTGGGGGGCAAAAGTGTGCGTGCTGCGGCTAAGAGCTGGGGGGTTCCACTCATCATCGCCACCGAACGGGCCTGGCGAGGGCTGCGGGAGGGCGACCTGACCAAACTGCGCAAATACGCCTGGTTTGCCCTGCGCATCCGCCACCCTTCGGCCCGCCGAACCCAGGCGGGCATCCGCGACCCCAGGGATATGACAGTATTGCTGGATGGCAGCCGCAACCTTGGCGAGCTTATACACGCTGGACTTCCCATCGCCCAGGTTCGCAACTACCTGATCCAGCGCATCAGCAGTGGAGAACTCGAGGCCCCCGGAAGGGGATGGATTCTGCGCGACCTGCTGTGGGAAATCGAGGCTGAACAGAACCCGCAGAAGTAGTCCAGAAGAAGCACCACGATTCTTGTGCGCGGGTAACTTTTTTTGCGGTACGTTTTGAAACACGTTGATTGTCCAAAATTGCGATCTGCAGCCCATTGGGAGGCACTGAAGTGCATGCTGAATTCTTGGTTACCAGACCACTAGCGGTCGCAAGCGTTCTGGCCGATGAGATGAGGCCTATCTCAAGCCGGGCAACCTGCACAAACCCTGCCAGTCTCAGTGACTATCGGCAATGGGCGATCTGCTATCGGTTATGGACTTTAGACAAACCACCCTCCGCCTTTAGCTTTGGTATACCGTGTCCTACAATAGCTCTTGTGAGTGTAAGCGCACCGCGTGACTTCTTCGCCGAGCAAGGCATCGAACCTCTGACGGCCCAGGGCTACCGGCGGGCGGCCCGGGTAGAGGCTTTCCCGTATCTGAAGGCCCTTTCGGAGCGGGTGCTGGTCTACGACGGGGCCATGGGCACGGAAATTTTCAAGTACAACCTGAGCGACGCGGATTATGGGGGCGAGCAGTATAGCGGTTGTCCTGAAATTTTGAACCGCACCCGCCCGGATGTGATCGGTGCGATACACCGCAGCTACCTCGAGGTCGGCGCGGACGTAATCGAGACCAACACCTTTGGCTGCTTGCCCCATGTGCTTTCCGAGTACGGCCTGGAGGCCGAGGCCGAAGACCTGGCCTTTGCCGCCGCCCAGATTGCCCGGGAGGCCGCTGAGGCGTACTCGAGCAAAAAGCCCCGCTTTGTGGCGGGGTCGCTGGGGCCCGGCACCAAGCTCATCTCGCTGGGGCAGATTGGCTGGGGTGAAATGTTCGAGTCCTACCGCACCGGTGCCCGGGGCCTCATACAGGGCGGGGTGGACCTGCTCATTATCGAGACCTGCCAGGACATCTTGCAGGTACGCTGCGCGGTGCTGGCCGCCCGGCAGGCCATGCAGGACGCCGCTCGCGAGGTGCCGCTGCAGGTGCAGGTAACGTTCGAGGCCACCGGCACTCTGCTGGTCGGCACCGATGACAGCGCCGCCCTGACCGTGCTGGAGAGCCTGCCGGTAGATGTGGTCGGGATCAACTGTGCCGTAGGCCCCGACCTTATGGACTCGCACATCCGCCATTTCTGCCAGCACAGCACCCGCTGGGTGAGCTGCCTGCCCAACGCGGGCCTGCCCCGCAACGAGGGGGGCAAGGCGGTATTTGACCTCACCCCCGCCGAACTAGCCCGCTGGCAGCTCAAGTTTGTGCAGGAGTACGGCCTGAACGTAGTAGGGGGGTGTTGCGGAACCGGCCCTGCGCACATCCGGGCGCTGGCCGAGGCCCTACACGGAAAAGACATTCCTGCTCTGCGCCATAGCCAGCCAACCCCCAGCGCCTCTCCTTTGGGCCAGGTCGCTAGCCTCTACCAGAGCGTGCCGCTCAAGCAAGATACCGGCATTCTGATTGTAGGAGAGCGCACCAACGCCACGGGGAGTAAGAAGTTCCGCGAGCTCTTGTTCGCCGGAGACTTCGACGGGATGACCGAACTGGCCGCAGAACAGGTGGCCGAGGGCGCCCACGTGCTGGACGTATCGGTGGCCTGGACCGGGCGCGACGAAGTGCGCGACATGCGCGAGGTGCTGAGGCGCTTTGCCACCAGCGTACCTATCCCCATCATGATTGACTCCACCCAGCCCGAGGTGATGGAGGAGGCCCTGCTGCACCTGGGCGGGCGGGCCATTCTGAACTCGGTAAACCTGGAAGATGGCCTGGAGAAGTTCGACCGGGTGGCAGCCCTGGCCAAGCGCCACGGGGCCGCGCTGGTGGCCCTGACCATCGACGAGGACAAGGAAGCCGGCATGGCCAAAACGGTGGAGCGCAAAGTGGAGATTGCCCTGCGCATGTACGAGCGCCTCACCCAGGTGCACGGCATTCCGGGGGAGTCCATCCTCTTTGACTTGCTGACCTTCCCCATCACCCAGGGCGATGAGGACACCCGCAAGCTGGCCTTATGGACCGTTGAGGGTATCCGCCGCTTGCGCGAGCAGCTCCCCGAGGTGGGTTTCATCCTGGGCATCTCCAACGTTTCGTTTGGGCTCTCGGCGCAGGCCCGGGTGGTGCTTAACTCGGTCTTCCTGGACGAGTGCATCCAGGCCGGCCTGACCGCGGCCATTCTGAACGCCGGTAAGATTCTGCCCATTAATCAGATTCCTAAAGAGCAGTACGAGCTGGCCCTGGATCTGATCTACGACCGTCGGCAGTTTGGCGCGGACGGCGAGGTGACCCACGACCCCCTGTTTGCGTTTGTGGACTACTTCGCCAAGAACAAGGTGGACAAGGCCCTGGCCAAGGATCCGCTGGCCGGGCTCCCCCTCGAGGAGCGCCTGCAAAAACGCATCATCGAGGGCCGTAAGGTGGGCCTCGAGACCGACCTCGAGCTCGCCCTCACCCGGTACACGCCGGTAGAGATTATCAACCAGATACTCCTGGAGGGCATGAAGGTGGTGGGTGACCTGTTCGGCGCAGGCAAGATGCAACTGCCCTTTGTGCTGCAAGCCGCCGAAACCATGAAGGCCGCCGTGCGCTACCTCGAGCCCAAAATGGAAAAGCTGGAAGGCGTGCACAAGGGTACCATGGTACTCGCTACAGTAAAGGGCGATGTGCACGACATCGGCAAGAACCTGGTGGACATCATCCTCTCCAACAATGGCTACAAGGTGGTCAACCTGGGCATCAAGAAGCCCATCGAGGAGATTCTGGCAGCGGTAGAAGAGCACCGGCCCGATGCGGTGGGCATGAGCGGCTTGCTGGTCAAGAGCACCGTGGTGATGAAGGAAAACCTGGAGTATATGGCCGCTCGGGGGGTAAGCCTGCCGGTGGTGCTGGGTGGGGCGGCGCTCAACCGGCATTATGTGGAAAACGACCTGCGCCAGACCTATACCACCGGCCCGGTTTTTTACGCTTCTGACGCCTTCGACGGTCTGCAACTGATGGAAGAACTGACGGGCCATGCCCCGCCCCGACTCACCAGCCGCGAGGTCAGCGGACACAAATACAAAACCGCTTACGAGATTTTGCAGGAGAAGCTGATGGCCGGTTCAGAATACATCCCTTCCAACACCCCACCGGCTCCCCGCATCCCCCGGCCCCCCTTTTGGGGGCGGCGGGTGGTGGATAGGAGCGAGCTCGAGATCGGGGTCATCTCCCGCTACGTCAACAAGAACGCACTCTTCCGGGGGCAGTGGGGCTTTCGCAAGGGCGAGATGAGCCAGCCGGAATACGAGGCCTATCTGGAGCGCCTGGCCGAGCCGATGTTCGAGGACATGGTGCTCCAGGCCATGGGTGAAGGCTGGCTCGAGCCCGCCGTGGTCTATGGCTACTGGCCTGTGGCCTCGGATAAAAACGAACTGATCGTCTTTGACCCGGCCACTGGGGCCGAGCGCTTCCGCTTCAACTTCCCCCGCCAGATGGGCGCGGGCTCCCGCCACTTGTGCATCGCCGACTTCTTCCGCCCCCGCTACGCCGATCCCCTGAGCCAGGAGCAAGACTGGATTCCACAGGCGGCCTGGGATAATGGCGCCCGCGACGTGCTGGCCGCCCAGGTAGTCACCATGGGCCGCAAGGTCTCGGAGGTAGCTCAGGCGTTGTTCCAGTCCGATGCCTATCAGGATTACCTGTATTTGCATGGCTTCTCGGTGGAGATGGCCGAGGCCCTGGCCGAGTACTGGCACAAGCGCATCCGACAGCAGTTGGACATTGCCCAAGGCGACGCCACAAACCTGGAGGAGCTTTTCCGGCAGGGCTACCAGGGCAGCCGCTACAGCTTTGGCTACCCGGCCTGCCCTCGCCTAGAAGACCAGCGCTATTTGCAAGACCTGCTCCAGTGGCAGGAAATTGGGGTCGAGTTAAGCGAAGAGTACCAGCTTCACCCCGAGCAATCCACCAGCGCTATCGTGGTACACCATCCCTCGGCGCGCTATTTCAACCTGTAATACCAGATTCGGTTATTTCGGCGCCGGATGGCGGCGAACTAACCGGGCCGAAGTTATCCGCGTAGCGGAGGGCGATACCGCCCCTTGGAAGTTATCCGCGTAGCGGAGGGCGTAAGCCCCTTGGAAGGCAGACGCTTTCTTCGCCGACCGTTCGGAAGGGGTGTGCTCTAGGATTCAAAAAGATAGCCTCTGGGGGATCTTTGGTTTGGATGATTATCTTTTTGAATCCGGTATAAAGGGTGAGGTTTCCTGATTCAACATAGCCTCCAATGCTTGTAGCCTCGCTTCCAGCGCATCTCGGGTATCGGCCCGCAGGGTCATGTGCCCCACCTTACGCCCGGGGCGCACCTCCTTGCCGTACCAGTGCAGGTGGGCCCCGGGAATTTCCAGCACGCGCATAGGGTTGGGCTGCAAACCAATCAGGTTCAGCATGGCCGAGTGGCCCCGGGCTGCCGTAGAACCTAAGGGTAGGCCCAGTACAGCCCGCAGGTGGTTTTCGAACTGGCTGGTCTCGGCTCCTTCAATCGTCCAGTGGCCCGAATTGTGCACCCGGGGGGCCATCTCGTTGGCCCAAAGAACGCCCTCGACCTCGAACAGCTCGATGGCCAGCACCCCCACATAGTCCAGTTTTTCCATCACCCGCAGGGCAAGGTGCTCGGCCTCGTGCTGTAGACGGGCCGGGGTGGCCGGGGCAGGGGCCAGGCTTTTGCGAAGGATGCCGCCCTTGTGGTGGTTTTCCACCAGGGGATAAAAAGCCACCTGACCGCTTCGGCTGCGCACCGCCAGAATGGACAGCTCGCGCTCGAAGGGCACAAAAGCTTCCAGAATAAGGGGCTGTCCCCCGAGCTGTAGCCAGGCGGTCTCGAGGTCGTTCGACGAACGCAGCAGCTTCTGGCCCTTGCCGTCGTAGCCCAGCCGCCGAGTTTTGAGTATGGCCGGAAAGCCGGTGCGCTCGAGGCCATCCAGCAGGTCGTTTTGGGTCAGCACCGGATAAAACAAGGGGGTAGGAATACCCAGCCCCTGAAAAAAGGTCTTTTCGTCCAGTCGATCCTGCGCTACCTCGAGGGCTGCCGGCGGCGGGTAAACGGGTCGGCGTTCGGCCAGCCAGTTCGCCGCCCCCACCGGTACGTTCTCGAACTCGTAGGTGATGAGCTCGAGGCCCTCGGCAAAGCGGCCCAACACCGCTTCGTCGGCATAATCGCCCTGCACCAGCTCGGCCAACTGGCCCGCCGGAGCCTCCGCCACCCGATCCAAGAAGCGAAAGCGCAGCCCCAGGGGGTACCCTGCCAGGGCCAGCATTCTTCCCAGTTGTCCACCGCCCAGAACCCCTATCCGCACACCTATAGCCTACTCGAGGTAGATGGAAGAGCCCAACACCCCCGGCAGGGTCGGGGCGTAAACCCTCGCAAACCTCAGCCAGGAGCGCTTCAAGCGCTTAGTTAGGGTTCACCGAGCCCAGCACTAATCCTCTGCCTTGATGGCAGGGAGGAACCACCGCTCGATAGACCGCGGCGGCCAGTCTTCAATCGGGGTCGGGTGACCCAACAGGTATCCTTGTACCAAGTCGCAGTCGTTTTCACCAAGCCACTCGAGTTGCAGCGGGGTTTCGACCCCCTCGGCCACCACCTCGGCCTCGAGGCTGTGCGCCAAATCGATGGCCGCCCGAACCAGCTTCTCGTCGCGCACGCTGGTGCCCAGGTAGCTAATAAAGCTGCGGTCAATCTTCAGGCGATCCAGCGGAAGCTGGCGCAGGTAGCTCAGCGACGCATAGCCGCTGCCAAAATCGTCTATAGCCACCCGAACCCCCAGGCCTTTGAATACGCTCAGCACTTTACGGGCCTGTTCGGGTTCACGCAACACCACACTCTCGGTGATCTCGAGGGTGAGCCAGCGGGGGTCTATTTCAGCGCTGGCCAGTTGCTGCAACAGCTCGCGAACCACCTCGGGCTGCACCAACGACTGGGTGGAGATGTTGAGCGACACGTAGTAGCGTTGCCCCGCTTGATGCCAGCTCTTTAGTTGCAACAAACCTTTCTGGAGCGCCAATAGATCCATCTGCTCCACCAGGTGCACCTCCTCGGCCAGCGGCACGAACTCCGAAGCGCTCAAAACCCTTCCCTGGTAGGGCCAGCACAATAAAGCCTCGGCCCCCTCCAGGCGGCGCTCTTTTAGGTGCCAGATGGGCTGATAAAGAAGTTGGAGCTGTTGGCCCTGGGTGGCCTTGCGCAGATCTGCCTCGAACTGCAGCCGCTCGTTGGTGTAAGGGCTTTTGGCCGCATCGTAAACAACCACCCGGCTGCCCGAGTCCTTGGCCTGGTACATGGCAATATCGGCCACCTTGAGCAATTCCACAAAACTACTGCCGTCTTTGGGAAAGCTGGCAATGCCCACGCTCACGCCCAGGTTGGGCAGGTTGAGCGTAATGTTATCCCCGCCAAGGGCTCCCCGAATGGCTCGAGCCATACGAAAGGCCACCTGCTGGGCTCGCTCTGCTTCGGTGTTGTACAAAATGCAAGCAAACTCGTCGCCCCCCAGTCGGGCCAGCATATCCTCGGCGCGGAGTTGTTTGCTCAAGACCTGTGAAACCTCTACCAGCAGCTCATCGCCCACATCATGCCCCAGGGAGTCGTTGACGGTTTTGAAATTATCCAGATCGAGGTACAGCAAGCTAAGCGGCACATCCTGCTGGGCCGCCCTGGTCAGCAACGCTTCAGCAGCCCGCCGCAGCGCCCGGCGGTTGGGCAGCTTGGTGAGTTCGTCGTGGTAGGCCATGTATTCCACATAAGCCTGTTGTTGTTTGCGCTCACTGGTATCCCGCATCCCCACCACAACGCCCTGCAAAGCCCCCAATTCATCCCATACAAAATTAACCAGGCTCTCAATCCAAACCCGGTGTCCATCCTTGTGTCGGCAACTGCACTCAATCTTGCAGGCCCGCCGCTCCTGAATGGCTTGGCGGCCCTGCTGCCGAATGGCCCGCCACTGGGCTGCATCGGCCAGCATCGAAACGGGGCGGCCTACCAGCTCCTCTGGCGCAAAACCCAGGGTCTGCTTTACAGAAGGGGTCGCATACTGCACCCTGCCATATGGATCGAGCAGCAAGACCACATCCTGAATGGAGTTGGTAATCTGGCTCAGGCGATACTCGCGTTCCCGTAGGGCTTCTTCGGCTTGTCGCCGCTCGGTGACGTCGCGCCCACTCACCACGCTACCCGTAGGATTGCCCTTTTCGTCAGTGATGAAGTTGACCAGGGTGTCAATCCAGATATAGTGGCCCTCGGCGTGCCGGTAACGGCCCTCGAGGCGGTAACCCCCTCCCCCGGCCAGGCCCTGCTCGGCCAGCTGCATGGCCTTGGTGCGGTCTTCGGGCACCAGAAAATCGAAAGCCGGCTGACCCAGCATCTGCTCGGGTTTGTACCCCAACAAACGCTCGACCGAGGGGGTGACATAGCGTATATAACCCTTCGAGTCGGTCAGGGCCACCACATCCTGCATGGCATTGGTAATTTGCCGCAGCATTTGTTCACTTTGGCGGAGTTGTTCCTCGGCCTCGCGTCGGTCTTGAATCTGGCGAGCACCCAGTACCATACGCAATGGCTGACCCTCCGGGTCGTAGATGAAGTCGAGCTGGGTCTCGAGCCAGATTCTTGAACCATCCCTGTGGCGGTGCTGGTACTCCAGGCGCAAGGGACGCCGCCCTTCACGGGCCGCCCGCACCGCCTCCAATACCCATCCATGGTCTTCCGGGTCGAAAAAGTCAAAGGCGCTCCGTCCCAGCAGCTCCTCGGGGTCGTACCCCAGGGCAGCCTTGACCGAAGGGGTCACGTACTCAATGGCTCCTTTCAGGTCGAGCATCATCACCACATCGCGCATGGAGTTGGCCAGCTCGCGCAAGCGCTGCTCGCTCTCGCGCACGGCCTGCTCGGCCTGGTAACGCTCGGTGACGTCCCGAATCCCTACTACGGCCCCCTGGAAAACGCCCTCGGGCGAAAAAAGGAAGTTGATGGAAGCCTCCAAAATCCGCTGTCGGCCATCAGGGTGTTGATAGGAAAAGCCCACCTGGGCTAAGTGTTTTTCGGGTGTGGCCTCGCGGATCATCCGCTCGTAGATGCGCTGTTGTTCTGAATCCAGCAGGCTGTACACCGACCGGCCCACCACCTCTTCTGGCTTCCATCCGGCCACCGGATATACCGAGGGCGTCGCATACTGAATGAGGGCATTGGCATCGGTCAGCAATACCACGTCCTGCACGGTCTGGACAATCTGGCGCAGCAGTCTTTCACTTCGTGCATGCTCCTGCTCGGCCTGCTCGAGCGCAGTAATATCTTGCCCGATGGAGGTAGTGCCCACCACCTGCCCCTGCGCGTCGCGCAACAGGGCATTCTTCCACACCACCTGCCGCAGTTCTTTATGGCGGGTCAGGATGCTGTTTTTGTACTGGAGCATGATGGTGCCTTGGGCCATTTGTTGATGAAAAATCTCCTTGACCCCCTCATGCTCCGGCACGAATAAATCAAACCAATCACGCCCGACCACCTGGGGCCATGTCCAGCCAGTAAGCTCGAGCAAATACCGGTTACAAAAAACAATGCGGCCCTGCCGGTCTAGCCTGACTACCAGCAGTTCCATTTCGTCGAACGCGCGGTCGGCCTGGTGCCCCTGAAGCGCACGGCGACCCTCGAGCACCGCCAGCCTCCAGTACAGCCAGGCCAAAAGCCCTAGCAGCAATGCGCACACGAGGGCCCAGCCCCACCAGCGGGCAGCCACGCCCCACACCAGCAAAACCGCGGATAGCAGCCCTGCTACCAGCCATACCCCGCCATAGGCCCGACTGCCCATGCTCACCCTGCTTAGTTTAGGGCATTGGGCAGGAAAATTCGGCTCATTTGCCCGAAAAAGCTCAGCTCTCGAGGCGGGGGTCGGGCTTGGCCAGCACCGCCTCGGTCTGGGCCTTGCGGTAGTTTGCCAAAGCGGCTTTGCACTTAGGGTACTTGTTGCCCAGGATACCCACCGCTAGTAAAGCCGCATTGACGGCCCCCGCCCGGCCAATGGCCAGAGTTCCCACGGGCACGCCAGCCGGCATCTGCACGATGGACAAAAGGGAGTCCAGCCCTTTGAGGGCTCTGGATTCCACCGGAACCCCCAGCACCGGCAGGCCGGTTTTGGCCGCGGTCATACCCGGCAGGTGCGCGGCCCCACCGGCCCCAGCAATGATGACCTCGAGGCCCCGCGCCTCGGCCTGCTCGGCATATTCAAAAAGCAGGTCGGGGGTGCGGTGCGCCGAAACCACCCGCACCTCGTAGGAAACCTGGAGTTGCTCCAGGGTTTGCGCAGCGTGTTGCATGGTCTCCCAGTCTGACCTGGAGCCCATAATGATCCCAACTAGAGGGTGCGAGGGCAGTTCCATGGCCATTCAGTTTACCGCGGGGGCCGTCCCCGGTTCATCCTGGGCACATCCTGGATAGCCGAAAAACCCGCAAAAGCCCAACTGGGCTGGCCAGGTGAAGGCGATTCCAACCGCGGGCCACGGGTTTCGAGGTAGCCATACGCACGGCAAATACGCACGGCAAAGAAGCTTCGGTTTTATTTAAGAGCTGTTATTCCCCAGGCTAAGTGCCAGTTTAGCAAAAACTGACCATAACACAACCTGGTTTTCCCTGGGCCGGGTTGGCCTAGATTGATTTTTAGCGCCTTGTGCGCAAGGAGCAAGCATGAGCAAAACACCCATCACGGTTGCTTACGGCGATGGCATCGGACCGGAAATTATGCGGTCGGTGCTGCAAATTTTGGAAGCGGGAGGGGCTCAGCTCGAGCCCGAAGTGATCGAGATCGGCGAGAGCGTCTACCGCCGCGGACACACCAGCGGCATCGAGGAGAGGGCCTGGGAAAGCCTGCGGCGCACCAAAGTGTTTCTGAAAGCCCCCATTACCACCCCCCAGGGCGGGGGCTACAAGAGCCTCAACGTTACCGTGCGCAAAACCCTGGGCCTGTATGCCAACGTGCGCCCGGTGCAAAGCTACGAGCCTTTCGTCACCACCAAACACAAGTCGATTGACCTGGTAATTGTTCGTGAAAACGAGGAGGATCTCTACGCGGGCATCGAGCACCAGCAGACCGACGAGGTAGTGCAATGTTTGAAGCTGATCTCCCGCCCTGGCACCGAGCGCATTGTACGCTACGCCTACGAGTTTGCCCGGCGCAACGGGCGTAAAAAAGTAACTTGCATAACCAAAGACAACATCATGAAGCTTACCGATGGGCTATTCCACCGGGTCTTCGATGAAGTCGGGCAGGAGTACCCAGAGCTGCAAAAGGAACACATGATTGTGGACATTGGCGCGGCTCGATTGGCCGAGATGCCGGAGCGCTTCGACGTGATCTTAGCGCCCAATTTGTACGGAGACATCCTGTCGGATATTGCCGCTGAGATCGCAGGATCGGTAGGTTTGGCAGGCTCGGCCAATGTAGGGGATGAGTGCGCCATGTTCGAGGCCGTACACGGCAGCGCGCCGGATATTGCCGGCAAGGGCATCGCCAACCCCTCCGGGCTGTTGCAAGGCGCCATTCTGATGCTGGTGCATATTGGGCAGCCCGAGGCCGCCGCCCGCATCAAGAATGCCTGGCTCAAAACCCTGGAGGACGGCATCCACACGGCCGACATCTACGACGAGCGGGTCAGCGAGAAAAAAGTGGGTACCGAAGCGTTTGCCCAGGCCGTGATCGAGCGGCTGGGCCAGCTGCCTGAGCGCCTGCGACCGGCCAGGTTCGGCGAGGCCAGCAAGGAGCCCATGGTGCCCCTAATGGTTCGCAACCCAAAACCGGCTCAAAAGGAGCTGGTGGGCATTGACGTATTTTTTAACTGGCGCGGCACCAAGCCCGAGGAGCTGGCCCAGCTATTGGAGCCGCTTTCCACCGACAAGCTCAGGCTGGCGCTCATCACCAACCGCGGCGTGAAGGTATGGCCGGGGGGCTTCCCCGAGACCTTCCGTACCGACCACTGGCGGGGGCGTTTTATGGCCCAGAACGGAAGTCCCAACCATAACGATATTGTGGAGCTGCTGGGCAAAATTGCCGCCGCCGGGATGGACTTCATCAAGACCGAACACCTCTATAACTTTGATGGCAAGCCGGGCTATTCGCTGGGGCAAGGGCAGTAGAGCAGACCAGATAGGCGCGCAATCGAAACCTACCTTGACACCCATCGCATCAAGCTTATTTGAAGGGAATAAAGCCTACACGGGGGTCGCGACACCCCACATGGTTTATTCCGCCATTTGCTACCTTAGCCTAACCCACCCCCGCAATCTTGAGGAGGGTGCGTGATTGGAGTAGATTGGCTGCGCAGAGGTTGAGGTTCACGCAGCTGAGGAAGGCCCAGTAGCTCTTGCGCTCCAGGCGGTCTAAGTGCCTATGCATTAAGCTATCCACATGCCGGCCCCTCTTCGCATCCACTTGACCCCAGAGGAGGACGCCCAGCTCCGGGAGCTGGAGACCAACCCCGTGGTCCCCTTCAAGGTTCGGCGCCGCGCTCAGGCGGTGCGGCTGGCCGCCCAGGGGTGGACCGCCCCCCGGATCGCCTGCCACCTGGGCCTGGACCGCTCCACCCTTCACCGCGATCTCCGGCGGTGGCTGGAAAAGGGAATAGAGGGCCTTGAGGACGGCAAGTCCCCCGGGGCCAGTCCCCGCTGGATCCCCGCCATGAGCGCCTTCCTGCGAGAGCTTTTGCAGGGGAAGGAAGCCTGGATGCGTAATTCAGCTCCAAGCGAGCCAGGATTTCAAAGCCATCCGAGCCGCGATTTCAGGTGATCCCGAGTCAAGATTTCAGGGTCGAGCCAGCCGGGTAAGCTAACGCCGCGAGAAACGTCATATGGTGTGAACCTCTACGGAGGGATTCATGCCAGGAAAGCGAGTCTCGATGCGGAAAATACGGGAGGTACTAAGGCTGAAGTGGGGGCTTGGGGTCGAGGAGCGCGACATCGCGCTCAGCGTCCGGCTGAGTAGAAGCACCATCTGGGAGTACGTGCGGCGGGCCAAGGAAGCGGGCCTGAGCTGGCCGTTGCCCCAGGATTTGGACGATGTGTCGCTCGAAGCCAGGCTGTTCAAGTCCAGCCTGGGGCGGGGTGTGGAGCGTCCCGAACCCGACTGGTCGCACATCCACCAGGAGCGCAAGCGTCCCGGTGTGACGCTGCTGAAGCTGTGGCAAGAATATGCTGCCGCCCAGCCCGAGGGAACCGCCTACGGGTACGTGACCTTCACCACGAAGTACCGCGATTGGCGCGGGAGCTTGGACGCGACCATGCGCCTGGATCACAAGGCGGGCGACAAGCTGTTCGTGGATTACGCTGGTCAAACGCTGGGCATCACCGACCCTGCCACGGGCGAGGTGCGGCAAGCCCAGGTCTTCGTGGCTACACTGGCTGCCAGCAGTTACACCTATGTCGAGGTCACCGAGAGCCAGGGCATAGCCGATAGCCGGCACGCTCGTCACCGCCGGCATCCTGTACCTCAGCTGGCGGGCCCTTGCCCGCCTGGTAAATTAAGTCACAGTGCTCCCCGACCCCTCGACCTCGATAGTCGAGGGGTCATCCATTTGGAGCCCCCGCAAGGCCAGCCAGGCCGCCTGCAGTTCGGCCTCCCCCGGCTCGGCCAGCGAGTAGCGCTGGAAGCGGTAGGCCAGCGCCAGCAGCCTGCGAGAGAGCGGGTGTTCGGGATTGCGGTTCATCCAGCGGAAGAGCGGCAGGACCGGCAGCAGGGTCAGGGGATGAAGCCACCAGGGCAAAAATAGCAGCAGCGGGGAGAGCGGCAGGTAGAGCAGCAGCCACAAGGCGGCCAGGTTGCTCCCGCAGGCCGGGTGCAAGAGCGGCTGCCGCCGGATTCCTTCCCGGCTGACCTCGCCCCGCTCGAAGGCCCAGATCGTCTTGTGCTCGGCCCCGTGGTAGCGGGCCATGCGCCCTAAAGCCTGGCGGAAGGGGGGGTAGAAGTAGTACAGGCCCAGCCACATCAACGCCAGCAGGGCGGTGCCCAAGAGCGACATCTGCCACAGGGGCAGCGACGTCCCCGCGCGTATGTACGCTCCCAAAGGAAGTCCTATGACAGTCCCCGCCAGCGCCCCCGCCAGCGCGTAGCGCATCTCGTCCTGCGCCGGGTAGGTCTTGTACAGGGCCCTGTAGCTTTCAAAAAGCAGCGTCCACAGGCCCAGGAAGCCCTTTGTGGGGCCCTTGAGCTCGCGGGTGTAAAGCTGCAAACTTCCGCTTTGGTCGTAGTAGCCCAGGGCCACCTGCTTGCGGCTCAACAGCACCACCCCGTGGGGCAGGGCCATGCCGCCGATGAGTTCATTGGCGTTCATGCCCTGATGTTACAGGGAAAAAAGCCGCCCGCCGGGCCAGATGAGAACTTCATTCCTTGAGGCTCAGCACGCTGGCGACCCCGGTGCGCCGGGCCACCTCCTGGGGGGAGAGGCCCTGCTGCAAGTACCGCCGCACCGCCCGCCAGCGCAGCGCCCCGGTGGGGCGCGGGTGGTCCAGCCCGCTCATCTCCAGGGCCCGCACCAGCAGCCCGTCCAGGGTGTCGCGGTTGAGGGGTCGGCCCAGCCCGCCTTTTTTGGGGGTCATGCGCAGGAAGAGGTAGGGGGAGGGCAGCGGGGCCAGGCTGGCCACGCTCTCGCGGTCTTCCAGATACTCCAGCAAGGCCTCCGTCGCTTCTTTGGAAAGCGGCACGCTGCGGGCTTTCTGCCCCCGTACCCGCAAGACCCGCGCGGCGGGCTGGAAGTCCTCCAGGCGCAGGGCAAAGAGTTCTTTGGGCCAGACCCCGGCCTCGCCCAGCAGGTACAGCACCGCCACCCCCAGCCGCCGCAGCCGCCCTTCGGGGTGACTCTTTCACGGATGATGCGCGCAAGGCCAGAACACCCCCGGGCGCCCTGGGCCATGCCAGCCCCTCTCTCTCTAGAAACGTAGGTCGTTGAGTTTCCAGTAAGCCGGGGTACCCTTCAGCTTCTCGTTCTTCTGGATCAGGTCCCAGGCGGTGCGCCCGGCCAGGGTCCGGGCCTTGGGGTCGGCCCCCATCTCGAGCAGGGCCAGCACCGCCCCGGGATTGTCGCCCAAAGACGCCGCCCAGTGCAGCGGCGTCCAGCCGTCCTTGTCTCGGGCATTAACACCGGCCCCCAGTCGAACCAGGGTGGCGATGGTCTCGGGATTGGGGTTGTGAGTCGCTGTCACGTGCAGCGGCGTCCTACCGTCCTTGTCCCGGGCATTAACATCGGCCCCCAGTCGAACCAGGGTGGCGATGGCCTCGGGGTTGGGGTTGAAGGCCGCCGCCCCGTGCAGCGGCGTCCAGCCGACCGTGTTCCGGGCATTAACATCGGCCCCCAGTCGAACCAGGATGGCGATGGCCTCGGGGTTGGGGTTGAGGAGAGCCGCCACGTACAGCGGCGTCGAGCCGGTCGTGGCCCGGGCGTTGACATCGGCCCCCAGCCGAACCAGGGTGGCGATGGCCTCGGGATTGTTGCTGAGAGCCGCCGCCCTGTGCAGCGGCGTCACGCCGTTCGTGTCCCGGGCGTCCACCTTCGCGCCCTGCTGCACCGCGCGCTCCACGTCGGCGGGGGTAGCGATCCGCCAGAACTCGGGGTCCAGTAGAGGGTTGGCCAGTGCGAGGCTGGCGCAAAGGGCCAGCAGGCCGGTTAGCAGGGCAGTCGGTTTTGTGCGCATAGCTCCATTCTGACATCTCCGCAGTCGGGACACGAGGGGGCAGCGGTCTGCGGGCTGCACCGATGGCGGGTCTACCCGCTCAGGGCCTCATGGTAGCAGAAGCAGGCCCGCTCCTCATCGAGGTGGCCCAGGAGCAGCAGCGAGAGCATCAGCGGTCCGATGCCGAGCACCTCGGAAGAAAAAACGGAGCGGTGCCTGCCGACCCCTGGTTCGTCTATGCGGTTCCACCGATCAGCCGCTCACTGCCACAAGCCGCTTCTCGAGACCGTCCACACACTCGATCAGGTCTTGGGCGACGAGAGCTTAGATCTCATCATAACCTCGCCACCCTTCGGCCTGGTGCGGAAAAAGAACTACGTTGACATTCCCGGCGGGCAGCCGGGTGAGCCTTGCGGCTCTCCCAGCCCCCTCAGAACCGTGCGTGCGACTTTCACCACACACGGCTCAGGCCCTCAAGCTTTTGTACCTAACTCTCTGATGGCGCGCGAGATGACATCGGCGATGCACCAACATCCGGTTGTCCAACGTATTCTGTCCCCCAGTGTGACGAAGAAATGTACAATCCTGAGCAGTGGACACACTGGAGTTGTTACGTATCAACCTGCTCTCCCCTGCCGTGCTGGCCTTTGCCCTGGGCATCACGGCCACCCTGGTCAAGTCCGACCTCAAAATTCCCGATGCGCTCTACACCACTCTATCCATTTATTTACTTTTAGCCATCGGCCTTAAGGGTGGTTCTGCACTTTCCACCACACCCTTTGCTGAGCTGTGGAAGCCAGCTCTGGCTACATTAATCCTGAGCGTGCTCACGCCCCTGCTTTCCTACGTTGCATTACGTCGGCTGGGGCGCTTTGATGTAGTAAACGCTGCTGCCATCGCGGCCCACTACGGCTCGGTCTCGGCCGTAACCTTCATTGCTGCCACTGCATTCATGCAGGCAGCGCAGCAGCCCGTAGAGGGCTTTTTGCCCACCCTGGTGGCTATTCTGGAAGTCCCGGCCATCGTGATTGCGCTGCTAATCGCCCGGCGTAGCCTGGGCGAAGGCTCCCTGGGCGAGGCCTTACGCGAGATTTTTGCCGGAAAGAGCGTTTTGCTGCTGGTAGGCGGATCGCTGATGGGCTTTTTGGCTGGGCCAGAGGGCCTCAAGCAGATTGCTCCGGTGTTCGTGGATCCCTTCCGGGGGGTGCTGGTATTGTTCTTGCTCGAGCTCGGCATGGTAGCCGCCAAGCGCTTTCGCGATCTGCGCACGGTAGGGGTTTTTTTAATTGGCTTTGGCGTTGTGATGCCGCTCATACAGGGGGCCCTGGGTGTGTGGCTGGGCAGCCTGGCCGGCATGTCGGTGGGGGGGGCTATGGTGCTGGGCACCATGGCTGCCAGTGCTTCGTACATTGCCGCTCCAGCCGCCGTGCGCATTGCCCTGCCGCAGGCCAATCCCAGCTACTACCTCACCGCCTCGCTGGGCATCACCTTTCCCTTCAATCTGACCCTGGGAATCCCTATCTATTTTGCGCTTTCCCGCTGGCTGCACGGAGGTAGCTAATGGCTTTGGTCTCGCTCAAGCTGGTCACCATCATTGCAGAAGGCTTTCTGGAAGAGAAACTCGTTCGGGAGGTCAAGAAGCTTGGGGCCAAGGGCTATACCATTACACCCGCCCGGGGCGAGGGCAGCCGGGGGGTGCGGGCCAGCGAGTGGGAGGGAAATAACATTCGTCTGGAAACAATTGTGAGCCCTTCTGTGGCGGAAAAAATCCTCAATCGGCTGGCGGAGGTCTACTTTGCCAACTACGCCGTAGTTGCTTTTGTCGAAAATGTAGAGGTGGTGCGAGGCGATAAATACACGTAGCCTCCCTTCATCACCATTTTTAGGTAATGTTCGGGTTGGGTGAGCACTCGGATGTCCTCGAGCGGGTTTCCCTCCACTGCAATTAGGTCGGCGTGGGCGCCGGGGGCTACTACCCCTAGCTTGCCCTCGGCCCGCAACAGCCGGGCTGCGTACAGGGTGGCGGCCCGAATGACCTCGAGGTTCGGCTGTACCTGCGCGCGAAGGGTGAACTCCTCGAGCTGGCGCCGGTGCATGGCCCCCAGCAGATCGGTTCCATAGGCCAGGTTCACGCCAGCCTTACAGGCCATCTCCAGTGCGGCCAGACCCTTGTCCAGCACCAGGTAAATTTTGTGCTCCACCTCCTTGGGCAGGCCCGCCGCAACCCCTTCCTGGGCCAGGGCCTGGTAGGTCACCAGGGTGGGCACCATCCAGGCCTTGTGCTTCAAGAACAGCTGCAAACTGCTTTCGTCAATCAGGTTGCAATGCTCGAGGCTGCGCACGCCGCACTCCAGAGCGCGATTGACGGCTCGAGCCGTGTAGGTGTGGGCCATCACGTAAAGGTCGGCCATCTCGGCTTCCTCCACGGCGGCCCGGATTTCTTCTCGAGAAAACTGGTCGTTGGTCAGGCGGTCAGTCGGCGAGGCAATGCCACCCCCCAGCATGAGTTTGATATGGTCGGCGCCCCGGCGAATCTCCTCGCGGGCCGCCCGTCGCACCTCGGGTACCCCATCCACCACCGTGCCAAAGGCCACCGGGGTGCTGACCGTCTCCAGCACCCGCTCACCCGCCGCCCGGCTATCGGCATGGCCCCCGGTTGGGCTCAGGGCCCGTCCGCAGATGAACAGACGAGGCCCAACCAAAAGCCCTTCTTCCACTGCCCGCTTGAGGCCAAAGTCGGCCCCGGCAGCGTCGCGCACCGTGGTAAATCCGCGCAGCAGCATCTCGCGCAGGATCTCGGCGGCCCGCAGCGCGTTGTAGTGCGGCGAAGCGTTGTAAAGCTCGCGCAGATTGGCCGTCCAGGCCAGCACGTGCACGTGGGCGTCGATCAGGCCCGGCAGCAGGGTTAGGCCACTCAGGTCGAGTACCCTCACCCCGGCTGCCCTGGCCTCGGGCGCTTCGGCTTGCATGGGCTCGAGGCGCTCAATCCGGCCATTTTGAACCACCACCCGCCGATGGGGTAAAAGTGAACCGCTTTGGACATCCAGCACGGTGGCATTTTGCAGTAGGGTTATCGAAGACACAGGAAAGTCTATCATCCTTGCCTGCAACCAGTTTTTGTGCAAAATTTCCCATGAAATAGGGCTTAAAGTCACTCAAATACCTCAGCAAAATCCGATAGGATAGTGGCGCAGACCCAGTGCTGGCCTGATGGAGTTTAAAAGCACTAGGAGGTTTCATGAACGTTCTGGAACGACAGCAAGAGGCAGGCTACGCTACAAGCTCCCCGGTTATAAACAACTTCTCCCTGGTCGTAGCCACTGCCAACGGCACCGGAAGCCAGACCGCTAACCTCACGCTGTTGCGGTCTTTTTTTAAGATGGGCATACCCGTACACGGCAAGAACATATTTCCCTCGAACATTCAGGGGCTTCCTACCTGGTACCACATCCGGGTGAGCCACGAAGGCTACATTGCCCGCAAGCCCTCCGAAATTCTGGTGGCCTTCAACCCGGCCACGGCCGCCGAAGACGTACAGGAGCTTCCTGCGGGCGGAGTCTGCATCTACAGTGCCGATCTTAAGAACCTGCCCAGGCGAGAGGATCTGATCTACTACCCCGTTCCGGTGAGCGAGCTCATTGCCGGAATTGAAGTTCCGGTTAAGCGGAAACCTTACATCGCCAACATGGCCTACGTGGGGGTGGTGGCCTGGATGCTGGGGGTGCCGCTTCAGGTTGTAGAAGAAGCCCTGGGCGCCCAGTTTGATTATCGCCAGAAGCTCATTGAAAGCAACATGGAGGTGGTGCGGCGGGCCCACGCCTGGGCCACCGAGCACCTGCATAAACAAGACCCCTACCGCCTCGAGCCCATGAACAAAACCCAAGGGCTCATCATCATGACCGGCAACGAGGCCGGCGCGCTGGGGGCGGTGTTTGGCGGGGTGAGCGTGGCGGCCTGGTATCCCATTACGCCCTCTACCAGCTTTATGGATGCCCTGCGCGAGTTTTTACCCAAACTGCGCAAGGATGAAAACGGTAAACCCACCTATACGGTCATCCAAGCCGAGGATGAGCTGGCCGCCGCCGGCATCGTCATGGGCGCAGGCTGGGCCGGTGCCCGGGCCCTCACCTCCACCAGCGGCCCCGGCATCAGCCTAATGGCCGAGTTCGTCAGCTACGGCTACTTCACCGAGATTCCCGCCGCGATCTGGGACATTCAACGGGTAGGCCCCAGTACCGGCCTACCCACCCGCACCAGCCAGGGCGATGTTTCTTTTGCCTACACCCTGGGCCACGGCGACACCAAGCACCCGGTTCTGCTGCCCTCCTCGATAGAGGAGTGCTTCGAGTTTGGCTGGAAGTCGCTGGACCTGGCCGAACAACTGCAAACGCCGGTGTTTGTGCTCTCGGATCTCGATCTGGGCATGAACAACTGGATGGGCCAGCCTTTCGACTACCCCGACCGGCCTCTGCAACGTGGCAAGGTCTTGAGCGCGGAGCAGCTCGAGGCCCTGGGCGGTTTTGCCCGCTACAAAGACATGGACGGCGACGGCATCCCTTACCGTACCCTGCCGGGAACACCCCATCCCCTGGCTGCCTACTTTACCCGCGGCAGCGGCCACAACGAACAGGCCCAGTACAGCGAGCGCGCGGACGACTGGGAGGGCAACATGGCCCGCCTGGCCCGCAAGTTCGAGACAGCCCGCAGCCTGGTGCCCGCTCCGGTCACTCTACACAACCCCTCCGCCAGGGTAGGTATCATCGCCTACGGCACCACCCGCTATGCCATCGAGGAGGCCCGCGACCGCCTGGCCCCGCAGCTTCCTACCAGCTTTTTGCGCCTGCGCGCCCTGCCCATCAACCAGGAGGTGCGCGATTTCGTGGCTGCGCACGAGCGGGTGTACGTCATCGAACTGAACCGCGACGGACAGATGCATGGCATTTTGCAAACCGAGATGCCCGAATACGCCGCCCGGCTTCGCTCCATCGCACACCTCGACGGCCTGCCCCTGACGGCACAGTGGGTGCAGGAGCGCTTGCTCAAAGAAGAAGCCACCCTATAAGCAGCTACCCTGGCCTTACAAAGGATGCTCTCATGGAAAACCCCAATCCTGCCCCTTCCGAGCGAGCCCCCATCAAGCTCAATATGGTGGGCCTCAGTAAAAAAGACTACGATGGTACGCCCAGCACCCTGTGCAAGGGCTGCGGGCACAACAGCATTGCCAGCCAGATTGTGCAGGTAGGCTTCGAGCTCAACCTGCGGCCTCAAGAGATTATCAAGCTTTCGGGCATTGGCTGCTCGTCCAAATCGCCGGCTTACTTTTTGGGTATGTCCCACGGCTTTAATGCCTTGCACGGACGCATGCCCAGTGTGGCCACCGGGGCCCTGCTGGCCAACCACACCCTGAAGGCCATTGGGGTCTCGGGTGACGGCGACACCGGTAGCATTGGGATGGGCCAGTTTAAGCACCTGATGCGCCGCAACGTGCGGATGGTTTATATCGTGGAGAACAACGGCGTGTATGGCCTGACCAAGGGCCAGTTTTCGGCCACGGCTGAGGAGGGTCTACAACTCAAATACGCCGGTCAAAACGAGTTTCCCCCTATAGACCTCTGTATGGAGGCCATTATCGCCGGGTGTGGCTTTGTGGCCCGCAGCTTTGCCGGCGACGCCAAACAGGTGCGCGAGCTGCTCAAGGCCGCCCTCTCCCACCGGGGTACGGCCCTGCTCGACATCATCAGCCCGTGCGTGGCCTTCAACAACGAGGACGATAGCCCCAAAAGCTACGGCTATGGCACCAAGCACGAACAGCCCCTGCACGAGCTGGGCTTCATCCCCTACGCCGAGGAAATTAGCATCGAGCCCATGCAGCCTGGTGAGTTCCGCACCGTGCGCTTGCACGACGGCTCCCTGATCAGCCTGCGGAACCTGGACAATGACCATGACCCCACCGACAAGATGGCAGCCCTGCAGCGTCTGCATCGGGCCCAGGAAACCGGCGAGTTCATCACCGGCCTGATTTACTACAACCCCGACCGGCCCAGCCTGGCCGAGGTAGAAGAACTAAACACCCCGCTGGCCCAGCTATCCCCGGAACAGCTCCGGCCCGGCAGGGAGAAACTCGAGCAGTTCCTGCAAGCCTACCGCTGATTCCGAACGTGTTGGGCGGTTCGGGTTGCCCCGCACCCTTAGTGTAAGCCGCCTCTCTTCAGAGCAGGTAGAAAGCTGGGTTCATCGGATCCATCACACAGACCTCCTGAAAACCCTACAGCCAACCCTGCAAGCGGTATTTCAACAGGCCCAGATACTCCCGTGTGAGGGGGGTCAGGGCTTGCAATCGGTCGGCAGGTGCGGTAAGGGCCCGGTCGAAGCGGGGCTCGCTCGAGGTCACGCTCACTACGTCCAAGCCCAGCTTGCGAAAGGCCCCGGCGGCCCGGCGGCTGTGTGCTGGGGTGGTCACCAGCAAGACCCGTTCCCAGCCCCGTTCCCTGACCACCCCGGCTACCGCCAGGGCCTCGGTACGGGTGGTTCGCATCTGCGGCAGGAGGACAATTTCTGGGCCTTTAGCACCATAAAGTGCCTGTACTCGCGCCCGGGCCTCGAGGCCCAGCGAAGGGCAGCGGGCATCGCCAAAAATCTCGCCCACGGTGTCGGAGAGGGAAATGCGGGGGGCAAAGCCGGCCCGCCACAGCTCCAGGCCCTTCTCCAGGCGGGCCAGCGAGGAGGCCTCGAGCTCCCCCGCCCCACAGTGCATCCCACCCCCCAACACCACAATCAGGTCGGCTTTTTGCGGCACTTCGTCAACAACCAGCCCATTCATTAGGACCCGGGTGAGCGGGGTAAAGACCACAGCGGCAATGAGCAAGGCACAAAACCCGCTTCCCAGCAGCAAAACCCGAAAGGTAGGGCCGAATAAGCCCATAAGTGTGCCCCCCAGCCAGACGCCCAGCAGCGCCCCCAGCCCGAGCTCAGGGTTGATGACAAGCCCCAGGGGCAACAACAGCAGGCTCAAGCCCGCCGCCATGAGCAGTTGTACGCGTTGCTTCAGCATCCCCCCAATCTTACGAAACGTCTTTGGCGCTCAGTCTGCTATTTCATAACGCTTTTTCAACACAAGCTGCGTGATACGATATATTTATGGCCGTTCTGACCACCGATCAAAAAATGGTACTGGACATGGTGCGGGCCGTTTCACGCGAGGTGTTGTGGGAGATGGCCCCCGAATACGATCGCTCGGGGCAGTACCCCTGGCCCCAGCTGCAAAAGCTGGGCGAGCTGGGCTTGCTGGGCATGACCACCCCCGAAGCCTGGGGCGGGGCCGGGCTCGACTCGGTCACCTGGGCCCTGGCCATGGAAGAAATTGCTGCTGCCGACCCCAGCGTGGCGGTCATTCTTTCCGTAACTTCGGGCCTGCCGCAGTATATGCTGAACAAGTTTGGCACCGAGGCCCAGAAAAAGAAGTACCTGGTGCCGCTGGCCAAAGGCGAATGGATTGGGGCCTTCTCGCTCACCGAGCCCCACGCCGGTTCCGACCCGGCCTCTCTGAAGGCTTCGGCCCGCAAGGTGCAGGGTGGCTGGCAACTGGACGGCCTGAAAAGCTGGGTCACCTCGGGGGGCCAGGCCCAGGTCTATGTGGTGATGGCGCGGGGCGAGGCCGGGATTAGCTGCTTTATTGTGGAAAAGGACACCCCCGGCCTTAGCTTTGGCAGCCCCGAGGACAAGATGGGCCTGCATGCCGCGCATACCTGCGAGTTACGCCTCGAGGAGGTCTTTGTACCGGATGAAAACCTGTTGGGACAGGAAGGCCGGGGGCTGGCCCAGGCCCTGGCCGGGCTGGATGCCGGGCGCATTGGAATTGCCGCCCAGGCGGTGGGGATGGCCCGCGCAGCCTTTGAGATAGCCAAACAGTACGCCGACGAGCGCACCCAGTTCGGCCAGAGGATCCGGGCGTTTCAGGGTGTTGGCTTCAAGCTGGCCGAGATGCACACCCGCATTGCCGCCGCGCGGGCGCTGGTGCTGGAAGCCGCCGCCAGGAAAGACCGGGGTGAAAAGTTTACCCTCGAGGCCTCTACCGCCAAGCTTTTTTCCTCGGACATGGCGGTCAGCGTGACCCGCGACGCCGTGCAGGTTCTGGGCGGCTATGGCTACCACCGCGAATACCGGGTTGAACGCTATTACCGCGACGCCAAAATAACAGAAATTTACGAGGGCACCAGCGAGATTCAAAAGCTGGTTATTGCACGCGAGCTGTACCGGTAAACCCATCCCGTTGCAGCCCTGGGAACTTTAGCCGTAGGCTTTGAGCCGATGAACGTCCTGATTATCTATGCCCACCCCAACCCCAACTCCTTCAACGCCGCCCTGCGCGACCTGGCGGTGCGGGCCTTGAGCCAGGCTGGGCACAGCATTCTTCTCTCCGACCTGTACACCATGCGCTTTAACCCGGTGCTCAGCGCGCAGGAGTTACAGGGTGACCTGCGCGATATTCAGCCCGAAATCGAGAAGGTGCGCCGGGCCGACCTGCTCTTGTTTCAGTTTCCCGACTGGTGGTACGGAATGCCCGCCATCATGAAGGGCTGGATAGACCGGGTGTTTGCCTATGGCTTTGCCTACGACGACGCGCACTCCTTCGACAACGGACTGCTGCAGGGCAAAAAAGCCATGCTGAGCCTTACTGTGGGGGCCCGCGAGGATTATTTCCGCTCTGCGCCCCAGCGCGACCTGCTGCGGGTGCTCGAGCCCATCCACTACGGTATTTTTGCCTATTGCGGAATGGAGGTGCTGCCCCCGTTTATTGCCTATGGGCCGGGCGAAATGAGCGAGGCCGAGCGCAAAGCGACCCTCGAGGCCTTCCGGGAGCACCTGCAAAAACTACCCGAACTCAAACCCCTGTGCTTCAGCTAAGCTTCAGCCCGGGAGACTAGACTCTGGTCATGCACCGCCGCACCGTTCTTAAGGGCCTCGCCACTTTGCTAATCAGTACCCGTGGCTTTGCACAGACCGCGCCCAATCCATCCAACCCCGCCTACCACAAGCTGGCCGCCAACTACTCGGCCCAAAACCGGGGCATTGCCCTCCTGGTGATGGTGAATGGCCAGATTGTGTTCGAGGACTACCCGAACCAAGGCAGCCCCACCCGCGCCCACGAGCTGGCCAGCGGCACCAAGAGCTTTTGCGGGGTGATGGCTGTGGCAGCCGCGCAGGACGGGCTGCTCTCGCTGGACGAGCCCGTAGCCCAAACCCTGACCGAGTGGCAGGGCGACCCCTTGCGTTCACAAATCACCCTGAGCCAGCTCTTGCACCTGACCAGCGGCATTCCCGGTGGCACCCTGGCCCGCCCCCCCACCTACCAGGCCGCCATCCAGACGCCTGCCGAGGCTATGCCGGACACCCGCTTTTCCTATGGCCCTATTCCCTTTCAGATTTTTGGCGAGGTGATGCGGCGCAAACTGGGGGGCGACCCCTTGCTGTACCTGGAGCGCCGCCTCTTCGGGCCGATTGGTCTGGAGTACGCCTTCTGGCGCCGGGGATCCGACGGCAACCCCCACCTGCCTTCGGGGGCCTTCCTGACCGCCCGCAACTGGGCCCGGTTTGGGGAGCTGGTGCGAAACGAAGGGGTCTGGCAGGGGCGGCGTGTTGTGGACGCCACCCTACTGGAAAAGTGCTTCGAGCCCTCGAGGGTCAACCCCATCTATGGCCTGACCTGGTGGCTGGGCCGCCCCATTAGCCCCGCACAGCAGGCCGCCATCGGGCGGGTGGGGCAGGACATAGGCCAACTGGCGGGTTCCCCCGGTCTGCCCGACGACCTGGCGGTTGCGGCAGGGGCCGGCGACCAACGGCTGTACATCAGCCGCAAACTGGGGCTGGTGGTGGTACGCCAGGCCGAGGGCATTGCAGAAAGCCTGGCGGGGCGCAGAACGGGCTTTTCCGATGCTGCTTTCCTGCGCTTGTTGCTCAGCGGCCAGCCATGAATGGCCATGCGATAAACTGCCAGCGTGACGCAAGGTGAAGTGCGTGAGATGGTCTGGAGCGCCCTGGCGCAGCACCGGGCCGCCACCTACCCCACCCCGCCCCACGGACACCACCCCAATTTTGTGGGGGCCAGCCGGGCTGCTGAACGCCTGATGAGCCTGAAGCTGTGGCAGCTGGCTACGGTGGTGCTGGCCGGCCCCGACCAGGTGCTTAAACCCCTGCGCGAGGCCGCCCTGAAGTCTGGAAAAATCGTTCTGATGCCGCACCCAGACAAAGCCGGGAAGTACCTGAGCCTCGAGGGCCTAAAGCCCCACCAGCTCAAGCGGGTGCGGGAAATCGCCCAACTGGGCAAACCCATAGATCTCAGTCAGACCGCGATTGACCTGGTGCTGATAGGCAGTGTAGCGGTGGACGAGCAACGCAACTGGATCGGTAAGGGCTATGGCTTTCCCTACAAGGGTCTGCAAGTGGCCGCCCCCTGGGCCACCCTGGCCCATACCCTGATGGTGTTTGAGCACCTCCCCTGCCCACCTGAGCGCACCGTAGACCTGATTGCCACCCCCCATCAGGTGATGGGCGTTTGATAGCGAAGCCCCCTTCCTTCTCCCCAAACGGTAGCGGGCGGTGACACCCCGACAGCAGTACAGGAGAATAGGACCGGAGACGTTATTAGCTGCGTCTGGGGTGTCGCCGGATGAGGGAGCTTGCGACGACCCTCAAAGCTATTAGACCATAGACCATCAGCTATCTGCTAAGCCCCATATGGCCGCCGGGGCCAGCTCGACCAGGTTGCCGGCGGGGTCGTAGACGTACAGGCTCCGGCCTGCCTTCCACTCAGCCCAGGTAATAGCGTAACCGTGGGCCTCGAGCCGCGCCGCCCAGCCAGGCAGTTCCTCAGCAGGCACCCTGAAGCACACGTGCACGCTGCCCTGCGCACCATGCGGCGGCAAAAGGGTTTCTTGATGGGTGGCTTGGGGGTTGAACACCAGAAAGACCCCCGACCCTGCGCGAAAGAACAAATGCCGCCCCGGCTGCTCGGCAAAGAGCTCCAGGCCCAGGAGCCCCTGGTAGAAGCGCTTAGCTGCTTCCAGGTCGGGTGCGTAAAGGCAGGTCTCGAGCACCCCCCCAATCTTCATCTGAACCTCCGCTAGATCCGGCGGTTGGCCTCGGCCAGCGCCCGCAACCCGGCGGCCAGGCCGGGCTCGAGGTCACCCTCAGCATAGCGCCACGACCAGTTGCCCCCCAGCCTGCCGGGAAAGTTCATGCGGGCCTCGGGGCCCAGACCCAACACGTCTTGCAGGGGTGCTACCGCCAGGTTGGCCGGGCTCTTGAAGGCCAGCTCGATCAAGGCGCCCGCTACTTCGTATTCCGACAGGCAACGGATATCGTAGCGGGCCAGGTAGTCGCGCATGAAGGCCCGTTCGGCCTCAGGCGCGGTGCGGAACCAGCCCAGGCTGGTGTCGTTATCGTGGGTGCCGCTGTACACAATCACGTTGCCATGCGGGGGGTAGTTGTGCGGCAAGAAAACGTTTGTATCGTCAGAAAAGGCGAACTGGAGAATCTTCATGCCGGGAAAGCCAAACCCATCGCGCAGGGCTTCTACCTCGGGCGTGATGACCCCCAGATCCTCGGCTATAATCGGCGCATCTCCCAACGCAGCTCGCACCGCCTTGAAAAGTTTTTCACCCGGCGCCTTGACCCAGCGGCCCTTGATGGCGTTGGGCATACCGAAAGGAATTTCCCAGTAGGCTTCAAAGCCCCGAAAGTGGTCTATGCGTACCAAGTGGCACTGCTTGAGCGACTGCTGGATGCGGGAAATCCACCAGGCAAAGTTCTCTTCCTCCATCACATCCCAGCGGTACAGGGGGTTGCCCCAGAGCTGGCCGGTTTCGGAAAAGTAGTCGGGTGGAACACCCGCCACCACAGTGGGGATGCCATCGGCATCGAGGTAAAAGTACTGCGGGTGGGCCCACACGTCGGAGGAGTCGAAGGCCACAAAGATGGGCATGTCCCCAATAATCCGAATGCCTTTAGACTCGGCATAGGCCTTGGTCTTACCCCACTCGGTGTAAAACAACCACTGAATCCACTCATGCAGGGCCACCTCGTAGGCCAGCTCTTCGCGGGCTTTGACCAGGGCTGCCGGTTTGCGGTCGCGTAGCTCGGAGCTCCACTCGTTCCAGGGCTTGCCGCCAAAGCGTGTCTTGAGCGCCATGAACAGGGCAAAGTCTTCCAGCCAGACCTGTTCGGCCTGGATAAAAGCCTCTAGAAGCGCTTTGTCCTGCGCAGAACCCCGGGCCTGAAACCCGGTGAAGGCCCGCCGCAGGAGGGGCCAGCGGGTCTCGTAAAGCCAGCCGTAATTCACACTATCGGCCGGGTATTGCGGGGGTTCCTCGGTTTTTTCCAGCCAGCCTTTTTCTATGAGCATTTCCGGGTCTACCAGGTAGGGGTTTCCGGCAAAGGCCGAGAAGGACTGGTAGGGCGAGTCGCCGTAGCTGGTAGGGCCCAGCGGCAACACCTGCCACCACTTAGCGCCAGTGGAGGCCAGCCAGTCCAAAAACCGCTCTGCCTCCCGGCCCAAAGCCCCCATCCCCCACCGGCCCGGAAAGCTGGTAGGGTGAAGCAGAATCCCGAACGAACGCTTAATTTGCATAATAGGGCTAGTCTATCCCACCTGGGTACAGGATGGAAGCGCTTCTATAGCGGAAGATACCCGATGCCCTACTTCCCCAGAAAGCGCACCCCGCTATCAGACTCCAGACTCGACCAACCCTTACGCCCTGGGCGCTGAGATTTACTACCACGCCGCCGAGGTTACCTGTGGCTTCGGGTTGGTCTTTCGAAAAAGGCTAGGTGCACCAGTAACTTATTTTTTGCGGTACGTTTTGAAGCCCATTGATTGCGCAAAATCGCGATGTGCGGCTTATTGAAGGAGACCGTAGTGCATACCGAGTTCTTGCTTGACAGCCCACTAGGCTTGTCTGAGCTTTCGCCTAGTCGGCAGCCGCGCGCACCACGCCCAGTGCTTCATCGACCAGGGCCAGCCCCTCTTCGATCACGTCCAGACCGTATTTGAGCTCCTCGCGGTTGATGACCAGCGGTGGGCAAACCCAGAGCATGTTAAAGCGGCTGAAGGCGTAGATGTGCTTGGACTTGAGGTAGCCTGCTAGCTTCTGCATCTCGGGGGAGGTGCCGTTGAAGGGGGCCAGGGGCTCCTTGGTGGCTTTGTCCTTGACCAGCTCGAGCACGCTAAAAAGCCCGATGTAGCGCACGTCGCCCACACAGGCGTACTTCTTGCGCATGGCCTCGAGCCGCTCCCCCAAGTACTTCCCTTGCTCCTCGGTATTTTCGAACAGGTGTTCTTCCTCGTAAACCGCGAGGTTCGCTACGGCGGCGGCGCACGAGACCGGGTGGCCCGAGTAGGTCAGGCCTCCCCAGAGCATGTGGTCTTCAAAGAAATCGGCAATCGGCTTGGAGACAATCACCGCTCCCAGGGGCATGTAACCGCTGGTGAGGCCTTTGGCACAGGTCACGATGTCGGGCTTGATGCCGTAGTGCTGCGTAGAAAGCCACTTACCGGTGCGCCCGAAGCCGCTCATCACCTCATCGGTAATCAGCAAGATGCCGTATTTGTCGCATAGCGCCCGCAGTTTGGGGTAGTAGTCGTCGGGGGGCACCAGAAGCCCGTTGGAGCCGGTAATGCCTTCGACCATGATGGCCGCGATGGTGTGGGGGCCTTCCATCTGGATGATTTCTTCGATGTGGCTCACGCACTCCCGCTGGCAGCTATCCGGGGTTTTGCCAAAGGGGCAGCGGTAGCAGTAGGGGTCGAAGGCCCGCACGATGCCCGGAATGCCCGGCTCCACCGGCCAGCGCCGGGGGTCGCCCGAAGCGGTCATGGAACCCATGGTAGCGCCGTGGTAGCTGCGGTAGCGGGTGATGATTTTGTCGCGGCCCGTGTAAAGGCGGGCCATCTTCATGGCATTTTCGTTGGCCTCGGATCCACCCAGGCAGAAAAACGACTTGGCCAGGCCCGTCACTTCGGCCAGTTTCTTACCCAGTTGCCCCCGGGGCTCGGTGGCAAAGCTGGGACCCGCAAAGCAGAGTTCGTCCACTTGCTTCTTGATGGCCTCGAGTACCTTGGGGTGCTGGTGCCCCACATTGATGTTGATGAGCTGGCTGCTAAAATCCAGCCACTTGTTACCATCGCCATCCCAGAACCACACGCCCTTGGATCTGGTCATGTGGATGGGGTTCGAGGTGCTCTGCACCGACCATGAAAACAGGGTGTAATCGCGATTCTCCTGGATAACTTCCTTGGATGGGCGTTCCATAAAAGCCTCCCTTCGGGACTTTCCTCCAATGGTAGTAGCCCAAGCAGGGTGTAGCAATGGTCAGAGTGTCAAGTAAGATAAGCATTTCTTAAGTAATGCAAAAAGTTTTTCAATTTTGGAGCTAAATATAACGCTTCAATAGAGCGGTAGCGCAAAGCCAACCTGATGGCTTTTACCAGGTCGTAGGAGGATGACCCAAAACCCGCCTAGCCACGCCGGGTTGGATTGGCGGTGAGTTTGAGTTCAATCTTGAGGGTCTGGCTGCCCCGCCTTATGGTCAGGGTCACGTTGTCACCTACCTCTTTGCTGCGGATATAGCGCTGGAGCTCGGTGACATCGTTGAAAGGTCTACCATCGGCCTCGAGGATTACGTCAAAATCGTAGACTTCCTGGCCATTCTCCCGGCGCACCGCAAAGCCACGCAGGCCCGCTCGTTCGGCAGCCCCACCCCGCAACAGCCCCCGGATCAAAACCCCTTCCTTGGGGATGCGCAGCGTGGTAGCGGTTTCATCATCAATCTGGAAAAGTTGCACTCCAATATAAGGCACATCGCGTTTACGGCCTGTTTTTAGCTGGCCTATCACCTCATCCAGGCCCAGTAAAGGCGACAGGTAGCTCTCAAACACCCCGTTGGGCCGGCCAATCGCCACCACCACCGCAACCACCCGCCCGGCCTGGTTGATTACCGGGCCGCCCGAGTCACCGGGGGCCAGGGGAATGGTGGTAGAGATAGCGATAGAGTTGAAGAAGGGGAAAATGTCACGTTCGACGGTATTAACCAGCCCATAGCGCGGCGCAATAAAGGCCCCCCTCGAGTTCCCAATGGCCAGCAAAGGCTCGCCTACACGTGGACCCTGTCTGGTCTCGAGCGCCAGGAACGGCACCGGGGCATTCACCCGGGCGCGCAAGATGGCAATATCGCGAAACTCGTCATAGCCCACCAATTCTGCGGGGAACGACTCATTTTTAGAGTTCACCACCCGAAAACTCTGCGTATCTTCAATCACGTGATAAGCCGTCATGACCAGCCCATCCGCGCTGATAAAAAAACCGGAACCCGTGCCTTCGGGGATTGTCTCGATGCGTACCGCCCCTGGGAGGGCGCGGGTGTAGACCTGCTCGAGGGCGCTTTGAATTTCAGCGGTTAGGGTTCCGGGCGTCTGTACCGGCTGTGCATGAATCACCGCGGCCAGCGTGCCGAGGTAAGCCACTACCGCGAAAATTATCCAAAAACGCCGCATGGAGGGTCTCCTGTCTGTGCGCTGAAGCGCAGCTATGAAAAATAGAGTAGCCTATCGGCGCATAACTTCGATGTTGGAGTGCACACTTTTTTCTCTCATCTACTAGTGGAGAAACCCCCTTCTCTCGAAGGGGGCTCAGAAAGCGAGGGTTTTTGCCGTATCGGGTATTCGTGGGTAGTGCTCTATCGGCCCGAAAGGCCCCGGTTAATTTCTGCTACCATGGCTGCCACGATTTGAGCCACGTTGGTGTCCGACTTCTGGACGGCCTGCGACAGGGCATTCCCCCAGGGCCCCCACACCTTACCCATCTCGGGGATGTTGGGCATGGGCGAACCTAAAGCGATGGTAGCCGAGAAGCCCGCCACCACCGGATCGTTGCGCAGCTGCTGGACGGCCTGTTTAGAAACCGGCAGACGGCCACCGGCTTTGTTGAAGGCGATCTGGTTCTGGGTGCTCACCAGCAGCTTGGCAAAGTTGGCAGCTGCGGTCTTGTTACGCGAGTAAGCATTCATAGCCACGCCCTGCACCCCCACAAACGGACGCCACTGCTGACCACCGGGGGGGTTGGGGATGGGTGCAATACCGAAGTCAATGTTGGCCTTCTTGTAGTCGCCAATCGCCCAGGGGCCGTTGAGAATCATGGCCAGGGCGCCTTCCTTGAAGGCGCTGTCGGCCACGCCATAGTCCACGCCCTCGGGAATCAGGCGGTAACGGTAGCGCAGATCCTTGATGAAGCTCACCGCACGGTTGCCTGCATCACCGCCCAGGCGGGTTTGGCTGGCGTCTACTCCCTGTGCAGTACGACCAAACACCGTGGCCCCGTAAGCGGTGAACCAGCCGTAGTTGAAATAGGGGTTGGCCAGGTCGTAGAGGAACCCGAAGGAATTGCCCTTGGTGTTGTCCTGGGCAATCTTGAGGAACTCATCCCAGGTTTTGGGGGCTTCCTTGACCAGTTTCTTGTTGTAGATAAGCGCCACCGACTCCGCGAACATTGGCAAGGCAAAGAGTTGATTACGGTAGGTGAGGGCCTCAACCGCCACATCCGAGAGGCTCTGAATGTAGCTGCTGGTCGCATACTTGCCCATGGGCTCCAACACGCCCGCCGCCGCCATGGCCCCCACCCAGTCGTGGGGAATGCTCACCACCAGATCGGCAGCCTGGCCCTGGGGCGCTCCCAGGATGAACTTGTTCTGAATATCGCCAAAGGGTACCTCGACGATCTCCACCTGGGTGCCGCTGCTCTTGGCAAAGTTGGCTGCGGTTTGTTTGAGCCAGGCCAGCTCAGGGCCGCCGTAGTGTGTCCAGACCGTAAGCCTGCCCTGCGCCAGAGCCGAGCCCACCAAACCCAGGGCCGCTATGGCTGCAATCAAAAGACCTTTCTTCATCTCCTCCTCCTGTTTCCAAGCTATGTCGCGGATGCGGAATCGAAGCATAGCTTGCTCTGGATCACGACAGCAGTGTATGGCAGCGTTTCCACAATGTTCCAAACGTTTTTTTTGTTCATCTGCCTTCTGCGTCAAATGGTATCTTACTACAATCCGGAGCGAAGTAAAGAGTCTGGAATCACCCCAGGACTCTGCTGGAGCCTGGTTCAACATTGGCGTACCTGAGCAATTTTCCGAGGATTCAGCGATAAGCAGCCAGAGGGTCTGTGTGGGAACAAATGTCCAGTTCCTGAAACATAACCACTGAACCTGTTTGCCTATCTCACACTACATGGATATTTCCCGTGCAGGCAGCAACCTTCTGATACCAGCTTTACTTGGACAGTTGGCTTTAAGGGTCATCCCAAGCCCCCTCATCCGGCGACACCCCAGGTGCAGTCAAGCGTGTTCCTATCGCTGTTTGTAAATAGCGCGGTCGGTTTGTCGCCACCTTCTTCCTCCGGGAAGAAGGCAAGGGGTTCATGTGGATTTGGTATGATCGGGGTCGTAAGATGCTTGGCCCAAGGTGGCTACCCACAAACGACCCAGGGCCCAAAGATAGCTACTCGGAAAGCAGGCTGCGGAGCAAGCTCTTGTGCGAACCCCGCTGCTCACTTCCTTGGAGGCTGACTGGGGCGCAGATCAAGCTGACTGGGAATGATGCGGGGGTCGCTTTGCAGCAGGTATAACACTGCCTGGGCAATATCCTGGGGCTGGATTTTCCAGGCAGCTCCGGTGCTGTTGCCGGCAAAGGGCGTGTCTACGGAACCGGGCAGGATGCTGCTGACCCGAATTCCGTAGTAGCGCAGATCCAGCATGGAGGCTTCGGAAAAGCCCAGCAGGCCAAACTTGCTGGCGTTGTAGGCTGCCCCGTTCGCAAAAGCGTTCTTCCCCGCCAGGGAACCGATATTAATGATGTGGCCCCCGCCCCGCTTCTGCATGGCGGGCACGGCAGCTCTGGTGGCAAAAAAAGGTCCGGTCAGGTTGGTTTGCAGCACCTGCTGCCACTCGTCGGGACTCAGTTCGTGGACGGGCTTGAAAATGCCCACCCCAGCATTGTTGATCAGGTAGTCCAGGCCGCCAAAATGGGCCTCGAGCTGGTGCACGGCTCTCTCTACATCCTCGTAACGGGTAATGTCTCCTGGCAGGGCCAGGCCGCTACCCAACTCCCCCGCAAGGCGGGCTAACTTGGCCTGGCTACGGGCAAACAACCCTACCCCTACCCCACTCGCAACCAGTTGCCTGGCGATCTCCAGGCCGATGCCCGAGGAAGCCCCCGTAACCAAAGCGACTTTTCCACGCAAACTTGTCATGCCCTCATCGTGCAGAAAAAAAGTGGACGAACACAAGGTTCGCCCACACGATTCACCCGCCCTTACTTGGGCTTGTAAATATCCACACCACCCGCTTTTTCCAGGCTCTGCATGAGGAACTGCGGGGTAACCAGAGGTTTGCTGCTGGCATCGCCCGGTAGCGTTCCGGCAAAGACCTCGAGCACATCGGTGTAGCCATCGCCATCGGCGTCTTTCATGGCTTTGAGGGCTTCGTAGAGGGCGTCCCCGATGCTGCCTTTGAAGTTGGCCCGCACTTCGTTACCGAAAGCGTTCCAAGGAGCTCCCCCATTGGCGCTAACATGACAGTACTGACAAGTTACCGTGCGCACATCGCCGCGATCGGCTACCAGGTTGAACTGCGCAATGGCCTGCAAACGGTACGGCCCCCGGGCCTGTACAAAAGGTATCAGGGCTACCGCCAAAACCAGCACCAATAAACCAACTTTACGCATGGTTGACTCCTTTTAGGGTTGCACCGTGATTCTACCGTTCATGGTTATGGCATGAGAGCCATTGACATCTTGAATCGAGCAAATGTATTCGATCTCCCCGGCGATGTTGAAGACAATTCTCTCCTTGTACCCTTTGTTGTTCATGTTATAGGTATAAAATTTCAACTCCTCAGGAGTACCGGGTTTGCTCTGGGCAAGGTGTGTGGCTCCGGTCTCGTCATCATAAACAAACTCGATACATCCTCCTTTTTTGATGGTGGCATTGGGGCTATCGGTATTGGCCACTTTGAAACCTTGCGTCACTCCGAGCACCCGAATCACGGTGCACTGCTGTTGATTCGACTGGCAAGCTGAGAGCAGACCCAACAACACCACAAGAGCCAGGACTCGCATGAGCGAATTGTACCCCACGAGCAGGCCCTGGCGGGTTCAGGCCATATAGGCTTTCATTCTGGCCAGGTTGGCGAATACCGGTCACAAAAAGTTGGACGCCCCAGTTGCAGGTTGTTTTGTTTTCCAAGCCCAAATCCTCCATGAGGGGCAAAAAGCGAACCGACTCCTGTTCCTTGGCGCTAAGCCCCTCCCACCCTTGGGCTTTCTCGAAGCGGACAAAACGGGCATACCTCAACATCGTTTCATGGTTGGAACCTCCAAACCCGTATACGCTTAGACCATCCGGGTTGGATTCAGGCCGCCTCGAGGCAGGCCTACTCCTGTAGGGGCTGTTCCTTGCGGGGCAATCCGAACTTATGCGCATCCACGAGCATTCGTAGGGCTTTGCCCCGGTGGGAGTGGGCGGCTTTTTGCTCGAGGGTCATCTCGGCGAAGGTTTTGCCCACCTCGGGCAGGTAAAACAGGGGGTCGTAGCCAAAACCCCACTCCCCCCTGGGGGCCTCGAGGATTTCCCCTTCGGTCTCGCCCCGGTAGAGTTCCATGTAGCCATCGGGGTAGGCAATCACCACCACGGCCACAAATTTGGCTTTGCGTAGAGCTTTAGGAACTCCCTTGAGGCGCTCGAGCAAATACACATTGCGCTCCATGTCGGTTTTCTTGTTGCCGTAGCGGGCCGAGTACACCCCAGGCTCCCCCCCCAGGGCCAGGACCTCGAGGCCCGAGTCGTCAGCCAGGGTGGGCATGCCACTGTGCTTGGCCGCATAGGCCGCTTTCAACACCGCGTTATCCTCAAAGGTAGAGCCTTCTTCGGGCGGCATTTTGAAGGGGTAGTCCAGCAGGGAAAAGAGCGTCCAGCCCAGGGGCGCCAGCCCCTCTTTAATCTCGCGAAACTTGCCTGGGTTGGACGTAGCAATCAGCATGCGCATCTAGTACATCTTAACCGCATCATGGCCAAAAGCCGCAGGCATATGAGCAAGCCCATCAATCCAGCGCCCTGTGTGCGGCGGCTACCCCAAATCAAACCCGGTTTTTTAGCTGTCCATGTACCCGCCGCACCATCTCGGGAATTTGGGCCAGCCCCAGTTCCAGCATGGCCTGATAGGTGGCTTTGGGCACCGGGCGGCCCTCGCCCGCTCCATGTAGCTCGATGATGTCGCCCGACCGGGTGGCCACCACCGTCAGATCGGCCCAGGCGTTCTCGTCCTCAACCTGGGTCAAATCCAGCAGCAGGCTGTCATCCGCCATCCACCCCACGCTGACTGCTGCAAACTCGGTCAGGGGCCATTCGTCCATCTTGCCTCGGCTAACCAGGCGATCCATAGCCATATGCAAAGCGGCATACCCTCCCAAAAGCGAGGCGACTCGGGTTCCACCATCGGCCTGGAGCACATCGGCATCGATCACTACCGTCTTGTTGGGCAACAAGCTCAAATCCAGCGCAGCCCGAAAGGCCCGACCCATAAACCGCTGAATCTCGGCCGTACGGCCCGAAATTTTTTGCCGTTCTCGCTCCTTACGTTCTTTGGTAGAGCGAGGTAACAAGTTGTACTCGGCCATCAGCCAGCCTTCGCGCCCCGAGACGTGCCGGGGTACCCCCTCAGCCAGGGAAACATTCACCAGGACCCGGGTATTTCCCAGCTCTACCAGTGCCGAACCTTCGGCATACTCTACGTAGCCCATCCGCAGCGTGAGGGGACGCAGCTCCTGGGCCGTGCGGCCATCCTTGCGTTTCATCGCCGCGACTTTACCATACGGGCCGATACCGCTAGAATATCCAAGCGTGCCGGTGTAGCTCAGCGGTAGAGCACTCGATTCGTAATCGAGCGGTCGTCGGTTCAAATCCGACCACCGGCTCCAACTAAGCCAATCCGGGCACCAGCGGTCCAACTAGCCCAGTTGCTGCTTTAGCCAGGGGGCCAGGTCGGTAAGGCTTTGCACTTCGTAAATTGTCCTGGCCAGGGGGCCATAAACCACCAGTGGCACCGGATTGAGGGTGTGCTGGGCATGCCAGGGTTCTTCGGCATTGCCGTGGTCGGCGGTGAGGATTAGTGTGACGCCAGCGCTTGCGTTCAGAAAGCCGTACAGAAACCGATCCAGCTCTACAAAGCGCTCGTCGAGCTTATCCGGTAAGCGGTGGGCCGAATAATCCAGGGCCCAGCTTTCCAAGATGGTCAGATCGTGCTCTCGGGCTGTCCGGGCCAGGCGCTCGCCTGCAGCTTCCGGCCCTGGCCAGAAGGCAGGCAAAAAGGCCTTGGGGTGCTCGATGGGAAGAAGCTCCAGGTTGGCTGCTCTGGCGGCAAATCCAAAGGCCGAAAGCAGATTACGGCGGCTCTCCCTTACCCTTTCCAGATACTCGCGCCGGTAGGCGTTGGCGTGCAAAACCCGCAAGCCCTGCTGCACGGCCCAGACCTGGAGGCTATCCTGTTGCAGCAGCTTTTGCAGCTTGCTAAAGGGGTGCGGCCCCTGGTGATGGCCCAGCAACATGGCCGCGTTGTGCCCGGTCAGCAAGGTGGTCTGGCCCGTGCCCGACTGCGGCAAGCCCTCTACCCCAAGCCGCGCATCCAGGACGCGATAGGCCAGATGGGACTTGCTAATCGGCTGGCGACCAAACCCACCGCTCAAAGCCCGCAGGGTGGGCAAAGTCAAGCGCCGAAGGGGGCTGCGGAGGTCGTCGGAGAGTCCCAGGCCATCCACAAACAAAAACGCCAGCACCCAGGCATTGTGCGCTTTTGAGGGTGGAATGGTCAAATCCGAAGCAATGCGCACCGCGAAGGGCTAAGCCACTATCACTGCCCATGACCCAAACATGCAACCTGGAACACAGCCAGGCCCACCTCCAGGAGCGCATGATGGTAAGCGAAAGGAGCCATGCTATGCCCATACGTTCAGCCAACGCGGTCTGGAAAGGTACCCTGAAGGAAGGTCAAGGCCACCTGAAACTAGAAAGCGGGGTGTACGAGGGCCCTTATACCTGGGCCTCGAGGTTCGCCGATGCCAGCGGCACCAACCCCGAGGAACTGATGGGCGCGGCCCATGCCGGCTGCTACGCCATGTTTCTTTCGGCTTTGCTCACCAACAACAACACCCCGCCCGAAGAACTGAATGCTACTGCCAAGGTACACCTAGGCGACGGCCCCACCGTCACCAAAATCGAGCTTCATCTGGTGGCTAAAGTGCCCGGTATTGATGCAGACAAGTTTCAGGAGCTGGCCCAGGAAGCCAAGGCTAAGTGTCCCATTTCCAAAGCCTTGGCGGCGGTTCCCGAAATTACCCTCGAGGCCCGACTGGCCTGAGTACCACCGAACCAAGGTAAACCCCCAGGGGAAATGGCGCTTGAGGATTTAATATACTTGAACATCTATAGCGCCGGAGCCAAACGTAGTGTTGAATGGAGGCGTGGAGCCAGACACTGCCCTGCTGTCGTGCCTTGCCAAAGGGGATGAGCGTGCGTTGGAAGAGCTATACCGTCGCTATAGCCCCTCGCTGTACGCGCTTCTCCTGCGGATGCTCCAGAGCCGCGAGGAGGCCGAAGAGATTTTGCAAGATAGTTTTGTCCAGCTTTACCGGGAGGCCGCCCGTTACCAGCCGGAGCGCGGCAGCGTGACGGCATTTTTATTCACCATCGGGCGTAATTTAGCCCTCTCGCGTTTACGCAGCCGCAAGGCCAGGCCCCAGAAACTGGAAGACCACGACCTGCACAGCCCGGATCAGGAGCTGGGCCTGTGGCGGGAGGACGATCCCACCGACCGGATTCTGGTACGCCGGGCCTTGCAAAGGCTCGAGCCCTCCGACCGCCAACTGTTAGAAGAAGCCTTTTTCGATGGCTTTAGCCACACTGAGCTGGCCGAGCGCCATCAGCTACCTTTGGGTACGGTCAAGACCCGGCTGCGCCGGGCCCTGCTCAAGCTACGCGCGTACCTGGGCGGGCCGCAGGTTTCGGAGGAAGCATGAAAGACCTCCGCGAACTGCTGCCCGACTACGCCCTGGGCCTACTGGAGGGCGAGGAAAAGACCCGGCTCGAGCAAGCCCTGCAATCCTCTGCCGAACTGCGTCAGGAACTCCTGGAGCTTCAGGCGGCGCTGCTGCGCCTCCCCGAGAGCCTGCCGCCGGTAACGCCACCCCCGCGCGTATGGGCCCGGATTCAGCAAAGAACCCACCCCAGGCGGAATTTCTTGCGTTGGGCGGCTGCGGTGTTGGTAGTGGCGGCGCTGGGTTTGGGGGGCTGGGGCGTGGGTCTGTACCGGCAGTACCAGACACTCGCTCAGGAACAGGCCAAGGTAGCCCGCTGGCTGGTCGACCCCGAGGTGAAGTGGCAACTCATCAAGAACAGCGAAGGCCAGTCCTTTGGCACCATGCTCTGGCGGGAGGAGGGGCCCTGCTTGATGGTGCTGCGCGAGCCTCCGCCTCCAGGCAGGGTCTACCAGGCCTGGGGCCGCAAGAACGGCGAAGAGCCGGTCTCGCTGGGGGTTTTTTCGGGGCGAGTGTTCGAAACCAACTACGAAGGGTTCGACTTTATGGGGGTGAGCCTCGAGCCCCCCGGCGGCAGCCCCCAGCCCACCGAACCCCTGGGCCGGGTGCCCACCTCGTAGCCCTATACCCGGTACCACAGGCGGGTCAGCCACTTGAAGCCCCGCAAGGCTGCCGTGACGATGCGCCCGTACCAGCCCCTCGGAAGCCAGGTCGGGCCAGTGACGGGAATCAGGCGCTCGATGGCAATGGTCTGCACCTCGGTAAAGCGGTAGAGCCCTTCCCTGCCGTGCCGCCGCCCCAGACCCGAGGCCTTGAAGCCGCCCATGGGGGCGTCCATCGAGGCCCAGGCCGCGGCGTAGCTCTCGTTGATGTTGACCGTTCCGGCCTGGATGCGCGCGGCCACTTCGCGGCCCTTACGAAGGTCTTTGGTCCAGACACTGGCATTGAGGCCATACTCGCTGTGGTTGATGAGGGTGAGTACCTGCTCGAGGTCGCTAAACCGGTACAGGCTCACCACCGGGCCAAAGGTCTCCTCGCCGTACACGCGCATCTCTGGGGTGACGCCTGTAAGGATGGTCGGCTCGAAAAAGAGCGGGCCCAGGTCGGGCCTGGGCCGCCCGCCCGCCAGCACCCTGGCCCCTTTGGCTACCGCGTCCTGCACGTGGGCCAGCACGGTGTCGAACTGCCGCTGCACGGTCAGGGAGCCCATCTGCGAGCGGTGGTCAAGGGTGGCCCCCAGGCGCAGATTCAGGGTTTTTTCCACTAAGCGCTTAGTAAAGGCCTCGAAGACTTTTTCGTGGACATATATGCGCTCGAGCGAGACGCAAAGCTGCCCCGCATTGGCAAAGGCCCCGTGAATGGCCCCGTCCACGGCAGCCTCGAGGTTGGCATCCTCCAGCACCAGCATGGGGTTTTTGCCGCCGAGCTCGAGGCTCACCCCTATCAGCCGCTCACCGGCCTGCCGGGCCACCTTGCGCCCGGTGGGGGTGCTGCCGGTCAGGGCGATGAAGTCGGCCGAGGCCACCAGGGCCGCTCCCACCTCCGCCCCGCCGGTCACAATTTGAAACAGCTCGGCTGGCAGACCGGCCTCCTCCATCAGGGCCTGAATCCACAAAGCCGTAAAAGTGGTCTGGGGGTCGGGCTTGAGCACCACCGCATTGCCTGCCATCAGGGCCGGAATCGGCTCACTGACCGCCATGACCAGTGGGTAGTTCCAGGGCGAGATCACCCCCACCACCCCCACCGGGTGGCGGTACTCCCAGGTCTGGGTCAGGCCCACAAAAGTACCGCCGGTGCGCCTTGGCCGCAGCCAGCCGGGGCTACGGGTAGCGTAGAACTGCGCCACGATGGCCGAGTCCAACAGCTCCTCCTGGGCATCGCGGCGGGCCTTGCCGGTTTCGTACTGGGTCAGGTCGAGGATTTCTTCCTGCCGCTTTAGGAGCAGGTCGTGAAAGCGCAGCATGATGCGCGCCCTGGCTTTGGGATCCACTTTAGCCCAGGCGGCCTGGGCCGTTCTGGCGAGCCGGACGGCCTGCTCTACATCCTCGGGGGTGCAAATCGGAATGGCCCCCAGCACGCTTCCATCGAAGGGGGAGTACAGGGTCTGTCGGGCCCGTTCGCCCCATAGCGATACCCGCCTGGCCAGCCGTTCTAACAGTTCGGGGGTGAACTGAGGGGCCTCGCGGGGAGGATTGACCGCGCGAAGGCGTCCGGTCTCGAGCATCTTGAACCCATATTGGGCTGAAAAATCGGCCCCGTCAAGATCTTCTACAAACCCGAAGCGCACCGCTCAAGCAAGGCTGGATGGCAAAATATAAAAGCGCTTCCATCACGACCCAAAGCATCAAGCCGGCCTCGAGGCCCTTACAAATTAAGGCCGCCTTGTATATGCTGGGGGCGTTCAAAAAGGTTCATTGATTGGGCTTATACCAAACAACGTTAACGGAGGTTTTTTATGTATCGATCCCCCCCTGGCGCTCGAGGTTTTTTGATCGCGATTGGGTTGTTGGGTGGAGCCCTGATCGTTGCCGCGCTGGTCGGATTGCTAATTTTCTGGGGTTTGCAAGCTGCTTTCCCCAGGCCGGTGGATCAAAGCTACCCCGGCTACCTCATTCTGGTGTTTGGCACCATTGTCCTTATTCCCATTCTGGTAATGCTGGGGCGGCGGGTTCCCTACCTGACCGACTGGTACTACCTCCTCCCGGCCATCACCTTCTTGCTGGCCTTCACGCTGTTTCCCATCATCCTGACCATCTACTATGGTTTCACCGATTACACCGGCATCCGCAACGGCAAACCCGACCGCTCCACCGAGACCGAGGTTGTGCGCGTGGAAGAACGGCAGTTGTTTGTGGACGGCAACGCCCACGACCTGCTGCGCTGCGACCAGCCCGACTGCGCGGGCCAGGCCCTGGAAATCACCACCCGTACCCAGCGAGCCCGCGTGACCGCAGAGCAGGCCAGCGGGGGCACCATCACCCTCACCGCGCCTCCGCCCTTCACCCCCACCCTGGTCTACAAAATCAACGACTTCCAGTTTATCGGCTTGCGCAATTTTGCCGAGATTTTTAGCCGCGCAGGCACCATTCTGATTCCAGTGCTGATCTGGAACATTATTTTCGCAGCGGGTGCCGTGTTTGTGGGGGCCATCCCGGGACTCGTTCTGGGCCTGATGCTCAACAACAAAAACCTGGCCTTGCGGGGCTTTTATCGCACGGCCCTGATCATCTCCTGGGCCATTCCGGTGGTCATCAGCGTGCAGATTTTCACCGCCATGCTCAACGTGCAGTTTGGCCCCATCAACCGCTTGTTGGGGCTGCTGGGCTCCTATCCGGTTCCCTGGCTTACCGACCCCGAGTGGTTCAAGATGTCGGCCCTGCTTATCAGCCTGTGGCTGGGGTTTCCCTACTGGATGACCGCCACCCTGGGCGCCCTCTCCACCATCCCCGATGATGTGTACGAGGCGGCCAAAATAGACGGGGCCAATGGCCTTCAGACCCTCACCGGTATCACCTTGCCCCTGCTGCGCCAGCCCTTCATCCCATTGGTGCTGGGCTCGTTCGCCTTCAACTTTAACAATTTTGGGCTGATTTATCTCATGGGAACGCAGCCGGGTGTGGAGGGGCGCCCTTCTACCGCCCAGGCCGCCGACATTCTTATTACCTGGGCCTACAAAACGGCTTTCCAGTCCGACGGTGGCCAGGCTTACGGCCTTGGAGGGGCCATATCCATCCTGATTTTCTTCCTCACTGTGGCTATTAGCCTGATTAACTTCCGCTTTACCGGCGCCCTCAAGGAGGTGCGCTGATGGCTGCCCTTTCACGTTATCTCGGCTGGGCGCTGCTCAGCCTCATGGCTGCCTGGGTGCTTTTTGTCTACTTCCCCGGCCTCCTGGCCCGCATTCAGCCCAACACCCCTCCAGGTTTTATTCGCATCGAGAACGGCTGGGTTTATGCCCTGAGCGGCCTCCTGATTATCATCGGGCTGATTCTGGCCTACGCCTGGCTGGTCACCTATATCAACAACAGCCGCACCCGTCGCAAGCGCAGCTTCTGGCCCCTCTTTGGGCAGGGCCTCACCCACCTGTTCATGTTTTTGGTGCTGGTCTTTGCCTATTATCCAGTGCTGCAAATTCTGGCCGCCTCCTTCGACCCCCGCAATACCCTTTATCGCATTCTGCCCCCAGCCAGCGACAACCTGCTGGTGCGGGCCCGGGTGATACCGGACTTCTCGCAACTTAGCTGGGAAAACTACGCCAAGCTTTTCGATGGCTTTATCCTCTACCCTTACCAGGCGGTCTTGCTGGCGATTGCAGCCCTATGCCTGGTTCTTGTCATTGCCATGGCTGCCTATCGCCGTATCATTGGGGACGACCGAACCGATAGTTCCTGGGCCTTGCTACAAGGACGCAGCCTGACGATCTTTGCCATCCTCAGCTTCATCCTGGTCATCTTCCTCTCCCCTGCCCAGTTCACCGGCCAGGGCACCGAGGCCAAGTTTGTGCTGTGGGTGCGCAACACCTTGTTTGTTTCAGGCATTACTGGCATCCTGGCGGTACTGCTGACCGCTACGGCGGGCTATGCGTTTGCCCGGTTCAACTTTCCGGGGCGCTACACCATGCTGCTGGTGTTTATTTTCATTCAGATGTTCCCGGGATTCTTGGGCCTGGTTGCGACCTACATCCTGATTTCCAACCTGGGCCTCCTGAATACCTTTACCGGCCTGGTGCTGGCCTACTCGGGCGGCATTATCAGCTTTGGAACCTGGGTCTACAAGGGTTTTCTAGAAAGCATCTCCAAAAGCCTGGAGGAGGCCGCCCTGATTGACGGGGCCAGCAAGTGGCAGGTCTTTACCAAAATCCTGATGCCCCTTTCGGCGCCCATGTTCGTGTTTATCTTTTTGCTACAGTTTGTGGGCACTTACTCGGAGTTTATTGTGGCCAACCTGTTCCTCACCGGGGTGGAGTCCTGGACGGTGGGGATGGGGCTGCGCAACTTTACTACCGGGCAGTTCTCCACCCGCTGGGGGCTGTTCGCCGCGGCGGCGGTGCTGGGCTCGCTGCCCATTCTGCTGACCTTCTACGGGTTCCAGCGTTATTTCGTATCGGGATACACCGCAGGCTCGGTGAAGGAATGAGGCACTACCACGACTGGGAACCTTTCTGTGTAGACCCCCTTAGACCAGAGCTGGGACAGGAAATCACCCTGCGGCTAAGAACACCGGCCAAAGAGGGTTTTTTGATCCTCGAGCGTTACGGCGAGGTGGAGCGCCGGCCCATGAAGGCCATAAGGGGTGGGCTAGAAATCCGGCTTCCCCTCTACAGCTCGCCCCTGCGCTACTGCTTCTTCCTGACCCAAGAAAAAACGTACCTGGCCGCGGATGGGCTGCGCGGGGCCCTGCCGCGCTACGACAAGTTTTTTCACCTGCTGGCCCAACCCACCGTACCGGACTGGGCGGTGGGAGCGGTGTTCTATCAGATATTTCCCGACCGCTTCCGCAACGGCAACCCCCACAACGACCCGCAAACCGGCGAGTGGCTCTACCAGGGGCAGCCCATCGTGAAGAAAGACTGGTACGAACCGGTAGGCTACAGGCCGGGCGAGGGGCCTGTGCAGCACTACGGCGGCGACCTCGAGGGCATCCTGGAAAAGCTGGACTACCTGCAAGACCTGGGCGTCGAGGCCCTATACCTTAATCCCATCCTGCCCTCGGGTTCCAACCACCGCTACGATGCCCACGATTACCTGAATGTGGACCCCCACCTAGGCGGCAACGAAGCCTTTGACCGGCTGGTGGAGGCTCTGCACCGCCGGGGCATGAAGCTGGTACTGGACGGAGTGTTCAACCATATTGGCAACACCCACCCCGACTTCCAGAAAGCCCTGCACGACCCCACCGCCCCCGAGGCCGGACAGTTCACCTTTTACGCCGACGGCTCCTATGCGGCCTTCTTTGGGGTCAAGACCCTGCCCAAGCTGGACTACGCCAACCCCCTCACGGTCGAGCGCTGGCTGGACGGCTACCACGCCCCGGTGCGGCACTGGATTCGCAAGGGGGCCGACGGCTGGCGGCTGGATGTGGCCCACCAGATGGGCGAGGGGGGCACCGACCGCCGCAACGCTGAACTCCTGCGGCTCATCAAGCACAACAGCGTGGAGGAAAACCCCGAGGCCTTGGTGTTTGGCGAGCTATTCTTCGACACCCTGCCCACCCTGCGGGCCCACACCCTGGATGGCTCCATGCACTACGCAGGTTTTGCCAACCCCCTGATGGAGTGGCTGTCGGGGAAAAATGTGTACGGCTGGGAGGTTTCGGTTTCCACGCAGGAACTCTGGGAAACCCTGTGGGATCACTATGCGGCCCTGCCGCTCCAGCTCCGCCAGAGCATGTACACCCTGATCAGCAGCCACGATATCCCCCGCGCACTCTGGCGGCTCAAGGGGGATGTGGAGCGGTTCAAGCTGGCTTTGGGCATCTTGCTGACCTTTCCGGGTGCGCCGGGCCTTTACTACGGTGACGAAATTGGCCTCGACCAGGCCAACCCCTACACAGACTGGAACGGCGACCCCATGTGCCGGGGAACGTTTCCCTGGGACGAGCGCAGGTGGAACCAAGAAGTGCTGACCTGGACAAAAAAACTTATCTGGCTCAAGAAAAATACTCCGGCCCTGCGCCGAGGCGGCTTGCAACCCCTGCAGGTTTCGGAAAAGCTACTGGGCTACAAGCGCCTCTACGAAGGCGAGGAGGTATGGGTGTACGCGGCTTTGGAGCCCACCGAAGTGCCACTTCCCCAGGCCGAGAATCTATTGACCGGTCAAAGGGTAGGGGGCTCTGTTCAGCTTTTGGGTTTGGGGATTTTTCGCTTGCTGCGGTAGGTAACCCAGGTCGCATCCTGCAAGGGCCGCTGAGCTATACTGGCCCTTTGGGTTGGGTATGCGAGGGATATCCGAATCGCTGGATTTTGATCGTGTCCGTGAGGCGCTGGCCGAGCGGGCCTCTACCTTTATGGGCCGGGAGGCGCTCCTGAGCCTACAACCCCGGGCCACCCTCGAGGAGGCCCAGGCCCAGCAGGCCACCGTGGCCGAGGCCCTGGCCTACCCCTATCGGCTGGGGGGCATCTCCGATCTACGACCCGCCCTGGCAGCCGCCAGGGAAGGACTGCGGCTGGAAGGGTTGCAGCTGCGCGAAGTGGCCGCCAGCCTGGAAGCAGCGGTGGCCCTCAAGCACGAGCTTTTGGAGATTGGCGAGCATTTGAAGGCCCTGGCAGCCCGCATCGGGGAGCACACCTACTTCCTGCGGCGCATCCGGGAGTGCCTGGACGAAGCGGGCCATGTGCGCGACGAGGCCACCCCCCGGCTGCGGGAAATCCGTCGGCGGCTGAACCCTTTGCGCGAGCAGATTCAGGACAGGCTGCACCAGTTGATGGATCGGCAGCCAGAGGCCATCCAGGAGCGCTTCATCACCTTGCGGCGCGAGCGCTATGTGATTCCGGTCAAGGCCAGCTTCCAGCACAAAATTCCGGGCATCATCCTGGATCAGTCCGACTCGGGGCTCACCATGTACATGGAGCCGTCCTCGGTGGTGCCCCTCAACAACCAACTCGCCAGCCTGCGGCTCGAGGAAGAAGCCGAGGTCAACCGGGTGCTCTTCGAGCTATCGGCCATTCTGGGGGGCGACCTCGAGTTCGATGAAACCCTCCATGCCCTCACCGAACTCGACATCGCCCGCGCTGCTGCGAGCCTGGCCGAGGACTGGAACCTGGCACGACCCCAGCTGAACCAGGAGGGGCATTACCTTCTCAAGTCCGCCCGCCATCCGCTTATCAAAAATCCCGTCAGCAACGATCTGGCTCTCTCAGCAGAAAGGCGAATCTTACTGGTCACCGGCCCCAACATGGGGGGCAAGACCGCCCTCTTGAAAACCCTGGGCCTGGCCGTGCTGATGGCCCAGTGTGGGCTGTTTGTGGCCGCCGAAGCCGCCGAACTGGCCTTCCCGGACAGACTGTTTGTGGACATCGGCGACCAGCAGTCGCTCCAGGAAAGCCTCTCCACCTTCGCGGCCCACGTGCTCAAACTCAAAGAGGTACTGCAAGCAGCCACCCCCCACAGCCTGGTGCTGATCGACGAGCTCGGCTCGGGCACCGACCCCGAGGAGGGTGCAGCGCTCGCGCAAGCCTTTGTGGAGGGGTTACTGAAAAAGGGGGTGCGCGGGCTGATTACCACCCACCTTTCCCCCCTGAAGGCTTTTGCCCAGGACACTCCGGGTGTGCAAAACGCCTCCATGCGCTTTGATCTGGAGCACCTGAGACCCACCTACGAACTGGTAGTAGGGGCGCCGGGGCGCAGCTATGCCCTCTCGATTGCCCGGCGGCTGGGCTTTCCACAGGCCCAGCTCGAGCGGGCCGAGGCCCTGTTGGGACCCGAAGGGGGTCGACTGGAGCGCTTGCTGGCTGCGCTCGAGGTCGAACGTGAACGTTTGAGGGAAGCGCGGCAGGTAGCCGAGCACCAGCAGCAAAGGGTCAAGGGCTTGGAGCAGGAGCTGACCCGGCAGCTCGCCGAACTAACGCAAAACAAGGAACGCTTGCTCGAGGAAGCCCGCACCCAGGCCGAACAGGTGGTAAGGGAAGCGCAAGAACGCATCCGCCAGACCCGTGAGCGCAGCAAAACCCAGGGCCAGGGGCAGGTTATGCAGGAGCTTATTCAGCTTCGGAGCCGCTACCAACGCCCAGAAAAAACCGCAACACCCAGGCCGGGCTTACAACCAGGGTCTGTGGTGGAGGTGCCCGAGTATGGGGGCCAGGGAACCATTGTGGAGCTCCGGGGTCAGGAAGCCGTGCTGCAAATGGGTGCGGTGCGGCTTACCGTGCCCATCGCGCGATTGCAACCCAGGGAGGAACCCAAATCCCGCAAATCGGAGGGCCGTGTCCAGCACAAAGCCAAAATTGCCAGCGAACTTAACCTGCGGGGGCTGACGGTGGAGGAAGCCTTGCTGGCCGTGGACGATTATCTGGCCGAAGCCAAGGCCACCGCCACTACCCCTGTGCGCCTCTTGCATGGCAAGGGCACAGGTGCCTTGCGCAACGCCTTGCGCGATTCGCTCAAACGTGACCGCCGGGTAGAAACTTTCCACGATGCTGTCCCGTACGAGGGTGGGCATGGGGTCACGGTGGTCCATTTGCGGGTTTAGGGATGGTGGATTACCCGGTCTGGTCTCATCCAAGTCGTAAAAGTGAGTTAATCCTTAGTGGATTAGCCATGATTCTCATGAGAACTCCAGCTACCCTGCTGTCATGGAAGGCATGGATCAACCCTTAATCCTGATTGTCGAAGACGAGAAGGACATCGCCCGCTTTATCGAGCTCGAGCTCCAGGCCGAAGGCTACCGCACCGAGGTGGCTTATGACGGCATCACCGGGCTTTCACGTTTCCGCGAGACCAACCCCAACCTGGTGGTGATGGATCTGATGCTACCGGTGATGGACGGCCTCGAGGTGGCTCGGCGAATACGCAAAACCTCCAATGTGCCCATTGTGATTCTGACCGCCAAAGACCGGGTAGAGGACAAGGTCGAGGGGCTGGACGCCGGGGCCGACGACTACCTGGTCAAACCCTTTAGCATCGAAGAACTCCTGGCCCGCATCCGCGCCCACCTGCGCCGGGTGACCCCGGCCATCACCGGCGAGATTCGGGTCTCCGACCTGATTATTAACCTGGAGGGCCGTGAGGTCTATCGGGCCGGACGCCGCATCGAGTTCTCCAACAAGGAGTTTGAGTTGCTGGAGCTGCTGGCCAAGAGCCCCGGCAAGGTTTTTAGCCGCTTCGAGATTGAAGAAAAGGTCTGGCCGGGCTACCAGGGCGGCTCCAACGTGGTGGATGTCTACATCGGGTACCTGCGCAAGAAGCTCGAGGGCACCGGCGAACGCCGCCTGATTCACACCGTGCGCGGGGTGGGGTACGTGCTACGTGAGGATTGAGAAACGCCTCGTACCCGATTCGTTGGGCTTACAGGCAACCGCTGCAAGCCCAGGTTGGATGCCAGCGAGCATCCGATGCGTCTCAATCCTGTAAAAGCGGCACCGCCTGGGGCCGCCCGTCTGGCCCTACCGCTACCATTACAAAACCCGCCCGGCAGGCCAAAACCCGCTCGAAGTTTTCCATCGGCTCGACCCACATCTCTACTTCTACCCGCATCGAACTCTTCCCCACCTCCTTTACCCAAGCCACCAGTTCCACAATTGAGCCCTGGGGCACCGGGTGGTGGAAGTCCATGGCATCGGCGTGCACCGTAACCACTTTAGTCCGGGCGTGTCGGGTAGCGGCCACGAAGGCGGCTTCGTCCATCCAGGCCATGGCCGTACCCCCGAACAGGCTGCCGTAGTGATTGCAATCGCCAGGACGCACCAGGTGCACGGTGCGGGTTTCGCGGCTCACGCCCTCCTCCTGGCCCTGGCCCGCTCCTCGCGGTAGAGGATATAGGCTCTGGCCACCTCGGGGCTGATCTCCATCAGGCCCCGTTCTACCCGATCCTGGATCTCCTCCACCGTGAGGCTTCTTGCGCTGGCCTCAAGCTTGACCGGCTCCACGATACGCCGGGCCACCCACTCAAAGTCGAGCGCTACCCCGGTGGCGGCGGCGGCCTTCTGCACCGCCCGCACAATGCGCATCTCGTCGAAGGGAACCTGCCGCCCGTCCCGCTTGACCACCAGCTGCAAGTCCGGAGCCAGCTCGGGAAAGTAAAAATCCAGGTCGGACAGAGGCTCGACGCGGGTGGCCTTGATGTAGCCGTTACCCTTGGTGGAGAAGAAGTCGTGGTTCTTGGTTTCGGTGCGCAGCCCGGCCAGCACCACCGGGTTCACATCCTGGGCCTCCACCCCGAAGTGGGGCCTCAGCCCCAGGTTCATCAGGGCCTTATCGGCGTTGTAGCGCGAGAAGCGCAGCACCGCTTCCTCCAGCCCGATCCGGTGGTAGAGGGCCTGGGTGTAGCGGGTTTCCAGGGCGTCCAGTGTTTCCAGCAACTCCACCACCCCCGCTTCGGCCCGCGCCCGCACTTTGTCGCTCAGGCGGTTCAGCGCCTCCTGGGCCAGCAAGCCCACATAAACACCGTGGATGGCCTCATCCCGGATAATCAGGCTGATGATCTCGCCTGAACTTGTAAGCCGACCCTGCCCGGCCAGGTACAGGGGGTAGAAGAAACCCGAATAGAAGAGGTAGGACTCCAGCATCACGCTGGAGGCCATGGCCCGGTACAGGCTTTCCTCGTCGGCGATCCGGGTGTAGGCCCCGTGAATGACGGCCAGCTTGTGCTGTAGCTCGGGCTGCCCTCGCACCCAGTCGAAAAGGGCCTCGATGCGCGCCGAGGTGCACAGGGTGGAGAAAATGGAGCTATAGCTCTTGGCATGCATGTGCTCCATCGCCCCCATGAACGACAGCACCGCCTTAGCCTGGAACCCCGGTACCCATTCAGATATGCGCGGCATCCCCACACTACCCTGCACGGTATCCAGCAGGGTCAGCCCGGCCAGCACCTCCTCATAGGTGCGCTGCTCGTCGGGGGTAAGGGTCATCCAGGCCAGCTTGTCGTCCGAGAGGGGGATTTCCTCATCCACCCAGAACTGCCGTACGTTCTGGTTCCAGAACATCTGGGTGTAGCCATCCTCGGGTCGGTTCCAGTTCACTGCGGAGAATCCGCTATCAATGGTTGTGGTTTCCATCGGATGGCTCCTTCAAACCGCACAGCTCACGCACTCTTCTACCGAGAGGTTCTTGGTGCGGGTGTAGTAGAGGCTCTTGAGGCCTTTCTTGCTGGCGTACACGTAAAGCCGGGCCAGCTCGCGGGTGCTGGTCTCGCTGGTCACGTAGAGCACCGTGCTGATGCCCTGATCCACGTGGGGCTGGATCTCGGCCACCAGGTCGATCACCCGGTACATGTCCATGTGGTAGGCCGATTTGTAGTACCAGTAGGTCTCCTCGGAAAGGAACGGCGCCGGGTAGTAGGTGGTGGCGTTGCCGTAGGTGCGGGTCTCCACCACTTCCACGATGGGCTGGATGGAGGGGGTGGCGTTCTGGATGTAGCTGATGCTTTGGGTGGGGGCAATGGCCAGACGATAGGCGTGGTAGAGGCCGTGCTGCTGCACCAGCGCCTTTAGTCTGGCCCAGTCTTCCGGGGTGGGCAGGGGGATATGGGCAAAGAGCTTTTGCACGGCCTCGATCCTGGGGCGAAAGTCTTCGGCCAGGTAGCGCTCGAAGTAGGCCCCGCTGGCATAGTCTGAGCGCTCGAAGCCCTCGAAGCGCACCCCCCGTTCGCGGGCGATCTGCATGGAGCGCTCCAGGGAGTAGAAATTCACCGCAGCGAAGAAGCTGCGGGCAAAGTCACGGGCCTCCTCGGACTCGTAGCGCAGCCGGTTTTTGGCCAGAAAGCCGTGCAGGTTCATGGCCCCCAGGCCGACGGCATGGAAGGCCTGGTTGGCTTTGCGCACCCCGGGGGCATTCTGGATGTCCGTAAGGTCGCTGACGGCGGTGAGCATGTCCATGGCGGTGTGTACGCTCTCGGCCAGCCGCCCCGACGCCATCACGTTGACGATGTTCAGGGAGCCCAGGTTGCAGCTAATGTCGTAGCCGATCTGGTCGTCCTGGCCGTAGTCGCCGATGACCGAGGTGGTCTGAAGCTGGAAGATCTCGGTGCAGAGGTTGGACATCTTGATCTGCCCCAGGCCCTTCAGGGGGTGGGCCCGGTTGGCGTTGCTCTTGTAGATAATGTAGGGGTAGCCCGACTCGAACTGGGTCTGGGCGATGCGGGTGAGCATGGCCCGGGCCGAGAGGGGACGTTTTCTCACCGCCGGGTGGGCCAGCAGTTCTTCATAGCGCCGGTCTAGATCCATATCGTCCAGATGCTCGCCAAAAGCCTGATAAACCGAGTAAGGGGCAAACACGTAGAAGTCCTCACCCCGCTCGGCCAGCTCGAAGAACTTCCGCGGCACGATCAAGCCCAGGGATAGGGTCTGAATGCGGCTTTTCTCGTCGGCGTTGATCTTTTTGGTATCCAGAAAATCTTCCACGTCCCAGTGGAAAATGTTCAGGTAAACCGCCCCGGCCCCCTTGCGCTGGCCCATCTGGTCGGCATAGTTGAAGGCATCCTCCAGCAGCTTCATCACCGGCACCACGCCCTTGGCCGCGTGCGCTACCCCCTTGATGGGTTCGCCTCGAGCGCGGAGTTTGGAGAGGTTCAAAGCCACCCCACCCCCGATTTTGGAGAGCTGCATGGCGGCGTTAAGGTGGAAACCTATGGCGTTCAGGCTGTCGTCGAGCTCCAGCAAAAAGCAGCTCACCAGCTCCCCCCGTCTCGCCCGCCCGGCGTTCAGGAAGGTGGGGGTAGCGGGCTGGTAGCGCTGCTCCATCATGGCCCGCACGTAGCTGCGGGCTTGCTCCATACTCCCCTGGGCCAGGTACAAAGCCACCGCCACGACCCGATCTTCGTAGTTTTCCAGGTAGTGTTTTTTATCATCCGACTTCAGGGCGTAGTCCTTGTAGAACTTGGAGATGGCCATGAAGCTCTGGAAGCGGAAGCCGTAGCTGTAGGCCAGGTCGGAGAGCTCGAGCACATCGGCTTCGCTATAGCGGGCAAAAAAGTCTTCGTAATAGCCCTCGGCGATGAGGGTTCGCAGCCGCTCGATGGGCCCCTGGAAGCGCCGCGTCTGCTGTTTGGCCTCGGCCTCGAAGGCCAGGGCAGCCTCGAGGTCCTTCTCAAGCTGAAAAAAACCGTTCTGCTTTTGCAGTACGGCGCTGTTGAGTTCAAGGTATCGCATATTAATCCTCACTTGCCTGTTCAGGCCAGACGGGGGGCCCGACGATCCATTTGCTGCAGTGCCTGCAAGAACCGCTCAGCGTCTTTGTCGCTCCCCGCCAGTTCAAACTTGAGCAAAAGGGGCAGTCCATAGCGTCCGGTGAGCACGTCCGCCGAGCGGGCAAAATTAGCGCCCCAGTTGCGGTTGCCGCTGGCCGCGACCCCCCGGATGTGGCCTCGGTTGTGCGTTACAAAGCGCTCGACCTCGGCGGGCACCTGGCCGAACCCGGTGGTGTAGGTCACCAGGACACAGGGCGCATCGATCCGTTCTTCGCCGGTCCAGATTCTGCAGCGCTGTACAGGCAGCCGTTCCACAAAGCGGGCCACATTGCCGGTTTTCGAAGCGTACGCCACAAGCATAGCCCCTCCTTCGGGCAAAAAAAATCCCTTGCCACTAGCGGATTCAACCCAACCAGGGCCTTTGATCTACCCGATGCAGCCGGGGCTAAGTTTTGATGGAAAGCTTCACCTGATCCATCCTTTCCGTCCTTGGCGCGAGGACTGGGGAACCCTACCGGGCAGGCGATCGGGCTTTAACCGTTGCGCGACAGCGGCGGAATTGCACCGCACTTCCCCTGTTTCCGGTGGGGAAACCACATTTTGTGGTTTCTGGGCGATACCCTACTATAACTTGTAGTTTAGTGTCAAGCTCAGCCGGCCAACAGGGGAGCCAGAGCATGCAGCAAGGCCTCCTGGGCTTCAGGTACTTGTGCAGAAAGGCGCAGCCACTCCGGTAAACCAAAACTGGTGCAGTCGCGTACCCGAATGCCCTGCTCGCGTAGCCTTTGAGCCACCTGGGTGGCCTGGCCCACCCGCACCATCAGGAAGTTGGCGGTGCTCTCGCGCACCTCGAGGCCCAGCTTCCTCAACCCCTGGGCCAGCTGTCTTCTCAGGAGCCAGAGTTCCTGGCGGCTTTGGGCCAGCCAGACCTGGGAAGCAGGTTGCAGGATGGCCCGCAAAAAGGCCTCTCCATGCACCCCCAGCACCCAGGAAGGGGCTATGTGGCGAAAATGGGTGAGGTCATGCGGGGCCAACAGATATCCCGCCCGCACCCCGGTCAGGCCGTGTGCTTTATTGGGGCTATAAAGCCACCAGGCCGCTCGGGGCAGCGCGGGGGGGCTTTCGCACAGGGGATAATAGGCCAGGTCGAGCACCAGGTGTGCCTGCCGGCGGTGGGCGGTTTCGGCAGCCTCCTCTAGAAAATCGTAGATTTCACCCGTCGGGTTGTTGGGCACACACAAAAAAGCTAGGGTGGCTTGGGGTAACAGGCGCAGGAAGTCGTCTTTACTCTGGGCTTTAAGCAAAGGCAGCTCGGCGGGTTGAGCTGCCCGGGCATACTCGGAAAAGGTGGGGGGCAGGATGAGCATGGGCCCCCTCAGGTAGCGCAGCCGGGTCAGGCGGTGAATGAGTTCGCTGGCACCTCCGCCCACCGCGACCTGCTCGGGCGCAACCCCGTGGTGCTGTGCCAAGGCCGTATGAATCTCGGCATACAGCGGATCTGGGTAGTGGCTGGGGTCGGCCTGACGGATGGCCTCGAGGGCCTGGGGGTCAGGACCGAGGCCGTTGGCATTGGTCGAGAAGTCGTAACGGGGCAGAGGCCCGCTGTCGGTACCGCCGTGCACCGGCTTGAGCACATCGTCGATCATGAGCATTCAGTATGGGCTTAGAACGTATCTAAGATTTGTTGGCACGCTTCTATTGCAGCCAGCAGCACCCCCCCCACCCAGCCGGCTCGTTGCACCAAGGCCAGGCCCCAGGTCACATCTTCGGCTGCAGGAGGACGGCCCTGCCGGTTTAGGGTATACACCCTGGGTTTGCCCAAGCGCAAGCCCAGGGCCAGGGCCAGGGCCGCCATGGGCCAGCCGGCATTGGGGGATGGCGTTTTGTGGGCCTCTCGGCGAAGAGTTGCAAAGGAGAAGCGCAAAATTCGAGAAGTACCTGCACGCCAACACCAGCCTCCGATTAGCCACACAAGCCCGGCTGTTAGCCTGGCAGGTAGCCAGTTAAGCACGTCGTCAATGCGAGCAGCCCAGCGGCCCGCCCACTCCCACTCGCCCCGGTAGCCCCACATGGCATCGGCGGTATTGGCAAACCGGTAGAGGGCTGCTCCGGGCAGGCCTAAGAGCAAAAACCAAAAGAGCGGGGCAATAACCGAGTCCGACAGGTTTTCAGCCGCCGACTCCAGCAGGCTTTCGCGCACCTCCGATGCCGACAGGCTGGAGGTATCGCGGCTCACCAGGTATTGCAGCCGCGAGCGCCCGGCCTCGAGGCCCTCACCAAGCGCCATCTCCACGGCGTGGGCTTCATCCAGAAGCATCCGAAAAGCAAAAAGGGGCTTGAGAAACAATGCTGTCAGGAGAAGCTCGAGGCCCTGTGGTAGAAAGCTCAGCAATCCGCTCAAGATCCAGTAAATCCCAGCGAAGAATCCCGCTCCCATACACCAAAACCCGGCGCCGCCCCAAAAGGCCTGTAGAGGGGGAAGCTGGGTCAGTCCCTTGCCTACCCAAGCCAGGTAGCGCCCCATCCAAACCACAGGATGAAACGCCCCTTTGGGTTCTCCCCAGACCCAATCAATCCACAGGGCCAGCAAAACAGTCATTGGGTCAAAAGGTATCAATCTAAGACCGCTTCCTTCAAGCTCCTCTTGTGATGAGCACCAGGCCAGAAGACGAACCCATGTTTCAGCTTTATCATCAAATAGTATGACTCTTCGCACCCGCATCACCCTGCTCACGCTGGCCTTGCTGGCCTTTTCGTTGCTGCTCATCGGGGGGTCGGTGTACGGTAGTTTGCAGTTTACCCTCTACGACAGCCTGCGCCGAGAGCTAACGGAAACATCCCAAACAGCCCAGCGCTTAATCCGCGAGCAAGGCAACCTAGACGACCTGCCTCTTACGGTCTATGGACAAGCCTTATGGGTGCCTTTCCCCAATCCTACCGCCAGCGACATCCTACAGGGGGCCGCCATACCCATCGCCAAGTCGCTGGCCCTGGGCGATGCTACCCTCAACCTCTCCGAGAAAGGGCTACAAGAGGTTTTACGATCCGGCGGGTTCTATACTCAAACCACGCTCACCCGCCCCGACGGCAGCCAGATTCCCCTGCGGGTGCGGGCCGAGCGCCTCGAGACCGAAATTGCCGGAATCCCCCAGGGCAAGCAGTTGGTCATTTTGCTGGTAGGCAAGTCTACCGAAAGCATCGAAAGCACCCTGGCCGATTTTGCCCGCACCTACACCGCCACGGCCCTGTTGGTGCTCGTTTTTGGTGGGCTGCTGGCCTTCCGGCTGGTACGGCAAACCCTGGAGCCATTGGAGTGGGTGGCCAAAAAAGCCGAGCAAGTGAGCAATAAGCCTGAAAAACTCCCCGAAATCGAGGGCCACAACGAGGTGGCCTCGCTGGTCAAATCGCTCAACCGGATGCTCGCCCGGCTGGAGGGCGCCTGGGAAACCCAGGGCCGCTTTCTGGCCGATGCCTCGCACGAACTGCGGACGCCAGTAACAGCCATTTTGGGGCACGTCAACTACCTCCTGCGTCGCACGCAGCTCTCGGATCAGCAGCGCGAAGGTTTAGAAATTATCAAGCGAGAATCGGAGCGCATGCACAAGCTGGTAGGCGACCTGCTCGAGCTCTCCAAGACCGGCGGAAGCTGGAAGGTCGAGCTGGGTTCAGTGCACCTCAAAACCGTGCTGGATGAAATCGAAGAGGAGTACAGCAAGAGTTTTGAGGGCCGCATCGAGGTACAGGCCCCCGATCAGGTGTGGGTACTGGGCGACCCCGAGCGGCTGCACCAGGTCATTGCCAATCTGGTTTCCAACGCCATCAAGGCCAACTCCACCCACATACGTCTGGTGGTGCTCGATCTGGCCGAGCGGGTAGTAATCCGCGTGGAAGACGACGGTGAGGGCATCAGCAAAGAACACCTGCCCCATCTGTTCGAGCGCTTCTACCGGGTGGACAAAGCCCGTGACCGTGAGCGCGGCGGCAGCGGCCTAGGACTGGCCATCGTGCGCTCGATCGTGGAGGCTCACGGAGGCAGCGTGTGGGTCGAGAGCGAGCCCGGCAAGGGCTCGGTGTTCAACATCTCCCTCAAGCGAGCTTCTGCTCCCCATCCACAGCTGGCCTGATTCGAGCCGTTATCGTGGTTTGGCTTTTTGGCCTCAGGGGACTTTGGTTTTCGTTCTGCCAGCCGCTCCAACCTTTCTGGCCTGCTTACCGAACTTCCGCTCGAGCTCGGCAGCAAAAGCGTGGTTGGTGTAGTCGAGGGTAATGGGCGTTACCGAGATATATCCGCTCTGAACGGCCCAGAAATCGGTGCCTTCTTCCAGCTCGGCGGTGGGCTTGCCGGCCACCCAGTAGTAGGGCCGCCCATCGGGGTCTTCCCGCTCGACGATGGAATCTTCGTAGCGATGGGTGGAGAGTCGGGTAATCCTGACCCCTTGCGGGGTGCGGTTTGGAAAGTTGACGTTAAGCAAAGTTTTATGGGGCAGACCATGCTTTAGCACCCACCGCACAATAGGCACTGCGTTGCGTGCCGCCTCTTCAAACTGCAGTTCTTCACCCGAGGCATCCAGGCTAAAGGCTATGGAAGGTATACCCAACGAAGCGCCTTCCAGGGCCGCTGCCACGGTACCCGAGTGGGTTAAGTCCAGACCCAGATTGACCCCGATATTGATCCCCGAAACCACCAAATCGGGCCAGCCCAGGAGCCTGCTGCCGAGCACCACGCAGTCCGCCGGGGTACCATCTACGCGGTAAGCTGGAATCTCACCGAAACCCGCAGAGGCGGTGTGCTTAAAGCGCAGCGGTCTGCGAAAGGTGATACTATGCCCCACGCCCGACTGCTCTACATCCGGGGCGACTACATTCACTTCGGCAATCTCCCTTAGGGCAAAAGCTAAAGCTTTGATTCCAGGTGAAAAGATACCATCATCGTTAGCAACAAGGATTCGCATATGCGATTAGCCTAACGCCAAAGCGCCCGGGCGGAAAGCGCCCTAGCAAAGGTCTTGGTCTGTAAAGTAGCCATTTGTTTCAGTTCGCACGCAAGCTCCCTCACCCTTTGGTAGGTGGCCGATCAACGTCGAACCCACCATCGGGACATGAAGGTTCTTTGCGCTATTGGCCTTCGGCTTGTGGCTATTAACTATATAACTGTCAGCAATCGGCAGGGTATCAGGCATATACCAGTTCAACCACCACGTAAGTCTGGCTGCCCTTGGGGCTTTTGACCTGCACCTCGTCACCAACCTTTTTGCCCATCAGGGCCTGGCCTAGGGGCGATTCGTTGGAAATCTTGCCGCTGAATACATCCGCTTCGTGGCTACCTACCATGGTCACGCTCATGCGCTGGCCGGTAGAGGTCTCGAGCTCTACCGTCACGCCAATCTGCACCTCGGTCGGAATGCCATTGCCCGATTCGACAATCTGTACACGGCTCAGGATGTCCTCGAGCTCGGCGATGCGGCTGTTGTTCTGCCACATGGCCCGCCGGGCCTCGTCGTAGCCAGCATTTTCGCGCAAATCGCCTTCGGCGATGGCCCGACCCATTTCATCAGCAATTTGCTGTACTTTTTCAGTTTTCAAGTAGGCAAGTTCCTGCTCGAGCCGCGCTTTGCCTTCAGCGGTAAGGTATACCGGCTTTTTATCTGACATTCAGCAAAACCTCCATAGGTCTACCGTTCGTAGACCCGAACTTCAGTATAGTACAAGCTCGGTTCTGCTTCCCTGAACAACGCGCCTGGGGTCGGTGCGTAAACCCTCGCAAATCTCGCGCTTTAAATGCTTGGTTTTGCAAAAATTGCTTGTAGGTAGGTGACCTGACTGGGTGTTGTGCCCCCACCCAGCCTCCCCCGTTGGGAGAGGAAGGAAAGAAGTGGTTTTACTTTATACACCAGCCCTGCACGCCCAAGCAGTACCGCAATACGTACCAAACCGGTCGCAACCATTAAGCAGGAGCACCTGGCTTTCGGCTTTGAGCTTTTAGCGGAGTGAGCGACCTGGAGAAGTCCTTGCCCCTTTGCACATACCCCCCTGACTATCCAGCACATCTCGGCTTTTTCCGTTGCCAACTGATGATTCACCCCAGCCCTGTGCGGAATTGCGTTTAGTGCCTTACTCGGCAGTGGAATAAAATGGCGGTATGCGATGGATGGCGGGAGTTCTCTTGTTTAGTGCCACGCTGGCCCAGAGCCTGATCGTGCCGCCCGAAGCCCAGGTTGGGCAGCCTTTGGAAATTCGTGGAGCGGATTTTCCCCCAGGCCGGTACACCCTCAAGATTGCGTCGGATGCCGCAGCTACCGAGGTGAACCTCGAGACCTTCAATGGCAACATATCCACGGCCTGGACACCGAGCGCGGAGGGGGTATACAAGATCAGCATTCTGGTTGGGGAACGCACGGTGGAGGCGCAAACTCGAGCACAAGCCGCCCCTGCCGCACCCCCCTCACCGGTCTTGCCCTCCCGCCCCCCCCAGCCCGCCCCCGCCCGGCCCGAGATAGCCCCACCTACCCTGGGGCCCGAGGGGCTGGTGCTGGGTAACTGGAAGCTACCACTCAAGGGAGAGTGGATCGGGCCCAAACTGCTGGGGCAACGCGCTTTTATCGCCCGGGGGCCCCTGGTGCTCGAGATAGACCTGCAAAACCCCCGGGTGGTGGCCCAGCACTACCCGCCCGGGGACGTGCGGGCCCTGGACGCCGACGCCGAACTGACGGTGCTCCTAGAGGATGGGCGGCGGCTGGGTCTGAGTGCTTTTGCGGGTAAGCCCTTCGAGGGCAGGTGGGAAAACCTGGCGGTCATTCGCGAATACCACGATACCCTGAGCGCTGCTAACGCCCGCGACCTCGACCAGAGCCCTGCCAGCGGCCGGCCTTACTGGTATTACTTTAGCCGCGAGCCAGGCAGCATCGGCCCAGCCGACCTCGAGGCAATCGGGCACGACTTGCTACAACGCAGCCACCGTCCCGAGCTGCCCTGGGGCCCCGGGGTAATGCAGTGGCTGCAACCCTGGCTAGAGCAAATACGCACTGCACGCAAACAAGGCCTCGAGCAAAGCCTGGCCTGGTCGGAGTTTTTTCTGAAGTACATGCCCCAGGTGCCCGGCGCCAAGGCCCTGCTGTGGGAACAGGTGGGCTGGCTCGAGGCCCAGGGCCGCCCCGACCTAGGACAGCGCTACCGCGAGGCCTTGCGCCAGATCGCAGGCTGGCAAAACCCCCTTACCTCGACCAATATGGCTGCGGCTACCTGGGTATTGCTGGGGCTTTATGGCCTCATGCTGCTGTACCTAACCCTAATGTACCTCCCTGCTCAACTGCGGGGGCTGCGCCCCAGCGGGGGCTGGTTGGTAGGCTGGCTGCAACACCCGCTATTACGCCTGCGCCACAGTGTGCTGGCCTATACCTCGGTCGGTGAGCGCACCCTGCTGCTCTTTTTATTTTTGCTGGCTGCGCTGGCCTTACTCGGCTGGGGCCTGACCGCCCGCTCCGAGGCGCTTGTGGCCCAGGACAGCCTGACCCGGGGTACCCTGCGCTCGAGTGCCGCCCAGGAGACCCTGCGTAGCTTCGCCAACACCGCACCGCTACAGGGTCTTTTGGCGTATGCACTGGCCAAAGAAAACCCCAGCGAGGCGCAGCGGCTTTACGCAGCCGCCCCCCCCTGGACGTATGTCTTGCTGGGGCGGGGCACGCCAGAAGCCCTGGCGCAGGCTTACCAAAGGGCTTCATCCTCGGCTGCCGTGCGGGAGGCGCTGGGCCTCGGCGGCGACTTCTGGAGCGCGGTTTACCGCGACTCCGGGGTGGTGCGCGAGGCGGTTCCGACCCCCAGAATCATCGCCGCAACGGTGGGCTTGAGTGGGTTGCTGAGCCTGGGTACCGATTTTCTGGCGGCCTGGCGTGAGCTCCCCATCTGGCCCAGTCCACTGTGGGCCTGGATCATTGCAGTCACCATTCTGCTTTTCACCCTCTACCACTTGTTGTGCTTCTTCCTCCCCCGACCCCAGGGGGTAGACGACCACCTGGCCTGGCGGCGGGGGGTGCAACTGTTTTTTCCGGGCAGTCCCACCTACAGCCAGGGCTGGGGCCTGATGGTCTTGCTGGCCGCTGCAGGCGGCCTGTGGCTGTGGCGCCTGGGAAACCCCTGGGGAATTGTTCTAACTGGTGTGGCACTGGGGTTCCATCTGCTGCTGTGGTTTTTGCTGGTCTACCGGGGCATCAAATAAAGCAATCTGGAGCGACCCTTCCGGCCCAAAGCGTTTTCAAAATATCAGGCTCGGCGGTTTATCCAGGTAGATGAATTCAAGCACACCAGAGCGACAAAGCTACAACTGCGCAAGGCGCTCGAGACCCGTCGTGCGATAAAATCACCTGGTTTTGTCAGGAGGAAAAAGCAGACGTATGATTATCCCCCCCCTCCCCACCCCCTTCGACCAGAACGGCAACCTCGATGCAGAAGCCTTCCGCGACCTCGCCCAGGCCATCGAACCCCATGTGGATGGGCTGCTGTTTTACGGTTCAAATGGCGAAGGCGTCCATCTGACCCGCGAGGAACGGGCAGCGGGCCTGGCCATTCAGACTCCCCGGAAGCCTGCCATGGTGGGCCTGATGGAAGAAACCCTGGCCCAGGCGGCCATTGCCCTGAGCGAGTCCGAAAGCCTGGGGGCCAGGGTACTGGTCACCCCCCCCCGCTACTACGAGGCCAACCTGGGCCACGATGGGTTGTTGCGCTACTTCGGGGGCATTGCCGATATGGGCAAGGCCGAGGTCTGGCTCTACCATGTGCCGGCCAATACCAAAGCCCAGCTACCCCTGCCGGTAGTGGCCGAGCTGGCCAAGCACCCCAACATTGGGGGCCTCAAGGACTCGAGCGGGGAACTGGCCCGCATGGCCTTCTACGCTTCGCAAAAACTGGCTCTAGAGCTTTACACCGGCCATGCCCCTACCTTCCTGGGTGCCCTGGGTCTGGGTGCCAAGGGCGGCATCCTGGCGGTTTCCAACCTGGCCCCCAAACCGTACAAACAGATACTAGCGCTCTGGCAGGCCGGCAAGGTCGCCGAGGCCCAGGCCCTGCAAGCCGAGGTGGAGCCCTTTGGCCGGGTGCTGGCCCAGGGTGGTTTTGTGTTGCTCAAGCAAGCCCTGCGCCATCTGGGCCTGCCCGGCGGCTACCCCCGCCCTCCCTACCCTAACGAAAGCCCGGTCTGGCCCACCTTCAAGCCCCTTCTGGAAGAGTTCCGGGCCAGGGGTTGGACGGTGGGTTAAGGGTTTCTGAAGGAAATAACCCAACCTTATAAAGCCGCATCCGGTAAGCTCGATGTGGAGGAAACCATGAAGCGCATTCTGATAGGGGCGTGGTTGGGTTTGGCCTTGATACTGGGGTCTTGTGTACCCCAAGCCGTGCGGCCCCAGCCGCCGCAGGTGGAGCTGTTGCAGTTCAGCCTGGTTTCGATTGACCCCTTTAGCGGACGGGGCGAGTTCGACGTGCGCCTGCGCCTAACCAACCCCAACGGCTTCACCCTGCCCTTGCTGGACAGCACCCTGACGGCAGAGTTGGGCGGCTCGCAGTTTCGCCTGACCCTGCCCGCCCTGGAAATCCCCTCGGGGGCCAGCCGCGACGCCAGCACCCGGCTGGTGGTACCCATTGTGGAGGGCACCCGTGCCCTGGCCAGCCTAGTCGGCGGGCAGACCACCCGCTTCCGCTTGTTGGGCGAACTGCGGGTTCAACTGGGCCCGGCGGTCGTGCCGATTGGGCCCGTGACCCTGGTAGACCGCGATGTGCGTATTCAGTTTTCCTTCCAGCTTCCGACCATTCGTTTGGCGGAGATTCGCCTGGATGGGCTGGCCATCCGGCTGGTGCTGGAGGTGGAGAACCCCAACCCCATCGGCTTTACCCTGCAAGGCCCTCTGCGAATTCTGATTGGCGGACGCAGTGTGGCCGAGAGCGTGTTTAACCTGGGCCTGGGCCCCAACGGGCGCAACCGCGGAGAGCTGCGCCTGGGGCTTTCGGGGCTGCCGGGCGTGGGCGGCGTGAGTGTGGATTTGGGGCTTAGCGCCCGCATACCGGGCATTCTTGATCGCTCAGTGGCTCAGGTGCTACAGGGCATTCTGCGCTGAGCAGGGCTTGTTTGAGTTCTTTCAGGCTAGATACCTGTTTGAGCAGCGGGTGCAGCTCCGGGTTAGCCGGAAAATACCGGTACAGCACCTTGCGAAGCTGGCGGAGGCCATGAAACTCGCCGTACCACAGCACATTCAACTCGGCATGGCGAAGCGCGGTCTCTATGCGTTCCCGGTGGGACGGAGCCGGTGCCCCTGTAGCAATCTGTCGAAAAATCCAGGGGTTGCCGACCGCTCCCCGGCCAATCATCGCCCCGGCCACCCCGGTCTGGAGGCGCGTGTGGAACTGTTCGGGGGTGGTCACGTCGCCCGAGCCCAGCACCGGCACCCGCACAGCCTCGGCCACCCGGCCAATGGCCTCCCAGTTGGCCTGGCCCTGGTAGCGCTGACGGCTGGTGCGCCCATGTACGGTAAGGAGGGCCACCCCGGCGGCCTCGAGGCCCTGGGCAATCTCCAGGCTCCGGTCTTCGTCCCAGCCCAGGCGCATCTTGGCGCTGACCTCGAGGCTCGTCCCCTGCCGCATGGCCCGCACCAGGGCATAGGCCCGCTCGGGGGTCAGAAGCAAACAGGCCCCGCCCCGCCCGGCCAGCTTGGGCGCCGGGCAGCCCAGGTTCAGGTCAAGGGCCACCGGCGAAAACAGCGCCTCGGCTTTGGCCGCCGCCTCGCGCAGCACCTCGGGGTCGTCGCCAAAGAGCTGCACCACCAGGTTGGGCTCCCCCGGATAGGGCGCGCCCAGCTCGGTGGATTTGCGCTCGCCGGCCAAAAAACCCCGGGCCAGCACCATTTCGCTCACCGTCCAGGCTGCCCCGTGCTCCAGGGCCAGCCTGCGAAAGGGAGCATCGGTGTAGCCTGCCATGGGGGCCAGCACGGCCCGGGGACTTTTTAGCATCTCCTGGTAAAAGGTGGTTTTGGGCGTTGCCGCTGCGCTCACAACCCGTACAGTTTATCGCCTCTTTCTTTGTGAAGAGCGCTCTGGCCTATGCCAGGGCACCCACGGCCTGCTCCGCCACCCCGACCAGCTCCCCGCTGCGAATCAGCTCGCACAGGCGCGCGAGCTCCGGCTTGAGGTAGCGGTCGCGATCCAGGTGGGGAATCTCCTGCCGGATGCGTTGCCAAACTGCCTCCACCCCCTTGCCGGGCCGCAGGGGGGCGTGAAAGTCCAGGGCCTGGGCCGCCGAGGCCAGCTCGATAGCCAGCACCCAGAGGGTGTTTTCAAAGATGCTGCGGGCCTTGCGGGCCCCGATGGTGCCCATGGAGACATGGTCTTCCTGGTTGGCGCTGGTGGGGATGGAGTCCACCGAGGCAGGGTGCGCGAGTACCTTGTTTTCGCTGACCAGTGCTGCGGCGGTGTACTGGCTGATCATCAGGCCGGAGTTGAGGCCGCTGCCCTCGGCCAGAAAGGCCGGCAAGCCCGAGAGGGCAGGGTTCAACATCTGCTCGATGCGGCGCTCGGCGATGTTGGCCAGCTCGGCCAGGGCAATACCGGCGTAGTCGGCGGCCAGGGCCAAAGGCTGGCCGTGGAAGTTGCCCGCCGAGAGGGTACGCCCTTCCTCGGGGAGCACCAGGGGGTTGTCGGTTACGCTCTGCATCTCCCGCAGCACCACCTCGCGCACATGGGCCAGGGCATCGCGGCTGGCCCCGTGTACCTGGGGAGCCGCCCGTAGACTGTAGGCATCCTGCACCTTGTCGCAGTCTACGTGCGAGCGCATGATTTCGGAGTCTTGCAAAAGCCTGCGCACATTGGCGCTGGTGGCGGCCATGCCGGGGTGGGGGCGCAGGCGGGCGACGGCCTCGTCGAAGGGCCGGTGGCTCCCCTTGAGGGCCTCCACGCTCATGGCCACGGCGATATCGGCGGTCTTGAGCAACACTTCGGCATCCAGCAGCAAAAGGGCCAGCAACGCGGTCATGGCCTGGGTGCCGTTGATGAGGGCCAGGCCTTCTTTGGCCTCGAGTTCCAGCGGCTCTAAGCCTGCCTCGAGCAACACCTGGCCCGCCGGACGCACCTGCCCCCTATGCTCCACCTCGCCCACACCGATTAAGGGCAAACACATGTGGGCCAGGGGGGCTAGGTCGCCCGAGGCCCCCACCGAGCCCTGCGAGGGCACCACCGGGAGGATGTCCTGGTTCAAAAACCACAACAGCCGCCCCACCACCTCCACCCGCACCCCGGAGTAACCCAGGGCCAGGCTCTGGGCCCGCAACAACAGCATGCCCCGCACCACTTCGGCGGGGAACGGCTCCCCCACCCCAATCGCATGGGAAAGCAGCAGGTTGCGCTGCAAGAGCCGCAGGTCTTTGGCCTCAACACGCACTGTGGCCAGCTTGCCGAAGCCGGTGTTAAGGCCGTAGACCGGCTCGTCGCGGGCCACCAGCTTTTCCACAAAGGCCCGGCAGCGCGTCAGGCGTTCCCGCGCGGCCTGGCTCAGGTGCGCCGGCACTTTTTCGCGCACCACCCGGTGAAAATCTTTCAGGCTCAGTTCGGTATCCAGTTCTAGCATCCAACCCCTCGCTTGACCTACCTCCGGGCTAGGTTGTATATACAAGTGAGAGGATAAAGGATGAAATACCGGCAAGTCAAGGAAGCGGTCTTGCAAGAGCTCAACAAACCGACCCCGGGCTTTCCTCTATCGGAAAACAGCCTGGCCCGTCGCTTTGGGGTGAGCCGCATGACCGCCCGGCGAGCCCTGCAGGAGCTTAGCCAGGAAGGTTGGCTCTACCGCACCCAGGGCCGCCTGAGCACCCCCGCTCCCCGGCGCTTTAACCAGGGTTATTTGCGGGTGCGGCCCTTCTACGAGTTCGCCCGAGCGCAAGGAGCCCAGCCCAAAACCCGGGTGCTGGCCGCCGAATTGCGCCCCACTCCCACCGGGGTTCGCGAGAAGCTAGGGGTAGAACAAGCCCTCTATGTCGAGCGGCTGCGCTTCCTCGACGACGAGCCGGTGCAGCGGGAGGTGCGTTACCTACACCCGGTACACTGCGCCCCGATCCTCGAGCACGACCTCACCAGCGAGTCCATCCACGACCTGCTGGTACACACCCTGGGCCTGCCCCTCACCCGGGTCTGGCAGCGCCTCGAAGCCGTGGCCCTGGGCCAGGACATCGCCAGACTGCTCCAACAGCCCAGCAAAGCCCCCGCTTTGCGCCTCGAGCGGCTTACCTACACCCTCGAGCAGCCCATCACCTGGGTGGAATACCTGATGCGGGCCGACCGCTACTACCTGGAAGATACCTTTATCCCCCAAGGAGAACGCCCATGACCTACAAAGCGCCCCGAGGACCCAAAACCGCCAAAGGCTGGATCCAGGAAGCCGCCAAGCGCATGCTTCTCAACAACCTCGACGCCGAGGTGGCCGAGAAGCCCGAAGAGCTCATCGTCTACGGCGGGCGCGGCAAGGCGGCCCGCAGCCCCCAGGATCTGCAACGTATCCTGGCGGTGCTCGAGCGGCTCGAGAACGACGAGACCTTGCTGGTGCAGTCGGGCCGGGCGGTGGGGGTGTTCCGCACCCAGCCCCTAGCCCCCCGGGTGATCATCGCCAACTCCAACCTGGTGCCCCGGTGGGCCACCTGGGAGGAGTTCGACCGGCTGGACCGCCTGGGCCTGATGATGTACGGCCAGATGACGGCGGGAAGCTGGATCTACATCGGCACCCAGGGCATCCTCCAGGGCACCTACGAGACCTTCGCCGCCGCGGCCCGCAAGCACTTTGGCGGCTCGCTGAAGGGCACCATCACCGTCACCGGCGGGCTGGGCGGCATGGGCGGGGCACAGCCCCTGGCCGTGACCCTCAATGGCGGGGTGGCGATCTGCGTGGAGATCGACCCCGAGCGCATCCAGCGCCGCCTGGACACCGCTTATCTGGACGTGCGGGCCAACTCCCTGGACGAGGCGCTCCGCTTGGCCGAAGACGCCAAACACAAGGGCGAGCCCCTCTCCATCGGGCTCTTGGGCAATACTGCGGAGGTGCTGCCGGAGATGGTGCGCCGGGGCTTCACCCCCGAGCTCGTCACCGACCAGACCAGCGCCCACGACCCCCTCTACGGCTACATCCCCGTCCTGCACGCCGACGAAGACCCGGCCCTCCTGCGCCAGCGCGACCCCCAGGGCTACAAGGAACGCGTCCTGCACGACATGGCCACCCACTGCCGCGCCATTGTGGAGATGCAGAAAAAAGGCGCTATCGCCTTCGATTACGGCAACAATCTGCGGGCTTTTGCCCAGTTGGGGGGCTTCGCGGAAGCTTTCAGCTACCCCGGCTTCGTGCCGGCCTTCATCCGCGACCAGTTCTGCGAGGGGCGCGGCCCTTTTCGCTGGGTGGCGCTCTCCGGCAAACCTGAGGACATCTACAAGACTGATAAGGCCGTGCTCGAGCTCTTCCCCGAGGACGAGGGCCTACACCGCTGGCTCACCGAGGGGGTGAAGAAGTTCAAGTTCCAGGGCCTCCCCGCCCGCATCTGCTGGCTGGGTTACAAGGAGCGCGACAAGGCCGGGCTCCTCTTCAACGAGATGGTGGCGAGGGGCGAGGTGGGGGTCCCCATCGTGATTGGCCGCGACCACCTGGACGCCGGTTCGGTGGCCTCCCCCTACCGCGAGACCGAAGCCATGCTCGACACCTCGGACGCCGTGGCCGACTGGCCCATCCTGAACTTCGCGCTCAACGCGGTCTCGGGCGCGGCCTGGGTCAGCTTCCACCACGGCGGCGGGGTGGGCATGGGCTACAGCCTGCACGCCGGGCAGGTCACGGTGGCGGATGGCTCGGAGGAAGCCGCCTACCGATTGGAGCGCGTCCTGACCAACGACCCCGGCACCGGCGTGATGCGCCATGCCCACGCGGGTTATGACTCGGCCAGGCAGGTCGCCCGCGAGCGCGGCCTGGATCTGGCAGGGTGGGAACAGGAAGGATGAAACAAGTATTCACCGGCATCGCTGAGCTTTACACGCCGAGAAAAAGGCTCGAGCGCGCCGCCCTCGCGGTGCAGGACGGGCGCTTTGTCTGGGTCGGGGCCGAGGACAGCCTGCCGGAGGAATACCGCGACTGGCCCCACATCGACCTGGGCGGGCGTGGTGAAGGGCCATCGGCCCCCGGCGGACGCCGAGGCGTAGTCCCCGGCATTGTGGATGCGCACACCCACCTGGTCTACGGCGGCAATCGCCTGGGCGAGTACCTAAAGCGCGCGCGGGGCGAGAGCTACGAGGCCATCCTGGCCGCCGGGGGCGGGATTTATGCAACGGTGCGGGCTACCCATGCAGCTTCAGAAGATGAGTTATACGAGTGGGCCAAAGCTCGAGCCGCCCTCTTCCTGGCCCAAGGGGTAACCGCCATAGAAATCAAGAGTGGCTACGGCCTCCTTCCCGAAGCCGAGCTCAGGATGCTGCGGGTGATCCGGCGGCTCGGGGAAACCCTGGCCCAGCGCATCTTTCCCACCCTGCTGGCCCACGTGGTGCCGGGGGGCTGGGAGCGGGAAAAGTACGTAGCGATGTTCACCCGTGAACTGATCCCCGAGGTGGCCCGCAGCGGGCTGGCCGAGGCCGTGGACGTGTTTTGTGATGAAGGTGCGTTCACCCTGAAAGAGACCCGCGGGATTCTCGAGGCCGCCCTTTTGCACAACCTAAAAATAAAACTCCACGCCGAGCAGATCGCCCACACCGGGGCCACCAAGCTCGCGGCGGAGCTCGGGGCGCTGTCGGCGGACCACCTCGAGCAGTCCACCCCGGACGACTGGCAGGCCCTGGCCAAGAGCGGCACGGTGGGCACCGTCCTGCCCGGCGCGGCGGTCATCCTGCGCAAGCCCTTCCCCGACGCGCGGGCCATGTGGGATGCGGGCGTGAGGGTCGCCATCGCCACCGACCACAACCCCGGCAGCAGCCCGCTTTACAGCCCCTGGCTGGGAATGCAGCTCACCCTAAGCCTGGGCCGCCTCAGCGCCGAGGAGGCCCTGATTGCCCACACCGAAAACGCCGCGCTGGCCCTGGGCAGGAAGGATTTGGGGAGGATTGAGGTGGGGGCCCAGGCCGATTTCGTGGTGGTGGATTCAAACAGTGCGCTCCAGCCGCTCTATCGATGGGGCCATACGCCGATTCACGCAGTCTACGTGGGCGGCAGACGGGTTTTTCCCCCTGGCTAAGCCCCCTGCTTCTTTTGATACACTCACCTGGGATGTGAGCATCGTACAGGTTCAAGATACGGTGGTAGAGGTTCCGGGTGGCCAGGTCTTCACGCGGCAGTGGGCTACGGGCCAGCCCCAGAAGACCCCCCTTGTGCTGCTGCACGACTCGTTGGGGTCGGTAGAGCTTTGGCGCGGGTTTCCGGCGGCCTTGGCCCAGGCCACCGGACGAACGGTGTGGGCCTACGACCGCCTGGGTTTTGGACGGTCTTCGCCCAGAACTAAAACCCCTTCGCTGGGCTTTATCCTCGAGGAGGCCCAAATCTACTTCCCCGCCGTTGCCGCGAAGCTCGAGCTAGACCAGTACATCCTCTTTGGGCACAGCGTGGGGGGCGCTATGGCCCTGTGCATTGCTGCCCATCAGGGCGAACGCTGCCGGGCCGTGATTAGCGAGGCAGCCCAGACCTTTGTGGAAGCGCGCACCCTGGAGGGCATCCGGGCCGCTCAGCAGGGCTTCCAGGATCCCGCCCAGTTTGCCCGCCTCACCCGCTGGCACGGCGAAAAAGCCCGCTGGGTGCTGGAAGCCTGGACGGGGGTCTGGCTCTCGCCTGCCTTTCGGGACTGGACGCTGGAGCCCTGTTTGAGTCGGGTTCGCTGCCCCGTGCTGGCCATCCACGGCGACGCCGATGAGTACGGCTCTGTGGCCTTTCCGCAGCACATTGTGGCGGGGGTATCGGGCCCCGCCCGCCTGGAACTTGTGCAGGGCTGCGGCCACGTCCCCCACCGGGAACAAGAGCCTTTAGTGCTGGGGCTGGTACGGGACTTCCTGGAGAATTTGCCCTAGGGCGCCACACCAGGCCAGGCCAACTATCTAGACCCACACCCCTTCAGACTATGCAGTGCGAAGTATTTTCTCGAGCTTGCGCCCCCTGGCCAGCTCGTCCACCAGCTTGTCCAGGTAGCGAACCTGTTGCGCAAGGGGATTCTCGATCTCTTCGACCCGGTAGCCGCAGATGGAGCCGGTTATGTGTCTTGCGTTGGGGTTCAGACGCGCGTTTGCAAAAAAGTCTTCAAAGGTCGAGTGGCTCTCGAGGTGCTCGTGAATTTCCTCTTCACTGTAGCCCGTGAGCCAGGCAATCACCTGATGCAGCTCGGCCTTGGTTCGCCCCTTCTTCTGCGCCTTGGCCAGATAATGCGGGTATACCGAGGCAAAGGTCATCTGGCGAATTCGCTCGTCCAGGTGGGCGTCGTTCATGGTCTGTTCCCCCTTCATTCAGGCTCTCTCGCGTCTGCGCGCCGCTTGATTAGGCAGGCACGTAAACCAGTCTGACCACGTTCTCGTCCATACGGTCAGCAGCCACAAAGCGCAGCGGTGGCCGCGGCCCGGCAAAGTAGGGCTTGCCCCGGCCCAGCACCACCGGATGCAGGTAGATGCGATACTCGTCAATCAGGCCCAGTTGGGTTAGGCTGTGCGCCAGTTCTGGGCCGGCCACCTCAATCTCCCCCTCCTGTTCGGCCTTTAGCTTACGAAGGGTATCCTCGAGATCCTCCCGAACCAGCGTGGCGTTGGGCCCCACAGAAGCCAGCGACCTCGAGACCACCCATCTGGGCTGGGCCCGCCAGGCCGCGGCGTAGGCCTGTTCGTCCGCCCCCCAGTCGGGGTGGTCGTCGTCCCAGTAGCGCATGACCTCGTACATCCGGCGGCCGTACACACTCCCCGCCTGCTGCTGGGCTTCCCGGACGAAGTGGCGAAATAGCGCAGGGCTGACACCAAACATCACATGATCCACGTACCCATCGAGGGACTGATTCATTCCAAACACGAGCTTGGCCATACCCAACTTCCTTTCGCAATGCGTGTCTTCCCAGGACTTGATCCCAGGACTTGGCTCAGTCGAACACAAAAGGTATTGATTGCATAGCGGCGCCATGGGCCCTAGCGTGCGCGGGCATAGCGGCAAACCTGGGCGCCGGTGCTCGCCTTCACGGCTGAAACGAGCTCGAAAGGCAGTATCTCAGCCATCGCCGGGAAGAGCTTCTTTCCGCCCCCGACGATAAGCGGGACGACCGTGAGCACGAGTTCGTCGACCAAGTCTGCGGCAAGGAGCGACTGCACCATCGTAGGGCTGCCATACACATAGATGTAGCCTCCCGGCTGCGCCCGTAGATCGGCCACCGTCTTCAGGAAGTCGCGACCGCGGACAATCTTCGTGGGATGCCACACGATGTCTTCCTCCTTGAGCGTGTCGGACACCACATACTTCTGCACGCGGTTGATCCAGTCGGAAAACCCGTCGCCCGACTGGCTGGGCCACGCAGCAGCCGAAACCTGGTAGGTACGGCGCCCTTGCAGGAGCGCGTCGCTCTGCTTGGCCAGTTCGTCAAACGTCCCGCCGATAATCTCCGGGTCAAAATACTTCACCAACCACCCGCCGTGGGCAAACCCACCGTCGGTGTCTTCCGTCGGGGCACCGGGAGCCTGGACAACGCCGTCGAGGCTGATGAATTCGGTAATGAGCGTTTTCATAAATCCTCCTGCGTGCTTCGAGCACTGGTTTGACCTCTAGGCGCGCACGTAGCGCAGATGGGTGACGCCGGGCGTATCGAGAACCTTATCGATCTGAAAGCGCGCCAGGGGCTCCTGCAAATGCTCGAACAGACGCCGGCCGGCACCGAACAGCACCGGAACCAAGGCGATTTCCAGTTCGTCTACCGCCCCCAGGTTCAGGTACTGCTGGATCACATCTGCGCCGCCCGAGATGCGAATATCCCGCCCGTTGGCGGCTTGCCGGGCCAGCTCGAGCGCCCGCTCTGGCCCCTCATTGACAAAGTAAAACGTGGTGCCCCCAGGCCGAACCCAGGGTTCGCGCTGCTGGTGGGTGAGCACGTAGACCGGGGTGTGAAACGGGGCCTCCTCCGGCCAGCCGCGCTCGCCGCCGTCGAACATGCGCTTACCCATGATGTGCGCACCGGTGCGCTCGAAGGTGCGGCGAAGCATATCGTTCACTGGACCGGTCTCGCCGCCCGGGCCAAACCCAAGCTTCTCCCTCAGGTACTGTTGATTCAGGGCCCAGCCCATCAACGCGCCCCACTTAGCGCCCCAGTCCATGTACTCGGGCCTGTCCCAATTCTCCATGGTCATGCCTTCCGGGGCCATATAGCCGTCCAGGCTCAAACTGATGTTTACAAATACCTTGCTCACGATGCCTCCCTTACAACCCTACGAAACCAGCCAGTGTCCGACCGATAACACACCCACAACCACCCCAACCGGCCAGAGCAAGAAAGTGCATCCTCAAACCGGCATCGGTACTCACCCAAACGTCCCCCTTCCTCGCCATGCTGCTAACGCTAAAGCCCCGGCGTCAGAGCACAGCCGGCCCTTATGTTTATTACAGAATAAGCTCTCTTTGCGCTTGCGTCAAATATCTCTTTAAAGCAAAAAACCGAAAAAGCTTTTATTTAGTTTTTGTAGGGAACATAGGGTTGTGCTCGAGGGGTAGCGCTGTCGGCACCAGTTTATCTGACAAGCAAACTTCAGAGCAGACATTGGCTTGCACAAAGTCGTGAATGCTTTTGCCAGTCCATGAAAATAGGCAGCAAGCAATGTCCCGCAGCCGCTGCGGTACTGGGTCGGATAACTATGCGGCAGGTTCCTTCAAGCTAAGTGCGCCCACGTTAGATTTTTGTGGTGACGGTCTCGGTGAAAGAAGTGGCCGGTCTTTAAAGCGGCGCAGCTTATGGGCTCCCCTTTTCGGGTAGAGCAAATTCCTAACGTTGTTGTACTTAGTGGAGGCTAGCCCCTTGGCGGTTACAGGTTGGAGGAGTGGAGGGAACTTGATCAGAACTTTCACCCATCCCTCTATCCCGCCTTCCCAACCTGCTCGCTGCCAGGAGATGTAGCAGAAAGCTCGGTAAACAAGCGCTCCTTGAGCCATGCTCCCGCCCGCTCTCTCGCCTGTCGCCAACTAAGGGTGGGTTCCCTTTGTCGCTCTGCCCACAGCAGCAGATACCCTTCTACCGCCAGGTCGGCATGTTTGAGCTGACTGGCATAGCTACGGGCCTGGCACTGCCCCAGGCCCAGCGCTTTCAGCCCCTTGTGCCCGACCTCCTGCTTCCAGCGTGCCTTCCAGTAAGCCAGCACCTCCTGTACCCCGGCTCCTTGCAGGCTGGAGAGCAAGACCACAAGCTCCCATCCCGTATCCTTCCCCCGCCACAGAAGCAACAGGTCTACCGCACCCGCTTCGGCCCGCTCCACCCGTAAGCGTTTAGCGTACAGACCAAAGCGCCGGTAGTAGCGCGCCCCAGTGCCCGGCTTATACCGGGCCGCCAGTTCATCGGCTCGCAGCCATTGGCCCTGGTAACTGACCTTCAGGTCTTTACGTACCCGGTGCACCGCCCCTATCCCCATGGACAAAAGAGCGGGATGGGTGCTGGCTTTAAGCATGCGGGCGTCACCCAGCAGAACCTTGGGGCAGTATCCAGTTTGTAGCACCCGCTGCAAGGCTTGCAGGCTGGCCTGGGTAGGGGAGCGGTAGGGGTAGTCCTGGGTTGCCATGGGTTCAGTCGGCAGCGGCCATAGACCCAGGGGATAGGGATCGTGCGACCCAGCCACCAGGCTCAAAGACAGGAAGCGTAAACCCCAGACCACCCGCTTCTCGCTGGTGGCCCAGATACGGCTCAAGCCCTGGATAAGCAGGCCTTCCTTGGGTACCACCACCTCGTCTACCGCCAGTGCCCAGCCCTGAGGGGCCTGCTGGAGGCGGCGGGCGAGGTGGGCCTGGTAGGGATGGGGATCTAAGGTCAGGCGATAGGCAGCGTGGTGGGGGTGGCAGGGGAGGAGACCCTTGCGCCCCATCTCCCGCAAGCTCTTGTGTTCGAGGGTCAACAGGCCGGTGATGTAGGCCTGTTCAAAAGGTGTAGTATGAAGCTGTTCTCTTGACACCGAACAGGGATGGCGTAGCTACCGACCTTTTTCAAGACTCGGGGCTACAATATCCCTTGCCTGAAGGAAGGGCGGGGTGGCCTGAAACTTCTGTTGATGTCTTCTTTTCCGAATCAGGGTAACGGGCTGCCATTAGGCCGTGCGCTGCACATCTGATGCGCTCCGTGGTCTCGCCAACGCCTCGATGCTGCGGATGTAGTCGTCCGGAAGCAGATGCTGTCTTGCCCCATCGAGGATGGTCGCAAGGTACCTGGCGCTCGGAGTGAGCGAGTCGTCGATAAACGCCTTTCCGGCAACGTATGTCACAGCATCCAACTCATCGCCATCGTCAAGTCGGATGCGAATCCCGTATCGCGCATAATGTCCGCCCGCAACTCCCTCGTGCTCGTCCATCTCGCGGAGAGCATCAGGACGGCACAGGTACACAATGCCCCAGACAGTCGCACCTCCATCTGGAACAATGTTCGCCTTGCCTGTGCCATCGCTACCGCGCTTGTTGAACGCCAGCCGGTATCCATCGAGCCGAGCTTGCCGAGCCTCCCTGATAGGTCCCGTGCGCTGCTCCATCTGGCGCCGCGAGAGATTGCTGCCATAGGCGAAGTACCACTGATCGTTCACGGTGGACTCCTCAGTCTTTCTCTTCGTCCTAACGCCCTGCATCAGTGGTGGCGCCTCAGTGCCGTCCGCTACAACCGGTTGTTAGGCCGCGGTAGCGCAACCTCCCGAAGGGGATCACCGCCATCTAGGAAAAGACGTCCATCTTTGACCAGAGCGTGAGCAATGCGATTAAGTGCCGCACGCTCTAACTCTGGATGCCGCCCGTCAAGTGCGCCGACTCGTACCGCAAACGCAATGTCATAGGGCTTCTCGCCTTCCTGGAGCACGAAGTCCTCGACAGCGACCTGACGAAAGCTCAAGCGACCAGAAGCGATCTCAGACCCCGAACCTGCCACGGCTTGCGCAATAGCCTTGGCTGATCGGTCTATGCCCAGAACATGCCCGTTCCCAATCCGACGTGCTATGGCACGTGCGGCAACGCCCGGGCCGCACCCAATCTCCAGCACTCGAAGACCAGGCCGCAATGGCAGAGCCTCGACGATCTCAGCAAGTCTGGGAGATATGTCACCGGTCATTCGGTTTGTGCTCCTTTCGGCATCGCGAAATGATTCTTTCCGCGGCCCAACGACCAAACTCACGTGTAAAACGTGACGGCCAAAGGCCGGCGCGTTTTATCACGTGCAGTGCCTGGTTGTGCCGCGACCGAGTCAAGACAACCATGATTTTATTCGGCTCCATAAAGAAACATTTCTGGGCACTTCTTCACCCGTAATTAACTTCTCTAACTTCAGACCAAATCGTTCGCTAAGAGTGCGAAGTTTTTCTTGATTGGGATCTCTATCGTTAGGAATATAAACTGAAAATGTGTAAGTGTCGTGATAGGGTGAAGGGCCGCCGCACCTAACATACCACTCTGTTTCTAGGTAGCCAGCGACATTACCACCATTCAAAAACTCAATCCAGTAAGGAGGGACAGACTCATCTGGCCCTTTGCGAACAAGATACTCTTTAAGCTGCTCGAAAGAGTTAACCCCAATTCGGAAAAACAACCCCACCCTATCTCCAGCCTGCGCCCATAAGAGATCAGGAGCTTCCAGGCAGGGTCGTGCTCCATCCGCATGCGCAGACCGTAGCCCAGCAATACCGCATAGATGTGAAAGATCAGCCCCCGGGTCTTGCGGTAGGGGCGTTCGCTCAGCCCCAGTCGATCCAGGCTGGAAAAGACGCTCTCGATGATCCGATGCCCTCTCAACAGGCACCGCTCCCGCTGGCTATGGGGTCGCATGTTCCGCTTATGCCGGGCAATCAGATCCACCCCCTGCCGGGCCACCTCCGCCTTGAGCCCTCGGCTCAGGTAGCCCCTGTCTCCCGTGACCACCACATACTTCAACCCCCGTAGCAGCCGCACGGCCACCGTGACATCATGCTCCTGGGCTGGGCGCAACAGCACCCGGCGCAAATAGCCCCGGTCGTCCACCTGGGCGTGCAAGCGCAATCCGTAAACAAGAGATTGAACTGTAGTGAAAAGTATCAAAAAAAGGGCATAAAGTCAGGCTGAAAGGGCAGGGAGTACGGTCAGTAGCTGGGATTTGAGGGTTTTTGCGGCATTGTGCTGTGCTGTGCGCCAAGAAAGATCTGGATGTAGTTGTTTTTGCTGTCGAATAAGGTGTAGGGCCTCGATGGCAAGGTCAGCATGTTTGAGTTGAGCAGCATAGGAACGAGAGAGGCATTTGGATAAACCCAGGTTCTGTTTGAGCAGGCGATGCACCCGCTCCAGATCCCAACGAGCTTTCCAGGCGGCAAGGACTTCTTGAATGCCTGCATCCAGGGTGGAGAAGAGGGCCATCAGCTTGAAACCTGCTGGCTGGGGTAGCCAAATCAGCAGCATATCCAGTCGACCCACATCGGCCAAGGTGATCTTGATGCGTTTGACATACCAGCCAAAACGCTTGTAATAGCGGGCTTTACCGGGTGGATAGTGCTCACCCAGTTCTCGGATAGATCGTTGCTTTCCTGCATGTTCGACCTTTTGATTCAGTCTGGCCCGAGCTACGAAAGGTATGTTGTGCTGGTAGAGCTTGGCGAGGTAAGCCTTACCCGCAAACTGGTTGTCGAACACCACGCCTGCGAGGCTATAACCATTACCATTCTTGCGGATGGCCTCGACTACCTGCCACATCGCCTCACCAGGGGTTCGGTACGGGTATACCTCCGAACTCATGGGCTTGGTGGGGAAACCCTCCAGACTCAATGGGTAGGGAAGTTTCCCATATCCAACCAGCCCACATGACAGCAGGTTATGTCCCCACACCGGAGCTTTATCACTGCTGGAGTACACCCGATCCACGCCCTCGATCCAACATCCTTGATGGGCTACGGGAACCAAGTCCACCCCCAGGTACATCCCCTTGGGGGCTGCTTCCAACCGTCGCTCTCGACTGGACTGGTGGGGTTTGGCTTCTTGTCGTAGCAGGCGACAGCTATAGCTGGGGCTATACCCTATCGTTCCACTGGCTGCTATCGCGCTGGGGGTTTTATGGGCTGATTGCAGCAAGCCCAACACATAGCCTTGTTCCCATTGTTGCAAACGCGATAAACTACACTGTACGTCTTCAAACATCGTACAGAAGTACCGTGCTGACCGGATCCTTTGCAAGGACTCTCGGCACGGTTCTTCTTTATGACGACCTTTTCAGGGGTGGGTCAATCTCTTGATTCATCAATGCCTGGGAGATACCCAAAAACAACGGTTATCGTACTTCTACTCATACCTCACCTAAAAACACAAGCGGCCCAACGGCTTGCGTTTCAGCCGCCCGCGTAGCGAAGCGGAGCGGGTCGGCTGGAAACGCTTGTTATGCCGCCCTACTCACTGGTTGCAGTGCTTTGTTCTATTTCGCTCGGTTCGATACCGATGTATTCTAGAAACGCGATAGTCGCTTTAGTATACGTTTCTTCAAATTCCCTACGTTTTTTCAACCCGTCTTTTATGGCTTCAATAATTGCATTCAACGATTCTTTTTCTTCATCAGGTGGTATGGGAATTTGTATCTGTTTCACATCTTTTGGGTAAATGTGCGCAGTCTGTCCCCTAATACATCGTTGGAACGCGCGATACCCATCTTCAGTTCGTAGATACATAAGGACGTAATAGGGGTCTATTTTTTCAGGATTTACCCTAATGACCATAATCTCTGCAACGCACATTACTTTGCCTTGATATTCTTCTGGAATGTAATCCACAATATCGACCTCAGCGCCTATATATTTAGGGTGGTGTGCGGCTGTTCCAACAACAATATCACCTATTTGAACCCTTTTAGCGATATTCTTTTGGTAAAAATCTTCAGTTACGAAGGCTCTTTCATTCAAACTCCAATCAATTCCACGATTTGTAATGTTCCGAAACTTAATAATTCGGATGCCAGAATCAGTATAAGCATTGCGCGGAGGGGTTGTGCCACTGAAAATCACACCATCACAAAGTTCATCCAACGTTTTTGTTTGCCATCCTTTTGCCCCACTACTTCCAACGAACAATTCTGGAGCAAAACCAGCGGTCAATTGGGTTGCGTTTACAACAAAAGAAAGACGCGAAAGATTTGTCTGACCGTGTTGGTATTTCTCATAATCTTCGACAATTAGGGGCAAATCATTTCTTGGATCAGTTCTGCCTGTGTTATCGTAACCGACATGCCTGGCAATAGAGATAAAAACAGGATAATCCAAAGACGGATTCTTGACTTTTTTCTTGGTCAGGAATAGTACACTCGCTTTCCCTACTCCCTTAAATGGGGCAAAAGTTTGTGGCGGTAGAGATACGATAGCATCAACTCGACAGGAGTCCAAAATAAAATCGCGTACGAATTTCATCCACGTGTTTGTCAGTATGCTCTGGGGAAGAACAATAGCCATTCGTCCACCAGGGCGTAAGAATTGAAGGGTTCTTTCCAAGCCGAGAATTTCTAGAGGTAATGAATCCCGTCCTTTTCCAAGTTCAAACCTACCAAGTATTTGCATTACTTCTCCCGTCAGTAATGCACCAAACGGGGGATTAGTCATTGCCACATGGAATACTTCTGGGCTTGTATTATCTTCGCCAGCAAGGGCCTTTATATCTGGATAATTATCAAAACTTAACAAGGCATCAGTACAACGAATGTTGCTATGACCATCATCATGCAACATCATGTCGGTCATAGCAATCCGAACCATCTTGGGGTCTTTCTCAATCCCGTGCAAGTGAAAGAAAGCGAATTGTCTGTAAAAGTAATCGTCAATCTTGCCCTTATATTTTTTCTCCACATATTCGAGTGATACAGTCAAAAAGTGACCACTGCCACAGAAAGGGTCAAGTATCATCTCGTGTGGTTTGGGGTCAATCATTTCAACAATCATTCTAACAACAGGGTCAGGGGTAAAATATTGCCCCATGCCAGAACGTACGGCTGTACCAATTACCTGCTGAAATGCTTGTCCTTTTATATCAGTAGTGCTATCAATAAAACTATATTCCTGCAAGAGCTCAACAACACGAAGAAGCGCGGCACTGCTTAGTCTGATTTGGTCTTTGAAAACTCCGCGCGACCTTTCGTAATTTGGAATGCGTTGAGTATATGTTTCGAGGTCGCTCCTGCGTGCTTCATCGTATAGGTCGCGAATATTCGACGCTATTTCTTCAGTATTTCCACCGTAAGTTTGGAAGACAAACGCTGTTCCAACTTCTTTTTGAATGGTCATGCGTTCATCATAAATCTTCGCATAAATAACTTTGCACAATTCATCGAGACTTTCATCATCGTGCAGGTTATCAATAGAACGGATGGCACTGTGACACTGAAAAAGAATATCCGTATATCTTTCGTCTATGGGTTTTAGACCTGTCCTTTTCCCTTTCGTTGGGTAATCTGGGATTTCTCGAACCAGTTTCACTTTTTGCCGGAGTTCGCCCGACTCGTAGGATGGAATATCCGGAATGTAATCAAAATCATTTGGGTCTATTTTCTTTAACTTAACTCTGGTTCTGGCTGGTGTTCCATCAGTAACCATGCCAATAGTGGCTGTATGCGTAGCAGAAAGGTAGCCCTCTAATTGTCTCTCTGCTTTCCCAAATTCAGCATAAGATATGCCAGAGTTCTTTGTCTCAATGAATAAATACGTTTTACCCCTTTCATTCTTTATGGAAATATCGGCTTCCTTCTCCATCGTTGCCATTTGAACAGTTTCTTCAACGATAATTCGCTCGCCGAGCCACTCTCTAGGGTAACCATACGTTTCAATCAGTTCACGAAGAACCCACTGACGAACATACTCTTCGATGTCCCGCTCGTCCATTTGGGGATTCTCTATGGCTTTCCTTTGAGCAGTGGCAACATCGGCATTTGTCGTAAGAAGCCAATCTTCTGGTGGAATACGATAAAAAGGGCGTATTTTCATTGACCTACACCTTGCTTGAATGAATTAAGCGGCATAACTAGTGATTAAATGTCACGCTGTCCTATAACACCCCGTACTAGGATGTTATCCGATATGTCGGATGTTTCCCATAGCCAAAAACGGTACTCGCCCAAAACTTCCCCCTTTCTCAACGAGATTCGCAATGTTCTGAGGCTCAAGCATATGAGCCGACGCACGGAAACCTCGTATGTGTATTACATATTAGACTTCATTCGCTTTCACGGCAAGCGCCACCCAAACGAGATGGGGGTCGAGGAAATCCGGGCTTACCTATCCCACTTGGCTACCAAGAACAACGTGGCGGCCTCTACCCAGAACGTAGCCCTATCGGCGCTGCTCTTCTTGTACCGCCAGGTGCTGAAAGTCAACCTACCCGACATCGAGAACATTGAAAGGGCCAGGCGCTCTCGGCGGGTTCCGGTGGTGTTCACCCGTGGCGAGGTAGAGCAGGTTTTATCTCGTGCTTCGGGCATCCACCATCTGATTTTGAGCCTGCTGTATGGAACCGGGATGCGCCTGTCCGAATGCCTGAGCCTGCGGGTGAAGGATTTGGATTTCGAGCGGCTAGAGGTTACAGTTCGGGATGGCAAGGGTGAGCGAGATCGGCGAACCATGCTCCCACGCAAACTGGTTCCGGCGCTCCACCGGCAGCACGAGTACGCCCGGCGTATGCACCAGCTAGACCTGGAAGAAGGCTTCGGTGAGGTCGAGATGCCCTACGCTCTGGCTCGTAAATACCCCAACGCGGCCAAGGAGTGGGGCTGGCAGTATGTATTTCCTGCGGCTCATCGTTCAAAAGACCCCCGCACGGGACGGGTAGGGCGGCATCATCTGCTAGAGCACACAGTGCAACGCGCCATGAAAAAAGCCGTACGCGCAGCAGGTATTCATAAGCACGCCAGCGTCCACACCCTGCGCCACAGCTTCGCCACCCACTTGCTGGAGTCAGGTTACGATATCCGCACCGTGCAGGAGCTATTAGGCCATAAGGACGTAAAAACCACCATGGTTTACACGCACGTCTTGAGCCAGGGTGCAAGGGGCGTTCGCAGCCCGCTCGATTCATAGGGCTACCTCAGGCCCCCACACCGCCAGCACCTCCGCCAAGAGCCGCGCTCCTACCAGCGAACTAAGCCCGCTCGAGTCCAAATTCGGCGCAAGCTCGACCAGATCAAAGCCCACCAGCTCGTTGCGCGTGATAGTCCTCCGCACTACCGCCAGGGCCTCAGCGTAGCTCAACCCCTCCACCTCCGGGCTGCTGGTGCCGGGCATTATCGAGGGGTCGAGCACGTCGGCGTCGAAGCTGATATAAACCTTCTTGCCCTGGGGAAGCTGACCCAGCACCCAGGGCAGGTCTTCGCGCACCCTAGCGGCGCTGACCAGGGTGTGGCCCCTGGCCTTGGCCGCTCGGTAGGCCTCGGGGTTGGTGCGCAAGCCCCGCAGGCCAATGGCGGTGATGTGCTTCAGGCCCGGCACGTCCTCGGCAGCGCGGCGGAAGGGAGAAGAGTTGGAATATTTCGTCCCGTTGCGGCTGTCCGAGAAGTCCAGATGGGCATCGAGCTGGACTACGTACAGCTCCGCCAGGTCGTCGTAGGCTCGCAGCACGGGGTAGCTCACCGAGTGGTCGCCGCCCACGAACACGGGCAACCGCACCCGCTTCCTGAGGGTGCGGGCGGCCTCGGTGATGCGGCGGAAGGACTCGGCGTACTCGAGCTGGGCCGGATCCACGTCGCCCGCGTCCACCAGGCTCAGGCCCTGCAGGCGGTAGGTCTCGGTCTCGAGGTCGAAGTAGCCCTCGAGGCCGGGGGCATAGCGGCCGCTGGCCTCACGCAAGGCGTTGGGGGCGAAACGGGCACCGGGGCGGTAGCCCACCGCGAAGTCGTAGGGCAGGCCCAGAAAGCCCACATCGGCCGTCCAGGGCTCCAAGAGGGAGCGGTGGGGGGCTTTGAGGAAGGTGGCGGGGCCGGTGAAGGGCAACTCGCTGCTGCGCATGGGGATAGTCTATGTTGCCGTCACACTTTACCGGTGTCGATCGCCCGGTTGATCATCAGACCTATCTCACGGATCAGATGAATCAGCGCGCCGAAACGGGCATCCTGGGTCAAGCCCTGCTTGTAGCGGGCATAGATCTGCTGCATGATAACCCCCACCTTAAACAGCCCAAAAACGTAGTAGAAGACCACGTTGGAAACATCTGCGCCAGTGCGCTCGGCATAGGCCGCGACCAGTTCGGCCCGGGTCAGGTTACCTGGCACATGGGTCAGTCCAAAGCTTACCAGCCCCGGTGGGTCGCCCGCTTCAGCCCAGTAACCCAGGGTGGTGCCCAAATCCATCAAAGGGTCGCCCAGGGTGGCCATCTCCCAGTCCAGCACGGCGATCACCCGGGTCAGATCGTCCGGGGCCAGCATCAGGTTGTCGTACTTAAAGTCGTTGTGGATGAGCGCCGCGCCAGATTCGGTAGGAAGGTTTTTCGCGAGCCAAGCCATGGCCCGTTCTAGGCCGGGGATATCGTCGGTGCGGGCGTTCTGATAGCGTTGCGACCAGCCCGAGACTTGGCGGGATACATACCCCCTGGGCCTTCCCAGATCGGCCAGCCCGGCTTTTTGGTAATCGAGCGTATGGAGTTCGACCAGGGCATCTACCAGCGCGTACGAGACGCCCCGCATGACTTCGGGCGTGAGCCCTCGAGGGGGCTCGTTGCGTAGGATGACCCCGTGCAGCCGCTCCATCAGGTAAAACGGGGCCCCGATCACCGAGGCGTCCGGGCAGTACAGCAAGGGCCTAGGAACCTTAGGGTAGACCGGCTTCAGGGCCGAAAGAATGCGGTACTCCCGGCCCATGTCGTGGGCGGTTTTGATGTTGGCCCCAAAAGGCGGGCGGCGCAGCACCAGCTCCTGCTCGCCCAGCCGCAGCAGGTAGGTGAGGTTGGAGAAGCCGCGGGGAAACTGCAAGACCTCCAGATTTCCCTTTGCCCCAGGCAAGTTTTCCAGCAAATAACTTTGCAGCCGGGCTATGTCCAGCTTTTCGCCGGGTCGGATGGCGGCGGGTTGGTCGGTCATGGTACTAAAATTACAGGGAAACCTCGAGGCCATACTCCTTCAGCACAGCCCGGGCTACCACGGTCTTGTGCACCTCGTCGGCCCCATCGTAGATGCGAGCGGCCCGCTCGTGGCGGTAGAAGAACGATAGCGGCAGGTCGTCGGACATCCCCAGGCCGCCGTGCACCTGAATGGCCCGATCCAGCACCCGCTGCAAAACCCCCGCCACAAAGAACTTGATGAGCGAAATTTCCACCCGCGCCCCTTCAGCTCCCTGCCGCTCGACCTTCTCGGCAGCGTCCAGCACCATCAGCCGGGCGGCGTGAATTTCAGCCTTGGAATCGGCGATCATGTGCTGGATGGCCTGCCGCGAGCCCAAGGGCTTGCCGGGGGCCAGTTCGCGCCGGGCCGCGTGTTCGCACATCAGCTCGAAGCTGCGCTGGGCAATGCCAATCCAGCGCATACAGTGGTGGATGCGCCCCGGCCCCAGCCGCTCTTGCGCGATGGCGAAGCCCCGGCCCCGCTGGCCCAGCAGGTTTTCTTTGGGCACCCGCACGCCTTGGAGCCGGATCTCCGAGTGGCTCATCCAGTCCTCGCCCGGTTCGCCCATCACCGAAATTTTGCGCACGTGCTGGAAGCCGGGGCTATCGGTAGGGACGATAATCTGGCTGGCCCGGGCGTAGGGATTGGGCTGATCGGGGTCGGTAATACACATCACGATGCAGAAGGCCGAACCCTCGAAGCCGGTGGTGTACCATTTGTGGCCATTGAGCACCCAGTGGTCGCCCTCGAGCACCGCGGTGGTGTTCATCCAGACCGGGTTGGAGCCGGGGTATTCGGGCTCGGTCATGCCAAAAGAGCTGCGGATTTCGCCCGCCGCAAGGGGCTTCAGGAAGCGCTCTTTTTGCTCGAGGGTGCCATGCTTGAGCAAGACTTCCATATTGCCGATGTCGGGGGCTTGCGTGTTGAAGGCGTAGTGGCCCAACGGGCTTCGGCCCAGTTCTTCGGAGAGCCGGGCAAACTCGGTCAGGCTTAATCCCATACCCAGGGGCGGGTGCAGCGGGGGCAGCCACCAGCCCTGGGCCCTGACCTTCTGGCGAACCTTGTGGAGTTCAGGCAGCACGGCCTTGAAACCGTGCTTTAGAAAAATAGCTTCCAGCGGCAGGATTTCGCTTTGTACAAAAGCACGCACTTCTAAAGTCATGTCGGTGGCTTGTGCGGTCATTAGGCCACAGTGTATCAGCTTGCTCGCAGGCAGACCGAGTGGCACAGGCATGTCGCTGTTTACACCATACTACGCAGCGCAAAGGAGCTGCCAGAGGGCGGCAAAAGGCGCGTCTAAGCGTCTTTTTCTACTGGTACGGCTGCTAAAATACCATTATCTATGCCGGCGCTCGCTCGGTTGCTGCTCGCATTGCCGCGCTGTACGCAGTTGGAGCGCCTCGAGAAGAAGGTGCAAGGCAGAACCGTGCTCATCACCGGTGCTTCCTATGGTATCGGGGAGGCCGCCGCCCTCCTCCTGGCTCAGGCAGGGGCGGAGGTGCTGCTGGTTGCGCGCACAGCTGAAAAACTCAGGGAAATTAGCGACCGGGTGGAGCGTGCAGGAGGCCGGGCGCAAGCCTACCCTACCGATCTCTACCCAACCGATCAGGTCGCCGCTCTGGCAAAGACCCTGTTAGACAATCATCCCCGCATTGACATAGTTATTTCTAACGCAGGCAAGTCCATCCGTCGGCGGGTGATAAAATCCCTCGAGCGCGACGACCTGGGGCGCCTGGTGCGGCTTAATCTCATAAGTTCGTCTTTACTTCTCACCGCCCTACTGCCGCGTATGCTTGAGCAGGGTGGCGGGCATATTGTGAATGTTTCCTCGGTATCGGCGCGGCTGCCCATCGCCCCCAACTGGGCAGCCTACCAGGCCAGCAAGGCCGGTTTTGATGCCTGGCTGCGGAGTGTGGCCAACGAGGTGCGCCCGAACAACATCCGGGTCTCCTCGGTGTATCTGCCGCTGGTGCGTACCCGTATGATTGAACCCAGCCGTTTCTACCAGAACATGCCCGCCTTGAGCCCGCTCGAGGCCGCCCAGGTCATTGCCTATGCCCTCGTGACGGGGGTCGAACGGGTAGCACCCTGGTGGCTTTGGTGGGGAGAGCTGGCCAGCTTGCTAGCGCCCAAGCTGGTCAACCATTTGCTTTGTAGTTGGGAAAACCGCCATGGCTAGCATCGTTTCACCCTCAGGCTTAGCACAGTTTTTGCGGCTGGTTGCAAAATCTGGGCTGTTGGGTTCGAAGCCGCTGGTCTCGCTTGCTTCGCTTGTTCCCCTGTGGCTGCGCTTTGGGGGCTCCTTATACACACTGGCCGCCTGGGCCGCAGCCCGCTTTCCAAATCGTCTGGCGGTGGTGGAGGGTGAGCAAGGCCTGAGCTTTCAACAACTGCTTGAGCACGCCGACCGCCTGGCCGCGGCGCTACAGGAACGTTTCGCAATGGATTCGGTTGGAATCCTGGGAAGAAACCGCATAGCATACATCGTGGCCCTTCTGGCCTGCACGCGACTGGGATGCAACCTGGTGCTGCTCAACCCCATGTTTGGGCCCGAGCAACTACGGGTGGTTTTGCGTAGGCGACCTTTAGGCTTGCTGCTCTTTGACCTGGGGTTTCGCCCCCTGGTAGAAGAAGCCCTGGCCTCCATGCCCGCCACGGGGCAGCCCCGGTTGCTTGCGCTCGAGGACACCCCCGAGCTTATCGCAAAGAGCCCTATCGGCAAAACCCACCCCAAACCCCATAAAAGCAGCCTCACGGTGCTCACTTCCGGTACGACTGGCCCCGCTAAAGAGGTTCGCCGAAGGATTAAGGCTGCAGAAGCCCTGGGTCTGATCTCGAGCTTGCTGCTCCATTTGCAGCCCCATAGCGGCCAGCGGGTGTTGCTGGCTGTTCCCCTCTTGCACGGTCATGGGCTCGCTACGCTGGCGCTATGTCTGGTCGCAGGCCTCTCGCTTCACCTGGGCAAAAGCCGCGCTAGAGACCTTTGGGAAGAAATTCAGGCGCACAAGATCGAGTTACTGGTGCTGGTACCCACCATCTTGCACCGGCTTTTGGAAGCAGGAGCCCCGTCGCACGGGAACCACCTGCGGGCAGTCATCAGCGGTTCTGCACCGCTCAACCCGAGCCTGGTCCTGCGCACCTTAGCGATGTTAGGCCAAAAGCTATACAACCTGTACGGCTCGAGCGAGACCGGCGTTATCTCGCTGGCCTCCCCAAAAGACCTGCTCGAAGCCCCCGGCACGGTGGGCCATCCCTTGCCAGGGGTCACTTTGAAGATTCTGGATGAAGTTAAAAACGAGCTGCCCCGGGGCCAGATAGGCCAGGTGTGGGTCTCGCGTGGCGGGCAGATCGCGCCTACCGGCGACCTGGGCTACCTCGACCCCCAGGGGCGGCTATTCCTGACAGGCCGAGCCGACGAAGTGCTCATCTGCGGGGGTGAGAAGGTGTTCCCCACCCAGATAGAAGAGCGCATCACCAACCTACTCCCGTACGCAGAGGAATGTGCTGTGGTAGGGGTACCCGACCTCGAGTACGGACAGGCCCTTCACCTGTTTCTGGTGCTCAAGCCCGGCCATGACAGCATGGAGACCTATGCCATCCAGCGCGACCTCGAGGCCCATCTTCCTCGAACCCTGAGGCCGCGCCACATTACCCTACTAACCGAACTACCCAGGAACCAAGCAGGAAAGCTGCTCCGAGCCAAACTGCACGCGCTTCTGGAGGCGAAGCCGCACTGAAGAAACAGGGCTTGTGGCTTGCCAGCAACCAGGCAAAAGTCTGCCCTGCTCAGCTTCTGGGCTGCGGGTAGCCACCGGCCTCGAGCACCTTCTCGGCAATGCGCCGGCGCAGCTCCACCAGATCCTGAGGCTCGTGCTTGGTCAGGCGGCGGGCCGCCGAGGCCATCAGGCGCATATCGTCGCCCTCGGCCAACCGGGGCAGGATTGAGAGCGCAGCCGCCTGAGCATGGTCGAGGGCCTGGTACAAGTACAACTGGGCCATCTCGGCGTAGACCTTCTCGCCCAGCTTGCGGGCCCTGAGCAGTGCACTCTCGGCGGCGAAAATGTCCATCAAGATGTCGGCTGCCACGGCCAGCACTTCCTGCTCTTCTTCAATCTTCTTGCCGTACTTGAGGGCGGCCAGGCCCAAGACCGCCAGGGCCAGCTTCTTGAGGCCCTCGAGCTGGGCCAGCTCTTTATCTTCGGGCTCCTCGAAAGAGGGCTCCAGCAAATCTTTTTGTAGCTTCATGGCTGCATCGAAAAGCGGCAGCTCGCCCTTCATGGCGCGGCGCAGCAGCATGCCCGGAATCAGGAGGCGGTTAATTTCGTTGGTGCCCTCGAAGATGCGGTTGATGCGGCTGTCACGGTAGGCCCGCTCGATTTCGTACTCGGCCGAATAGCCATAACCGCCGTGAATCTGCACCCCCTCGTCTACCACGTAGTCCAGCACCTCCGAACCCAGCACCTTGATGATGCTGGCCTCGATGGCGTATTCCTCGATGCCGGCCAGCACCGCCTCGGCCGCATTCGCTTTATCGAGGCTGGAAAGGGCCTCGTCAATCATGCCCATGGTGCGGTAAACCGCACTCTCACCCACAAAAATGCGGGCGGCCATCTCGGCCAGTTTTTGCTTGATCAGGCCGAAGTTGGCAATGGGCTGACCAAAGGCCACACGCTCTTTGGCGTATCTGGCCGAGAGGGCCAGCGCCCCCTTGGAACCTCCGATGGCCCCCGCGCCCAGCTTGTAGCGCCCCACATTGAGCACGTTAAAGGCGATTTTGTGCCCTTTGCCCAGCTCGCCCAGCACGTTCTCCACCGGCACCTTCACGTCTTCCAGGAAGACCTGGCGGGTGCTGGAGGCCTTGATGCCCATCTTCTTTTCTTCACCACCCAGCCGCAAGCCCGGGGTATCGCGCTCGACCAGGAAGGCGGTCAGGCCCTCCGGCGTCTTGGCGAAGATGGTAAAGAGGTGGGCAAAGCCCGCGTTGGAGATCCACATCTTGGTGCCGTTGAGGATGTAGTGCTTTCCATCTTCGGAAAGCTCGGCCCGGGTCTTGGCCCCCATGGCGTCGGAGCCGGACTGCGGCTCGGTGAGGCAGTAGGCGGCAATGAGTTCACCCGAGACCAGCTTGGCCAGGAATTTGTCTTTTTGCGCTTTGGTGCCCCAATAAACCAGGGGCAAGAGACCAATGCTGGTCTGAACACCATAGGACACACTGAATCCGCCCGTGCCGGCCAGGGCTTCGGCGATTACCGTACTGACCGTTTTGGGCAGGTCGAGGCCGCCGTACTCTTCCGCGACCTCGACCCCCAGCAAGCCCAGCTCGCCGCACTTTTTAAGTAGGGGGATGTTGTGCTCGAGGGCCCCGTGCTCCAGCGCTTCCGCTACTGGCCGGTACTCCTTCTCCACAAACTGCCGCACGGTTTCCTGAATCATGCGGGTGGTGTCGTCGAAGTCTTCCGGCGTAAAGATGTGTTCGGGCTTTTCCAGTAGCCAGCCGCCGCCTTTGGTGGAGAGTTTCTTGTCTGCGATCACAACCGACCTCCGCTTTTTTGACCTATTACAAACTTATACTGAGTATAAAGTTTAGCGTCAAATTCGCGAACCGTCAATCTGGAATGACACTTATCCGGAGCAACTTTCGTGCAATGCCGTCTTTTACTGAAGTTACACTCAAGGTTAACGACCGGCGGTGAGGGTAAAGCGGCGGTCTTCTTCAGCGATGAGCCGTTCCCCTTCCCAAAGCTGCCAGCGTAGGGCATAGGTACCTGGGGCCACTGGGGGTAGCTTGAAGCGGTAGACCACCTCGAGCCAGGTGGTGAATCGCAGCACCTCGAGCCCGCGGGGATCGCGCTCAAAGCGGCCACACTGGAGCTTATGCAGGGCTTGTTCCAGACCCACCCCAAAGCCCGGCGGCGCTTCCAGTAGAACAATTCGCACATCGGCTGGTTTTTCGTCGCTGGACGCAAAACGACAGCTCTCTACCGGGTTGGCAAATGGCGGGGAAGCCCTGGAGGATAGGCCCACCTCGAGGGTGATAAAAAATCCAAACCCAGAAGGGCCACGGGCCACCGCCGTCCAGCGGCGCTCCTCATAGCGCTTTAGGCCGTAAAGGGGCTGGCCTGCAGGACTGGTGAAAATGGGGAAATCTTCCAGCTTGTACGGGTAGTAGGGCACACTGCCCAAATAGGTGGGCGCGCAAGCTGTCAGCCACAACACCAAAGCCAACCCGGCGTATCGCATATCTATAGCCTAGCACCATAGTCCAGCACTTTGATTGGAGCTTCAGGCTTGGGCAAACACCTCAAAAACCCCCGCCGCGCCCATCCCGCCGCCAATGCACATGGTCACCATCCCCAATCCGCCCCCGCGCTTTGCGAGTTCGTGGATGAGTTGGGTGGTGAGCTTGGCGCCCGTAGCACCCAGGGGGTGACCCAGGGCAATAGCCCCGCCGTTGACGTTGACCTTCTCGGGGTTCATCTGGAGCTCCCCCATCACGGCCAGCACCTGCGCAGCAAAGGCTTCGTTGAACTCGATGAGCTTGAGGTCGTCCAGGCCAATACCGGCTTTGGCTAAAGCTTTGGGCACCGCCTTGATGGGCCCTACCCCCATGATGTCGGGATCCACCCCGCCCGTCGCAAAAGAAATAAAGCGGGCCAGCGGCTTCAGGCCCAGCGCCTGAGCTTTGTCTGCACTCATCACCAGCAGGGCCGCCGCCCCGTCGGAGTAAGGCGAAGCATTGCCTGCCGTCACGGTACCGCCCTCCTTGAAAGCGGGGCGCAGTTTGGCGAGGCGCTCGAGGCTGGTGTCGGCCCGGGGCAGCTCGTCCTTGGAGAACAGGGTCTCCTCTACCTGCTTTTTGCTGCCCTTCCAGTGCACTTTCTTCACCGGGATGGGCACAATCTGATCGTCGAAGGCCCCCCGGGCCTGGGCTTCCAAGGCTTTCTGGTGGCTGCGCAACGCCCAGGCATCCTGCTCGGCGCGGCTGACCCCCCAGCGTTCGGCCACCCGCTCGGCGGTATAGCCCATGCCGATATAGGCCTCGGTCAGCTCAGGGTGGAGCTGGGTGTGGTAGCCCGACATGGGCACCTGGCTCATCATTTCTACCCCGCCGGCCAAAACCACCTCGTTCATGCCGGACATAATGGCCTGAGCCGCATAGGCCACACTTTGCAGGCCCGAGGAGCAGAAGCGGTTGATGGTGGCCGCCGAGACCTCCACCGGAAAACCGGCCCGCAGCATGGAGAGCCGGGCCACGTTGAGACCCTGGCTGGCCTCGGGCATGGCGCAGCCCCACTGGATATCCTCGATGAGGGCAGGGTTCAACCCGACCTTTTCCACAGCCGCCTTCATCACTGTGGCCGAAAGGTCGATCGGGTGCACCGAGGCCAAACTTCCATCGCTTTTGCCGCGCCCCACGGCGCTGCGAACTGCACTGACGATTACGGCTTCTCTCATCACAACTCCTTATCGGCTTTTTTTATGTAGAGGGTCTTTTCAAAGCTGGCATGCACCACACCCCAAGCATCAACGAGCTCTACTGGGTACACGCGGTCAATGGAGGGGTTCTCATCCAGCTTCAGACGAATCACCCCAAGCTCCTCATCGGTAAGCACAAAGCGGGCAAACAGGGTGGTTCTTCCGGGCTTACGAAAACGAATGGAGGCTGCTTTGTCCCAGACAACATAACCCCGCCCCAGGTTTTGGATAAGCATCAGCATGTAGATGGGGTCTATTGCGCCATATAGGCTGCCGCCAAATAGGGTGCCCACGTAGTTGCAGGTACGCCAGTTGAGCGGCAACGCCACGTGCACCTCTCTCCAGTCCGGGGCAATATAAATGACCCGCCCCCCCGTACCCCTGTACGCAGGAAAAAGGTTGAAGCCCCACCGCCACAACCGACTGCGCCAGGACTCGGGCTTGGACCTCGAGAAAGGCAGGGTCATTGCAAACTCCACAAGCAACTCGCTCTATAGAGGCTAGTTTCGCAGGGGCTTTCCGGTCTTGAGTGTGTGGGCGATGCGCTCCTGGGTTTTCTTGGTGCCCAGGAGTTTCAGGAAACCCTCGCGCTCTAAATCCAGAATATCCTGCTCCGTCACTTCGCGGGCGGGCCCGTCCCCGCCACAAAGCACATAGGCCACGGCGTTCCCTACCACCACATCGTGCTCGCTGGCCTGTTTGGCTTCCTGGAACTGCCAGAGGGCATAGCGCAGGTTGCCCAACCCCTCGGCGCCCAGGGCACGGATTTTCATGGGGGCCTGGGGTACAAAGTCGGGGGCCATAAACAGCACCCGCCGCTTGGCATCGGCAATCAGGCGGTCGCGGTTCATGCTGATGCCGTCCCCTTGCCGCAGGAAGCCCATATTACGCGCTTCCAATGCGCTGGTAGAGGTCTGGGCCAGCATGATCATCTGAAAGGCTCGCTTGACGCCTTCGAACAGATCGATCTCGGGCCCATAGGCCGAAAGCTCCTGGGTGAAGCGGAAGAGCATCTCCTTGGTGCCGCCACCGCCCGGCAACAGCCCCACGCCGGTCTCGACCAGGCCCATATAGAGCTCGGCGTGGGCTTGAATGGCACTGCTGTGCAGGCTGAACTCGGCCCCCCCGCCCAGGGTGAGGCCAAAGGGCGCGGCCACCACCGGGAAGGGGGCCCGGCGCAGGCGCATGGCAGTCTGCTGGAAGCGGCGGGTAGCGAGCTCGAGGTCATCCCAGGCCCCTTCCTGGGCCGCCATCAAAACCAGGGCCAGGTTGGCTCCGGCGCTGAAAGTGCGGGGGTCTTCGTGCCCAATCACCAGCCCTGCGTAGCCCTGGGCCTCCACCCAGTCCAGGGCTTTATGCAGTCCGCCTATGGAGCCCTCGCCCCAGGTGCCCATCTTGGCGCGGTTCTCGAAGAGGGCCACCCCATCGCCCAGGTCAAGCAGGGCGTAGTCTTTGCCTTCTAAAAGTGTCCGGCCCGCACCCTTGACCTGCGCCAGCCGGATGACCCCTTCCTCGTGCGGGATGGGGTGGTACTGGCCGTCGAAGCCCAGGTAGGTACCGTCCTTATAAAAACGGCCCTGGGCCTTCTTGAGGAGTTCCGGCTCGTCCAGGCCCAGCTCGGCAAAGCCCCGGCGCAGATAGTCCAGGCCCACCGCGTCCATGTTCTTGAAGGGGCCTTGCTCCCAGGCAAAGCCCCACTCCAGGGCCCGGTCTACCGAGACGATATCGTAGGCAATTTCCGGGGCCTTCTCGAGGGCGTAATGGGCATTGATCAAGAACAGCTTGCGGGCAAAGGCGCCGTACTTGCCGGGCAGCTCGCCGACCTTCTGGAGCCGCTCATTCAGGGGCAGATCCTTGATGGCTCCTATCTCGTCCAGGCGCAGCTTTTGCTGGGGCTTATACTCGCCGGTCTGGTAGTCGTAGGTGAAGATGTCCTTCCCGACCTTCTTGTAGAAGCCCGCGCCGGTCTTGTCGCCCAGGTGGTTTTGAGCAACCAGGTTTTCCACCCAGTTGGGCATGGCGAAGTCTTCGCCGGTGGTGTGCGAGAGTTCCGTTGAGACCAGCTTCAGCACGTCCAGGCCGGAGATGTCGCCGGTACGGAAGGTGGCGCTCTTGGGGCGGCCTACCAGCGGGCCGGTGAGGGCATCGACTTCGTCGATGGTAAGGCCCTCGGACATCATCAGGCGCATGGCCTGGGTCATGCCGAACACCCCCAGCCGATTGGCGATGAAGCCGGGCGCGTCCTTACAAAGGACGGTACCCTTGCCCAGAATACGCTCGCCAAACTGGCGCATGGCTTCCAACACGGCCGGGTCGGTGTCGGGGGTGGGGATCAGCTCTAAGAGGTGCAAGTAGCGTACCGGCGCAAAGAAGTGCGTACCCAAAAAGCGCTTGCGGAAGGCCTCGCCCCTCCCCTCCAGAAGCGTTTTCATGGGAATGCCGGAGGTATTGGAGCTCACGATGGCCCCTGTACCCAGGGCCTCGAGCCGGGCAAACAGGGCCTGCTTGGGCTCTGGCTTCTCGATGATGACCTCCACGATCCAGTCGCAGTCCTTTAGCTTTTCTAGCTCTTCGGTGGTACCCAGCTCGATAAGGGCGGCCCGGCTTTTGTCCATGAAGCTGGCCGGTTTGCTTTTGAGCTGGCGCTCGAGGCCTTTTTTGACCAGCTCGAGTTTGTCTTCCTGGCCAGGTATATCCAGCATGACCACCGGCACCCCTGCGGAGGCCGCCAGTGCCGCGATTGCGCCACCCATCGTGCCCGAACCCACAACACCGATCTTCTTGATTCGCATTGTTTCCTCCCGGCTGCCAAAAATCAGCGAAGGTAACCTGCCATCGCAGATTATTTTTATACCGAGTCAAAGTTTATTACAAACCTGTGGTTTGCGTCTAGCTACAGGCGGGTTTAACGTAAAAAATCCATCAGGTCTACTTTCAACCGACGGTATCGCCCCGGCGTTACAAACTCGAGCAAACCCAGATCGCGCAGTCCTTGCAACTGCTGGCGTATTTTGTCCCTGGGATGATGGTTGTTGGGGTATTCCTGTGCTGCTTGCGGCAAAGCTAGCTGGTAGACTTCGGTCAGCGTAAACTCCTCGGGAAGCTGGGCCACCGCACGCATGACCAACCCCAACCATCCGCCAAAATCCTTGTATAAAAGCTCTACCGGGACGATCCAAGGCTTGGAAACCACTTTGGGCTGCACAGCGGCCCAGTCGGCGTACCGCTTGAGTTGGGACGATGTCCAGCGGTATGGTTTGGCAGCCTGCAGGATTTGCAGTGCCCGTCGAGCAATCTCACTGCTATGTAGCGCCAGTCCCATCTCGAGGTTATTGCGCCAGCCATTTTGCGTTGGGTTAGCCGAGGTGATAAGTACCTTGGCTTGGTCAACAATGTAAAGCTTGGCGTGTAGATTGCTGATACTCTGCACCCGCACATGGTTCTGCGAAAGCTCGTAGATGGCTTGAATATCCGATGCCCCACCTAAAACATCCCCTATCCTCAGGCTGGTGATCAGGGTGGTTGGCAGGCTTCGCGGGCGGGTGAGCAGAAGATCCCACAGGACCCTCCCCACATAGGGCGCAGCAATCAAAATGGATTCTTTTGCAGCCAGCACACCCTCTCGAATCCAGCCTTCGGTGGATTCGGGAGAGACAATCAGCTTAGCGTTCATGGCTAAACAAATTTTAGCTGCTCAATCTGAACCCTGAGCCAGTCCACTACCAACCTCGACCAACCCTCGAGCCCTTCATAAATCGCCTGAATTTCGGCTTGAGCAGCCAGACGGCCCTCGAGCTTTTCCACCTCCTGCACCCGGGGCTCATCTTCAGACTCCACTACAAATACCACACCCGCATGCACACGGCTGACCGGCGTATCGGACATCACGATCAGGCCCACTGGCTCAGCGCTGTAGCGGCGCACCCCTACCTCCTCGAGCAGCTCGCGGCGCAGACCCTCCAGCAAGGGGTTGGCCTCCGGGCCGCGCTGATCCTGGGGATTGATGTGGCCGCCCACCCCAAGGGTGTAGAGGTTATGCAAACGGGCCTCCCCGCCTCCCCGGGTGCGCCGCATCAGAAAGTAGCGGGCCTGGTAGCGCACCAGGGCGTAGGGGATGATCTGCCGGTAGCGGGGGTCTTCTTCAGCCTGTGCGCGTTCCATGAAGAAGCCCTCAAGTTCGATTCTCTTGAGCAGTTCGGCCTCGAGGGGAATAAGGGTATCCCTTGCAGGCGGGAACATCTTTGCTGGAAGCACATAGACCTGTTCCATGCGGCCCACCATACCATCAGTCCAGGGGGGCTTCCCGGCCCTCGAGCCAGACCTTATGCACCTTGGCCTCGCCGTGCAGGGTGAAGAGCGAACCCAGGAGCTGCTCCACGGAGTCTAGGTGGCGGAAATGGACTTCCAGGGTGCTCCCTTCTTCGGGCTTGACCCAGATCACGTCGGCTGCCTTACCCGGGGCAAAACTACCGACTTCCTCGCCCAGGCCCAGAATTTCGGCGCCGGCCTGGGTCGCCAGATAGAGCAGGTGGGCGGGGGTCAGGTTCACGCCGTCCTGGGCATAGCGCTGGGCAATGTAGGCCGTAAGACCCTCCTTCAAAAGGCTGAATCCGGTGCCACCCCCCACGTCCGAACCCAGGGCAAAGCGCACCCCGAAACGCAGGTGGCGATGCATAGGAAAGATGCCGCTGCCGATAAAGGCGTTGGAGCTAGGACAGTGAGCCACGGCAGCCCTTGCCTCGGCCAGCCGCAGCAGTTCGGGCTCGGTGGGGTGCACGTTGTGGGCAAACACCGAGCGCTGCCCTACCAGGCCGAAGCGATCGTAGGTCTGGAGGTAGTTTTTACTCCAGGGGAAAAGCTCCGCCACGGTACGTATCTCCTCGGTGTTCTCGTTGAGGTGGGTGGTGAAGTGCAGGTCGGGGTGCTCTTGCAGAAGGGTCTGGCAGACCTCGAGCATGGCCTCCGAAGCCGAGAGCGCAAAGCGCGGTGTAACCGCGTAGCGCAGCTTGTCCCGGCCATGAAAGCGCTGGATGAGCATTTTTTGCTCGGCGTAGCTCTGTTCGGGGGTGGTGTGCAGTTGGGGCAGCAGCAGGCGATCCGAGCAGACCTGACCGGCGATGATGCGAAGCCCTGCGTCCTCGGCGGCTCCGAAAAGGTTGGCGGTGGCCCCCTGGAAGTGAGAGCCAAACACCAGGGCCGTGGTGGTGCCGTTGCGCAAAAGCAGCTTGACGAACTCCCGGGCCAGCTCGCGGGCCAGCTTGTTGTCGGCAAGCTGGGCTTCTAAGGGCAGGGTGCGCTTTTCTAGCCAGTCGAGCAGGGAGTAGCCCATGGCCCCAATCACGCGGGTTTGCGGGTAGTGCACATGGGTATCCACCAGCCCCGGCAGCAAGATCCCCTCGCGGCAGTCCTGCACCCGTGCACCAGGAAACTGCCGGGCCACCTCGGCAAAACTGCCCACAGCCGCGATCCGGCCTTCGGCAATCGCCAGCCCCCCATCGGGAAAGGCTTGCAGCGCACGGATCTCGCGAAAAGGGTTTTTGGGCGTATGAACCACCCGGCCACGCAATATTAAGGTCATGCCGCACTATTCTAACCAGCCCTACACTCGGGCCACCCCTGCACGCGGGAGCGGGGCGGACAGGCCTGTTTTTTTCTGAAAACTGCTCTGGGCTTTTAGCCTTCAGCTTTCTACCCCCAGCGGCACCAGGGTTCCCTTGTGCACGTCCACCAGCCCGTAGTCGGTCAGGCGAAGCTCGGGAATCACCGCCAGGCCCAGGAATGAAAGCACCATGTAGGGATCGGGCAGGGTGACGCCCAGTTGCCGGGCGGCGGCCTCGAGGGCCTGTAGCTTGGCGTTGACCTGCTCTAAGGGCTCGTCGGTAATCAGGCCCGCAATAGGCAGGGCCAGCTCGGCCAGCACCTCGCCGTCGGCCACGGCAATCATGCCCCCACCCAGGGCCTCAAGCCGCCTGGCCGCCGCCACAATATCATCATCCGAGACCCCCACCGCCATCAGGTTGTGGTGGTCGTGGCCTACCGTGCAGGCCAGCGCCCCTTTTTGCAGCCCAAAGGCCGTTACCAGGCTCTTGCCGATCTGGCCGTTTTTGCCGTGGCGCTCGAGGCAGACGAGCTTGGCCAGGTCGCGCGCGGGGTCGGCCACCACTTCCCCGTTGCGCACGGTCGGCTCGGTATGCTCCTCGGCGGTCAGTACCTGGTGGGGAATGGCCCGCACCACCCGGGCCTTGCCGGGGAAAGCCGGAATCCGCAGGTCTTCTGGCCGTAGCTCGGGTAGTTTGACCGTGCCGGAAACTGCCGCCGAGACCCTGGTTTTGGGCAGCTCAACCCGGAGCCGACCCTGCTCGGCTACCAGGCGGCCCCGCTGATAAACCTGGGCGGCCTGGAAGGTTTGCAAATCGTCCAAGACCACCAGATCGGCCTGGAAGCCCGGCGCTACCGCACCCCGGCGCATAAGCCGGTAGTGGCGGGCCACATTCCAGCTTCCGGCGCGAATGGCGTAGGCAGGGTCCGAACCCAAGGCTATGGCCTTGCGCACCAGGAAATCCACCCCCCCTTCGCGCAGTAAGTCTGAAGGCAGCCGGTCGTCGGTCACCAGGCCGATGCGGTCGGCGTGCTCGGGGCGTAGCAGGGGCGCCAGGGCCTCCAGATTTCGCGTGGTCGAGCCTTCGCGCACCATCAGAAAGCAACCTGCCTCGAGCTTGGCCCTGCCCTCCTCCAGGGTGGTGCTTTCGTGGTCGGAGGCGATACCGGTGGCCAGGTAGCCCTGCAGAGGCCGCCCGGTCAGGGTGGGGGCGTGGCCCTCGGGCGACTTGCGGAAGCGCTCGGCCAGCAGTACCTTGCTTAGTTCGTGTGCATCGGCGGCCAGAATAGCCGGAAAGCTCATCAGCTCGGCCACCCCCACCACCCGCGGGTGGGCCAGCAAATGCTCTATTTCGGTCTGGCCCAGCTTGGCCCCGCTGGTTTCCAGGGGGGTAGAGGGCACCGAGGACGGCACCGTGATCCAGACCTCGAGCGGCAGCCCTTCGCTGGCCTCCATCAGCCACTCAATCCCCGCTACCCCCGCCACATTGCCAATTTCGTGGGGGTCGGTTACCACCCCGGTCACGCCCCGCGGCACCACGCCACGGGCATACTCGGCGGGCGAGACCAGGGAGCTCTCGAGGTGCACATGCCCATCAATCAGCCCCGGTGCCACCACCCGGCCCTCTAAATCCAGTACCTCGAGGGCCTCGGCCTCGGCATACTCCGGGCCCACCGCCGCTACCAGAGGCCCGACCAGCAGAATGTGGGTGGACTGCAAAGTCAGGCTAAACACGTTGACCAGCCGGGCATTCTTCAAAAGCAGGGTTCCCGGGCGGCGGCCCATGGCTGCATCCACGGCGTACTGGAGGTCAGACAGGGTTATGCTCATATTCTGTGCATGGTAACGGGAAGCCCACGGCTATCGCAAGCAGGGGTTGCTCGAGTACACCTCTATTCAGCTTTCGGCGGTGTGGGTCGGCAAAAACCAGGGGACCGACCCGCCTGCCCCCTGGTTATACAGGATTCAAAAAGATAATCATCCAAACCAAAGACCCCTCAGAGGCTATCTTTTTGAATCCTAGAGCACACCCCTCCCGAACGGCCGGCGAAAAAAGCGTCTCCTTTCCAAGGGGCGGTATCGCCCTCCGCTACGCGGATAACTTCCAAGGGGCGGTATCGCCCTCCGCTACGCGGATAACTTCCAAGGGGCGGTATCGCCCTCCGCTACGCGGATAACTTCGGCCCGGTTAGTTCGCCGCCATCCGGCGCCGAACTAACCGAATCTGGTATTACAAAAGCCGAGCTTACTTTGGCTCGTCCGGCACCTGGCCCACTACGCCCGGAGCCACCCACTGCATCTCATTGAGTTCTTTAACGGTCATCCTGCGCCCGGCAGGCACCCGCAGCACCCCATTGCGGTCGCGGATGGGGCCGGTGAAGGGATCCCATTTGGGGTTTTGGCTCTGGATGTCCTTGTAGAGCTCCATAACCCTGTCGTACACGCTCATCCGCTTGCCGTTCACGGTCAGGGTTGCCTGCTTGAGGGCTGCCTCGAACTTGGGGTTGATGGGCATGCCCACCTGGGCCCCCAGCATGACCGCCTTTTCCTTGGCAAGCCACCAGTAGTCTACGTTTTGCAGGTTATTGGGGGTGTAGGTGCCGTTCTGGACTTTCTTCAGGATGTCGATGTAGATGACGCTCCAGTCCACCAATTGGCCCGAGACCACGTAGTCGGGGGCGTACTTATACATGGAGTTGTAGTGGCTGAAGCTGGGCACCTTGCGTCGGGCTGCGGTCTGGATGACGGTGGCGGTGTCCTCAGTGAAGGCCAGAATGTCGTTGCCTTCGGCCATCAAGGCCTCGGCAGCTTCGCGAGCTTTGACAGGATCGAACCAGGCATTAATCCACTTGACGTTCACGGTAGCCCGCGGGTTCACCGCCCTTACCCCTAGAGCAAAAGCTGAGATGTGGCGCTTGAGTTCAGGGATGGGGAAGGCTGCTACATAGCCTACCTTGCCGCTCTTGGTGAGGGCCCCGGCCATCAGGCCGTTCAGGTAGTAGATCTGGTAGAAGTCGGCCATGTAGGTGAGCATGTTGGGCGCCCGCTTAAAGCCGGATGCGTGCGCAAAAATTACGTTCGGGTACTTTTTGGCGGCCTCGAGGGTCGGATCCATGAAGTCGAAGGAGGTGGTAAAAATCACGTTACAACCCCCCGAGACCAGCCGGTCTACCGTGGCCAGGGTATCGGCCGGCTTGACCGATTCCACGTACTGGGTGCTGAGACCCGGAATGGCCTTTTCTGCCGCCCGGCGGGCCTCATCGTGGGCGTAGGTCCAACCCACATCGCCAATGGGGCCCACGTAAATGAAGCAGGCCTTCAGGTTGGCCTGCTGGGCCATCCCCATACCCAGAACCAAGGTCGCTACAATGCCCAACAACCAAGTCTTTCTCATGCAACCCTCCTGCTGCCCTTGCCCACATGCCCTTGTGGGTTTAGGGCCGATGCCATAGTTTTAGCGTTCGCCCCGCCGATAGGGCTTTCCCAGCGCTTCAGGGGCGTTGCCTTGCTGCCCGCGCAGCCCTGACAAAGCCAGCACAAGTATAACCAGAAGGTAGGGCAGGCTCGCAAACACCTCCGAGGGAATGGCGGCCTGGCCCTGCAACCTGAACTGAAGATAGTACAACAGCCCAAAGAAAATGGCCCCAAATACCGCCCGGAGAGGGCTCCAGCCCACAAAAATCACCAGCGCCACCGCAATCCAGCCGAGCCCGGCCGTCATGCCATCGGTCCAGGAGGGGCGGTAGACCAGCGAGAGGTAGGCCCCGGCCAGCCCCGCCAGGGCACCCCCGGCGACCACCGCCGCGTAGCGCACCACCGACACATTGAGCCCCAACAGGTCGGCGGCGGCGGGGTTCTCCCCTACCGAGCGTAGCGACAGGCCCAGCCGGGTGGCGTAGAACACAAACGTCAGCAAAACCGCCAACCCCACCGCCCCCAGGGTAAAAGGCCACTCGGGGGGCTGGTTAAAGAGGGGCTGCCCCTCGAAACGCTTGCCCAAAAGACCCGCAGTGCCCAGGCCCACCATGGTCAAGGCCAGCCCCGAAACAAACTGGTTGGCCTGGAGGGTAATGGTCACGAAGCCATGCAGCAAGGCGGCCACCCCCCCGGCCAGCATGGCCGCCAGCACAGCCAGCCAGAGGTTGCCATCGCCTACCCCGCCACCAAAGGCCACCGCAAACCCCGCCAGGGCCCCCAGGGCCATCATGCCCTCTACGCCCAGGTTGACCACCCCGGCCCGCTCGTTCAGGATGGCCCCCAGGCAGGCAATGAGCAAAGGGGTGCCAAAGGAGAGGGCTCGAGCCAGCGCATTGACGATTTCTTCCATATTTACCTTACCTTCGCAGACGGTAGCGCAAAAAGAGTTCGGAACCGATCAGACAAAATAGAATAATCCCGCTAAACACGTCCACTATTCGAAAGGGCATGTTAAAGCTCACCTTCAGAAGATCGCCCCCGGCCAGCACCAGACCCATCAGGGGGGCCGTAAGGAGCACCAGGGCCGGTTGTCCACGGGCCAGCCAGGCCACGATGATGGCGGTGAAGCCGTAGCCGGAGGAAAGCTGGCTGGGCTCAATCAGGCGGTGGTGGATGCCCGCAATCTCCCCCACCCCGGCCAGCCCGGCCAGGCCCCCGGTGATCAGGGCCAGCAGAAGCAGGAGCCGCCCCTGGGCCAGGCCCAGATAGCGCGCTGCCCCGGGGTTCTCGCCCACGATGCGCAGGCGGAAGCCCAGGGTGGTGCGGAAAAGCAGGAACTGCAGCAGCAGGGCCAGCAGTACACCCAAAAGCAGGGTGGGCCAGTGAACGCTCGAGCCGGGCCAGACCGGAAGCTGCTGGTACTCGGCAAAGCGGTCGGAGTAGATGTAACCCCGCACGTCCTTGCCCCGCCAGGGGCCATTGATCAGGAAGATAACCAGGTGCTGGGCCACATAGTTGAGCATTAGGGTGGAGAGGATTTCGTTCACGCTGAAGCGCAGGCGCAGCCAGGCCGCCAGACCGCACCACAGCGCCCCGCCCAGGGCTCCGGCCAGAACCATGACCGGCAGGCTCAAAGGAGGGGGCAGAGGCAGGAAAAGCGCCACCCCGGCGGCCAGCACCGCCCCCAGCAAAACCTGGCCCTCTGCCCCGATGTTATAGAACTGGGTACGAAAGGCCAGGGTCAGGCCCACCCCAATGAGAAGCAGGGGGATGCTGCGCCGGAAAATCTCCTGCCAGCCCTTGGCTTCCAGCAGCGTGCCCGCAAACATGGCCCGGTAGACCTCGAGGGGATTCTGACCATAGACCCAAAACACCGTCCCCACCAGTATAAAAGCCAGCCCCAGGGCCAGCAGCGTAACCCCCAGCACCCGCCAGGGCGAGGCGCTGGGCAAAGGCTCGAGCCTCACGCTGCACCCCCGGTCATCCAGAGGCCCACTGCCTCACGGGAGACCTGCTCGGCGGCAAATGGCCCTTTCAGTGCGCCGCGGTAGAGCACCCCGATGTGGTCGGAGAGCGAAAGCAGTTCTTCCAGGTCTTCCGAAACCAGAAGCACCGCCGCCCCCTGCTGGGTTTTTTCCAGCAAGACCTGGTGTACCTGCTCGGTCGCGCCAATGTCGAGGCCATAGGTGGGGTGGACGGCCAGGATGAGTTGGGGCTCCCCGGCCAGCTCGCGGGCCAGGATGACCTTCTGGATGTTGCCGCCCGAAAGAAGCCTCGAGGGCGTGTGCAGGCTGGGGGTGGCAATGGCATAGGCCCGCACCTGTGCCTCGGCCTGGGCCAGGAAGGCTGCCGGGTTCAGCAGGGCGCCTCGCGCCAGGGGGGGGCGGTCGAAGGTGCGCAAGGCCAGGTTCTCGGCCACGTTCATGCTGGGCACCGTGCCCATATGCAGGCGGTCTTCTGGAATGTGGGCCACCCCCAGATCGAAGAGGCGGGCCGGGTGGGCTGGCAAAGGCTGGCCCTGGAGTTTTACCGAGCCAGCCTCGGCCGTGCGCAAGCCCGCCAGCACCTCCACCAGCTCGCTTTGGCCGTTGCCTGCCACCCCGGCGATGCCCAGAATCTCCCCCCGGCGGAGCTTGAAGGAAACCCCCCGCAAAGCCGGAAGGTTGCGGCTCGAGCGGGCCTGCAAGTTTTCAACCTCGAGCACCGCCTCCCCCAGCGGAACCGCTTTTCGTTTACGCTCGAAACTAATGTTTTTCCCCACCATTAACTCGGCCAGCCTGGTTTTGCTGGCCTCGCAGGTAGGCAGGCTGCCCACCACCCGCCCCCGGCGCAGCACCACACAGCGGTCAGCAATGGAGAGCACCTCCTCGAGCTTGTGGGAGATAAATATCAAGGACTTGCCCGCCGCCTTCAGCTCGCGCATCACCCGGAACAAAGCCTCGGCCTCCTGCGGGGTGAGCACGCTGGTCGGCTCGTCCAGGATGAGCACCTTGGCCCCCCGCAGCAAGGCCCGCACAATCTCGACCCGCTGTTTCTCGCCGGGCGAAAGCTGGGCCACCCGGGCCTTAGGGTCTACCTCCAGGCCGTAGCCCTGGGCCAGCCGCTCCACCAGGGGCCCGATGCGCTGCGCCGGCAGCAGGGGGCTGCCTATACCCAGAGCCAGGTTCTCCGCAACCGTGTGGCGGCTGACCAGGGTGGGGTGCTGGGGCACCAGCCCAATGCCGAGCCGAAGGGCGTCTAAGGGCGAGGCGATGCGAACCGGCCGGCCCTCTACAAGCATCTCGCCCTCGTCGGGGTGGTAAAGGCCATAGAGGATAGAAACCAGGGTGGACTTGCCCGCCCCGTTCTCGCCCAAAAGGGCCAACACCTCGCCGGGATAGATCTCGAGGCTCACCCCATCGTTGGCGACCACCCCGGGAAAGCGTTTGGTGATGTTTTTGAGTTGCAACAGGGGCTCACCCATTGCGAGAAATCATATCGCAAAGCCCGCGCGCCACAGGGTAGCTCAACTGCGTTGCGAGTCGAAAGGCAACCAGGACAGCAGGCGGGTTATACCGGATTCAAAAAGATAATCATCCAAACCAAAGACCCCCAGAGGCTATCTTTTTGAATCCTAGAGCGCTCCCTTCGGCCTTGTTAGTTCGCCGCCATCCGGCGCCGAACTAACCGAATGTGGTATTAAAAGTTAACTTCACCCCAAATAACCCGGCCCTTTGCTATCCTCTAACTACACTGAATGCAGCAAACGGCATAAGCCTGTTTCCCATCTGAATCTGGAAAGCCTCACACCATGCTGCAAATTGAGCTACTGGGTTCTCCCAAACTGCGCTGCGAAGAGCGGGAACTGGATCCGCCGCGCAAGGTGGTTGCATTGCTGGCCTTTCTAGCCCTCGAGGGCCGCCAGCCCCGCCATCGGTTGGTTGAGCTGCTGTGGGGAGGCCACGCAGAGAGCCGAGGGCAGCACAATCTGCGGCAGACGCTGTATCGGCTGAGCAACAGCCCCTTGGGGGCCTACATCCATGCCGGACGTGAGCAGATCGAGCTGATCCAGTTTGAGCTGGACGTACAGCGCTTTTTGTCCCAGGTCGAGGCGCAACACTGGCCCGAGGCGCTAGCAACCTACAAAGGCGATTTTTTGCAAGGCTTGGAGCTGGAAGAGGAAACCTACAGCGACTGGCTATGGCGCTGGCGCGAGCGGCTGGGGCGGCTTTGGGTGGTGGCCCTTGGGGGTCGGGCCAAACAGCTCGAGGCCGACGGGAAAATCCAGCTTGCCCTGGAACTTTACCAGGAGCTTATTCGCCACGACGAGCTGCAGGAACATTTTCACCGCGAGGCCATGCGGCTTTATGCGTTGCTCGGGCAGACCGAGGGGGCTCTGCAACAGTACAAGCGGCTGTGTGAGGTGTTGCGGCGGGAGCTGGCCTTAGAACCGCTACCGGAAACCCAGGCCCTGGCCGAGCAGATCCGCCGGCGCAAACCGACCGCTCGGGTGCGACCCGAAGCCCCCAGCAGCCCCCACTTCAACCCACCGCTGGTAGGGCGAGCCTCGGCCCTCGAGCAGCTCGAGGCCGCCTGGCAACACCAAAACATCCTGCTCATCGCCGGCCCGGCAGGGGTGGGCAAGAGCCGTCTGGCCAAAGAATTGCTGGCCGATAAGGGCCCCTACATTACGCTCTCGGGACAACCCGGCGATGGGCCGACCCCCTATGCTTCCATGACCCGCTGGGTGCGCCAGGCCCTGAGCACCAAGCCCGACCTGCAGCCGAAAAGCTGGATACGCCTCGAGGCTTCCCGCCTGGTTCCCGAGTTGTGCGAAACCCCTCCGCCGCCGCTGGACGAAAGCACCCTGGTGCGGTTTTTCTCGGGGCTGGTGGAGTTGATGATACAGGCCCATGGCAGCACGGTTTTTCTCAGTGAGGACGAACACTACAGCGACCCCTGGAGCCTCCGGGCGCTGGCGGTGGGGCTGGAGCAGCGCGGGGCATTGGCTCGGTTGGTGGTCACGGTGCGCCCCGACGAGGTGGGGCCGGAGGTGGCCCGTCGCTATCAAGACTGGCGTAACGGCCAGAGGGCCGCCTGGCTCGAGCTAGAACCCCTGAGCGAGCTCGAGGTGGCCGAACTCATTGCCCACCTTTCCGGGCGGCCATCCCGGCTGTTTCCGCAGCGGGTCTACCGGGCCACCTCGGGCAACCCGCTCTTTGTGCTGGAGACCCTGCGTAGCCTCTTCGAGTCCGGTGAGCTGCGCTTAGAGGAGGGCGGTGTGTGGAAGACCCCTTACGACGAGTCCACCCACGACTACACCGAGCTGCCCATCGCCCCCAGCGTGCGCCAGGCCATCCTGGGCCGCCTCGAGCACCAGGGGGCGGCGGTGCGGCGCAGCCTGGAAGTAGCGGCGCTGGTCGGCGAAGAAACCTTTGACTCCCACCTGCTGGCCCAGGCCAGCGCGCTTTCGGACTGGGAGGTCTGCGAGGCGCTGGAGCAGGCCTGCCAGTATCACCTGCTGAAGAACACGCCCCAGGGCTACCGCTTCACCCACGACCTGATCGCCCGCACCATCGCCGAAACCCTGCAACCCGACCGCCGCAAGCTGATTTCGGCCCGCCTGGCCCAGCACTTTGCCCAGCAGGCGGTACACCCGGCCCAGGTTGCCGGCTATTTCCAAATGGCCGGACAGTCCGAGCAGGCCGCGGTGTGGTGGCGCAGAGCTGCCTTGCAAACCCACGGCTTGGGGGCCTACCAGGAGGCCGACGGGTACTTTTTGCGAACCCTGGAAATTCTGCCCCCCGAACACCCCCAGCGTTTCGAGGCCCTGAACCAGCGCTTTTATTTGAGCCGCCAGGTGGGGCATGCCGGCCCCAAGGAACAACTAGCCCAGCTCGAGGAGATGCAGCAAATCGCCCAAACACCCCTCCAGCGCTCGAGCGTATGGTTCTACCGGGGGATGGTGCTCGACGACCAGTACGACCTAGCCGGCGCCATGGAGGCCAGCCGGCGGGCCTACGCGTATGCCCTCGAGGTCTCCCCTGCCGAGGCCTTCTACCCGCTGGTTTTTGTGACCCACTACCAGCGCGACCTAGGGCTCTTACAAGAAGCCCACCAGGACGGACTCGAGGCGCTCAAGCTGGCGCAAAGCCTCACGCCCCATCACCAGATCGAGGCCCGGCTTTGCCATAGCCTGACCCTGATGCTTCAGGAACGGCCTACCGAGGCCCTGGACTGGGTCGAGCAGGCCGAGGGCCTGATGCGGCAGCACAGCCCGGCCCCCTCAGGCTTCTGGCTCTTGCAAGAGCGCATTGGGATGGTGCGGGCGCGGGTGCATCTGAGCCAGGGTTGCTACGCCAAAGCCATTGGCGAGACCGAGGACATCCTCCAAAAAGCCAGGCAGGGTGGGGTGCAACGCCAGGAGCTGATAGCCCTATTGGTGCGGGCCGAGGCCTGGCTGGGGCTGGGCCAGACCACCGAGGCCACGCGGGATCTGGAGCGGGCCTTAGAGCTCTCAGAAAACCTCCAGTGGGGCGCCCCCGAGGTCAAACATCTTTACGCCGAGCTCGAGCTGGCCCAGCACAACCCCAAAGCCGCCCTGCGTCTGGCCCAGGAGGCCCTCGAAACCGCCTGTAGCGAGACCCAGAAAATAAACCTCCTTTACAGCCGAGGCGGGGCCTGGCTGGCGCTGAAGGAGCGGGCTAAGGCCCGAGCCGACCTCGAGCAAGCCCTTGCGCTGCACGGCGGCATCGTCCGGTTCCGCAGCGTCGGCGAGCAAGCCCTCCGGGCCCGGCTGGCAATGACGTTCGAGTGACGCACCCCTTGCTACCCTCGGTCTGGCGATGGAAGCGAAGCCCCCCCAACCGCTCGACCTGGTGCTGCACCTCGAGCCAGCCACACCCCAACAACCCTGGCGGGCGGTTCTCTTGGATCCCGAAACCGGTAAGCGGCACGAGTTCGAGAGCCCGCTGTTGCTTTTGCAGTACCTGGAGCAGCTCTGCCGGAACTCGGGCGGGCGGGTTTTTGGGATTCGCTGAAGCCATCCCAAAGGGAGCAACCCATGAAACAAACCCTTGGACGGCTCATCCTCCTGGCCCTGGTTCTGGCCACCCTGGTGGCCTGTGGGGGCGGAGGCGGCGGCAATGCAGGCATCTGGGACAACAGCCGGTGGGATCAGGCCAACTGGCAGTAGGAGGACGTATGCGCGGGAAAAACTTGTTCTTTTTCGTGTTGGGTGCAGGCATCGTGGCTTCTGGGCTATGGGCGCTGAGCGTGGGGGCGCTCACCAGCTTCAGCGCGGGCACGCCCATCAGGGCCAGCGAGGTCAACCAGAACTTCACCACGCTGCGTAGCGCCATCGAGGCCCTCGAGGAGCGGCCCATAGGAGCCAGTTTCGGGACAAGCCTCGTTGGGAGCAATGTTCCACCCAATGCAGGCTTTAAGGTGCGAAATAATGGTGCGCTAAGCGTCGCTCTACAAGGAGAGGTTGCCGGCACAGGCTGGGGTGTCAGGGGCACTACGGGTTCGGATGGAATCGGCGTTGAGGGCGAATCGCTTAGTGGTTCGGGTGCTGGGGTCTCGGCTAAAGCTACCGTGACGGGTACTGCATTGCTGGTGGACGGCAGCATCGGGGTAAGAGGCAACAAACCAGCCTTCTTACACACCGCAATACCTTCCAACATCAACGGCCCGCGCACCACGCTGGACAACCCCCAAACAAATAACAATTCCAACGCAATCCTGATTGTTACGCACGTAAGCTCAGGTGCCGACCCATTCATCAATGCGCCCATTGGGGTTTCCTACGATGCCGGTGCAGGCCGCTGGCGCATTTTCCGGGCCGATGGGATTGACATGCCTGTCGGAGCCAAGTTCAACGTGCTGGTCATCAAGCAGCTCTAAAAAGGGATGATTACATGAAAAAAGCGTGGATACCGGGGTTCTTACTCCTACTTTCCTGGGCCTGGGCCGCCGATTTTAGCGTGGGGGGTGGCCTAAGCTTCAACGCCGGGAGCGGGGGCTCCTCGGCCCAGGGCAACGTGCAGTTCACGGTTCGCAATCTGGTGCAGGCCAGCCCGCTCACGGTGCATCTGCGGGCGGTGGCCGATGCCGCCCTCAGCAGCAACTTTACCGCCGCCATCAGTGCGGGGCCGCTGGCAAGCCTGAACCTCGACCCGCTGCAAATTTACGCCGGCCCCAGCTTGGGGCTGCTGTTCTCGGGCGGGGGCGTGACCGGCCCCATCTTTGCCCTAGCGGCGGGCCTCGAGCTCCCCACCGGCAACGTGTACACCTTCCTCGAGGGGGTCTTCACCTTCAACGGCCCCAGCGCCGGTTTTGGCCTGCGGGGCGGGGTCAACGTGCGTTTGTGAGGCACCGCTATGCCCAACAAAAACCTCTTCTTTTTGGCGCTGGGTTTCGTGCTGTCTAGCCTTGGCCTGTGGGCCTTGGCAGGCATCAATCTGCCCCATACCTTCACCGCCGGAAATCCCATTCGCGCTGCCGAAGTCAATGCCAACTTTGCCGCTCTAAACAACGCCCTCCCCGGTGTGGCCCAGGCCGTGGAATCGGATACCGCCGACATTCCCAACTTCCCCAACTCCTTGAGACGCAGCGTGACCATCAACGTGCCGGGGCCCGGGTATGTAAGGGTTAGCGCCAGCCTCCAACTCAATATGGTGTACACCGGTGACAGCAGCGCCCTCTTCACGGTGGCATTGGCTAACGAACCCGATGTCATCCGCCCAGACCAGGACAAGCGTATCTCCCTACCCGGAGGTTTGCCCAACTGGACCTATATCCAGATTGTCAGCAGCGAGCGGGTATTCCCGGTGGACAGTGCGGGCCCCAAGACCTTCTATTTGCTGGTGGAGGAAAATAGCGCCACCCAGGGCCAGGTTGCCAGAAGTACCCTCACCGCCACCTTCCTGAGCGGCATGGGGACGGTGCAAAGCCCGTAAGCAAATGTCAATAGTCACTAGTTAATGGCTGATGGTCCATCGCCAATGGCTTTCTGCCGATATTCACGGGTTCAGGCTATTGACGACCGACCATAAACCATCGACCATAGACCCCAGACACTACAAGGAGCAGCTATGAATCGCAGAATTTTGACTTGGGTGGTGGTCGGCGCGCTGGGCCTGGTGCTAGCCCAGGCGGTGCAGCGGCAACTCAACCTGGTGGTAAACGGCCAAGCCCAGAGCAGCAAGGCCATTGTGGTGGGGGGACAGACCTACGTGCCGCTCAGTGCGCTGCGGGCCCTGGGGGTTACCGCCGCGGTCTCGGGCAATACCGTGAGTCTGAGCGGCTCGCCTGCGGGTGGGGCCGACCAGCGGGCTAGCCTCGAGGGCTGCTTGAACGAGTGGCTATTTAACGGCATCTGGCGAGCGCGGGCTACCAGGGTCGAGTCTTTTGACGACGGCGGGCTCAAAGGTTGGGCGATAGATTTTGAGGTGCGCAACGCCACCAACCGAACCCTCGAGGCCTGGAACGCCGGCTTCAAAGACTCCAGCAGCCTCACCCTGGCCTTTGCCGACGGCTCCACGCAGCGCATGGAGGGAAACGCCCTGGCCCGCGAGTCCTACGAGGCCAAAATCTACAACGCTGCCATTCCGCAAGGTTCTGGCGTCACCACCAAGCTCAAGTTCACCAGCAACCGCACCGACGCCCCGACCAAGCTCTTGATCGAGATGGATACGAACAGCATCAAGCAGAAGTACAACCTGGCCTTCAGCTCCCCCAACCCCAGCCTCCGCTTTAAGCTGGACTGCACTAAGTAATACCAGGCTCGTTTGGTTCGTTGCCGTTCGGCAACGAACTAACCGATTCTGGTATAAGGTCTTGGTCACTCGCTAGCTCTCGGGGCTACTGCAGCTTTCGGCTCCGGGTTTTGCGCCTCGCTCCCATCGCTTTGCAGCAAGGGCAACAACTGGCCCGCGGTGGCAATGGCAATGGCCTGTGGGGCCTTGCTTTTGGTGATTGGTAGTCCAATAGGACAGGTGACACGGGCCAGGTCGGCCTGAGACAAGCCCTGCTGCAGCAGTTTGTGCTGAAAGTTACGCCACTTGACCGCCGAGCCGATCAGGCCGATAAAGCCCAGCTCACCCCGGCGCAAAGCGGCCTCGAGCACGAACAAATCCTCGGCGTGGTCGTGGGTCATGATGACCAGGTGCGCCCCTGCGGGCAGGTCGTTCACGATGCTGTCCAGGATGGGGGCCTGAAACACCCGTATGCGAGCCTGTTCCCGATAGAGGGGGTTCAGACGCTCTTCTGAGAGCATCTCGGCCCTCGAGTCCACCAGCCACAGTTCGATGGGCAGCATCGAGAGCACCTTGGCCAGGGCCAGCCCCACATGCCCCACCCCAAAAATGGCCACGGTGGGGCGGGCTGGCGTCACCGCCTCGAGCAGGATCTGCACCTCACCCCCACAGCACTGCACCCCGTGTTCGGCGGGGGCGTTTTCGGTCAGGCGCAGGGTGTGCAGTTGTGGCGTGTGGCCTGGGCCCTCCAGCATCTTGTGGGCCAGGGCAATGGCGGTGGCCTCGAGGTTCCCCCCGCCAATGGTTCCGTAGACGGCCTCAGCCGTCACCAACATTTTGGCTCCGGCCTCGCGGGGCGCATGGCCCCGCACCGAGACTAGCGTGACCAGCACCAGCGGCTCTTTTTGCTCAGTCAGGCGGGCGAGCTGCTCAAACCACTGCATAAGAGCCCCCTACAGTTGCCCGGCAAAACAGACAAAAAAGCCGACCATAACGAGCAAGAAAACGCCCATCGAGAAGCGCTCGAGGTTCCGCACCATAGGGGTGAGCGGGGCTCATCCATGCCCATCAATCCCCCGAGACCAGGGCCTGTTCCCGCACCTTCTCGATGGCCCAGTAGACCGCCTCGGGCGTGGCGGGCGAGGCCAGTTCTACCACACCCCCCCTTCCAAAAGCCGCCACAGCGTCGCGCAGGGCTTCGCGTACCGAGATGGCCAGCATCAGCGGGGGCTCCCCCACGGCCTTGGAGCCGTACACCACCCCCGGCTCAGTGGCCCGCGGCAGAAGCCGCACGTGGAAGACCTCGGGTAGCTCGGAAAAACTGGGCAGCTTGTAGGTGCTGGCCGAGCGGGTGGCTACCTGGCCCCTGGCATCCCAGCGCAGGTCCTCCAGCGTAAGCCAGCCCACACCCTGGATAAAACCCCCCTCCACCTGGCCCAGGTCCACCAGCGGGGAGAGCGAGTCGCCCACGTCGTGCAGAATGTCCACCCGGCGCAGGGTGTACTGACCCGTAAAACCGTCCACTTCTACCTCACTCACCGCCGCGCCAAAAGCAAAGTAGTGAAAGGGTTTACCCCACATGCGGGTTTTGTCCCAGTGGAGCCCCGGCGTGCGGTAAAAGCCATCGGCAAAAAGCTGTATCCGCTGGGCATAGGCGGCCTTCACCACTTCGGCAAAGCCCAGCCGCTCCTCAGGCTTCCAGATGCTCCAGGCCTGGCCGTCTTCAAACACCACGTCGGCAGGGTGAACACCCAGTTTCTGGGCCGCTACCCCGGCCAGCCGGGCCTTGATTTTCTCGCAGGCATCGCGCACGGCTCCCCCGTTCAGGTCGGCCCCGGTGGAGGCGGCGGTGGCCGAGGTATTGGGCACCTTGTCGGTGCGGGTGGGCATCAGGCGGATGGATTCCAGCGGCACACCCAGGGTCTGGGCAGCAATCTGCTGAATCTTGGTGAAAAGCCCCTGGCCCATCTCGGTGCCGCCGTGGTTGACCTGCACCGAGCCATCCTGGTAGACCAGCACCAGCGCCCCGGCCTGGTTGAAAGCGGTCAGGTTGAAGGAGATACCGAACTTGACCGGGGTGATGGCCAGGCCCCGCTTGCGGTGGGGGCTCTGGACGTTGAACTCGGATACTTCCCGCCGGCGGCGGTCGAACTCGGCGCTTTGTTTGAGCTCGTCCCAGATGAGCCGGATGCGCTCCACATCCTTCACCGCCTGGCCGTAGTGGGTGGTGGAGGGGGGTGCAGGCTCCGGGCTCCGGGCTCCGGTTTCCGAGATGCGCCCCTCCCCTGCCCGGTACCCGGTACCCTCAGCCCGGTAGAAGTTCCGCTCCCGCACCACCTCCGGCGGCAGGCCCAGGCTGCGGGCCACGCGGTCTACGACCTCTTCGATGAAGACCATACCCTGCGGCCCCCCAAAACCCCGGAAGGCGGTCTGCGAGGTCTTATGGGTCTTGCAGACCCGGCCCTTAACGTCCATGTGGGGGATGTAGTAGGCGTTGTCGGCATGGCAGACCGCCCGGGCCATCACCGGCTCGCTCAGGTCTTGCGACCAGCCGCCGTCGGAAAAGAGCTCCATCTGGAGGGCCTGGAGCACACCGTCTTCGGAAAAACCCACCTTCCAGCGGGCATAAAAGGGGTGGCGCTTGCCGGTGAGGGTGATGTCCTGAAGCCGGTTGAGCCGCACCCGCACCGGGCGGCGGGTCAGGTAGGCCCCCAGGGCCGCTATGGCCGCAAAGGGGTTGGCCTGTACTTCCTTGCCGCCGAAGCCCCCGCCCATGCGCACGCACTGCACCGTGACCCGATTGCGCGGCAGGCCCAGCACCTGGGCCACGATCTCCTGGGTTTCTGAAGGGTGCTGGGTGGAGGCATGTACCAGCAGGTGGTCGGTCTCGTCGAGTACCGCCAGGGAGGACTGGGTCTCGAGGTAGAAGTGCTCCTGCCCGCCGAGCTCGAGCTCCCCCTCGAGCACCCGCGCCGATTCCAGAAGACCCTGCTGCACATCCCCGCGCTTGGCGTGAAGCGTTGCGCCCTGAAAACTCCCCTGGGCTATGGCCTCCCGAATGCTCAGGATGGCGGGCAGCGGCTCATACTCCACCGCTACTCGAGCGGCCCCCAGCCGGGCGGACTCCTCGCTTTCCGCCAGCACCCAACAGACCGCCTGGCCAGAGTACATCACCTCGGTGGGAAACAGCGGTTCGTCCTGCTTGAGGCCCGAGTCGTTGAGGCCCGGTACATCCGGGGCCGTGAGCACCCGCACCACCCCCGGCACGGCATACGCAGGCTGAACATCGAGCCGCACAATACGGGCGTGGGCATGAGGGGCCTGAACCGGCCAGGCGTGCAGGGCATTGGGGTAGCGCGGCAGCAGGTCGTCGGTGTAGAGCGCCCGCCCCGTCACGTGCTCGCGGGCCGATTCGTGGGGAATGGCCTTGCCCACCACCTTCATACGGTTACCTCCTGGGTCTCGCTGTAGAACTTCCAGAGCAGGTTGCCCAGCATGGCGGTTCGGTAGGCCGCACTCCCCCGGTGGTCGTCAATTGGTTTGAACTCTGCCTTGATCACCTGAGCCGCCTTGCGGATGCTGGGCTCGCCCCAGGGCTGGCCTACCAGGAAGGCCTCGGTCTGGTAGGCCCGCACCGGCGTTGCCGCCACCCCGCCCAAGCCGATGCGAAGCTGGGCAACCCGGCCTTCCTCGAGCCTGAGCGCAAAGGCTGCCGCCACGGTGGAGATGTCGTCCAGCGGGCGCTTGGCCACCTTGTAAAAACGGGCCTGGGGCGCCAGGGGCAGGGGGATTCGCACCCCCTTGATGAGTTCCCCAGGCTGTAACACCGTCTGCCGGTATCCGGTGAAGAAGTGCTCGAGCTTCACCACCCGCTCGCCCAGTGCGCTCACCAGCACTACCTCGGCCCCCAGGGCCAGCAACACCGGCGGGGAATCGCCGATGGGCGAGGCCGTACCCAGGTTGCCCCCCAGCGTCGCACGGTTGCGGATCAGGCGCGAGGCAAATAGCGGGAACCACTCGGCCAGCAGGGGAACACGCCCCTCCAGCCAGCGCTCGGCCTCGGAAAGGGTTACGCCTGCGCCAATCTCGATGGCCTCCGACCCCCAGTGAAGGGTTTTGAGCTCGGGCACTGCGTTCAGGTCTAAGAGGGTTTCCGCACGGTAAAACCGTTGGTTGACCTCCACCCCAAGATCGGTGCCGCCGGCCAGTAAGCGGGCCTGGGGATAGGCTTCTAGCATCTGGAACAACTCACCCAGCGAGGTAGGGCGCAGGTAAGTGGCGCCGGCCTCGTAGCGAAAGCTTTTCAGCGGTGGGGCGGGGTCTGCCAGCCGCCGGGCCAAAGGGTCGTCCGGGGCGGGCCGGCCCAGCGATAGGGCGGCATCGCGGATGGGCCTGTAGCCGGTACAGCGGCAAAGGTTGCCCGAGAGGGCCTCGAGGTCGAAGGCTTCACGTCCTTTGCGATAGTACTCCGCCGCCATGCTGACCACAAAACCCGGCGTGCAGTAGCCACACTGCGAGCCCCCCTGAAGCATGGCCTCCTGCACAGGATGAAGCTTCTCCCCCTGTGCAAGCCCTTCCACCGTCCAGACCTCCTGGTCGTCCAGACCCGGCAGCAGCAGCAAACAGCTATTGACCGCCTCGAGCCGCGCCCCGGCTCCATCCGGGCGCACCAGCAGCACCGTGCAAGCCCCGCACTCCCCCTCGGCGCAACCCTCCTTGCTGCCCGTCAGGCCCTCTTGGCGCAACCACTCGAGCACGGTGATATGGGGGTCTACTCCTGAAATCTGCACCATCTGCCCGTTTAACCGAAAGCTGATCTTACTCACCCAAGCCCTCCTGGACTTCACTTGCCTATGGTTGATTATTGTATAACCAATGCCCCCAGCAAAAAGTATGGCTTTGCTACGTGCCTAGGATCGGTACGCGAACCCTCGCAAACCTCAAGCAGGAGCGGTTCATACCAAATCCACGTGAACCCCTTGCCTTCACCCCGGAGGGAGAAGGTGGCGACACCCCGACCGCGCTATTTAACAGCGATAGAAACACGATTGACTGCACCTGGGGTGTCGCCGGATGAGGGGGCTTGGGACGACCCTCAAAGCTAACTGTCCGAGTAAAGTTGGTATCATAGGGTCGGTGTTGCAAAAATGCTCGTAGCTGGGCGACCTGGCTGGGTGCTATGCCTCCACCTAGCCTCCCCCGTTGGGGGAGGAAGGGGTGGTTTTTCTTTATGCACCAGCCCTGGCCCCGCGCCCAGACCGACCGAAGTTATCCGCGTAGCGGAGGGCGATACTGCCCCTTGGAAAGCGAGACGCTTTTTCGCGACCGTGATCAGTCGTTGAGCGTCATCGGTTCTTCCTTACCGCTCCCCCTGCCCTCGGCCAGCGAGAGCTTGGCCAACGTCAGCGCCAGAACGTAGGTGCCCAGGGCAATGTCCTCGGGCGAGGCGTACTCGTCCGGGCGGTGGCTAATCCCCTCGCGGCAGGGGATGAAGAGCATGGCGGTAGGTGCGATGCGGGCCATGAACAAAGAGTCGTGGTAGGCCCGGCTGACCATTAGCTTGAACTTGACCCCGGCCTCGCCACAGGCTTCTACCAGCGCTTTGAGTACCTCCGAGCCCGATTTGGCCGGAGGGTCTATGTTGATAATGTCCACGCTGTACTTGATGTCGCGGCGGGTGCAAACCTGTTCCACGCCCTGAATGATGTTGCGAATCACCTGGTCGCGGCGGGATTGCTCCACATCGCGCACGTCAATCTCGAGCTTGACCCGGCTGGGTACGCTGTTCACCGCGTTGGGGTAGACCTCGCAGAAGCCGGTGGTGGCCACGGTGTTGATGCTGCCGCTGTTCTTGGCAAAGGCTTCCACCCCCAGGATAATCTCGGCGGCAGCGCAAAGGGCATCGTGTCGGTCGGGCATGAGAACAGTACCCGCATGCCCGCCCACACCCTCGAGGTGTGCCCGCAGCGAAGCCGGGGCGGCAATCGCCGTGACGATGCCCAAAGGTACGTGTTCTTGCTCGAGCACCGGTCCCTGCTCGATATGCAGCTCCACAAAGGCCGCGTAATAGCCTTCGGGGAGTTGCACATCCTCCAGGCGGCCCATATAACCGGCCTCCCAGCGCACCTCCTCGAGGCTCTTTCCTTCCTGGTCTTTGAGCAGCCTCAACGATTCAGGGTTCAGGACACCCGACAGAGCCCGGCTTCCCAGGCAGCCAATCCCAAAGCGGGTGGGCTCTTCGGCGGTGAAGATAAGCAGTTCGATGGAGCGGTAGGGCTTGAAACCGCTGCGCTGGAGCGCCCGAATGGCCTCCAGACCGCCCAGCACCCCCACCGTACCGTCGTACATACCAGCATAGGGAATGGCGTCGAAATGCGAACCTGTGCCCACCGCAGGCAGCTCGGGCGCAGAGCCCTCCCAGCGGGCAAAGATGTTGCCGAGGCCATCCTCCCGCACGCGGAGGCCAGCTTCTTCACACAGGCCCTTGAGATAGGCCCGGGCCCCCAGGTCGGGCTTGGTAAAAAGAATGCGGGTAATGGCGGGCTTGGGGGTATCGGAAAACCCCGCCAGTGTGTCCAGTTCGTGGACAATTCGTTCTTTATCTACCAGTGGTCTTACAATCATGGGTTGCTCCAGAAAAAAACGCTAAACACGACGATAGTTTATGCCGCACCCTACACGCTTTGCAAAAGAGCCTCAGAGAAGGCGGTTTCCGAGCGCCAGAGTACCCGCCGTTTCAGGTCAAGAGCTCGAGCGAGTGCCGGTTCACGTCCTTATATATGAGGTATTTGCTGGGGGTTTTGCCCAACGCGCCAAACCACTGTGGGCAGTAGGAGGCCATCCAGATGACATCTCCGGCCTGTACGGTGTACCAGTGGTCTGCCAGGCGGTAGACCCCGCCCCCTTGCAGAAATAGCAGGCCGTGCTCCATGACGTGTGTTTCTACCATGGGCAGGTGGGCCCCAGGGGCAAAGGTCATGGTGTTGACGGCCATATCAAAGGAGAAATGCTCCGGCAGGAGCAGGCGCACCTGGAGGGCTTCGTCGCCCATGAGCGGGCTGCTGGGAACATCCGGCTCGTGCCCGAGTACCACCTGGGGCACGTCCACCCCGGCCAGGGCCTGGTAGGGTTTGTCGAAAACAACCATTCGAACATTGGACTCTGCTACAAAGCGGTGGGGGGTGTTGGCCGGCAAATATACGTAGTTATTGGCCCATAGCGTGTGCCTGGCACCGCCAACCTCGAGCGACACCTCACCCTCCAGCACATAGGCGAAGCGCTGGATGTCCAGCAGGCTCATCTCGCCGGTGCTGCCCGGTTGCATCTCGACGGTATACATCTTGAAGCGCGCCCCCAACTCTGGAGCGATATGCACGATGCTGGCCGTATTCACCCAGCCGGGCAGGGGGGCCCGGATGAAGGAGTCGGGGGTCAGGAGGGCATGGTCGGGGGCTACATGGGTGCGGGTAAATCCGGTCAGGCTCATAGTTTCCTCGTCTGTAAGCGCACTTCGCTTGGCTTCTTTATTCTACCCTCCACAAAGATGGGCTCACCCCTGAGCCAGGTGCTTACCACTTGGCCCCGGAACTGATAGCCCAGGTAGGGCGAGAGTGGATGGCGGTAGTACAGGTCTGAGGGGGCGAGGGTGTAGCTTTGGGTTAGGTCAATCATGGCAAAATCAGCTTCAAAGCCCACGCCCAACCTTCCTTTTTGGGATAGGCCAAAGCGCAGGGCCGGGTTCTGGGCCAGCAGGGCGGCAATGCGCTCCAAAGCCAGTCCCCGCCGCCGCCAGCCCTCGGTCAGCAGCACGCCGAGGGTAGACTGTACCCCTGCAATCCCGCCCCACAGCGCAAAGAAGTCGTTGCCTTGTTTAAGCTCGGGGGGGCTGGGCGAATGGTCGGAGCCGATGATGTCCACCGCCCCCTGCAACACCAGGCTCCATAGCCCGTTTTGTTCGGAGCGGGAGCGTAGCGGTGGCGCGCATTTGCCAACGGCCCCCAGCCGCTCCAGGTCTTCTTCGGTAAAGGTGAGGTAGTGGGGGCAGGTCTCGAGGCTCACGTCTACCCCCCGTGCTTTGGCCTCGGCGGCCAGCGCCACCCCGGCACCCGAGCTGATGTGTACGATGTGTAGCTTGCAGCCGGTTTCCTGGGCCAGCAGGAGGGCCCGCCCGATGGCCTCGAGCTCGGTAAAAACCGGACGCGAGGCCACATACTCACGCCAGGTGCTACCCTGGGCCCGCATCTTTTTTGCGAGGTGGGCGGTCAGGGCCTCCGACTCGGCGTGCACGGCCACCGGAAGCCCAAGCTGCGCCGCCAGCCGCATGCCTTCGTATAGTGTGGCATCGTCGCAGGCGGGAAACTCGGGCAGGCCCGAATTGCACATGAAGGCCTTGAAACCAATCACCCCCCGCTCGGCCAGCTCGGGCAGGTACTCCAGGTTCTTTGGGGTAAGGCCTGCCCAGAGGGCAAAGTCGGTGTAGGAGGAGGCCCGCATGGCCGCTCGTTTCTGGTCGAATGAGGGGGCGTCCAGGGTGCAGGGCAGTGAGTTGAGGGGCATGTCGAAAAACAGCGTGCCGCCCCCGGCCGCAAGGGCCGCGCTCCCGGTCTCGATGCCCTCCCAGTGGGCTTGACCCGGCTCGTTGAAGTGCACATGCACATCCACCAGCCCCGGAAACACATACAGGCCGGCAGCCCGTACCTCCTGCCGGGCCGGCTCAGCTATTTCCTGCCTTATCTGAACAATGTGTCCGTCCAGCACGCCCATATCGGCTTGCAGAAGGCCTTCTGGTGTGACCAGGTTTCCACCGCGCACAATCAGGTCGAGCATGGCATCTCCGTTTGAGCATCAAGGGGTATGGGTTCGTGGGGCCAGGTATTCGCTAGGGCTGATGCTGGGCACTGGCCAGCCGGTGCAAAAAATCCAGCCCTGCCCTCAAGGCGGCTTCTGTGTCCTGGGGCCAAACCATTTCGTCCGGGTGGTGCGAAAGGCCCCCGGGGCTTCGCAGGAAAAGCATGGCGACGGGGCACAGCGAGGCCATAATCATGGCGTCGTGGCCGGCCCCCGAGGCCATGCGCTGGACAGGATAACCCTGGGCTTCGACCGATAGGGCCAGTTGTTCGGTAAGGTCTGGGTGACAGGGCACTGCGGCTTGTTCGTACCGGGTCAGGTAGCCTAGCTCGAGGCCCCGACGCTGAGCAACCTGCTGGGCCCGGGTAATCAGGTTAGCCACAGCCAGGCTGCGCACATCGTCATCTGCATGGCGCACGTCCAGACTCATGCGCACCTCCCCTGGAATCACATTGGCCACCCCCGGCTGGGCCGTAATCATGCCGACCGTGGCCACCAGGCCCGCCTCCTCGCGGGCCTCACGCTCGACCAGGGTAATCCATTCAGCGGCTCCGACCAGGGCATCGCGGCGCAGGTGCATGGGCGAGGTGCCGGCATGTCCGGCCTTGCCGCGGAAGGCCACCTCGAGCCGGCTCTGCCCCACAATGGCCTCCACAATTCCCAGTGGATAACCCAGGGCCTCCAGCACCGGGCCCTGCTCGATGTGAAACTCCAGATACCCCAACACCTGAGCCGGGTGGTAGGCTGCCTGGGGAATCTGGGCGGGCTCCAGGCCAAACGCCCGGATGACCTCTTCCAGCGAAAGCCCCTGGGCATCCTGAAGCTTCAGAACATCGGGCTCAAAGCGTCCGGCTACAGCCTTGCTGCCTATAAAGGGCACCCCGAAGCGCACCCCTTCTTCTTCGGAGAATGCGATGACCTCGAGGGCGAACGGCAGCCGCTCGCCCTCCAGCGCTTTTACCAGGGCCAGCGCCAGCGTCACCCCCAGAGCGCCGTCGTACAGGCCAGCATCGCGTACGGTGTCCACGTGTGAGCCCAATAAAAAGCGCGGGGCCTCGGGGGTTGCCCCGGGGTAGTGCCCAATCAGGTTGCCCACAGCGTCTACACGCACCGCCATGCCCAGGGCTTTCATCCAACCGGTCAGGGTTTCGTGTACATCCCGCATGGGTGGCGACAGAAAAGTGCGGGTTAGCCGGCCTGGCTCTTCCGAAAAACGGCCAAGCTGCCGACAGCGTGCAATGGCCTCCTGCGCAAGTTGTTCGGGTATCATGGCTTTCAACTTCCCCGGTAGGTGCTGTAACCATAGGGCGAGATGAGCAGGGGCACGTGGTAATGCCCCGTAGCCTCGGCAATGCCGAAGCGAATCGGTACCTTATCCAGAAAGGGCGGGTCGGGCAGGGGCAAGCCCTGGGCTTTGAAATAGGCGGCCACATAGAAAACCAGCTCGTAGATACCGACCGGGATGGTCTCGCCCGCGAGCAGCGGTGTGTCGGTGCGGCCATCGGCGTTGGTGCGGGTTGCGCTAACGAGGGTGCGCTCGCCCGCAGGGCCGATGCGGTAGAGCTCGAGGTCGAGCCCAGCCGCCGGACGCCCATGGGCGGTATCCAGAACATGCGTGGAAAGCCGAGCCATATGCTTATCCTAAGGGCCCTTGGCTCCCTGGGCCACCCAGGCCCCCAGTTTGGCCCGTTGCTCGGTTGTCATAGGCGGAACCCCCGGCACCAGCAAGGGCATGTACTCGGTGTCCACCGAGACCTGCTTGATTTTCTGCGCATACCCCACAATCTGCTCCGGCGTGTCCAGCATCACGCCTCCCGGTGCCGAAGCAAAGCCGGGCTGGGTGGGGCGGGCCGCGTGGCACATCTGGCAGTGGTTCTGGATAATGCTTTGCACCTCGGCAAAGGCCACCGGTGCGGTTTCCTGAAGCACAGTGCTTTTCTGCGGGGCGGTCAGGTAAAACGCACCCAGCAGCAAAGCCACCGCCAGTACCAACAAATAGGGCATCGCCCCACCCTCCACCACAGTTTGGTGGTGTTCTTTTTCGGTCACGTTGATGAAGTGCCGTACCGCCACCCCCGCCACAAACAACGCTATCAGGATGAGCCAGTGGGCCCCATGGTTGTAGGTCATGGGGAAGTGGTGGGCAATCATGGTAAAGAGCACCGGGAGGGTGAGGTAGTTATTGTGGCGCGAGCGAAACTGCACCCAGGCTACAAACTGGGGGTCGAGGGCCTGGCCTTGTTGCGCCGCTCGCACCAGCTTCTTTTGCGAAGGGATGATCACAAAAAAGACGTTGGCCGCCATGATGGTGCCCAGCATGGCCCCGATGTGCATAAAGGTTCCGCGCCCGCTGAAAACCTGCCCCAGGAGATAAGCAGCCCCGGTCACCAGCACGCCTCCGACCAGTAAAAAAAGCGCCGGTCGGTACAGGAGCTGGGTGCTGGAAAGCCCCACATACACCAACCAGGCTGCGACCAGGCTTCCTATCGCAATGGCTATAGCCGCCCAACCCGGCAGGGTGCTGCCTGGGGGCAGCAAAATGGCCCTGGGGTCGGCATAGTAGACGATGATCAGGAGCAAGAACCCTGTAACCCAGGTCAGGTAGGCGTCCCATTTGAACCAGTGCAGGTAGCGGGGTAGCTGGGCGGGGGCGGTTTTGTACTTTTCCAGGTAGTAGATACCCCCGCCGTGAATGGTCCATATGTTGCCGGACAGTTCGGCCCGCACCCCCTGGCGCTCCAAGGCGTTCTCCAAAAAGATGAAGTAAAAGCTGGCCCCGATCCAGGCGATGCCGTAAATGATGTGAAGCCAGCGCACCGCCAGGTTGAGCCATTCTCGCGCGTGGGCCTGCCAGCCATTGGCCAGGGTGAGGTAAAGGCCCAGCGCCAACAGGGCCAGGATGGCCAGAATCCAGGGCCACTTGACCAGGCGCAGGCGGTCTTGGTCTAGGATGTTCATAGCGAGAGTTTAGGCTTTATCGAGCAGGTCGGCAAGGCGAAAGTAGGCGATTTTGTAGATCTCTTCCAGGGCGGTCTGGAACTCGAGCTCGGGATGGTTTTGTAGCCTCTGTTCCATGGCTCTGAGGACATCTGCTTTGGTTTTGCCCCGTACCGCCAGGATGAAGGGAAAGCCGAACCGGGCAGTATAGGCCTGGTTTAGGGCCTGAATGCGCCGGAACTCCTCGGGCGAGAGGGCATCGAGACCGGCCCCTTTTTGCTCCGAGACCGAGGCCGGGGCCATACGGGCGCGGCTGCCAAGGTCGGGGTGGGCCCGGATAAGGGCGAGCTGGGCCTCCTGGGGGGCTTCCTGCACACGGCGCACCATCGCACGGTGTAGGGCCTTTAGGCTATCCCAGGGGCGGGCTTCCCAGGCCTGCTCGGCAATCCAGGGCGAGTGCTCAAACACCCACCCCACCGCCTCCACAAAGGCTTCTCGGGAAAGCTGGTTGATTTCAGCTAGGGTCATGGTACGTCTTTCGAGGGCCAAAGGTTTGGTGCGGTTCCCACGCATACTCGGTACAGCGGGTTTGCTGAGCCGGAACATTACGACTCGCCGTGTGAGGCGTGATGATGGGAAACGCGATAGGGCCCGAGGCTCTTGGGCTATGGGCTAGCCATGATGCAAGCTTTCGGCCTTCAGCCTTAGGCACTTGGCTCCCATCACGCATGCTGGCTGCGGTAGGCCCAGCCCACCAGCCTGCGTTCTAGAAAAGCGAACACCCCGTAAAGGGCAATGCCCATCACGGCAATGACCAGCAACCCACCAAACACCAGCGGCACATTGAACTGCGAGCTGGCCGAGGTCATCATGTATCCGATGCCCTTTTGCGAGGCGGCAATCTCCGAGATGACCGCCCCCACAAAAGCCAGCGTGATGGCCACCTTGAGCGAGGCGAAAAAGTAGGGCAAGGAGAAGGGGATGGAGACCCGGGTGAAAGCCTCGAGGCGGCTCGAGCCCAGCACCCTGAGCACCTCCCTTAGCTCCGGCGGCACCGCCGCCAGACCGGTAGCGACGTTTACCACGATGGGGAAAAACGAGATCAGGAAAGCGGTCAGGATGGCCGGCACCGTCCCGATGCCAAACCACAACACCAGCACCGGTACCAAAGCGGCCTTGGGCACGCTGTTAAAACCCACCAGGATGGGGTATAGCGCCAGGTTCATGGGCTTGGAGGTGCCCACTGCGGCCCCCAGCAGCACCCCGGTGACCACCGCCAGCCCAAACCCAGCCAAAGTCGTCCAGAGGGTCTGCCAGGCGTGGCCCATCACCACCCCCCAGACCGGCTGGAGCGACTGGATGGCCTGCGATGGGGCCGGTAGCACAAAAGGCGGAATTTTGAAGAGCCGCACTGCCAACTCCCACAATACAAAAAGCCCCACTACGGCCCCTACTGCTATCAAGGTATCTTTAGTTTTGCTCAAGCGCTCCTCCCTCAGGCTCCCACACCCTTCAGACCGCTAATCTGGGTGCGCATCCCGCCTATCTGCTCGCGCAGCTCCTTGACGATGTGGGCGAAGGCATCTTCGTAGGTAAGCTCGAGTCCCCGCGGACGGGGAAACTCAATCCGGCGGCTGTAGGCAATGCGGCCCGGTCGGGTGCTCATGGTGTAGATGGTATCGGACAGGTAGACCGCCTCACGCAGGTCGTGGGTCACTAGAATCACGGTGGGTTTGCGGTTCATGTAAAGCACCTGCATGGCCTGCCAGAGCTCCTCGCGGGTAAAGGCATCCAGCGCCGAAAAGGGCTCGTCGAGCATCAGGATTTCGGGTTGGTGGATCAGGGCCCGGCACAGGCTGGCCCGCTGCTGCATGCCACCGGACAGTTCCCATACGTGCGCATCCTCGAAGCCCGCGAGCCCCACCGAGGCCATCAACTCGCGGGCGGCTTCGATGTAGGGCCTGGGGTTCTGGCGGTAGCGTTGCTTGTGCTGCGGGGAGACCTCGAGGGGCAGCAGGATGTTTTGCAATATGGTGCGCCAGGGCATCAGGGTGGGGTTCTGGAAGGCCATCCCGATGCCGGAAATGGGCCCCTTCACCACCCGGCCCTGTACCGTGGCGGCGCCGTTGCTGGGGGGCCGAAGCCCCGAAATTACCCGCAAGAGCGTAGACTTCCCACAGCCCGAAGGCCCCACCAGGGCCACAAACTCGCCCTGGGCAATGGAAAGGTTGACCCCCTCCACCGCCAGGTAGCCGTTGTCGTAGCGCAGGCTGACGTTGCTGAGCTCAATAAAAGACATGGTTTTTCCCTGGGCTAAAGTTTAGCCCGGTTGGCCTTGGCGGTCAAAATTCCCTTAGCGGGCCGGCCCGGTCACCCTTCGTTCGGCGATGGGCGGCAGGAAGCGGTCGCTCCAGACCTGTTCGACCTTGAGCGTGGTTGGCAGCTCGAAGGCTTTGGCCACCGCCTGGATGTTGCGCTCCACCCGCTCGCGGCGCACCGAGCCCAGTCCAAAAGCCCGGCTGTCGGCGGTCAGGACGTGGGTGTTTAGGGCCAAGAGCAGCCGTTCGCGCTCGAGGGTCTCGTTGATAAGCCCATCGCGGCGCTTGACCGCGGCTACCCCCTCATCAGGGTTGGCAATGACGTCTTTAAAACCCTTAACCAGCGCCCGCAGGAAGGCCGCAACTGCCTGGGGGTTGGCCTGGGCAAAGTCGCGCCTCACCACCACTGCGTTGCCGTAGAGGTTCTGCGTGTAGTCGCCGTATTTGAAGATGACCATGTCCTCAGGCTTAACCCCCACGTTCCGCAAATTCAGGAAGGAGGTGAAGTAAAAGCCGGTGATGCCGTCGGCCTGGCCGCGGGCCAGGGTGGGCTCGCGCAGCGGTACATCCACATTGATGAAGTTGACCCGGGCCGGGTCTATGCCCACCGCCTCGGCAAATACCGGGAAGAGCCTTCGGCCCGCATCGCCCGCGGGGGCGGCCAGGGTTTTGCCTACCAGGTCGGAGGGTCGGGCAATACCCTTGCTTTTGAGAGAAAACACCGCGGCAGGGGTGGTGTTGTAGACCATGAAGACCGCCAGGAGTTGGTTGGCGGGGTTGCGGGTGTTGAATTCGATGAGGGAGTTGAAGTCGGCAAAGCCCATGTCGTAGTTGTTGGCGGCTATCTTGCTGATGGCGTCGGATGAACCAAAACCCCGGTCAATGTTCACATTCAGGCCCTCGGCGGTGTAGTAGCCCTTGTCCTGGGCCAGCAAGAAGGGTGCGGTAGGGCCCTGAAAGGCAAAGTCGAGGGTGAAGCGCACGTTGGTGCGGGGCTGGGCCAGGCCCAGGCCGGTCAGAAACAAAAGAGCGAAAAGCAGACCTCGAGTCCACATAACAAACCTCCCCGGTGTTGGGCAACACCTGGGCCGAGTATAGGGAAGCCCTCTATAGGGTGTCAACGCCGATGAGGGAAATAAGTCTTGTCTTACCCGACGCTTTGGTCAGAAATAGCCCGTGTTCAGCGTGGCGTTAGATTAAATTCTGCATAATGTCAAAATTTTTTGTTCATCGTGCGAATTTGGTTGACAATAGCCTGCGGAATCGGCGCCAAATCAACCAACTGTGAAACCCACACCAGCCAGCCCAGAAGCGCGTGCACGGGTAGCTTGCTTTTCAGTACGTTTTTAAGCACGTTTATTGCCCAAAATCGCAATGTGTGCCTTATTGAAAGAGGCTGTAGCGTGTGGCCAATTCCTGTTCAGCAGCCCACTCAGCCCACCCGAGACTTCATCGTCTGGAGCGTATCCGAGACGGCTTCTAGGGTTTTGCTGAGCTCAGCTTCTCCGTGGGCTACCGAGAAGAAGGCCGCCTCGAACTGGCTGGGAGGCCAGTAAACACCCCGCTCCAGAAGGCCATGGAAGAAAACTTTGAAACGCTCGGTGTCGGAGACCACGGCCTCGGCGTAGGTTTGCACCGGCCCTTCGCGGAAGAAGAGGGTAATCATGGAACCCACCCGGTTGATGGCCACCGGCACCCCGGCTTCAGCAAAAAGGGCCTGCAAGCCTTGCTCCAGAGCCGCTCCGTAGGCCTCGAGCTGGGTGTAAGGCGGGTTTTGGAAGAGGGTCTTCAGGGTAGCCAGCCCCGCGGCCATGGCCAGCGGGTTCCCGCTCAGGGTGCCGGCCTGATAGACCGGGCCCAAGGGCGCTACTTGCTGCATAATCTCGGCCCGGCCCCCATAGGCCCCCACCGGCAGCCCACCCCCGATAATCTTGCCCCAGCAGATGAGGTCGGGCTGCAAGCCCAGAAGCTCCACCGCGCCCCCCTTGGCCAGGCGGAAGCCGGTCATCACCTCGTCGGCAATAAGCAAGGCCCCGTACTGCCGGGTGAGGCGGTGCAGGGCTTCCAGAAAGGCCCGCGTAGGCACCAGAACCCCTGCGTTGCCTACCACAGGCTCGAAGATGACCGCGGCAACCTGCGCACCGTACTGTTGAAAGAGGCTTTCTAAGCCCTCAGGATCGTTGTAGTCGGCCACCAGGGTGAGTTCGGCGAAAGCCTGGGGTACCCCAGCGCTCGAGGGGGCGCTCCTGGCGGTGCCCCCAGCACCGGTGAGCAGCCCCGAGCCAGCCTGCACCAGCAGGCTATCGGCGTGGCCGTGGTAGTTGCCGCGAAACTTCATAATCAGCTCGCGCCCGGTGTAGCCGCGGGCCAGCCGCAAGGCGCTCATGGTGGCCTCGGTGCCGCTGCTGACAAAGCGCACCAGGTCGGCCATGGGGTAGGCCTCGCGCACCTGCTCGGCCAGCCGCACCTCGCGTTCGGTGGGGGCCCCGTAGCTGAGTCCCTCCAGGAGGGCCTGCGCTATGGCCGCGACCACCGCAGGGTGGCTGTGCCCCAGGATCATGGGCCCCCAGGAGCCCAGGTAGTCGAGAAGCTGGTTGCCATCGGCGTCCCAGAGGTAGGCCCCCTGGGCCCGCGCGATAAAGCGGGGGGTTCCACCCACTGCTTTGAAGGCCCGCACGGGAGAGTTTACCCCGCCGGGAATCACTTGCTGGGCCTGGCTGAAAAGTTCCTCTGAGCGCCGGATCAAATGACTCATGCCCAGACCTTAGCACCCCCGGGCCCGATGGGCAATCCTTCCCCTAGGTTGTAATGGCGGTGCGCTGAGGGGCTTCGTGGGGTGCCCAGGCTGCGGGTTTTCAGCGGTGGTATGCGCCCCCGGATTTCCGGCGTGATTCCTTCCCAACAAGCGATTAAAACCAACGGGTGACAGTTTTGTGACACTTTTCTAAGGGATTTGCTACTGATAATCAGTCTCGTATGCAGCGGCTTGCCCTGATAGGGGTTTCCCAGCGACGGGGGGGCGTCGAGGCGCTGACCCAGTGGAGCCACTGGTGGCAGAGCCAGGCTCCAGGGGTCTTTGAACTGGCCGAAGAGTGGGTGCTTGTGCTCACCTGCAACCGCTGCGAGGTGGTGCTGGCCCTGAAGGAGGGGGTGAGCCTCGAGTTCGCGCGACAGGCCCTGATACCACCGGAGCTTCCGCGGGGCTACGCCTACCTGGGGGAGGCGGCCCTGGAACACCTGGCCCGGGTAGCTGCCTCGCTCGACTCAGTGAACCCAGGTGAAGACCAGATTATGCGACAGGTACGGCAGGCCTTTGAAACTGCCCAGCAAGCCGGTACGGTGGGCCCGCTAACCCGCTTTGCTTTTCAGAGCGCGCTCAAAACTGCCAAGCGGGTACGGCGCGAGATCGCCCTGGCCCCGGCCCAGACCTCGCTGTTTAGCCTGGCCCGGCCCGCCCTGGAAGCCCTTCTGCCCCGTCCGGCTAAAGTAGCGGTGGTGGGCACCGGCGAGATGGGCAGCCTGGCAGCCCGCAGCCTGGCCAGCCTGCCGGGCATTGAGCTCTGGCTGGTCAACCGAACCCCCGAAAAGGCCCGCCTGCTGGCCGAGGCGCTGGGCGCTCGGTTTATGTCGTTGCGCGATTTTCAGGCGCACCCCCCCCTCCTGGATGCCCTGGTGGCGGCTACGCCGGTGGCGGGGCTTTTGGATGCCGGTTTTTTTCAGGGGCAGCCCAGGCTCAAGGCGGCGGTGGACCTCGGTATGCCCCGAAACATCGTCCCGGAGGCTGCCAGAGGTGTGGTGCTCTTTGACCTCAACCTTTTAGAACGGCTGGGTGAGGAGCGTCGTACCCGCCTGCGGGCCGACCTGGCCCGGGCCGAGATGATTGTGGCCGAGGAGCTGGAGCAAGCAGTGGCGGACTGGCTCGAGCGCACCATAGCCCCCGCCATTACCCAGATGCGCGAGGCCTACCGCCGTACCCTTGCCGAGTGGGTGGGGGCGCAGGTAGCGCCCGAACTCATCGAGCAGTTGGCCCACCGTTTCGCGCACTTCCCAGTCAAGGGTCTGCGCGGGCTGGCCCGCAAGCACGGCCCTGAGGCGGCAGAACATTTTTTGCAGGAGGCGGGCCTTTGGGAGGTGGGGCATGGTTAGCGTGCGCATTGCCACCCGGGGCAGCCGCCTGGCCTTGTGGCAGGCGGGTTGGGTAAAAGAGCAGCTCGAGCGCCAGGGCGCCCGGGTGGAGCTGGTGGTGGTGGAAACCCAGGGCGACCGCGTGGATCTGCCTTTTGCCCAGATGCAAGGACAAGGTTTCTTCACCAAAGCCATACAGGACGCGGTGTTGCGCGGCGAGGCCGATCTGGCGGTACACTCTTACAAAGACCTGCCGAGCGCCCGTCCGGAAGGGCTGGAAGTGGCCGCCATACCCCCGCGCGAAGATCCCCTCGAGGTTCTGCTCGTCCGCCCGGAAGCCCTGGACGAGCAGGCCAATAAGCTTCCCCTCCGCGCAGGGGCCCTGGTAGGTACCAGTGCCGTGCGCCGCCAGGCGCAGATTCAGGGGCTAAGGCCCGACCTGAGCATCCGGGAGTTGCGCGGCAATGTGCCGACCCGGGTCGAGAAGCTAAAGCGGGGCGAGTACGAGGCCATCCTGCTGGCCCACGCTGGCCTCAAGCGGCTGGGCCTGGATCTGAGCGGACTGTACGCAAAGGTATTGCCGCCCACCCTGGTGGTGCCGGCCCCGGCCCAGGGAGCCCTGGCGCTGGAGTGCCGCTTGGACGACCTTCGCCTCAAAGCCCTGTTGCAATCCCTGGACGATCCCCAGGCCCGCCGCACGGTGTCGGCTGAGCGAGGGCTCATGCAAAAGCTGGCCGGCGGCTGTCAGCTAGCGCTGGGGGCCTGGGCCCAGGAAACCCAGGGGGGTTTGGCGCTTACCGCCTGGTATGGGGGGCAGCTTTACCGGGCCCTCTCCACCACGCCCGAGGCGGTAGCGGAAATGGTTTTTCGGCAAATTCGCACAGAGAACCCGGAGGTGGTATGCGAATCGCCCTGACCCAGTCCGAAGGCCGCTTGGTGGGCCTGCAAGAACGCCTGGAGGCGATGGGCCTCGAGGTGCTGCGAATACCTCTGGTGCAGACCCAAACCCTGCAAGCCTCACTGTCGCCCCTTAGCGAGTGCCGCTGGTGGCTTTTTACCAGTGTGGCGGCGGTGCAGGCGGTGCTTGCGCTGGGGGGAAGCCTGAAGGGCCGCAGACTGGGGGCGGTGGGTGAGGCCACCCGGCAGGCCCTGGGGGACGCTGGAGGCAGGGTCGAGGTGGTCGCGCCCGAAGAGACTGCCGAAAGCCTGGCCGAAGCCTTTCTGGCCCTGAAGCCTTTTGGTTTTGTAGGTCTGCCTCAGGGCAACCGGGCCCGACCGGTGCTGGCCCGGCGTCTGCGCAATGCCGGGTATGAGGTGCGCAGCGTGGTGGTTTACCAGACCCAAACCCGGCCCTGGCCTGCCGGTCTTGCGGCCCCCGATCTGGTGCTCCTGACCAGCCCGTCGGGGGTCGAGGCATTGCCTGAAGAAGTGGGCCTCAACGCCCATCTGCTGGCCCTGGGCCCGACCACGGCTGCGGCCCTAAGCGAGCGGGGCTTTGCCTACACACGCGTGCCCAGGCCCCACGTGGAGGCTATTTTGCAAACCATCGAGCATATTCGAGGTGAAACATGCCCAAGCTGAAAAACCCTGAATCCTTGGCCCTCGAGGCTCCCCTGGAGCTTGCCCTGCGCCCCCGACGGCTGCGCTCCGGCGCTGCGCTGCGCGAAAGTGTGGCCGAGACCTACCTGCGTCCCGACCACTTCATTGCCCCGTTTTTCCTGATGCCCGGGCAGGGGCAAGAGCCTATTGCTGCCCTACCGGGGGTGTACCGCTATGGCGTCGAAGCGTTTTTGAACGCAGCCGAAGACGCTTTGAAGCTCGGGGTGCGCTCCTTGCTTTTGTTTGGTGTCCTTGCGGAAGAAGCTAAAGACCCCCTGGGACGAAGCAGCGCCGACCCCCTGGGCCCGGTGCCCCGGGCCATCCGGGAAGTCCGCCGGGCCTTTGGTAACGAGGTGGTGGTTTATACCGACGTCTGCCTGTGCGCCCACACTTCCCACGGCCACTGTGGGCTGCTCAAGGAAACCCCCAGGGGCCTCGTGATCGACAACGACCGCTCGCTGCCCCAGCTAGCGGCCATGGCCCTTACCCACGCCGAGGCAGGGACCGATTTTGTGGCCCCCTCGGATATGATGGATGGACGGGTGGGTTATCTGCGCCGCACCCTCGACCAGGCCGGCTTTACCGAGGTGGGCATCCTTTCCTACGCCGTCAAGTATGCCAGTGCCTTTTATGGCCCGTTCCGCGAAGCGGCCAAGAGCGCGCCTAGCTTTGGCGACCGAGCCAGTTATCAGATGGACCCCCGCAATGCCCGCGAGGCCCTGCGGGAAGCCGCCCTCGATGAGGCCGAAGGGGCCGATATGCTCATGGTAAAACCTGCCCTGGCCTATCTGGACATCCTGGCCCGCCTGCGGCCTCAAACCCAGTTGCCGCTGGTGGCCTACAACGTGAGCGGCGAGTATGCCATGCTCAAAGCGGCGGCCCGTGCAGGTGCGCTGGACGAGGCCCGGGCGGTGCGCGAGACCCTTCTGGCCATCAGGCGGGCTGGAGCCGACCTGATTATCAGCTACCATGCCCAGGAGGCCCTGGCCCAGGGCTGGATCTAAAGGAGGAGGGTTTGGCACTACGGTTGAATAAAAGGCGTTGGCCCGGCGGCTGGGTCTGGCTGGCCTTTGGGCTGGTGGTGGGCTTTTTGCTGGCCCAGGTGGCCTGGTGGCTTATCTTTCAGCGCAACTACATCCAGCAAAACATCGAATACGCCGAAACCGCCTGGCTCCAGGAAGCGGCCCTGGTGCAGCAGCTTTGGGCCGCCACCGCTTCCGAAAAGCGCGAAGCCCTCAAGCAGGAGCTCAGACAGGTATTTCCCCACCTCGAGGTCGAGGGGGAGCGGGTTTATGTCAACCCCGAGCGGCTTCAGGCTTACCGCAGCGAGCAGATGCGCTACTTGCGCATGTTCTCCTACGAGGGGCCGTTTTTCCTGGCCGTCATGCTCCTAGGGCTCTACATCATTGGCCGCAGCCTGCGCAGGGAGCAAGAGTTCAAACGCCGCCAGCAAAACTTCCTGATGGCCGCCTCACACGAATTCCGCACCCCCATCAGCACCCTTCGCCTGCTGGCCCAGACCCTGCAAATGCGCGAGCTTTCGCGCGAAAAACAGCTCAGCTATCTGACCCACATGACCCACGAGATTGACCGCCTCGAAGACCTCTCGGAGCGCCTATTGGCGACCTCGAGGCTGGTACAGGGTTTGGGCCAGATAAAGCCCGAGCGGCACGACCTGAACCAGGTTGCAGGTCGGTGCCTGGCCCGCCAGCAAAGTACCCTGATGGCCCGGGGTGCTACCCTGCACCTGGAGCTTGCTCCGTTACCCCTTCCGGTAAACCTGGATCCCGAGGCCTTTAGCCTGGTGCTATCCAACCTGCTGGACAATGCCGTGAAGTACAGTCCGCAGCCACAAAAGCTGGTCTGGGTGCGCCTGCGCCGCGAGGGCGAGCAAGCCGTGCTCGAGGTCGAAGACCGCGGGGTGGGGCTTTCGAAGGGCGATCTACAACAAATTTTTGAGCCCTTTTATCGCGTGGGCGACGAACAGACCCGGCGCACCCGTGGTCTGGGATTAGGGCTTTACCTGGTCAAAAACATCACCGAGCTGATGGGCGGCCGGGTCTGGGCCGAGGCTTTGCCCCAGGGCAGCCGCTTTGGGCTTAGCTTTCCCCTGGCCGAAGCCCACAGCCCCGTCCCCGAGAGGAGGCCCGCATGAAGCCCAGGGTGCTGCTGGTGGAGGACGAACCCGCCTTGGCCGCTGCCCTGGCCGACAACCTCGAGGGGGAGGGTTATGCGGTGGAAATTGCCCCCGATGGCCACACGGCCCTCCGGCGCTGGCCGGACTGGAACCCCGATCTGGTGGTGCTCGACGTGATGCTACCTGGCCTCGATGGCCTTCGGATCTGCCGGCAAATGCGGGCCCTCGGCCACACCACCCCGGTGCTCTTCCTCTCGGCCAAAGGGGCTCCCGAAGAGCGGGTGGAGGGTCTGCAGGTAGGGGGCGACGACTACCTGGCCAAGCCTTTCCACCTTCCCGAGTTTCTTTTGCGGGTCAAAAACCTGCTGCGCCGCCGGGCCGAAGCCCCCGTTGCAGAGTATGCCTTTGCCGGGCACCGGGTGGATTTTCGGGGCTGGACGGCTTACCTGAGGGATGGCCGCAAGGAAGCCCTGGGCGAACGCGAGATGGCCATTCTGCGCCTGCTGATTGAGCGGGCTGGCCAGGTGGTGAGCCGCGATGAAATTCTCGACCGGGTTTGGGGCCAGGAAGTCTTCCCCAGCAGCCGCACCATTGACAACTTTGTGGTGCGCCTGCGCCGTTTGTTCGAGCCCGACCCGGCCCATCCGGTGCACTTTCATACCGTCTGGGGCGTGGGCTACCGCTTCACCCCCACCCCCGAACCCAGGGCCGAGGCCAACCCCACCAAGGAGCAAGCGTGAACTCCCTGAATCAAACTTCGTTGTTCCTGCGAGCGGCCTGGGGTGAGGATACCCCCCAGGCCCCCATCTGGCTGATGCGTCAGGCCGGGCGCTACCTACCCGAGTATCGCGCCATTAAGGCCCGGGCTGGCTTTTGGGAGATGGTGCGCACACCTGAACTGGCCGCCGAGGTCACCCTGCAACCTTTGCGCCGCTTCCCGCTGGACGCGGCCATTCTCTTCAGCGACATCATGACCCCGCTACCGGCCATGGGGGTGCACATTGACTTTAGCCCCGGGCCGGTGGTAGCCGAGCCCCTGCGCACCCAAGCCCAGATAGAAGCCCTCCGGCTCCCAGAAGCCCAGGAGATTGCCCCCTACGTGGCCCAGGCAATCCGCCTGGTGCGGCGCGAACTGACCGGTAAACCGGTAGCCCTCATCGGCTTTGGCGGGGCCCCTTTGACCCTGGCAACCTACCTGGTACAGGGCGGCGGCTCCAAGGATTACGAGGACTTCAGGGCCTTTCTACGCCAGGAACCCACCCTGGCCCACCGTTTGCTCGAGCGCCTGACCGAGCTTTCCATCCGCTATCTGCGCATGCAAGTGGAAGCGGGGGCCCAGGCCATCCAGCTTTTCGACTCCTGGGCAGGCCTGCACGACCTCGAGGCCTACCTCACCTTTGGTCTGCCCTATAACCAGGCTGTTCTATCTGCGCTGGCAGACCTAAGCGTGCCGCGCATCTACCTGGCCGTTGGGGCGGCTCACCTCTACCCTGCGCTGGCCCAGCTATCCTGCGAAGCCGTCAGCGTGGATTGGCGCATGAGCTTGGCCCAGGTGCGTCCTTTTTTTCCTGCCCACACCCTGCAAGGTAACCTCGACCCCGCTATTTTGCTGGCCCCACCTGCGGTTATTACCCAGGAAGCCCATAAGGTGCTGCGGGCCGGGCGGGGGGGGCCCCACATCTTCAACCTGGGCCATGGGGTTATCCGAACCACGCCCCCGGAACACGTATCCCATCTGGTGGAGGTGGTTCAACAGTTCAACCGACACACCGAGGAGCCTGCATGAACGAGAAAGAAGCCCGTGAATACAAGGAAAAAGAAACCCGGCGCATGGTAGACCTGGATCCGGCGGGGCTCATCAGCCGCAAGGCCCCCGACCAGGCCAAGCGGCAGTTCATGAACTACGCCTTTTACAAGCTGGACCCCGCCTTCCGCCGCCAGAGCCCCGAGTTCGTGGAAGCTGCCAAAGCCGAGTTTGCCGAGGTTTGCGAGCGCTGGGCCAATCGGGGTGAGGGCTTTATCCTGCGCTCTTACAGTCTGGTAGGTACCCGGGCCGATGTAGACTTTATGCTCTGGCGCATCAGCTTCCAGGTGCCCGATTTCCAGGCTATGCAGCGCGATCTCAACCGCACCGCCCTGGCCGGCTACCTGAGCCAGCCCTACTCCTTTCTCTCCATGCAAAAGCGCTCCATCTACGTGGACCGCTTCAACCCGGAGGGCGAAGGCGTGCACCTTTTGCCCGGGCAAGGGCAGTATCTGTTTGTGTACCCTTTTGTCAAAACCAGAGCCTGGTATGACCTATCGCCGCAGGCCCGCCAGGGCATGATGGACGAGCACATTTTCGTCTCGGCTCCCTTTACCGGCGTGACCCTCAACACCTCGTACTCTTACGGTATCGACGACCAGGAGTTTGTGGTGGCCTTCGACTCCAACTACCCCCAGGAGTTTGTAGATCTGGTGCAGCGCCTGCGCTTTACCGAGGCCAGCCTCTACACCCTGCGCGACACCCCCATGTTTACCTGCATCAAGAAAGGCATCCGCGAGGTGCTGGAAGACCTGGCCTGAAAAGGCTATGGCTATTTTTTGATCTACCAGAGGTTTCAGCATGAACGTACTCCTGATGGCCTACGGCACCCCTTACCGACCGGAAGAAATCGAACCTTACTACACAGACATAAGGCGCGGGCGCCCACCCAGCCCAGAGCTACTGGCCGAACTGGCCGAGCGCTATGACCTGATTGGGCGTAGCCCCCTCAGCGAGATTACCTACGCCCAGGCGGTGCGCCTCGAGGCCGCGCTGAACGCTACCCTTCCTTTGTATTCAAAGCCCTTTCAAAGCTCCCCTGGGCCCCGGGTCCAGGGCCCCGCACGGGTTTACCTGGGTACCAAGCACTGGCACCCGTTCATCGCCGAAGCCGTGCAGGCTATGGCCCAGGATGGAGTTCGGCAGGCCGTAGGCATTGTGGCCGCACCGCACTTTTCTTCGCGTAGCATCGCTGAGTACCGCGAGAAGGTCGAGCACGCCCTGGCCGAGCTGGGGCATCCCTTTACCTTTAGCCTGGTCGAAGCCTACCCCGACCATCCGGGCTATATTCAGGCCGTATCCGGGCGGGTCAGCGAGCAGATCTGGCGTTTGCGCGAGCCGGGGCGGGCTCTTTTCCTCTTCACCGCCCACTCGATTCCGGAAAAATCGGCCCAGGATGGCATCTATCAAGCCCAGGTGCGCACCACCGCCGAACGGGTGGCCGAGTCGCTGGGACTAGCCCACTGGGACGTCGCCTGGCAGTCGGCGGGTCGTACCCCCGAGCCCTGGATTGGCCCTGACATCAACGAGCGCCTCGAGGCCGCCGCAGCCCAGGGCTATGGCGAGGTGGTGGTAACGGCCGTGGGCTTTCCTTCAGATCACCTCGAGGTCTTCTACGACCTCGACTACGAAGCCCAAAACACCGCAACCCGCCTGGGCTTGCGTCTCTTGCGTACCAGAAGCCTCAACGCCGATCCCGACTACATCGAGGTGCTGCGGGATCTGGTGCTTGCTGCCTGGGCCCGGCTTCCCCAGGCGCAGGTGGTTTGATGCGGCTGGCAATTGTAGGCGGTGGGGCTGCGGGCCTGTCGGCGGCCTATTATGCGCGGCAGGCCGCCCCCGACCTCGAGATTACCCTGCTCGAGGCCGATACCCGCCTGGGCGGCAAGATTACTACCGTGCTAGAAGGCGGCTTTGTGCTGGAGGGAGGCCCCGATGCGGTGGTGCGCTACAAGCCCTGGGCCCTAGCGCTGATGCAAGACCTGGGCCTGGAAGCCGACCTGGTCAGTACCCTTCCGGCCCGCCCTTCGGCCCTGATCCACAATGGACGCGAGGCCCTACCGATTCCCCCTGGATTGCAGATGGTGGTACCGGGCGACCTGGGCGCCTTGGCCCGCAGCCCCCTTCTGAGCCCCTTCGGCAAGGCACGAGCTGCTTTGGACTTGCTCATACCTAAAGGCCCCTCGCACGACGAAGCATTTGGTCGCTTCATCAAACGCAGGCTGGGGCGGCAGGTTTGGGAACGCCTGGTGGCCCCTTTGTCGGGGGGCATCTACGGCGGCGATCCGGCCGAGCTTTCTACCCTGGCCGCTTTCCCGCAGCTCAAGGCGCTAGAGCAAGAGCATGGCAGCCTCATCCGAGGCGCCATGGCCCAGCGCAAAAAGCGCGGTACCCGCGAAGCCGGACAACTCTTTGCCTCGCTCAAAAGCGGTCTGGGCGGCCTGGTTGAGGCCCTGCAGGCCCGCCTGGAGGGGGTGCACATTCGCCTGGGGGCCAGCGTAACCGGCCTCGAGCGCGCCCACACCTGGCGCATTCACACGCCCGAAGGCACGCTTGAGGCCGAGGCCCTGGTGCTCACCACCCCAGCAGGGGTCACGGGAAGCCTGCTCGAGACCCTGCACCCCGAAGCAGCCGCCGCACTGCGGCAAATCCCTTACGGCGAATCGGCGACCGTTAGTCTGGCTTTCGATAAAAAGCAAATTCCCCCCAGGGTCGGCCACGGGCTCCTGATGGCCGCGAACCAAGGTTTTGCGGCCCGCGGGTTTACCTGGACCGACCAGAAGTGGTCGGGCCGCGCCCCTGAAGGGCTGGCCCTGGTACGGGCCTACTTTTCTGGCATCAGCGTCCCGGAACCCGAGCTCATCCGGCTGGCCCTGCAAGACCTGCACAGGCTGTGGGGAAAAGCGCCCCATCCGCTGCACACCTGGGTTTTTCGTTGGCCAGAGGGCCTGCCGCGCTATACGCTGGGACATCAGGCCCGGGTCGAGAGGGCCCTGCGAGCCGAAGAACTGCCCGGCCTCTTCCTGGCGGGTGCAGCCTACTACGGGGTCGGACTGCCGGAGGTGATCCGCATGGGCCAGTCTGCCGCACATAAAGCTGTTGGTTTTTTGCAAGGAATTAGTCGGGTGCAGGTGCCCATCTAGCCGCCCAATCATGATTCTGGTCGGCCCCGAGTGCACAAGAGGGCATAATCCCGCGTAAGACCAGTACAGGGCTGGCCTTGCCTTGCCTGCGGCACATTTTGTAGGTGCTTGTTCGCAGGGGCTGAAGCTAATTCCGCCCGTATCTCGCGCCGGACTTTGGCAAGTGTTGAATATGTGCTCGTGAAGCCGTGCATTGCTCGCCTACACGGCACTAAAGGCCCATTCGGTGATCCAGGCAAATGGGGGTTTGTGCATGAACATTTGTAATCCAGATGGCGCGCCCGGGAGGACTCGAACCCCCGACCTACCGCTTAGAAGGCCGCTTTGTGCATTATCTGCCCAAAGCCCCTATTTAGATTTTGCTGTGCCGGTGCGAGATTTTGCCGCCATCTGTTATGCCTGCTCTTGAGCCGTTTGGTCTGTTTTTTGCCCGTGTAGGTGTAATAAGGCGTCAAGGCCAAGAGCAGCCTGACGCCGCTCTTCCTCTTGCAGGTGCTGATAAATCCGCAGCGTAAGCGTGGGATCCTTTGTGGCGTAGACGATCCGCAACTTGTTTGGGGCTCAGGACAGCCTGCAACGCCAGCGAAGTATACGTGTGCCGGAGCCCGTGCAAGCCGATCCGGGGCAGTCCTGCGTTATCGATCAGCCCACGAAAAGTCCGCTTGACGTTTCGGTAGGAAAGCGGGGTACCGGCCTCTGACGGGAAGATCAAGCCGTGTTCCTTCCACCGCCGGGCGGTGGTGCGTTCCTCGTGCTAGTAGCCCTGGTGCTGCTGTAACAACTCTTGCGTCGCGGGGTCCAGGTAAATAGGAGCGCTCGAGCCCAGCGTTTTGGTAGGCCCCAGGGTGCCATCCTTGGTGAGCGTATGACGAATGTATAGCCGCTCGCCCTGCCAGTCTTCCCAGCACAAGACCATGGCCTCCCCTATGCGGATGCCGGTGGTGAGCATCAAATAAAACATCGGGTACAACCGGTGCGACCGGGCGACCTCGAGGAATGCCGCCGTCTGCTCCCGGTTCCAGGCTCGAGCGGGCCGCACCACTCCCCCCGCCGGGGGGTCCACTGCCTCGATGGGGTTGGCCTCGAGCAGCCCTAGCCGCACTGCATCCCGTAGGGCCGCGCGGAGGAATTGGTACAAGTGGCGACGGCTCGAGGGCGACAACTCCGCCAGTTCGGCAAAGCGGGCCCCGATAGCCAGAGGCGATAGCCGGGTCAGGGGGGTATTTGCCAAAGGCGACAGCATCCGTTGATAGTCCCGATATTTGTTTTGGGTTGACATCCGCAACCCCTTGGATCGGATGCGCTCATCAGCCCACCGCTCGAGCCATTCCCCCAGCCGCAACCGGCTAAGCTGGATTACGCCATAGCCCGCTTTGGGCAGCAGCCGGGCTAGCCGCTCGGCTACTTCCCGCCGGGTACGCCCGTACACCCAGCGCTTTTGCTGCTTTCCATCCGGGCCATAGCCCACCGTGACAAAGGCCGCCCAACGCCCGTCCTTGCGCTGGAAGATGGAGCCTTCGCCTTTGCCGCGTCGGGGCATGCTATCTCCTGGGGTGATATGCTGGATTCATGACGGTGGTGCTGCCGCGTGGGCTGGAAAAGAAAATCTCCGACTTGCAAAAGATTAAGGACAAGGGGTGGGATAAGGAGATCGAGAAAGCCATTGATGCCATCTTGGCGGAAGACCTGCTGCTTAGCCCAAACCCCAAGCAAAAACTGACCGAAGCGCAAGCCATAAAAGAAGCCAGTAAAGCGGTAAAGCAGTATCGAGCAAGAACAAAACGAGGAAAGTCTGTGTGAAGTTGGTGCTTGTCAAATGCTCCATATCTCGTCAAATGCTCCATATCTCGACGCTACGTTCACGCTACGTTCAGCACGCAATTTCTGGGCCTACGGGCCCGACTAATGATCAACCCCGGCACCCTCAAACTCCGAATAGGGGGGCTGCTGCAATCCAAGCTGGGAGGAGAGAGTGCACGCGGCATTGTCCGCACGCTCAGCACGAAGAGCCGGAGCCGGTTGCTCGAGCTGACCCGCGAGCTGGAAGCTGCCGATATCTACCCCAAACTGATGATTACGCTTACCTACCCCCGCGACTGGGAAGGGGCTATATCGCCCGAACACGCCGAGGCCCTGTGGCAATTCCGCCGCGCCTGGGGCCTCATGAACGCTCATCGCTACCGGCCCAAGGGCCCGGGCTGGGCTGAGCGCTGGGCCGAGCTGCGGCCGAGGTGCGAGCGCGGCTTAGGCGACTGCGCGAGGTGGGGCCGGACGGCAAAAAAGTAAAAGCGCACCTCGAGGCGTTTCGCAAGCGCTTTGAGCGTCGCTTTGGCACATCTTGGGGGCTGGTCTGGAAGCTCGAGTTTCAGCGCCGGGGTGCGCCCCACATCCACCTTTTTTTGTGGAACTGCCAGGACATTGACCCCGCCGAGCTGCGGGCCTGGATAGGGCGGGCCTGGGCGGAGGTGGTGGCGGGATCCGACTTGAACGCATACTTCGACCCGCAAACGCTGGCCCTCTACGATGCCTACCGCGAGAAGGGCGGGCGGGAATTTGCCGAAGCCATGCTCGAGGGAATGGGGCTGAGTGCCGGCGTCTGGAACCACATTAGGGCTGGTACCGGGGTAGAGGTGATCCGGGAAAAACATTGGGGCTACCTTGCCAAGGAAATACAGGGCGGGATGAAGGCATATCAGCACGCCGTACCCCGCCGCTATCGCAACGTGGGGCGCTGGTGGGGGTACTGGCGATACAAGCGTGCGGGCTGGGTTCAACTGCTTTTTGACCTCGCCAGCGCGTCCATGGGCGAGGTCAAAGAGGCCATTGTAAAGCCCGTAGAGGCCGCACTGAAAACGCTTCCCAAAGCGTGTAAAGACTTCAAGGAGCGGGCCAAGGCCATGCTGACTAGATTCTTGAAAACCGGCTCTCTGGTCGCCCGAAAAGTTGACCCCGACGGCATAGTCACCGAGGGGGCCTATGGCTACCTCACCGTCTGGGGCAAGCGCGCCGTCAATGCTGCACTGGAGGCCTTGTAATGCAACTCTGCCGTATCGATCTAAAGTACCGGCACCCGACCGCTTCAACGCCTTACGCGCCGCCCGGATAATAGGCAAACGCAAAGGCATCCGGTTATACGTCTATCGCTGCCCACACTGCCAGGACTGGCACCTGACCCATCGCTCACCCAGCGAGTTTGCTACCCTGAAACAGATACACTATGGATAAAAACCTCAACCCCCTTCGTTTGATCATTGCCCTGGGCCTGATCGTCTATCTTGGCTGGCTCTTGCTGAAACCCTCGCCCAGTGAAGCGCTGGTAGTGCAGGAAACCACCCCGACGAGCTCGTCGGCAAAAACTGCGCTACCCACGGCCATACCAACCCCTGAGGCAGCCCCAGCGCTCCCTTGCCCAGGCAACATCGAACAGGTGACGCTAAGCAACTACGAGATCCGGCTAAAAATCTCTGGCTCGGCTGAACGCATCCTGGTCTACACCGACCAGGGCAACGTGACTGCCTCAACCCTCGAGGCCGGCTCTGCCGGTGAGTACCGCGTGCGCACGCCGGGGCCGGCTACCGCCGTACAGCTCGACAACTGCGAACCGCTGAACCTGAGGTAAGTATGGACATCAAAAAAGGCTACATCGGACGATCCGCATTTAGGTTGTTTACCCGAAAATCCAACCCCATCACACCCACCACTGCGCAGCAAACCCAACTCATGACCGTGCTACTGGCAGACCGCCGCAGCGCTGAAAGCATCATGCGCTATGCCCAGGGCGATCTGCGAAACCTGAACGGAGTGGAGATAAAAGAACTGGCCGCCCTACCCGGGGTGGGGGAAGCCGCAGCCGCAAAGGTGATTGCCCTGTTTGCCTTGCTCAACCAGCTTCTTACGCCGCGTCAGAATACGCCGTCTGCCTCAGACGGCTAAACCAGCCTTGCATATCAGATTGCCTACATCGAAGCTGTAGGCATGGCTTTTACCCGTGTGCCAATAAGCAAAAATCAGCAGCTTGGGCCGGGTTTGTACGAAGCCGTGCTGGCTATCAGCGGTGACATCAGCCGCGCGACACGAACCGACCTGCAAAGGGTGCTGTCAGCCAAGTTTGGCCAGGCCGTGGAAGTGGTGGACTGGGGAAGGTCTGGCGGGAATTATGTTTTACAGTTTCGAGTCAGGCAAACCCAGGCCCAGGTACAAACCGATGACCTTTATCAACCAGCGGCCTTTTTTGTGCCGGTCATCATTACGGTAGCAGCTATTGCAGGGGCCATTTATCTGGCATACAGACTCACCATTGAGATCAAATCCGCCTTTGCGCTGGTGTCGCAGCCTGCCCGCGATACCGCCGTGAGCGGTGCCGGTGTCGGGATGGCGGGGCTAGGGGTGGGAGCAGTCCTGTTTGGGCTGTATCTGCTTGCAAAAAGAGGGTGAGCCATGAAACTCCAACTGCCCGAAACCCTGCTTACCCAGACGGTGGAAACCCCCAGCGGTACGGCTGAGGGTATACCGCTGAAGCCAGACCAGCTCGACCCCGTCCTGACCGAAGCGGTAGAGTCCCAGCCCGAGCAGCCCGAAAAACAAAAACAGCCAGAACAGCCAACCACAAAAAAATCTTTTGCACAAGAACCACAAAATGCAAAAGAGGAAAAAGCCAAAAAACACTCTGGCAAAGGCAAATCCCTGCCCCTGGTAGGGATCGCCCTGGCCGCCCTGGCCGCCGTCATAGCAGTAGCCAGCCAAGGAACAAACTATGGAAGCAACCAACCCCCTCGAGCCGAACAACCCCATGCCCCCCAGCCCGCCGGTGGAAACCGAGGCATCATCTGGGAGTGAGGGATTTACCCCGCTGGAAGAAACGCCCAGCGAGACGCCCTTTGAGGAAATCCCGAGTTCACCTGAGGCAATTATTCCTTTTACGGGCGAGGAAATCGTCAACGGCACCGCCATGATGCTGGCCCTCGGGCTGCGCTTCCAGACCCCGGAGGAGGTGCAGGCCTTTACCACCACCTACCGAGCCGGAGTGGTCCCGATGCTGCCCCCGGCTGCCGTGCTGGATGCGCTCAAGGTGGGCGAGGCGCTGGCCGAGTACGGCATCGGCAAAAACCGTATGCCCGGCATGGGCAATCTGGCCGATTTACCGCCCTGGCTGCGGCTGGTGGTGGGCGGGCTGGTATTGGCAATGAGCGCCTATGGAGGAATCAATGCCGCCAAAGCTGCCCGGGTGGGCATGGCTGATACTGCTGGGGATTCTGCTGCTGCTACTAACTAGGAGCAGACGGGGGGGCCTGATGTTGCCGTGCCCACAAACAGACATACCCAGAAGCGGACGCTACTTCTGGCCGATGAACCCCATGAAGGCCCGACCCGATGTAACGTTCATGGATCCCAACTACCCGGCTGACTGGGGAATCCATACCGGGGTAGACCTCAACCACCCGGACGGCGGCGATTCCGACCTGGGCCAGCCCATACACGCGATAACCGATGGGCGCGTAGAGGCGGTGCTGAAAAACATCGGGCCATCCTGGGGCAACATTGTGGTTTTGTGGCACCCGGGGCCGGGGGTCTGGACACGCTATGCGCACCTGGAAAAAGTGCTGGTGCAGCGCTGCCAGGTGGTGAGTGCGGGGCAGGTCATCGGCACCGTGGGCAAGGGGTTTGGTAACCGCTGGCAGGCACACCTGCATCTGGACGTTTTGAAAAAGAGGCCCGAGCGCTGGGATGACTGGCCTGGGCAGGACAGGGCCCGGCTCCTTGAACACTACCTCGACCCCTGGGCCTTCCTGCAAAAGCAGGCCCAGGCAGGCCGGATCAGCAAGCCGCAATACTGGATAGGAAGGTATGCAAACATCGCCTGATTTACCGCTGTTTGAGCTGGCCGTATTGGCCGGAGGCCTCTACCTGGGCCTGGGCCGTATCAAGAACCTGCGGGCGGGGCAGGGCTGCCCCAAATGCGAGACCGTGCAGGCAATAGTAGCCTTTGGCCTGGCTGCGTGGGCGGGGTGGGAGCTTTGGCAAAGCTACCAGGCGTGATAAGCTGGGAGTATGAAACGTGCGGGTAAATCCAACAAAGAAAAGACACCGGGCTGGCCCGACGACTTCCCGGTTATCGAACCCACCAAGAAAGGAAAACCCGCCCTTCCTAAACCGTTCAAACTCAAACCCGGTAAAAAGACTTCCCTCGACTATGTCCGCGAGCAACGGAGATAGACTGATTGTTTTTGATACCGGAGCGCTAATCCAACTTCACAGCCAGGAACACTTCAGCACACTTTCAAAACAGGTTTACAACCAAGCAAGCCAAATTGGAATGTGCTATTTGGTGTTACCGGAAATCGCTGGTGCGACAGGCGCAATGATGCGGGCAAAACGCCTTTCAAAACGACAAAGAAGCCAAATACAAAACTTTTTAATCGCAAATCTTCAATATTGACTACTTTTGCCCGTTTCCCAGCGGGTGTGTGATATGGCTTTTGACCTATGCCAAAAGCACTCATTAAAAGGAGCCGATGCCATACATCTGGCTGCGGTAAAAATTCTTTTGTCATTCAGACCGCAATTGACCTTTTTTACTCTGGATAAAACCCTGTACCAGGCCGCCCAAAAAGAAAAAATCCCCGTGGTGACCATTCCGGAGTTCGAGCGTGGCCGGTAGACAGACCTTTCGAATGCTGATTGTGGGCAAGTCGGGCTCGGGAAAGTCCACCCTGGCCCGGCAGATTATCCGGCGTATGCAGGGGCGCTACCGCCACCTGGTCATCGTCAACCGCAAACGCGAGTTTGCCGAGCTGTGCGAAGGGCGCTACACGGTGGGGGAGGACGGCGACCCCCAGCCTGCCCTAAAGCGCCACCGCCGGGTGATTTTCCAGGTGACAGGCTACGACCCCAGGCCCTTCCTGGACAATCTGGGCCAGGCGATCATGCGAATGCAGGATGTGCTGCTGGTGCTCGACGAGGCCCACCACTTCTTTCCCAGGGGGCAGACCCCTAAAAGGGTAAAACCAAAAGAGAAAAGGGAAAAACGTGTTAAACTTATTAGCGGGCGCACAGAACTTAAACGTTAATGACCTGCTGGATGCCCTGGCTGAATTGCGAGCTAGCGCGTCTAAGATTAGCTGCATCGAGGAGCGGCTCGAGGCCATTCAGCGCATATTGGCGTATGAGCACGGAATGCCCTCAAAGGGTTTGCCAGCAGATTATCGGCAAAACCTTCCCTTGATCGTGCAAATCAAAAGTGGTGGTCGTGTAGATTTGGCTAGTGCGCTAGGTAAGCCAGCAACGCGAGGGCATATTTGGAACATGAATGATCCAGTAGATGTCTATTTTGAGAATCAAGGAAAGCGAGTTGGGCCCTACAGCCTACGCGGTGGCGACAAATTAGAAATTAGTTTTGCTATCGAGGCCCTGGAATTGGAATTTTTGCCACCGGAATACTATCTGGATACTCCGAACCCATTGGTGCAAATTTTGGCCCATTAATCTATGACATTGGCACGAATCGTAACTAGCCCGTGGATATGGTTGGGGTTGATTGCGGCTACCGCATATCAGCGAAGTCAAAGCACCTCGAGCCTGAACCCAAACGCCAAACCACCGGCAACGCCTGCTACGGGGGCAGGATGTGGGTATCCTGCGCCCGGACTGCCGCCTGCGCCAGCAAAGACGATTGCGGAATTGCAAAATCGAGTATGGCGAGCCATCCTGAGCTACAACGGTAAGGTGAACGACACCGCCAACGCTATGGGGTTTGAACCGGACACAATCGGGAAAACCTATGCCAAATACCTGGCCGAATACCTGGTAGAATCCGCCATCAAGAATAAAGTGCCGCTGGATCTGCTGGTGGCCCTGGCTCAAAGGGAAAGTAGCTTTACCCCCACCGTAACGACTGACCGTTACGAAGCGCTGGGGTGGACAGATGATGCCATCAAAAAGGCAGTGCAAAATCAATGGGCCCTTGGCCCGCTTCAGGTTAAGCCGGTGGTGTTTACCGAGGTTGGCCTGGCCAGCCCGGCACGGTGGCCAGGTGACCCGGTGCCCTGGAAGCATCCTGCCCGCCTCAGAGATGCCGTTGAAGCCGGGGCCCGCTATCTGGCCAAGCAACAAAAACGTTTTGGCACCTGGTGCGCTGCCCTTCATGCGTACAACCGAGGCCCGACGGCATATACCAATGGGGCCAGGGCGGATAGGTACGTGAACCAGATTATCGCCTGGGCAAACGGATATACGGAGCTGCGCACGTAAAGTGTCAATAAGGTGTCAAAACGAAAAAGCCGGGCATAGCAACCCGGTCTTTTTGCGTCCTGGACTGGTGCGCCCGGGAGGACTCGAACCCCCGACCTACCGCTTAGAAGGCGGCTGCTCTATCCACTGAGCTACGGGCGCAGGCAAACCCAAACAAGGCCAGCGATAGTTTAGCAGACTTATCCAGAAGCCAGTAGCCCACAATAAAACCGCCCAGAAGGGCGGTAGGTGGAGCGGGAGACGGGATTCGAACCCGCGACATTCAGCTTGGAAGGCTGACGCTCTACCAACTGAGCTACTCCCGCACGCTGCGTTTATGTCTGGTGGCCGCCGGTGCTTTTGGTCGGGGAGACTGGATTCGAACCAGCGACCCTCTGCTCCCAAAGCAGATGCGCTACCAGACTGCGCTACTCCCCGATTGTACGCCTGGCATTCCTGCCACAACGCAACAATAAAGATAACATGCACGCCAAAAGCGGTCAAACCCGATTGGCCCTGACCGATACCGATTGAGCGATTAGGTATTGACAAGAAACTTCTCCGCTACTATATTTACTTTTTGCTTGGGCTGTTAGCTCAATTGGCAGAGCAACTGACTCTTAATCAGTGGGTTGCAGGTTCGATTCCTGCACAGCCCACCAAGTCCAGGACGAGAAAAACCCGAGGGATGCTTACCCTCGGGTTTGTCCTTTTACGGTGATTTTACGGTTTATGGATTCAGGCCTTAGCTCGTGGTCGTGAAAGTAGGGTCTCCACATCCACCACCCACCCCTGCCGCTCGTGCTCAAGGACGTGTCGGTAAATCGAGAGGGTGATGTTGGCGTTCGCGTGCCCCATGCGCTCGGACACAAGCTCGAGGGGTGCACCGTTCGCCAGCAGGTGGCTACCGTAAGAGTGTCTGAGGTCGTGCACCCGCAAGGGCGGAATGCCCAGGGCCTTCACGATTCGGCGGAGGGCATGAGCGGGGGCCCGGTAGTCCAGGGGCCTTGTGGGGTCGTTCCCAGGGAATAGCCACAGCGTAGCGGGTGGGGTCTCGCCCAGCCGGTCTTCCCACATGGCGTGATAGGCCCTCAGCCGCTCCAGGGTGCTGTGCGGGACGGGCAGGGTGCGGCGGCTCGAGGGGGTCTTGGGTTCTGTGAGCCGTCCATCACTCCAGGCCCGGCGGATGGTGAGAGTCCCGGCCTCGAGGTCAAGGTCTTGCCACTGTAGGCCCAAAGTCTCACCCACCCGTAGCCCCAGGTTGAGCATGAGGCGCAAAGAGAGGGCGATTCTCTCGTCCTTGTAGGTATCCAAAGCCGTAAGCAGGGCAGCGGCCTCGTGAGCCTCCAGTGATCTACCGGCGCGGTCGGTAGTGGAGCCTCGGGGTAGTTTGACCTTCACAGGGGATACAGGGTTACGGTGAATGACCTCGAGGTTCAGCGCTTCCTCGAATATGGCGTGCAGCCGGGTGCGTACTGCTCGGGCGGTGCGGGGTTTTCGGGTCTGCAAGAGATTGTCCACCAGGGCACGGATATGTGACGGTGTGATTTTTTGCAAAGGCAGCTTGCCCAGGGTGGGCAGCACCAGCCCCAGCTCGTACTGGTAGGACTCGAAGGTGCGCGGCCTGACCTCCCGGCGCTTGCGCTCGAGCCAGCGTTCGGCCCATTCCTGAAGCGTGATGGCGGAGGGATCGGCCAGCAGTCCCTTGTGATAGAGGGCCACCTGCTCGGCCAGCCAGCCCTCGGCCTCCTTGCGAGTCGAGTGGTAACTACGCACTCGTAGCGGTTTGCCATCCCCGTCATAGCCCAGGTTCAGTTCGGCGCACCAGCGGTTTGATGCTTTGTGGAAATAGGTTGTGCCAGCGCCCTTACCGCGCTTCTTTGCCATCCTGCACCTCCAGTCCTAGAGCCTCGAGACCGACCCCCACCACCTCACCCCGCTTGTCCGGGGGTAGCGCTTTGAACCGCTCGAGCACCACAGCAGGGGCGCGGATGTAAACCCGCTCCCCGGTCTCCCCGTCCTCGAACAGCCGCAACCCCCACCGAGCAGCTAAGGCCTCACGTGGGGGTCTTACCAGATGCAACTTCTCACCTTTTGGCATATCGGGATTATACACGGTTGCCTACCGAAAAGCGTACTTTCGAAAATAAGTGCGCGTTTTGACCGGGTGCTGGTGGAGCTCCAGCACCCGGCGGTGAACCAGCTTCAAAGCTCCACGCGCTCACCATCCACCCAGATAGCCAGCCCCGAGGGGGTGTGTCGCGCAATGAAAAACTTGCCTCGAGGGTGCCGCTGTTTGGCGAGTGCGAACAGCCGCTCGAGTTCGGCCTGCTGCTCCGGCGTTGGTGGCGGTGAGGGTTCACCATACGAGCGTTGAATCGTGATGATGGGTTCGCTGTTTTGCCGCATACGTTCAAGTTGCTTTAGTTTTTGGAGTAGCCCCACGTGTCACCTCCCATCCGGGATTGAAGTACCTGTCGGGTCAGGTCAAGCTCGGCCAGTGCTTGTAGACTCTCCGCCACGGCACGCACCATGTTTGGGCTGGTTGGATCGCCCAACTCGCACGCCTGCCGGAGGAACCGGATAGCCGCACCGATAGCCGGTGCTAGCTCATCAGCCCACTTCTCGGTGAGCCGTGCTTGTTTCTCCCGGACAATCGCGGACAGGCGGGGGTCATTCATCATCCTTGCACGGTAGCGGCGCAGCGTCCTGTCCGTGATTCCGTGACGCTGACACACTGACCGGTCGTCCGAGAAGGCGGCCTCGGCCAGGATGGTGCTAACGCGGTCAAGGTCAATGGGCATACTGCACCTCCATGGTACTTAGGCGGCCTCCTGCTTGCGGCGCACATAGGCTTTAGCGAACGGCTCGAGTCTGTCCGGCGGCCAGTAGGCCAGCAACTCCACCACCCCGGCTTCCGGCCAGGCGGCCTCATAGCGCTCGAGGATACCCAGCAGCCAACCCCCCAGGCCGGGGGAGGGCATACCCGGCCACCGGCTGTGGGCCTCGAGGTCAGCCTCTTTGGGAACCAGCAGCGCCCAGTAGACCACCTCCCCGTCCACCACCAGCCGCAGCTTGGGGGGGTTGACCCGGCGGAGCTTGTCCACCAGCTGAGGGGTGGCTTGGATGAGCACCCGCCAAGGGGTCATAGCTCGAGCACCCCCTCATCCCCCTCTTGCGCGAGCGGGGTACCCCTTATATCTCCACGAGTGGGAACAGTGGGAACAACAGGAGCAATAGCGTCCTGGACGGCGCTAATGCTGTTCCCACTCGGCGGGATGTTCCCACTCGCGAGTGGGAACACTCCCGAGTCCCCATCAGGAGCGGGGTTTTGTTCCCACTGATTAGTGGGAACATCCAAAAAACTGGGAACAGGTTTTGTATCGTCCTGGACGGCATTATTCTCAATGTTCCCACTGTTCCCACTTTTGGTGATATAAGACCCTGCCAGGTGCACAACCCTGTGAAGGGACTGGCCTATCCGCACCCGGGCCTGGTAGCGCACCACCCCCCCTTCCACGCTGGTGCGGATGGCCCCGCGCTCGGCCAGCCGCTTCCACAGGGTGCGCTCGGTGGGGAGCGGTTCCCCGGTCTCGTTCGCCAGCCGGGTGAGGACGGCGTAAGCGGGGGAGGGGTCGAGATACAGTCCGTGGGTCTCGGGGTCGTCCGGCAGCCAGCCGATGGCCGGGCCTTGCGGCTCCCACACCCCATGCGCGTCCGGTGCGCCGGATGTGGTATCGCGCCAGCGCCAGCCCCACATCGAGGGGGCGGGTAGGTAATCCTCAATGGACTGTCCGGGCCTCCAACCTACCGGCACCAGGTGAGCGCGTCCCATGCGCAGCGCGGCGAAGAGCAGCGCCCCGAAGCGTTCGGCAGGGTCGCTGTCGCGCTGGTATGACCCCTGAACCCGGCGCACCGAATCAAGGGCCTCGAGCACCACCCCCTCCAGGTGGGCCAGGCTGACCCCCACCGTGGCGGTGTAGTCGCAGTACAGTTCCCACACCGCGTGCAACCGGGCCAGCGCATCGGCGGTGCGCCCGTGCGACGATTCCCAGCGCGGGCGAAGCTCGGCGGTGCGTTCGGTCACACGGCGCTGGTGGGCCTCGAGGTCGGCGGCCAGCCAGCGAAGCCAGGCGGCCAGGCCCCGTGCGTACACCCCCTGCCGGGCCAGCCGCTGCGCCTCTGTGAGCCTGTGTAAGTCCACATCGCCGCGTTCCAGTTCGACAAACAGGCAGCGCGCTCTTATGCTGTAGCCCGGCGGCAAGTCCTCACCGGTGACCAGCAGGCTCCCGCGCGGTGGGCGGTCACCGGCCAGGCTGCCGTCGGGGCGCATCCTCGGACGACCCGTGCCGTTGCCCTGGGAGCGCAGAAGCCGCCCGGCCTTGGACTGGAGTTCTTTCTGTTTACCCTCACTGGCCTGTGGCGCGTAGTCGTCCACCAGCAGCAGCGCGTCTTTGGCGAGAAAAGCCGCACCCTCCAGGGCGTTCGCCGTGCCTTCCCAGGCCAGCGGTGGACTGTCGAGGAACCCCCACAGGTTTTGAACCACCAGCGCCAGGCTGGTCTTCCGCGCCCCGGTGGGGCCAGCCAGGTAGAGCGAGAAAGGGCTGTGGCCCAGCGGCGCGGCCAGCGCGTAGAGCAGTAGGGGAACGGTGACCCGGTGCGGGGCCACCTCCAGCAGCCCCCACAGCGCGGTGATGGCCCCGCGTTCGCCCTCCCCGGCGGGCGGCTCGGGGAGGGCGAAGTTCTCGAGGACGCGGCCCGGCGATACCTCGAGGCCCGGCACCGCGCCTTCCGCGCCAATCCCTCCACTTGAGTGTAGGTAGACCCAGGTATCCCCCAGCCGCGCCCAGCCCAGGTGCCGGTAGACCGTGGCCTGCTCCAAAGAGCCGGCCTCCAAGCTGAGGTACTGAATCGCCGCGCGGAGGTGGTCTTTCGCACCCTGCCCAGGGGTTACGATTGCACCGGCACCCCAGCAGCGCTGCACCCAGCCCATCCCGGCAAACTCGGAGGCCCTCACCTGGGCCACGGGGAGGGGTCGCCCTGTGCTGGTGTATCCCTGAATCTCGAACAGAGTCTCGGTCTCCAGTCCGTCGGTACTCACAACCTCGCGGGTGATGGTGCAGGCGAAGTTGGCGAGGGGGGTAGTAGCTCACGGCCTGGTGCTCGCCGCGTCCCTCGAGTTTGGCGGCCAGGATGCGGCCATTCTCGACTTTGTACCTCGGCTGGCCCAGCACCAGGCCCCCACCGGTGCGGCCTTCCAGCGGGTGAGGGGTGCCACCGGCTAACCGGCCATGCGCCACCGGCCCGGGTGTGTACCCACCGGCAGCCCGGGCGCGCTCGAGGGTGGCTTCCCCGTAGGTCTTGCCGTCCGAGAAGTGCCGCTCGTCCCATTTTTCCCTGTAAAGCCCGGATTGCCGGAAGAGCCGGTCGGCGCGGGCCTGGTCGTTGCCTGTCCACCACATCAGGTGTCCGGCCAGGGCTAAATCCGCCTCACTGTGGGAGGGATAGCCGGTGATGTCACCATCCCACAACCGGCGAATCTCCGCGCCGTTGCGTGACGCGAACATCCGCTCGAGCAGCTCGCTATCCGATAAATCCACAGGTGCGCTTGGAGCGGGCTTGTGCTCCGGCTCGGGTGCGGGCGGGGCCAGGTCGTGCAGCAGCGCTGCAAGCTCGGCCTGGCGCTCCTCGAGGTCGAGGGGATAGCCCGCCCACCGTTCGGCAGTCGCGGTGAAGAATCGCCCGTGGTCGTAGACTTCGAGTTCCACACCGGGGGCCAGCCGGTAACGGTTGCGTGCACCGGCGGAGAGGGAGCCGCGCAGCAGGATGTGGCAGCCTCGATGTGATGGCGACCACTCGGTGTAGCTGTTCAGCCTGTCCACCACAGTCTGCGCCTCAACCGGTACGCCCTCCCCCTGGTACGACTTCCAATCCAGGTCAACCCCGGTGATGCCGTCCCCCAGCACGAAGCCGAGGCCATCGAAGCCCCCACGCTGGAGGGCTTCCAGGGCCACATCCAGGGTCGTCCAGGTAACGGGGCTGTTGCTTTTGGCGGGCCTGCCGCTCGGCTGGTAGGGTGCTTTGGTGCGCCTGCCGTCGCGTTCGACGTAGCGCCACAGCACCCAGCGCTTGAGGTCGCGGAGCGAGGCGGGGATGCGGTCAACGCGCATGGCGCACCTCCCGCAGCAGCGAATCAATGAGCCGGGAAGCCTCCAGGCGGTTGGCAGGCTCGGGGCCTGTGTGGGCCAGCTTGCGGAGGAAGGCTAGCTGTTTGCCGGTGGGCGGCTGTTCGGACATCCACTTCTCGACGGCCTCGCCTGCACGCTCGGACTTGAGCCGGTTCTTTACATCGCGGGGCTGGCGCTCCCACCACAGCGCCCACCGCGCCCCGGCCTCGAGGGCCTCGGGGTCGAGTTCGGCCAGCAAGACCAGGGTCAGGCAGGCTTCGTTCCAGTGGCGTTGACGCGCCGATTCCACAGCGTAGCCCACCACCTGATGAACGTTGCAACACCCGGCGCGCACAGCGCTCAGTAGGACGTTGGTCGCGGTGGCCCGCTGATTGTGGGGGAAGTGCGCCAGGAAGGCGGCACGGTCGTGTAAAATGCGTTCAGGGACGCTCACAGCCTACCTCCCTAACGCACCCCGCCCGGCCCGGCGGGGTTTTTGGTCTCGAGCTCGAGCTCGTCGAGGCGGCCCTCGAGCAACGCCACCACCACGCGGCGCGGCATCAGGTACCTCTTGCCCAGGGCCATGCCATACTGCCGCGCCAGTTTGTACAACTGATCGCGGCCAACGCGGTGGCGGCCAATCAGACGGCGGACTTCCTCAATCGTGAGCAGTGGGGGTAACTCGTTCATACCCCCTATGCTCCGGCTGTGCGCGTCCCAACTGAAGGAAATTTAGGTCTGAGCCAAATGTCCGGTAAGTCCCAGCACCTCGGCCAGCCGGGTTGCAGCCTTGCGAACCGCGTCCTCGCCCACCGGTGGGGCTGTACGGTCGGCTATCTGCACCCAACTCAACCCCTCGAGCCGCAACGCCAGCCACAGGAAGTGCTCGGGGTTGTACTTCACCCGCACCTTCTGCCACCCGGCGTTCTGGTAAGCCTGCTCAACGCCTTGCATGTAGGACTCAAGCCACCGCACGGCCCTCTCTTTCCACCTGTGAGAGGGCATGGTAGCCGGGTCGTATTCTGGAAAAGGCTCCCAGTGATGCACTAGGCGCAGGGTCATGGGGGGTGTGTCCGCAAAGTCCCAGCCGAGAGGTACATACCCCTCGGGGTCTTCCAGGTACTCAGCCGCCCAGGCCAAGTAAGGCTCCTGTGGCAGTCCGTAGCGCTCGAGCCAGGCCTCCACACCCTGTTCACGCAGGTAGGCCAGGCACGAGGGAGCGTGCTCGAGTACTTGCCGCCACAACTCGAAGTGGTAGCGGTTGAGCAGATAGCTGCTCTGGTTGTCGGGGGGCATCCACAGTTCGGCCATTCGGGGTTGTCCTCCTCCCCCGTGGCCGATAAAATCAAGGAAGCCCGTCCAAGGCTCTCCCTGGTCTCGGCCAGGGGGTTTTCTTATCCCGAGGATAGCACACCCACCCGCACCAGGACGTAACAAACCCTCTACGGTTTTCTACGGTTTATTTACGGTTTATGGAGCCGAAAACGGTCGAACGTGACCGGAAATACACTCCTGATTTTTGCGATGAACAAGGGCATATCCGTAAGCAGTCGTGAGCAGCCGAGGGGTTTTTGGCCTTCTCTTAATCAGTGGGTTACAGGTTCGATTCCTGTACAGCCCACCAAGCAAACCGAGCAGCATTGCGAGGAAACCGGGGCTAAAAGCCCCGGTTTTGCCTTTGCGCTTCCTGGCATGGTTACTCTTTTCACTTTGATACCCACTCAGCATGTGGGCGGCAAATAACCCATCGGCCCTCGAGCACAGTGCTACATTTAGGGCAACGTGCGTACTATGGGAAATACCTATCTAAAGATAGTACAAAAGCAAAACCTCCTGAGCCTGCTGGGATTGCTCATCTGGGGCGTGGTTTCGTTTCTTTATTTGCCTGATAGCTACCAGGCTTTTAGCTTTCTTTTTCTAATTCCTGGGGTCTGGAAAGGCGGACCTCAGAGCATGCGCTGGGTGGTACCGCTGGTATTTATCTACACCATCGTGCAACACCTGTACCCCAAACCCAACCTGAGCCTGGATAGTTTGTTGGTTACCATGCTGCCAGGTTTGGTGGCACTGGCTTTTGTGGCCTGGTTGCGAGAGCGGGACCGGCGCTCGCAGAAGGAACTCGAGGACTCGCTGCGCTTCATGCATTTGCTCGAGGAAGGCAGCCTGAACATCAGCACGGCCAACGACCCGCTGGAGTTGACCGAAAGCGCCATGTCCTCGCTCTACAACCTGAACATTGCGCCACACCTGGCTTTTGTGCGCTTCCGCGAGGGTAAGCCGGTGGTGGTGAGCGCACGCGGCGCTCTAGAGCGCTACCGAGGGCGGCACCTGCCCCAGCAAAAGTTGAGCACCCATGCTTCTCTGACCGACACTTTTGTGGTAGGCAACTACCTCGAGGGCATCCCCGAAAGTGCGGGCTGGTCTACGGCAGCAGTTCCGGTCTCGGCGCGGCAGAAGCGCCCCTTGGGGGTGGTAATTCTGGCTCGGGAGGGCAACAAGCCTTTTCAGTCCGACGAAAAGGCCATGGCCAACTCGCTCGCACGGGTGATGGGGGCGCAACTGGGGCAGATGGAAGCCCTCAAGCACCTCGAGGATGCCTACGATGGTACGCTGCGGGCCTTGGGTCTGGCCCTGGAATTTCGCGACCACGAGACCCAGGGGCACACCAAGCGGGTTGTGGCCTGGGCTGACCAGCTGGCTCAAGACCTGAACCTGGATGCATCCATGCGTAAATTTCTTCGTTGGGGTGCCTATTTGCACGATATCGGAAAGCTTTCTATTTCCGACCACATCCTACGAAAGCCCGACAAACTCGATGATGAAGAATGGGAAATTATGAAAAGCCATGTGGTCAAGGGGTGGGAGATGCTTTCACGAGTGCCCTTTTTACCCCAAGAAACCTTAGAAGTGGTACGCCATCACCACGAAAACTGGGATGGCAGCGGCTACCCCGACGGCCTGAAAGGGCAGGACATCCCCATTCTGGCTCGCATCTTTGCGGTAGTGGACACCTTCGATGCGCTCTACAGCCCCCGCCCCTACAAGCGGGCCTGGAAACCTGCGGAAATTATCGAGGAACTGAATCGCCTGAGGGGTAAGAAGCTCGACCCCAAGCTGGTGGATATCTTTATCAAACGCATTACCTCCCCCTCCGGCAAGGAAGCCATGGAGGCTGCCAACCCCAGCAAGGCCAATGTCAGGGCCTAAAGGGTGAGCCCATAGTTGATAGCCACGCCATGCGCGACCCTAAAGCTTTGCCAGGTTGCGTGCGTTTTGATACCAGATTCGGTTAGTTCGGCGCTGGATGGCGGCGAACTAACAGGGCCGAAGTTATCCGCGTAGCGGAGGGCGATACCGCCCCTTGGAAGGGAGACGCTTTCTTCGCCGACCGACAGGGAGGGGTGTGCTCTAGGATTCAAAAAGATAGCCTCTGGGGGATCTTTGGTTTAGATGATTATCTTTTTGCATCCGGTATGATGCGTGGTTTCTGGTAGATTTTTTGAACACGAGCATCTTGGTGGGCACAAACTGAAAATATCACAAGCTCCCGTCGAAGCACCACGATAAAATAGCCGACCATGCAGTTATTTCCTCCGCTCTACGACACCCCCCTGGCCGAACTCTTTCACGCTCGAGTCCCTGCCGGAGAGCCCTGGGCATGGGTGCTGTGCCAGCGCATTCTGGCAGATGAAACCCTGGCTCGACGCTTGCTTGTTGAACCCCTAAGCCCTGGAATGGCCGACTGGATCCGCCAGGAGCTGGGGCATCTGCGGCAGGAGGTGGAGCGTCTCCAAAAGCAGTACCCCTTTTCGGACTTCGGCAACCGAGACCCCAGCGCAGCCGAAAGCGCCGCCTTGAAGGTGCTGTTGGAAGGATCGCCCGCCGCGCTGCAAAACCTGTATCAGACCTTCGGTTACGGTATCTATGTCCACCATACGGCCTTCTTATTTAGCCAGCGCATGCAGGCCATCGAGAAGCCCGACCCTGCCTGCTTTGATGACCTGGTAGGCTATGCCCGACAAATTCAGACCCTGCGCGCCAACGTGGAGCGCTTTTTGGCTGGGAAGCCCGCCGTTCCCATGCTCCTCTACGGGGCTAGAGGCTCCGGCAAGTCCACCTCGGTCAAGGCTTTGCGCACCCAGTACGCCGACCGGGGCCTGAGGCTGGTAGAAGTACTGGCGGATGGCTTAGAGCTACTGCCCGAACTGCTGGCGTTGCTGGCTCCGCTGCCTTATAAGTTTGTGCTCTACCTGGACGACCTGGCCTTTGCCAGCGAGGATGCGCGCTTTCACAAACTGAAGGCTTTGCTCGAGGGAGCCGTATACGAACGACCATCCAATGTGCTGGCTGTGGCTACCTCCAACCGTCGCAACCTGGTTGCACAGGATTGGTCGGATCGGCCCGACCCCGATGCTAGCGACCCCGCTTCCTGGGACACCTTGCAAGACAAGCTGGCCCTGGCCGACCGCTTCGGGCTGGTGCTCACCTTTCCACCTTTCGATCAGCAGCATTACCTGGAAGCCGTGGCTCACATTCTGGGACGAGAACTCGACGAGGAAACCCGCAAAGCTGCCCTGCAATTTGCCCTGGAGGGCAGGGGCTTTTCCGGGCGCACCGCACGGCATTTTGCAAATCAACAGTGACCGGTAGAATACCAACTTTACTTGGACAGTGAGCTTTGAGGGTCGTCCCAAGCTCCCTCATCCGGCGACACCCCAGGTGCAGTCAATCAGGTTCCTATGGCTGATTGTAAATAGCGCGGTCGGGGTGTCGCCACCTTCTCCCAACGGGGAGAAGGCAAGGGGTTTATGTGGATTTGGTAGAAGATGGGCTGTTGACGCAAGATGGACAGACCCGACGCCTAGGTCAGGGTAAGCGCTGGATGGACTGGAACAAACCCTGTCGCTTGCGCTCCAAGGCCGCCCCAATAAACCCACTAAAAGGCGGCGAGACCCGCATGGGGCGACTAGAAAGCTCGGGATGAGCTTGCAGGCCAATGAAGAAGGGGTGGTGGGGCAACTCGATGGCTTCTACCAGCCCCTCTCCCCTGCCCTGGACCCCCGGCGTAACCGCCGAGACCGCAAGGCCGCCTTCGATCAGGCGCTGGACATAGGCGGGGTTTACTTCGTAGCGGTGGCGGTGCCGCTCGTAGACCAGTTCTTTACCGTAGAGCTTATAGAGCAAGGTTTCGGGGTGGATGCGCATGGGCCAGTTGCCCAGCCGCATGGTGCCACCCATACCTTCAACTTCCAGTTGCTCGGGCATCAGGTCTATGACCGGGTGGGGGGTGTAGGGGTCGAACTCGGTGCTGTTGGCCCCCTCGAGGCCCAGCACATTGCGCGCATATTCAATCACGGCAATTTGTAACCCCAGGCAGATGCCAAAGTAGGGCAAGCGGCTTTCGCGGGCGTAGCGGGCCGCCAGGATCTTTCCCTCGATACCACGAATACCAAACCCAGGCCCCACCAACACCCCATCTACGTCGCCCAACAGTTCGGCGGCTCTGGCCAGATCGGTGATGTCCTCTGCGTTGACCCATTTCACGCTCACCCGCGCATCGTGGGCAATGCCTGCATGGCGAAAGCCCTCCAGAATGCTCAGGTAGGCGTCGGGCATCTTGACGTACTTGCCCACGAAGGCCACCGAGACCTCGTCGGCGGGTTGCTTAAGTTTGCGCACAGCGTTCTGCCAGAAGCTCAGGTTGGGCTGAATGGGCTCCAGGCCCAGCTTCTTCTCCACCACCCGCCCCAGGCCCTGCTCCTCTAATACCAGGGGCATCTCGTACAGGTACTGCACGGTGGGGCTGCTGAAGACCTCGCCCGCGTGCACGTTGGTAAAAAGGGCCACCTTCTTGCGCACGTCCTCAGGCACCATCTTCTCCGAGCGCAGAACCAGCACATCGGGCTGGATGCCCACCCCCCGCAGTGTAGAGACCGAGTGCTGGGTGGGTTTGGTTTTGAACTCCTCAGACGTAGCCAGATAGGGCACCAGAGTCAAATGCAGGTACATCAAATCCTGATCGTCTTCGTCGAACTGAAACTGCCGGATGGCCTCCAGAAAGGGCAGGCTCTCGATATCGCCCACCGTGCCCCCCACCTCCACCACCACAATCTCGGCGTTTTGCTCCCGAGCCGTGCGGCGAATGCGGTCTTTGATTTCGTCGGTGATATGCGGGATCACCTGCACGGTCTGGGAGAGGTACTCGCCTCGCCGCTCTTTTTGAATCACCGACAGGTACACCTGACCGGTGGTGATGTTGTTGGCGCGGGACAGGTCTATATCGAGAAAGCGCTCGTAGTGCCCGATGTCCAGGTCGGTTTCAGCCCCATCGGCTGTGACAAACACCTCGCCATGTTCGTAGGGCCGCATGGTGCCTGCGTCCAGGTTGACATAGGGGTCAATCTTGATGGCGGTCACGCGGTAGCCCCGACCCCGCAGGATGGCCCCTAAGCTGGAGGTGAGAATACCCTTACCCAAACTGCTGACCACACCGCCCGTGACAAAAATGTATTTCATAACAAACCCCCGTCCTGCGCCGGACGCTGTCCAGCGCCCCAAAAGCTCCTTTTCAAACGCTCAACCGGTACGGTGGAGCCGCTTCACTATTACGGGATTTGATCGTACCACGACCTGCCCCTCCTGTGTCCAGCCGTGCGAACACCATTGGCCGGGTACCTTTGCAAAAAAGTTTGACTTGGTACAATCTTGCTATGGCTGAGGCCATCCGACTCTCTCATCAGGTCGCAGCGGGCATTTTCGCCATTCCGGTGCCCATCCCCTACCCCTTCAAGTATGTGAACTGCTACCTGCTACTCCCTGGCCCCGGTTCTTCCGATGGCCCGGCGCTTGTGGACTGCGCCCTGGACACCGCCGAAGCGCGGGCTGGTCTGGAAGCAGCCTTGCACGAGCATGGGCTGGGGTTGGGCGACCTCGAGCGCCTGGTGGTCACCCATCACCACCCCGACCACTACGGCCTGGCCGGGCTGATGGAGGCCCAGGGACCCACGGTGTGGATGCTGGACGTGGAGCTAGAGCGCGGCCACATCTTCTGGACAGAGCCCGAGCGCATGAATCAGATGGGACAAGCACTCTTCCATCGGCACGGTGTTACCGATGAATACCTGGCCGACCTGGCCGGAGAAATGGACAAAACCCGCAGCCGGGTGCATCCTGCGCAAAAACCCCAAACCTTCCACGATGGCGAGACCCTCCGACTGGCAGGTATGCGCTACCGGGCAGTCTGGACGCCCGGCCATGCCGACGGCCATGCCATGCTGCTGCGCGAATCGGATGGGGTCTTGCTGGCCGGGGATCAAATCCTGGAGCGCATCTCCCCCAACATCGGCCTCTGGGCCTACTCCTACCCCAATCCCCTGAAGCACTACCTCGCTTCGCTGGAAAAAACTGCTGCCCTGGGGGCCTCGGTGGCCTTGCCCGGGCACTACCGGCCCATCCAGGACATAGCGGGCCGGGTGGCCGAGCTCAGGGCCCATCATGGGGAGCGGCTACAGTTCCTGCTCCAGCTTGTGTACGACCAGCCCCAGACCTGCTGGCAGCTCTCGCTGGCGCTCTTTCCCGGCAACCTGAACCTGGCCCAAAGGCGGTTTGCCTGGTCGGAGACGCTGGCGCACCTGGAGTACCTGGTGGCTGAAGGGGCGGTGAAAAGGCTCGAGCCAGGCGGGATTGTTCACTACAGCCGCTAATCCCTTACAGAAACACTCGGTTGCCCTGGCTTAGCATCTCTTTCGACCCCTGGATTCATAAAGGCCATTTATCCCAGCTTTGGAGCGCTAACCTTAAAACACTGGAGAACACAGGAGGAAAGCCATGAGCAAGGTCTACAAGAAAGTGGAGCTGGTCGGCAGCAGTGCGGAGAGCCTCGAGGACGCCATTAAGGTCGCCCTGGCGCGGGCCCGCAAGACCCTGCGCAATATGGACTGGTTCGAGGTCAAGGAGATTCGCGGCAGCCTGACCGATGGCTACGTGAACACCTACCAGGTAACGCTCCTGGTGGGCTTCCGCCTCGAGGAGGAGTAGTTCACCAGGCCAGGGCCAAGCCGTCGGCGCGGGGCTCGGTGGCCGCCAGAAAGGCGTCTTTTGGCTTCAGAATGATCTGACCCCGGCCAAATGAGGCCCACTCGCTCTGCAAAACCACTTCGTGGCCGCGCTCTTTGAGACCGTGCACCAGGTGGAGGGGCAGGCTGGGCTCGAGCTCCACCTGCTGATTGCGCGTCCACTGCCAGCGAGGCGCATCCAAGGCTGCCTGGGGGTTCATGCCGTAGTCTTCTAGGTTCACCACTACCTGCAGGTGGCCCTGGGGTTGCATATGCCCTCCCATCACCCCAAAAGGCCCCAGGGGCTTGCCACCGCGGGTCAGAAAACCAGGAATGATGGTGTGGAAGGGCTTCTTGGCCGGGGCGTACTGGTTAGGGTGCCCGTCCTCGAGCACAAAACAGGCTCCCCGGTTTTGTAGTGAGATGCCGGTGCCGTCCACCACGATACCCGCCCCAAAGCCCATGTAGTTGGACTGAATCAGAGAAACCTGTAGCTCGCCATCGGCAGCGGCCAAATACACGGTACCCCCTTTGGGCGCACCGGCCTGCACCGGCAGCGCCCGCTCGCCAATTAGCCTGCGGCGCTGGGCCAGGTAGTCTGCGGAAAGCAACTCGGCAGGTGAAACAGGCATAAAGCGCGGGTCGGCCACGTACTTCTGCACGTCGGCAAAAGCCAGCTTCATGGCCTCAATCTGGAGATGAAAGCCCTCCACCGAGTCGCGCGGATACCGGCCCAGCTCAAAGCCCTCCAGTATTTTCAGGGCCATCAGGGCGGCAATCCCTTGTCCGGCAGGGGGTATTTCATGAACTTCCAAGCCCCGGTAGCGCACCAAGAGGGGCTGCACCCACTCCGAACGGTAGGCGGCCAGGTCGGCCCGGGTCAGGTACCCCCCGGTAGCGGCGGCGAAATCGGCAATCTGAGCAGCCAGCTTGCCCCGGTAAAAACTCTCCGCACCGGTACGGGCAATCTCGCGCAGGGTTTCGGCGTGCCGTGGGCTTTGCCAGATGTCGCCGGGTCGGGGGGCCTTGCCACCGGGCATGAACACAGCCTTGAAAGGCTGGAAACAGGGGTCTTGCAGCGGCCCATACACCGCTTCGATGCGCGACCAGGCGCGCCCGGTTTCGGGGCTTACAGCGAAGCTTTCCTCGGCGTAGCGGATGGCCGGTTCAAAAAGCTGCTCAAAGGGCAGCCTGCCGAACTTTTGGTGCAGTTCCCGCCAGGCCGAAGGGGCGCCCGGCACCGTGACCGGAAGCCAGCCCCGGGTGGGCACCTGTCCACTATTTGCAAAGGTGGCAAAGTCCAGGCCAGCCGGGCTCATGCCGTTGGCGTTGAGGCCATGCAGCTTCTGGCCATCATGCACCAGGGCAAAAGCATCGGAGCCAATGCCGTTGGAGGTGGGCTCGAGTACCGTCAGGGCAATGGCCATAGCCACGGCGGCATCCACCGCGCTGCCCCCGGCCAGGAGCATCTCCATGCCGGCCAGGGCGGCCTGGGGCTGGCTGGTGGCCACCGCGCCCCGCTTGCCGGTTACCACATTGCGACGGGAGGGATAGGGATATTGGTTGAGGTTCATTTTGAAAGACCTTTCTACATCACACTAAGGCCAGTCGGTCAAAGGGCCAAATTAAACTGGGAACAGGCCTCGAGCGGAAGAGCGCCATTAGAACGACCTGGCTAAGTGGTCTGGTAACCAAGAACTCAGTCTGCACTTTAGTGTCTTCCAATGGGCCGCACATCGCAATTGTGGGTAATCAACGTGCTTCAAAACATGCCGCAAAATTAGTTACCGGTGCACTAAGCCGCCTCACAAATGCACCCACCCTGTGGGCAGTCCTATTTCTTCATGCGCGGGTCGAAAGCATCGCGCAGGCCGTCGCCGATAAGATTGAAGGCCAGCACTGCCAGAAAAATAGCCAGACCGGGAAACAGGGCCATGTGGGGTGCCTGGTTAAGGTAGCCTCGAGCGTCGTTGAGCATCGAGCCCCACGAAGGGGTGGGCGGCTGCACCCCCAGCCCCAGGAAAGACAGCGTAGCCTCGGCCAGAACGGCTGTGGCCGTACTCAAACTGACCTGTACAATCAAGGGCCCCAGGATGTTGGGGAGCAGGTGCCGCGCAATGATGCGACCATCCCCCCCACCCAGGGCCACCGCCGCCTGGACATACTCGCGGGGGCGTTCGGCCATCACCTGCCCCCGTATCAGGCGGGCAAACACCGGCGTCGTGACCACCCCAATGGCCAGCATGGTGTTTTGCAGGCTAGGCCCCAGGACAGCGGCCAGGGCAATGGCCAGCACCAGAAAGGGAAAGGCCAGCATGGCATCGGTCAGGCGCATCAACACATCGTCTATCCATCCGCCGTAAAAACCAGCCACCAGGCCGATCAGGCCCCCCAGCACCAGCGCAATCAACACCGAAATCAGGCCCGCCGCCAGCGAGACTCGAGCCCCATAAAAAACCCTCGAGAGGATGTCCCGCCCCAGTTGGTCGGTGCCAAACCAGTGCTTGGCCGAAGGCCCCTGTTGCAGAGCGCCGAAATCGGTGGCGGTGGGGCTATAGGGCACCAGAATGGGCGCAAAGCTGGCCCCCAGCACCAGCAGCAGCAAGATGACCATCCCGACGATGGCCAGGCGGTTGGCAAGGAGGGCTCGGAGGGTACGATTATTCATCATCAGTGATAGCGGATGCGCGGGTCGATGGCGGCGTACAGCAGGTCGGTCAGCACGTTGATCAGAAACACCGCCAGGGCCGAAATAAGCACCACCGCCTGCAAGACCGGAAAGTCGCGGTTGAAAACCGAGTCCACCAACAACCGCCCAAAGCCGGGAATCGAAAAGACCTGTTCGGTGACCACCGCCCCGCCCAGCAGACCGCCCAGTTGCAACCCGATGACGGTCACGACGGGAATAGCGGCATTACGCAGGGCGTGCTTGTAGACCACCACCCGGCCTTCCAAACCCTTGGCTCTTGCGGTACGAACATAATCCTGCGAGAGCACCTCCAACATGCTATTGCGGGTGAAGCGGGCTATCGCACCGGCCAAGGCCGTACCCAGGGTGATGGCGGGCATCAGCATCAGCAGCAGGTTTTTTTGCAGGTCTACCCAGGGTTCTACATAGCCCGAAGGGGGAATCCAGGCCAGCCGGACACTGAACAAGTAGATCAGCAGGATGCCCAGGAAAAAGTTGGGAATCGAGATCCCCGAAAGGGCCAGCACGGTCACGCTGGCATCGGCAGCCGTGTTTCTTCGCAAGGCAGCCAGCACCCCTGCCGGAAGGCCTATCAGGATAGCAACCAGCAGGGAGAAAAAGCTGAGCTCGAGGGTGGTGGGCAGTTTTTGCCAGATGATAAGGGCCACCTGTTCGTTGCCCCGAATCGAACGCCCCAGGTCGCCTTGCACCAGGCCCCACAGCCAGTCGGCATACTGCACCAGGATGGGCCGGTTGAGCCCCAGCTCTTCTCGGATCTGGGCGACGAGCTCCGGCGTGGCCTCCTCGCCCAGCAGCAGCCTTGCGGGGTCACCCGGCAGGATTCGGGTCAGGGCGAACACCATCACCGTGACCAGCAGTAGGGTGGGCAACCCGCCAATCAGGCGCCGCAGGACGAAGAGGAACACCGTGCTTAACTCCTACTGGCCGCCCAGGCTCGCTCCCCTGAAGCGCAGAATGCCGTCGGGTATAACCGGAATTCCGCTCAAGCGACGGCTCAGGCCGATGGTGGTCTGGGGGTGGTAGACGTAGATGTAGGGCAGGTCTTCCTGAATGATTTTGGTGATCTGGCTGTAGAGGTCGCGGCGGGCTTCCGGCAAGCGCACGGTGCGGGCCCGGTTCAGCAGGCTGTCAACCCGGGGATTGCAATAGCCTGAGTAGTTGTTGGCGGCTTTACAGCGCACAAAGTCGTAGATATTGCCGTCGGGGTCGGGGCGACCGCTCCAGCCCACTGCCACGGCCTCGAGCTCCAGCTTGGCCGCCCGGTCGAGCAGGGTGCCAAACTCCACCTGTTCGATGCGAACCTGAATGCCAGCTTCAGCGGCCATAGCCTGATAGACCTGGGCCAGTTGGGCCAGCACTGGGCCAGGGGCGATGGTCAGGGTGAAGCTGAACCCTTGCGGACGACCCCCTTCGGCCAGCTTCTGCCGAGCCAGGGCCAGGTCGCGCTTGGGAACGGCAATGCTTTTATCGTGGGCCAGGGTACCGGGTGGGAAGGGCCCGTTGGAGGGGAGGGCCGTACCCAGGAATACCACCCGGTCTACCACATCGCGGTCAATGGTCGCGGCAAACGCCTGCCGCAGGGCCTTGTTGGTAAAGGGGCCTTTGGTGTGGTTGAGCCAGATGCCCTGGTAGCCGATACCGGGGAAGTTGTTGACCACCAGGTTGGCGTTGTTGCGGATAGCCGCAAGGTCTTTGGCCGCCACCGGGGTGATGATGTTTACCGCGCCCGAAAGCAGGTTGGCCACCCGCACATCATCGTCGGGGAAGGGGCGATAGACCAGTTGTTCGATGCGGGGGAAGCCGCGCTGCCAGTAGTTTTCGTTGCGGGCCAGCACAATGCGGTCTTGCCGACGACGCTCCACAAACTTGAAGGGGCCGGTGCCCACCGGGTTGTTGCTAAACTCAGCCCCCAGTCTCTGGACTGCGGTGGGGCTAACCATCATGCCCGAGCGGTCGGAAAGGATAGCCAAGAAAGGCGCAAAGGGCTCCTTCAGGGTGACGCGCACGGTGGTGGGGTTGACCACCTGCACATTATTGATGAGCGAAAGCTCACCCGCGCGACGCGAACCCGGTGTGCTGCGGTAGCGGTCGAGGTTGAACTTGACCGTCTCGGCGTTGAAGTCGGTGCCGTCGTGGAACTTGACCCCCTGGCGCAGAGTAAAGACATACACCGTACCGTTTTCCTCGACCCGCCAGCTTGTGGCCAGCATGGGCACGATGCGCAGGTTTTCGTCCAGGTCTACTAGTTTGTCGTAAATCTGGTTTTGCACCTGGCGATCTACCAGTGCGGACGAAAGCATGGGGTCGAGGTTGGGCGGATCGGCGTCCAATCCCACCGTGACGGTCTGGGCCAACCCCAGGCCCCCCAGGCTCCATAAAACAACTGCTACCAACCACTGTCTCATCTGTCTACCTCCTTGGTTTTTGCCGCGCGCTCAACGGTGCTCAGGTGTGCCAGCATAGCTTTGCGGGCCATTTCAGGATCGGAAGACCGAATAGCCTCGAGGATGTCGCTGTGTTCAGCAAGGGTGGTCTCCGGGCGGAAGCGTTTCGCCGTGGCAGACAAACGGGTCTGTCGCAGTTCCGCCGCAAGCAATACCACAATTTCACTCAAAACTGTGTTTTGGCTCATCTCAGCCAGGGTTTTGTGAAAATCCATGTCCAGCTCAACAAATTGGTAAAGGTCTCCTTTAGCTGCTTTTTGCTGCGCAAGCAACGCTTCGAGTCGCTCGATGGCCTGTTTATCACCACGCTCCGCAGCCAATGCTGCTACTGCTGGCTCCAGGATGCGTCGCACCTCAAACAGCTCGGCGATAAAGTCTTCTTCGTGCAGCCTCGAGCGCAGGCGACGGCCCAAACTCTCCGAGGGATGGGCCACCCGTGTACCGTCCCCCTGTCGGATTTCCACCCAGCCGTGAAGCTCGAGTATCCGCAAGGCCTCGCGCACCGAGGAACGGCTCACACCAAAGCGGCTGGCCAGGTCGCGCTCCCCCGGCAGCAGATCACCAGGCCGCCATACGCCGTCCTGGAGCAGTTGCTCGAGGTCTTTGGCCAGCTTTTCGGGAATTCGGGCCGGGCGCATCATTAAAGAGTCAACTCCTTTATTGGTCTGACCACTGAACCAGTAAATGCATGAAGATACAATAAGCCGAACCATGGGGCTTTATGTAGTACGCGCTACATTCAAACCCAACAAGCCTTGACACCCCCTGGCAGTCCGGGCCTCCAAAACCGCTTACCAGGACCATCGGAGGAGTCTTTTCAAAGTATGCAAAGGTCTGGTCATCCCCACGAGACCCTGATTGATACTGATTCTGACAGCCGCTTGTAGCTAACTGTTATTCATCGCGCGGTCTACTGTGCACAGCCAAGCCACACCAGATCTTCGCGGGAATCTCTCTTATTCCGGCTCGTCCCAGCGCATAGGCCGAATCTCTACGCAATTACCACCCTCCAACACCAGCTCAGTCGCGCAGAGCATGGCCCGTCCTGTGGCTGCCTTGAAGGGGGTGGGCCGCTGGGTGATGAAGCGCCCCAGAAAGCTCTCTATCTCGCCTCCGATGATCGAATGGATGGGGCCGGTCATGCCCACATCACATTGAATGGCGGTTCCATTGACCAGAAAGCCCGCATCGGCGGTCTGGACGTGGGTGTGGGTGCCCAGCAGGGCCGATACCTTGCCGCCCAGGTAATGCCCCAGGGCGTATTTCTCGCTGGTGGCCTCGGCGTGCACCTCGAGCAGGGCGTAATCGTGCGGTACTTCGGCCAGCAAGGCCTCGGTTGTGCGAAAAGGGTCGTAGAGGTTCAGGCCCATATCTACCTGCCCCATCACCTGCATCACCAGCAGGCGCTCCCCCTGGGCCTCGAGCACCCAGTACCCCTTTCCGGGCGTTCCGGGGGGGTAATTAAGGGCTCGAATAATGGGCTCGGTCTGGATGAGGTCGTAAATATCCTTGTGATCCCAGGCGTGGTTGCCCAGGGTAATCAGGTCGGCCCCGGCCTCCCGGAGTTTTTTGTAGGCGGGCCTGGACAGACCCTTGCCGTGGTGGGCGTTTTCTCCATTCACAATAACCAGGTCGTAGTGGGGACGTAGATCGGGGAGGTGCATCGCTACCGCCCGCAAGCCAGGGTCGCCAAAGACATCGCCAACAAACAACACACGCATAGGCCCAGCTTATCGTGCTAATAGCGCTAAGGCCGTGTAAAAAACCATAAATCACCCCACGCGAATCGGCATGGATAGCCTGTGGTGCAAATTCATTCATCTGGGGCTGTTAATGCCCCTGCCCCCACTTGCTCTCGAAGGGCCTTTATGGTTTGACTTGGACGCTGATACTGGGATAGATGGCCTCGAGCTCCGCCCAGAGCCGCTCCAGGCTATCCACAGGCAGCCGACAAGCCCCCTGCTGGCATAAATAGGCCAGCCCAGGCTGGCGGTTTTGTAAGACCGGCAGCAAATCGGGCGACCCGTGGGCCAGGGTGGTTAGGGGCAAGAACCATCGGCAAATCGGTTCAACCAGCTCCGACGGAGCCACCACCGCCAGCTCGGTACCCTGGGTGCCCACCAGGTGGGCCTGTAGCAAGGCCGGAAAGCCAAAGGCATTGTGCACCAGGCTTTGCGCGTAAAACTCCACCGCAGAAAGGGCGGCTTGCTGCCAGTCGGGGCGCTCGTAGATGGCGGCCAGGCGAAACAAGAGCTCAGCGGCAGAAGCGCTGCCCGATGGATATGGCCCATCGTAGGCGTCTCGAGCCTTGACCGGCAGGGTAGGGTCGAGCGAGTCGCGGAAGCCCCCCTCCGGCTCTTTAAAGTAGGTCAGGATGGCTTCGGCAAGCTGCTGTGCGGCCTCAAGCCACGCTATCTCTCCTGTGGCTTCATACAAGGCCAGAAGACCCAACCCGTAGTGGGCCTGGTCACTCAGATACGCTTGGGGCTTGAGCAAACCTTTGCGCCAGGAGTGCCTTAATAGCCCATCCTTATACATCGCTTGCCATACAAAACCGGCGTTTTTGCGTGCCGCTTCGATATAGGTGGGTTCCCCCAGCAGGCGCCCCACTTCGGCCAGGGCCCTCAGCATCAGCCCATTCCAGTCGGCCAGCACCTTATCGTCGGTGAGGGGCGGAATTCGCTGCTGTCGAGCCGCATAAAGCCGCTTGCGCACGCTCTCAACCCAGTTTTCAAAGGCCTCGGGCCCCATGCCCAGGTGCTGCATCAGGGCTTCATCCGGAATGCGACGCTCCAAGACGTTGGTATGCTCCCAGTTTCCAGCCTCCGAAACCCCAAAGAGCAGCATTGCCGCATCTGCTTCAGCGCCCAAAACTGCACGAAACTCGGTCGCTTGCCAGACGTAAAACTTGCCCTCCACCCCTTCCGAGTCAGCATCCTGGGCCGACCAGAAGCCTCCCTGTGGGTCGGTCATCTCCCTTAAGACATAGTCCAGCGTTTCCCTGGCAATTCGGCGGTAGCGCCGGGCTTGTTCGGCAGTGGTTGGTTGCATCTGGCTGGCCGCCGCATACAGCCAGGCCAACTGTGCGTTGTCGTAAAGCATTTTTTCAAAATGCGGCACCCGCCAGATATGGTCCACCGCGTAGCGGTGAAAACCACCCCCTACCTGGTCGTAGAGGCCTCCTGCGGCCATCCGGTCGAGGGTTAGCTGAAGGTGCTTCCAGGCAGCTTCTTCGCCCAGCCAGGCTAGTGAGAGCAGGTAGGCCAGGGCAGGCGACTGCGGAAACTTGGGCGCCGAACCAAACCCCCCATAGGCCGGGTCAAAAGCCCTGGAAAGTCCGGCCAGCGCAACCTTGTGCAGGTTCTCTGGCAAAGGGCCCGTCCGTGGCTTGAGCTGACCTTGCAGGTAGGCGGTCAGCTGTTCGGCGTTTTCCAGTACATCTTTATGCTGATGTTGCCAGGCATTATGTACGCCCATCAGCACCCGCCGAAAGCTGGGAAAGCCCTGGCGGTCTTCTGGGGGCCAGTAGGTTCCACCAAAAAAGGGGCGCAGATCGGGCAGCAAAAACATGTTCATGGGCCAGCCACCCGAGCCGGTCATGGCCTGCAGGGCCGACATATAGACGTGGTCCACGTCGGGCAGCTCCTCGCGGTCTACCTTAATGGGCACAAAATGCGTGTTGAGGATGGCCGCGATTTCCGGATCTTCGAAGCTTTCGCGCTCCATCACATGACACCAGTGGCAGGTGGCATACCCCACCGATAAAAAGATGGGCTTGTTTTCGGATCTGGCTTTAGCAAAAGCCTCTTCGTTCCAGGGATACCAGTCCACTGGGTTATGGGCATGTTGCAACAGGTAGGGGCTGCTTTCTTGGGCTAAACGGTTTGGCACTCCCCTAGCCTAGCTATTTGGCGCTAAAGTAAAAGTGGTGTGACTCGAATCCGACCTTCATCCGAATTACTCCGCTACCTGAGTCATCGGCTGCTGGCCGGCCTCATCGACCTGGGGGCGATGGCCGGGTTGCAGTTCGGCGTTGTGGCTTCAGCAAATGCCCTGTTTCCCCCCACCCATCTGGGCCACCACTTTTCTACCGAAGGCTTGCTTCTTTTCGCGATTTTTTCGCCTCTGGCTTGGTTCATATATGCAGTATTGCCCCTGGCGCGTTCGGGCTCAACCCTGGGCAAGGAAATTATGGGGATTCGTGTGGTCAACCAGTACGGTCAGAACCCCTCGATGCTACAAGCTTTTATGCGGGAAAGCGCCGGGCGCTGGTTGAATGCGATGGTGCTGTATTTGGGTCTGTTGTTTATATTTTGGGACAAAGACCAGCAAACCCTACACGATATGGTTGCGGATACCTTCGTGGTATGGAAAAACCAGGAGCATTTTCCTCGAGCCAGCCGGCTTTAAGCCGAAGTAAGCCCCCCTAGGCAGATGTGATACCAGATTCGACCGAAGTTATCCGCGTAGCGGAGGGCGATACCGCCCCTTGGAAGTTATCCGCGTAGCGGAGGGCGATACCGCCCCCTGGAAAGGAGACGTTTTCTTCGCCGACCGTTCGGGAGAGGTGTGCACTAGGATTCAAAAAGACAGCCTATGGGGTTTGGTTTTGTAGACTGTCCTCCTCGCAGATGCTGCACTCATCCAGGCAGCCCCGCACAAAGAAGCCCGGCGTGGGGAACCATATTCAACGGACCAAACCGGTCATTTGCTACACTGATGAGTTGTGAGCGACAGCACCACCAAGACCCGTACTCAGATTAAACCGGCCACCCGTACGCCGAATTTGTACAAGGTCTTGTTGCTTAACGACGACTACACCCCTATGGATTTTGTGGTGGAGGTGTTGATGCGGTTTTTCAGGAAAAGCGAGGCCGAGGCCATCCGCATCATGTTGCAAGTGCACCACGCCGGGGTGGGCGTGGCAGGCGTTTACCCCTTCGAAATTGCCGAAACCAAGGTCAATCAGGTAATGGATGCTGCCAGCGCTGAGGGGCATCCACTACAGTGCATCATGGAACCGGAGTGACAGCGCCGGCGGTTACCTTCCACTGCCCCATGCGCAGCGGACAATGGTCTATAGCCGATGGTCAAAGTCTGCCCTCTTAACTGGCCTCTGTTCCAATGGACTAGGCATGTGGTTGTACCCTGGCCTTTGGGGTCAGACAGAGGGTTGACCTGCGGCCCGATGCATCTATCAACTTGCAGAAGAGGATACTTGATGCTGGCTTTTCAGTATCTAAGGTGCCATCGGTACAAATCCTCTCGCCCCGCCGGGTTAGCCTTGTGAGCATGTACCTGGCCCCCCATGCGAACCGCTGGTATAAGTTGGCTTTCTGGCTGGCCGTTCTGACCATTGTCTACAACCTGATCGAGGGCCTGGTCTCGGTCTGGTTTGGCCTGGCCGACGAGTCACTTACCCTGTTTGGCTTTGGCCTCGACAGCTTTATCGAGATGATCTCGGGAATAGGCATTCTGGCCATGGTGCTGCGCATCTGGCGGCATCCTGGAGCCCCCAAGGGCCGCTTCGAAAAAACCGCCCTGCAAATCACCGGAACCGGCTTCTACGGCCTGGTGGGGATTCTCTCGACCATGGCCCTGTACAACCTGGCCACCCAGCACAAGCCCGAGACCACCCTAGCAGGTGTGGTTATTGCGGTCATCTCCATATCGCTGATGTGGGCCCTGATTCACTACAAAACCCAGGCCGGGGTGGCCCTGGGCTCCGAAGCCATTCTGGCCGATGCCAAGTGTGCGCGGGTATGCATGTATATGTCCGGGCTGCTGCTGGCTTCCAGTCTGATCTATGCTGTGAGCGGCATCTGGTTTGTGGATAGCCTGGGGGCCTTGGGGCTGGCCTACCTGTCCTTTACCGAGGGCCGTGAAGCCTTTGCCAAGGCCAACGGCGCCGAATGTGGTTGTCACGCAAGCGGGTAAACCCACCCGCCAGGGCTACACAAAGCAAAACCCCGCCTTCCTCCCCAACGGGGGAGGCCAGGTGGGGGCATAGCACCCTGCCAGGTCGCCTGCCTACAAGCATTTTTTGCAACACCAAGCGTTTGAGGCGCTCCCGGCTAAGGTTTGTGAGGGTTCACGCACCGACCCTGGCCCACGCTGCACGTTTGCACAATCTGCCCTGATCACCCTGCTACACTGAAGGTTAGCTGGTATGGAAACCCCTCTGACCCCTACCCTGGAGCAGTCTATTCGTCGTGCGCTGGAGATGGCCCTCGAGCGCGGGCACGAATACGCCGGCCTCGAGCACCTGCTGCTGGCTCTGCTCGACGACCCCGACGCCAGCCGGGTTCTGCAGCATAGCAAGGTAGACCTGACCCACCTGCGGGCCCTGCTGGAGGAGTCTTTGCGCCAGTTTGAGCGCATCCCGGGCGCAGAACCCGAGCCCACCACGGCGTTTCAGCGGGTTATCCAGCGGGCCGTGCTGCAAATGCGCTCTGCTGGGCGCGACCAGGCCAACGGTGCCAACGTGCTGGTCGCCATCATGGATGAGCGGCAGTCGGCCGCCTATGCCTTGCTGGAGCAGCTTGGGGTGACCCGGCTCGACCTGACGGCGGCCATCTCGAGGGGAGCCTTGCCCCGGGGTGCCTCGCAAAACATCGAACCCGTACAGGTAGGCGAAGAGGGCCCGGGCGTGGCGCAAAACCCCCTGGAAGCCTATTGCACCAACCTGACCGAACGGGCCCGCAAAGGTGAGCTCGACCCGCTGGTTGGGCGGGAGAAGGAGCTCGAGCGCATCCTGACCATCCTCTCCCGTCGTCAAAAGAACAACCCCCTGCTGGTCGGCGACCCCGGCGTGGGGAAAACCGCTTTAGTGGAGGGGCTGGCGCAGCTCATTGTGTCGCCCTCGAGCCAGGGAAACGCCCCCCTGCTGCCCAAGCGCCTCAAAGGGGCCGAGGTTTTTGCTCTGGACATGGGCAGCCTGCTGGCTGGCACCCGCTACCGGGGCGACTTCGAGGAGCGGGTCAAGGCCGTGATGAAGGCCCTCGAGGCCCACTCCAACGCCATTTTGTTTATCGACGAAATCCACACCATCGTGGGTGCGGGCTCCACCACCGGCTCCACCGTAGACGCCAGCAACCTGCTTAAGCCCGCCCTAACCGGCAAGCTCAGGTGCATTGGGGCCACCACCTTTGCCGAGTACAAGCACTTCGAGAAAGACCGGGCCATTGCCCGGCGGTTCCAAAAAGTCGACATTACCGAACCTTCCCACGCCGACGCCGTTAAGATTCTGGAGGGGCTCAAGCCACGCCTGGAGGCCCACCACCAGCTCAGCTATACCAAGCAGGCCCTCGAGCGGGCGGTGGAACTCTCGGCCCGCCATCTTTCCGAACGGCGGCTACCCGACTCGGCCCTGGATGTGCTGGACGAGGCCGGGGCTGCCCAGGCCCTGCTCCCCCCTGGCAAACGCAAGAGCCGGATCGGCGTGGCCGAAGTTGAGGCCACCGTGGCCCGCATGGCCCGCATTCCGGCCAAGAGCCTGAGCCGCGACGACGAGGCGGTGCTTGCTAACCTCGAGCAGGAACTCAAGGGGGCGGTGTTTGGGCAGGATCGGGCCGTGGAGGAGGTTGCCAGCGCCATCAAGCTCTCGAGGGCCGGGCTGCGCGACCCGCAAAAGCCCATGGGTTCGTATCTGTTTGCCGGCCCAACCGGGGTGGGCAAAACCGAACTGGCCCGCCAGCTGGCGGCCTCGCTGGGGGTGCCGTTGCTGCGTTTCGATATGTCGGAGTACATGGAAAAGCACTCGGTCTCGAGGCTGATCGGGGCCCCACCGGGCTACGTGGGCTTCGACCAGGGCGGCCTGCTGACCGATGCGGTCTTGCAGAACCCCCACTGCGTGCTGCTTTTGGACGAGATTGAGAAAGCCCACCCCGACCTCTACGCCATCCTCTTGCAGGTCATGGACTATGGCAAACTGACCGACCACAACGGCAAAACCGTGGACTTTCGTAGCACCATCCTGATCATGACCACCAACGCCGGGGCCGCCGAGGCCAGCGAGCGGCGGGTGGGCTTTTTGGGCGGTACGAAAGCCGAAGTCAGCGACGAGGCCCTCAAGCGCATGTTCACCCCCGAGTTTCGCAACCGGCTGGATGCCATCGTACACTTTGACCCACTCTCCCCGGCCATCATGCAGCAGATTGTGGACAAGTTCCTGCGGCAGCTAGCATCCCAGCTCAAAGAGCGCAAGGTGGCCCTCGAGACAAGCCCCGAAGCCGTGGCCTGGCTGGCCGAAAAGGGCTACGACCCGCTGATGGGCGCCCGCCCCCTGGCTCGGCTGATCCAGGAAAAAATCAAGAAACCCCTGGCCGACCTGCTGCTCTTTGGCCCCCTTAAGAATGGGGGACAACTGAACATCTTGCGCCAGGGCGAGGAGATTACCCTCGAGACCAAAGGTACAAGCGCTCCGTAAGGTTTGGCGCGACTCACGGTAGGGCACTGGGGTCTCGTCTTACGCTCGAGGCCCACCCCGCCTGAAGTCCTCAACCGAATACACGGTGCGGCCCTGTAGCAAACCAGTTCACCTGGGTAGCCCATAGCTTGAAGCGTCCTCCGAGATGGTTTCGTCGGCCTACCGGTCTCCTCACGATGAAGGGTCTGACAAGAGCACTGGTTTGCGCCGATCTCGCATCATCTTTAAAACAACCGTCCATTGGTGCGTGATCGGTCACCGCGCAGCAACTTCGCATCCACCCCGGGGTGGTCGAGCAGAGCGGCTGTTTGGTTTATGCTCAGCCCATGAACATCCTGCTTCTGGGGGGAACCCGCTTTGTGGGTCGTCATATTGCCGAAGCCGCCTTGCGGCGCGGCCATACCGTCAGCACCTTCACCCGTGGCACCAACCCCCTACCGGGCACCCTTTCGCTGGTGGGAGACCGCCAAAAAGGCGACCTGAAAGCCCTCGAGGGCCGCACCTGGGACGCTGTGGTGGACGTAAATGGCTACTTGCCCCGCGAAGTCCGCGAAGCCATCGATGTACTCAAAGGACGCGTGGGGCGCTATGCCTTCATCTCCACGGTCTCGGTATACCGGGAGTCCAGCGAGCCTCTGGACGAAACTTCGCCCCTGCAAACCCTGGCCGACCCCACGGTAGAAAAGGTGACCGGCGAGACCTACGGCGGGCTCAAGGTGTTGTGCGAGCTCGAGGTCGCGCGGGCCTTCGGTAGCCAGAGCTTTGTGGTGCGTCCCCATCTGGTGGTGGGGCCGCACGACCCCACCGACCGCTTCACCTACTGGCCGCGCCGCTTTGCCGGGGGAGGCCGGGTACTGGTGCCGGGCCAAGCCGAGCACACCTTGCAGTACGTGGACGCACGCGACCTGGGGGCCTTTGTGGTGCTGGGCCTGGAAGAGGAACTGAGCGGGGCCTACAACGCAGCCGCTACGCCGGTGTCCTGGGGCAGCCTGGTCGAAGCCTGTCGGCAAGCCGCCCCCACCCTTGCCGAGGCCGTCTGGGCCGATGAACAGTGGTTGCTGGACAACCAGGTGACCCCCTGGGCCGACCTGCCGGCCTGGATTCCTTCCTTTGCGCCGGGTCGCGGAATTGCACAAACCCAGAATGCCAGGGCCCAAACTGCCGGTTTCACCATGCGCCCGCTTTTGCAAACCGTCCAGGACATTCTGGCCTGGGACAAAGCCCGTACAGAACCCCTCAAGGCCGGTATGAGCCGGGAACGGGAACTCGAGCTCATCCAGCACTGGCTGTCCCGGAGCGCTCTTCACAAAGATTGATATCCCGGGAGTTGGGAATATTTTGCCCCAAATAGGACAGCTACCACCCGGATGGGCGGCAACGCCCATGAAGTGTGCGATAGGCCAAATCAAAAGGGGCCTTTCGGCCCCCCAAAACTTTGCAGTTGTGTATCAGGCCTTGCCTTAGGCCCGGGCTTTGCTCACCAGCTCGGCAAAGGCCTCAGGCTGGCGCACGGCGATATCGGCCAGAATCTTGCGGTCCAGCTCGATACCGGCTTTCTTGAGGCCGTGCATGAACACGCTGTAGCTCAGGCCATGCTGGCGCGCGGCAGCATTGATACGCACGATCCACAGGCGGCGCATATCACCTTTGCGCTTGCGGCGGTCGTTGAAGGAGCGCATGGCCCCGCTGAACAGGGTTTCGCGGGCCTTACGGACGCTCTTGGAGCGCAGGGCATAGAAGCCCTTGGCACGCTTGAGGATGGCTTTGTGCTTACGGCGACGGACTACACCGGTTTTTGCGCGTGGCATACTCTTTCACCTCTCCTTATACGTCGTAGGGCATGAGCTGGTGGACACGGCGCTCTTCGCCTTTGGCAAAGGTAAAGTCGCGCCCTTTCTGACGGCGGCTGCTGCCCGACTTGTGCCAGTTGAGGTGGCGTTTCCCCGGCTTTTTGCCAACTACCTTGCCAGTAGCCGTGATCTTGACACGCTTTTTGGCGCCCTTGTGGGTCTTCATCTTGGCCATTGTGTGCTCCTGTATCTGCGGCCTGAGTGCCTCTGCATGAGGACTTAGGAACTCGGCAGCCTTGCAAGTATAGCATCCCTTCGCTTTGTTTGCCAACGAAGGGTATGGGAAAACCGCTACAGTATAAATAAAACCCGACCTCACCAGGGCCGGGTTAGCTTTTTGGCAGTCTGGGCAAGTAAACCCTAGGCGGGGTTGCCAGACGAAGCGGCAGGGGCCACCGGGGCCGAAGGCTTGGCGCCTGGCGCCATCACCATATTCATGTCGCGGCCCAGCATTTCCGGGCGCATTTCGACAAACCCTATTCCTTCTAGATCCCTCGCGATGCGTTCCAAAAGCTTGTAACCTAGCTCCTGGTGCGCCATCTCGCGCCCGCGGAACATGATCGTGACTTTGACCTTGTGCCCTTCCTCGAGAAAGCGCCGAATATGTCCGACCTTGGTGTTGTAGTCGTGGGCCTCAATTTTGGGTCGGAGCTTCATGCTCTTGAGTTCGGTGCGCTTGGCCTTCTTGCGGGCTTCTTTTTCGGCCTGCTGTTGCTCATAGCGCCACTTCCCATAATCGAGCAGCCTGGCCACAGGTGGAACCGCATTGGGTGAGACCAACACCAGGTCGTATTCGCGCTCCTTGGCCATGCGCAGGGCTTCGCGGGTGTCCACCACCCCTACCTGGGTTCCATTCTCGTCAATCAGGCGTACCTGACGCACCCGAATTCGTTCATTAACTGGAACATCTCTGGTTATAACTTCACCTCCGCAAGCAACAAACCCGGCTGAGTTTGGTTACCCACAGCCTCGAGTGTACACAATGAGCAGGCCAGGCGGCAACGTTGGATTACATACGGCACGAAAGGGACGCTACCACCCTTGTAGCAAGAAAAGGTGGCCGTAGTGGCATCTGAAAAAAATGGCCTGCTGGGGGTTTGCGCCATCTTTCCGTTCAGGCTGCCTTACGACTAGCATGGAGGTATGACCGTTACCGCATCCGACCGCAATGGCATCCGGCTGCTCACCCTGAACGACCCTGAAAGGCGCAACCCGCTCTCTCCCGGATTGGTGCAAGATTTACTGGAGCAGCTAAATGCCGCCGAACAAGACCCCAACACCAGGGCGGTGGTGCTGACCGGAGCCGGCCAGGCTTTTAGTGCCGGGGCCGACCTGGATTTTCTAAAAAGCGTTACCACCGCCGGCGCCGAGGCCAATTACGCCCACTCCCGCAGTCTGATGCGCCTTTTTCACCGGGTTTACACCTTCCCCAAACCCACCATTGCCGCCATCAATGGCCCGGCGGTAGCCGGTGGGGCCGGGCTGGCCATGGCCTGCGACCTGGCCCTGATGAGCGAGGCCGCCCAAATCGGCTACAGCGAGGTAAAGATTGGCTTCGTGGCCGCGCTGGTAGGGGTGATTCTAGTGCGCAACGTGGGGGAAAAGCACGCACGGGAGCTGCTCCTTACCGGCCGGCTGGTCTCGGCGTCGGAAGCCTACCGAATGGGGCTCGTGAACCGAATCATACCCCCAGAGCAATTGCTGGACGAGACCCTGGCCCTGGCCCAGGAGGTGAGCGCCAACGCCCCCACCTCGCTGGCACTAACCAAAGAGTTGCTGAATGCTCTGCCGGGAATGGGCCTCGAGGACGGCCTCCGGCTGGCGTCCATCGCCAATGCCTGGGTGCGCGAGACCGGCGACCTGGCCGAGGGTATCGCGGCTTTTTTCGAGAAACGTCCGCCGCGTTTTTAGGGTTTTTTCAAGGCCCGCAGCCGTTCGGCAGCCTCAGCAGCGCTGATCTGGCCTTTTTCTAGGGCCGCCAAAATTGCTTCTTTTTCTTCTGGGTTGGGGCCTTCGGGCATCTCCTGGTACTCATACCCCAGCACCCGGAGCAACGCTTCGAAGCGGGCTCGGATGGTAGGGTACGACAGGCCCAGAATCCGTTCGACTTCCTTCAGGTTGCCCCGCACCTTGACGTACAGGCGCAGAAACTCTAAGTGCTCTGGGGGCAGGAGGGCAAACTCGTTGGGCCGGAACTCACCTCGAATCTCGGTGCGGCAGTCCGGGCAGACCAGTTCAGTCACGTGCAGTCGCCTGTTGCAGCCCTCCACCGGGCATTGTGTGGGCATGGGGAACACTCGCATATAACCTCCGGGCGGGCCTTTACCAAAGCCCAATCTTGACATGTGCTTGCTTTGGGGGCCTTTCCCCGTTTTTGGGCCTGAACTCTATCTCTACCAGGGCAAAAGGCGGCATTTTGCGCAACGCCCAGGTCTGGCCGCGCAGCGCTTCTAGGGTGTGCAGGGCAAAAGCGGTCTGGGAGTCGTGGTTTTGCCGTAAAATCCAGAGCGCCATCCACAGGAAAAACTCCAGCGCTACTAAAGGCGCGAACAAGAATATGGGCACCGGGATTTCCTGCACCCGCACCCACAAATACACAAACCGAGGGCGCACCAGGTTCAGTTGGGTGAACCAGCCCGTTTTAGAGGTTGCTTTGGCCACTGCCACCATCCTAATCTCCATCCAGGGCCAAGAAGCCAAAGCCCTCAGACCACTTCAATCAAGACCCGCATGGGGCCCGACATTTTGCTCTGGCCTTCGCTCACCTTGCCCACGTCGCTGATCTCCACATCCACCAGGCGGCCCTCGGGCAACTCGCCTTTGAGCATGTCCAGAATGCTCGCCAGGTCAATGCCCTGGGCGCTCAACTGCTGTTTGGCCTCGGGGGGGATGAAGTTGGAGGCGAACTTGGCCAGGGCTGCGGGTACGTTGACCCTGACCTTGACTTCCTCACCATCCAGCACGATGCGAATCATCTTGGCGATGCCTTTGGGCGGGGGTGGGGTGGTAGCCACTGCGTAGGCGTAACCTGCGCCGGGGGTCGCCGTCTGTCGCCTGGTGTCCATAGCTTCCAATAAGCGAATGGCCTCCTCGGCGGTAATTTTGCCTTCCTTGACCATATCCATAATGCGCTTTTTGTCGTCCATAAAGGGGCTCCTCAGAGAACCGCAAAGAAAAAAACCGTGGGCAGGGGGCCAGGCACAGACCCTTTCTTGGCTTTAGTTCGTTTTGTAGCGCGAGCGGAAGCGGGTTTTGTCGGGTTTTTACGTGATGGAGCCATGGCCTACCTCGCCTTCACTTCCAGGTTGCCCATACGCACCGAGACCTCGAGGCTGGCCCTTCCCTCCCCTAGCTGCCTGGTGGCCCCGTTTGCGGTGCCGCTAAATCCCCTGATCTCCTGGTTGCCCAGGCTCACGCTGGGGCTCAGCCGCACGCTGCTTCCAGGTAACACATCCAGCTCGACATTGCCCATCGAGGCCCGCAGACGGTGCTGACCTTCCCGGAGCAAAAGGGAGCCTTCAATGTTGCCCGCCGTGACCTCGAGGTCGAGCCCCTCCACCGCCTTTAGCTCGACATTGCCCGCCGCCACCCGGCCCTTCAGAAACGCAATGCCCTCGGTTTCTACCTGAGCGGCCTTGCTGTCTACCTCCAGGCCCCAGCCCGGCGGCAGGCGCAGTTTCAGCGAACCCATCCGTCCCAGCAAACCGCCTAAAAAGCTACCACCCGACATTTCAGGCAGTACTTCGAAGTCGGCCCCCACCGGGCGGACTTCCGCCGGGCCCTCGACCACAGGCATCTGGAGGCTCTTATCGAGCCGGGCCTCGAGGCTGCCTGCAATGAGCCTGACCCGCAGCCAGCGCAACCCCTCTGGCTGCCAGCCAGCAGATGGGGCGTACTGCTCGCCCAGGGTTGCCTGGGCCTGCTGGGACGCCGTGTAGCCCTCCTCGAGGGCCGAAAGCAGCAGGTCGGCTTCCTGCTGGGTGATCTTGCCTGCTTGAAGCAGGGCTTGGATGCGCTCTTGTTCGGTCATGGAAACCTCCAGGTCAAAAACGACTCTTTTTAGGGCATGGGTGGTCAGGGGGCTATTGCTCGTCAGGCGCCGCGCAACTGCCGGTTCTCAAGGTCTGGGGTAGCCTCTAAAGCCTCGGCCCAAGCCCTGAGCAGGTGAGCAAGGCGACGGCGGAGGGCCTGCCGGGGCAAGTGCCGCTCCAGTTCGGCCTCCGCTTGATAGGCGCTCACTTTATCGGCGATTACTACTTCGAGTTCTGCTGAATTGAAGTTCCCGAACATACCTGGCCTCCTTGGTTATCAATATAAACCAAGGTTTTATATTTTGTCAATATTACTTTTATATTTTGTTAACTTCGTTTTTCTATGTATGCACCAGCAGCCCCTCGAAGTATGCGATTCGCTCCTTCAGCACCTCCATGCCCCCCTGCCAAAAGTCCACCGACTCAAGGTCGAAGCCAAAACGGGCTGCCAGTTGTTCGGCGGGGTACTTGCCCACCGAGGCCAGCAGTTCGTCGTAGCGCGCCACAAAGCCGGGGCCCTCCAGTTGGTACTGCCGGTAGAGCGACAGACCAAACAAAAGCCCAAAGGCGTAGGGGAAGTTGTAAAAGTTGGAGCCGTAGTAGTGGCCTTTGACGGCCCACATGTAGGGGTGATAGGTGGCCAGGGCCTCGCCGTAGGTCGCCTCCTGGGCCTCCTGCATAAGCCGGCAGAGTTCAACCGGCAGAAGCTCCCGCTCCCGCCTCTGGGCAAACACCGCCTGCTCGAACAAAAAGCGCGAGTGGATGTCCACAATCACCTGGGCCGCACTTTGCAGGCTGCCCTCGAGCACCCCGAGTTGCTCGGCAGGGGGCAGCACCCGCAGGGCCGCCTCCCCTACTACCGTTTCGTTCATGATGGAAGCCGTCTCGGCCAGGGTCATGGGCTCCTGGCGCAGCAGGTAGGGCACCTCCCGCAAGCAGTGGTTGTGGTAGGCGTGGCCCAGTTCGTGGGCCAGGGTCGAGATGGACTCAAAGCTGTCCTCGTGGTTGAGCAGAATGCGCGAGCGCCCCTGTCCCACCGGGGTGCAGTAGGCCCCGCCCACCTTGCCCTTGCGGGGCGGCGCATCCAGCCAGCGCTCGGCATAGGCCCGCTGGGCCAGCTCGGCAGCGGCCTGCGAGAAACCCAACAGGTGTTCCACAATAAAGCGCTGCCCTTCCTCCCAGCTCCATTTTTTGGGCCTTTGCCCGGGCCGCCCCACCGGCGCAAACAGATCCCACCAGTCCAGTCTATCCTTGCCCAAAGCCCGGGCCTTGGCGACAAAGTATCGCCGCCAGTGAGGAAAACTATCCACCATTACCTGCTGCATGGCCCGGAGGGTTTTGCGGCTGATGCGGTTCTCGAACAGGGCCGGGGCCAGGTCGTCTTCCCAGCCGCGCTTGCGGTTCAGGGTCGAGACCTCGCCTTTGTAGCCGTTGAGGGCCGCCGAAAGGGCAGTTTCATGGGCTCTCCAGGCTTTGAGTTCGGCTTCATAGGCCGCTTTACGCACCCTTTCGTCGGGGTGCATGGCCAGGTTGCGCACGGCGGTCATGGGCAGTTCTTCCCCCTGCACCACCGCCGTAATCTGGCTGGTCAGGTTGCTGTGCAGCTTGACCCAAGCCCGCCCGCCCGAAAGGGAGAGTTCGGCAGCCAGCACCTCTTCGGGCTCGGACATCAGGTGCTGGGCCTGGACTCTGGCCTCCTCGAGCAAAATCCGGTAGTCGCCCGCCTGGACCGCCTCAGCGTCCAGCAGGGCCAGCCAGCGCTGAAGGCGGGGGCGCAGCTTTTGGTACTGAAGGAGCAAAAGCTCGAGTTCCGATAGCCTGACCTGGGCCTCGGCATCGGCGCTATCGGCATCTACCCGCATCAACACGTAGGCGTAAAGCGGCCCCAGGGTGTCGCCAAAGGTGTTGAGCTTCTCCACCAGGGCCTCGAAGGTATATTTACCGGTTGAGGCCCCCTCCTGACCAATGCGGTGGGCCTGCATGAAGTCTTGCAAATCCCGCAGTTGACCCTCCACCTGGCCCCAAGTAGCCTTGAACTTCTGCGATTCAAAACCCGGAAACAGGCTATCTAAATCCCAGGTTGGAAGCTCGGCAGTGAACTGGCTCATAGGCCCAAGTATAGAGACTGGTCTTTGTTCAAGATAGAATCCAGGGGATGAAGTTTCCGGTGCGCGTTCCTATCGAAGTGCGTTTTAGTGACCTGGACACCCTCAAACACGTCAACAATGCGGTTTATCTGACCTACGACGAGGTGGCGCGGGGCCACTATCTGCGCCGGGCGGGGGCTGCCATCGATGGCGGCAACTTTGTTATGGCCCGGGCCGAGGTGGATTACATCCGGCCCATCCTGTTTGCCGAGCCGGTGGAAATTGCCATCCGGGTCGAGAAGGTGGGCAACTCGAGCTTCCGTACCCTAAGCGAGACCTGGGCCAGCGGGGAGCTGGCCGCCCGCATCAAGGTGGTGGTGGTCTGGCTGGAAGACGGCAAACCCGCCCGCATCCCCGACTGGCTGCGCGAGGCCATCCGGGCTTTGGAAACCGAGCCGGTGGAGGGCTTGTAATCACAGCTGCCTCAAAACCCACCCGCTGCGCCCCCAGACGCAAGCAGCCAACCCGGGCGTCTGGTGTTGCACCTCTCTGCCCCCAACAGGGCACAGCCCTTTCAGCAATGCCATGGGAGATTACTCTTGCTCTATTCCTGTATTGACCTCCATCAGGAGCTCAACGGCTTTTTCCAGCATCAGGTCGCGGCCTTCGGCCAGGGCCTGAAAGTCGTCGGAAAAGCTCACGCTGGGGGTTACGCGGTCGGGGTAAAAGCTGCCGTCCTTGCGCTGGGCCCTCGAGGTGGTCACCTGCAGACCCGAGCCATCGCTCAGACGCAGGAAGATGGTGGCGGTGTTGCCCACCCCCGCGGTAGGCTGGCCAATTACCGGCGCCTGGCGGCCCTCCTGTAAGTCGAAGGTGAAGTATTCGGCGCACGAGGCGGTACGCTCGTTCACCAGCACCACCACCGGAGCTGTCCAGCGAACGGCCTGCACCTCGTACTGCGGGCGGTCGCGGCCTCCCGAGCGGAAGTAATAGTAGCCATCCTTGTAACCCTGCTCGCTGGCGCGCAGGTTATCCTGTAGACGCCGGTAGGTTTCCTCGACAAAAGCCCCCGCCCCCACCAGGCATTCGCTCAGCACACCGCCGCCGTTGTTGCGCAGGTCAATAACCATGCCTCTGGCCCCAGCCGCCTGGGCCTGGCGCACGAGTTCGTGAATGCGCGGCCCTACCTGCTGGTAACCGCTAAACGAGGGGATACGTAAAACCGCCACCCCGTCCGAACGCAGGCTGAGCGAGGGGAGTTGACGCAGGGAGATAATACGGGGTTGCACCTCCACCTCAAAGCGCTGCTGGGCCCTTTGGATGGTCAGGCGAATCGGCCCTCCTGTGCTCAGGCGCTCGCGCAGGAAGTTGTTGCGCTCCGCTTCGGCCTGGGGCAAAGCCTCGCCATTCACCGCCAGGATGCGATCCCCCCGGCGCAGCCCGGCTTCCTCGGCGGGGGTTCCAGTCATCACCTCCACCACCAGTAAGCCTTCCAGCCCCGGCACCACCTGAAGCTGCACCCCCAGTTGGGGGCGATTGCTGCTGCTTCCGGCCAGGCGCCGCTGGATTTCGGCGTAATCTTCGGGGGTGAAGTAGCGGGTGTGACGATCCCCAATTTCGGCTACCAGCGACCCGATCACCGTATAGGCTTTGTTGACCGGGCAGGCCACCTCCTGGGCACAGATTTTCTCGAGTTCTCCCTGGTATTTCTGCCGCAGTTCCTGCAACCTGACCTGAGAGAAGCCGCCGTAGTAGTCCGCCAGCAACCGGCTTACTTCGCCCAGCAAGTCCTGGGCAGGGCTGGCCAGCCCAAGCCCAGCCCATATAACCAACACGACCCCCCAAAGCCGCCTGTTTGCCACACATCATTATTGAGCGCCTAAAGATGAAATGTGGGTTATCTATATCACAACTTGCGCAGGCAATATGGGTTCGCTAAGTGCGTGTATTGAAGCCCGCTCCGCCCGAAAAGGGTCACAGGTCTCATGTCGCAGGTCACTTTAAGCTTTCGGCCCACTACGGCATCCGGAAGGTCTCGGGCCCAAACACCGGGTTGACCCGGGCTTCTTGCACCTTGACCTCGGCAAACAGGGTGCTATCGGCGTACAGGCGGGCCTGGAAAGGAATCTGGATGCCCGAGACCCGCCGCAGGTCGGCGTAGAGCACCGTCATTTGTCCCTGGCTGTTCTGGTAGCGCTCGGCGATAAGCTGGTGCTGGGCACTCACCAGATAGGTGGTCTTGCTGCCCTGGGTGCTGACCTCTATGGCGGTTCCTGTCCGGTCGCCAAAGGTGCGGCGCCCCAAGAGCCGGGCCTGCTCCCTTCCGCTGCCCCCCAGGCGCAGGCCGTACCAGGTCTGGAACAGTCCGCCACGTAGCTCCTGGGCCAGCTCGGGCTCGAGAGCCTTGCTCCCCGAGACCAGACTCCAGCTCTGTCCGCCAGCGGGGGTCACCTGGAGCACCTGAATGAGCCTGGAGCCGTCGCGGTACTCCACCCTGAGCCGCCTGGAAGGAAAATCTGCATACGAGACCACCGATAGCTGGTTTTCCGGTTGTGGCCCGGAAAAGGTGGTCAGGGTTGCGGTTTCCTGGTAGGTGCGTAGATTGGCCAGGGCCGGCCCGCCGTGGGCCAGGCGCATTTTTTCCAGCAACTGGGTGGCCTCCGGAGTCACCTGGGCCAGTCCCAGGGCGCATAGCGCCACTGCAAGCCCCAGCATGTACTTCCATCTCGGTATCATCCTGCCCAGGGTATCGCAGAATTCTGTATGCCAGATAAGGTCTGTCTGAGCGGTGCTGGCCTGGGCTTTGAGTTACCCTGCATGGGCATATAGTATGGCCCCATGCCGGAAGAAACCAAAACCACCGAGGCCAAACCCACGCCGCAAGACCAGCTCACCACCACCCAGCACAGCATCCGCATTAGAGGGAAGGAACTGCGCTACAGCGTAACCTGCGGAACTGTGGTGCTGCGCGAAGAATCGGAAAAGGACGGCACCGCCGAGGGACACAAACCCAAGGCTACGGTTTTTTTCGTGGCTTATACCAAAGAGGGCGTAAGCGACCGCAGCCAGCGACCCATCACCTTTTCCTTCAACGGAGGGCCGGGCTCGTCCTCGGTCTGGTTGCACCTGGGCCTTTTGGGCCCCAAACGGGTGGAGATGGGCGATGCCGGGGCCCTCACACCCCCGCCCTACCGGCTGGTAGACAACGAGCACACCCTGCTCGAGGCCAGCGACCTGGTCTTCATAGACCCCGTCGGCACGGGCTACAGCCGCATGGTGGAGGGCGAGAAAACCAGGGAGTACCACGGCTTCAAGCGCGACCTCGAGAGCGTGGGGGAGTTTATCCGCCTCTACACCCACCGCTACGGGCGCTGGATTAGCCCCAAGTACCTGATCGGCGAAAGCTACGGCACCACAAGAGCGGCGGGCCTCTCGGGCTATCTGCAAGAGCGGCATGGCATGTACCTGAACGGCCTTATGCTGGTCAGTAGCATTCTGGAGTTCTCCACCGCCCGCTTTGGCCCCGGCAACGACCTGCCGCACATCCTGTTCCTGCCCACCTTTAGCGCCACCGCCTGGTATCACGGCAAGCTATCCAAAGACCTTCAACAAAAGCCCCTCGAGGCCCTCCTGAAGGAGGTCGAGGCCTTTGCCGCAGGCGAGTACACCCTGGCCCTGATGCAGGGCAGCAGACTTTCTCCCACCGAGCAAAAGCGCATTGCCCAGAAGCTCGCCCGCTACACCGGCCTCTCGGAAGCCTACGTGCAGGCCTGCAATCTCAGACTGGAGATTTTCCGCTTTACCAAAGAGCTCCTGCGCGCTGAGCGCAAAACCGTGGGCCGGCTGGATAGCCGCTTTACCGGCACCGACCGCGACGCCGCCGGGCCTGCCTTCGAGTACGACCCCAGCTATGCGGCCATCCAGGGCCCCTACACCGCCACCCTGAACCATTATGTGCGTCAGGATCTGGGCTTCCAGAGCGACCTGCCCTACGAAATTTTGTCCAACCTGTACGAGAGCTGGAGCTACAAAGAGTTCGAGAATCAGTACCTGAACGTGGCCGAAACTCTGCGCAAGTCCATGAGCATGAACCCTTTTCTGCGGGTGTATGTGGGCAGCGGCTATTACGACCTGGCCACCCCCTACTTCGCCACCGACTACACCCTGAGTCACCTGAGCCTGGAGCCCCACCTGCAAAAAAACATCCAGGTACACTACTACCCCGCCGGCCATATGATGTACGTGCACCTGCCCTCGCTGGCCCGGCAAGCCGCCGACCTGAAGGCGTTCGTGCAAGGCCAGAGTCGCCCAGCGCCCAGGCAATCCAGGGCCAGGGTTAAACGGTAAAGCATGAAGATTATTCGCGCTGATTTCTATACTACAGGGCGCTCAACTCGATTATGGATACCCCGCCCGTTACCGTTGTCAATGTGGGCTATCGCTCCACCAACTACTGGGTAGTCGGTGCGGGCTCTTCTCGGCTGCTGGTAGACATCGGTTGGCCCGGAACCCTGGGAAACCTGAAGGCCAATCTGGCTAGGATGGGAATTCCCCTCCACGAGATTCGCTACACGCTGGCCACCCACTACCACATAGACCACGCCGGGCTGGCCGAGGAGCTCAAAAGGGAGGGGGTGCCTTTGCTGGTGCTCGAGGTACAGGTAGCCGCCATTCCCATCATGAAAACCTGGACAAAGCCGCAGGATCACTATGTCGAAATTACCGAAGAGGGCAACATCGTGCTCTCCTTTGAGCAAAGCCGCCACTTTCTGGGCCAGCTGGGCCTAGCCAGCGAAATCTTGCACACACCCGGCCACACCGACCACTGTGTTTCGCTCCTGCTGGATAACGGCGCTGCCTTCACCGGGGATCTTCCGGCAGAAGCCCTGGCGTTCGATAATCCCACCGCGCTGGCAAGCTGGAAACGCCTTCGAGAGAAGGGCGCCACCCGCGTCTACCCCGCCCATGGGCCCATAAGGGCCATCGGCGCATGACCAAACGAGCTTTGATTCGCCAGAGCGCTGTTCGGTAACAGCGCTAAAACTTTGCCCGGGATTGGTAGCATAGGGCCATGCGGATAGGGGTTTTGCTCACACCGGGTTTCCTCGAGGCCGAGGCGGCTTTGGTGCTGGAGGTAGCCCGGCTTTTGGGTTGGGAGGGCTTCACGCTGGCCCGGGGCCGCACCGCCCTGGAGGGCAGCGCAGGCGCGGTCTGGACGCCCCGGTACACCTTTGCCGCAAGGCCCGAAATGGACGTGCTGGTCATTCCTGGCGGTTCCCAGATGAGCAAACTGGGGCGCGATGCAGAACACCAGGACTGGTTGAGCGAAGTGTGGGATGGCCTGCGGGCGGTATTCGCGGGCGCCAATGGGGTACTTTTTTTGTGGGAGGCCGGACAGGTTTCGGGCCAAGTCACCGCCCACCCCATTGCCGAAGAAGCCCTGGCCCGAACCGCTTTGGAACGCTCTAGAGAACCTTACCGCTGGCAGGGCAAGGTGTGCACCACCAGGGGCTACCTGGCTCTGGCCGGAGCCCTGCTGGACTGGGCCGGGTTCGCCGAAGAAGCCAGGGCCCACCTGGGCTTGGGGAGTTGAACGCCCTCCAGACGCCCTTCTCGCTCCCTGAAGCCCCCTCGGGAAGCGCTCAGCCAACCTGTTGGCGACAATTCGTCCAGGGGCACTTGGGACATGAGAAACAAGGCATGTATCCAGCCTCAATTTGCAGGGCAGCATACCTTCTGTCCTGGGCTTTCATCGGCGAGAGGCCAGGATCCAGACGTTGGAGATGTCAGCCGAAAGCCCTACCTGCCAGGCTCACTGGGATGCGACATACAGCAGCACTGCCGTCGCCAGCCCAGCAATCACCCCCATCGCCAGCAAGGCCACCAGCACGTAGCTTTCATCGGTCAGGACATCGGCGGGCTTTTGGGGTAGGTTCTGGGTATCCAGGCCAAACTGCACCATCAGCAATACCGCTGCTACCGCCAGCATTAAAAGCAGCAACGTTGTCACAAACACCTCCTGAAGCCTGCCTGAAGCCTACCAAAGAGGGCTTGGGGCTTTTGCCTCTGCTCGGTTAGAATGGGGGCTTGTGCGCAGGCAAAGGCCTGCTTAAAGGAACCCCATGGCATCCCTAGGAGTCGGTATCGTCGGTCTTCCCAACGTGGGTAAATCCACGCTCTTCAACGCCATTACCAAAGCAGGCGCGCTGGCCGCCAACTACCCCTTTGCCACCATTGACAAAAACGTGGGGGTGGTCACCCTACCCGACCCGCGCCTCAATGCCCTGCAAAAGCTCTTCGTGAAGGGCGAGCGGGTGCCGCCCATCGTGTCCACCCACGTGGAGTTTGTGGACATTGCCGGGCTGGTGAAGGGGGCGCACAAGGGCGAGGGACTGGGCAACCAGTTTCTGGCCAATATCCGCGAGGTTGCGGCCATTGCTCACGTGGTGCGCTGCTTCGAAGACCCCAACGTGGTGCATGTAGCCGGCAAGGTAGACCCCCTGGACGACCTCGAGACCATCAACACTGAGCTGGCCCTGGCCGACCTCCAGACCATCGAGAAGCGCCTGGACAAGCTGCGCAAGTCGGCCAGGAGCGATAAGGACGATAAAGCCCTGCTGGAAATGCTGGAACCGCTCATGCAACACCTATCGCAGGGCCAGCCCATCCGAACCTATATGGGGGCCGAGCCGGAAATCTTGAGCAAGGCCGCCCGCGAGCTGGGCCTGCTCACCTACAAGCCCGTGATTTACGTGTGCAACGTGGCCGAGGAAGACCTGCCCGAGGGCGCCCAGAACCCCCACGTGCAAAAGGTGCGCGAGGCCGCCGCACGAGAAGGCGCCGATGTGGTGGTGGTCTCGGCCAAAATCGAGGCCGAGCTGGCCGAGCTGTCTGAGGAAGAAGCCCAGGAATACCTGCAAACACTGGGTTTAGCGGAGTCGGGGCTCAACCGGCTGGTGCGCACCGCCTATCACACCCTGGGCCTGCAGACCTTCTTTACCGCCGGCGAGAAAGAGGTGCGGGCCTGGACCATCCGCCAGGGCACCAAAGCCCCCCAGGCCGCCGGCGAGATTCATTCCGACCTCGAGCGGGGCTTTATCCGGGCCGAGGTGATCGAGTGGCACAAGTTGGTCGAAGCCGGGGGCTGGGCCCAGGCCAAGGAAAAGGGCTGGGTGCGCACCGAAGGCAAGGATTATGTGGTGCAAGACGGCGACGTGGTGCTAATTTTGTTCAACGTATAGCCAGCAGAACACGGAGGTATTGCCACTTGACTGGCCCATTGGCTACAGCACGTTTGAGCTAAGCGCTATAGGCCATGAGCAGCGGCTTCAGTCCGCCGAGGCCGCAAGCTGAAAAGCCCTGCTCAGTCGGGCTTCGTCGGTCAGATCCAGGCGCAGGGGCGTGAGGGCTATGAAGTTGTGGCCCACCGCCCAGCGGTCGGTGCCTTCCTCGGGTTCGTGGTCGGGGGTTGCAGCGAACCAGAAGTGCTCCCGGCCCATGGGGTCGGTGCCGGGCACAATCCGGCCCTCGTACAGGCGCACCGACTGGCGGGCCCACAGGATGCCCTTGGGTTTTGCGGGGAAGTTCACATTGATCAAAAAGGGCTTGGGCTCGCGTAGCAGGGCTTCCAGTACCCGCCCCACCCAGGGTTTGAGGGCCTCGAAGTCGGGCTCCCGGCCATTGATGGGGGCGCTAAAGGCAATGGCGGGGATACCCAGCAACGCAGCCTGCTTAGCCGCCGCCACGGTGCCCGAGTGCCAGATTTCGTTGCCCAGGTTGGAACCCAGATTAATGCCGGAAAGTACCAAATCTACCCTGTCCCAGTGGTGGGTGCCCAGGGCCACACAGTCGGCGGGCGTGCCGTTCACGCGGTAGGCCTCGAGGCCCCCCAGCGGCGTGGCTCGGTAGTGCAGGGGGCGGGATATGGTGATGGCATGGCCCATAGCGGACTGCTCCACATCGGGTGCAACCACCCGCACCTCGCCAAAGGCCGTGGCCACCTCGGCCAGCGCCAGAAGCCCAGGGCTGTAGATGCCATCGTCGTTGGTAACCAGAATTCGCATCGACTACCTCTCAAGGTGAAGCTTGGAGGCAGAGCGTCAGGACACGGTCAGCGAAGTCAGCCAAATGTCAGGCGGTGTACCAAGCAGGCTTGACAAAAGGGTTTTAATCTACAACCAAACCATGGTCAGCGTGCTGATTCCTACCTACAACCGGCCCCAGTTGTTGCTGCGGGCCCTGCGCTCGCTCCAGCTCCAGCTCTATCCCGATTGGGAAGCGGTGGTGATAGACGACGGCGACGGCGCGGGCGTCCTGGCTGCCCATAGCCTGCGCGACCCCCGCATCCTGGGAGTTCGCAACGAGGGGCGGGGGCAGGTTCATGCCCGCAACACCGGGCTGGCCCATGCCACCGGCTCAATAATTGCCCTCCTGGACGACGATGACTGGTGGCTCGACCCCACCCACCTGCACCGGGTAGTGCGGGCCCTCAAGGCGCAGGCCGGACTGGTCTACCGGGGCGGTTATCTGGTCGTGGAGCGCGATGGTCTGGAGCTCGAGCGCATCCCTTTCGATTTCAAGGCCAGCCCCCTCTCGCTTCGCACCGACAACCACCTGCTCGCCACCGGCGCGGCCTACCCTCGCATTTTTCACAACGAACTGGGCCCCTTCGACCCCGAGGTAGCCGACTACTGGGACTGGGACTGGTATCTGCGTGTGGTCTCGGCGGGCTATCCGCTCATTCAGCTTCCCGGCAGGGGGGTGGCAGTGGCCATGCACGGCGCCAACATGTCTTACGCCGCCCGCCAGGGGGAACGCCAGAAAAACCTCGATAAGCTCGCCAGCAAACACGGGCTGGGCAACCTGCAGCTCAAAGACCACCGCATCATCGCGGGTGCAGCCTAAACCTTCCACACAAAAAAGACCTGCAGACTGGCCCGAAACCCATGACTTGCGACAAGCGCCATGCTGCTCTTGTCCAAAAGACTACCGCTCAGCACGGCTTACCCGGGGCTTTAGTAGCCCAAGACCAAGTCCGTTCTGACAGCCGCCTGACAATGAGCAAGACACAATCTTATCAGGGAACCCTTACTGGAGGCTTCATGCGACGATTCTTTCTGGCTTCTCTGGTTACCTTAGGGCTGGCACTGGCCCAGCAACAAACCATCACCCTTTACACCTCGGAAGTCCTGACCAACGTCAACCCCATGATTGAGCTCTTCAAGCGGGCCAATCCGGGCATTAACGTGCAGGTCTTCCGCAGCGGCACCGGCGAGGTGATTACCCGCCTGCGGGCCGAGCTGGAAGCCAATAACCCCCAGGCCGACCTGTTGTGGGTAGCCGACGAGACTTTTTTCCGTGAGCTGGCCGCAGCCAACCGATTGCGCCCGGTGCGGGCTACGACCACGGGCTTTCCGGTCAAGTTTGCCTACCAGGGTGGGCGTTACTACGAGGTACGGCTCCTCTACAACGGTATTGCCGTGAACACCCGCAAGCTGGGCAACCTCCCCGAACCGCGCTCCTGGCGCGACCTCTTGAAGCCCGAGTACCGCGACCTGGTGGGCATGCCCAACCCCAACTTCTCCGGGGCCGCCCTCTCCACCCTGGGCACCTTCAGCCAGCGCTTTGGGTTTAGCTTCTTCGAGCAGCTCCAGCGCAACGGCCTTAGGGTCGAGCAGTCCAACCCCATCCTTCAGCAAAAGCTGGCCGAGGGACAGTATGGCATCGCCATCATCACCGACTTTGGCATCCGCGACCTGATCCGCCAGGGGGCACCACTCAAGGTGATCTACCCCCGCGACGGGGCCATTCTGGTGCCCACCCCCATCGGCATTCTGAGCAGCAGCCGGAACCCCGCGCTGGCCGAGCGCTTCCTGCGCTTTTTGCTCTCGCCCGAAGCCCAGGCCCTCTTTGCTCAGCAAGGCTATGTTCCCGTTATCGCTTCGGCCCCCCGCCCTGCTGGGGTGAGCGGGGAGGTGCTCTCGGTGCCCTCGGCAGCGGACTATATCCAGGCCAACCGGCAAACCCTGCTGACGCAGTTCAACACCCTCTTCAATCTGCGCTAGGGGGTTGTTAGAAGCCTAAAGCTACAGGCTCGAGGCTGAATACGAGGCGTTTGCGGTCTGTAGTCTGGGTAAGTTTAGCATCCGCATGACCGTCATGCTCGCCTCACTGCCAGTGGTCTGGTAATCAGGAAATCAGTATGCACTACGATCCCTATAAATGAGCCGCACATCGCAATTATGGGTAATCAACGTGCTTCAAAGCGCACCGCTAAACTTACCCGTGCACTAGGATAGCGCTGATGCTCCGGCGACAAGCCCTTATCACCCTGTTCTGGCTACTCCTCTCGCTGGGGGTAGCCATGCCGCTTCTTGTGCTGGCCTGGCGTGGGCTGGGCGACCTGGCCATTCTGCCCCGGGTGCTCGACCTGGCAGGGGTTTCGCTGCTGCTGGCACTGGTGGGCAGCCTCTTGTGCCTGGGGGTGGGGGGTGGGCTGGCCTGGCTGGCCTTCCGGGCGCGGCTGCAGCCGGGGTGGGATGCGCTGCTACTGCCCGCCTATCTGGTGCCGCCCTTTGTGGGAGCGCTGGGGTTTTTATACGCTTTGCAACTGGTGAACCTGCAACCTTATGGGGTGGGCGGCATCCTGCTGGCCTGGACAGCCCATTACGCTCCGGTAGCCTACCTGTTGCTGCGCCCCGCCCTGGAATCCAGGCTGGCCCCGCTGCTCATAGCCAGCGAGGTGCACGGCGTAACCGGTTGGAAGCGTATACGGGCGCTGGTGCCCCCCCTGTTTCCGGCGCTGGTGGCGGCTTTTGGTGCACTCTACCTGACCCTGCTGGGCAACTTCGGGGTTCCAGCGGTGCTGGGGCTGCCCGCCCAGGTCTACACGCTGCCCACCCTGGCCTATGCCCGGCTCTTCTCCCCCGCCAGCCCCGACCCCCTGGGCGAGGCGGCAGCCATTGGGCTGTTGTTGGGATTGCTGGCGGTTCCGGCCCTGCTGCTCGGGAGTCAACCGACCGGCGAACCCTCCCCCCGGCTTCTGCAACCCAGGCTGGGTCTGGCGGCCAGAATCGCTTTCGTCCTGTTCGCGCTGATAGCGGTGGTGTTTCCACTGGTGGGCCTGGCGCGCCGGGCCTTCTTCAACACCTTTACCGGCGCCTTTCAACCTGCTTTTGGGGCAGCCTGGGAGCTGCCGCTGGTGCGGCTGGGGCTCCTCAACTCGCTGCTGCTGGCCCTCCTGGCCACAGCTTTACTGCTGCTGCTGGGGCTGCTGCTGGCCCCCCAGCGCGGGGCCCTGAAGCGACTGCGACAGGTGCTGGACATGCACTACTTGTTGCCCGGAACTCTGCTGGCCATTGGCCTGATTCTGCTGCTGGCCCCCACCCCGGTCTATGCCACCCCCTGGATTCTGCTCCTGGCATACCTGCTCAACTTTGCCGCACTGATGCTGCGCTCGATGGAGGCGGGGCTGGAAAGCGGCATCGAGCGGCTGGTAGCGGTGGGCAAGCTGTTTGGCCTGCGGCATGGGTGGGCCTGGTGGAAGATTGGCTTCCCCCTGCTGCGGCCCTACCTGGCCGCCGGGGTGTTTTTGGTGCTGCCGCTGTGCCTGGCCGAACTCACGCTGTCGGCCATGCTGTACGCACCGGGGAGCGAGACCCTGGGGGTAGCGGTGCTGTCGGCGCTCAACGGCGGGCTCTTCCGCGAGGCTGCCGCCATCGGGCTGATGCTGATGGCCCTGTCGCTGCTGCTGCTGTTGGTACCGCGCCGGGGCGTGGTGGGCTAGGTTAGCTTGCGTACGAGTGTCTGTAGCAAGTAGCCCACGATTTTTTTGAACCATTTTTCGCTATCGGCCATAGACTATAGACCATTCGGCTATTCAGAGTTACCCCAGAGACTTCCATACATGTTGCGTTTGGAGAACATCACCAAAAACTTTGGCAAGGCGGGGGTGTCGGGTGCCAACCTGCACCTTTCGCCCGGCGAGATTGTGGCCGTACTGGGGGCCTCGGGCTCGGGCAAGACCACCCTGCTGAACCTGGTAGCGGGGCTGCTCGAGCCCGACACAGGGCGCATTTTCCTGGGTAACGAGGACGTGACCCGCCAACCTCCCGAGAAGCGCGGGCTGGCCTACGTGTTCCAGGATCATGCCCTGTGGCCCCACCTAAGCGCTCTAGATCACCTCCTGCTGGTGATGAAAACCCCCGACCGGGCCCTGGCCCATCACCTGCTGGGCCGGGTGGGACTGGGCGGGCTGGATGCCCGCAAACCCCACCAGCTCTCAGGGGGGCAGAAGCAGCGCGTGGCCCTGGCTCGAGCCCTGGCGGCCAGGCCGCGTTTGCTGTTGCTGGACGAGCCCTACTCGGCGCTCGACCCAGTGCTGCGCGAAGAGCTCCGGCTCGAGGTGGCCTCGCTCCTTCGAGCCGAACACGTGAGCGCCCTCCACGTCACCCACGACCCCGACGAGGCCCTGGCGGTGGCCGACCGGGTGGCGGTAATGGACGCCGGACGCATCGTGCAGGTAGATACCCCCACCCGGGTGTATACCCAGCCCCAAACCCTCGCGGCTGCTCGAGCCTTCGGGCGTTTGAACTTGCTCAAAGTACAGGTTCAGGCAGGACAAGTTCACCTGAACGGCCTGGCCTGGAGCGTTCAGGGTATGGAAAGCGGGCCGGGCCTGCTGGCCTTCCGCTACGAAGACCTGGTTCTGGCTACCGAAGGCCTGCCCGCGAAGGTGCTGGCGGTGTTCGGCGGGCGGGGCGAGCGGCTGTGCCGGGTGGATCTGGGGGTGGGAGAAGCGGTGGTCAAGCTGGATGCTGGGCTGGAGGAGCAGGTTCGGCTGACGCCGGCGAAGGCCTTGAGGGTATTTCCCACACCCCACAAATAATGCAGAGTGGCGGCCCGAAGGTGGCCGAGCTTACCCCAAGCGCTGCCCATCGCGCTTACCTCCCCAGCGTCGCTCCATTCCCTTCGGCGATAGCATAAAACTGTTGCGGTCGTCGGCGAGCTGGGCCTGCAGAATTTCCAGCACCTTGCGCTTGGCCCGCGCATCCAGAATGGGAAAAAAAAGCTCGTAGCGGCGGTCAAGATTGCGGGGCATCAGGTCGGTGCTCCCGGCCCAGACCCGCCACTTACCTTTGTTTTTGAAAGCAGCCACGCGGGCGTGCTCCAGAAAACGCCCCACCAGGCTCTTCACTTCCACCCCTTCCCAGAGCTTGGTCAGGGTACTGCGGATAATCAGGTGTACGCGGGCGCCGCGGTTCAGGGCCTCTTCCAGAGCTTGCAGGATGGGGGGATCGGTCAGGTGGTTGAACTTCAGGATAATCTCGCCCTTCTTGTGGGCCTCGGCCTGGATGCTCTCCAGGAGCAGGTCGCGGATGAAGGAGGCCGTCCGCAGGGTGGAAAGCACCGGGGCTTGCTGGTGCTCCAGGGCCTCAAAAAAAGCCCGCACGTCGGCGGTGAGGGCCGGGTGGGCAGTAAAGAGCGATAGGTCGGTATAAAGCCGCCCGTTGACGGGGTTGTAGTTGCCGGTACCCAGGTGTACATACTCGCTGCCCGCCCGGCGCACGTAGAGGGCCTTAGCGTGCACCTTTTTGCTTGGCAGGGGCAGCACCCGCACCCCGGCCCCGGCAAAACGCAGGCTCCACTCGAGGTTGGCCAGCTCGTCGAAGCGGGCCCGGCCCTCCAGAAGCACCGCCACATCCTTTCCGGCCTTCGCGGCCTCTATGAGCGACTGAGCAATACCGTTCTCGTCGCCAATGCGGTACAGGGTGGCCCGCAGGGCCTCCACCTTGGGGTCTCGCACAGCCATTTGCGCAAAGGCCTCCACCGCGGTGTAGTCCTCGAAGGGATGATAGAGCAGCAGATCGCGCCGGTTCAGGTAGCCGAAGGGATCTTTAGCGAAACCCTTGGGCTTCTGGCTGGCGATGGGTTTGAACTTCTCGGCTTCGGGCCCCTGTGCAACGATGGTGGTCACAAAGCTCAGGTCGAGGGGCGGGGGTAGCTGGAAAACCTCCGGGGGCTCCAGCCCCAGGGCCACCCGGAGGGTCTCGGCCCACAGGGGGGGGAAGTCTTCTTCAAGCTCGAGGTGGCTTACCTGGCCGTCCAGACGGGTCTCGAGGGCCTCGGGTAGTTCGTCCCAGTCGGCGCGCGAGCGGGCCAGTTGGGCCAGGCGAATCAGGCGAAACTCGTACAGCGGCAGCTTCTGGTTGCCGGGCAAAAACAGGTCGCTGCGCATGCGCACCAGGGCCCCCAGCCGCACATAGCCCCCCTCGCGCCCGGGCACCTCTAAGAGCCTGGGCACGCTCTCGGGCAGCCGGATCAGGTGCTGCAAGAGCCCCTCGCCGGAGGCAAAATACAGGGCCTGGCTGGCCAGTTCGGGCAGGGCTTCGGGCCGGATCAGGTCGGTCAGGGGGGCTACCTCCTCGGCCAGGTAGGCCCCGAAGTACTGCTTTTCGGCCTTGGTGAGCTGGGAGGGCTCCAGGATATGCAGGCCCAGTCCTACCAGGGCTTTGAGGAACTCGAGGTAAAGCTTCCCCGCCTCCTCGGCCTGATCCTGGGCTTCGTTCATCAGGGCCAGATAGCTCGGGCTGCCCCGCTCCTCGGCAAAGGCCCGTGAAATCCGGGCGGAAAAAAACTCGTCCAGGTTGGAAGCCCATATGGCTAGAAAGCGCAGCCGCTCCAGCAGCGGAAAATCGGGCCGCCGGGTCTGCTCCAGCACCCGCCGGTTGAACGAAAGCCAGCTCGCCTCCTGGGTGAGTTGGGTGGGAACAAAGCGCGGCGCCGGGGGTTTTTTGGGCATCGCCTCCAAGTGTTGGGCGGCCTTGTCAGGGAAGTGTAAAGTTTTCTTTTTGGCCTTTGGTTTCTTCACCCTGGCTCTGAGTCTATCGCGCCACCCGAGGACAAAGCTAGGGAAGGCTGTTTCTGTTTCACTGAAGCTCGCCAAGAGGCCATAACGCCAGCATGGGCACAGCGACCCCTACAGGAAACCACGGCGCTTCCGTTGAGGGACACCCTGCCCTGCCGCACACCGGCCCTTACGTCGCCCTGACGCTTCGGAACCATACTCATACCAGATTCGGTTAGTTCGTCACCGAAGGGTGACGAACTAACCCGACCGAAGGGAGTGCTCTAGGATTCAAAAAGACGACCTATGGGTTTTTGGTTTTTTGAACTGTCTTTTTTGAATCCGGTATCAGAAGATGATGCCAGCCCTGACAGAACTTGAGCCTCCAGCGCTAAGGCTCTACGATGGGGCGGTGCAACGCCTGGGCATCGTGGATCTGGGGTCGGGAACAGCGCGGCTGGTGGTGTATGTTTATGAGCCAGGTAAGCACTTCCGGTTGGTAGACGAGATTCGGGAAACCGTGCGGCTGGGTGAGGGGCTGGCCACCCAGGGCCGCCTGAGCAAAAGCGGAATGCAGCGGGCTTTATCGGCCCTCAAACTCTACGCCGACTTCGCCCAGGCCACCGACCTGGACGATTTACGGGTCATTGCCACCAGCGCCAGCCGCGACGCCGAGAACGGCGCGGAGTTCATGCGCGAGGTACGCAAGCTGGGGCTTCAGGTGCAGGTGCTCTCCGGAGAGGACGAGGCCCGCTACGGGGTGCTGGCGGTAGCCAACTCGTTCACCTTTGAAGACGCCTGGGTGATGGATCTGGGCGGGGGCAGCGCCCAGCTCTCGCGCATGGAGGGCCGCCAGTACCAGGAGGGCCGGGCCTATCCGCTGGGGGCAGTGCGGCTCACCGAACTGTTCTTGAAGTCCAACCCGCCCAAGAAGGGCGAGATCGAAGACCTCGAGCGCTTCGTGCGCAAGGAGATGAAAGCGGTGCTGGCCCAGTTACGCGAGCATCCCTTGCCCCTGGTGGCGATGGGCGGCACGGTGCGCAACCTGGCCAAGCTGGCCCAGCGGCGCAGGGACTACCCCCTCGACCTGGTCCACGGCTACTATCTTTCACGCGAGGCGCTCGAGGAGGTGGTGGGGCTTCTGGCTCAGCGCACCACCGAGCAACGGCGGCAGCTCGAGGGCCTCCAGGCCGACCGGGCCGATGTGATTGTGGCCGGGGGGCTGGTCTACCGTGCGGTGCTGCGCGAAGGGGGCCTCGAGGGGCTGTGGATTTCCGGCCAGGGGGTGCGCGAAGGGGCCTTCTACCGCGAGTTTCTGCCCGCCCCCCACCTGCTAAGCGACGTGCGCGGCTTCTACGTGCGTAACCTTTTTGCCCGCTACCCCCAGGACTTTGGCCACACCGCCCGGGTACGCCACTTCTGCCGCTTGCTCTTTCGCCTGCTGGCCCCGCTGCACGGCTATGGCCAGGCCGAAGAGCAACTCCTGGACGAGGCCGCCTTGTTGCACGACATCGGCATGAGCGTGGGTTACTACGACCACCACAAGCACGGCGAGTACCTGGTGATGAGCGCAGCCATCCCCGGCCTGACCCACCGCGAGCAGGTTTTGCTGGGGCTCCTGGTGCGCTACCACCGCAAGGGCGAGCCCCGACCGGGGGCCTACCGCTCGGTGTTGCAGGAGGGCGACAACAAACGCTTGTTGCGTCTGGCAACGCTTTTACGGATCAGCGAGTACCTCGAGCGCAGCCGGGTTGGGCGGGTCGAGGGCCTGGAAGTAGAGATCGGCCCCAAACAGGTGCGCCTGACCCTGCTGGCCCAGGAAGAACCCTGGGTAGAGATGTCTGAAACGCGCAAGCAGGCCAAGTTATTCCAGCAAGCCTTCGGGTACGAGCTGTTGGTAGAATGGAAGCAGAAGGATTGAGTGTGCAACTTTATCTCATACGCCATGCCATCGCCCTCGACGCAGCGCCGGGCCAACCCGACGAGGCCCGCCCGCTCTCCCAGGATGGCATCCAAAAGTTTATCGGGGTAGCGCGGGGACTAAAGCGCCTGGGGGTTCGCCTGGATCGGCTCTACCACAGCCCCAGGCTGCGTGCGGTGCAAACAGCAGAGCTCTTGGTTCCGCTGCTGGATGGCGAAACCGAGGTAACCCCTTACCTGGCCGCCGAGCCCGGCCCTGAACTTCTCCAGACCCTGCAGGGAAACTCGGTTGCGCTGGTAGGGCACGAGCCCTGGATAAGCGACTTGTGCGCCTGGCTTCTGTACGGGCGCCGGGGTGGTGCAGCATTTCCCTTCAAGAAAGGGGGCGTAGCCCATCTGGAAGGCACGCCCAAACCCGGCCAGATGAAGCTGCTGGGCTTCTGGTCGCCCAGGCTCCTGCGCCGTTTGGGGGAGTAACACCCGGCAGGAACATCGAGCCTGGTCAGCCCACAGTTAGGCGCGCTCGAGCCGGAAAGGGGTTCTCTGGCCGGCCTGGGCAATCTCACGGGCCTCCCCCGGCACCCAGGAGAGCCCCAGCGCGGCCCGATAAGCCCGAAGCGCTTTATCGCGCTGGCCCATCACATCGGCCAACTGTCCGTAGCGGGCCAGGGCATAGCCCGGCAGGTAGGCGGGGTGTTGAAAATCGGTGTGAACCAGCTCTTCCAATAGTTCGAAGGCATCCTCGAGCTGGCCCGCCGCCAGGTAGATTTGCGCCGCACAGTACAAGGCCTCCGGGCCTTCTACATCGCGCAACTGCTGCAACAAAACCGCCCAGTCGTCCGCGTCGCTCAGTTGCCAGGCCCGATCCAGCACGCTGCGCTGGCGCTCTGGCTCGGTGGGGGTATGGGCCCCGGGTAGCTGGCGCTGCTCCTGCGGAAGGTACTCCAGAAGCAGGGGATACTCGAGCACATCCACCAGCACCACTGCACAACCCCCAAAACCACGCAAGCGCTCGGCCACCTCTGCCATGCGCTGCCGGCGGAAGCCGGTGGCGGGCCCTTCGCCAAAAGCCTGCACATGGCCCTGGTGGTAGCCCCGGAGTGCTTGCAATACCGGCTCCTGGGCGAAATCCTCCGGAGTGCGGGGGGTACTCACCACCCAATGCAGGCCCTGCTCGAGCGCCTCTACCTTGCTCAGCAGTTGCTGGCCTTTGGGATACTGGCGCAGGGCTTCGCGAAATAGTTCGGCTTCAGTTTTGAGCCCCGACTGAGCATCCAGGGGCTCTACCTCGAGGCCCGCACTTTCGGCCCAGGGCAAAACATGAAAGAATGAGATCTCGTTCTGGTCGCGCCAGCGCTGCGCTGCCAGTTCTTCGGGGCCATATGAGGCCAGGAATATCTTCTCGGGCTGGTGTGCTCTGACCAGCTCTGCTACCGTCACCCCGTTGTAGCGCGGGTGCAGAATGTGAAAGGGGCCCAGCGTAGGAATGACCAAGACCGACACGCCCGGTATTCTAGACCTCAAAGACCGCAACTACCGTTTTGCAATGCTCAATGGCTGGTTTGTGCTGTTGGGCGATGCTTTTTTTAATGGCTCCATCGTGCTGGCTTCCTTCGCCGCCAAGCTAGGGGCAGCCAACTGGGTGATTGGGCTGATGCCGGCCCTGCTCAACGCCGGCTCCATGGTGCCGCAGGTCTTCATAGCTCCTTATGTGGCCCGCTTGCCGGTCAAGGTGGTGCTCTACCGCCAGATGGCCTTACTGCGCATAGCCAGCCTGGGTATTGTGGCCCTGGGTGGGTTTGTTCTGGGGCAGCGCCCCGACCTGCTGCTGTGGGTGTTTGTGGCGGGCCTGGCCCTCAACGGATTTTTTACCGGGTTTTCGAGCCTCCCTTTCTGGGAGACCATCGGCAAAACCATCCCCATGGAGCGCCGCAGCGGGCTATTTTCGGCCCGCAACCTGGTAGGGGGTGCGCTGGCCTTTCTGGCGGGCTTTCTGGTGCGCTTCATTCTGGAACTGCCGTTGGCATTCCCCTACCCCTATGCCATTCTGTTTGCGCTGGGCACCCTGGCCTTTGCCTATGGCTGGCATGTCTTTGGTCTGATAGACGAACCGCCCGACAAAGAAATCCGCACCGAGCGCATCTCGCTCAGCCTGCCCTTCCGCGACTTCTACTTTCGCCGCTTCTTACGGGTGCGCATCTTGCTGGTAATGGCCAGCATGGTTGAACCCTTCTACGCAGCCTATGCGGTGCGGGTACTGGGCCACAAGGGCGAGATTGGGTTATACCTGATGGTTTATACGCTATCCTCAGTGCTCTCCAACCTGCTCTGGGTACGAATTTCCCGGCGCTACGGCTCGCGCAGTCTGATCCTGATTGGCGCAGCGCTGGGCGCCCTGGCCCCCCTTCTGGCGCTGTTGCTGCCCAGTTCGGCTTTCTGGATGGTGTTCGTGCTCCAGGGGGCTTATCTGGCCTCCATTGGGGTGGGCACCTCCACCTATCTGGTAAACCTGGCCCCCACCGACGCCCGCAGCTCGTACATTGGCCTATCCAACACCATCGTGGGCCTGTTGGCCTTTTCTCCGGTGCTGGGAGGCTTGCTGGCCGACCGCGTGGGGTATGTGGGGCCGATGATGGTAGCGACCATCTGCTATGCCTGGGCCCTGTATGCGGGCCGTCGCTTGAAGCTGCTCGAGGGGGTACAGCCGCGCTAAGTAACGCGCAGCCACGATGCCGATAGAAACCAGCCAAAAGCCCATACAGCATGGAGGCCTGCAACCATGCTCAGGCCTCCATCTAAAGTGCCCCGCTTCTCGTGCACCAGAACCACTCCACAGCCGAGGTTAAACCTTGGACAATGCTCTGGTTTGACATATGATTTGCGGGTCACGATGAAGCCCAACCCAGGCATTCCGGCTAGATTTCGCAATCTATTGTGGGGGCAGAGCAGCGTCACCTTTGGAGCAGTGGTGCTGGAAGTAGCCCTGCCGCTGCTGGCTGCGGTCACCCTGAACGCCAGCCCTGCCCAGATGGGTCTGCTGGCAACCCTGCAAACCCTGCCCTGGCTGGTCATTACCCTGTTTGCGGGGGTCTGGATAGACCAGGGTTCGCCCAAGCGCATCATGACCTGGGCCAACTATGGGCGGGGTGTCTTGCTGCTGAGCATCCCGCTGGCCGGGTGGCTGGGCTGGCTTAGCATCGAGTGGTTGTGGGTGGTGGCTTTTGCCTATGGCATGCTGCGGGTGTTCTTCGAACTTTCGGTAAGCGCTTTCCTACCCAGCATTGCCGAGCGCGAGCAACTCGTGGCAGCCAATAGCCAGCTCGAGAGCAGCCGCCAGGTTGCTACCGTCGCGGGGCCTGGGGTGGCTGGTTTGCTGGTACAGGCGGTTGGGGCGCCCCTCACCGTTTTGCTCAATGCCCTGTTGTACTGGGTCTCGGCTTTTCTGATCAACCGCATTCCCAGCAGCGAGACACAGAAAGTCCGCAGCCCCAAGCTAATCTTCAGCGAGATCGGCGAGGGCCTGCGGCTGGTCTTTTCCGACGCCTATCTGCGTGCGCTGGTGCTGTCCAGCGCCACCTTTAACCTGCATATCGGAATGCTGGCAGGCCTTCAGATTCTTTTCCTGGACCGGGTCTTGGAAATACCCCCGGCCTGGATTGGCGTCATCTTTGGTGTGGTGGGGCTGGGTGCGCTTATCGGTGCCCTTACCGCATCTGGTTTTACCGCCTGGCTGGGCACCGGCGGGATCATCATCCGAATGCAGCTGATCTCCTCGCTCACCGGGGTAGCCTTCGCCCTGGTGCTGGCCCCGCCCCTCGTGGCCGCCGTCCTGGTCAGCCTGATTCTGTTCATAAAAGCGGTTTCCACGGTAGTGCGCAATGTCAACGCGGTGAGCATTCGCCAGGCCCGAACCCCCAGGCACTTGCTCGGACGGGTTGGTGGCACCAGCCAGTTTGTGGGCATTGGGCTGGGTTCGCTGGGGGGCATTCTGGGCGGGTTGCTGGCCGAATGGCTGGGCATCCGCGAGGCCACGTTCATCGCTGGGCTGATTGCCATGTTTTCCTTCACCTGGCTGTTCTTCTCCCCCATTCGCAACCTGAAGGATCTGCCAGAACCCCTCGAGGGTTAACCTTGGAAAAAGATGCAAAAAACGTGGAGGGCGTAACGCCCTCCGTAACACTGTAGCTTTTAGCCGAGTGGTAGATTTAGCCGTTCCAGATGAGGATTTTGCGAGCAGCTTTTTTCATGATTTTCCTCCTGGGTGTAACGATACTTGAACAAGTAACGGTTGTAAACCCCTTGACAAAATGTCAAGTTTGTGCTTTCTAATAAATAAACTTAATTTATACTGAGTATAAATATTCATTCTGCCCACTTGGATTTCCCGCTAAAGCGATAAAACCGCTGTTTCCTACGGCAGCCTCTTCAAAAAGTTATACTGAGTTTACTTTTAGCCCTAACCATGGACCATTAAGAATTGAAGCCTCCTCGAGCCCCCCTTCCCGCTAAAACTGCCCGGGCAGGGCAAAAACACAGGCTCGAGTAAGGATTAACCATCCCTGCCAGACCCAAGGAAACGAGTGGGGCTCTATCGAGAACAACTCATTCATGGACACACAAGACATGACCGAGAATGGTGCACATAAACCCCTCTCCCGCTGTAAGAGGGGTGGGGGTAAGGGAAATGGCTCGAGCGGGGTCAACAGGCTTTTGCGGTATCTTCGGGAAGTCTGCGATTTGACTCCCACTCCGCGCAGACGTACACTTCTAGGCAAGATGAGGTCTCGGCAGACTACCAGACCTAGGGGGAACTTCTAGCCTGAGGGCGATGGAGGTTCTCCCGGCTCGCGGTTAAAGGGCCGGGATTTTTTTTGAGGTGACTATGCACGCAGTACTTCCCGACGGAAAAAAGCTGGATCTAAAACCGGGCGCAACCGCAGCCGATGCCGCCAAAGCCATTGGCCCTGGCCTGGCTAAAGCCGCAATTGGGGCCATCGCCAACGGCGAACTCTACGACCTGCTCAAACCACTGCCCGAAGGAGCCGAACTCCGCATTCTGACCGAGCGCGACCCCGAGTATGTGCAGCTTTTCCGCCATACCCTGGCCCACGTGATGGCCCAGGCCGTGCGCGAGCTGTACACCGAGCGAGGTTATGCGCCAGAGCAGGTCAAGCTGGCCATCGGGCCGGTGATCGAAAACGGCTTTTATTACGACATGGACGCCCCCGAGCCCCTCCGCGAAGAGGACTTGCCGCTAATCGAGGAGAAAATGCGGCGGATTGTGGCGGCCAATCTCCCCCTAAAGCGCTTTGTGCTCCCACGCGAGGAGGCCCTGAAGCGCTACGCTGGCATTGACCCCTACAAGACCGAGCTGATTCAAGACCTGCCCGAAAATGAGGAGCTGAGCTTTTACAAGCAAGGCGACGAGCAGTTTGGCTTTACCGACCTGTGCCGGGGGCCGCACGTGCCGAGTACGGGTCGCATTCCCCCGCACTTCAAGCTTACTGGCATTGCCGGGGCCTACTGGCGGGGCGACAGCAGCCGACCCATGCTCCAGCGCATCTACGGCATTGCCTTCCGTACCAGGGAGGAACTAGAACACTACCTCTGGCAGCAGGAGGAGGCCAAGCGCCGCGACCACCGCCGGCTGGGGCAGGAGCTCGAGCTCTTTACCATCAGCGAGGAGGTGGGCAAGGGCCTGCCGCTTTGGTTGCCCCGGGGCGCTTTTATCCGCAAGCAGATGGAAGACTACATGTACCAGAAGGAGCAGGCCCACGGCTACCATTATGTGTACACGCCGCACATCGCCAACGCCCGGCTTTACTACACCTCGGGCCACCTGCCCTACTACAAAGACGACATGTACGCCCCCATCGAGATAGAGGGCGAGGAATACTACCTCAAGCCCATGAACTGCCCTCACCACCACATGATTTACAAAGCCCGGCCCAAAAGCTACCGCGATCTGCCGCTGCGGCTGGCCGAGTTTGGTACGGTGTATCGCTTCGAGCTTTCGGGCACCCTGAGTGGCCTCACCCGGGCTCGAGGCTTCACCCAGAACGACGCCCACATCTACTGCTCGAGGGCCCAGGTCACCGAGGAGTTCATCCGGGTGATTCAACTTTTCGACGAGGTGTACCGCGACTTTGGCATCTCGGACTACTGGTTCCGCCTCTCGCTCCCCGACTTCGAACACAACCCCGAAAAGTTTGGCGAGGAAAACGACAACTGGCGCGACTCCATTAAGGCCATCCGGGCAGCCCTGGAGCAAACCGGGGCCAAGTACGTGGAGGGCATCGGCGAGGCCACCTTCTATGGCCCCAAGCTGGACGTGCAGATTCGCAGCGTGCTGGGCAAGGAAGACACCATCGCCACCAACCAGCTCGACTTTATCGTGCCTGAGCGCTTTGGCCTCGAGTTCACCAACGAAAAGGGCGAAAAAGAGACCCCGGTGGTGATTCACCGGGCCATTATGGGCAGCTTCGATCGCTTCTTTGCCTTCTACCTCGAGCACACCGCCGGCGACTTCCCCCTGTGGCTCTCCCCCATCCAGGCCGTTATTGTGCCCATCTCGGACCGACACCTCGAGTATGCCCACCAGATAGCCGCCCAGATGAGAAAAAACAAACTGCGCGTAGAGGTAGATAGTCGCCCCGAGCGCATGAACGCCAAAATCCGCGACGCCGAGTTGCAAAAGATCCCCCTAATCCTGGTGGTGGGCGACAAGGAGGCCGAGGCCAGCGCGGTTAACGTGCGCGAGCGGCACGTGAAGGAGCAGCGGACGCTGGCGGTGGGGGTGCTGATTGAAGAGATGAAGGCGCGGGTGGAAGCAAGGCGCTAGTGCACGGGCAACTTGTTTTGCAGCATGTTTTGAAGCACGTTGATTGCCTAATAATTGCAACATGCGGCTGATTTATACCGGATTCAAAAAGACAGTTCAAAAAACCAAAAACCCATAGGTTGTCTTTTTGAATCCTAGAGCACTCCCTTCGGTTGGGTTAGTTCGGCGCCGAAGGGTGACGAACTAACCCAATCTGGTATTAGAGGGATCGCAGTGCATACCGATTTCCTGGCTACTAAGTACGACAACGTTAGGAATTTGCTCTACCCGAAAAGGGGAGCCCATAAGCCGCGCCGCTTTAAACACCGGCCACTTCTTTCACCGTGACCGTCACCGCAAAAATCTAATGTGGGCGCACTTAGACCACTAGCGTTTTGCTCTTAAAAGTCTGGCAGGGCTTCTGGCCCGGCCTAAAGGCCATTCTTTATTGAGAAGGGATGAACATGGTTGAAGTTGCGCTATGGCCTTAGCTCCAGCGTCCAGGTCTGGCCCCAGTCGGCGGGACGGGTGCTGAGGGGGATGTACTGTTTGTCGCGCCAGAGCCACAGCAGATCGTCGAAGTGGGAGCTGAACGCATCGGCGGACTGGCCCATGGGGTAGATGATGCGGCTGTTGTCGGGGTCGGCCAGGTCGAAGAGGGTGCGCAGGCTGGCCCCGGAGGTGTGCAGGAAGCTGTCCTGGTTGTAGTTGGCCACATTCACGGTGTGCATCGAGCCAGGGGTAGGAATGGTGCGATTAAACAGGCCGCCAATCAGCGGGGTGGAGGCCAGCGGGGAAGGCAGGGTGGCCTGGTGCAGCCGGCCCCACTGCCAGCGGGCGGGGTCGGGGCCTAAGCGGCGCTCGAGCTCGGCTCCGGCTTTTTCCAGGGCCTGGGCCATGAACTGCGCACAGTTCTGGATGCCCGAAGCGGCATTTCTGCACCAGCGCCCGTCCTCCCGCAGGGTTTTGACGAAGGTGTAGGGCACCGGTGGGTAGCGCAGCTCGAGTTCGTCTTCCAGCATCCGGGAAATCTCGCGGTAGTAGAAGGCGAAAGCGGTAGCCCCCACCGAGTCCAGCTCGGCCTGCAGATCCCACCCCCGCACCGCATCTTGCAGGCGCCGCGCTGCCTGGCTCTGGGGTTGCAGGGCCAACAGACCCGGCAGCATCTCCCGGGCAATAATGGAGTACGTATCCCCCTGCCAGCGGGCCATGTCCTCCAGACTGGCTTTGGGCGTGGCCAGAATCAGGTCGCGGATGCGCTGGGCACGGAAGACCTCGGTGGTGTAGCTGGAGATGTCAGGCCCGCCGTGCGGCAAGACCCGGTTGTTGGCGCTGCTGACAAAACCTTCGCGGGGGTTCACCACCTGTGGCAAGCGCTCAAAGGCCACATAGCCCTTCCACCGCTGCCCCAGCCGGGCGCTGGCCGGGAATCGCCCATCCCAGTCGCGTATGGGAATCCAGCCCGGCGCAAAGTAGCCAATGTTGCCGTCCACATCAGCATAGACAAAGTTCTGCATGGGAGCTGCGTAGCGCCTAAGGGCTTCCCGGAATTCGGTGGCATTGCGTGCGCGGTTTATGCCCAGGTAGGCGTCCAGGGTGGTGTCCTGAGGCTCGAGGCCCGTCCAGCGCACCGCTACGGCCTGGTTCTCGCCGGCAATGGCCGTTCCGGCGGTCAGGCCAGGCCGCAAGAAAGCCCGGCCCAGATCAGAAATCACCGGGCCGTACTCGCTTTCGCGCACGGTGAGGGTCACCGGGTCGGCCCCCCGCACCCGGATTACCTCCTGGCGCATGTGCAGCGGCACCAGGCCGGTGGGGGTTCGGTAGGACTGCCCTTCCAAATCCAGCACGAACAAATCCATCACATCGGGCCGCACATTGGTGGCCCCCCAGGCCACCCGGTCGTTGCGCCCCAAAAACACCCCAGGCACTCCCGGAATGGTGGCCCCAATTGCCCGGTAGCCAGGGCCCTGCAGATCGGCAATGTACCACAGGGCCGGGTTTTGCAGGCGCAGGTGGGGGTCGTTGGCCAACAGGGGCTTAGCGCTGGTGGTGCGCGAGCCGCTTAGCACCCAGTTGTTGGAGCCGTGGTCGGGGCTGCGGGGGGCCATGCGCAGGGTTTCGGAAAACTCGGCCAGCTTTTGCATGGCCAGCAGCACGGCCCCAGAAAGCGCGGCCCGTGGGGTTGGATAGCCGGGCTCGGTCCGCTCCTCGTCGCTGCGAAGGTCGCCCGGCTGCAGGATGGTGGGCCAGCCTTGGGGATACTCCCCCCGCAGGTCGTTGAACCCTTCCACCCCCACCTTACCCAGGATGAAGGCGTTGTCAATTTCGTCCTGCCAGACCTGCCCCAGGTCGTAGGACTGCAGCTTGCCCCAGGCCAGGGTGTCGGTAGGCGTCCAGGGCTCTGGGGTAAAGCCCAGCAGGGCAAAAGGCAGGGGCAGGTTTCCTTCGCGGATGAACTGATTGACCCCGGCCGCGTAGGCTTCCAGGGCACGGCGGGTAAACTCGGTGTGGTTGGGCAGGGAAGCCTGGGCCGCACGGTAGAAGCCCCAGATGCGGAAGAATCGGTCTTGTTCGACAGCACCACTCCCCAGAATTTCCGACAGCCGGCCCTGCGCGGCGCGGCGGCCCAGCTCCATCTGGAACAACCGGTCGCGCGCGTGCACATAGCCCTGAGCAAAAAACACATCCATATCGCTCGAGAGGGCCCGGATATGCGGAATACCCCAGCGGTCAAAGGTAATGTTCACCGGCCCCGAAAGCCCCTGCACCTGGCGCACCTGGTTGGCGGGAACACACGAAGCTAGCAACAAAAGCACGGTTAACCCAAGAAAAAGCCAGCGCATTGCTCAACCTCCAGACTGGCCTCACTTTACCCGAATCGAACCCTCTACAATCAAGAGCAACCGGCTCTAGTGCACGGGTAACTTGTTTTGCAGCATGTTTTGGAGCCCGTTGATTGCCCTTAGTTGCGATGTGCAGCCAATTTGGGAGTCACTGAAGAGCATACTGAATTCTTGGTTACCAGACCACTAGCTATTGGCTAAAGACCTGCCGACTTTCGCGCTGTTCGCAGACGCGGACGCGTAACCCGGAGGCCACTGTTTAGTCCAGGACACAGGATTCACAAACCCGGATGGCTCGATTTTTGCGAAGAGCGTTCTCACGCGCGGGTTTTCAGTATCCGCGCCCAGTAAACTTGGTCAGCATCAGCTTGAGTTCGTGGGGGCTGGTGGCCGAGCCTTCGGCGTCCTCGAGACTGATGTGGCCCTGGGTATAGAGCTCTACCAGGTGCTGATCGAAGGTTTGCATACCGCGCAGGTTATCCTGCAGCATAGCGTCCTTGATTTGAGGCGTCTTGTTCTCGTCTTTGATGAGGTCGCGCACAAAAGGCGTGGCCAACAAAATCTCCAAAGCCAGCATGCGCCCCTGTCCGTCGGCCCTGGGCAGCAAGCGTTGGGAGATGATACCCAGGAGCGACTCGGCCAGCAGAATGCGGATTTGCAGGTGCTCGTGCAGGGGAAAGAAGTCGATGATGCGGTTGATGGTGCGCACCGAATCGAGTGTATGGAGGGTGGAAAGCACCAGATGGCCTGTCTGGGCCGCCATGATGGCCGCCTCCACCGTTTCACGGTCGCGCATCTCGCCGATCAGAATCACATCCGGGTCTTGCCGCATGGCGTACTTGAGACCCGTACTGAAGGAATCGGTGTCTACCCCCACCTCGCGCTGCACCACCAGGCTTTTCTTATGTTTGTGCAAAAACTCGATGGGGTCTTCGATGGTGACGATGTTTTTGGGGAAGTGCAGGTTGATATGGTCAATCAGGGCAGCCAGGGTAGTGGACTTCCCCGAGCCGGTAGGGCCCGTAACAAGCACCAGGCCGCGCTCCTTGGAGGCCAGGTCTTCCATGACCGGACGGGGCAGCCCCAGGGCCTCGAAGCTGGGGATGGTTTCGGCCACCACCCGCATGACCAGACCAAAACTGCCGCGCTGGTGAAGCAAATTACAGCGAAAACGGGCCAGACCCGGCACCGTATAGGCGAAGTCCATTTCTTTTTTGTACTCGAGTTCTTCTTGCTGCATGGGGTTCAGCAAGCTGCGAACGATGGCTTCCACATCGGCTGGCAAAAGCACTTTGCTTCCAAAGGGCTTGAGTTTGCCGTCAATGCGGACAGTGGGCGGTGCCCCCGCCTGCAAATGAATATCCGAGGCTCGAGCCTGCACCATGCTGCGCAGCATTTCAGCGATGGGAGTGGGGGTTTGGGTGGTACTCATCTGGAGGCTCCCTTGGGTCACTTGATTAGGTGGATTGGATCGGGGCAACCAGAAGCTGTAGCCCTGCCGGCATTACAATGAGTGCACTTTTCGATATCAGCTGGTACAGCGATACCGTTGCACCTTTCCAACCCACGCTCAGAGTATATTTCACCCTTTCTCAAAAGGCTGCCCTAAATGAACAAAGCTTAACATTAGAACCGAGCGGTCACACTGTTCTCTTGTGAGGTGTTGCTGGATTGGCCTGGAGCGAATTGCCGAGGGCCCAAAGCCAAATGACCTTGTGGCATGGCCAGCACCTCGACCCCCGCTTCGGCAAACTACCGGCAACACACCGCGCTCTCAAGACCTAAGCCAGACACCCAGCGCGCTACTCCAGATCAGGCCAGCTGGCGCACCAGCGTGCGTGCGTAGTTCAGGGTTTCTTCTACCGCACCCCAGTCCACCCCATCGGGGCGGTCGGAAGGCCAGTGCCAGTGGGGGGGTGTGCCATTCTCCAGGCGAATGAGCGTGAGGCAAGGAATGTTTCGGGCCGCAAAGGGGCGGGTATCGAAAAAGGCCAGGCGGTACGCCAGAGGTTGCGCACCCGGGATGGTTCGGGCTTGCTCGAGCAGAACCCCCAGGTAAGCATGGTAGACCAGCATGCCCTCGCCGGTGGCATAAAACAGCTCGCCTTTGCCCACATTGTCGATGTTGAGCACCAGCGCATCGGGTGGAACCCGTCCCGAACGCGCCAGGTGCTCAGCTCCCTTGGCCCCCACTTCTTCGCTGCCGGTAAGCGCCAGAATCACCCGGTAGTCCGGCAGGGGATCTTTCGTCAGTTCCTTGAACAGGGCCACCGCTACCGCCACCCCGGTCGCGTTGTCGTTGGCCCCGTTGACATAGGGCTCACGAAACTCCCGCAAGGTCAGGAGGGCGGCCTGCACCAGAAAGTACAGGCCCAGCAACTGCGATACCACCGGCACCAGGGCGCCAAAGGGCAGCGCCGTAGCCAGCACTGCATTGATTAGAAAATTACGCCGGAAAAACCGAACCTGCTTTGGGTGGTAGAGGAAAAAGGACTTGGCCGTATCGAAATGGGCCATCAAAACCAGCGTTTTGTGGCCCTGACCGGTCTGGGCCAGCACATTCTGCGAGGGGTAGCGGTCGAAGAACCGCCGCCACGGTACCCACCAGCCCGAAAAATGCGCCCAGAAGCCATAGGTTCCCAGCAGTGCCAGCCACCAAAGCCCCCCCAAACTGCCCACGGCCAGCAAAAGGCTAATCAGGATGAGTTCGGGGCCATAGCTGCGGGGGGCCTGGAAGGTCTGGACTTCAAGCGAGATATCCGCTCCCAGACGGGCCAGGTAATCTTTGAGCTGCTGGGCCATCTGGGCCTCGAGGGCCGTTGCACTCCCCCGGTGCGGCAAGGCGCAAATAGCTTCCCAGAGTTTTCGCACGACCTTAGCATAAGGCTCAAAGCCCTACGCTGAAAGCAAAAGACTGGGTGCTGGCCGTTGACGGCTTTACCCCGTGCTCTGTGCGCCAAGCCCTTGGTTCTCGTAAAGTCCAGGGCTTAAACTTAAGGACATGGGCAAGAAACGTCGGGAAGAAAAGCTCAAGCGCAAAGCACAGCAGCGCACGCCACTTTCGGGCCGGGACATGCTGCGCATTTTTCCCAGCCTGTTGTTGCGGGCCTTTATTGTGGTCATGCCCCTCACCCTGCTCATGACCTTCCTGGGGGCCAGTGGGGTGACGCTGTTCAACAACTTCTGGGTACAGATGGGTGCTTACCTGGCGGCCTACATCGTGTTCAACAAGTTTATTTTTGGCCCCGTCCGTAACTACCGCCCGGCCAACCCGCCCAACGCAAAGTAGATTAAAGTTTCATGTCACAGGTCTCCGGTTGCAAGGCAAAAGCGCGTCTGAGGCCATAGGGTCACGGGATTCTGCTGCAATAGCGGGGGTAGGCTACATCGTTCGTAAGTACAACAACGTTAGGAATTTGCTCTACCCGAAAAGGGGAGCCCATAAGCTGCGCCGCTTTAAAGACCGGCCACTTCTTTCACCGAGACCGTCACCACAAAAATCTAATGTGGGCGCACTTAGAACGACTACACGATTCAGGCTTTCAGATTTCGGCCTTTTCAGCATTATAAGTTGGAGCAACCCTGGAAATAGGGCGCTTATATCCGCTTTGCGTCGGCCCAAAAGCCTTCCAGGTCGTAGTACTCGCGGGCTTCGGCGCTCATCAGGTGCACCAGCACCGGGCCATAGTCCAGCAGCACCCAGCGAGGGCTGGGGCCCTCGACCTTATTCGCCCGGATGCCTTCGTCTTCCTGGAGCTTTTCCCGCACGGCCCGCTCGAGGGCTTGCAGGTGGGGCTGGGAGGTTCCGGTGGCAATCACAAAGTAGTCCAGCGAGTCGGAAACACCGGTCAGGTCGAGCGCAACCACGTTCTCGGCCTTTTTGTCCTCCAGGGCTTGTTTGATGTGCTCAATTAGCGTTTGGGTATCAATGGTTTTGACCATTCGACCTCATTATACACAATGGGTTGCCCTGCCTACCTGACTTCGGGAATGTACTCGAATTCGTGCTTTCCAAAGCGAACGGTGTCGCCCGCCCGCACCCCATGGGCCTTGAGGGCCTGTTCGACCCGGTAGCGCTTGAACAGCTCCTGCAGGTAGCCGGCGGCGTCCATCGGGTCGCCCTTGAGTCGGTCTAGGTGCCGCTGTACCTGAGGGGCCTCGAGCTCAAACACCCCCTCCTCCACCTGGGTTACCTGGATGTAGTCGGCGGCCTCGGGTTTGGGCCTGGGTTGTTCCATTTTGGGCTTGGGCGCAGCCTGCACCAGGGCAAACAGGGCCTCTACCAGCTCGGTTAGCCCCTGGCGGGTCTGGGTGGAGGTGGGGATGACCGGCAGGCCGGTCTGGCTTAGCTCGGCCACCAGGGCCTGTAGCTCGGCTGGGGTCAGCAGGTCAGTTTTGTTGAGGGCAATCAGGGCCTGGCGGGTGAGCAGCTCGGGGTCGTAGGAACGCAGTTCGGCCTGAAGGGTTTGCAGGGTTTGCACCGGCTGGTCGGCGCCATCGAGCACATAGAGCAAAACTCGAGTCCGGGCAATGTGCCGCAGAAACTCCAGCCCCAGGCCCCTGCCCTGGGCCGCCCCCTCGATGATGCCGGGAATGTCGGCCATGGTGATGCGCTCGAGGTCACGTTCAATTACGCCCAGGTTGGGCGAAAGGGTGGTAAAGGGGTAGCTGGCAATTTTGGGGTGGGCATGGGTCAAAGCGGCCAGCAGGCTGCTCTTGCCGGCGTTGGGGTAGCCCACCAGGCCCACATCGGCTAAAAGCATCAGCTCGAGGCGCAGTTTGCGCTTCTCTCCTTCCTCGCCCGCCTCGGCAAAGCGGGGGGCCTGACGGGTGGGGGTTACGAACCGGGGGTTGCCCCAGCCGCCTTTGCCCCCTTTGGCCGCCACAAAGGTCTGACCTTCCTCGATCAGGTCGGCCAGAAGTTCGCCAGTCTCGGCGTCGTAGACCCGCGTTCCCCGGGGCACCTCGATCACCAGGTCTTTGCCCGACTTGCCAAAGAGCCCCTTACCCATGCCGTGCTGGCCGTTTTCGGCCTTGTAGACCCGCTTGGAGAGGTTTGAGAGCGAGTCCACCTGCCCCAGCGCCCGCAGGATGATGGAGCCCCCGTCGCCGCCATCGCCGCCGTCGGGGCCGCCCTTGGCGATGTATTTTTCACGCCAGAAGCTAATACAACCGTCGCCCCCACGTCCGGCGGCCACGCTAATCTCGAGGATATCTCTGAACATAAGCAAAAGCTAAAAGCCGAAGGCCGAGCTCGGGGCTTCAGCCTTCGGCTAGCGGCAAAAATTAGTCGCCGGCCCTGGCCAGCTCGATGGGTTTGACCCGCACAAAGCGGCCCTTGCGGCCCTTGTCGGCAAACTCCACCACCCCGTCTACCAGGGCGAACAGGGTGTAATCGCGGCCCTGGCCCACCCCCTCGCCGGCGCGGAACTTGGTGCCGCGCTGGCGCACGAGCACGTTGCCGGCCTTGACTACCTGGCCCTCAAAGCGCTTGACCCCCAGGCGCTTGGCTTGGCTGTCGCGCCCGTTTTTGGTTGAACCCAGACCTTTTTTGTGTGCCATATAGTCCCTCCAGGACGCTGAAGGCTGAAAGCTAGACTCTAGCTACTGGCTTTCAGCAGTTTTATGCGCGAATCTCCTTCACCACAATCTCGGTGTAGGGCTGGCGGTGGCCCCGCTTGCGGCGGTAGTGGATCTTGGCCTTGAACTTGGCCACCACCACCTTTTTGCCTTTACCGTGCTCGACCACCTCGGCCACCACCTTGGCGCCGGGTACGGTGGGGCTGCCAATCACGGTCTTCTCGCCGCCCAGCATCAGGGCGTCAAACTCCACGGTGTCGCCGGGGTTGGCCTCGAGCTTCTCCACGCGCAGCTTGCTGCCTGCCTCTGCGCGGTACTGTTTACCACCCGTCTTGATGATTGCGTACATGACCACACTCTCCAGTTAGCCGTTTGGGATGCTGGTGCAATCCAACAAACAACTCGGGTCTTTTGACCCAGCCAACTGACAACTATAGCGGCTATGGCGAATTGTTTCAAGTAGCGCCCAGGCATCAGAGCGGCTCCACCGAGCGGCAGCTTTCACAAAAACGAAGCGTCTGAAGGCTCATCCCTATCAAGTCAGGGCGAGGGAAACGATACGCAGACTCGATGTAGAAGGATAGGGCAATCCAGCTTGGAAATTTCCAGAAATGTGGTAGGCTCTCTTTTGCGGATGGGCAGGAGTTCCCAAACCTGCTCCCGCCCTCGGCGGAGGCTTCACTTGATAAGCACCATCTCTGTCGTTGATCTGGCCGAAAGAGTGCGCCAGCAGGTTAAGCCTGAGCGCTACGAACATATTTTGCGGGTCGCCGAGCTGGCCGCTGAAATTGCCAGAGCAAACGCGCTTGATGTGGAGAAAATCTACCTGGCGGCCATCCTGCACGATGCTGCACGCGATTTGAGCGAACAGCAGTTGACAGAGCTTGCACCGCCGGAAATAGCGCTCGAGCGCAACCATCCCTTATCGCTTCATGGGCGCGCTGGGCGCAAGTTGGCCGAGCAATGGGGCATTGAGGATGAAGAGGTGCTCGAGGCCATCGAGGGCCATGTTTACGGGGTTCGCCCCGAGCACAGAATCGGCATGGCGCTTTATGTTGCCGATGTTTCCGAGCCGGGCCGTGGGGTCAATCAGGATATTCGCGACCTGGCGCTGTCGGGGCGGCTTCGAGGAAGCCTACCAAAAAGCGGTCCTGTGCAAAGTCAAATACCTGCAAAGCAAAGGTATCGAGCCCCATCCTCGCACCCTGGCAGCCTACAAAGCGATCATGGAGCAGCGCGGCGAGGACTGCTAGTTTTGCCCTGGGTACTCCCCAGGGCTTTTTTGGGTGGTCTATTACCCTCCCATCGGCCAGGTTTTGTAATCTATGGGTCATGGCACAACCGCGAACACCCCATCGAGTTAAACGGGGGTCGCTGGTACGAGCTCGCCGTGCGGGGCCGCGGCTTTCGCTGGTATTGCTTGGGCTGGCCCTGCTGGCCCTGGCCGGGGCCCTGGCCTATGGGCCGCAGCTTCAAGAGGTGCAGGCTGGGCTGTTTAGCGAGTACAGAGAAAGTGGCCCCGCCGAGGAACTGAGCCTGGTGGTGGCAGCTCGCGACACCGAATACTGCGGCTACCACACCGCTTGTGGGCCAGGGCTTCGCACCGACACCATCTTCTATGTGCGCCTGCGCGGCTCGGAGGCCACGGTGGTGGCCATTCCCCGCGACCTGCGCTATAGCGGTGAAACCCCTAACGGTTTTTATGATGGCAAGATCAATTCGGTCTACGAGCGGGGCGGTGGGGCCGAGGGCTTGCGCCATGCCGTAGAAAACCTGTTGGGCGTACCGGTTCAGCACCACGTGATCCTGACCTTCGAGGCCGTGATGAAGCTGGTGAATGCAGTGGACGGCGTGGATGTGGTGCTGCCCTATCCGATGAAATACACCGACCGGGCCGCGGGTCTTTTCATAGACTTTCCGGCGGGGCCGCTGCACCTGAACGGGAAAGATGCGGTCAAATACATGCGCTTTCGTCGCTGGGAAGGCTCCGACCTGGGCCGGCTGGACCGCATCAAGGAAGTGATGGGGCTGGCCCTGCGAAAAGCCCAAAGCCCTCGTTACTGGCCGCGCTTACCAGGAGTTGCAGGGGCCGTGTGGAACTCCCTCGAGACCAGCCTTCCCCTCACCGAAGCCCTGCAGCGGCTGCCCAACCTGCAAAGCCTGACCCTTAAGAGCGCAACCCTGCCCACCCTCGAGGAGGGCAGTTTCCTGGTCCTCGACCAGGTCGCCATGCCTTCCTTCACGGCGGGTCTGCTGGGCTACACCCCCGATGCCGAGGTGATGGCCCGAATGGTACAGGCCGAAGCCCTGGGCCTCAAAACCCTGCTCCTAGACCGGAGTGGGGCGGGGCTGGGCGAACGCTACCGGCAGGGCTTTGTGGAGCTGGGCATCCCCCCCCCGGAAGTGCATGCAGGCGAGGTAGGGGGCACCAGCCTGGTGCTGGTGCGCAGTGGGGTCTCGATTGTTGGACGGGAGTCGCCTGCCTTTCTGCTGGCCAAGGACTACGCCGATCTGCTGCACCTGCCACTGGAGACCCGCATCCGCCTCGAGCCCAGGGGCTACGATGTGATTATCGTGCTGGGACCGTCATAATCGGCCACAGGTGATGGTTCCCTGCCCGGCGCTGTTCGCTACTCACCCCTGGGTACCCGATGCTCCTCCTCGGGCAGGGGCTCCTCGTCGGGGTCAAAGGCGTAATAGAGCTTGAGTGGCTGGGTCTCTACCACCCGCAACACTTCGCCACACTCCGGGCACTCCACCTCGAGGCCCACCCACGGGCCCGCTACCTCCACCAACCCGCCACATACCGGACATTTGGCCACTTGCAGGGTTTCCATCCTTCACCTCCCAAGCCAGGGTAGAAGCCGAACCCTTTTGTACAACCTCCAGCATGGCAGCTCAGGCGGGACCGAATGTCCCTGGCTCGAGCATCAATGCCGATGACTCACGGCCAAGTGCCTTAGCCAGTAGCGGGTCAGCACTGTCGCCCTCAACCAGATAATAGCAGGCTGGGCTATAATCGGCTGTACTCGAGGCCAAGCTTATGGCGACTGCAACCATACCCCAAGCCCACATGCTGGAGCGCAACCCCGGCACCCCCTTCGACCCCGGCGCCCTCGAGGGGGCCCTGGTCAACCGAAGCGCCGTTGAGCGCCGGACCGCCACCCTGCCCACCCGCCGCACCGTTAAAAAGGAATGGCAGGCGGCCTGGCTTTTACACGCCATCAAGACCATCGACCTGACCACCCTTTCGGGCGACGACACCCCCGGCACGGTGCGGCGCCTGTGCGCCAAGGCCCGCCAGCCGGTGCGAGCGGAGCTGTTGCACGACCTGGGCCTGCCCCACCTGCGGCTTACCACCGGTGCGGTCTGTGTCTACCACGAGATGGTACCCACCGCCGTGGCGGCGCTCGAGGGCTCCGGCATCCCAGTAGCCGCCGTCTCAACCGGCTTCCCCGCCGGACTCAACCCCCACCGCCTTAAACTGCAAGAGATTGAGGCCTCGGTAGCGGCGGGGGCCAGCGAAATTGACATCGTCATCTCGCGCCGCCATGTGCTCACCGGCAACTGGAAGGCCCTCTACCAGGAGGTGCGCGACTTCCGCGAGGCCTGCGGCCCGGCCCACATGAAAAGCATTCTGGCCGTCGGCGAGCTGGGCACCCTCAAAAACGTCTTCAAAGCCAGCATGGTCTGTATGCAGGCGGGTTCCGACTTCATCAAGACTTCTACCGGCAAGGAAGCGGTGAACGCCACCCTGCAAAACAGCCTGGTGATGGTGCGGGCCATCCGGGCCTACTATGAACAAACCGGCCATAAGGTGGGTTTCAAACCCGCCGGCGGCATCCGCAGCGCCAAGCAGGCCCTGGACTGGCTTATCCTGATGAAAGAGGAACTGGGCCTCGAGTGGATGCAGCCCCATCTGTTCCGCATCGGGGCCAGCGCCCTCTTGAACGACATCGAGCGGCAGCTCGAGCACTTCGCCTACGGGCGCTACGCCTCCATGCAGTACCAGCCGCTGGGGTAGAAAAAGTCCCTTGGCCCGAAGACTTCACCATGGCTTCTATTGCACTTTTCTCCTGAAAGCTAAGAAGCAGAGTTCACCGATATCGAAGCCCGCCCTGAACTGGAGCTAAAGCATGACCCTTACCGAACTTATGGAGACCCTTCCCTATGGCCCCGCCCCGGAAGCCGCCCAACCCGCGCTGGACTGGCTGAAGGCCCACCAGGGCAAATTCGGGCTTTTTATTGGGGGCAAGTGGCGTGACCCGGCCAGCCAGGAATGGTTCGCTACCCTTAACCCGGCCAACGCCCAAAAGCTGGCCGAGGTAGCCCAGGCCAGCGCCGCCGACGTAGACGAGGCCGTCAAGGCTGCCCGCAAAGCTTTTATCGGTTGGAGCCAGACCCCCGGTCACGTGCGGGCCCGCTACCTGTACGCCATGGCCCGGCAGGTGCAGAAGCACGCCCGCCTGTTTGCCGTGCTGGAAACCCTGGACAACGGCAAGCCCATCCGCGAGACCCGCGACATTGACATTCCCCTGGTGGCCCGCCACTTCTACTACCACGCCGGCTGGGCCCAGCTTATGGAAAGCGAGCTGGCGGGCTATGCCCCTCTGGGCGTGGTAGGGCAGATTATCCCCTGGAACTTTCCGCTGCTGATGCTCTCCTGGAAGATTGCCCCAGCGCTGGCCATGGGCAACACGGTGGTGCTCAAGCCCGCCGAGTTTACGCCCCTTACCGCTCTTTTGTTCGCAGAAATCTGTCAGAACATTGGGCTGCCGCCGGGGGTGGTGAACATCATCACCGGCGACGGCAAAACCGGGGCGGCCCTGGTGGAGCATCCGGGGGTGGACAAGATCGCCTTTACCGGCTCGACCGAGGTGGGGCGGCTCATCCGCAAAGCCACAGCGGGCAGCGGCAAAAAGCTCTCCCTCGAGCTCGGTGGCAAATCGCCTTTCCTGGTCTTCGAGGATGCCGACCTGGATAGCGCAGTGGAGGGCGTGGTGGACGCCATCTGGTTCAACCAGGGGCAGGTCTGCTGTGCGGGCTCGAGGCTTCTGGTGCAGGAGGGCATCGCCGAGAGGATGTATGCCAAGCTGCGCGCCCGCATGGAAAAACTGCGCGTAGGCAACCCCCTGGACAAGGCCGTGGACATTGGGGCCATCGTGGCACCGGTTCAGCTGCAGAAAATCCAGCATTTGGTGCAAAAGGGCGTGGAGGAAGGGGCCCGGCTCTGGCAGCCAAGCTGGGCGGTGCCGAGCGAGGGGTGCTTTTACCCCCCCACGCTTTTTACCGAGGTCGCCCCAGCCTCTACCATCGCCCAGGAGGAAATTTTTGGGCCGGTGCTGGCTGCCCTGACCTTCCGCACCCCCGAGGAGGCCGTGCGGCTGGCCAACAACACCCGCTACGGCCTGGCTGCCTCCATCTGGAGTGAGGACATCAATCTGGCCCTGGACATCGCCACCCAGATCAAAGCCGGCACCATCTGGATCAACAGCACCAACCTCTTCGATGCCGCCAGCGGCTTTGGCGGCTACCGTGAGTCGGGCTTTGGGCGCGAGGGGGGCAAGGAGGGGCTGTGGGAGTACGTGAAAAAAGCCGAAAGCCCAAGTCCCAAAGCTCAAAGTCGCAAAACCAGGGCCCCCTCGAGGTCTGCTAAGGAAACACCCCTCCAGCCTGAAACCTTTAGCCTTCAGCCCCCCATAGACCGCACCGCCAAGCTCTTTATCGGCGGCAGGCAGGCCCGGCCCGATAGCGGCTATAGCAAGGCCGTATATGCCCCGGACGGGCAGCTTCTGGGCGAGGTGGGGCTGGGTAACCGCAAGGATATTCGCAATGCGGTGGAGGCTGCCCGCGCGGCTTTTGAGGGCTGGCGCAAGACCAGCGCGCACAACAGGGCGCAAATCCTGTACTTCCTGGCCGAAAACCTGTCCGAGCGGGCCGAGGAGTTTGGCCACCGCATCCACGCACAGACCGGACAGGACGGCCGCGCAGAGGTAGAAACGGCCCTCGAGGCCCTCTTTACTGCCGCCGCCTGGGCCGACAAATACGAAGGGGTAGTCCACCCCACCCCCATCCGCAACGTGACCCTGGCCATACCCGAGCCCATCGGGGTGATGGGCATTCTCTGCCCCGACGACCAGCCGCTGCTCGCGCTGGCCCGGCTGGCCGGAACCGCGCTGGCCCTGGGAAACACCCTGGTGGTGGTGCCCTCGCCGCTGGCCCCCCTGGTCGCTACCGACTTTTATCAGGTGCTCGAGACCTCCGACATCCCTGCGGGCACCTTTAACATAGTGACCGGCGAGCGCGACGAGCTGGCCAAAACCCTGGCCGAACACGACGACGTGGACGCCGTCTGGTACACCGGGCCCCAGGCCGGACATGTGCTGGTCGAGCGGGCCAGCGCCGGGAACATGAAGCGCACCTGGATGTTGCTCCCCAGCGGCCCCCTACCCGACACCGACGAAATCTTGCGCCAGGCCACCCAGGTCAAGAATATCTGGGTTCCGTACGGTGCTTAGCGCTTGTCCGGCACCACAATCCGGCCCGCAACAATGCTTTGCCGAATGGCGTTCACTTCGCGGCGAAGGCTTTCGGACAACAGGGCCTGGTTATAGGTATCGAGGGCATAGCCCAGCCCATTTTCCCGCAAGCCCAGGCTCACCAGACCGCCCTGAAAGCTACCGCGCGCCACCGACTCCACCGCGCGCTGGGCGGCCACATCCACCCGTTTGAGCATGCAGGTCAAGGCGTGGTTCAAAGTGGCCGGGTTGTTGTCGGTGTCGCCCAAAAAGTTCAGGTTGCCGTCCCCCCCAATAAAGAACATGGGGCGGGTATCTCCAGCGCACTCACGGGTGTAGGCCTCGTACTTGGGCACGGTAGCGAAGGGGTTGCTGCGGAAGCGCAAGCCTCGAGGCAGTTCGGCAGCCTTGATACAACGGGTCTGCTTGACGTAGTCAAACACCCCCAGCCCCGAGGCCCCGGCTGCAGCATAGATGATGTCGGCCCCCTGCGACTTTTGGAAGGCGGCAATCTCCTTGGCCCGGGCCGGATCGGAGAAGGCCGCGGGGGTGTTGCCCACATAGTTCACCACCACCCGGCACGCCGGGCAGGCCCGTCGCACCCCTTCGCGGTAGCCCACCTCAAACTTGTGGATGAGCGGAATATCCATTCCCCCCACAAAGCCCACCACGCCGGTCTGGCTGAGCCTTCCTGCAATGTAGCCCACCAAAAAGGTGCCCTCGTTTTCGCGGAATACATACGAGGCTACATTGGGGGCATCGGTGGCGGTGTCGATGAGGGCGAAGCGCTGATCGCGGAATTCACGTGCTGCAGCCGCAATACCGGGTTCGGTGGCGAAACCCAGGCCAATAATGAGGTCAAAGCGCTCGGCGGCGAAGCGACGCACCGCCCCCGGAATCTGCGAGGGGTCGGTGGGCTCGAAGTCGAAGAGACGCCCCCCAAACTGCTGTACCGTTCGCTGCGCCCCACCGTAGGCCACCCCGTTAAAGGTAGGGTCGGTTTTGGCCCCCTCACTGAAGACCATGGCCACGCTGCCCAGAGGCTGCGCCCAGACCAGCCCCACACCCAGCAAAAGCACACCCAGTAGCTTTTTCATGTTGGAAGGGTAGCATAGCCCCTTCTCGGGCTGCAAGCAGTCCAGGGTAAGGCGAAAGATTCTCATCCAAAGGGCCAGCCTGAGACAGTCCCACCGGGTATGGGGTGCCAGAATTGGGCCGGGGCAGGCCCCCTCGAGCGATACGTCTTTGGCCGGCCTCGAGGCTCAGTGCGCAAGGCTAAGAAAATGTGGGCGGTCTAAGTGCGCCCACATTAGATTTTTGTGGTGACGGTTTCGGCGAAAGAAGTGGCCGGTCTTCAAAGCGGCGCAGCTTATGGGCTCCCCTTTTCGGGTAGAGCAAATTCCTAACGTTGTTGTACTTAGTGCACCGGTAACTTGTTTTGCGGCGCGTTTTGAAGCACGTTAATTACTCAGAATTGCGATTTGCAGCTCATTGGGAGGCGCTGAAATGCGAACAGTATTCACAGTATTCTTGGTTACCAGACCCCTAGCGTTGCTGCAAAATCAGGGTGTACGTGTATGAACGGCTCTGATTGGGGGCCAGGGTGAAGCGCAGGCGGTAGCCCTCCGGGAGGCGCTCGAGGCCCTCCCCCTCCAGGGTAAAGGGCTGGGGCATGGCCTCCTGAATTTCCACCTCCACCGCATAGGGCTTGGGGTTTTGCACCTGGGTGGTCACCCGGAAGCGGTTGCGGGCCTGTTGCTCCACCTGCCGGGTGGCCCTGCCTTCGGGGTCAGGACCTAGCATCAGGTTGACCTGGTTGCCTTTGGCCGTATCGCCGGTGGCCGCCTGCCCCACAAACACCCCTTGCTCGCGGACGCTCACCACCCCGGCGGCCAGGTTTTCCGGGGCCGCAAAACGAAAACCCCGCACAAAAGCCAGCTCGCGTTCGGTACTGAAGCCGGTTTGCAAGCGCCACAAATAGACCGGTTGCACCCGGGTGCGAATAAAAGGTAGCTCGGTCAGGCCGGGCTCGAGCGTCACCTCTCCCGGTAAGCGGTAGCGGTAGGTGCCCGCTGCCTCTCCCACGAACTCGGCTTCCGCTACGTCTGAAGCAGCCGGCGCAGCCTGCAACATCCGGGTTTCGGGGCGGGGGGCGGGCACACTAAAGCCTCCTTCCAGCAAAGGCACACTCCCGGCTACCAGGTCGGTGCGGCCCAGTCGCACGGTGCGGCCCAGCCCGTTGGTCAGGGTCGCCCAGCCGGTCAGCTCGCCATCCTCCAGCGTATAGCGCAGGTTCCAGGTCAGGCCTCGAGTCAGATAGGCCAGCGTTCCCGAGCCACCCCCCTGATAGCGAAAGATCACTTTTGGGCCAGGAACAGCACTGAATCCGCCGGGATCGGGATAGGCCACTGTTCCAGGTAGCCCTACCAGGTAACGGCCCTCGTACAGATACAGGTTCCGCTCGGCACTCACCAGGGTGGCCTTGCGCCACTGACCCTCCCAGTAAAACTGCACCTCCTTGCCCACATAGGCAGCCAGAGGACTTTGTTGGGCAGCCACCTGCACCCGGCGCGACTGCTCGCTTACCCCTATCAAGCGCAGGGTTCCCGGCACCAGGCTCTGGAACAGGGTCTCGCCTGGCTCCCAGATCCACTCATTTTGCGGCAGGGTTTGCGACTGCCGAAGCTCGGCAAAGCCCCGATAAATCACGGTTTCTTGTGCCTGAGCCATACCAAATAGCACCACGGCCAACAGCAATAGTTTTCTACCCATACAAGCCAGTAAATCACCCCACCATTGAGGCGAGGTGAGAGCGCATTGACCGATTTTTGAGGTGATTCGTTACCGAACGGTAACGAATCAACAGGGTCGAAGTTATCCTCCTAGCGGAGGGGGCTTCTGCTCGATGGAAGGGAGACGCTTTTTTCGCCGATCGTAAGGAAGGGGTGTGTGTAGGATTCAAAAAGACAGCCTTTGAAGTTTTTGGTTTTGTAAACTGTCTTTTTGAATCAGGTATAAATCAAAAACCCCAGCTTTGGCTGGGGTGTCTGGTTCAAGGTAGCCAGCCTGGCGCCATCGCCTAACTCAGGCCCGGGATGTCGTCGCGAATGCAGGCTTTGAAGTGGCCGGGCGCCACTTCTTTGAGTTCGGGCACGGTATTGGCACACTCGGCAATCGCATAGCGGCAACGGGTGCGGAAAACACAGCCCGAGGGCGGGTTGATGGGGCTGGGTATATCGCCCTGCAGCACGATACGCTCACGCTTGATGGTGGGGTCGGGGGTAGGGATGGCCGATAGCAGGGCCTCGGTGTAGGGGTGGCGCGGCTTCAGGTACAGGTCCCGCGAGGGGGCCAGCTCCATCACCTTACCCAGATACATTACCGCAATGCGGTCGGAGATGTACTCCACCACCGCGAGATCGTGGGCAATGAACAGGATGGTCAGGCCCAGTTGCTCTTTGAGATCTTGCAGCAGGTTAACCACCTGGGCCTGAATCGAAACGTCCAGAGCCGAGACCGGCTCATCCGCCACGATGAACTCGGGGCGTACCGCCAGCGCACGGGCAATCCCAATACGCTGACGCTGCCCACCCGAAAACTCGTGGGGATAGCGGCGCACGTGGTCGGGGTTGAGGCCCACCAGTTGCAGCAGTTCGGCCACGCGATCGTTGCGGGCCTGGGCGGAACCTTCCAGGTTGTGGATGACCAGCGGCTCGGCAATGATGTCACCCACCGTCATGCGCGGGTTGAGCGAGGCAAAGGGATCCTGGAAGATGATCTGCATCTTGCGGCGATAGGTGCGGAGTTGGTTCTTGGGAATGTGCGTGATGTCTTGCCCTTGGAAGCTGATGGTTCCTTCGGTGGGTTCAATCAGGCGCAGGATGGTGCGGCCCACGGTGGTCTTACCCGAACCGGACTCCCCTACCAGGCCCAACACCTCGCCTTTCTTCACCCCAAAGCTCACGTCGTTGACCGCCTTAACATTGGCCACTACCCGGGAAAGAATCCCCCCGCGAATAGGGAACCACTTCTTGAGATGGGTCACCTCAACCAGGTTAGCCGTTGTGGTTTCAGGAACAACCGCGCTCATGCTCCCACCACCTCACCTTTTTGGATCTCGGCCCAGCGCACACAGCGCACCATGTGACCGTTGCCGGCATCTTGCAAGACGGGTATGTCCTGGTCACACAGGCCCGGCTTGAAGAATTTGCAGCGCGGGTGGAAGGCACAGCCCTGGGGCAGGTTGAGCGGGTTGGGTACGTTGCCCGGAATAGCCTCCAGGCGCTGTTGGTGGGTAGCCGCCAGGTCGAGCCGGGGCACCGAGTTCAAAAGACCCATGGTGTAGGGGTGCAGGGGCTTTTTGAAGGTGGGCACCACATCGGCTTCTTCCACAGCCCGCCCCGCGTACATCACCACCACCCGGTCGGCCATCTCGGCCACTACACCCAGGTTGTGGGTAATGAACAGGATGCTCATGCCAATCTCTTCCCGCAGCTTGTTCATGAGTTCCAGAATCTGGGCCTGAATGGTCACATCTAAGGCGGTGGTGGGCTCATCCGCAATGAGGAGGGAGGGATTGCAGGAGAGCGCCATGGCGATCATCACACGCTGGCGCATCCCGCCCGACATCTGGTGAGGATAGTTGGACAGGCGTTTTTTAGGTTCAGGGATGCCAACCAGATCAAGCATCTCGGCGGCCTGATCCAGGGCTTCCTTTTTGCTCTTGCCCTGGTGCAGCACGATGGCCTCAGCGATCTGGTCACCCACGGTATACACCGGGTTGAGACTGGTCATGGGCTCCTGGAAGATCATGGCAATGTCGTTGCCACGAATCTTGCGCATGGTGGCCTCATCTTCCTTGACCAGATCCCGGGTTTTGCCATCTTTACCCCTAAAAAGCACTTGCCCACCAACTATCTTGCCGGGGGGGTTGGGAATCAGGCGCATCATGGCCAGGCTGGCAACCGACTTCCCTGAGCCCGATTCGCCCACTACCGCCAGGGTCTCGCCTTTGTCAATGTGGAAAGACACCCCGTCTACGGCCTTAACCACCCCGTCGTCGGTGAAAAAGTGAACCTTCAGGTCTGTAACATCCACCAACCGTTTCTCGTCCATTCCCACTCCTAAATCACTGCAACAGCAGGTTGCGACATTATATCGCCCTCGAGGCCACATTCATCAAAAAACCATCGCCCTACACTTTGGTGCGAGGGTCGAGGGCATCGCGCAAACCGTCCCCCATGAAATTGTAGGCCAGCACCGCCAGCAGGATAAAAAAGCCCGGAATCAGAAGCCAGGGCCGCTCGCTAAAAGCTGTGATGCCGGTAGCCTGGGCCTTGGAAAGCATCAGCCCCCAGGAGGTGGCCGGTTCCTGGATGCCCAGCCCCAGGAAGGAGAGACCCGACTCGCCCAGGATGAAACCCGGAATGGCCAGCGTGACGGCCACAATCAAATAGGTGTAGGTTCCTGGCAGCACGTGTCGAATGATGATCCGGGCATCCCCGGCTCCCAGGGCCTGCGCGGCCTGAGCAAACTCCATCTCGCGCAGTTGCAGCACCTGGCTGCGAATAATGCGGGCCAGCCCGCCCCAGTTCACAAAGGAGAGAATGGTCACCACCAGCACAAAGCGCACCGCAGGCGGCACTTCCATGGGGATGAGCACCGAAAGGATGATCAGCAAGAACAAATCGGGGATGGCCGCCAGCACCTCCACCGCACGCATGATGATGGTGTCCAGATCCAGTTCGATGCGCGGCCAGAGCAGGATATACCCAATAGCCCCCAGCAGTGCTGCACCAATCAAACCCGCGATGATGGCTTCCAGACCCCGGCTGCTCTGCCAGAAGCCCCAGACCGTAATCCACAGCAGCCAGGCCATCCCCCCCCAGGCCGAAAGCCAGAGCAGGACCCTTGCCAGATGGCTACGCCAGACCAGGAAATACATCAGCACACCCAGCCCCACCAGGCCCAGCACTAATCCCAGACCCCCCAGGGCCAGGGTACTGACGCGCTGAAGGTCGGGCCGGATGTAGCGCTCGTAACCCTGGCCCATTCCCCAAAGCAAAGCAGCTATCAGAACCAAACCCAAAAGCGCCAGCAGATGATCCAGCGGGCGGCTACCCCGCACAAACTCCCAGAAGCGAGGGTTCAATAGCCCGATACTGAAAGTGACCGGTCGGCCAGCGTAGAAGCCAGAGATACTACCCATCAGGATGCCGATCACAAGAGCCAGGGCCACCGCAAAGATACCAATGGTCAGGCTGATGCGGGCCCCAAACCAGATGCGACCCCACACATCGCGGCCAAAGTCGTCGGTACCCCACAAAAAGAGTTTGGCCTGGTCTTCCAGCAGCCAGGGGCCCCCCATCAGGCGCAGGTCGGTGGGAATAAGCCCCAGAAAACGATAGGGCTCACCCTGGACGAAGAAATAAATAGGATAGCGGCCCTTCTCGCAGTCGGTGATGACCTCGACCTTGAAGGTCTCGAGGTTCCGGCGCCGCTCGGCAGCGCACACATAGGGCCGGGTCAACCTTCCGTTTTCGTCACGCCAAAAAATTTGGGTGGGTGAGGCAAAAGAGAAATCGCGGAAGCTCTTCTCTTCTGGATAAGGTGCCAGGAAGTCGGCAAACAGGGCTCCTAGGTAAAACACCAACAGAACCGCTGCACCCAGGCGAGCCAGAGGATGCCGCTTAAAGCGAATCCAGGCTTGCTGGAAAAAACTCCGGTTGGCCTGAGGGGTGGCTTTCATTTGCACTCTTGGAATCATGCACGTTCCCCCTAGCTGTAGCGGATGCGCGGGTCTACCCAGGCCAGCAAGAGATCCGAAACCACGTTGCCAATCATCAGCAAGACGGTGGTGATGGTGATGAGGCCCATAATCACATAGATGTCAATGGCCGAGATGGCCTCCAAAAGCGCAGGGGTAATGCCCGGCCAGGCCATGGTGACCTCCACCAGTCCAGCACCCCCAATCAGGCCCGGCAACAACCCCCCAATCCCAGCGATGAAGGGAATCACAGCGTTGCGCAGGGCATGTTTGTAAATCACCACCCGCTCGTTCAAACCCTTGGCCCGCGCTGTTCGAATGTAGTCTTGCGAGAGCACGTCCAGCATCTGGCCGCGCATGACGCGCATGAGGCCGGCCAGACCCGAAGTGCCCACCACAATGACCACCGGGAAGGCGTGCCAGAGTACGTTGTTGGCCCTGGCCCAAAGGGGCGACTCGGTATAGGGCAGCCGTTCGGGCAAGCCCGGCCCTTGCAACAGCGGCCAGAGCATCAGCAAAGCGCTCATGCCAAACAGCACCAGCCCCACCCAGATGCCAAACGTGGCCGTTTGCTTGCGTTGCACACGCCACCAGAACATCCCGGCAAAAACCAGGGTGCCCAGCAAGGCCGGCGGAAAGAGTATCTGGGCCGCCCGGGTCATGTTACCCAGATGAAGGAACTCGTCGGTCATGCCACCAATAGGCAAAATACGCATATTGGTAAGATCGGAGAGCCAAACTGCCAAAAAGAGCATGATGAGCCCAAAAAAGAAGTTGGGGATGGCCAGACCCAAAAAAGCCAGGACGGTGAAGGTTCGGTCGGGCCAGGTGTACTTGCGGATGGCCGAGTATACCCCAATGGGAATGGCGATCAGATAGATCATCAGGGTGGCCAGCACCACCAGAACCATAGAGTTCAGGATGCGCTGACCAATTACGCTCCACACATCGGATTTATACGAGAGCGATAGGCCCAGGTAGCCTTGCAGAATGCCGGATAGCCACTTGGCGTACTGCACCGGCAGGGGCTGATCAAGGCCCAACTGTTGGCGCAGGTTGGCAATAGATTCACGGTCTTGGGTAGGGTCGAGCTCGAGCCGGGTTACAAAATCGCCCGGCGCAAGCTGTATAACCAGAAAGGCCAGCAGGGTAGCCCCAAAAAAAGTGGGGATAAGCTGGAGCAGCCTCCGTACAACATAGCCAAACATAGCACCTCAGCATGAAGGCAAGGGGTGGCCAGCCACCCCTTGCCCCCAAAGGCAGTTACTCCTTGGCAAAAATGGTCTCGATGTAGGGGGCCTGTCCGTTAATAGAGTTGATCTGCTCCTTGGGGAACATACCACCCAGTCGGGTCAGGCGGGCCGGGTTGTAGGCCGGGGCCACGGTATAGATGAGCGGCAGATTCTCGGCCACCACCTTCTGGAACTGCACGTAAATCTGACGGCGCTGGGCCTGGTCGAGGGTGGTAGCACCGCGCTTCATCAAGGTATCGATGAGCACTTCGAAGGCCTCCACCTTGGCCGGATTTTTACCACCCGTGCCCAGGTTCCAGGCGTGCAGCGAGCCGTTGAGTTCCCACACGTTGCGGCTGAAGGCGGGTTCGATGCCGCCGGTAAGGCCGATCAGAATGGCATCGAAATCGCGGGTACCATCGGCGGCGGGGCTGGTCAGCTGACGCACCAGCTCGTTGAAGTCGATGGGGCGGTATTCGACCTTGACCCCAACCTTGCGGGCTTCGTCACGGAAGATCTGGGCGATGCGCTCGCGCACGTTGTTGCCCTGGTTGGTCACCAGGTTGAACTCCAGCACCTTGCCCTGGGCGTTCACCAGCCAGCCGTCGCGGTTTTTGCTGCGGAAACCCAGTTCGGCCAGGAGCTGCGCGGCCTTTTGCGGGCTGAACTCGAACTTGGCCACATCGTCGGTGAAAAAGGCTTTGTTAGGAATGGAGATGGGGCTCCACTGGGCCTGACCCAAGCCGCCCAGGGCCACCTCGATCATGGACTTCTTGTCCATCAGGTGGGCCATGGCCCGGCGGAACTTAACCTGACGGAACAGGTTTTCCTTGAAGGAGTCCTTGTTGTTCCAGTTGAAGACGATAAAGTTGGTACCCAGAGTAACGTCTACGTTGGGGAAGATTTCGGCCCGCAGGCGATTAGCACGGATGCGCTCCAAAACCTGCGCCACCTGGTCGGCGTTGGCGGCTGAGAAGGTATCGGCCTCCCCGGCCAGGAAGCGCGCAAGCTGGGCGTTCAGGTCGGGCACAATCTGGAAGGTGTAGCGCTCGAGGTAGGCCACCGGGTTGTTGCGTTCGTCCACCCCCCAGTAGTTGGGGTTGCGCACCAGTACCACCCGCTCACCCTTGACGTAGCTATCGAGCTTGAAGGGGCCGCCCGAGACCACCTGGGCCGCTGGCGTATCCAGGTTCCAAAGGGCCTGAAGCTGCTGCACCCCAGCCCGGTAAGCAGGGCCAAAAACGTGTTCGGGCACGATATACCAGCCCTGGATCAAAGCCGGTGCATAGGGCTTGGGGAAGTCGGCCCGCACCGTAAACTGATCTACCTTGGTCCAGCGGATCGGCTGGCCATCAAGGATGAAGCTGCTACGCGAGTTGGAGTTGACCCGCTGATCGGCGTGGACGGTGGCACTAAAAATCACATCGTCGGCGTCGATAGCCTGTCCGTCGGACCACTTGGCCCCTTCACGCAGCTTGAAAATCACAGTCAAGCCGTTGTTACGGACTTCCCACGACTTAGCCAGCCGGCCCTCTGGGGCCTGGGTATAGGGGTCATAGGTCGTCAGGTAGGGCAAAAAGAGGGCAATGATGTCGGTTGAGGAAGTCTCCCGTGCTACAAAGGGGTTCCAGGTACGCGGGTCGGAGATGGAGGTGATGCGGTAGGCACCCCCCGCCCGGCCCGGCTCGGTGCCCTTGAACACCTTGGGCTGGGCCAGCGCCAACCCGGCCAGGGCGAGCATTCCTAAGACTAGCAGTTTCTTCATTTCAAGCCTCCTGATATCTAACAGTTCACCACCCTCGCTGCTTCAGGGGAAGATACACAACGAGATGGACTTGGTACAAAGCTATAAAGCCATCCTGCGGCTGTCAAGGGCTTGTGGGTGAATTTGTACCTGGAATTCATCCACCAAACGGTGGATGGGTTTACACCAGTGCTCCACTGCTCCAACATGAAAACGCCCTCCAGCACGGCTGAAGGGCTCTTTTGGGTGAGGGATTTAACCAACCGCTTACCGGTTAAAAAACCGGAACGAAAAGGCCAGGATCACAAAGATGGCGCCCAGAACCACGGTGATGCGGTATAGACCGCCCGTTACGCCACGGGTACTGAAGAGGTCGGTCGAACCGCCAAACATATCGCCGGCACCCTGTTTGGGTTCTTGCGAAAGCACCAGGTAGACCAGAAATCCGGCCACGGCGATGTAAAGAAAAATCAGGATGTTTTGAAGAATTTCCACTGCATGCCTCCACTAGCGGTGCTGATTGGTGCCGGGAATGGGACTCGAACCCACACGGCTGTTAACCGTCCGATTTTGAGTCGGGTGCGTCTACCAATTCCGCCATCCCGGCACGCGGGGAAAAGTTCTGGCATACTCGCCAGCAAGACTAAACTATAGTGCCTTTTGTACGGATTCGCAAGCCGAGCATCACCCAGGCCCCCGCCAGCACTACCGCCCAGTCTCCCCAGCGCACGTACGGCGTCGGGCTTTTTAACAGGGCAAACTGCCCCGCCAGAAAGCCGGCCTCGCGCTGGGGAATGCGGGCCGTAACCCGGCCAAAAGGGTCTATGATGGCGGTTACGCCATCGTTGCCGGCCCGGAGCAACCACCGACCGGTTTCGACAGCCCGCAGGCGGCCCATCTGAAAATGTTGCAAACCCCCAAAGCTGGGGCCGTACCAGGCATCGTTGGAGCCGAGTTCCAAAACCTCTGCACCGTTCAAAACCAGCCTCCGCGCCACCGCTGGGAAGACCGATTCATAGCAAATAAAAGCACCGTATTTGTCCAGGGGCGTATAGGCCGTGCCGGGCGTGCGGCTGCCCAGATCGCCATCGAAGCCAAAAGCTCGGAAGAAGAAACGATACACTGGGCGCAGGGCTTCGCTCCAGGGAAAGTTCTCTCCGAAAGGTACCAGCCGATTTTTGTCGTAGAAGTGGGTGATCTGCCCCCCCACTACCCGTACCGCCCGGTTGGTGAAGCCGGTCTCGAGGCCACTCAAAAGCTCTCGGCTACCCAGCAAAGCCGGCAACTCGGGGGGAAAACTTGCTACGGCTGTCTCGGGCCAAACTACAACCTGGGCCTCGGGATGGGCTTGCAGGCCCTTGAGGGTAAGTTCCAGGTAGGTTTGCTGGGCAGAGAGGCCCTCGAGCTTTCGCAAGGGGTTGATGTTGCCCTGCACCAGCAAGGCGGTCAAGCTCCCCTGCGTAGCGGGCAGTGGGAGAAACCATAACCCTCCCCAAAACAACAGCGTACCCAGCAAACCCAGGCTGTGATAAGAAAAAACCACGCGCCCTCCTAGGGCACGCCTTCCGGCAAAGTACAGGCCGAGCGCCACCCCCAACACCAAAAGCGAAAGCAGGTAGACTCCGCCCAGGCTGGCAACCACCCGCCCCGGTGCGTCCACCAGCGCATAGCCCAAAAAGCCCCATGGGAAAGCAACTTCCCCCAAGGAGGTAAGGTATTCCTGCACCACCCACAGCCCCGCCCTGGCAAGGGGTTTGCCCCGGGTCAGGCCAAACACAACCCCCCAGATAGCGGCCTTGATCAAGACCAGCGGAAGATAGGGCACCGCACCCCAGGGCGTTTCAAACAGCACCACAAAACTAAGCGGTAGCCAGACCAGATGCACCGCCCAGAAGCCAATTCCGGCCAGCAAGCCAAAGCGAAAGCCCCCCCGCGTCAGGAGCCAGATCAGGGGCAGCGGGGCCAGGAAGCCCAGTGGCGTGGGTGGCAGACAGAGCGCGAGCGCTACACCCAAAAAAAGAGGAAGCCAGAACTGCACCGCTAAAGCATACGCCGCCCGGTTGAAAAAAGCCTGAACACATAGCCCAAACAGCACGCTCGCCTCGGTGAAGGCTAAATGAGCCCCTTATTTGACTTTTTCATGGCAAAATGAAACAGCCATGCGGCTAGGGATCATCGCTGAAATTCACGCCAATCTTCCGGCGCTTGAAGCGGTACTGGAGGCTCTACGCAAAGAGGGCATTGATCAGGTGCTGGCCGTGGGGGATCTGGTGGGTTATGGCCCCCATCCACGCCAGGTAATCCGCAAGCTCGATAAGGAAGGCATCCCCTGTGTACCGGGGGCCGCCGACTTGCGGGTGGCTTATGCCCTTCCCTCCCCTGCCCGCGAAGGCATTGCCGAGACCACCATCGTCTGGACCCGCGAACAACTGGGCGCCCGCGAGATGCATTTTTTGCGCAACCTGCGCTCGCGCCACCGCTACGAAACCCCCGGGGGCCGCCTGATGGTGTTTCACGGCTCGCCAGAGGATCCCGAACACAAGATAGATCTCAACGATGCACACCCGGCAGAAATTTTGAAAATGCTGGAAAGCATCCGCTCACGTTATGCGGTGGTCGCGGGCAAGCACATCCCCTTTCGCCGGGTGGTGCACAAAGGGGTAGTCTACGACCCCGGTTCGGTGGGCTTGAGCCTGGGGGGTGAGCCTGGGGCCGACGTACTGATTCTGGAAGATGACATTCACGGCGAGGTGCTCCACCGCTTTTTGAAGGTTCCCTATGATTATGGCCAGGTTACCTTCGACCTAGCTGCCTGGGAGTTGCCGGAGGTGCTGGCCGAGGTGGTTCGACAGGGGCGGTTCCCTAAATAGAAGGTTTCTTGGCTGCTATAACGATTCCTTCCTGGCCAACAGCAACACCCGGCTTAGCTATAGCCTGACCGACCCCGACGGTGCTCCCAGCAGCCAGTACACGGTGGTCTGGCGGCTCACCTACGGCAGCCAGAGCTGGACCATTGTGCCCAGTACCAGTCGGTTAGTTCGGCGCCGGATGGCGGCGAACTAACAGGGCCGAAGTTATCCCCGTAGCGGAGGGCGATACCGCCCCTTGGAAGTTATCTGCGTAGCGGAGGGCGTAAGCCCCTTGGAAGGGAGACGCTTTCTTCGCCGACCGTTCGGGAGGGGTGTGCTCTAGGATTCAAAAAGATAGCCTCTGGGGGTCTTTGGTTTGGATGGTTATCTTTTTGAATCCGGTATGATTTACCAATCGCTCAATACTGCCTTTCCAACCACCCCCGCGCCACCCCCACCACCAAAGGCTCTGGGTCTTGCAGTAGCGGAATAACCGAGCCCAAATCGCCCAGGCGGGCCAGCGCCTCGGCGGCTGTAGCCCGCACCAGTGGGTTGACGTCACGGGCCCCCTGACGCACCAGGGGTAGGTAGTCGGGGTTGCCCAGGTTGGCCAGGACCACCAGAGCGTTGCGGGCCATGCGGGTACGGCCAGGGCGTAGGAAAACCGTGCCGGCATACTTGCGCTGGAAGGCTTTGGAGGAGAGGTAAAAAAAATCCTCCAGGTTGGGGTAGACCAGCTCGGGCTCTGGCACAAAGCCCTGCCAGAAGGATTGGGCCCTGCGGTTCCAGGGGCACACCTCCTGGCAGATGTCACAGCCAAAGAGCCAGTCCCCCATACCCGTCCACAGCTCGGCAGGGATGGGGCCCCGGTGTTCAATGGTCCAGTAGCTGATGCAGCGCCTCGAGTCCAGCGTTCCATCGCCCAGTAGGGCCCCGGTGGGGCAGCCCGTCACACAGCGCCTACAGATGCCACAGCGATTGGGGTATAGCCCTCCTGCTGACGCAGGGGGCAGGGAGGTGAGCAGCACGGCCAGGGTCAGGTAGGTGCCCTCGCCCATCCGCATCAGCATGGCGTTGCGCCCAATCCAGCCCAGGCTGCCCTGCACCGCATACGAACGCTCGGAAAAGGGGCCGGTGTCCACGTAGCCCCTGGCTTGCAGGCCCAGGCTTTGGGCGAGGCGCTCGAGGTCTTGCAAGTAGGGCTGAATCAGCAGGTGGTAGTCCCGCACCCAGGCATAGCGGGCCACCCGGCCTATACGAACCCCGCCCGGAGGTCGCTTGGGCGGCGGGTAGGCATGGGGTGCTGCCAGCACCAGCACACTCTTCGCCCAGCCAAATCGGCTTCTGGGGCTGAGTCGGGTACTCAGATTTTGGTTCAGGTAAGCCATTTCGGCCTGCCGACCCAAAGCAAGCCAGGCCTGGTAGCGTGCTTGAGTGTCCTGCGGCAAATCCACCTGGGCCCAGGCCGTCAAAAAGCCCTGCTGCTGCGCGGCCTGGGTAAGGATTTCCGCCGCATTCACACCCCGATTGTGCGGGGTTTAGTGGGCAAATACAAGTTCTATCAGGTATTGCGGGCCGCACACCCGCAGCCATAGGCCATCGGCTGTTGGCGGGTGTTCAGCGCCTAACTTACCGGCAAGGTCACCGAAGCGGTAGTGCCCTGCCCGGGCTGGCTGACAATCTGGATGGCGCCCTGAGGCTATCTTTTCTCTTTCAAGGGGCGGTACGCCCTCCGCTACGCGGATAACTTCGGTCGGGTTAGTTCGTCACCCTTCGGTGACGAACTAACCGAATCTGGTATCAAAGCCGGCCTTGGCAATGGCCTCGAGCTTACTCTTAAGGTCGCCGCTGAGCGAAACCGTAGCAATGGAGGTGCGCATCACCCCTCCCAAACCAGCACCGCCTTGGCCTGGGGCAGCCGGCCTTGCAGCAGTTCGTTGAAGGTGTCCTGGTAGGTGCGGAAGGGCCGCACCACCGCCAGGCCTTCGGGTACCTGGGCCACCAGGGCCACTGCCCGAGCAAAGTCGTCGTGGGTGAAGACATACGCCCCTTTGAGGCCGATTTCCTGCAGAACCGCGCGCTGCAGCGGCAGCAAAGCTTCGGTGGCCTCGAGGCCCACCAGCACCACGCAGCCCCCGGACTCTACCGCGTTGACCGCCAGCCCCACCGTAGAAGCGCTCCCCACACAGTCCAGCGCCACCTCAAAGAGACCCTGGGGGGCCTCCTGTACTTCCTGAATGAACTCGAGGCCCCGCAGCCAGGCCTGGCGCAAAGGGTTGCGCTCGGCCACAACCACCTCCGCCCCGGCTCGAGCCAGCAGCCAGGCCGCCAGGGTGCCGATGGCCCCCCCGCCTATCACCAGCACCCGCCGCCCCAGCACCGGCCCGGCCAGATCGACCGCCCGCAGGGCCACCGCCAGCGGCTCGCATAGGGCACCCTTCCAGTAGGTAAGCCCTTCGGGCAGGGGGTAGAGCTGGGCTAAGGGCAGCCGTAGCTGTTGGGCAAACCCCCCCCGGTGGTGAAAGCCCACATTGGTGCGGTGGGGGCACAGGTTCGAAAGACCCCTTCGGCAGCGGTCGCAGCGCCCACAGGCCACCAGTGGATTCACCGCCACCATGCGGCCTACCCAGTCCTCGGGGCCTTCCAGCACCCGAGCCGCAATCTCGTGCCCCAGAATCAGGGGTGGCAGCCAGCGGGCCCGCATGGCCGGACTGCCCTTATAAACACTCAGGTCGCTGCCGCACACTCCGCAGGCTGCCACCTGCAAAAGCATCCCCCCTTCCTGGGGGACAGCCAGCTCCTTTAGAGAAAGCCGCCCAAAGTCTTCCAAGACCACCGCTTGCATCAGGCACGCTCCTCCGCCGGCCAGCGCAGCCAGGCCCACCAACCCCGCCGAAGACCCAGCACACCCACCACCATGGCCACGTTCAGGAAGGCCAGCAACAAGGCCAGGGGTCGCTCAAAAAAGCTCAGAAGGTTCCAGTGGGTCTTGATCATGCTGACCATAAAGTGCTGTTCTAGAAGGGGGCCCAGCACCATCCCCAGCACCACCAGCCCCAGGGGAAAGCCCCCCTGCCGTAGCACAAAGCCCAGCGCCCCCAGTACGGCCAGCAGGTAGAGGTCGAAGGGGTTGTTGTTCACCGCGTAAGCGCCCACCACGCACAAGCCCAGCACCACCCCCATCAGCACCCGGGTGGGAATCTTGAGCAGGTTCTGCACAATCAGGGCACTCAGATACCCTCCCAGGGGCATCACCAGCACGCTCACCAGGAAGAAAGCCAGGTAAATCTGAAGCACCAGCGCACCGTGTTTGTTGAATAGCTCCGGGCCGGGGGTAATGCCCAGGGCTAGAAACATCCCCAACAGAATGGCGGTCAGCGTATCGCCGGGTAGCCCCAGGGCCATCGCCGGAATCCAGGCCCCCGCCACGGCGGCGTTGTTGGCGCTGCTGCCATCCAGCGCTACCTGTTCGGGCTGGCCTTTGCGCATCCGGCGCAGGTTACTGGAAATCCAGGCCGCAATGTCGGAGCCGGCCCCCGGCAAGAACCCCACGAACGTGCCCAGCACCGAGGAGCGTACCAGGCTCCCGCGCTCTGTCCAGCAAAAGCGACCGGCCTCCCCAAAATACTGACGGAGGATGGAGCCTCGGCCCAGCCCCTGGGTTTGGGGGCCATGGGAGCTGTTTTTGTAAAGCAGGTGGTGCAGAACCTCGCTCACCCCAAAGAAAGCGATGAGGGCCACAATAAAGTCAATCCCGCCCAGCAACTCGCGCTGGCCGAAGGTAAAGCGGGGGTTGCCCAGGGCCGGGTCATAGCCGATGGTGGCCAGCAACATGCCCAGGCCAAAAGCAATAGCCCCCTTGAGTACCCTGGGCACCGCCAGAATGCCGCTCAGTATGCCCAACAGCACCAGCCAGAAGTATTCGAAGGAAGAGAACTGCCGGGCCAGGGCCACTAAACCCAGCGAGCCCACCACCAGAAAGCCCAGCCCAATCAGGCTGCCGATGGCCGAAGGCAGGGCCGATAGCCCCAGGGCAAAGGCTGGAGAGCGCCTGCGGGCCACCTCGTGCAGTTCCTCGGTGTAGGCCGCGGAGGCCGGGGTGCCGGGCATCCGCACCAGCACCGAGCCGATATCCCCAGCAAAAATGGCCGTAGCGGTGATGCCGATCAGGGCGGCGAGGGCCACCTCCGGCCCCAAAAAAAGCAGAACCGGTATGGCCAGGCTGATGGCCAGGGTAGCGGTGAGGCCAGGGATGGCCCCAAAAATGGCCCCGTAAAGCGACCCCAGCAACAGGGCCAGCAGGGCTTCTGGACTCAGGAAGTTCATCCCTGTACCCCCAGGAAGCGCTGAAAAACAGTGTAGACCAGCAGGGCCACCATACCGCCGGTGAGGAGGGCGGTGCCAAAGCGCACCCCCAGCAGCCAGGCCCCCGCCAGGGCATATAGACCTGCAGTGAAGGCCAGGCCCATCTGGCCCAGCAGCCAGGGAGCCAGGGTTAGACCCAGGAGGGCCAGGAGCACCCGCCCTTCGCCCCCCTCGAGCCGAGTCTTTTCAGTACGCCCTTGCCACAGCAAGCGGAGCCCACTAAAGACCAGCATTGCTCCCAGGACGCTCGGGAACAGAGCCGGGCCAGGGTAGCCCCCCTCCATCTGGGGCAAGTTGCGGCTCAGGACTAGGGCCAGAGTGCCCAGGGCCACGGCCAGTAAGGCCGCAGCCCGTTCCCAGATTCGCTGCACCGACACCCCGAGTACCTTCAGAACTTGAGATCAAGTTCTTTTACGATCTGCTGCATGGCCTGGGTGCGTTCCCGCAGGAAGGCCAGGCTGGCCTTGCGGTCAAGGTGGTTGATCACCAGGTTGGCGTTGTTCATGAAGCGCACAAACTCGGGGTCTTGCACGGCTTTGGCAAAAGCCTTGTCCAGCACATCCACCACCGAGGGGAGGGTGTACTTGGGCGCCGCCGCCATCAAGAAGGAGGCAAATGTCCAGTCGAAGCCCAGCTCCTTGAGGGTGGGCACGTCGGGGAAGCTGGGGAAGCGTTTATCGGTCATGAAAGCAAGGTAGCGGGCCTCGCCGGACTTCACCAACGCGCTACCTTCTCCGATGGAGACGAACGCTACGTTGACCCCTCCCGCTATCAGTTCTTGCATAGCAGCCGCGGCCCCCTGGGCAGGAACCCAGGGCAGGGCGGTTTCCTTAGCCCCGATGGTCTTTAAGAAGCCCAGCCGGGCGAAGTCGTAGGAACCCCATTTGGCCGTACCGGAGGCCTTGTACTTACCGGGGTTCTGCTTCACGTCGGCAATAAGCTCTTGGGCAGTGCGCCAGGGCGCATCCTTGCGCACCACAATGGCCACCGGGTTCAGCACCAGCAAGGAGATGGGGGTGTACTGTTCGACGTCAATTTTGGTCTGGGCCACCCAGGGAGGCAGGATGACCTCGAGGGTGATGATGCCTATTGTGTAACCGTCGGGGCGACCCTGGGCGATGGCTCCATGCCCTACCGCGCCACCCCCGCCGGTTCGATTAACCACCTGGAAGGGTGCGCCCAAGGTTTTTTCCAAAACCGGAGCCAGGGCCCGGGCGGTTAAGTCGGTCGAGCCACCCGGCGACCAGGGCACAATCATCGTGACCGGGCGAACCGGGAAACGCTGGGCCAACCCCAGCCCACCCAAAAGTAACACCGCCAGCAAAAGCGTCCACCAACGTTTCATGCTTTTCCTCCCTTTGGCTCTTCGGCTTACATCAAGGTTGTGGATGGAGCCTGGTTGTAAGCGAAGTGCGGTCACTATAACCGAGGTTTGACTACAATGCAACTGGCATCTCAGTAGGGTTTGAGTTAGACTGCTAAAAAAAGGAGGCCCATGACCCACCCCCCCCTCGAGCCCCTTCCTCTGCGCGAGCAGGCCTATTCGCGCATCAAGCAGCTCATCCTGGACGAGGAGTTTCCGCCCAATAGTTTTCTTTCGGAGCGCGGACTGGCTGAGCGCCTGGGCATGAGCAAGACCCCGGTTCGGCTGGCTATTGCTAGGCTCGAACACGAGGGGTACGTGCGGGTCTCTCCGCAGCAGGGCATCGTGGTGCTGGCCCCGAGTTTCGAGGAAATTCTGGACTACATCGATTTTCGCCTGGCGCTGGAGAGCTTCGTAGTGAAAAGTCTGGCGGCTTTACCTAGCCCGGATCGAGCCCAAGCCCTGGAAGCCCAGCTTGTCGAACAAGCCCAGGTAGTACACAACCCCAAGAGCCCTCTCCAAGCCCTGGTGCATGCCGACATGGCTTTCCACAGATTTCTGGCCGCTTTGCTGGGTAACCGCCCCATCCTGCAAGCCTTAGAGCGCCAACAAGAAGTGCTCTACCGCATCGCTATGCGCATTTTTCAAAAATACCCCCAGCGACGTGAACAGAGCTTTGTCGAGCACCAGACCCTCTGCCGCCTCATTGCTGCAGGCCAGCAGGCCGAGGCAGCAGCCCTTATCGAGCAACACATTCTGCGAATCAAGTCTTTGCTGGTAGGCGCGGAGGGGTGAACGGTACATGGCGGGAGGTACTTTTTTTCGCTATCCGCACAATGTTCACAAAGCGAACAAGCTAAAAGCCTGTCTGCAGCTTGAGGCTGTTGCATTTTGGCTTGCGCTTCCGATAAACTCAAGCCACTCGAGCTTTTCGTACAACAACTCGCTGAGTAGATGCCAGAAGCCTCGAGTTTAGGGAGGTCTAAATGTGCGCACCTTGTGTGATGGGCCTGGTAGAAAAAAGCCTCAGCCGTCGTGAGCTTCTTGGAATAGCGGCCGGTGTAGCTGCGGTAGCCGTCAGCAGTGCCCAGGCCCAGAGCCAGGTAGCCGGCAAAGCCTTCAGCAACGTGGCCGACCTGACCCACATGGTCTCGCCCAGCTTCCCCATGTTCCCCGGTGCCAGCCCCATGAAAATCACCGAGGTGGTGACCGTCAAGAAGGATGGCTACTACGGCAACACCCTGGAAATCTGGGAACATACCGGCACCCACATGGACGCCCCCGCTCACTTTGCGGATGGGGGCGCCACTGCCGACACCCTTCCCGTGAACCGCCTGATTGCCCCCCTGGCCGTTATCAACATCAAGGCCAAGGCCGACCGCAACCCCGACGCCGAGGTCACCGCAGACGATATCCTGGCCTGGGAGCGCAGCTATGGTCGGCTGCCCAACGGGGCCTTTGTGGCCATGTACTCGGGCTGGGATAGCCGCGTGAACGATGCCAAAGCTTTTGTCAACCTGGATGGCTCCAATGTACAGCACTATCCCGGTTTCAGCCCTGCCGCCGCAGAGTTTCTGGTACGCGAGCGCAACATCGTGGGCGTGGGGGTAGACACCCTCTCGCTCGACTTTGGCGCTTCCAAGGACTTCAAAAGCCATGTGACCCTGCTGGGCGCGGGCAAGTACGGCCTCGAGAACCTGGCCAACTTAGCCAGCGTGCGCCCCAACGGGGCCATGATTATTGTGGGCGGGCCCAAGCACAAGGGCGCTTCGGGCGGGCCTAGCCGGGTGATGGCGATCTGGTAACCCCCTGCGCACTTTATTGCGCCCTTACGAAACAAATCTTGCTTATAGCCGCTGATTTGCGCGGTGGCTCAAAAGGCTGTCCTAAGCAAAGAAATAACAGCGGGTAGAGATAAAAATGTGTTGCTCAAGGACTATATGGGGTTGTCTGGCGCATTGTGCCTGAAATGCTTTATTGAAGGCCAATCTCGTCGTTGTAGGAATTCCCCAACGCCCTGTTGTGAGAACCTCGAGCCGGGGTCAAAGCGCAAACTCTTACCCCCAAATATCTACATATTGTTCGATGGGTATCGCAACAAAGTTGAATTGATTCGATAAACACACAGTTCCAGTAAACTAAACCAAGATTTTACTGTGCGAGACAGACCAAACACAACCGCGTAAAATCAAAACAACACTGCCAAGACCCCCAGGCTAAAGTTTCCGATGCGAATTTGGCCCAGCAGGTAGCCAATCGCGGCCACCAAAAAGAGTAGCAATAGCGGGTTTTCCCTGAGCGGCAGCATCCTCTCTCCCCCATCCATCATGCGCCCTGTATTCGGGACAGATCGCCCAAAAAAGCAAAAATCCCCCTTTGTGGGGGATGTTCCCAGACCTGCCCCTTACCTGGCCAGCGCGCTTCGGGCCCGGTCGGCCATCTGGTAGAGCTTTTCCCTGGTAAGGGGGATTTTGCCCTCCAGAGCCAGCCCCTTGCCGTCTTCCCAGTGGGCATGGTGGTGGATGTGACCCCCCGGAACCCGGAAGGCCACATGCTTGAGCTTGGCATGGCGCGGCGAGACCGAGGCAAAGAAGAAAGGCTCTCCCCGCTCATCCGAAAGCGAGACCGCCATCATGGTGGTAGGCAGTTCGTAGGGGCGCTCCATGCGGTAGATGAAGTCGGGGAAATCGGACTCTTTGGTGAACAGCACACCTTTTTCTGAGGCGTATTGCTTCATCCATTCGATAACCTGTACCCAGGCCTGGTAGAGCATTTCGTCGTGGTGAGGGTCGTGGGCAGCGCTCATGACCTTTATAGTTTATCGGTTTAGCGTGACAAAGTCTAAGTGGTCTGGCAACCAGGAAATCGGTATGCACTACTATCCCTCTCAATGAGCCGCACATCGCAATTTTGGGCAATCAAGGTGCTCTAAAACATGCCGAAAAATAAGTTACCCGTGCACCAAGAGAGCACTCGAAAACTCGCTTAAGAACTCGAGTTTAGCCAGTCGCTTATGTCCGGCCCCAAAACCGCGCAAAACCACAAAAAGCGATTCGGCAGACCCTCCCGAGGTTAGAAACAAGTTACACAAAGCCCGCAGGCGTGTACTAGGATAAGGTTTACATGCGGCTGGAAGATCTTCCTCCTTTGCCCGAGGCGCCAGGAGTCTACCTCTGGAAAGCTGGCGAAAGCGTCATCTACGTGGGCAAGGCCAAAAACCTCAAGGCCCGGGTGACCAGCTATTTTCACAGCGAGGGCAAAAGCCTGCGGGTTTCCCAGGAAGCCACCCACCTCGAGTTCATCGTGCTGCGCGACGAGGTGGAAGCACTTTTGCTCGAGGCCAACCTCATCAAGCACCACCGCCCCCATTACAACATCTTGATGAAGGACGATAAGCACTACCCTTTCCTGAAGCTAACCCAGGAAGAATGGCCCATGCTGATGGTAGTGCGGCGGGTGCAAAACGACGGGGCCCGCTACTGGGGGCCTTTCCCCGAGGCTTCGGCGGTGCGGCGCATCAAACGCCTGGTCGACCGCTTTTTCCCACTGCGTCAGAATTCCGGCTTCCCCTTCAAAAAAAGGCGCTACCCCTGCCTCAACCACTCCATGGGACGCTGCCTGGCCCCCTGTGTGGGCAAGGCCGACCCCGAGCAGTACCGGGTGGTGGTACAGCAAGTTGAAAACCTGCTGGACGGCAAGGTAGAGGCTCTTTACGAAAGCCTCGAGCAGCAGATGCGGGCGGCGGCCCAGCACCAGGACTTCGAGCGGGCGGCGGAGATACGCGACCAGATCGTTGCAGTGCGAAGCTTCTTTGGCACCAACCAGCAAGCCTACGACCCCGAGCTGGGCGACCTGGATTTTTTAGGTTTTGCCCGAGCGGGCGATTACGCCCTCATTCAGCACTATCAGATGCGTGGGGGGCAGATGCTGGGGCGCATCAGCCGCTTTGTAGAGGGGGTCAAGGAGGCCAGCGACGCCGAATTGCTGGAAGCCTTTTTGCGCGACTACTACCTCGAGGCCACCCCGCTGCCCCCGCTGGTGCTGCTGCCCTTCGATCTGGAAGCCCAGGATGCTTTCTCGGCCTTTCTGAGCAGCAAAGGGCGCAAGGTAGAAGTTCGCATCCCCCAGCGCGGCGACAAAACCCGCCTGATTGAGCTCGCCCAGAAGAACGCAGAGACCGCCTCTGCACACCGAACTCAAGGTGCTCGAGCGCAAAGGCGACCACCCCGGCCTCAAGGGGCTAATGGAGGTCTTGGGGCTTTCACGTCGCCCCTACCGCATCGAGGGCTACGATATCTCCAACCTGCTGGGCGAGAGCGTGGTGGGCTCCATCACCGTATTCGAGGGGGGGCGCCCCAAAAAAGCCGAGTACCGACGCATTAAAATTAAGGGTCTGCAAGGACAGCCCGACGACTTTTTCTCCATGGAGCAAACCATCCTCCGGCGCTTCACCGGCAGCCTGGCGGAGCAAATGCCCATCCCCGACCTGATCCTGATCGACGGCGGGCTGGGCCAGGTGCGGGCGGCTCAAAAGGGCCTGAAGCAGGCCGGCCTCGATATTCCGCTGGTGGGGTTGGCCAAGCGCGAGGAGACCCTGGTTCTGCCCGATGGACGCACCATTGGGCTTCCGCTAAGCCATCCCGCCTTGCAAATCCTGATCTACCTGCGCGACGAAACCCACCGCAACGGCCTCGAGTTCCACCGCAAACTCCGCAACCAAAAAACCCTAAAGAGCATCTTCGACGATATCCCGGGCATCGGCCCGGCCCGCAAGATGGCCCTCTTGAACCACTTCTCTACCCTGGAAGAGCTGCGGGCCATGAGTGTGGACGAGCTGGCCAGGCTGCCAGGCCTCGATAAGCGCAGCGCCCAAGCGGTGCTAAAGGCCCTGGGGGCCGGCGTCCCTTCCGAGGGGTCTAGGGCTTGAGAAGTAAAGTCCATCGTCTATGGCCTACGTCTATAGTCCAAGGTCTACGGAAGGCTTTTATCGTTTTCCCCTTTCCCTCTGCCCCTCTTGGGAGAGGCTCGAGGCAACTCCGGCTGGCTTGGCGCTCATTTTGCCGAAATAGGACACTTCACCTGGCAACCCGGTGTGGCCGGGAGAGGGGACTGTGGCCCAGGCCTTTAGCCAGATGATGCCAGCCTGTAGACTGGCATTCCGCTCTAAGGCACGGTAGTCTTACGCCTATGGAAAGCTTGCGCATGGCCCTGATGGGGGGCGGAACCGTGGGAAGCGCTTTGGCCGAGCTGTTGCCTTTGCACCGGGCTCGCTTTGAGGCCCTGGGGCTCGAGGTCGAACTGGCCCGGGTGCTGGTGCGCGATACCCGCAAAAGTCGGCCCGGCATTCCCAGCCGGCTGCTGACCGATAACCCGGAGGGCTTTCTGGACGACGTGGACGTGCTGGTAGAGGTAGCAGGTGGCACCACCGTAGCCGCAAACCTGGTGTTGCAGGCGCTGGAGGAGGGCCTGCTGGTGGTCACGGCCAACAAAGCCCTGCTGGCCGAGCGCTGGGACGAGTTGCGTCCCTACGCCGAGGAGGGCAACCTCTACTACGAGGCCAGCGTAATGGCCGGGACGCCCATCCTGGGGGCCCTGCAAAGCCTGTGGGGCAACCAGACCCTGGAGATGCACGGCATTGTGAACGGCACCTGTAGCTACCTGATCCGGCGCATGGAGGAGGGCGCGACCTACGACGAAGCCTTCCAGGAAGCCAGCAACCTGGGCTACCTCGAGGCCGACCCCAACCTGGACGTGGGTGGGATTGACTCGGCGCACAAAATTACCGTACTGGGGCGGCTTACAGTAGACCCCGGCCTGCGCTGGGACAAGGTTTTGAGCCGCACCAGGGGCATCCAGCACCTCACCCCCCAGATGCTCCAGCAAGCCCGCGCCGAGGGCTACGCCATCAAGCTGGTGGCCAGCCTCTTCCCCGAAAAGGGCGAGTGGGTGGCGGCGGTGCGTCCGGTGCGCCTGCCTGAGTCGCACCCGCTGGTCACCATGGGCAGCGGACGCAACGCCCTGGTTTACCGGGGCGACCCGGTGGGGCAGCTGGTGTTTGCGGGCGCCGGAGCCGGTGGGGGTGTGACGGCGAGCGCTGTCCTGGGTGATTTGTACCGAGCCTTGTTGGGTACGCCCGGACACCTGCCCATTCCTGCGGCCGTTCCGGTTACCACGCAGGAAGTAGAGCAGCTACAGGAAGTTTGAGTCATGTTGGCGAATATGCAACAAAGGGCCGAAAGCACACAGGTCAGCCGTCCTGAGACCAGCGACCTGAGCCCCGCAACGCACCCGTTATGATGAGTTCCGCTCTATGATTCGCTACTACAGCACCCGCGACCCCCACAAAAACCTGGTGCGCTTCGAGGAGGCCCTGCTCAAAGGGCTAGCGCCGGACGGCGGCCTGTACGTACCTGACCAGATTCCCAAGCTCGACCCAGACCTGTGGCAGCGGGCCAACTCCATTGCCGAGGTGGGAGTGGCGGTTCTGAGAGAATGGCTGAAGGATGAAATACCTCTGGCCGACCTCGAGGCCATCGTGCGAGATGCCCTGAATTTTCCCTGCCCGCTGGTGAAGCTCTCGGACGATTTATATGTGCTCGAGCTTTTCCATGGCCCCACCCTTTCCTTCAAGGATTTTGGCGCCCGCACCATGGCCCGCCTGATGCAGTATTTTCTGCGCAAGCGGGGCGAGCGCCGCATTATTTTGGTGGCCACCTCCGGCGACACCGGCAGCGCAGTGGCCGACGGCTTTGCAGGCCAGGACAACATCGAGGTGGTGCTGCTCTACCCCAAGGGCAAGGTGAGCGAGGTGCAGGAACGCCAGCTCATCACCGAGCGCCAGGGCGTGCGCAGCTTTGCCGTGGAGGGCACCTTCGACGACTGCCAGCGCATGGTCAAGGAAGCTTTCGTAGACCCCGAGCTTTCGCACCTGCCCCTGAGCAGTGCCAACTCCATCAACATCGGGCGGCTGTTGCCGCAAGCCCTTTACTATCTGTGGGCCGCCGGTCAGATCAACAACCGCCCCCTCTCCCCTACGGGGGGAGGGGGCCGGGGGGTGGGGGCGGAAATCAACTTTTGTGTTCCCAGCGGTAACCTAGGCAACCTTATGGCCGGCGTGCTGGCCGCCCTGATGGGCCAGCCGGTGCACCGGTTTATCGCTGCCCACAACGACAACCACTTCTTCCCCGACTTCCTGCAGGGCAAAGTTGAGGCCTATCAGTTCCACCCCACCATCGCCACCCTATCCAACGCCATGGACGTGGGCTCGCCCAGCAACTTCGAGCGCCTGTACACGCTTTTGGGGAGTGAACGGCTGCGTTCGTGGATTTGGGGAACCACTGTCTCCAACGAATCTACGCTCGAGCGCATGAAAGAAACCCACGATAAATACGGCTATACCGCCTGTCCGCACACCGCCGTTGGCCTGGAGGCCCAGACGCGTTACCGCCGGGAAACCGGCGACCCCACCCCCCTCATCAGCCTGGCCTGCGCCCATCCAGCCAAGTTCCCGGACGTGGTCTTGCGGGCCCTGGGCCAAGAACCTCCCAGGGAGGAGGCTCTGGAAAGCCTGTATAGCCGCCCCACCCGCGTACAAACCATCGGCGCTACCCTGTCCGCCCTCAAGGCCCACTTACTGTAGAAAGCAGCCTCCTTCTGCTAAAAAACAGTAAGCTAAGGTAAGGTATCGAACATGGCAGACAAAGCAAAAGAAAAACAGAGCAAGGAACCCTTCCCGGGTGCTTACTTCGTTGGTCTAGTTATTACCCTGGTTCTCCTGATCGTTGTGGTGGCGGTGGGGGCCGGTTTACCGCCGGCTATCTCAGGTTTCTCGGTGGCGCTGCTCTTGGGCCTAACGGTTAACCCCAAGTATGCCCTGGGCTTTTTGAGCGCAGGGGTACTGGCCACGCTCTTGGGCTTTGCTGGCAGTGAACCCCAGGTGGCCTGGGGCGGCCTCGGGCTGATTCTTTCCAGCCTGGTGGTCTGGCGCTTTGTCAAAGCCTGAGGCTATTTGAAGTAGGTTTGGTGTATGCTGGGGGCATTTTTCAGGCGTTCGCTGGCGCCGGATCGGCTGGCCCGCACCCTCATTTATGCCGGTATTGCGGGCTTCATCTGGTTCTACTTTATTCAACCCAGCCCCTTTGGCTCCACGCTTTCGGTCACCACCCTGGTAGGGGCCGGGCTGGTGCAGTATGGCAGCGACAAACCCTTTGTCATCCCGCTTTATATCTACGTGCTGGCAGCATTGGTGCTCGCGCAGCTCGTGGGGCTGCTGCTGGGCGCAGGGGGGCAGCTCGGGGCGGCATTGCTGGGCAGCGCCCTGGGATTGGGCCTGCCCCATCTGGCTTACCGCCTGGGAGGAAAAGCATGAACGTAGCCCTGGTTCACCTGGCCACCCGCGAAACCCCCGAAGCCACCCTCGAGGCTGCTCTGGCCCTGCTCGAGCAAGCCCACCGGCAAGGCGCCGAGGTCGCGGTGCTACCGGAGCTTTTTCCCAGCGTATACCGCTACGAGGAAGCCCACAAAACCCCCGGCGTGCTGTCTGCGGTTGCCCAGTTTTGCAAACAGTCCGGCCTCACAGTGGTGGCAGGGGTTCTCGAGCCCCATCAAGACCGCTACGCCAACCGGGCGCAGGTGATCGGGCCCGAGGGCCTGCGGGCCACCTACACCAAAACCCACCTCATCCCCGCTTTCAACGAACCCGCTCACATGACCCCCGGACAAGACCTGGTACACCTGGGGCTCAAGGGCTTTCAGGCTGGCATTGCCATCTGCTTCGACCTGCGCTTTCCCGAACTCTTCCGCGCGTATGCCCTGGAAGGGGTCGACCTGTTCTTGATTCCTTCGGCCTGGCCCATGAGCCGCAGCTACGCCTGGGAACTCTTTTGCAAGGCTCGAGCCGCCGAGAATCAGGCTTATCTGATTGCTGTTAACCACGCTGAAGACCCCTTTGGTGCCGCCAGCCTGGCCATTGACCCCATGGGTATGGAGATGCTGCGACTCGAAGCCGAGGGGGTGGGCGTGGTGGCGCTTGACCCCAGCTATCCAGCCCGGCTACGCCAGGAGTTTCCGGTGTTTCCCCAGCGCCGCCCAGAGCTTTACGCGGGCCTCTTAAAAAGCCCCACCAGCAAGTAAACCAAAGCCCCCAGCATCAAGCCCTCGCCCCAGGCCGGGAAGTAGGGCCAGAGCATCTGCATCTCGAAGCGCCCCGCCAGCAACAGCGGCCAGGGCAGCAGGGCCCAGGCCAGCCCGTACTGCCGGTAGCCCGCCGCCAGCAGAAAGGCCAGCCCCACCCCGCGCATGTAAATAAGCCACCCCTGCCCCAGCTCGTTCTGGTAAATGAACCAGAGGAGGTTGAGCCAGACCCCCACTCCCCCCCAGGCCCAGCCAAAGCGGCGTATAGCTGTCAATGCCAAGAAAAACAAACCCAGGGCGACGAAAAGATCAAGCATTGCGGCTTATTCTAGGGCATTGCCCATCTGGCTTACCAAGTGCCCCAGCATCAAGCAATCGCTGTGGCCTACAAGCCGCAGGGCTGACAAAAAATTCGGGGCTACAAGCACCCCGAATTTATAGGGTTTCATACCGGATTCAAAAAGATAATCATCAAAACCAAAGACCCCCAGAGGCTATCTTTTTGAATCCTAGAGCACTCCCTTCCAAGGGGCGGTATCGCCCTCCGCTACGCGGATAACTTCGGCCCTGTTAGTTGGCCGCCATACGGCGCCGAACTAACCGAATCTGGTATCATACCAGATTCGGTTGATTCTTTACCTAACGGTACGAATCCACCCGACCGTGGATTCTTACAACCCAGCACCCTTTTCGATATGCGCCGAGACCTCACCGGTTTCCTCGGCCTCACGCCGCAAAATGGCGGCCTTGATGCGCTTGAGGGTGGTCACCTCTTCCAGCGCCCGCTGGTCGAGGGTATCGGTGACGAACTTGATTTGCTCGTTGATCTCGGGAATGGAAATTTGCTCCAGGGCGTTGACCCGGCGGTTGGTTTTCTTGATCTCTTCGCCGATTTTGCGCAAGCGGTTCTCGGTGTTGGCCACAGCGATGATGGCTTCGGCCAGCCTGCGAAAGGCTGTGGCGGCCTCGAGGGTTTTGGCGCCCACCCCAATCGGGCTGAAGGCCAGGCTACCGTCGGAGCTGGGCGCAGAAATCTTGGGTACTTTTACCCCATAGAGGCTTTCCACTTCCATGTGTACATCGATGGGAGTACCCGAAAGCGACTCCACCGCCTCCGGGGTATCGAAAGCCTTGGCTATCAGCAAGCTGAAGTAGGCGTCCTTGGCTGCGCTGTTCAGGGCCTCGCGGGCTTTGAGCGAGTCTTGCACCAGAGCAAAAAACTCGCCAATCAGGGCATCCCGCTTGTTCTTCAGCAGGTCAACGCCTTGCAAGGCCAGTCGCTTTTGGTCGCGCTTGGCCAGCAGGGTGGAGCGTGTAGGTGAGACTTGTTCAGCCATTAGCACCTCCGGTGTGCGAATAGCTGATAGCTAATAGCAGTCTTTGCTATTGGCTATCAGCAGCTCCTCACGCACCCACCAGCTCTTCCAGCTTGCCGGTCTTCTGGTGGTACTGCTCGATATACTCGCGCCGAATCCGCTTGAGTTCCGAAGCAGGGAAGTCGGCGAGCAAGGCCCAGCCAATGTTCAGGCTCTCCTCGATGGAACGTTCCTTCTGGCCCTGGTTGATGAACTTCTGCTCGAAGTTGGAAGCGAAGCGCAGATACTTCTTGTCAATCTCGGTCAGCGCATCCTCGCCGGTGATGGCCACCAGGCGGCGCAGGTTCACCCCACGGGCGTAGCTCGAGAAGAGCTGGTCGGCCAGCTCCTTGTGGTCGGCGCGGGTCTTGCCCTTGCCGATGCCGTTGTTCATCAGACGCGAGAGCGAGGGCTGGACGTTAATGGGCGGGAAGATGCCCTGCTGGGCCAGGTCGCGGGCGATGAAAATCTGGCCCTCGGTAATGTAGCCGGTCAGGTCGGGAATGGGGTGGGTGATGTCGTCGCCTGGCATGGAGAGGATGGGGATTTGCGTGACCGAACCCTTCTTGCCGTGTACCACCCCGGCGCGCTCGTAGAGCGAGGCCAGGTCGGTGTACATGTAGCCGGGGTAGCCCCGGCGGCCGGGAATCTCCTCGCGGGCCCCGCCGATCTCGCGCAGGGCCTCACAGTAGTTGGTCAGGTCGGTGAGAATAACCAGCACGTGGTAGTCGTGCTCAAAGGCCAGGTACTCGGCAGCGGTGAGGGCCATGCGGGGGGTCAGGAGGCGCTCCACGGTGGGGTCGTCGGCCTTGTTGAGGAACAGCACCGAGCGCGAGAGCGCCCCGGTGCGCTCGAACTCCTGCATGAAGTAGCTCACCTCGCGCTGGGTAATGCCCATCGCGGCAAACACCACTGCGAAGCCCTCGCCTTCGCCCAGCACCTTGGCCTGACGGGCAATCTGGGCAGCCAGTTCGTTGTGGGGCAGACCCGAACCGGAGAAGATGGGCAGCTTCTGACCCCGCACCAGGGTCATGTTCACGTCAATGGCGCTCACCCCGGTCTGGATGAACTCCTCGGGTTTCTCGCGGGCTACCGGGTTGATGGGCGCACCGTTGATGGGCAGGCGTTTGTCGGCCACCACCGGGGGCAGGCCGTCGATGGGGCGGCCAATCCCGTTGAAGGCGCGTCCCACCATCTCCTTGGAAACACCCAGGCGGGCCACGTCTTCCACCAGCGAGACGGTGGTCTTGTCGAGGTTCAGGCCCGAAGTCTCTTCAAAGACCTGTAGCACGGTGTACTGGTCGGAGACTTCAATCACCTGACCGCCGCGCACCCGGCCCGAGCCGTCGTCGATGTTCACGATGGCGCCGTAGGCCAGGTCGGCGGCCCCCTCTAAGAACAAGAGCGGGCCCGAGACGTAAGTTACGGCGTTGTATTCTTTCTTCAGCATCAGAACCTCCAGTTCGGCAGAAGGTGTCGCCGCGCATCGCGCAGCTTCCTCCCTAGGCCTTGACCGCACCCATGAAGGCCGTCTTGATCATCTGGTCGAACTCGGCCTTGTAGGCAGGGAACTCGGCTTCGGGGACGTATCGAGCGCGTCCGATTTTCTCGATCACCGGGTCGGAGAGGAAATCAGCGATGGTGCCGCCTTTAGAGAGGGCAACTTCGCCTTGTTTGTAGGCTGCGATGATCATCTGCATGATGCCGTAGGCCTTGGCCATCGAGCAGCTTGCATCCACCGGGTCGTAGCCGTTTTGCTGCAGGAAGTCCTCGCGGGCAATGCGGCCGATCTCGAGCGAAAGCCGCTCCGCATCTTGCAGCGCGTCGGGGCCCACCAGTTGCACCACCTGCTGAAGTTCGGCTTCGCGCTGCAGCAGGGTAATGATCTGCGTACGCACCTCGGGGTAGTCGGGGGCCACGTTCTCGCGGTACCAGGGCTCCAAAATGTTCAAGAAGAGCGAGTACGAACGGGCCCAGTTGATGGCGGGGAAGTGACGGGCACGGGCCAGCCCGGCATCGAGCGCCCAGAAGCCCCCCGTAATCCGCAGGGTGGACTGGGTGACCGGCTCGGAGAAGTCGCCACCCGCCGGCGAGACCGCCCCAATCACCGAAACCGCTCCTTGCTCGCCCGCCAGAGTAACCACCTTACCGGCCCGCTCATAGAAGCTCGACAGACGCGAGGAGAGGTAGGGTGGATAGCCTTCTTCGGCGGGCATCTCCTCCAGGCGCGAGGCGATTTCGCGCAGCGCTTCAGCCCAGCGGCTGGTGGAGTCGGCCATTAGCGAGACCTTGTATCCCTGGTCGCGGAAGTACTCGGCCAGGGTGATGCCGGTATAGAGGCTGGCCTCACGGGCCGCTACCGGCATGTTGGAGGTGTTGGCTACCAGGATGGTGCGTTCCATCAGAGGGCGGCCGGTCTGGGGGTCTTCTAGCTCGGGAAACTCCACCAGTACGTCGGTCATCTCGTTGCCGCGCTCACCACAGCCCACGTAGACCACAATGTTGGCATCGCCGAACTTGGCGATGGACTGCTGGGTCACGGTCTTGCCCGAGCCGAAGGGGCCGGGAATGGCCGCCGTACCCCCCGCCGCCAGGGGGAAGAGCACGTCCAGAATCCGCATCCCGGTCAGGAAGGGCTGGTTGGGGTCGAGTTTGCGCTGGATGGGACGGGCCTTGCGCACCGGCCAGTAGTGAGCCAGGCGCAGCTTGGTGCCATCTTCCAGCTCGGCGATGGTGTCGTCAATGGTGTACTGCCCTGCGCCCACAATGCTCTTGATTTTGCCGCCCTTGTCGGGTGGAACCAGAATCTTGTGGGTGAAGCTGAACTCGGGCACCGTGCCCAGGATATCGCCCCCCTTGACCTCGTCGCCTACCTTCTTGAGGGGGGTGAAGTCCCACTTCTTGGTGCGGTCGAGCGAGCTCACCTCGATGCCCCGGCTGATGAAGATGCCCGAGGCCGCCTGAATCTTGTCCAGGGGGCGCAAAATTCCGTCGAAGATACCGTTGAGCAAACCAGGGCCCAGCTCGAGGGCCAGCGGCAGCCCCGTGGTCACAATCGGCTCCCCCACTTGCAGCCCGTTGGTGTCTTCGTAGACCTGTACGAAGCAGGTGTTCCCATCCAGACGGATGATCTCACCCACCAGTTTTTCCTTGCCGACGCGCACGATGTCGTACATCTTGGCGCCTTGCAGGTTCTCGGCAATTACCGCCGGCCCTGCGATTTTTTTGATGGTTCCCACATATCCCCCTTTGTCGGATGCAGATGGCTGTCAGCAAATAGCTACGGGATTTTGGCCACTTGACTGTAAGCCATCTGTTATGGGCCTATAGTTTGATGTCGAACCCAATCGTCTCCCGCACCAACCGGCGCATATAGGCCTTGGCATCGCCCCCACCGCTAAAGCTATCGAGCAGGTTGGGCAGCGAAAGCAAAACCGGCGAATTGCGCCCCCGCATGACCCGCTCTGCGGCTTTGTTGGGGTCGGTCAGCAGGTTTTGATCCACTGCCACCAGGGCATACTGGTTGGACTGGATCATTTCGATGAGTTTTTTGGCCGCCTCGTCGGCCGTGGCCGTGACCGCCTCGAGGCCCGCGATACGGTAGCCGGAGGCCGTCTCGGCATCGGTTAGAACGCCGATTTTCATGCAACCTCCTTTGCCACCGCTTCGGGGGGCAGGTTGTAGAACGCCCGCCGGGCCAGCAGGCGGATGCGCGCACCTTCCCACTCCTTGCGGCGGATGTAGTCCAGGGCCAGGCCGGCCCCCAGGGTGTCCTTACCCCCCTGGGCCGCCTTGTCCAGCAGGATTCGCCGGAGGGCCCGCTCGAGCTCGCCCAGCGTGCGGGCGCTCGAGGCCGCCGCCAAAGGCGTACCGCTCAGGGCTTCCATGGCCCCAAAGTCGCCCGCGGCCACCCGGCTGAAGAGCACCTGGTTGACGGTGCTGCCTCCGGGGATAAGGTAGCCTTCGGCGTTGCCTGCCCCGAGGGCGTGCAGCTTGAAGGCGGTAGCCAGGTTGAGGGCGTCTACCTGCAATGCAAAGTAGGAAGCCAGCGCAGGCTCCCGCAGGCGGCGGGCCTTCTCGAGGCTATGGGCGTAAAAATCGCGGTCGAGGGCCACCTCCAGGGCCAGCGGGTCGGGGTTGCCAGCGGCCGCGTTGCGCAAAGCCTTGGCCAGAGGGTGGGTAGGAAGCTGCAGAACCTGGGCCATACTGGCTGCATCAGGGGCTTGTAGCAGGGCATTGATCAGGACATCGGACAGGGTTCCGCTGATCAGTTTGCCCTTGATCTCCTCTGCCGACTGACCCGCCGCCTTACCGCGAAGAATGGTCTTGAGATTGAGCAGGTCGGACTGCAACAGCAGCAGGTTGACCGCTTCACGCATGTTGCCGCTTGCCAGCCCAGGCAAATCTGCAACCATGCGTTGCATGTGGTTGGTGACGGCCCGATCCACATCGGCCAGAGAGTCGCCAACCATGTCCGGGCCGTAGACGGTGTCCCCCAGCGAGCGCACAAAGTCCGGGTAGGACTGCCCGGTCGCCTGCTGAAAAAACGCCTCGGGAACCATCTGGCTGCGCCGAGCCCGCAGGCGGGCATTGAGGTATGCGAAGCCGCTACCTGCCATACCTACCCCCAGATGGCCCTGGCCGCCTTGGCCGACAGGGCGTCCCAGGCCCGCTCGAGGCGCTCGCTCAAGGCATTCTGTACAAAAGACCGCCCCCCTTTAGCCACCAGTCGCACCCCGTCGCGAATGGCGGGGTCGGTTCTGAGTTCCAGTCCTTTGCTTTTGGCCCACTCGGCCAGCAAGTCGGCGTGGTTGGGGTGCAGCACCAGGGCTTCCGCCTCTCCAACAGCCGCCAGCGCTTCCTCGGCCAGCTTTTGGAGGGTCTGGCCGAACTCGGGGCGGCCGGTCAGGTCTTGCAGAGCCCGTTGCGCTTCCACTCTGACCTGATCCACCACCCTGCCCCGGGCCGCAATGCGGGCCTGGTTAACCAGCAGCTCGGCCGCACTCTCGGCCCGGCGCAACTGAGCCTGGTGTTCAGCCTCGAGCTGGCGCTCTTTGTTTGCCTTGAGGGCCTGGGCTTTTTGCAGGGCCGAGTCCAGAATGGCTTTAGCCCTGGCCTCTGCCTCGGCGGCAATGGCGCCAATCTCGGCTGCCACTTCATTTTGAAGAATATCTTCTAGTTTCGACATTTAGCCCCTCTTTAGGCTCCTGGCAGATGGCCGATGCTGACAGAACTGCCCCATCGGCTACAAACACTAGTTGATGAGGAACGAGAAAGCCAGACCGAAGATGGCAAGCGTCTCGGGGAGCAGAAAGAACAACAGGGCCGTACCAAAGTTGCGGCGATCCTCCACCACTGCCCCCAGGGCTGCCGCACCGATGGCCGACTGGGCCACACCCGTGCCCAGAATCCCCAGGCCAATGGCCAGGCCCTTACCGATGGCCGCATAGTTCGCACCCGCAGCCGCTTGACCTTCTGCAGCGAATGCAATGGTAACCAAAAGGGCAAAAACAAAAACCGAAACCAACTTAGCAGCTTTGGCAATCTTCATGCTCGTTCTCCTTTTCCTCTTTCTGATTCCAACTTGCCGGGAAATCCCAGCACTTCGTGGATTAACGCTACCGGCGTGCCAGGGTAAGCCTGCACACCCTCAACGCTCCTCACCGCGCACCGACTTGAAGGGACGGTAGGGGCGACCGCTCTCATCATAAAAACCAAAGTTGGTGCCGAACTCGATCCAAAGCAAACGGACGGGCTGCAACACGTGGCCCAGGGTAGTGATGATGATAACCGCCAGAAGGATGATCAGACCCACCACAAAACCCAGGATGCCACCTACAAAACCCAGTCGCTCAGCCATACCAAAGCCCACCTGGTTGGCCAGGCTGGCCAGCAGCGCCCCGGCCACCCCAACTGCGTAGATACGGATGTAGCTCAGGATCTGGCCGCCCTTGGAAGGCAGCTCGGCGATCATCAAAGGCATCTTGGCCAGCAGGGCGCTAATAACGAAAACCAGCAACCCTATCACCAGAATGGCCGTGAGCAGGCCGCTGTTGGACTGGGTCAGGTAGTTGTAGGCAAAAGCGATGAGGCCCACACAACCCGCCAGATACCCCAAGCCTTCCCAGAAGTGGCTCATATGGCCATGTTTGAGGCCTTGCTGCATACGGATGATAAAGGCGTAGAGCACCTGAATCACCCCAAAGGCAATGCTGGCCAGCATCAAGAAGGTAGCGGTTTGCTCAAAGTCGAGCCGGTTGATGGTCATGGGGATGAGCCCCTGGCCACCGTGGTTGGGGTCATAGAAGATGGTGCCACCCCCCGGCAGAATTTTGAGCTTTTCCAGGAAGGTTCCAAAAGCTTCGCCGTAGATGAAACCCCAGACCACCGCCCAGCCGGTCATCCACCACAGTACCTTGGAAAGACTGCCCACCACATCCGGGCCAAAGTTGGCGCCCAGGAAGCCGATAACCAGGTTCTTGCGGGCTTTAGCCAGGGAGCCCAACCAGTAAGCCAGCAAACCGAACAAAAGGGCAATTCCAATGTCACCCACCACCATTCCAAAAAAGAAAGGAAAGAAGGCGGCAATCATCAGGGTGGGGTCGTAGGTGCCGTAGCGGGGGGTATTGAGGAAGCCGTGCAAGAGCTCGAAGGGCTTGGCCCAGGCCGGGTTTTCCAGGGTTACGGGCACCTGATGCCCTTCGTGGTGCTCATCCACAGGTTCGAAGGTGTAGACAATCTGGTCGCGCAGGCGTCCCAACGCCTCCTCCACCCGCCCCTTGGCCTTCTGGGGAACCCAGCCCATTAAGGCAATCCCATACTGACCTGCGGCCATATCGGCGCAGGTCTTGTAGCGAGCCACTTCGTCTTTGGCCCGGGTCCACAAAAGCGTCAGGGCCTCCGCCGACTCCTTCTTGAGTCTGGCAATCTCCTCGCGAATGCCTACGAGCTCCTCGGGGGCCAGCCTGGCCCGTTCTTTCATGCGGGCCGCCGCTTTGGAAAGCGGCAGGGTGCCGTAGGTACCCGGAAAGCGCAACTCGCCCAGTCCCAGGCGCGATAGGGTCGAGCGGGCTATTTCCAGTTCCCCGCGCTTGACCACCACCACCGCTGCCAGCTGGTTTTCCAGGGGCTCTGCCTCGAGCACAAAGCGGTCGGGCAAGGCTTCTTGCAGGGCTTTGCGTACCCCCTCGAGCTCCTCCGGCTTGGCGAGCAGGAATGGTATCACCCCCAGCCGTGGGCTCTCGTCCAGGCCCTGTACCAGTGATGCCAACTTCTCGGCCGCTTTACCGAAGAGCTCGATGGTTTGAATCTCTTCCTCGAGCGCGGCCCGCTCCTTGCCCAGCACCTCGGCCCGGCTGGCCACAGGTCGGAGGGTAGCCTCGGCCTCTTCCAGCGAACCCCCAAACGGCTTGCTGCTCGGCACCGCCGCCAGGCCAGCCACTTGCAGCGACTGCTCGGCCTGCGAGGCCACCGTTTCCCAGCGTTTGAGCTCGGCTTCTTCAGCCGGAGATAGCCGGTATTCGCTCAGTTCATCGGGCCGCAGGGGGTCAATGTGCACCACCCCGGCTTTTTGCAGTTCGCTCAAAAGCGCTCTTGCCAGCCGCTTAGGCCCCGCCACCATCAGCTTTTCCATGGGGGCGATCAAGGCAGTACCTCCTCCAGCACCGCCTGAACCGCCCCGGCTACCTTGGCCGTTGCCGCCTCGGCGATGGCTTTAGCTTCGGCTTCGGCTTTAGCCCTGGCTTCGCTTTCAATCTTGGCTACCGCCTCGGCGGTGCGGGCTCGGTATTGGGCTTCCAAGTCCCGCGCAGCCTGCTCTGCTTCGGCCAGTATCTGAGCAGCTTTAGCCTCTGCTTCCCGAACCTTGGCCAGGGCGGCCTGCTTGGCGTCTTCAAGTTGCTTGGCCAAGGCTTGCTCACGCTCTGCAAGGCTTTTTATGAGTCCTGATCCAGCCACGTTCCCTCCTTTCTTGCTACCGTCGTTCAACGTTCGTACAGCGGGAAAGTGAGCAAGTGAAAACTTGCTCAAAATGAACCCTAAAAATCATAGCGATTTCTCAGGATTCATGTCAACGCGAGACAGCATACAATAGAGTCCTTCGCCCTGTTTTTGTTGGGAAGCACACATTTAGGCGTTTCTGCAAGCCGCAGCTACGCGGACCCATTCCGCTAAACATGGAAAAATTCCACGCATATACCTCAAGTCCAGGGCCAGGTTTATCCAAATCTGGTGTTAGACTCATTTGGTGAAGGTTCGAGTGACCCCCAAAGGTGCGGCCCGCCTGCTGGCCCATCACCCCTGGGTTTATCGAAGCGATGTGCTAGAAGGGCCGGACAGCCCCGGTTTGTACTTGGTTCAATCAAACAGGGGCGTTCTGGGGATGGCCTTATACAACCCGGCCTCCGAGATCACGGTGCGGGTTTTTAGCTTCCAGGACGCGGAGCACCCTTTGGAGGTGCTGCTCGAGCACCTCCGCAAAGCTCTGGCGCGGCGCAAACCCGCCATTGCCCAGGAACCCGGCGGGGCTTACCGGCTTGTACATGCCGAGGGCGACCTGCTCCCGGCCCTGGTGCTCGACTACTATGCCGGACACGGGGTTTTACAGGTGGGGTCGGCTGCCCTCGAGCCGCTTACCGAAGCCTTGGTGGAGGTTATTCAAGCCGAGATTCCCCTGCATAGTCTGCTGGCCAAAAACGACCAGAAGTCCCGCAGCCTGGAGGGGCTGCCCCTGCACGTCAGGGCTTTGCTGGGCCAGGTGCCCGACTTTGTGATGGTGCAGGAGGGTTCTATTCAATACCGTGTAGACCTTGCACAAGGCCAGAAAACCGGGGCCTTTATCGACCAGCGCGACAACCGTATCCGTCTGGGAGCCTTCGCTGGCAAAAAAGCCCTGGACGTGTTCAGCTATCACGGCTCGTTTGCCCTCCACCTGGCCCGGGGCTTTGCGCAGGTCATTGCAGTAGATAGCTCAGTAGCCGCCCTGCAAAGGGCCCAGCAAAACGCCCAGGCCAACGGCTTCACCAACATCATCGCTAAAGAAGCCAATGCTTTTGAGTTTTTACGGGAGGAAGAAAAACACGGCAGTTTGTACGACCTGATTGTGCTAGACCCACCCGCCTTTGCCAAGGGCAAGCGCGATCTGGAGCGGGCCTACGCGGCTTACAAAGAAATTAATCTGCGGGCCATGAAGCTCCTGCCCAGCGGAGGCATCCTGGCCACCGCTTCTTGTAGCCACCACCTAAGCGAACCCCTCTTCTATCAGATGCTTGCCGAGGCCGCCGCCGACGCCCACCGCACCGTGCGGGTCCTGGAGAAGCGCGGCCAGGGCTGGGACCATCCGGTGCTGCTCAATGTGCCGGAAACGCACTATCTGAAGTTTGCCCTGCTGGAGGTCATGTAGAGCGGCCTCCCACGAATACCCAGAACATCGGGTTTTGCTGTTCTGGGTAAAACACTCCACATCGCATGTGGAGTGTTTGTGGGAAACGCGATAACAGCTCGCCGCATGTCGCAGGTCTCATGTCCCAAGTCTGAATGTGAATGACCAACATGTAGCCAAAGAATGGACGAGGCGGCATACCACCACCTCGTCTTGGCTCAGACAGCTAAAAAAAGTTAGCGGGCGCGGTTCAGGTTCAAGCGGACTTGTATCACCCGTCCCGGCTCGGCCCGCACGTCGCGCACCTCCACCCGGAAACCTGGGGCCAGGGCTACGAGTTGCGTGTTGCCCGGTTCTACATCCTCGAGCCGCAGGAAACCGCCTCGGGTCTGGCCCACCTCGCGCCCATCCAGGAAGATGCGGGCCTCCACGTTGGTGAAAACCTCGAGCGCTCCCCGCAGGGCCTGCAGGTTCACATTCACCGGCACGGTCTGCCCGTTGTCCACCGCCACCGAGGTGCGGAACCCCTGGTAGCCCCCCAGGCGCAGTTCGATGTCGTAGCGGCCCGGCTGCACGGTCAGGTTGAGGGGGGTATTGCCCACCACCCGGCCATTCACCAGCACCTGAGCGCCCTGTGGGTTGGAGCTTATCTGCAATAGACCGTTCTGTACCACTGGGGTCAGGTTGGCGTTTACCACCGCAGTCTCGCCAGGGCGAACCTGCACCGAGGTACGGAAAGGTTGGTAGCCGCCCAGGCGCAGTTCCACATCCACACGACCGGGGCGCACCACGAGGTTTAGGGGCGTACTGCCCACCACACGGCCTTCCACCAGCACCTGAGCGCCCGAAGGGTTGGAGTTCACACTCAGGGTTCCCGTTCCGGGCTGTACCGGCTGTACCGGTGTAACAGCTGCCCGCCCCACGATAAAAAAGGCCACGTTGCTCACCCAGTCGCGCTCGGGCAGCGGCGTGACCACAATCGAAAGCGCCCGGGCCAGGTTATCGGCGCCCTGCACGTTGACCTGCCCGGTCTGGATGTTGGCAATCTGTGCGAGCGAAAGCGGCTGGCGGCTGGCCACGGCCAGCACCCGGTCCTGGCCCTCGGGGCCCCCCACATCCAGGCTGTAGCGGGCCCCGGTTGCCGGTGGGAAGGTACGGGTCTCGCCGGCCCGCAGCAGGTTGTTCTGGTCGAAGGCGTTGGGCAGAATCAGGCCAATCTCGCCCGTGGACTTGACGCTGAAAATGTAGACATAGGCCTCCTGGTTGACCTGCACCGAAACCTGGATGCGCTCCCCAATCTGATAAACCGGGTTGCCGGTTTTGGCGGGGTCTTTGTTGACCCAGACCCGCACCTGCAGGTCGGTGGGTACCGGGTTGACGATGATGCTCTGAGGGCTTAGTTCGGGCGCAGCCAGAGCGGAGCCTGCTAGTAGAAATCCAAGTGCCGTTGAGAAGATTCGCTTCATGTATGGCCTCCTCCACCCCCAGGGTAGAATACACCGTCTGGCAGGCGTGAGAAGCTATTCAGCCAAGATTAACCTTGGCGTTGAGCAAGTCTTTAGCAACGGTTTTACCTACACCTGCCGATGACCTCGAGTATGTCCTGCACACCTCGAGGCTTTACGCCGGGGCAACCACCCCGATCTTCACAAAACCCCCGCCGCCCTGAAAGCCGCATTCACCACTTCCCTGGCCTCGATCAGCACGTGTTCCAGGTGTGCTTGGCCCTTGAAGCTTTCGGCATAAATCTTGTACACGTCCTCGGTGCCGGAGGGCCGGGCGGCAAACCAGGCGTTCTCGGTCACGACCTTGAGCCCCCCGATGGGCTCGTTATTGCCGGGGGCGCGGGTCAGTTTGGCCCGAATGGGCTCGCCAGCCAGCTCGGTAGCCGTGATCATCTCGGGCGAGAGGCTGGCCAGGGCTTTTTTCTGGGTGCTGTTGGCCTCGGCGTCTATACGGGTGTAGACCGAGGCACCAAAGCGGGCCTCGAGGTCGCGGTAGTGCTGGCTGGGCGATTTGCCGGTTTTGGCCAGAATCTCGGCGGCCAGCAAACCCAGAACGATACCGTCCTTGTCGGTGCTCCAGGCCGAACCGTCCTTGCGCAAGAACGAGGCCCCCGCGCTTTCCTCACCACCAAACCCGATGGTTCCTGCCAGCAGCCCATCCACGAAATATTTGAAGCCCACCGGCACTTCCACCAGCCGCCTGCCCAGACTAGCGGCCACCCGGTCAATCATGCTGCTGCTGACCAGGGTCTTCCCCACCCCCATATCCGGCCGCCACTGGGGACGGTGCTGGTAAAGGTAGAAGATGCACACCGCCAGGTAGTGGTTGGGGTTCATCAGCCCATCGGGGGTCACGATGCCGTGCCGGTCGGCGTCGGGGTCGTTGCCGATGGCCACGTCGAAACGGTCCTTGAGGCCAATCAGCGAGGCCATGGCGTAGGGCGACGAGCAGTCCATGCGAATTTTGCCGTCTTTGTCTACGGTCATGAAGGCAAAGCTGGGGTCAATGCGTTCGTTGACGATGGTCAGGTTCAGGCCGTAGTGCTGGGCAATCTGCTGCCAGACCTCGAGCGAGGTGCCTCCCAGGGGGTCTACCCCAATGCGCACCCCCGCCGCCTTGATGGCCTCCATATCCAGGATGCTGCTCAACTGCTGCACGTAGGGCCTGACGAAGTCGAACTCCTGCACAGTATTCAAAGCCTGGCTTAGGGGCCAGCGCTTTACCTCGATGAGGCCGTCGCGCAGAATTTGGTTGGCCCGCTCCTGCACCACCTTGGTCACGCTGGTGTCGGCGGGTCCGCCGCTGGGGGGGTTGTACTTGAAGCCGCCGTCCTGGGGGGGGTTGTGGCTGGGGGTTATCACGATGCCATCGGCCAGTCCGCCCTGGTAAACAGGCCCGCCAGGGCTCTGTCCCAAAGGGGATCGTCCACCCTGACGGCCTCGGTTGTACTCGAGGATGGCATGGGAAACCAGGGGCGTGGGGGTGTAGCCGCGCCCTCTGGCCACCCGCACATCCACCCCATTGGCCGTCAGTACCTCTACCGCGGTAATCCAGGCGGCCTCGGAAAGGGCGTGGGTGTCCATCCCCAAAAAAAGCGGCCCGGTGATGCCCTGCTCCGCGCGGTACTCGGCCACCGCCTGCGAGACCGCCAGAATTTGGGCCTCGTTGAAGGTGCCCGCCAGCGAAGTACCCCGGTGGCCGCTGGTGCCGAAGGCCACCTGCTGGGCGGGGTTCTCGGGGTTGGGCTGGAGGGCGTAGTAGCTGCTCACCAGCCGAGGGATGTTAGCCAGAATGCTGTGAGGGGCAGGTTTGCCCGCCAGGGGATGTAGGCTCATAGCGGCTCCTCTGCGAGGAGTCTATTTCAGCTAAAGTCGATAGTCCATAGTCGATAGTCGTCGATGGAAAAAGACCACCCGCCTTTGACCGCAGACCCTCAACTATAGACCATGGACCACGGACCAAAAAACTACGCTTTTGCCACCTCTTTACCCTTATGCAAGGCCTCGATCTGATCCACCACATACTCGGCAAAGGGCATGGAAGCGGTCCAGGCTGGCGAGATGGCGTTCAGCACGTGCAGGCCCTCCGGGTTGCCCATAAGCATGAAGTCCATCACCAGTTTTTTGTCCTGGTGGTCGTAGAGCTGGGCGCGGATGCCGGGGCGGCCCCAGGTGCGGTAGTTTTCCAGCCTGACCCCCTCGAGCAAAGCCGAGGCCTGTTTGACCAAATAGGCCTGCGAGTATTTTTTGATTTCCTCCAGGGCAATCCCCCGGAAGTTAAAGTCGTTGCGGAAAAACAGAATGGCCTCGTCGCGCAGGATCGAAAGGGCTTCAGCGGCATCGAAGCCTTTGAGTCCCTCGTAGTTCTCGCGCCAGAAGGCGGGGATGGCGGTGGGGCCAATTTTGGCTTTGCCATCCACCGTTACGGTGAAGTGGACGCCCAGGAAGGTGTTGCGCAGGTCGGGCACCGGGTAGATGTTCGTTCGGAGCGCTCCCACCGGCTCTGAACCGTACACATACAGGCCCTTGAAAGGCAGAATGCGGTAGCGCTGGCCAATGCCAAAGTCGTGGGCGACCTTGTCGGCATGAAGCCCCGCGGCATTGACCACAAAGCCCGCGCTGTAGGCCTCCTGGGGTGTGATGACATCCTGGCCCCGCCGGGCCTGGTAGGGGCTATTCAGGCGAATTTCAATCCCCTGGACCCGACACTCCGCCGCCATGGCCGCCATGCATTCCTTGGGGTCTACGGTAGCGGTATTGGGTGACCACAGGGCCAGCTCGGTGGACTTGACCCGGGGCTCGATTTTTTTGGCCTCCTCGAGGGAGATCAGATAGGTCTCGACACCGTTCCGGTCGCCCCGGCGCTTGAGTTCGCGCAGTCCCTCCACCTCCTGTTCGTTTTTGGCCACTACCAGCTTGCCGCAGCGGTTGATTTGGAGGCCGCGCTCTTCCACAAACTGCTTCCAGCGGGCATTGCCCTCGCGCGTAAAGCGGGCCTTGAGCGAGTCGGCGGTGTAGTAAAAGCCAGCGTGCAGCACCCCCGAGTTGCGCCCCGAACCGTGTACGGCCAGTTCCGCTTCTTTTTCCAGCACCACAATGCTCGCCGCCCGGTTGCGCTTTTTGAGCTCGAGGGCAATCGTCAGGCCCACAATGCCCCCACCGATAATCAGGTAATCGCAGGTTTTCACCCCCCCATTCTATGCGGCGGTTGCACGCATACAGGTTCAGGTGCTGACAATGCGCCGGGTGGGGTAAGGGATGGCGATTCCCTCGGCATCGAGACGCAGCTTGATGCGGCGGCGGAACTCCCGGCCAATGGCCCACTGTTCTTTGGGTTTGGCGTTAAGAAGCACGCGAATCAGGATGCCCGAGTCGGCCAGTTGCTGGATGCCCAGGGTCTCGGGGGGCTGGTCGGTGAACTTGTCACGCCACTCGGGGTCGTGGTAAAAGGCTTCGGCCTCCGAACGTATGACCTCCAGGGCCCTGTCCACCGGCGTTTCGTAGGCCACCGAGACATCCACCACGGCCCGGGCCCAGTCGCGGCTCATGACCGTGACCTGCTGGATGGTGGAGTTGGGGATAAAGTGCACCCGGCCCTCCAGGTCGCGCAGCACGGTAATCCGCAGATTGAAGCGCTCCACCCCGCCCGAAAGCTGGCCCACCGTAATCACATCACCCACCCCGTACTGGTCTTCCAGCAGAATAAAAAACCCGTTGAGCACGTCCCGGATCAGGTTTTGCGCGGCCAGCGAGATACCAAGCCCCACCACCCCGGCCCCGGCCAGCAAGGCGGTCACGTTCAGGCCCAGGTTGGAGAGGGCAAAAAGCACCCCCAGCACCACAATCAAGACCTGCAGCACCGACTCCAGTACGCTCTTGAGGGTCTGGGCCCGCACCTGTTCACGGCTGAACTCACCGGTGCCCACCGGCACCCGTTGCAACAGCCGGGGCACCAGACGCAGCGCCAGCGAGGTCGCCCCGGCAATCAAGAGCACCGACAGACCCCGCTCACCCAGCCAGACGTACAGGGTACGACCCCAGCCGTGCAGGGGCTCGAGCACCACCGCCCAGACATGCAATATGAGCGAGGCAATCATCAGCCCCGTAACCCCCCACCACAGCCAGCCCACCACCCGCCAGTAGCGGTCATCCCGCTCGTCTGGGGTCAGGCGGCCCAGCCAGGTCAGGAGGCCCATGCCGCCCCGTCCGACCCAAAAACCCAGAATCAAGAGGCCAATGCTGATGATGGTGCGTAGCCAGACGCTCGAGGTCTCCATAGCTTCTCCTAGAAACCGGCCAGCCTGCCTATGCCGGCCCGCACCCGCTCCACCAGACCCGCCTCCACCACACCCTTGGCCTTGCGAACGGCGCTCTGCACGGCCCGCCCATCGGCGGAACCGTGGCCGATGAACACCGGGCCTTCTACCCCCAACAGCGGCATCGCGCCGTACTCGGCGGGGTCCATCCTGGCCCGCAAGCCCTGCAAGGCCCCCCGCACCAACAAGGCCCCCAGTTTGGTGAGCAGAGAACCCCCGCTCAGCGCTTCCCGAACCCACTTGAAGAGGGTGCGCGCCTCGCCTTCGGAAAGCTTGAGCACTATGTTGCCGGTATAGCCGTCGGTGACCACAATATCGGTGGTGCCTTTGAAAATATCGCGCCCTTCCACATTGCCATAAAAGCGAATACCCGGTGTGGCCTTGAGCAGCGGAAAGGTTTTTAGGGTCAGTTCGTTGCCCTTTTCCTCCTCTTCGCCGATGGATAGGAGCCCCACGCTGGGGTTCTCCACCCCCTGGGCCTGGGCATACGCGGTGGCCATGACGGCAAACTGCACCAGCCACTCTGGGCGACAGTCCACGTTGGCCCCGCCATCGGTCAGGTAGGTGCGGCCTTGTTCGCTCGGCAGCTCAATGAGCAGAGTGGGCCGATCCACCCCCTTAATGCGCCCCAGGTTGAACAAAGCCGAGGCCAGCGTGGCCCCGGTGTGCCCCATGGCCACCACCGCCGAGGCCTCTTTTTGCTTGACCAGTTCCATGCACACGTTTATGGAGGCCCGGCGCTTCTTGCGCACGTCGGTGGCATGGTCTTGCATGGTGATGTACTCCGGGGCTTCCACGATGGGCAGGTCGCCCCCTTGTCGCCGCAGTTCCTCCTTCAGCGTATCGGTAGGGCCCACTAAAACGACCGGAATCCCCTGGCTTTTGGCCAGGAGCGCCCCTTCGACCGTGACCCTGGGGGCATGGTCGCCCCCCATGGCGTCTAGCGCAATCGGCTTCATGGGATATAGCCTAAAGCCTAAAGCCGAACAGAAGCCACGCTACCAGGCCACCGGCATGGCCTTGTGGCCGCGAATCACGAACCCACCGGCGTACTCGATGGTGTCGGTGGCCAGGTGGATGCTGGGGAGCCGCTTGAGCAGGGTTTGAAAAGAGGTTTGCAGCTCCAAACGGGCCAGGGGCGCCCCAATGCAGTAGTGAATACCCAGCCCAAAGGTGAGGTGGAAGTTATCGGTTCGGGTCAGCTCGAGCCGGTCGGGGTCGGCGAACTTGCGCGGGTCGCGGTTGCCCGAGGCATACATCAGGGCGACCTCCTGGCCGCGGCGCAGGGGGATGCCCTTGTAGTCAAAATCTTCCAGCACCCAGCGCTCGAACATGGGCAGGGGGGTGTCGTAGCGCAGCAGTTCCTCCACGGCCAGCTTGAAAAACTCGGGCTGGTTTTTGGCCGCGGCCTCCCTGGCCCGTTCCATCTGCTCGAGGTTGCGCGCGAGGGCCAGAAAACCCGCAGTGGTGCCATTGACAGTGGCCTCGTGGCCGGCATTGAGCAGCAAAATGCAGTTGGCCACCAGCTCGTCGGGGGTGAGCTTATCGCCTTGTTCTTCGACCTGTACCAGCGCCGAAATCAGGTCTTCGCCGGGCTTTTTACGGCGCTCATCGGCCAGTTGCTTGATGTAAGCAGAAAACTCCACCACCGCCTGGTTGGCTTCTTTGGCCTGCGTATCGGTGTAGCCTAGCTCGTATAGCTTCACAATTTTCGCCGACCAAGGGCGCAAGCGGTGGCGGTCTTCCTCAGGAACGCCCAAAAGCTCGGCGATTACCGTTACCGGCAGGGGTTCAGCGTAGTCGGTCAGCAGATCCATCTGGCCCCGGTCTTCCGCACGGTCGAGCAGATCATTCACAATCTTCTGGATTTTTCCCCGCAGCCCTTCTACCCGGGCCGGGGTAAAGGCTTTCATCATCAGGCCTTTGAGGCGGGTATGCTTGGGCGGCTCGTTGTCGAGCATGTGGTTTTCCTGGAAGTGGTCGAAGTCGCGGGTCAGGGGGTTGGGCGGGGGCCAGCCCAGCTCATCGCGCGAGAGGATGTGGGTAATCGAGCGTCCCAGCCGCCTATCACGCAACAGGTTGGCGATGTCTTCGTAGCGCAAGAAAAAAATTTTGTTCCAGACCTCGTCGTAGAAGACCGGTAAATTCTCCCGCAGGTCGGCCAGGGTGGGGTATGGGTCGTAAACGAACGCAGGGTCGTTGATGTTGAGGTGGTGGGTTTGCATCAATAAAAAAGCATAATCCCCCTTGCCCGGTAAGGTAAGGGGGTGCGCCCGACCAGTCGCCTAGGCGCTTACCGACACGTGTTTGTTGAGCCGGGCCACAAAGTTGTTCTTGGGCGCGGCACCCACCATCACCTCTACCGGCTGGCCGTTCTTGAACAAAATAATGGTGGGAATGCTCATAACCCGGAATTTCATGGCAGTTTGTGGGTTGGCGTCCACATCCAGCTTGGCCACCGTCACCTTGCCTTCGTATTCTTTGGCCAGCTCTTCCATGACCGGGGCCACCATGCGGCAAGGGCCGCACCACTCGGCCCAGAAATCCACCAGCACGTACTGATTTTCCTTGAGGGTTGCGTCAAAGTTTGCATCGTTCACTTCGATAGGTTTGGCCATAGTTGTTTACCTCGCACTGTGGGCCGGGGTAGCCCTTCAAGCTCCATACTCTAGCACGCTTGGCAGGCTGCAGGGGGAGCCGATACACTTTTTATAGTGCAGAATTCGCATTTGCTGGGTATGCCAGAATACATCGAGGCCCAGAAGCTGTGGCGGCAGGGCCAATTCTGGGAGGTTCACGAGGCTTTAGAGCCCCTCTGGCTAAAGCTCTCGGGGTCTGACCGCGAACTGACCCACGGTATCATCCTGCTGGCCGCCGCCCTGCACAAAGCCCGTACCAACCCCAGGGGCGGTTGGCGCAATTTCGAGAAGGCCCTAAAGCACCTGGAAAGCCTCCCTGAAACCCACCAGGGCATCCGGGTAGGAGTCCTGGTGGAAGAGGTGCGGCGGGCCCTGCTGCAAGGCCCACCTTACCGGCCCGATTTTCCCTTGCTATGAGGCGGTTTGGTCATCCAGGGCAGCTTCGGGAGCGTTGCGCTTGACCGAGGCCATGCCGTTTTCCATGGCTGCTGGGGAGCTATACATCTCGCTGCGCCCAATTTCTTGGTGGTTGGCGGCCTTGAGCACAAAGTAGGGGGCACCGTTGCTGGCCGTGCGGCGCTCATAGCGCTCATCCAGAGGGGCGTTCTTGCGCACTGAATCAATACCGTTGAGGGCTCCATCCTTGCTCTGGTAACGCTCGCTGGTGAGAATGGTCTCGCCGTTGCCGGCCTTGAGGTTGAACATATACTGCCCATCTGCGGTGGTGGAGAGCACAAACTTGCCTGCCATACATACCTCCTGAATTGGGTATTGCCAGGTGCTCCAGTAAGCTTTGGCTGGGTGCATGCCCCGGTTTTATGGGAACGGGTCAAGCATGAGATTCTCGGCGACAACCCGCCTACTGTGCTGAACACCAGCGATATATTACCTCAATCGCATCCAGAGGATGTGGAAGCTGTGCTCTTGGAGGGTCGAGATTGAACATCACCCTTGCTGAGGCAAGTCACAAACTGGCCTTATCGGCAGGTGTTTTGTCTGTCGCCTGCTGGGTACTGGTTGGAACCACTCTAGGGGTTTTCCAGCCAGCCCACGGCCCAAACCTCGTTCTGGCGAAGCTCGAGGGCAATCGCCCGCAGGTCGGTAGGGGCGGGGCCATCCAGAAGCACCCCATCGGCGCGGAAACGGCTTCCGTGGCAGCCGCACTCCATAAGGCCGCGCTGGTCGGGCAGCGGAACGATGCAGCCAGCATGGGTACAGGTACGGCTGAAGGCGGTCAGGTAGATCGAGCCCGCCTGGAGCACTCGAGGGTTGGGTTTTTGCGGTGGGGGCACCCGCACCAGCAGCGCTTTCTGGCGGGCAAAATCAAAGGGCACATCGGACCCGACCTCGCCCAGCCGACCCAGCTCGGCAATGCGCTGGGGTGCTGGGGCCTGGGCCCGGCCCGCGCCCGCTACAACCCCGATGGTACTCACCAGCAAGGCTTTGGTGGCTTGTCGACGGGTCACGAGGACTCCTGTATTTCAAAGCTGCTAAAGCGGTGGGGGTGGCCCCGCTTCTGCGCGAGGCCACCCCGCTTAGGGGTAAGTCCGGCTAGGCCATCACATCCTGGGGGTGCAGGATGGGGCTCTCGGCCCGCGCCTTGAGCACCTCGAGGGCCTCCTGTTCGCTCATAACCGGGTTCTGGAAGCGGATACCCAGGGCCCGGGTCATCAGGGTGAAGTTGTAGGTGTTGTCAATCAGACCTATGCGCACGGCACCTACACCCCGACCGTACACCCCAAACAGGGTGGGCCCAGCCGTGTGCTGGCCGGAGTTCCAGCCGATGTTGGGCAGGTCGGGTTTGCTGGCGTTGGTCTGGCGCATCACCCAGGACAGGGTGTTGGCCGGCTGAACCCCATAGCGCACCCCGTCCGGCAGGTAAACCCGCTTGGTGATGGCATCCACCACCGCCTGGGCCTGCTCGGGTTTGAGGGTGACACCTTTGACGGTGCGGAAAATTTCCACCACCTGATCGGGGCTGGGGTTGTTGCCCAGGCGGCCCAGAATATATTCGAAGGTGCCCTTTTGGCCCTCGAGCTGCAACACCCCCGCGCTGCCCTCGCGGTACGAAGAACCCGTACCGTAGAGCGCAGGGGCCCCACAAACGTGGTCAGAGCCGATGATGAGGAGGGTGTCGGGGTTCTGGTCCACAAAGTTCATCACCACCTCGAGGGCTTCATCGGCAGCCAGAATATCCCACATGCTTCCGACAGGGTCGTTGAGGTGGTTGGCGTGGTCGATGCGGGCGGCCTCGACCTGGAGCACGAACCCCCGGGAATGGGCGGCCAGGCGCGGCAGGGCGGCCCGGGTCATCTGGGCCAGGCTGGGCACGTCTACGCCTTGGAAACGCCGGTCGGCCTCGTAGGGTACGTGGCTGCTGCTAAACACCCCCAGGAGCTTAGAGGCGTTGGAAGCCTGGAGCTCCCTGGGGTTTTTCACCACCCCATAGCCCTTTTCGGCAAAAGCCGCGTACATGTCCTTCTTATCGCGCCGCACCGCGGGGTCGAAAAAGCGGGTACCGCCGCCCAGGTACACTTCGGCGCCAAAATCAAGGTACTGTTCGGCAATTTGCTCCTCGGCGTTGCGGTCGGGGTTGGAAACCACGAAGCTGGCCGGGGTGGCGTGGGTGATGGTAGCGGTGGAGACCAGCCCCACCGCCTTGCCTTGCTGCTTGGCCAGGGCAAAGATGGGGGTGAGTTTGCGCCCGTCGATGTGTATGGCCAGCCCGCCGTTGACGGTCTTGACCCCGGTGCTCCAGGCGGTGCCGGCGGCGCTCGACTCGGTGACGAAGCTGGTGAGGCTGTTGGTGTTTTGCAGGCCGCTCACGCCGGTGGCCAGGAAGCGCTCGAGGGCCAGCGGCTTGCCCAGTACGCGCCTCGAGTAGAACTGGGCAATGGCATAGTCTTCCCAACCCATGCCGTCGTAAGCGAAGAAAATCAGGTTGCGGGCACGGGCCAGAATGCCCGGCTGGTTGGCCTGGGCGCTTTGGGCCTGGGCCGATAGAGCCGCTGCTGCACCTGCTACGACACCTGCTTTGATTAGGTCTCTGCGTTTCATTCCTTATACCTCCACAACATATATTTTCTGTGGCATGTCATCGGCAAGTCAAAGCAAAGCCCCCGGTCAACTATTGCCGTGGCGAACTGGCTCTAGGGCAGTTTGTGGTTTGATCCGAAGAAACCATAGCAAGGTACACTACAAACTGGCAATGGCCCCAACAGTCACCCCCTCACCTCCGGGATGATGCTTGCGCCCGCCTCACCCAGAGGCAGTTTCCTGGGACGGCCCGATCTAATGCGAAGACCGTCTGCGGGGTTACGAAAGCGGGGGTGGCTTTATGTAGCATGAACTCCAGAAGAGCCTGGGGTTCTGGCCGCCCGATTCGGTTTGCTCGCTGCCAAAAGCCGGCTACAAACCTTTGCGCCTCAAACCCCACAGCCCCACTCGAGCACCTTTACAAACCGCCTTCCGTCCCAGCGCCAGACCTTGCTGCCCCAGCCCTCGTGCACCCAGTCCTCGGTGATGATTTCCATCTTGCCGTCACCATCGAGATCGAGGATGGCCCCAACCCGGCGGGTAATCACGGTGGGCATCCCCTCGGTGCCGTCGAAGGGTTTTTTGAGGTGGGTCGCCTCCAGCACATACGTCCGCAGGTCGGTATCGCTCAGCAGCTTGCGCACCAGCACCAGGCCATAGTCGCCTACCTCCTGGGCATAGCGCCCTTCGATTTGGCCCTGGTTGATAGAGAAACCCGGCTGGTTGGCGCTCAGAATAACTTCGTCGCGTCCGTCGCCATCGAGGTCGGTGCGCAGGGCCTGGGTAACGCTGGGGGCCTTTTTTATACCCAAGCGGCTGAGTTCGACCCCCACCGCCTGCAGGTGGGCAGCCGCAGGTGCAAACGAGGCCACCGGGCGCGGCTGGGGGTTCCAGGGGGCAAAGAGGGCGTAAGCGGGGTACTGTATAGCGCGGCGCTCGAGCAGCGTCAGGGGCGTTTCCCGATTCCAGTCGCAGATATCCGGGGTTTTTAACCCTCCAGCTCCCTGGGCCTGGTTGATACGGCCTTGGGGCCCAAACACCAGGTAGCGCCGGGCCTCGAGGCGGGTTAGCTTTTCCGTCTGGGTAAAGCGTCCTGCTTGAAAAGCCCCTACCACCACGGCATTCTGCGCATCGTTCAGGCGCAGCAGCACCGCTGCTTGCGGGGCTTGCGCCACCGACAACCCCAGCACCAACCACACCGCCCATAGCTTTTGCATGCCATCAGGGTAGCAGGGAGCGGCCAGAAAAGATGGTTTTTTGGGGTAAGGCAGCCCGATATCCCCAGCGAATGGCTTATCAACCCCCCAACAAAGCGATAGGCTATGGGCAATGGATGCTTATACCTACGTCTACCGCGGGGGCCACATCGAAAACCGGCACAAGGTCTCGCTGGCCATGGTGGGGCCCCTGGGCAGCCTGCTGGCCTACTCTGGCAACCCCCATCTGGCCGCGCATATGCGTTCCTCGGCCAAGCCCTTCCAGGCCCTGGCCCTTTATGTGAGTGGGGCCATCGAGCGTTTTGGCATCACCCCGGCCGAGGTGGCCCTGACCTGCGCCTCCCACGACGGCATGGAGCCGCATGTGGCCATGGCCGCCAACTACCTGCGCAAGATTGGCCTGGACGAAAGCTACCTGGCCTGTGGTGCCCACCTGCCCTTCGACCCCGCAGCCAGGAAGGCCCTGCAGCAGGCAGACCAGCCCCCAAGCGTGCTGCACAACAACTGCTCGGGTAAACATACCGGCATGCTGGCGACAGCCCTGGCGCTGGGGGCCGACCCCAAAGGCTACGAGCAGCCCGAACACCCGGTGCAGCAGCTCAATCTGCAAACCCTGCGGGAACTTTCGGGTCAAGCGCACATCCCTTACGGGGTGGATGGATGCAGCGTGCCCACCTTCGTGCTGCCCCTGGCCTCTGCTGCCCGCATGTTTGCCCTGCTGGCAGAGCCAGCGGCTGCCCCACCCCAGTACCAGGAAGGTTTGCAGGCCATTTTTCAGGCCATGCGACAGCACCCCGACCTGGTCGCAGGCCCCCACAGCATCGACACCGTGCTGATGCAACACCTGCCCCAACTGGTTGCCAAGCGCGGCGCCGACGGCTACTACGGCATGGCCCTGCGAAACACCCGCTGGGGCAACCTTGGGATTGCGCTCAAGGTGGAGAGCGGCTCCAACGAGGCCCGGGAACCCATGATCATCCGGCTGCTGGAAGAACTCGGCATTCTCTCGCCCGAGGTAGAGCTGGAATGGCGTCGGCCCGTGGTACGGAATGTGCGGAAGCTCGAGGTCGGGCATCTGGAGGCACGGCTCGAGTTGAAGTGGCTCGACGGCTAGAGCAGCCACAAATGTGCGGCCAGACCAGATTACAAACACGATTGGACCTTCTGGTTCGCAATATCGTCAGGCCGGTATCTTTATGAATCCTGCATCAGGGCTACTTTGCATCTCAGGTGACAAAGAGTAGGCTCGTGTATATGGAGTTTGTGGAAGAGGTCGAAGGGCGCCCCCCCCTGGTGCTGGGGGTTGACCCCCGGCCCAGTCTGCACGGGCCGGAGCCCCTGACCCACATCCGCCGCTACACCCTGGAGCTGATGGAGGCCCTGGCTTCGCGGCTAGGTGCAGTCAAGTTTCAAACGGCTTTTTTCGAGGCCCTGGGGCCTCAGGGGTTTGCCCTGATGCACGAACTGATGGCGGGGGCCCGGGTGCTCTCCTTGCCGGTGATTATAGATGCCAAGCGCGGCGACATCGGCTCCACCGCCGAAGCCTACGCCAAGGCCTACCTCGAGGCCTACCCCGGCTCGGCCCTAACGGTGAACCCTTATCTGGGGAGCGATGCCCTGGAACCCTTTTTCCAAGCCGCTCAATCATCGGGGGGCGCGGTCTTTGTACTGGTCAAGACCTCCAATCCGGGCTCCGGGCTTTTCCAGGATTTACCCCTAGCCAAGGGGGGAACCCTCTACCAGGCCGTAGCGGACTATCTGGCCCAACAGGCCGAACAGCAGCGGGTGGGCCCGTGGTCGCGCGTGGCGGCTGTGGTGGGGGCAACCTATCCTGGTCAAATTGGCGACATTCGAGGCCGTTTGCCGCACTCCTTGCTGCTCTTGCCAGGTTTAGGGGCCCAGGGAGGCGAGGCCCTCCGTGGAGCGGGGTTGCTGAACTCGGCCAGCCGGGCGCTCTTTTACCCTGGTGGACAGCCCAGCCTGGAGGAGGCGGTTCGTCAGGCCGAGGGATTTTTGCAAGCCCTGCTTTGAACTTTCTATCCGCTAGCCCCTCAGGGCCCGTTTGAAAATTTGCGGAGCAAACTCCGCCACCGCTCGCAAGAATCCGGTGATGCCCCTGGCCCTTCCAGGCGTGATGTAGACCGGCACCCCCAGGTTCTCGGCCTCCAGGCGCACCGGCTCGGAGAGGTCGTGGCCCACATAGCTGCTGATGATCATAAGGCCGTGGGCTCGCTCGAGCCGGCTCTGGATGCGCCGCAATACCTCCCGCCCGGCGGCGTGGCTGTCGGAGTCAAACCAGTCGAGCTCGAGGCCCTGGTTTTTCAGAATAGGGGTCAGGCGGCTTCGAAGCTGGGTGTGGCCCCCAACCACCATCAAATACTCTCCATGGAAGCGGGGCAGTGCCTCGCGCATCAGGCTTTCGGCCGTCGCGCCGACCAGGGTATCCGGGGTGCCCTCCAGGGTAGCGAGGGCCCTCGAGGTGGCCTTGAGCTCCTCCAGGTATAGCTGAAGCTCAGGGTTGGTGGGGTTCAAAAAGAGCAGGTTACGCAGAATTTCGCGTGAAAGTGCCAGGTCTTTTTCCCAGTAGTAAGCAATATCCAGGGCTTTGCGCCAGATCTCGGTGGCCTTCTGGTAGGCCCCAGTTCGCTCGTAGTGTTCGGCCAGGTCGTACAGCACCTCCAGGGCTTCGGGGTTGCGGGCCAGCTCGGCCAGCAAGAGCCCCTCGGCCCCCAAAGCTTGCCCGGCGTTATACAGCGCGGCCAGGTACTGCCCTCGCACGGCCCCAGCCTCCTGGCTCTGGGAAAAGCTGCGCGAAAGCCGGTAGGCCAGCTCGAGGTGCTCCAGCGGAGGCTCCGGGGTTTGTTTCAGGCTCTGGGCCAGCATACGAAAGGCCTCCCAGGGGCCCTCCAGGGTCTCGACCAGTTTCAGCACCGGCTCAATCTCGCCAAAAGGTTGAAGTCCCGCTTCTCGCACCCGGCCCAAAAACTCTTTGGCCAGCACGGGCTCACCAGCTTCAAAGGCTTCCTGAGCCAGCTCAAATAGCTGTCGAACCGGGTAGGCCCGGTGTGCGTGGGCCCGCTTGTGATCGCCTAAAATCTCCTGTATGGGATAGCCCAAGAACCGCTTGGAGAGGGCCAATAGGTGGTAGGCCAGCCCAGCCGGTTCGCCACGGGAGGCCTGCGCGGCCCGCTCGAGGTAGCGCACTGCCTCGGCGTACCGCCCCTCCCGGTGCCGCAGCAGCCCCAAAGCCAGGAGCGCGGTGGCGTCCTCGGCACGGGCGACCGCATCGGTCAGGTAGGGCTCTACCTCCTTGAGGTCGGCCAGCGGTACCCCGTCCAGTGCTTCGGGGCTTCGCACCTTCAGGCCCGACAGGGCCAACCCCAAAGCCCCGTGGGACTCTCCCAGAACATAAAGGCGCTGGGCGTAGCGGGCCGCACGGCCCCATAGGCCTTGTTGCAATGCGGACTGCAAACCCACCCGCAGCAAACCTCTTGTAAGCAGTTCGGGCGATAGGTCTTCGACGAACTCCACCCGGCGGCTGGACTCGCTCCAGTCGCCTTCGCGAAACAAGCGCAACACCCGCTCCTCGATACGCTCGAGGGTGGACTTGAGGTAGACCTCGGCCTCGGGGAGGCCGCTCTCGTAAAACTGTCGCAGCGCATCCGACAAACGCCCCAGGCCCAGGTAAACTTTGCCCAAGGCAAACTTATACCGTCCTCCCCGGCTGGAAAGCTCCTCCAGGCGGGGTAAGGCCTTTGGGTACTCTTCCAGTTCGGCCCAGCAAAGCACCCGCAGCGTTTCGGCTTCGGGGTGGTGCGCTTGTGCCAGGGCTTCGTCGGCTTCGGCGAAGCGCGATAAAGCCCAGAGGGCCCGGCCGCGCAAATACGCCAGCTCTCCCCCGGCGCTGGAGGGTATGCGCTCCAGCACCTGGGCATAAGCACCCTGCTCGAGCAAGGCCCAGATCTCCTCTGTGTCTGGAAGGGGGTTGGATTCGACCGTAACCGAAGCTGCATCGGTGGGCCGAACTTGTGGTGCAGGCACGGGTAAAACCAGATCCGGGGGCATCTGGGCCGTTAGAAGAGCGTACTCCCCTTCGCCTATCAGCCGCACATCACCGAAGCCCATCTGTTCCAGGGCCCCCATCACCGCCTGGGGGTTTTTGCCCAAAAAAGGGCCATGGCTATAGACCAGCAACCCCCCCGGCTTTAGCAATCCCGCCAGACCCTGCAAACGGCGAAGCAGGTCAAAGTGCGCCAGGTAAGCCTCTTCCTCGAGGGTCGAGGGCAAGTCTCCCAGGTACCCTTCCGGCAAACAGGACAGCAGCAGCACCGCATCCATGGTCGGCAGGTTTTGCTGCTCGGGGAACCACCCCTCATGCCACTGCACCACCTCGCCGGTGCGGGCCCTTCCCAGGCGGACGGCCTCTGCAACACCCTCCAGGGCGTGCCACTCCAGCTCGGGCCGGGCCTCTTGCAGCAGCGTCACCAGGGCCCCGGTGAAGGCACCTACCTCCAGTACCCGGCCCTCTGCCGGTAAGGTTTGGGGTAAAACCCGCAGGTAAAGCTCCATAAAAGGGAGGTGCATCGCATACACCAGGGCCTCGAGCCGCTCCTTGGGATGGCTGAGCAGCACCTGGTAAAAACTTCGCACCGCCTCGAGGTTGCCCCCTTCCGCTCCCAGGTAGGCTTTCCAAGCCTCCAGAATGGGTCTTCGTCGGGCAGGGCTGCCAATGCGTCTGGCCAGCGCGCTTTCAAAGCGGCCCGGCGAAAGGGGCGCAGCCAGATGAAAATGGGTACGAAAATAGCGTTTTACTTGGGTATCTATATCTTCCACCGACAAGCACCTCCCCGGCAATTCCCGTTGCAGGATATTGTGGCAAGTTGGGATTGTGCTGTAAACCGTCCAGCCCACCGTTAGAATGCTTACCCCTGGCGGGTATATCGCCAGGGGGGCCTCCGACACTGCTTGACGCCGCTTGCACCATCTGCCTGGAGGGTCTCATACCATATCCAGACGAACACTCCGCCTTCTCCCCTGGGCTGGAGAAGGTAGCGGCACCCACCTGCGCAAAATACGCCCGACATGGGATGAGGAATTCTCCAGGGCCCCTCGAGGCCATCTATCCGGGTTCAGCGGGCCGGGTTCAGTGGGTATCACTCTTCAAGCTGGGGCATGGGACATCACAAATCTCAGTGTTTGTCCGGGGCGCATCTGCGCCAGCCTGGGTAAGTCGGCGGGATGCACCAGGGCCGGCTTGGCATAGCCCCCAAGGCGTCCCCGATCCTGAAGCAGCACGATGGGCTGCCCCTGGGGGGTTATCTGTACCGCTCCCAGCGGCGTGGCCTCGCTGATCAGCTCGCCGCCCGGCACCTCCGGCCCCGCCAGGCGAAGCCCCATTCGGTCACCCGAGACCAGTTCGTAGGGCGCCGCACACAGGGCCCGCATGGCCTCCCGGCTGTACTGCGGCCCCGGCAGCAGGCGAATGCGGTGTGAGGTGAGGGCAGGCTGGGCCAATCCAAAGCCCGCTCGAGCCTCCCTGGGTTGCGCTACCCCCAGCACATCCCCCGCCCGCAAGGCCCGCCCCACCAGTCCCTTGAGGTCGGTACTGGCGCTCCCCCAGAAACGTTCATTCTCGAGGCCCCCAGCCAGCGCCAGGTAGCCGCGGGCCCCTTCCCCAGTAAGCCGGAAGCGCAGCAAATCTCCTTTTTGCAGGGCAAAGCTCTGGGCCCCCATCACAGGCTCGTGGTTAACCAGCGGCAACATCCCATAGCCCGCAAAGGCCACCACCACCGGCTCGAGCGCGCTTAGCACAGGGCCGCTCAGGGTCAACTCGAGCAAAGGGGCGTGGGGCGGATTGCCCACCAACCGGTTGGCTACCCCCGCCGAACGTGCATCCAGCACCCCCGAGGCCGCCAGCCCATAGCGTCCCGCCATCCGCCGCCCCTCATCCAGCACCAGGTCGAGCAGACCCGGCTCCTCGACGCGCAAAACCGGGTATCGCGGCTCAGGGGGCAACAGGGAGCGTTCGGGGGGTAGGGCTGGGGTGGGGCCCTGGGCGGGCACAAAGCGCACCCAGTCCCCTGCCTCCAGCAAAAACACCCTTTCCCGCTGGGGGTTGTATACCTGAGCCAGGGCGGTTCCGATCAGATGCCACCCCCCGGGCGAGGGCAGGGGGTAGATGCCGGTCTGGTTTCCCGCTATGGCCACGCTGTGGGCCGGCACCCGTGGGCGTGGGTTTTTGCGGCGGGGCAGCCGCAGGCGCTCGGGGAGGGGGCCCAAAAATGGAAACCCTGGGGTGAAACCGGTTGCAAATACGCGGTAGAGCGGTTCAGTGTGCAGCCGGATGACTTCGTCTAACGCCAGACCCGTCTGCTCGGCCACCCAGGGCAGGTCGGGCCCGTCGTACCGCACGGGAATCTCGAGCTGTTTTCCTGGTTCCAGGTTGGGCAATTCTTCCAGGTATGGCCGCACCCAGCGCTCTACCTGTGCTTTAGATACCCGCTCAGCATCGTACTCGAGGTACACGTTTACATAACCCGGCACTATATCGGTCACCCCAGGCAGCAGGTTGGAAACCAGGGCCTTTGTGAGAGCTAAAAGTCTCGCGTTGGCCTCGAGGTCGAGCTGTTCGGAGAAAGATAGATAAAAGCCGGTGAGGGTCATGGACAGCGACGTATCCAGGAGGTGATCCAGGGGCTTCAGTAGGTCTGGATGCCTATGCCCTGGGCCTCCAGGGCTTCCCTGACGGCCCTGGCTATCCCCACTGCGTTGGGGTTGTCTCCGTGAATGCACAGGGTCTGGGCCCGTACCTCGACCCAACCGCCGTCCACTGCCTCCACCCGGCCCTCCACCACCATCTGCACGGCCCGGCGGGCAGCCAGCTCAGGCGAATGAATCCAGGCGCCCGGGGTGCCCCGGGGGGCCAGGCGACCATCGGAGGCATAACCCCGCTCAGGAAAGGCCTCCGCAACGGTACGAAGCCCCAGCTTCTGGGCCTCGGCCTCCAGCGGCGTGTTGGGCAATACCACCAGGGGTATCTGGGGGTCAAAGTCTCGGGCGGCCTCGGCGATGGCCCTTGCGGTCCCGGGGTCTTTGGTGGCCCGGTTGTAGAGGGCGCCGTGGGCCTTGATGTGGTGTAGGGGCATCTGCGCCAGCTTCAAGAAAGCCCAGAGGGCCCCCACCTGGTAGAGCACATCGGCGTACACCTCCTCGGGCGTGGCGGCCATCTCCCGCCGCCCAAACCCCACCAGGTCTGGAAAACCTGGGTGCGCCCCCACGGCCACCCCGGTCTGCCGAGCGAGCTCGAGGGTGCGCTTTATGGTCAGAGGGTCGCCCGCATGAAACCCGCAGGCCACGTTTACTGAGCTAATCAGGGGGAAGAGTTCTTCATCCCGACCTAGCGTCCAGTTGCCAAACGATTCACCGGCATCGGCGTTCAAGTCTATTTGCATATCACCTCACGGATGGCCGAACGCCCAATGGCTTTCTGTGGTGTAGAAGAGATACCGCTTTCATCTGAGGTGTTCAGGCGCCCAGGGTCCAAAAACCATACCCTCTTAATTGGCGGGGCCATTGGCTGTTGCCCCAATATTAAACTTTCACCTTTAGCCTACAGTTCCCTTTAGCCATCAACCCCCAGTCATGGTGCGGGGAAGCCAGGTCACAATATCCGGGAACACCGTGATCAGGGCCGCCGCCAGCAGCAGCATGAACAAAAAAGGCAAAGCCGAGCGGGCAATGGTAAAGATATCCCGCCCCGAAAGACCCTGCAACACAAATAGATTGAAGCCGACCGGGGGGGTAATCTGGGCCAGCTCCACCGCGATCACCAAAAAGATACCAAACCACAACAGGTCAATCCCCACCGCCTTGGCCAGCGGCAGAATCACCGAGGTGGTCAGCACAATGATGGAGATGCCGTCCAGAAAGGCTCCAAGCACCAAGAACAGCAGCATGAGCACGGCCAGCAAGGCGTATTTGGAAAGCCCCAGCTCGCCCACCCAGGCCGCCAAAGCCGCCGGGATGCCGGTAAAACCCATAGCAATCGAGAGCACCGCCGCCCCGGCCAGAATAAAACCAATCATGCTGCTGGTACGTACCGCGCCCATCAGGCTATCCAGCAAACCCTGCCAGCTCAGGCTGCGCGACCAGAAGGCAATGAGGAGGGATCCCAACACCCCCAGGCTGGCCGCCTCGGTAGGCGTGGCCACGCCGGTATAGATCGATCCGATTACCGCTACCATCAAAAGCAGCACCGGCATTATTTTGAGTAGCCCATACAGACGCCGCCCAAGGGGCATCGGCGGCTCGGGCGGGGGCATCTTCTGGGCGTTGAGTAGCCCCGCCAGCATCACCCAGCCCATGAACAAAAGCATTACCAGAAGGCCCGGCAGCAACCCTGCGATGAAAAGCCGGGCCACCGAGACTTCGGCAGCCACGCCGTAAACAATCATCATCACCGAGGGGGGAATCAGCAGACCCAGGGTGCCCGAACCGGCCAGCGAGCCCAGCACCAGCCGCTCGGGATAGCCCCGCCGCAAGAGCTCCGGCAGGGCAATCTTGCCCACGGTGGCGGTGGTGGCTGCCGAGGAGCCGATCACCGCAGCAAAGATGCCCGAGGCCAGCACGTTGATGTGCAGCAGGCGGCCCGGGATGCTGCGCAGCCAGGGGGAAAGCCCCTCGAACAGGTCGGCAGCCAGGCGGGTGCGATAGAGAATCTCCCCCATCCAGATGAACATCGGCAACGCCGCTAGCGACCAGCTCGAGACCGACGTCCACAAACTGCTCGCCACACTGGCTCCCGGGGGGGTGTTGGTGAAAAACTGCAAGCCCACCCAGCCCACCCCCAGCAGGGCCAGGGCAATCCAGACCCCACTGCCCAGGAACAAGAGCAGCAAAAGCACCAAAAAAAGCGCCACCTGGGTTAACTCCACTGGCTACTCCTGTCCCCCACCCTCAGCAAGATAGCTGGGGAGCTCTCCTCTGAGCAAAGCCCCCAGGCTATCGACCAGCGCGATGGTAAATATGGTCAGACCCACCGCCAGAAAGCTCTGCGGTATCCAGATGGGCAGGGGCAACAGTCCCGGGGCCAGGTCGCCATAGCGGTAGGAATCCAGCACCAACCGCCAGAGTTGCAGCGTGGCGTAGCCCGAGGCCAGCAGGGAAAATGCGCTTACAAAAAGCTCGAGCGCCCGCCGCACCCTGCCCTGAAGCCGCCGCACCAGCACCCCCACCCGGATGTGCGCCCCCGCCCGCAGGGTGGGGGCCAGGGCCAGGAACACCGCCCCGGCCATGGCAAAGCCCGACAGTTCGTTGGCCGACGGGATAGCCACCCCAAGCTGCCGACCCACAACCTGGCCCAGGATTAGCAGGAAGATAAAGACCACCAGCAGCCCCGCCAGAAGGCTCGAAAAGCGGTACAGACCTTCCAAAAAACTTCGCATAAGGCCCTCTCAGCACAAGGGGCGGGTAGCCTGGAGCCCGCGAAACCGACACAAGCCACGGGCCACTCGCCCCGGGCTTTATCTACCCAGGTAGGCCCGGTAGATGTTGACCCCGGTCGCCCCGGCCCGCCGTAGCCACTCATTGGTCATGGTCTGGCCCACCTTTTTGAGGTCGGCTACCAGTTGCGGGCCGGGCTGCAAAACCTGCATACCCCGCTGGGCCAGGATGGCGCTCTTGCTAGCGGCTTCCTGCTGGCTGGCCTGCCAGCCGCGCTGCTCGGCCCGGCGGGCTGCTGCCAGCACCGCTTCGCGGTCGGCCTGGCTCAGGCTGTCCAGGGCCCGCCGGCTCACAATGACCATGTTCTTGGGAATCCAGGCCCTGAGGTCGTAGAAGTAGCGGGTGAAGTCCCAGGCCTGGCTATCCACACCGGTAGAGGGGGAAGTGATCATGGCTGCCACAATGCCGGTGGCAAAGGCCTGAGGAATATCGGCGGCCTCAACCTGGGTGGGAATCATGCCGGTGAGCTCGGCGATGCGGGCGGTAGCCGGGTTGAAAGCCCGGAAGCGGATACCCTTCAGGTCGGCTACGCTATTAACCGGCTGCTTGGTGTAGAGGCCCTGCCCCGGCCAGGGCACCGAGAACAGCAGGGTCATGCCCCGGCGGTTGAGCCAGTTTTCGATCTCGGGCCGGGAGACCCGGTAGAGCCGCTGGGCGTCGTCGTAGCTGCCAACTAGGAAGGGAATCGAGTCCAGGGCAAACACCGGGTTCTCGTTGGCCAGGAGCGAGATCAACACCTCGCCTATCTGAATCTGGCCGCCCCGCACCCCAGGCAGAATCTGGGGGTGGGGCAGCAACGAACCCCCGCTGTTCACGCGGATGATCAGACGGCCCTGGGTGGCGGTCTCTACCTCCTTGGCGAACTCACGGATGTTGATGGTGTGGAAGTTGCCATCGGGGTAGGGGGTGGCCATGGTCCACTGGGTCTGGGCCAGGGCTGCGCTCAGGGTCAGGCTTGCCAAGAGTCCAACGAGTTTGTGCATACTTCCTCCTTTATGGCCGAACTGCCAGAAGCGACGACAGAAAACCCTCGAGGTCGGCCTGCCAGGGCCCTACGAACCCAAGCTTTTCCGATATTTCCCGGGCCGATTGACTCAAGGCTTGCAGGTAACCATAGAGCATTTTTGGGTCGCGGTGGTGGGCTTCTGCTCCGGCCAGGCTCAAGGCCGCCAGCACCTCGCCCTCGGGGCCCCGGATGGGGACGGCCAGCTCAGCAGAGTGGGGCTCGAGCTCCCCAAAGCTCACGGCAAACCCGGTTTTGCGAGTCTGATTGAGCAATTCTTGCAAATGCTGCAGGGCTACCGGTGTGGCCGGGGTGTAGCGCCTACGCTCACTCTGGAAGATGCCCTCCTGCACTGTATTTGGGGCAAAGGCCAGCAAAAGCCGGGTGGAGGCCCCAGCGTACAAGGGCGCCCGCCGCCCCGGGGCAATATAGAGGCGTATCCTCGAGCGGGCTTCCACCACCTCGAGGTAGACCCCCTCCAGCCCGTCCCGCACCACCCACTGCACCGACTGGCCTGTGGCGTCGCGCAGGGCCTGCATGAAGGGCAGGGCCACCTGACGGGCCGGGTAGGCCGCCTTGACCAGGGTACCCAGTTGCAACAGCCTTGTCCCCAGGCGGTAGCGGTCGTTTTCGCGCACCAGCAAGCCATGCTGCTCGAGCGCCCGCAGACTGCGCAGGCAGGTGGCCTTGGGCCAGCCGCTCGCCCGGGCCAGCTCCGAAAGGCCCCAGTAGGGGCGTTCCTCGCTGAAAAACCCCAGCAAGTACAGGGGGCGCTCGAGGGTGGGAATGGCTTCAAGTGGTTTCATTGAATGAACCGCCTGTTTATTGAATGAACCTGCTGGCAAAACACTACGACCCGCTCCCCCCAACTGTCAAGGGGGGATGCTCGCTCGAGATCTAAAGCCCAGAGGCACTCGGCCAGATGCTTACCAGCCCAGCACCATGGCGAACATTAAGGGCGCTACAATCGAAGCATCCGACTCGATGATGAACTTAGGGGTGTCGGCGGCCAGCTTGCCCCAGGTGATTTTCTCGTTGGGCACGGCCCCCGAGTACGAACCATAGCTGGTCGTGGAGTCGGAGATTTGGCAGAAGTAGCCCCACACCGGAATATCTGGGCGCTGCATATCCTGGTGCAGCATGGGCACCACACAGATGGGGAAGTCGCCCGCAATGCCCCCGCCAATCTGGAAGAAGCCGATGGAATGGCGGGCGCTGGTCTCAAGGTACCAGTTGGCCAGTTCCATCATGTACTCGATGCCGGTTCGCACCGTGTGCACGTTCTTGATTTCGCCATTCAGGCAGTGTCCGGCATACATGTTGCCCGTAGTGGAGTCTTCCCAACCGGGTACCACGATGGGCAGGTTCTTCTCGGCAGCGGCCATCATCCAGCTATCCTTGGGGTCAATCTGGTAGTAGCGCTCGAGCTTCCCCGAGCGAATAATGCGGTACAAAAACTCGTGCGGAAAGTAGCGCTCCCCGGCCCGGTCAGCGGCCTCCCATTCCTCCAACAAGGCCGCCTCGAGCCGTCGCATGGCTTCCATCTCGGGAATGCAGGTGTCGGTCACACGGTTGAGGTGTCTTTCCAGCAAGCGCTGCTCATCCAGAGCGGTTAGCTCACGCCAGTTGGGGATGCGCTCATAGTGGTGGTGGGCCACCAGGTTAAACAGGTCTTCCTCCAGGTTGGCCCCGGTGCAGCTAATGGCGTGTACCTTGTCCTGGCGGATCATCTCGGCCAGCGAGATACCCAGCTCGGCGGTGCTCATAGCCCCCGCCAGCGTGACCATCATCACCCCACCTTGCTCGAGGTGGGCCCGGTAGGCCTCGGCGGCGTCCACCAACGAGGCCGCGTTAAAGTGACGGAAATGGTGCTTGAGGAAGTTTGAAATCTCGCCGTTTGCCACCTGGATACCTCCCAACTCGCGGGGTGGGCGAAAGTGGCTCCCCCCTTCGGCCTGCGCAGCACACCTGCCGAACGCCGGAATACCGCAGGCCCTGTGGCCTGCCTTGCTCCGCCTGCAAGTGTACTCGAGTCCAGCGCGAATTCAAGACCTGGGAGGCCTTAGTGCACCGGTAACTTGCTTTGCGGTGCGTTTTGCAGCGCGTTGATTGCCCAAAATTGCAATGTGCGGCCATTTGCAGGGGACAGTAGTGCATACCGGGTTCTTGGTTATCAGACCACTTAGCGGCACCCTGTAGCGCTTCTCGAGAACCTCTCCAGTCGGTCGTAGTTCGCCACTGTTCAGTGACGAATTAACCGAATCTGGTATTGGGGGAGAGCTGTCATAACCTGGGCTCAATGGGGGCTTTGCTCACTACCGCCGGGCCGTTCTATGGCCTAAGGTTAGGTCTGTGAACGACATAGCCTCCAGAGCCGACCTCGCCGTAGTGATAGACAGCTTCTATGCCAAAGCCCTTCAGGACGAACAAATTGGCTACTTATTTGAGGGCCTGGACTTGATGAACCACCTGCCTGTCATCCACGACTTCTGGGAGAACATCCTGTGGCATACCGGCGCCTACAGGGGCGGCATGATGTACAAGCATCTGCTGCTGAACGCCCGCAAACCGCTCAGGCTCGAGCACTTCCAGCGCTGGCTCGAGCTCTTCACCCAAACCATAGACGAGCACTACGCGGGCCCCAACGCCCAGACCATGAAGCAGTTCGCCTACTCAATTGCCAACACCATGTACAGCCGTATCTCCCAGCAGAATGCCATCCCGCTGGGCGTTCAGAAAAGCCCTGCCAATCCCTCGACTGGGTAAATGCTTTGCTGTGGCTTTTGGCTGTCAGTTAGTCGGCTTTCAGCACAATGTAGTTAGCGAGGCCAGCGTAGCAGCAGGTTCAGGAGTAAGCTCAACCCCAAGCTGACCAACAACATCGAAGTAAGGGGAAAGTAAAAGCGGAATCCCTCACGTTCGATGCGAATATCGCCCGGCAAGCGACCAAACCAGCTCAAAAGCCAGGGGGCATACAGCCAGATCAGGCCCCAGACCACCAACAACAGGCCCAGCACCAACAGAAGGCGCCCGGTGTCCACCCTTCAATGGTAGCCCAGCTCCCGCAGGGCTTCGGGGTCTTTGCGCCAGTTGGGGTATACCTTGACCTGTAAGTCCAGGTAAACCTTGTGGGCCAGAAAAACCTCGAGCTGCTTTCGTGCTGCCGCCCCAATTTCCCGGAGCATCCGCCCCTTGGCCCCAATCAGAATAGGCTTGTGGCCCTCGCGCTCAACGTAGATGTTGACCTGAATATAAAACATTCCGTTGTCCCGGAGCTCAAATTCCTCGGTTTTGGTAGCAATGGAGTAGGGTATCTCCTCCTTGAGCCGCTTCATGGCTTCCTCGCGCACAATCTCGGCGGCCCATTCCTCGGGGGTCTGGTCGCCCTTGGCAAAGTCAGGCGGGAAGAAAAAGGGGCCTTCGGGCAGCAGGGCCAGTACCTCATCGCGCAGGGCTTTGGCGTCGCGTTCGTTCTGGGCCGAGATCATGCGGGTTTCCAGCCCTGGCAGCAGTTCGGCATAGGCTTGCAGGGCTGATTCGGGATACTTGGCCGCGTCGGCCTTGTTGCCCACCAAAAAAATCGGCACCTGCCCCTTCAGGGGGCGCAGCGCACGGGCGACCAGCTCGTCCTCGTGGGTGGGGGGGTGGCGCAAATCCACCAGCCAGAGCACCACGTTGACCTCGGCCAGCGCCTCGGTAATCTGGCGGATCATGTACTCGCTCATGGCATCGGCGGCTTCGTGCCAGCCAGGGGTATCCACAAACACAATCTGGCGGTTGCCCTCGGTATGGATGCCGCGCACCCGCTTGCGGGTGGTCTGCGGTTTGGGGCTGATGGGCGCGATCTTCACGCCCAGCATGGAATTGACCAGGGTGGACTTGCCCACGTTGGGCTTGCCCACCAGGGCCACAAAACCGGAATAGGTGGTTCCTTCATTCACCGCTTTAGTATAGATGAACCTCCAGGCTCTCCCCCATCCGCTATCCTGATGCGAGCTATGTCCGACCCTCTGGCCCTTGCACTTACCCCCCAGATTGGCCCCAGCCGCCTGCAACAAGCCCTTGCCACTGACCTGAGCGTGGAGGCCGTGGCCGAACTGCTGGGCCGCGAGATTGCCTCCGGCTATGCCAAAACCTTGCAGGAGGGCCGGGCCGTGCAGGAGCGTGAGCAAGCGACCCGGCTGGGCCTGCGGCTGATTGGGCTGTGGGAGCCAGACTACCCCGAGGTGCTGCGGCACCTCGAGAGCCCCCCTATGGTGCTGTACCTGAAGGGGGAACTACCACCTTCCGAGCGAAACATTGCCGTAGTGGGCACCCGCAAAGCCAGCCCCTGGGCCACCGCCTGGACGCACAGAGTAGCGCGCGAACTGGCCGAGGCCGGCGTGGGGGTTATCTCGGGCCTGGCTCTGGGCATCGATGCCGCCTCACACAAGGGCGCTTTGGAGGGGGGCGGCTACACCCTGGGGGTGCTGGGCAGCGCCATGGATCACTTCTATCCCCCACAAAACCGCGCCCTGGCCGAGCAAATGAACATGCTCTCGGAGTTTCCCCTGGGAACACCCCCCCAGGCCGGACTGTTCCCCCGGCGCAACCGCATTGTGGCCGCGCTGGCCAAAGCCGTGCTGGTGGTGGAGGCCGGGGAGAAAAGCGGCAGTCTGATTACTGCCCGGTTTGCCTTGGAGCTGGGCCGCGATGTGCTGGCCGTGCCGGGCCGCCCCGGCGACACCTTCTCGCTGGGTTGCAACCGGCTGATTCAGGACGGCGCTGGGCTGGTGGTGAACACCGAGGATGTGCTGAACGCGCTGGGGGTACGGACGCCGCAAAAGCAAGCGATACAGCTCGAGGGTTCCGAAGCCCAGGTCTACCGGGCTTTACTCGAGCTCTCCGAGGCTCTGCCCGACGACCTGGCCCAAACCACCGGCCTCTCCGCCGCCGAGACCCTCTCGGTGCTGATGATGCTCGAGCTAAAGGGGTTGGTGCAAAGCAGCGCCGGGCGCTACAGCCCGCTGTAATTCCGGCCATCCCCTGATTCACCAAGCGCAAAGCCGACTTTCCGCAAGCTGCAAACTCAAGAGGATTTAACCTGCTCCAAACGGAGTGTTTCAGGTGGGGTTCATTTTAAGTCAGCCATATCATGCACTTTAAAAACTGCTCCATTGCCACAGAACTGGCCGAAACGCCAGGACTACCCGGCTCGAGACGCTCCTGAAACGCCCCTGGAAGCACACTATCGCAATGAACGGTAACTACCGGCGACAAACCTATGCCAGTTTCATTATGCGCCTGGAGTATGTCAACGGGCAGACCATCTACCGACTGTACAACCTAGGTAACGGTAGTCGCTGGGAAGGCCGTTCATGGGAGGAGCTTGGGGCCTTTCTTGCCAAAGTTAGCAAGCCTCGCCTGAAGTAATGCCCAGAAGGAGCTTTGTATGAAAAATCTGGCTTGGTATTCAATTCTTAGCACGGCAGTATTGTTGTTGGCCGCTTGTGGTGGCGGTACGCCCACAAACAACGTGGCTAAGGTTGTCATCGAGCAAGAATCCGTACTCCTGACCGGGGTAGGCAAAACCCAGACCCTGACCGCTAAAGCCTACGACGCCAGCGGCAATCCGGTACAGGCTAATATTACGTTTAGCTCGAGCAAACCCCAGGTTGTAGTAGTCAGCGGCAATACCGTGAGTGGGGTCGCGGTGGGCTCGAGCCAGATTGTAGCCAGCGTGGGCCAGGTGAAAAGCCAACCAGTATTGGCTGCAGTAGCAACCCTAACCAGCGATACTGTCGACATCGTCCAGAGCAACATTGTGGAGGGTCCCAACTTTATCGGGCTAAGCGAAGGCGAGGTTCCGAGTGTGGGCAGCCGTTATACCGCCGTGGTGCGAAACTTAAGCCCAGCCGTGGGGGCTAAGTGGTTCAGCCAGGGCGTTAATGGGCAGCGTCTGCAGGGTCGGGTTGTGGAGGTTGTTGACGCCCCGGGAGGCAACAAACAGGTAACCATCGAGGTCGCACCATTAGAGGACATTTTTGCCCAGCTTGATATAAACGAAGAAATTGACTTCTCTAACGCCCCTGATAGAGTGCCGCCGGCCGTAGTGGAACAGGGTCTTAGCTCGATGGCTTTTGTGGGCTTTGGCGCGCTCCAGTGCGAGTTGAGCAACGTGGGCGCGAGCCCACCCATTACCCTAGGCATTCCTACCATGAGTATTGGCTTCACCACCGATACCGCCCGCACGGGCATCAAGGTTCGGGTCGGATTTGGTCAGGACAATGTAGTGGAAGTGCGCTTTAAGGGAACTTTGAACGCTGCAGTAAATCTCTCCGGAAGCATTATCCGCAACTTTAGTGGTTCGGTCGACTGCCGGGGTAGAGAGCCCGTAGTTAGCAGCATAACCGGCATTCCCCTCCCATTATTTACCAGCCTCAATTTTGAGCGCGGGCTGGGGGTCAAATTCTCAGGCGACTTCAGCGGTCCCACCACCCAGTTCAGCGCAGGCGGGAGCTTAGCCATCACCCTCGACATTGGCGCTAGAGTAAACCTAAATAACGGCACCATCACCAACTTCAATACTGTCTCCTTTTCAGGGAATGCTCTGCTACGCATCACCCAACCCAACCAGATCACCACCTTCAGCACCAACGCCGAAGCCTACGTCTTCTCCAACTGGGTACTGCGGGTTCCAGGTATAACGTTCGATCTCTGGCAGGATCGCACCGCCCTCCGCTCGGTGGCAAATATGGTTACTGTGCCGCAGCAAATTACTTCTGGTACGAGAACCACCTATAAGCTCGAGCGGGCCCACCGCCAGGGCCCTGGCCCCGAGTTCAGAGCTTTTTTGCGCTTCTTCAACGCCACCGAGCTAATACCCCAAACCCAGAGCAGCACCACCGTAATTCGTGACGCTCCCTTTACCCTAGATAGCTTTAGCTGTAGCGCCCTCACCGGCAGCACCAGCCGGGCCCGCTGCTCGGCTAGTTTCAGCCAGCGCGATTTTCCCGTCGTGGGCGACAATATTCTGAAACTAGAAATCTGGGCCCGGCGCGGTAGCGGCACACCATTCCGAGCCGCCGAAAATACCAACGTAAGCTCCTCGGTAATCTCTACCGACACCAGCGTAAATACGACGCTCCAAGCTGGCGACCAGTGCTTCTTGGTGGTATACACCAAAACCCTTCCTTTCGCCGGTATTGTCGCTGGCAATCCAGACACCTGCCTGTAAGGGTTACGCGGCTAGGGCTCTACACGTACCGCCTTCGACTCCGAAGGCGGTACGCTCATTGACTTATCCTGGCTGCCCCGTTCGTAGGGCTTCTACAAATTCCCGCCAAACGTAGCCTGGAATCGCCTGGCGGTTGATTTGGGAAAGCAAGGGTATCACCTCGGCAATTTGCGTCTGGGTGCCGTGTTTGAGTACGGCGATCAGCACCCGCACCCGCCCTCGGTCCATCTCAGATTCCTGGACCAGGGCCAAAGCCCGCTGCAAGGCTTCCCGAGACTTCTGATTTTGGCCTGTGGACGCATAGAGATCGGCTAGATAGCCCAGCGCGACGCAACAGTTGGAGGGATCCGTGGAGGAATGGAGTACCTCTTCAAACATGCCAATGGCTTCCTGCAGGCGACCCAAATCGAGGTAGGCCTTACCCAGGTTGATGCGCAAGATATCACTGCCATCGAAAGCTCCGAGACTCAAACAGACCTCGGCTTCGGCAAGGGCTTGCTCAGGCTGGCCAAGCTCGAGGCAGCAGTAAAGCAGGTTGGCGCTGGCCCAAACCTGCCAGTGCCGATCGTTGGCGGCCTTCGCTGTATAGAGCGCCCGATGGTACATGGGCAGGGCAGCTTCAAACCGCCCCAATCCACACAGCAGCCATCCGGTGTTGGAATACAAGCTAGCAAGGGTACCGCTGGGGGGCTCCCCGGTCATCTGGGACAGCTGCGCTTCCAACAGTGGCAGGGCCTCCGCCTGCTGACCCATTAATGCCGCCATGTTAGCAAAGGCCAAGACTGCTCTTAATCGGGTGGAGACAGGCGCCCCTTCGGTGAGCTGGAGCAATCGCTGAGCATTCTGCCGAGCCTCCTGCAAGAGCCCCTCACGGATCAAAAGATGCACCCAGATAGAAAGGACATAAGGCTCCAAAGGGCTCTGGCGTACCTGCGCCACAAGGGGCTCGAGCACGCTTCGGCAATCCGCATAACGGCCTAAACACAACAAGGCATCGGCCTGCTGCATGCGCAGCTCGGGTCGGTCCTCGACTGGGAGAACTCGCTCCAGCAAACCCAAGGCCTCGGCATACATACCTCGCTGGCTATAGGAGTGCGCTGCCTCTTGCCACATACTTGCAGCTTTTTGTGGCATACCTGCCCTCCACCAGTGCTCGGCCACCACCAGAGGCTCCGTCTTGCCTTCTAAGACTTTAGCCCACGCGCGGTGGAGTATCTCCCGACGTCTTTGAGATATCGAAGCATAGAAGCTCTGACGAATCAGGTCGTGTACAAAGCTCGAGCCACTCACAATCCCTGCTTGCATGGCCTCTTCTATCGCCTCTGCCACAGCCATCTCGGACAACCCAGCCACCTGGCCCAATAAATCCGGATTGAACTCGATTTGCAGCACACTGGCAGTTTGCAAGACCCGCTGGGTGGATTCCCTTAAAGGAGCGATACGCCGTTGCACCAACTCGCCAATCTGGCTAGGTACCTCGAGCTCGGAATAATCTTGGGTGAGCGTGTCAAGTAGGGTGGTCCACACACCCCCCTCAACCCGCAGTGTTTGGCGCTCAAATAAGTCGCGTAGCACCTCGAGCACAAAAAAGGGGTTACCTCCGCTCAGTTTATAAAGCCAGCGCGCAAACAGAGGGGGGCCTTCCTTCTGGTCAATCAAGTCGGCTAAGAGCTGCTGGATCTGCTCTAGCCCCAAAAGATCTAGCTCAATCTCTAGCAGTTTATGCGTTGAGCGCAAGGCCGCTATGGTCCTAGCGAGGGGGCTTTGCACTTCGCTTATCCGGTATGCACCAGCCACGCGCCGATGCCCTCGGGTCGCCAGCAGGACCAAAAGCTCGAGGGTCGACCCATCGGCCCATTGCAAATCGTCAAAAACCAACGTTTGCGCCTCATGCTCAAGAGCCACAGCCAGCCCCTCCATCAGCCGCAGCTTGGCACTCAAGGGATCACCCTGAGCCGCAGCGGTCGGTGTGCCCATATCGGGGAAAAGGCGGGCCACGTCATCGCGGTACGGCCCCAAGCTCTGTAATTTGGCCAAACGTGGCTTGAAATACTCGACCACTGGATACAAGGGCAGGTTTTCCAGGCCCTCATGGCATTGAATTACCACGGCCTGCGGAAAACATTCCTGGAGCAGACGGGTCTTGCCCACACCGGGCTCACCAGCCACCAGCACCATCGGTTGGGAATGGCTCCCGATGAGCTGTTGCTCGCGCTCACGGCCCACCATGCGAGGGGGCCTTTGCAGGCTCAGCGGTATGGCAGCCTGAGCGGGAACTGCCTCCTGCGCCAAAGATGTTACCTGGGTAATCTGTTCAGCCAGTCGCGAGGTATTTTCTAGGGGCTCGAGGCCCAGCTCCTGGCGAAGATGCAAGGCAAAAGCTTGATAGGCTGCAAGGGCCTTATCGCGTTGGCCAGACAGGTAGGCTTGCTTCATATACGCCGCCAACACATCCTCGGCCAGGGGGTCTTGCTCCAGTACATGGAGCAGCAAATGCGCGGCTTTACGATGCTCTCGCTGCAAACCAAGCTCCTGGCTCTCCCGCATGGCCGCTTCCTGCCAGGCCCTGAGTAAGCTTGTTCTCTCAACCTCACACCAGGCTTCAAACCCTGAGACATCGGCTACCCGAAAGCCTTCCAGGAAAGGAGCTTGGTGTAAACGAATCGCCTCGGCCCAGTCTCCTCTACCAATTGCATTGCGAAACGCCTGGACATCGGTAGGAGTAGACCAGCGCAAGCGGGTGTTTTCGACCTCGAGTCCTGCAGCCCACGGCAAGGCCTTGGCACGATTCAGCAGTACCCGCAAGCGTTTCCGCGCATCAATCTCTACATCCTCGGGATAAAAAAGCGCCGCCAACTCTTCCCGGTCTAACCAGTCGCCTCGGAAGGCCAGAAAAATCAGCAGGCAAACAGGCTTGGTAGGCGGCAGCCTCAGGCTGCCCCAGCGAGGCAGACCCAGCATGTAAAGCATGTTCAAAGTGTACTTTAACGCAAACAGGCAACCGCTATTTCCCCTAAATAATGCTGTTTCCGTCAACGTACAGGCGGCCCGGCCCCGGGTACCGCGCCAGCAGGATTCCATTGCTCGTATGGCTTCTTGGCACTCAACGCGAAAGTTGCAAAATTACCTTCCGGGTTCCCCTTCTGGCTGTGGGGCCGGGAGTAGGGGCCGTAACTCAGTCGATCGGGGTAGTCAAACTCGTACCGGCCCTTGGCCTCGTTGTAGGTGGGGTCCATATCGGCATCGGCCTGTTTGTGCCGCTGGGTGGATGGACAAACCGACCTCCGGTTCAAGCACTTCACACAAGGGTAGGTATTCCGGTTACAAACTGATGTACTGCCATCACGGAAAAGGCCTGACCGAAGACCAGGCCAGCCCCTGCGACCCCACCGTGCCCAGCAGCTCGTACCAGCCGGGCTTGAGCCCGAGGGGCACAGGAAAACTGGCCGGAAGGGCCCGGAACTTGTTGCCATCGAAGTAGGCCACCACCCGCACCTGGTTTTGTTCGCCGGCAGCTCGCAGGGCCAGGAAGGGATCCGAGCGGTTACTGGAAAGCCAGGCGCTGACGTGCTGGTACTGCGAAGCTCCCACCAGGCTGGCGGGGCCTTGATAGAAGGCCCAGGGCACGGGGCTATGCAGCTTAACTTCGGTAGCGACAAACACGGGGTAAGCAGAAAATTAACAGCCCGCTGGGGGCTACCCTGCTGGTGCACAGGTAATACCAGATTCGGTTAGTTCGGCGCCGGATGGCGGCGAACTAACCGGGCCGAAGTTATCCGCGTAGCGGAGGGCGATACCGCCCCTTGGAAGTTATCTGCGTAGCGGAGGGCGTAAGCCCCTTTGGAAGGGTGAGGCTTTTTTCGCCGACCGTTCGGGAGGGGGTGTGCTCTAGGATTCAAAAAGATAGCCTCTGGGGGATCTTTGGTTTGGATGATTATCTTTTTGAATCCGGTATACCTTGTTTTGCAGCACCTTTTTAAGCACGTGGATTGCCCAGAATTGCGATGTGCGGCTCATTGAGAGAGACTGTTCGCATACCGAATTCCCGGTTACCGACTGCTAAGCCAGAACCTCTTCTTTACGCCGCTCGGTTTCGGCTTTCACGCGCTCGAGGGCCTCTTGCAACACCTGGACCCCGGCCCCCCGCCGGCAGGCCCGCTCAGAAAGCCACCTGCGCCACAAACGGCCTCCGGGCTGCCCTTTGAACAGGCTGAGCATGTGCCGGGCGATGGCCCAGAGGGGTGTGCCCTGCTCAAGCTGGGTCTCGGCGTAACGCAGCATGGCCTGGGCGACCTCGAGGCGAGTAGGAGCATGGGCCAGCCCAAATAGCCTGGAGTCGGCTCGCTCGAGCACGAAGGGATCTTCGTAAACCGCCCGCCCCAGCATGACCCCATCCACCCGCTTAAGGTGTACCTCCACCTCATCCAGCGTTCGCACCCCCCCGTTGAGCACAACCGTCAGGTGGGGGAAATCCTGCTTGAGGCGGTATACCCACTCGTAGCGCAGGGGCGGAACGGTGCGGTTTTCGGCAGGCGACAGCCCCTTTAGGTAAGCCTTGCGGGCATGGATGACAAAAACCTCGATGCCCACCCCAGCCAGTTTTTCGATGAAACGGGCCACGTAGCCGTAGTCCTCCAGCTCATCGACCCCCAGGCGGTGCTTGGCCGTAACCGGAATCTTCACCGCCTGCCGCATGGCGGCCATGCAGTCGGCCACCAGGTCGGGCGAAAGCATCAAGCAGGCCCCAAACCCACCCCCCTGTACCCGCTCGGAGGGGCAGCCCAGGTTCAGGTTGATTTCGTCGTAGCCCCATTCTTCCCCTATCCGAGCGGCCTCGGCCAGCTTTTGCGGCACCGAGCCCCCCAGCTGTAAGGCTACCGGGTGCTCTTCGGGGTTGAAATTGAGCAGCTTGGGGCGGTGGCCCAGCAAAATGGACTGATCCACCACCATCTCGGTATAAAGCCGCGTCCGCCGGGTAATCTGCCGCAATAAATAGCGAAAATGCCGGTCTGTCCAGTCCAGCATGGGTGCGACAGATAACAGGTAAGGGCTTTGCTGAAGCAGGGGGCTGTTCATTGCAGCTTACGAAATTTTTCTGACGTCTAGGCCCGGCTGGCCAGAACTTCCTGGGGCGATACCCGCTTGGGCTCACGGAATTCGATGTCTTCCCACTCCCCTTCCTCGATAACCTCGAGGGCCGGGTTCTGCTGCTTGAAGTAAGCCACCACTTCCTGCACCAGGTCGTCCGGGGTGGAGGCCGCCGAGGTAATACCTATAGCCCGCACACCCTCGAGCCACTCGGGCCGCAGGTCTGCAACCGTATTGATGCGCTCGGCCCGCCCTACCAGGCTTTGGGCCAGCTCCAGGAGGCGCATGCCGTTGGAGGAGGTGGGGCTGGTCAGCACCAGGAACATATCCACCTGCGGCGCAATCTGCTTGACAGCATCCTGGCGGTTTTTGGTGGCGTAGCACAGGTCGTGGCGGCTGGGGACGACCAGCTCGGGAAAGCGCCGCTTGAGGATGTCAACAGTAGCCAGGGTATCGTCCACCGAAAGGGTGGTCTGGGTCAGCACCACCACCTTTTCAGGGTCGGGCACCTCGACGGTGTGGGGGTCGGCCAGGCGAGGATCACGGCCCACATGGGTATGTACGGCCACCAGAATGGTGTTCTCGGGGGCTTCGCCGCGGGTACCTTTGATTTCCTGGTGATCTGCCGAGTCACCGATTAGCAGAATGGTATAGCCCTCGCGGGCATAGCGCTTGGCCTCGCTGTGAACTTTGGTTACCAGCGGACAGGTAGCGTCAATCTGGTACAGGTTGCGCTCCGCCGCCTCGGTTCGCAGCCAGGGGGGAATCCCGTGGGCTGAGAAAACCACGGTTTCGTTCAGTTTTTTACCCGTGCTGGCAAGCTCAGAGCGCAGTTGTTCGACCTCGGCCAGGTCTTCGACAAAATGCACACCATGCCGTTCTTGCAGGCGTTTGACCACCACATCGTTGTGAACGATGGCATGGTAGACCACCAGTTCGCCCTCGTCGCGCAATTCCCTAGCCGCCTTCTCTACGGCCTCGATGGCCATGACCACCCCGGCACAAAAACCCCTGGGCTTGGCCAGAAAAATTTTCTCCACCATACCGAGAGCTTACCTTAGCACAGGGCGGTCAGCGGCTATGTAATACCAGATTCGGTTAGTTCGGCGCCGTATGGCGGCGAACTAACCCGACCGAAGGGAGTACTCTAGGATTCAAAAAGATAGCCTCTGGGAGATCTTTGGTTTGGATGATTATCTTTTTAAATCCGGTATAAGTTGATGCCAACAAGAAACGGGGCAAATTCAATCGCGCAGATTATGGTAGTTTTCTTGCATGCAGCAAGAGTTACTGGAGTTGACCCAGCGCTTTGGCAGACCTTATGAAATCACCGAGAATCTGAGCACAAACTCCTATTTGGCGTTTAGCAGAACCCGTATTGCAGAAGTCTGTCTGGTGTACCAGCGACCCAGTGGTAAGTTTCTGACCATCACCAAACCCTTCTATCCTGCTGGGGTCTACCGCTTGCCCACTGGAAGCATATTGCCCGGTGAATCGGTGCTGGAGGCCCTCGAGCGCGAAAGTTGGGAGGAAACCGGACTACAAGCCCAAATTCTGCGCTATCTGGCCCACATTACCTATCAACACAACGAAGGCCGCCTGTTCCATAGCTACGTTTTTCTGCTGGCCGTCGAAGGCACCCCACGACCACAGGATCACCTCGAGCAAATCAGCGATTTTCGAGAGGTTTCCGCGCCGGATCTGCTGGAAATTGCCCTGAACCTCGAGGGCCTACCCCCCGATTTCTCCAAAGAACTGGGTGCTACCTGGGCCGACTGGGGTAAGTTCAGGGCGGTAGTTCATCAGGTCGCTGCTCAGGCGCTTACCCAGCATCAGGCTTTTTGAGGTCACAACGCATACAGCATTCCAAATTTGCGGTTCAGATACTCCACCAGGTACTGCGGGTTGAGGTCTTCGCCCGTCACCTGCTTTAGCAGGTCGCGGGGCCAGTAGCGGCTCCCCTGGTGATGAATCTTTTGCCGGGTCCAGTTGAGCAAGGGCGCAAACTCGCCTCGCTCAAACTGAGCTTCCAGCGGCCCCAGGTCTTTTTCGGCCTGCACAAACAGCTGCGCCCCATACAGGTTACCCAGTGAATAGGTAGGGAAATAACCAATCAGTCCCGCCGACCAGTGCACATCCTGCATCACCCCATCCCGGATTTCAGGTGCACGAACCCCCAGATAAGCCTGGTACTTGGCATCCCAGGCTTCGGGGGCGTCGTCTACATCCAGCTCGCCGCGCAACAAAGCCAGCTCGATCTCAAAGCGAATAAGGATGTGCAGGTTGTAGGTCACTTCATCAGCCTCCACCCGGATCAAGCTGGGCTCCACCGCATTGATAGCGAAATGGAAATCTTCCAGACTTACATCGAGCAGCGATTCGAAGCGCTGCTGGGCCGTGGGCCAGAAGTAGCGCCAGAAGCCCAGGCTACGCCCCACCAGGTTTTCCCAGGTGCGGCTTTGCGACTCGTGCATGCCCAGGGAGATTTCGCTCCCCATGGGCGTTCCAAAATGTTCGGCCAGCAAGCCCTGCCCGTACAATCCATGGCCCATCTCGTGCACAATGCCAAAAAAACCCGCGTTGAAGTAATGCTCAAAGTAGCGGGTGGTCAGGCGCACATCGCCAGGGCCAATCCCCTGCATGAAGGGGTGGGCTACTACATCGAGTCGCCCGGCTTCCAGGTCGAAGCCAATTTTGGTAATGACCTCCTTACCGAAAGCCTCCTGGGCGGCCTGGGGAAAGTGGCGGCGGAGTACCGAGGTATCGGGCCTGCGGGAGCTGCCCTTGATACGCCCCAGCAACTGTACGGTGGCCTCACGCAACTGCCCGAAGGTGGCCTCGAGCTGCCGGGCTGTGGCCCCCGGCTCATACTGGTCGAGCAAGGCATCGTAGCGTTCCTCTTTGTAGCCTATTGCGTCGGCGGCCTCACGGGTCAGGGCAAAAATCTTCTTTAGCACTGGCTTGAAGCCTTGCCAGTCGTTTCTGGGACGGGCCTCTTGCCAGATGGCTTCTCCCTCGCTGGTGGCCTGGGCCAGCTCTACGGCCAGACGCTCGGGAATTTTAGTCTGCAGGTCGTAGGCCCGCCGCCACTCCCGCACATTCACCGCCTCCACCGACTCGGGCGGCCCCAACCAGTCCGAACCCTCCACGATGGCGAGCATCTCCCCAATGCGGAGGTCGGTAGCCCGCTGGTGCAGCAGCCTGGCCAGCGTGGCCTGCATCATGGCGCGGTGGGGGTGGCCTTTTTTGGGAATATAGGCCGCCTGATCCCAACCCGCCAGTTTGCCAAACGAAGCCAGATAGGCCGTCTCTTTGCTGTGTTCCAAAAGCCAGCGGTACGCATCCTGGGCAGTCATACCGGCCCATCATATGCTTTTTGATACCGGATTCAAAAAGATAATCATCCAAACCAAAGATCTCCCAGAGGCTATCTTTTTGAATCCTTGAGCACTCCCTTCCAAGGGGCGGTATCGCCCTCCGCTACGCGGATAACTTCGGCCCTGTTAGTTCGCCACCATACGGCGCCGAACTAACCGAATCTGGTATGCTTATCCCTTGACTGCGCCCGCCGTCAAACCGGCCACAATGCGCTGCTGGAAGACTAGCACCAGGATCACCAGCGGCACCGTCACCACCACCGAAGCCGCCATAATCGAACCCCAGGGGATCTCGAAGGGGGTAGCCCCCCCAAAGGAAGCAATGGCCACCGGCACCGTCCGTACGTTATTACCGATGGTAAAGGTCAGGGCAAAAAGGTACTCGTTCCAGGCGGCAATAAAAGCCAGCAAGCCAGTAGTCACCAGACCGGGGCCGGTAAGGGGCAGCATGACCTGGAGCAGGGTCTGGATGGGGGTGGCCCCGTCCACGTAAGCAGCCTCCTCGAGCTCCCGCGGCAATCCGCGAAAATAGCCCGTTAGCACCCAGACCGTGAAGGGCAGGGTAAAAAGCAGGTACGAAAGAATCAAACCGGCGTGGGTATTGAAGAGGCCCGTCTCGCGCAGCAACACAAACATCCCCGAAAGCACCGAAACCTGGGGGAACATGGTCATGGCCAGCACGATGTAGAGCACTGCATTCTTGGGAGGAAAGCGCAAACGACCCAGCGCATAGGCCGCCATCACGCCCAGCACCAGACAAATCAGGGTGGCCCCCCCGGCCACAATCAAGGAGTTGAGCAGGTTACGTCCAAAGGCGGCCCCGCTAAACACGTTCTGGTAGTGGGTCAGGGTGAAGGGAATTGGTAAAAAGCTGGGATTGGAGCTGAAGAGGGCATCGCTGGTCTTGAAGCTGCTGATGACCGCCCAATAGAACGGAAACACACTGTATATAACGATAAAAACCACCAGCGCGTAGAACAGTACCCGCCCCGCGTAGTAACCCAGACCTTTAGTCCTCACCGCGCACCCCCCGTCCGGCCATACGCATATACAAGAACACAAAGATGAAGATAATCACCAGGATGGCCACCGATACCGTGGAACCATAACCCAAGTCCTGAAAGTCAATCAGGGTCTGGCGGTTGTAGATGGCCAGGCTTCGGGTGGCGGTGTTCACCCCTACCATCACAAAAATCACGTCGAAGACCCGCAGTGCATCCAGGGTACGGAAAATAAGGGCCACCACCAAAGCTGGGGTCAGGAGCGGCAGGGTCAGCGTCCAGAACTGCTGCCACTTGCTCGCACCGTCAATATCGGCCGCCTCGTAGATGTCACTGGGAATGAGTTGCAAGCCCGCCAGCAGCAACAAGGCCATGAAGGGTGTGGTTTTCCAGACGTCTACCGCCACCATCGCCCACAGCACCGTGTTGGGGTTGGCCAGGAAGGCAATCTTGTTGGCCACCAGGCCGGTGTTGACCAGGATTACGTTAATCACTCCGTAGATGTCGTTGAGCATCCACTGCCACATCTTGGCCGAGACCACTGTGGGGATGGCCCAGGGAATCAGGATGGCGGCCCGCACGATACCGCGCCCCTTGAAGTTGGAGTGAATTACCAGGGCAATGGCCAGACCCAGCACGGTCTCGAGGAAAACCGAAACAAAAGTAAAGCGCAAGGTATTCCAGAGAGCCCCTCTAAAATCGGGGTCCTGCAGCAGAAAAAGGTAGTTCTTGAAACCCACAAACTCGGTGGGCTCTACAAACGAGATGTCGGCCCGGTGAAACGAGTAATAAAACACCTGGGCCAGCGGATAACCTGCCACAAAGGCCACTACTAGCAGTGTGGGCAAGACTAGCAGCCAGGCCAAGCGGGTTTGCCGAACAGTGAGCATCTATATCCACCTCCACCCTAGTGCACCGGTAGCTTATTTTGCTGCATGTTTTGAAGCACGTGGATTACCCCATATTGCGATGGCGGCTCATTGAGAGGGACTGCTGTGTGTACCGAATTCCCGGTTACCAGACCACTAGCCGACCTTCACAAGTGGCTTGGCGAGATTGTTCCAAAACACAGGTACTATATCGGTTCGAGTAGCTGAATTCAAAAATTCGCCAAACATGCACCATAGGCCTATACCCCAACAACAAATAGCTATACGCGAAATGCCAAATCTACCTACTTACACCAGATTCAGTTAGTTCGGCGCCGGATGGCGGCAAACTAACAGGGCCGAAGTTATCCGCGTAGCGGAGGGCGATACCGCCCCTTGGAAGGGAGTGCTCAAGGATTCAAAAAGATAGCCTCTGGGGGTCTTTGGTTTGGATGATTGTCTTTTTGAACCTGGTATTACCCACAAAGCAAGACCTGCGGCTTGGGAAGGTGCATTGGCGCTTTTGAAAGGCTTAATGCTTTGCTACGAAAGAATGGGGCCGGATATCCGACCCCATTCCCCAACAAGGCTGTGACTCTACAGCCTAGCGCAGAATGCGCCGGAAGGCGGCTTCCATGTCCCGCACGGCTTGGGCGGCGGGCTTGCGCCCGGTGATGGCTTCATGTACGCCGGTCCAGAAGGCTTCGGAGACCTGGTTATAGCGAGCACCGGCTACACCCGAAGGACGACCCACGGCGTTTTGGAAGACCGGCAGCAGATCTTTGAAGAAAGCGTTCTTGGCCAGCACCTGGGCGTCGTTGTAGAGCGCCGGGCGGGTGGGCAGACGCGACAGGCTGATGGCGTTGTCTTTCTGAACCTCCACGCTGGTCAGGTACTTGACCAGGTCGGCGGCCACCTTTTGGTTTTTGGAGTACGTAGAAACCATCAGTTGCCAGCCCCCCAGCGTAGCGGCATTGCGCCCGCCCGAGCCTGCGCCCCGAGGCAATACGGTCACGCCAATTTTGCCCCGCACGGCGCTGCCTTCAGACTGACCCAGACTATAAGCATAAGGCCAGTTGCGCATGAAGGCAGCGTTGCCCGACTGGAAGGCGTTGCGGGCCTCTTCTTCGGCGTAGCTGGTCACACCTGGAGGCGAAATGCGGCCTACCCAACTGCGTACCATGTTGAGGGCGGCAATGGCCTGGGCGTTGTTGATGCTGACCCGGCCATCGGGCTCGATGATACGACCCCCGCCCATGGAAAAAATCCACTCGAGGGCATCGCAGGTCAGGCCTTCGTAGGCTTTCCCCTGCCAGACAAAGCCCCAGAAGTCACGGTTACCTGCCTGGCGTTCGCCAGCCTGGATGCGGGTGGCTTGCTGGTCGAGTTCAGTCCAGGTCTGGGGCGGGCGCTGGAAGCCATACTTTTGCAGCAGGTCGGTGCGGTAGTAGAGCAGACCCGCATCGGTGAAGAAGGGGATCGAGGTCAGCTTGCCCCGGATGGTGTTGTTTTCCACGATGCGGGGGAAGAATTGGCTCAACTCAGCTTCGGTGAAGAACTGCTTGAGGTCGGCAGCGTGGGGCGCCACAATGCCAGGCCAGATTACGTCGATCATGTACACGTCAACATCGGCGCTGCGGGCTGCCCAGTATTGCTGGTACAAGGCCAGACGGTCGTTGGTATCTGCGGGTGAGTCGATGTACTCAATCTTGTTGCCGGTTTTCTGGGCCCACTCTTCCGACTTGGCCTTCATCCAGCGGCCACCCTCGCCCACCGCGGTCGAGTCACCTGCCACGCGGATGGTTACCCCTTGGGCGAAGGCCAACCCGCCCACAGTCAGGGTCAAGGCCAATGCACTTGCCAGCCATTTCTTCATGGTTCCTCCTGTTTCTTTGGAAGTGCTTCCATGCTTATCCGAACCACACCGGAAGAAACAAATTAGCCTTTTGGAAGAACTTCCTCCGGGAAGTCTATATCAGCCATCCTCCACTGTCAACCCAATACCAATCCGTAAGAAACAGCACAGGAACAATAAATATTGAAAAAACCAAGCCGTTTACCAAACAGCCCATTGGCCATTCGCGCAACCGGATCTCATCTGATACTGATACCAGTATCGCCTTGCCCAACATTACGCCTCTGACGCTGATACGTAATACCAGATTCGGTTAGTTCGGCGCCATACGGCGCCGAACTAACCCGACCGAAGGGAGTGCTCTAGGATTCAAAAAGATAGCCTCTGGGGGTGTTTGGTTTGGGTGATTATCTTTTTGAATCCGGTATAATATAACCGCACAGCCAACCCCGATAAACCGAGTACTCTTGGGAAACGCTCTAGTGCACAGGTAACTTATTTTGCGGTACGTGTTGAAGCACGTTGACTGCCCAAAATTGCGATGTGCGGCTTATTGAGAAGGACTGCTGCGTATACCGAATTTCTGGTTACGAGACCACTAGAAACAAGGGACTCAACCGGAACCGAACACCCCGCCGCGAGCCGATGTCAGCCCCCGCCAGCGCGTATCTTTTATCTTTTATAGCTTCTATAGCTTCTTGAGCGACTGCACCAGTTGCCCCAGCACCCCCTGGGCATCGCCATAGAGCATCCGGGTGTTATCGGCGTAGAATAGCTCGTTCTCCACCCCAGCGAAGCCCTTGCCCTGGCCGCGCTTGATGACAATGGCGTTCTTGGCCTTGTCCACATCCAGGATGGGCATCCCGTAGAGAGGGGAACCCTTGCGGTGGGCGGCAGGGTTGACCACGTCGTTGGCCCCAATCACCACCGCCACGTCGGCCTGGGGGAACTCGGGGTTGATGTCTTCCAGATCGTAGAGTTTGTCGTAGGCCACCCCGGCCTCGGCCAGCAGCACGTTCATGTGGCCCGGCATCCGGCCCGCCACGGGGTGAATGGCGTACTTGACCTCGATGCCCTTGGCCTCGAGCACATCCGCCACCTCGCGCAGCTTGTGCTGGGCCTGAGCCACCGCCATCCCGTAGCCCGGCACGAAGATGACCTTGGAGGCATAGGCCAGCATGACCGCCGCATCCTCCAGGTCAATGGGTTTGAGGCTGCCCTTGACCTCCGCCGCTTCCTGTTCCACCCCAAAGCCCCCCACCAGCACGCTCCAGAGGCTTCGGTTCATGGCCTTGGCCATCAGCAAGGTGAGCAGGGTGCCGGCCGCGCCCACCACCGTACCGGCCACAATCAGGGCCGCATTGCCAATGGCGAAGCCTTCGAAGCCCACCGCCAGACCGGTAAAGGCGTTGAAGAGGGAGATTACCACCGGCATGTCCCCCCCGCCAATGGGCAGGGTCATGAGCACCCCAAAACCCAAGGCCAGCAAAAAGAAAAACAAAATCGAAGGCCCCGGCTGCGAAAAGAGTACCCACACGGCCAGCAGCAAAGCCCCCACCCCTACCCCCGCATTGACCAGCTTCTGGGCCGGGAACTGAATAGGGCGGCTCGACATGAGGCCCTGGAGTTTGGCGAATGCAATCAGGCTGCCGGTAAACGAAACCGAGCCAATCAAGGCGCCCAGGATGGCCAGCAACTTGAGCCCCTGGGCCTCGCCAAACTCTCCTCGCAAAAGCTCCACCGCCGCAATGGCCCCGGCAGCCCCCCCGCCCATGCCGTTGTAGATGGCCACCATCTGGGGCATGTCGGTCATCTGCACGCGCTTGGCAGCAATCCAAGCCACCACCGTACCGATGATGACGGCCACCAGCATTAGAAGCTGGTTGTGCATGTTGGGAAGCAGAAAGGTAGCCAGCGTAGCCGCCACCATGGCCACCCCGGCCCAGATCACCCCGCTACGGGCTGTGTTGGGCGAGGACATACGCTTGAGGCCCAGAATAAACAGAAGCGCCGTCAGGAAGTAGATAAGCTCAACAAAGTTTTCCATGGCGAAAAATAGCATTGGGCGATAACCAGTAAGCCCACAGAAGGCTCGCTGCTATCGGTTATGCGCTATTGGCCCCCTTTCGGCTTGCGCTCGAACATTTCCAGCATTCGTTCGGTTACGGCATAGCCGCCCGCAGCATTGGCGGCCCCCAGGATTACTCCGAAGAAGCCGATGGCCTGCTCGAGGGGCGTCTCGGCGTGGCCCAGCACCACCATGGCCCCTACCACCACAATGCCGTGAATAAAGTTAGAGCCCGACATCAGGGGGGTGTGCAGAATCACCGGCACCCGGCTAATTACTTCGTAACCGGTAAAAGCCGCCAACAAAAAGATATAAAGCGCAGCCCAGGTCGAATCCATTACGCACCTCCGATGAGCGCCTTGGTCGGCGCATGGGTAATCTCGCCTTGGTGGGTCAGAAGCGCTCCGGCCAGAATTTCATCGCTCCAGTCGGGCGCGAGTTGACCGTCTTTGATCAGAAGCTTGGACAGATTGTAAAGGTTTTTGGCATACATCTCGCTGGCGTGCACCGAGAGCGCGCTGGGCAGGTTCAAAGGCCCCACAATCTTGACCCCATTCACCTCGACCGTCTTGCCGGGCTGGGTCAGCTCGCAGTTGCCCCCCGACTCGGCGGCCAGGTCTACAATTACCGCCCCCGGATGCATGCGCTCGACCATGTCCCTGGTAATCAGGATGGGCGCGTTGCGACCCGGAATCTGGGCGGTGGTGATAACCGCATCCATGTTGCCCACTTCTTTGGCCAGGGCTTCATGCTGGATTTTCTTTTCTTCCTCGGTAAGCTCGCGGGCATAGCCCCCTTCACCCTCGGCGCTGATGGGCAGCTCGATGACCTTGGCCCCCAGCGACAGGGCTTGCTCGGCTGCCGCCTTGCGGACGTCGTAGGCCCAGACATTAGCACCCAGACGACGCGCCGTAGCAATGGCCTGCAGGCCTGCTACGCCCACCCCCATTACCATCACTTTGGCCGGGCGGATAGTCCCCGCTGCGGTAGTGAGCATGGGAAAAAAGCGGCTGCTCTCGCGGGCCGCAATCAAGGCCGCCACGTAGCCGGCCACGGTGGCCTGGGAAGAAAGCACGTCCATGCTCTGGGCGCGGGTAATTCGGGGAACGAGCTCCATCGCCAGGGCCGAGAGTTTGCCGGTAGCCATAGCCTGCACCCGCGCCGGGCTGCGGTGGGGGTACATTAGGCCCGCCACAATGGTGCCGGGCTCGAGCTGTACCAGATCCAGTCGCTCCAAAGGTTGTACGGTAAAAACCACCTGTGCACCCTTGAAAAGCTCTTCCCTGGATACAATCTCGGCTCCTACGTTTCGGTACGCCTCATCGGAGTAGTACGCTTCGGCGCCCGCATCAGCCTCCAAGCGCACACCCCAGCCTTCCTTGATTAGACGGCCCGTAACCTCCGGTGTAAGCGCCACCCGGCGCTCGCCCGGAGCGGTTTCTTTGGGCACTGCGATTTGAACCATTCGACCTCCTACTAAAACCTGCCGCAGTTTGGTATACCTACTCCGCAGGGAAGTATACCAGTGCAGGGCCACTGAGCAACGTCCCGACGCCGAACATTGACCCCACTTCCGGTTGCTGAATACAATCACTTTTGTTCAGATAAGGAGTGCTTGTGGATTTCCAGGGGAAAGTTGTAGTCGTGACTGGGGGGGCCTCGGGTATGGGCGAGGCCTCGGCCCGGGCCTTTGCCAAAGCTGGGGCCCGGGTGGTGATCGTGGATCGCAACCAGGAGCGGGCCGAGCAGATAGCCAGGGAAGCAGGCGCTCTGGCCTGGGTGGGGGACGTGAGCGATTCGACCTTTTGCAACCGCGTGGTGGCCGAAACCCTGGCCCAGTACAGCCGACTGGACGTGCTGGTCAATGCGGCAGGCATTATTGTGCGGGCCCGCGGCGAGGACACCACCGATGAGCAGTGGAACCGCATCCTGGGGGTAAATGTGAGCGGCACTTTTTTCATGTGCCGGGCCGCCATTAAAGCCATGAAGCCCCAGGGCAGCGGGGCCATCGTCAACTTTGGCTCCATCTGGGGCGACCTGGGGGCCGACGGGGTGGCAGCCTACTGCGCAAGCAAGGGGGCTGTACACAACCTGACCCGCGCCCTGGCTTTGGAGCACGCCAAAGATGGCCTGCGCATCAACGCGGTCTGCCCCGGCGAGGTCAACACCCCCATGCTCTTGTCCGAGCGCAAAGAGCCGGTCACCCCCGCACTCTTGCAACGCCTGGCCGATACCGTGCCGATGGGCCGCCTGGCCGACCCGACCGAGATTGCCGAGGTGGTGCTCTTTCTGGCCTCGAGCAAAGCCAGCTACATGACCGGCTCGCTGGTGCTGGTGGATGCCGGCTTTGCAGCCCGGTAAGGGCTGGCTGCGGAGCCGCCGGCCCGCCATCGTCGAATATGGCTTGGTTTCGATGTCCTCTTGCTACAGCCTGTTACCAGGCGCATCTGTGCATAACACATAGGAGAGCTATCCATGGAATACCGCCATCTGGGCCGAACCGGCGTCAGGGTTGCACCACTGGCCCTGGGCACCGACAACATCTTGAACCCCACCCCAGAAGCCGAGGCCAGGAAGATGATCCTGCGGGCCCTCGAGGCCGGCATCAACCTGATTGACACCTCCAACAGCTACATGCAAGGCGAGGCCGAGCGGGTGATTGGGCTAACCCTCAAAGAAACTGGCCTGCGCGACCAGGTGCTTATTGCCACCAAGGCCCACTACCCCACCGGCCCCGGCCCCAACGACCGGGGAAACTCGAGGCTCCACCTGATGCGGGCCTGCGAGGACTCCCTGCGGCGGCTACAAACCGACTATATTGACCTCTACCAGCTGCACCGCCCGGTCTTCGACATGCCCATCGACGAGACCCTATCGGCCCTGACCGACCTGGTGCGCCAGGGCAAGGTTCGCTACATCGGCAGTTCGACGGCCCCGGCCTGGAAGGTGCTGGAGGGCATTCTGGTCAGCGAGCTGAAAGGCTATGTGCGCTTTGTTTCGGAGCAGCCACCCTACAACCTGCTGGATCGGCGCATCGAGAACGAGCTGATTCCCATGGCCCAGGCCTACAACCTGGCCATTCTGCCCTGGTCGCCCCTGGCCATGGGGATGCTGGCCGGTCGCTACGCCGACGAGGAGCTCCGACCGGAAGGCTCGCGTGCCAGCCTGCGCGGAGGAATTTACGCCGAGCGGGTCTCGCCCAGGGCCGTGCAGATGGGCAACCGTTTTGTGAAGCTGGCCCGCGAGGCCGGCTACGACCCCGCGCAACTGGCCATTTTGTGGGTCAAGGATCAGCCGGGCATCACCGCGCCCATCATCGGGCCCAAGAGTGTAGAGCAGCTCCAGCACCTGCTACCGGTGCTGGACATGACCCTGCCGGAGGATATTCAAGCGGCCTGCGACCGGCTGGTACCCCCGGGCAGCGCAGTGGCCAACTTCCACAACTCGGCCCCCTGGATGAAGATGCAGTTGGAGATAGGCTGAACCTTCGGGGTGGGCCTGATGCCTGTATCCGCTCGAGACCCCCCGCCCGCAAGGAGGGCTCGAGACCATAACGCCCACATAACGCTCCCTTGGCTATACTTTAACAAAAGGAGCCTGCCATGCGAAGCGTCCTCGGCATTCTAGCGTTGGTGGTTTTGGGCACAGCCGCCTGGGCCAGGTGTGACCATCCTTTCTACCCGGTGCGCGAGGGCTGGGTCTGGACGTACCGCTCGAGCCTGGACAATAGTACCTATACCATCCAGACCCTGGAGGTCAAAACAGAAAGCTTCATCCAGCGCTTTACCTTTAGCAGCTTCGGCTTCGACAGCCGCTGGACGTGCGACGCCAAGGGCCTCACCCAGCCCGAGTTCACTCAGTCTGGTCAGACCGGCTTGCAGATGAAGTTCAAAACCCGCAAAGCCACCGGGGTGGTACTGCCCCAGAACCTACGGGTGGGAAGTAGCTGGAACTACGGCTACGAGGTGAGCGGGGAGGCCCAGCAGGGCAACCAGACCATCCAGATGGAGCAGACCCTCAACACCACCAACAAAGTGGTAGGCCAGGAAAGCGTGAGCGTGCCTGCCGGACGCTTTACGGCCCTCAAAGTGGAGAGCACCCAGATCACCCGCGGCACCATGAAGATGGGAGGCCGGAGCATCCCCCTGAACCTGACCGTGAAAAGCACCTCCTGGTACGCCCCCAGCGTGGGGCTGGTGAAAGGCCAGAGCGAGGGCGTGGTCATCGAGTTGGTGAGCCTGAAGCGCTAGGCCCACCCCAGCGCCAGCCAGGCCCATACCCCCAGTGCGAACAGGGCCGCCAAACCCAGCAGCACCCTAAACACCCACACCAGGTAGCCAGCCCCAAAAAAGAGCACGGCCCCCACCCCTGCCATCCAGGCAGCGGCCACCGAGAGCTGGCGGGCCGCACCCTCCAGGAAGCCCGGTAAGTCCACCCGAACGCGCATCAGGTTTTTTTCCAGGTTGGGGTCAATGGTCTGGTTGGCCAGGGTGAAGGCCAGCCAGGCCAAAAGCACCCCCAGCACCACCAGCAGACCGCCCAGGAGCTCGAGCCAGGCCGAGGTCAAATTACCTTTCATGGGGGTAGGATACAGGACATGTCCGCCGCCGTTCGGGTTTTCATCATCCTGCTTTTGGCCTACTTTCTCTCTTACTTCTTCCGCGCTACCAATGCGGTCATCTCGCCCGACTTAAGGCGCGACCTGGGCCTTGGCTCAGCCGAGCTGGGCCTGATGACCAGCCTGTTCTACCTCACCTTTGCTGTAGCGCAGTTGCCCCTGGGGGCCTTGCTCGACCGCTTCGGGCCGCGCTTTGTGCACCCGGCGCTGATGCTCGTGGGGGCCGGGGGTGCGCTGCTGTTTGCTGGTGCGCAAGATTTCCTCAGCCTTTCGCTGGGCCGGGCTTTGCTGGGCATCGGCTTTGCTGCCGCTTTGATGGGGGCTTTGAAGGCTTTTTCGCTGTGGTTCCCGGCCCACCGCTACGCCAGCATCAGCAGTCTGTATGTGGCCCTGGGCGCCTCCGGGGCCATTGCGGCCTCGAGCCCCCTGGCCTGGCTCAAGGAGCAGATCGGCTGGCGGAGCGTGTTCGAATGGGGCGCCCTGGTGATTGTGCTGGTAGCGCTGGTAGTCGCCGTGGGGGTGCGCAATGCCCCGGGAGGTGTTGCGCTGCCCCAAAGCACCCAGACGGGCCATGCAGGGGTCATCTGGAGCAACCCCGACTTCTGGCGCATGGGCTGGCTCAACTTTATGTTGGGGGGCGGGTTTCTGGCCTGGCAGACCCTGTGGGGCGGCGATTTTTTGTTCAAGGTGCGGGGTCTGGGGAGCCTCGAGGTCGGTAGCATCCTTTTTGCCTTTTCGCTGGCCGCCCTGCTGGGCTTTCTGCTCAGCGGCCCGCTGGCCGACCGCTTGGGCCTGCCCAGGGTGTTGCTCTCGGCGGGCCTGGCCTTCACGCTGGGGCCGCTGCTTCTGGCTTTGTGGCCGCAGATGCCTGTGGCACTCTTGTACGCGGTCTACCTGCTCATGGGCTTTACCGGTGCCTTTAACATCCTGAGCCTGGCCCAGGCCCGGCTTACCTTCCCCACCGAGCTCACCGGGCGGGCTGTCACGGCCATCAACTTTATGGGCTTCATGGGGGTCTTTTTGCTCCAGTGGGGGATGGGCATCGTGCTGGGGCAAAGCAACTACAGCACCGCTTTGCTGGTCTGGTCGGCCCTGATCGCGCTGGCCATCCTGGCTTACCTACCCCTGGCAAAAGCCCCGCATCGGGCAAGCAGTCTTTAGCCAGTTTTCATGCCCTCTGCAAGTGCAAACGGTATGCTGGCAGCATGAATCGCACCCTCTGGCTTGGCCTGTTAGCCCTTGTACTCACCGCCTGCCCCAACCCCACCGCCCCCACCCCCCCCAAACATCACCATCAGCCTGAACCCAAGCAGCGCTATTTCACTAGATATTGGCCAGGAAAGAGTCATCACAGCCACCGTGAGCGGCACCAGCAACACCACCGTCACCTGGAGTAGCAGCGATCTTGCAGTGGCCAGCGTAAACAACGGTGTGGTTCGGGGAATGTCTGCCGGTGTGGCCACCATTACCGCCCGCAGCGTGGCCGATACCAGCAAGAGCGCCTCGGTGGAGGTAACGGTACTCGAGCCCCCCTCCCCTCCCCCTCCTGGCAATGGAGTCATTAGTGGAACGGTCAGCATTGCCCTGCAAACCTCGCTGCAAAGTGTTGACCCCAGTGTGCCTTTTGTAGACGGTGAGCTGATCGTAAAGTTCAAACCCCAGGTCAGCCTGCAGTCGCTAAACCGGCTTTCGGTTTCCGGGATAGAGCTGCAACAGGTCAGACCGCTGGGCATGGAGCGCACCTACCTCTACCGGGCCAACCTGAACCGCGCCGACACCCTCACACTTTTACAGTCGTTGCAAAACCGCAGCGATGTGGAGTACGCCCACCCCAACTACATCCTTTCCGCCCAGGCCACCCCCAACGACCCCCAGTACCCCAACCAGCGCTGGCATTACGAAGCCATCAACCTGCCGGGCGCCTGGGAGATCGAGACCGGCGCTTCCAACCCGGTCACGGTGGCGGTGATTGACGGGGGCGTGGTGGCAGGTCACCCCGACCTGGCCGGGAAACTTTTATCCGGCTACGACTTTTATTCCAATACCGCCGACGCCGGCGACGGCGATGGCCGCGACTCCAACCCCGAGGATACCAGCCCCGGCACCGACTACCACGGCAACCACGTCACCGGCACGGTGGGAGCCGCCACCAACAACAACCTGGGGGTGGCCGGGGTCTCGTGGGGCGCTAAAATCCTGCCCATCCGGGCCTTGAGCGGCGGCAATGGAACCCTGGCCGACGTAGCCGACGCCTTGAGATGGGCTGCCGGACTCAACGTGGCGGGCGTTACGGCCAACGCCAACCCGGCCAGGGTGATTAATATGTCGCTGGGTGGGCCCGTAGCCTGTACCAACGCCCCTGCACTACAGCAGGCCATCAACGAGGCCAGTAATGCGGGGGCCATTATCGTGGTGGCGGCAGGCAACTCCAACGTGGATGCCAGCACCTTCAGCCCCGCCGGGTGTAGCGGGGTGATCACGGTGGGCGCGACCAACGCTGCCGGCAACCGGGCCTCGTATTCCAACTACGGCACCCGGATTGATCTGATGGCCCCCGGCGGTGAACCTGCCGGACAGCAAGTGGTGAGCACCCTGGGCAGTGGGCAGTACGGGGGCAAGGCCGGCACCTCGATGGCTGCGCCGCACGTGGCGGGCGTGCTGGCCCTGATGAAAAGCAAAAAGCCTGCCCTGACCGCTGCCGAAGGGCTCTCCATCCTGAAAGAAACCGCCCGGCCCTTGAGCGCGACCCAGTGCAACCGGCCCAGCGGCAGTGAGTGCGGCGCGGGCCTCATAGACGCACAGGCCGCCCTGGCCCGCCTGAACACCCCACCCCCTCGCTCGCTGGTGCTCTCGGCCAGCCCCAACGCCCTGACCCTCAACACCGGCGCGAGCGCTTCCGTTACCCTCAGCATCAGCCGTACCAACTTTAGCGAGCCGGTTGCCCTGAGCGTGAGCGGGCAGCCCAGTGGCACCACCCCCAGCTTCAATCCGGCCAGCCCAGTTACGGGCAACAGCACCACCATGACCCTTCCGGCGGGCAGCGCGCCCGGCACCTATACCCTGGTGGTCAGCGGCAGCGCCAGCGTGAGCGGACAGACCGTGCAGGCCGAGACCCGCATCACCCTGACCGTAGTGCAGCCCCCCACCACCCCACCTCCTGCCCAGAACGTACAGGGCACCCGCATCTACTTCGATGCGGTGTTGCGAGAATCCCCCACCCTGAGCCTGTTGCTGGACTTCAATCCGGTGGTGATCAACCAGACCGGCACCCAGGCGCCTTACAGCCGAAACCAGCTTTCGACGACCGGGCTCTTGGGATACCGCATCTCGGCCTGGAAGGATGTGAACAACAACGGCACCCAGGATGTGGGCGATTTATTCGGGTGGTACAGGACGAATGGCAACATTGCCACCGTGATGCCGAGTGCCAGCAACATCAACGTGGTGCTCGAGCCCGTTCTCTCCACCACCCTCACCCGAGAAAAGTGGCTAAAGCAGATGGGCTACCCGGCCCGCTAACGGTGATAGGGCTCGCCCCGCTTCAGGGTTTCGACCCGGTAAAGCTGCTCCAGGAGCACCACCAGAGCCAACTCGTGTTGAAGGGTTAGTTTGGATAGGGACAGCAGCCAGTCGGCCTCGTCTCGCACGGTCTGGCTATGGCCATCCGCGCCCCCAATCAGGAACGCCACGCCTTTTTCCCCCATCTCCCAAGCCTCGAGCCGGGCCCTCAAGGCCAGGGTATCGGGCATCTGGCCGTGCTCATCCAGCACTATCCGCTTGTAGCCCGCGGAGGCTTCCAGCAAACGCTGCCCTTCCTGGGCCGGGGTGCCCTCCTTGAGGTAGAGGAGCTCGAGCTTTGTGTAGCGCTGCAAGCGCTTTAGATACTCTTCCACACCCGCTTTGGCATAAAGCAGTTTGGGCTTACCGATGACACAGACGCGCAGCTTCATGGGGCTATCCAAATATACCTGGCGGATTCTAGCGACGCCGTCCGGTTGCCATAGCTAACTAGGGTTCGTGCGTAAAGTAAAACCACGCCTTCCTCCCCCAACGGTGGAGGCTAGGTGGGGGCATAACCCCCAACTGGGCCGCCCGCCTGCGAGCATTTTTTACAACACCCAGCGTTTGAAGCGCTCCTGGCTGAGGTTGTGGGGGTTCACGCACCGGCCCTGCATAGCAACTTGACCCCAATTGGCCCTGGGGAAAACCGGCTATAATCTTGGGTACCAAGAGGTCGGTATGGGAAAGAGCCTGAGGCTATCGGCAGTGATTGGCTCTCCCGAAACCTCGAGCCCGGTATACCAAAACCCAGGTGCAGACCTCCCCATGGGGAGGTCTTCTGGTTTTGCTGGGTGGTTGTTCCCCGCGGCAGTCCTTACCCAGGGCGCCCCGGACAAAAAAGCCTTTACCCAAGGCTTAGCAGGTCGGGCCCGCCGGTCATCCCGGCAGGTCAGGAGGAAACATGGTTCAGGAAAAAATACGCTTCCAACCCTTTAGCAACGAACCCATCCGGCTGGTCGACGAACACGGCCACTGGATTGCGCCGTTCGAGCATGGCTTACCTGCCGAACTGCTGCAACGCTTCTATCGCGACATGCTGGCCGCGCGACTGCTGGATGAAAAACTGGTCATCCTGATTCGCACCGGTAAGACCAGCTTCATTGCCCCCCATGCCGGCCACGAGGCCGCCCAGGTCGGCCTTGCCCACGCCCTGCGCAAAGGCCACGACTGGCTCTTCCCCTACTACCGCGACATGGGGCTGGTGCTGGCCATGGGGGTACCGCTGCTGGAAATTTTCGGCCAGACCCTGGGCAATACCGCCGACCCGGCCAAGGGCCGCCAGATGCCTTCGCACCCCGGCAGCCAGCCGCTCCACATTTTCACGGTTTGTTCGGCCATTGCTTCGCACATCCCGCCCGCCACAGGAGCCGCCATCAGCATGAAACTGCGCCGCACCGGCGAGGTAGCGGTCTGCACCTTTGGCGATGGGGCCACCAGCGAGGGTGACTGGCATGCGGGGGTCAACTTCGCTGCGGTACAGAATGCGCCGGTGGTATTTGTGTGCGAGAACAACCGCTACGCCATTAGCGTAAACATCTCCAAGCAGACCGCGTCTGAAAATATCGCCATCAAGGCGCATGCCTACGGTATTCCTGGTTATTACGTGGACGGCCTGGACGTGCTGGCCAGTTACTTGGTGATGCAAGAAGCCCTCGAGCGGGCCCGGGCCGGGCAGGGACCCAGCCTGGTGGAGCTGGTGGTCAACCGCTTTGGGGCCCACTCCTCCGCCGACGACGACAGCCGTTACCGCTCCCGTGAGGAGCTGGCGGCAGAACGCCAGCAAGACCCCCTGCTGCGCTTCCAGCGCTTTCTGGAAAAAGAGGGCCTGTGGGATGCCCAGTGGGCCAACGAACTTAAACTGGAAATCTCCAAGGAGCTCGAGGCCGCCCTGCAGGAAGCCCTCCAGGCCGGTGAGCCCGACCCCTTGCAGATGTTCGACGATGTCTACGCCGCCCGCCCCTGGCATCTAGAAGAACAGCGCCGCTTGGTGATGGACGAATTACAGTCCTGAGGGTGGAAGTTTCTGTCCTGTTTTGACATAAGACTTGTGACCTGTAACGGAGATTGTATGCCAACCATGACCTTAATCCAGGCCCTCAACACAGCCCTGGACGAAGAACTGCGCCGCGACGAGCGGGTGATGATTCTGGGTGAAGACGTAGGCAAACGCGGTGGGGTCTTCCTGGCCACCGAGGGCCTGCAGGAAAAATACGGCCCCGACCGGGTGATGGACACCCCCCTCTCCGAGGCTGCCATCATCGGGGCAGCGGTGGGGCTGGCTGCCCACGGAATGCGCCCGGTGGCCGAGATTCAGTTTGCCGATTACGTCTTCCCCGGCATAGACCAGCTTTTCTCGCAGGCCGCCAAGCTGCGCTACCGCTCGGGGGGACAGTTCACCGCCCCCATGGTCGTGCGCATGCCCACCGGCGGCGGCGTGAAGGGGGGCCACCACCACTCCCAAAGCCCAGAGGCCCATTTCGCCCATACCGCCGGCTTGAAGGTGGTGGTGGTTGCTACCCCCAAAGACGCCAAAGGGCTTCTCAAGGCCGCCATCCGCGATGACGACCCGGTGGTCTTCATGGAACCCAAGCGCTTGTACCGCGCGGTCAAGGAAGAGGTGCCCGCCGACGATTTCCTGCTGCCCATCGGCAAAGCAGCCATCCGTCGCGAGGGCCGCGACATCACCCTGGTTTCTTACGGGGGGCCCATGGTCGAAACCCAGAAGGCCGCGCAGGAAATGGCGGCTGCGGGCATTGACCCCGAGGTCATTGACCTGCGTACCCTGGTGCCTTGGGACAAAGAAACGGTGCTGAACTCGGTGGCCAAGACCGGCCGCCTGCTCATGATTTCCGAAGCCCCCCGCACAGCCAGCGTGGCCTCGGAGGTAGCCGCTACCGTTTCAGAAGAGCTGTTCGACCAGCTTCTGGCCCCCCCTTTGCGGGTCAGCGGGTTCGACACCCCCTACCCGCTGGCCCAGGACAAGCTATATATGCCGACCGTAACCCGTATCCTGAACGCAGCCAAGCGTCTACTTGACTACTAGGGAGGAAACATGCCCAAAGAAGTGGTGTTACCCGAGCTGGCAGAGTCCGTTGTGGAAGGTGAAATTCTTCGGTGGCTGGTGCAGGAAGGCGAAGCCCTTAAAAAAGACCAGCCTTTCGTGGAGGTCATGACGGACAAGGTAACCGTGGAGCTACCCAGCCCCCTCGAGGGGGTCTTGTTGCAAAGGCTGGTCAAGGAGGGCGACGTGGTGCCGGTACATGCCCCCATTGCCCTGATCGCCGAACCTGGGGAAGTTACCGCCCCCATTTCCGACAAAAAACCCAGCCCGGCCCCCAGTGTGCAAGCCCAGGAGGAGCGCTCCATTGTGGAACCGGGCCAGGTCGCCGAGGACGATGGGGCCAACCTCTCCTTATTTAAACCCGATGGCAAGCCGGAGCAGATCAAAAACCCCTTTACCCAGGTAGCGGCACCCTCGGCAGCCCAGAGCACCCCTGTTGCAGGGGCATCCGGGCGGGTGATTGCGGTGCCGGCAGCCCGCAAGCTGGCCCGCGAGCTGGGGCTGGACATCGCCCAAATTCCGGGTTCAGGGCCGCATGGCCGGGTGCGGGTAGAGGATGTACGGGCCTACACACAACGCAAAGAGCAAGCCCCGATCCCTCCAACACCAGAACCCACCAGCCACAGGCCACAAGCTACCGGCTTCCCACCTCCGGTGCAGTACAGGCCCCCCAAGGGCTACGAAAACCTCGAGACCCGCGTCCCTTTGCGCGGGCTGCGGCGGGCCATTGCCCAGCAGATGGCGGCCTCGCACCTCTACACCGTGCGCACCCTCTCGGTGGACGAGGCAGACCTGACCGAGCTGGTAGACCTGCGCGAGCGGCTCAAGCCCGAGGCCGAGGCCCAGGGGGTCAAGCTCAGCTACCTGCCCTTTATCTTCAAGGCCCTGGGCGTCGCCCTCAAGAAGTTCCCGGCCTTGAATAGCTCGCTGGACGAGGCCAGGCAGGAGGTGGTGCTCAAGCACTACGTCAACATCGGCATGGCGGTGGCCGCTGAGAACGGCCTGATTGTACCGGTTGTTCGGGAGGTAGACCGCAAGAGCCTGCTCCAGATTGCCAAAGAGATTAACGAACTGGCCGAAAAGGCCCGTAGCAGCAAGCTGGCCCCGGAGGAGGTGAGCGGCTCTAGCTTCAGCGTGACCAACATCGGCTCGATTGGGGCCCTCTTCAGTTTTCCCATCATCAACGTGCCGGACGCCGCCATCCTGGGGGTGCACTCCATCCAGAAGCGCCCGGTGGTGAACGAACGCGACGAGATTGTGGTGCGGCAGATGATGTACCTCTCGCTCTCCTTCGACCATCGGCTGGTAGACGGGGCCGAGGCGGCCCGCTTCTGCAAAGAGGTCATCCGGCTTTTAGAGAAGCCCGAGCGGCTCTTTCTGGAAGCCTTATAATTTTTTGCCTGTTGGATTTTGTTTTTCATCTGAGCACTCACTAGAATGGGGTGTCTATGTCAAATATCTACGACGTGATCGTGATCGGAACCGGCCCCGGCGGCTACCACGCGGCTATCCGGGCGGCCCAACTGGGCAAAAAGGTGCTGGCAGTGGAAGCGGAGTACGTGGGCGGGGTCTGCCTGAACGTGGGCTGCATTCCCACCAAAGCCCTGCTGCACGCCGCAGAAGAACTCGAGGGCATCCGCCACGGGGCCGAATTTGGCCTCGAGGTCAAAGAGGCCAAAGTAGACACCAAAAAGCTGGGCGGCTGGCGCGACGGAATCGTCAAAAAGCTCACCGGTGGGGTTGCCCAGCTTCTGAAGGGCAACAAGGTCGACCTTAAAACCGGCTTTGCCAGGTTTATCGATAAAAACACCATCGAGGTGGGAAACGAGCGCCTCCAGGGCCAGGCCATCATCGTGGCCACCGGCTCCGAGCCCAACACCCTGCCGGGCTTTGAGGTAGACCAGAAAAACATCGTGGACTCCACCGGGGCCTTGCGGGTGGAAGAGCAGTTCCCCAAACGTTTGCTCTGCATCGGGGGGGGTGCCATTGGCCTCGAGTTCGCCCAGGTCTACAAACGCCTGGGGGCCGAGGTCACGGTGATCGAGTTCATGGGCCAGATTCTGCCCGCCGCCGACCCCGAGACCGCGGGCTTGCTGGCCAAAATTCTGGGCAAGCAGGGCATTGCGATTCGCACCCAGACCAAAGGCGTGAAGGTAGAAAAGAAAAAAGACGGCCTGCACGTCACGCTGGAAGAGGTGAAGACGGCAACACAAGAAACCATTGTGGTGGACAAGATTCTGGTAGCCACCGGTCGGCGGCCCCGGGGCAAGGGGCTGGGGCTCGAGGCCATCGGGGTGGTGGTAGACGAGCGCGGCTACATCCCCACCAACGAGAAAATGGAAACCAACGTGCCCGGCATCTACGCCATCGGCGACGTAACCCGCCCACCCCTCCTGGCCCATAAAGCCATGAAGGAGGGCCTGATTGCCGCCGAAAACGCCGCCGGGGGCAACGCCGTTATGGACTACCAGATACCCAACGTGGTCTACACCAGCCCGGAGTGGGCCGCCGTCGGCATGACCGAGGAGGAGGCCGCCAAGGCCGGTTACAAGGTCAAGGTGGGCAAGTTCCCCCTTGCGGCCTCGGGCCGGGCCATGACCCTGGGGGCCACCGAGGGGCTGATCAAGCTCATCGGCGATGCCGAAACCGACCTGCTGCTGGGTGCCCATATGGTCGGGCCAAGCGCCTCCGATTTGATTGCCGAGATGGCCCTGGCGCTGGAGATGGGGGCTACCGTGACCGATGTGGGCCTGACCGTCCATGCTCACCCCACCCTTTCCGAGGGCATCATGGAGGCCGCCGAGCACCTGCACCGCCAGGCCATTCACATCGCCAACCGCTAGGTTTTTCTGGTATAACTGCGGAGCATGCGGATTCGTGCAACCCTCAACGCCCTGGCCCTCCGGCTGGACGGCAACGAAACCCCCGAAATGCTGCGCAAGGCCCTGGTAGAACTGCCCCCGCTGCCCCTCGAGGTCGAGGTAGCCGGGTCGGTCGGCCCGACGGTGCTGGAGACTTTGCTCGAGCTAGGCCGTGAACGGGGTCTACAACTCAGGCCCCAACGGGGCGAAAAATACATCCCCTATACCGAGGTGATTGACCAGACCCTGCGTTCGGGCGCCCGGGTGGAGTCCCCCGGCACGGTGGTGATTCTGGGGGATGTCAATGCGGGGGCCGAGATCATTGCGGCTGGGGACATCATCGTGGTGGGGAAGCTGCGCGGACTGGCTCATGCCGGGGCCACCGGACAGGAAGAGGCCGCCATCTGGGCCATGAGCCTGGACGCCAAGCAGATTCGCATTGCCCACCACGTAGCCCAGGCTCCCGACGGTGAAAAAAGTAGCCGTGGCCCCGAGCGGGCCCGGGTGGTGAACGGTCAGATTGTGCTCGAGGCCTGGGGCAAGAAAACTTGAGAACTGTTTTCCTTTCTAATCAAAAGCCAATTCCACCCGCCGACTCGCCGTAGGTACGCAGAATCTGGTCAATAACCCAGCCGGTAACCGCCACATAGAGCCAGACCGGCACCGTCCAGCGGGCCCAGGCTTTATGAATGCTGAAGCGCTGCCTGGAGGCGTTGTAGATCAACCACAGCACCAGCGGCCCGTTGATAGCCGCCAGGATGGTATGGCTTATTAAGAGGGCGTAGTAGGCCCCTCGCCACTCCTCTGGCCCCACATAGCGGGTGGTTCCATAAAGCCCCCACTTGAGCAGGTAGAACACCAGAAAAAGTGCGGCCAGGCCGGTGGCTGTCAGCATCACTCGAGGATGCCAGACCCGATCCCCCCGTTTAATGAGAATGACCCCGATGATGACCGCCAGACCCGACAAAGCAATTAATAAGGCGGCGATATCGCCCAACATCTGACCCATGGTGCTTATTTCCTCCTCGATGGTGCACAGGTATACCCTGTAGCCGTTTCAAGATAGCCTATTCCAGCAAAGGACATTTATCCCTGCACGCTATTTGCGAACTCTTGGCCGAGTTTTTCCGCTAGGCGGCGCACCCGCTCCTCCCTCGAGCTGCGCGCATAGCTGTAGCCCAGCATGAAAGCCCGCTCGGCCTCCTGACGCTTGCCCAGCTGACGCTGCATCTGGGCCAGTCGCAAATAGGCCAGGGCCATCATGCCGTCGCGTTCCCTAGAAGGGCGAACCGCCTCCAGCAAACCCACCGACTCTTTCAGCGAACCCACTGCCCGCTCCGGGGGCAGTTCGCGGGCATCTCGAATCAAAATGGCGGCCTGGTCGAGCAAGCGTTGCACAGCCCAAGTATAGGGGGCCGCAAGCGCTTCGTACAGCGAAGCAGCAATGACCAGATGTTGCAGCTCTCAGGCTCAGATTGTAGCTTTGTCCGTTCTTTCGGCTTCCGACATTAGGCTTTGAGCTGTGCGCCAGGCATAATGCCAGGATTCTGCTGGTTGCCTTGCCACCATTGACTATAGACCATTGACCATAGACACTTTCCTCATGACGCCCTACGAAGCCTTTGAACTCCTCGAGCTGCGCGTCGGACGCATCCAGAAAGCCCTGCCTCACCCCAAAGCCCGCAAACCCTCCTACCAGCTTTGGGTAGACCTGGGCCCCCTGGGTCTGAAGCAAAGCAGCGCTCAGCTCACCGACCTCTACACCCCCGAAACCCTGGTGGGGCGGCTGGTCATCTGCGCAACCAACCTCGGCGAGCGCAACATTGCCGGCTTCAAATCCGAGGTGCTGGTGCTGGGCCTGCCCGACTCAGAGGGGCGGGTGGTGCTGCTCTCGGCAGAGCGCGAAGTGCCGCTGGGCGGGCGGGTTTACTGAGGCAAGCTTTCCCGGTAGCGAACGACGCCTCGAGTCATCGCCATCAGTTGAAGCAAGGCAGCCGCTACAAAGCCCTCGGGTTGGGTAGGCGCAGCCGCAGGGGCAATTCGCTCCATAGCGCCGGGGGTTCGGCGGGGGGCGGTTTCAGGTCGCCCGGGCAGCGCCCACGACAAGAGCACCTTTTCCAGGTCGAAGCGGGCCTCCTCGGGGTTGGCAAAGGCCGGGGGGTGGGCGAGCCATTCGCTGACTTCGGCAGGCAGTTCGGCCTCGACCAGCGCATACAACTTACCCCATTCCCGCTGCCAGATGGCCGTCTGTAAACTCAACGGCCAGGGGCTTTGCAGCTTTTTGGACATTAGAAAGTATTATGTCCAGCAGGAGCCTCCTATGCCAGAGCCCATCGCCATTGCCAAAGCTGAATCGGAAGTATTTTTGTATCCCAGGATGGCCAACCGCCACGGCCTGATTGCCGGGGCCACCGGTACCGGTAAGACCGTGAGCCTGCGGGTGCTGGCCGAGCAGTTCTCCCGCATGGGTGTACCCGTCTTTATGGCCGACGTGAAGGGCGACCTCTCGGGCTTGTGCAAGCCAGGGGGCGAGAACCCTAAAGTAGCCGAGCGGGTACAGAAGCTGGGGCTGGCCGACTTCAAATACGAAGCCTGCCCGGTTGTGTTCTGGGACGTGTTTGGCGAGCAGGGCCACCCGGTACGGGCCACCGTCTCGGAGATGGGGCCGCTGCTGTTGGCCCGCTTGCTGGGCTTGAACGACACCCAGAGCGGGGTGCTCACCCTGGCCTTCAAGATTGCCGACGACAACGGCTTGCTGCTGCTGGACTTAAAAGACCTGCGGGCCATGCTGCAGTTTGTGGGCGACAACGCCGAGAAGTTCAAAACCGAGTACGGCAACATCTCGGCGGCCTCCATCGGCGCTATCCAGCGCGGGCTTTTGGCCCTGGAAGAACAGGGCGGCGACCGGTTTTTCGGCGAGCCGGCCCTAAAGCTCGAAGACCTCCTGCAAACCCAGGACGGCCGGGGCGTCATCAACATCCTGGCCGCCGACCAGTTAATGCAATCCCCCAAGCTCTACAGCACTTTTTTGCTCTGGATGCTCTCTGAGCTCTATGAGCGACTGCCCGAGGTAGGCGACCCCGATAAGCCCAGGCTGGTCTTCTTTTTCGACGAAGCCCATCTGCTTTTCGACGAGGCCCCCAAGGCTTTGCGGGACAAAATAGAGCAGGTCGTGCGGCTCATCCGCAGCAAGGGGGTGGGGGTGTACTTCGTAAGCCAGAACCCCCTGGATATCCCCGATGAGGTGCTGGGCCAGCTGGGCAACCGCGTCCAGCACGCGCTGCGGGCCTATACCCCGCGCGACCAGAAAGCCGTCAAGGCCGCTGCCCAAACCTTCCGGCCCAACCCCAAGCTCGACGTGGCCACCGTCATCCTGGAGATGGGGGTGGGCGAGGCCCTGGTCTCGACCCTGGACGAGAAGGGCATCCCCAGCGTGGTGGAGCGGGCCCTGATCTACCCCCCCCGCACCCAGCTCCCCCCGCTCAGCCCCGAGGAGCGCCAGCAGGTAATCCGGCAGTCCCCGGTCTACGGGCACTACGAGAAGGCCCTCGACCGCGAGTCGGCCTACGAAATACTGAAGGCACGTGCCGCTGAGTCGGTGCAGCAGGCCCCCCAGGGTGCCAAATCGCCGGCCCGCGCTGAGCCGCAGGGCGGCAACCTCCTGGGCGACCTGGCCAAGGGAGCGGTGGGTTTCCTGGCCAGCCGGGAGGGGCAGCGCATTGTGCGGGGGGTACTGGGCGGGCTTTTGGCGGCTGGCAAGCGTAAACGCTAGCCAGGGCCAGAATGCAAAGGCCACCTGTTCATGCAGGCGGCTTTGGCTTTGCGGATTCGGCAGCCTGTTTTCGGGCCAGCTCGAGCAACAGCCGGTCGGCTATGTCTTCGGCCCAGGCCCGCACTTCCTGCCAGCGCCGAAAATCCCCTTCAGGTAGCCCCTTGCTCAGCACTTTTACGACCTGGTCGCGCTCGAGGCGGTCATACTCCAGGGAACCTGCGAAAATACCCATCTCGAGCGGTTCGGCCAGGGCCCGTACCTCAGCGAGGCACGCATAAACCTCGTGAAAATGCTCCGGGGTGGGGTTGCTCATCAGGCCCGAGACCACAAAGTACACCACCGGCAACTGCTGTAGCACTTCGCGGTGCGTCCGCACGAAGTCTATGGCTTCCGGGAGCCAGTGCGCTTCTCGAATGGGGCTGCCCAGTATCACCGCCTGATAGTCCTGCAAGCACTTCACTTGGTCCACCGCCAGCACATCCACCACCGCCCCGCGCCGGGTCAGAACCTGGGCAATGGCCTGGGCAATTTCACGGGTGCTGCCCAGGCGGCTGGCGTAGGCAACCAGAACGCGCCATGTCCCCACATCATAAGGCTAGACCCAGGACCACCCGGGCTATAGAGACATCTGCCCCCGACCAGAAAGAGTACCTTTGATGGTGAGGTGATAACGATGCTGGTCAAAGACTTCATGACCCCCAACCCAGATGTGGTCACCCCGGACGTAACGGTGCCCGAGGCCGCGCAGATCATGAAAAAGGGTGGGTTTCGCCGCCTGCCGGTGGTGAAGGAAGGCCGGGTGGTCGGTATCGTCACTGACCGCGACCTGAAGGAAGCCATGCCCTCGGATGCCACCTCGCTTTCCATATGGGAGCTCAACTACCTGATTTCCAAACTCACCGTGGGCGAAATCATGACCCGCGACCCCATCACGGTAGCCGACACCCTGCCCCTCCAAGCGGCTGCCAAGCAGATGCTCGAGCACAAGGTAGGGGGGCTGCCGGTGGTTCATGACGGTAAGCTGGTGGGCATCGTGACCGTAACCGATGTGCTTAAGGCTTTCTTGCAACGCGAGGCCGAGCTGCTGGTGGGCGCAGAAAGCAATTCCTAAATCGACCTGCATTGCCCCCACCTGAGAGCGGTTCCCACGAATACTAGTCTTAGCGGGGTTTGCTGTGGAGGGTCGGTGCGTAAACCCCTGCAAACCTTAGCTAAGTGCGCTTTAGACAGCCGGTGTTGCAAAAAAATGCTCTTAGGTAGGCGACCTACCCGGGTATTAGGCCCCCACCTGGCCTCCCCCGTTGGGGGAGGAAGGACAGGTTTTATACCAACTTTACTTGGACAGTTAGCTTTAAGGGTCGTCCCAAGCTCCCTCAACCGGCGATACCCCAGGTGCAGTCAAGCGTATTCCCATCGCTGTTTGTAAACAGCGCGGTCGGGGCGTCGCCACCTTCTCCCTACAGGGAGAAGGCGAGGGGTTCATGTGGATTTGGTATGATACCAGATTCGGTTAGTTCGTCACTGAACAGTGACGAACTAACCCGACTGAAAGGAGTGCTCTGGGATTCAAAAAGATAGCCTCTGGATTTTTTGGTTTGAATGACTGTCTTTTTGAATCCGGTATGAGATGTAATGGTGGTGAACGCGATGTCCTCCCCCTCTGGGAGAGGGGAAACGTTGCAGTACGCCGGAGCAAAACAGAGCGAAACTGGGCAGGTTTCTAATGAAGGCTTTATCGAGCCTTTAGCTGCAAGCTCAGGTCTTTCTTTTTAGCGCCAGGAGCCGCTCAGCGGGCCAGGTATTAATAATCTGGTCGGGGGAAAGGCCAGCTTTGTGGGCAAAGAGGAGGCCATACTGAATATCGGCGATACCCTCAACGCTGTGCGAGTCGGGGCCCAGCGAGAAGTTGAGGCGGTCGCGCCAGGCCAGCATCAGCCGCCAGTCCAGGTCGAGGCGGTAGGGACTACAGTTAAACTCCACTGCCTTCTGGTTTTGGGCAGCCCTTTCCAGCACCGCTTCCCAGTCGGCCTCGGCGCCTTTGCGCCGCAGGATGAGGCGCCCGCTGGGGTGGCCCAGGATGCTCAGGTAGGGGTTCTCCAGGGCACGCAGCAGACGCTGGGTTTGCTCGGCCTTGCCCAGGTTGAGCCCCGCATGCAAGCTGCCCACCACCACTTCAAACCGGGCCAGCAGCGCGTTGGGATAATCCAGCGAGCCATCGGGCAGAATATCGGACTCGATACCGCGCAGGATGCGAAAAGGGGCCAGCTCGACATTCAGAGCCTCGATCTCGGCCCATTGGCGCAGCACGTCGTCTTCTCGTAGCCCCCCGGCATAGGCCGCCGTCTGGGAGTGGTCGCAGATGACCATGTACTCGAAGCCCTGGGCGATGGCGGCCTCGGCCATCTGGCGCAAGGTACCGCTGCCATCGGAGTAGGTGGAGTGTACGTGAATCAGGCCCCGAAGCTGGGGGGCCTCGAGGGTAGTTTGCGGCGCAGGCAACCCGATGTGTTCCTGTTCACGCCAGTAGGCTGGTACAAAGGGCTGACCCAGGGCTTTAAATACCTCTTCCTCGCTTTCTGCAAAGGCAGGAAGGGTTCCCAGCGTATCGAGCCAGGCCCTCGAGCCCGTCGCCTGCACCAGCACCGAGCCAAACGACGCCGCGGGGGTGCAGAAAACCCGCAAGGGCAGGCCCTCGAGCCGCCCCAGCAGCACATCGCCCTGCACCGCCTCCACGTAGCGGCCCAGCACCCGGCGCACCTGCTCGGGTGAGCCCACCACCACCAGATCCAGGTTGCCCACCGTTTCCAGACCGCGCCGCACACTGCCTGCTAGCTCGGCCTGGAGCCCGGCGTTCTCGAGGTCGGTCAGGAGCAGCCGGGCCACCTCGAGCCCCACCGGCAGCATCACCCGTCGCATATTGGCCAGGGCGTAGCGGGCTGCTTCCAGCAAACTGGCCTCGCTTTTGGCGCCAAAACCGGGCAGGGTACGAATTTTGCCCTGTTCGGCAAACAGCACCAGCTCCTCCAGGCTGTTCACCCCGTTATCCCACAAGGCCCGGATGCGCTTGGGGCCCAGGCCCTGCACCCGAAAGAGCTCGAGCACCCCTGGCGGTACGCGGCCCTCGAGCTCGGCCAGGTAGGGAAACTCCTGGGTCTGCACAATTTCGCTCAGCATGGGGGCCAGCCCCGGCCCCACCCCCGGCACGCCCTTGAAACCCCGGGCGGCCAGCTCACTCAGGTCGGTTTCTTGTTGCTCCAGGTTGCGGGCGGCGTTGCGGTAGGCCCTGGCGCGGAACTCCCCCTCGCCCAGCACTTCCATCAGGTCGGCGGCGTACTCGAGCATCTCCGCCAGGTCTTTACGGTTCATGCCCATAGCCTAACGCTAGAATCTTTACTTTATCTGCTGTTGTCTATGGGCTATTGACTATCGGCGCCTGCCAGCGCATAAGCCTCCGGCTTCCCAGCCTTGAACACCACCGCTTCCCGGTAGCCCACCGACTTTAGCAAGGCCACCGCATCGGCAAAACGGTGGGCCACGTCCTGGGGGCGGTGGGCGTCGGAGCCCAGCACCACCGGAATTTTGAGTTCAAAAGCCCTGGCCAAAAGCTCCGGGCTGGGGTAGATTTCGGCGGCCTTTTTGCGCCAGCCGGCGGTGTTCACGTCCAGCGCCAGCCCTTCCCCGGCTATCACCTGCAAGGCTTCCTCGGCCAGGTCGGCGTAGCCTTCGGGGGGCCTAAAGCCCATCACCTTGGGCAGGTCCAGGTGCCCGATGGCGTGGAACAAGCCGGTGCGGGCGGCCTCGGCCACCAGCTTGAAATAGGCCCGGTAGACCTCCCGCAGGTCGCGCTCCTCGAACTCGGACTCGTAGCGGGGGTTGTCAAAAGGCCAGGCCCCGATGTAGTGCACCGAGCCGATGATATAGTCGTAGTCGTACTGCCGGCGCAGACGCCGCACAAAGTACTCGGTGCCGGGGTGAAAGTCGGCCTCGAGGCCAATCCCCACATAAAAGCTACCCGCTTCCGCCCGAAGCTTTTCCAGCATGGTGTGGTAAAAAGGCAGCTCTGCCAGTTCCATGCGCACCTCGGGGTCGAACCAGGCCGGCATGGGGCTATGATCGGTCATGACGATGCCCAGCAAGCCTGCTTCCCTGGCAGCTTGCACATACTCGGCAGGGGCTCCAGCGGCATGCTTGCAAAGCGGCGTGTGCATGTGGCTGTCGTACACGGGTTTCTCCTGTTACTCATTTTGATGGTTCCGGCACTCTACCAGGGTTCTACCCGCACCACCTGGCCCTGGCTGGCCCAGACCTTGACCCTGGATCCCAGCACTTCGCTGGCCCGGGCCGACAGGGCTTCGTCCGAACCAAGGGCATCGCCCACACTTTGTACCAGGCTGGCCGTTTCGGGGGGCGCAAGCTCGGGCGCACGCAAAAGCACCGCATCCAGTTGCCAGCGGCTGGCCCACAGGCGCTTGAGCGCCCATAGGGTCTCCTGCTTGCCAGCCTCCAGGCCAAAAGGGGCCTCCCCGGCGTAGCGCACGAGCACCAGCCCCTCCGGCAAGGCCGCCCGAAGTTCGTCGGCGCGCTCGGGCAGCAGATACGACTCGCGCAGGAGTTTTTCCGCAAAGACACAGGCTTTCTCTAGTTTTTCTTCGTCCAGGCGTGCGCCAAACACCCCCTCGAAGGCCCGTCGGATCTGCTCGGCCAGGTTGCCCAGCTGGTAAAACTCGGCCTCGAGGCCCCCCAGCACCAGGGTAGGCGTCACCGGCAGGCCCGCCGCTTGTAGGGCTTGCAATTGCGCTACCTCGGCAGGGTAGGCCGGGGCTTGCTCGAGCGAAAAAATCATGCTTTACAGTCTAAGGTCTAAACCTGAAAACCACCCTCCACAAAAAACACCAACCCGCCAGGGAGGCGGCTGGCGGGTGTCTGGGTGGTTGAAGGCAGGCCGAGTCATTGGGATGGTATGAGTGCGCCTGGCTTCTTATTCAGGGTAGCGCACAACAGCAGCGCTTTTGGGTTATTTGACCCTCAGGCGGCCATCAGCCGGGCTTCCAGCCACTCCGGCAACTGACCCATGTGCTCGAGCTGCACATACGGCCCAGGTTTGGGTTCATCCATCTGCAGTAGCTCGTTTCGCGCCCCTGGCGAGGGAATGTAAACCGCCTGACCCCCAATTCCCAGCACCGGCCAGATGTCCGAACGCAGACTGTTCCCCACCATCAGAAAAACCTCGGGGCGGATACGGTGGCGGCGCAGGATGCGGCTGTAGCTGAAAGGGTCTTTCTCGCTCACGACCTCGAGACAGCGAAAATACTCGCCCAGGCCCGAGCGCACAAACTTGGTCTCCTGGTCGAGCAAATCGCCCTTGGCAATCACCATCAGGGGATAGTCGCCCGAGAGCTCGTCGAGCACCGCCTCTACCTCGGGCAGCACTTCCACCGGAGCGGCCAGCAACTCCTTGGTGAGGTTAACCAAAAACCGAATGTGCTCCGGCGAAATTCGCCCCCCGGTGAGCTCGAGGGCCGTCTCGATCATGGAAAGGCCAAAGCTTTTGACCCCATAGCCGTAGTGCTGGATGTTGCGCAGCTCGGTCTCCTTCAGATATCGGTCATCGTATGAACCATTCAAGTACTGCTGCATCAGCACCCTGAACTGCGCCTGAGCCTCGCTAAAGCAGGTCTCGCTGCGCCACAGGGTGTTATCGGCATCAAAGGCAATGTACTCGACCATAGCTTCCTCTATTTAAAGTGTAGAAGGCTATCTGGTACGGCCTGGGTCAGATGACCCAGCAATGCGTTAAACCCAAGACAGCCCGGCTATCCAGGGCTAAAGCCAGGGCCGCATATCAGGGTCGGACGACTGCCGAACAACTGCGCAAAAACGTCCCGGTCTGGCTTCAGGCCTGTATCACCGACAAAATCATCCAGAAGCATCCCAACTCGAGTAGAGTAATCATGCATGCGACTGCTCTATCTCGCCCTCCTGGTAGGTCTTGGCTTTGCCAACGCCCAGACCTGCGCGGGGCTGCCCCGGCTCGAGGTCAGTACCCCCAGCGGCTTCTGCGTGGGCATCGTCAGCCGCGAGCTGCGCTTTCCCAGGGGCCTGTTGCCCTTGCCCTCAGGCGACCTGCTGGTAGTGGAGATGAACGGCTGGAAAGCCAACCAGGGCTCGCTGGCACGGCTCTCCAAGCAGAGAAAGCAGTACCTCGCACAGCGTATTTTCAGTGGGCTGGATCGGCCCCATGGCATTGCCTTGGGCCCGGATGGCAGGGTGTATGTGGGGGAGGTCGGGCGCATCTTCCGCTTCGACCCCAAGCAAGCCCAGCCCCAAAAAGAGTACATCCTGCGTGACCTGCCTGGAAACGGGCGGCATCCCCTCACCCAGATGGTTTTCGATAAAGCAGGCAACCTTTTTGTGAACGTGGGTTCGGCCTCGGACAACTGCCAGCAGGACAAGGGCAAGGCAGTCTGCGCCGAGGCAGCGCGAAACGGCCTGATCCGCAAGTATACCCTTCAGTGGCCCCAGGGCATCGTGCGCGGCTGGAGCGTGCATGCTACCGGCTTGCGCAACTCCATGGCGCTGGCCCTTCACCCCTCGGGCACGCTGTTGCAGGGCGAGAATTCCCGTGACGCCATCCAGGCTGCCGACCCGCACATCTCCGACGAGGCCCACCCCGCCGACGAACTGAACGTGATAGTGCAGGGCACAAACTACGGCTGGCCCTATTGCTACGAAAACGGCCAGAACGCCCCCGAATTTACCCGCTACAACTGCACCCAGACCCGAAACCCCATCCTGCTCCTCCCGGCCCATGCGGCTCCTCTGGGCATGGCGTATCTGAATGCCCAAAGCGAGTGGGGCGACGGCTGGCTGGTGGTGGGCTACCACGGCTACCGCAAAGCCGGGCACCGCGTGGTGGCCTTCCGGGTAAACGGGCAAGGCATCCCCAGCGGCCCTGCACGGGAGCTCATCGGCAACTGGGTCTTCCCAGATGGCAAACTGGGGGCGCCGGTAGATGTGAAACAGGGACCCGATGGGAAAATTTACATTACCGATGACCGCAATGGCATGTTGCTGGTGTTCTCGAGAGTCTGATTCACTCCAGCACCCGCCATAAATACCAGGCCGCATGGGAGCGATAGGGCCGGAAACGCTCCCCCAGTTCTTCCAGCGCTTGCAGCTCGGTGATGCCATACAGCTTTTGCGACCCCTTGCGGATGCCCAGATCCAGTACCGGCCAGACATCGGGGCGGCCCAGACCAAACATCAAGAACATCTGCGCCGTCCAGACCCCAATGCCCTTGACCTGGGTCAGGTGGCGGATCACCTCCGGGTCGGGACGGTGCTCTATGCCCTCGAGGCCCCCTTCCAGGGCAAAGCGTGACAGGTACTGCACGTAGCGGGCTTTGGCATTCGACAGCCCCACGGCCCGTAAATCTTCGCCTGGGGCCTGGTAGAGTACCTCAGGCGCCAGAGCAAAGCGGCTTTTTAAGCGCTGCCAGATGGTATCGGCGGCCTTGCCGGAAAGCTGCTGGCCCACAATCGAGCTGAGGAGCACCACGTATGGCGAACGCTCGGGGAAAGGATGGGGCGCAAAAGGAGCAGGGCCATGCTGCAATGCCAGCTTTTGCATGGCCGCATCGGCAAACGCCACCTGAAGCTTGGGGCGGGGAGCACGGGGCATGGCCGATTCTACTGCCCCCGCTTCCACTCCCCCGACTTACCCCCGGCTTTGTGCAAGAGGCGCAGGTCGGTAATTTCCAGGCCCTTGCTGGCCGCCTTGAGCATGTCGTAAACCGTAAGGGCCGCTACCGCGCAGGCCGTGAGGGCTTCCATCTCGACCCCGGTCTCGGCCTTGGTTTTGACGGTAGCCGTAATGTGCACCCGGGCTTCTTCCGGCAGGAAGCGAAGTTCTACGTCTGCACTGGTAATGGGCAGGGGGTGGCATAGGGGTATAAGCTCCCCGGTTTTTTTAGCGGCCAGAATGCCTGCAAGCTGGGCCACGCTCAGGGGGTCGCCCTTGCCCACCCCGCCTTCCTGGAGGGCCTCCACCGCCTCCGGTTGCAACCGTACGGTAGCCTCGGCAGTCGCGGTGCGCAGGGTGGCGGTCTTCTCGCTTACATCGACCATGCGCGGCTTGCCATCTTCAAAATGGGTGAGTTTGCCCATATGAAAAGCCTAAAGCCAAAAGCCCAAAGCGGAAAGCCTGCTTTAAATGTCTTTCCGCTCGAAAATGAGCAAAGCCAAAAAGGCAAAGCCCACCGTGTAGATAATAAGCAGGGGCAGACCCAGGCCCACAGCAGCGGGGCGGATGTACAGGTCTAAGTAGCTGGTGAGCAGGAAGGGTTGGATGGCCGGAAAGGCAATCAGAAGGCGCATCAAGAGCAGGGTCGAGACCGCCGCCAATGCCGCCGAGGTAGTACTCAGGAAGATCACCGCATAGAGCATGGCTAAAGCCGATAGCGGCCACAGCACCACACCGGCCAGCGCATGGGCCCGCAGCAGCTCCATAAAAGCAGCAGGAGGCGTGAGCTGGCCCACCCCGGCAAAGCTACCCTCACCCAGGCCCGTGCCACCGAAGAAGCTACCCAGGCCAAAGGGCAGGCCAGCCAGGAGTGAGCCCGCCAGACTTACCAGCAGCAGAATGAAGGGGTACGCCAGCACCACGACGATTTTGGCCCCCAACAAGCGGCTGCGGGGGCTGGGGCGCAGCAGCACCGACTTGAGGGTGCCCATCGAGACTTCCGAACCCAGGACTTCCGCCGCCGCCATGGCCGTCAGGAAGGGGAACAGGAAGTCCATGCCGGTCAGGAGCGAAAGCGCCGGCACCTGCCAGCCCGAGACCAGCTCGAGGCCATACTGTGCCCGGAGCCCCGGCGCGAAAGCCCACAAGATGGGCAGCACCAAAGCCGCCAGCAGCCCAATCTGCACCGAGCGCAGCCGCACCAGCTTGCCAAATTCCCAGATCAGTACCCGCAGCATCGGTTGCTCCTTCTCGCAATGGATGGTTGAATCAAAGACAACAGGTTAGCTCTCGAGGGAGAAGGGGCAGGAAAACCCATCTGTCCCACCCTGAACCCTGGGCCCTCCCCCCTGACCCCTGCTATATGGCTAGGCATTTTTCACCCGTTCCCGGTAGTAGTCGTAGAGGTCGAAGTAGTCGGGCTCCAGAAACTGCACCTGGTAGTTCTCGCGCACCAGCGCCGCCAAAGCCACATTGGGCGACCCTTCAAAAATGACATTTACATCGCGCAGGCTCACGTTTTGCACCCCCGGTACAGTCTTGAGGAAGGCGGCCGCCCTGGGCGGGTCGTCCACCCGCAAGCGGTAGGTTTCGCCCCTGGCGCCCAGCTTGACCTCTTCCAAGAGCCGCCCTCCGCCCAGAATGCCCACCTTGTCGGAATAAGCCGATACCTCGCGCAGGTGGTGGGTGGACAACAGCACCGCCACCCCTTTCCAGGCCAGCTCGGACAGAATTTCGTGGACTTTGCTGATGCCCTGCGGATCGAGGCCGCTGGTGGGCTCATCCAGGATAAGGATTTGCGGCTCGTGCAGAATGGCCGAGGCCAACCCCAGGCGCTGGCGCTGGCCGAGCGAGTAGGTACGCACCGGCTGGTCGGCCACCGAGAGCAACTCGAGCCGCGCCAACACCTCGCGGATGCGGCTCTCCACGTTGGACATACCCGTCAGGAAGGCGACCATCTCCAGGTTCTGTCGCCCGGTCATGTGGGGGTAAAAGGCCGCCGGAGCCTCCACCACCGCCCCCAGCGCCCGCCGGGCCACATAGCCACCGTTGTAGATATCCTGCCCCAGCATCCGCACCACGCCCGAGGTGGGGAAGGCCAGACCGGTGAGCAGGCGAATCAGGGTGGTCTTGCCGGAGCCGTTGGGCCCGGCCAGGGCATAGACTTCGCCCGGCTGCACGGCAAAGGTGATGTTCTCCAGCACGGGTTTGCGCCCGTACTTTTTGCCCAGTTGCTGGGCCTCGAGGGCCGCACCCGGGGTGCTGGTTGCCACAGCTTCACTCATGGATGTGATTATAAGCAGGTAACGCGCCGGGCCTGGTTCACGTCCGACAGATGTGTGTTGGGCGTAACGAGGCAGCTTAATGCTTTGGGTGGACACAGAAGGGATACGAGCATAGTCTATGGTCTGTGATCCATAGCCGACGAAAAAATCAGGCAAGGCTGGCAGGACTGGACGCTCGACTTTTTTGCGACCCGGCTTTCTGAGAGTGCGGGTCGAGGGCCTTTCAACGAGGGCTTGTACCCATCTTGCCTTTAGGCGTGGGTGTGTTATCCTCGAGGTCGCGTCCTCGGTCTGACGCGGCGCACCAGCGTGAACCGGGTCAGGGCCGGAAGGCAGCAGCCCTAAGCGCCACGGAGCGGGTGCCGTCAGGGAGCCGGGGGCGCTTTTTTTGTGTGAATAAAGCGTGAAGAAAGCCTCAGGCCATGGTTCTTGATCAACCCCGAATAGTCAAAATCAACCTCAAAACAGCTCGAGCACCTGGGGGATTATTGCTATAGAAGGTCAAATTGGCCGCTTCTCACCTGGCAGACCCTTATACTTCGCTCTGGGATGTTGCAGCGTTATCTATTGCGCGAAACGTTGTCGCTGTATCTGCTGGGCGTGCTGCTATTCGTGGGGCTAATCACCTTCGATCTGCTCTCCTCGCTCTCGGGGGCCTTCTTGAGGGCCAGAACCCCCGTGGCCGAAATAGCCCAGATGGTGGCCTACCGGGTGCCCTATACGCTGGGCATCGCGCTGCCGCTGGGGCTGGTGTTTGCCCTCCTGGTAGCCCTGGCCCGCTGGATTCGCCAGTCCGAACTCAAGGCCACCTATGCTGCGGGAGTCCCCCCCCGCACCTTCATTGGGCCGGTGCTGGGGCTTGCCCTGCTGGTAGGGGCGGTAGTGCTCTACAACGAAGGCTGGCTCAAGCCCATTGCCCAGGAGCGCTTTGAAGCCTTGCAGTACAAAATCTACTACGGTTCCGAGCCCTCCGGCGTCCTGACCGAGCGCACCTACACCCCCCAGGGCCTTGGGGTGTACTATGCCCAGCGCATCTATCCACCGCCCGAAGGGGGGGTGGGTTCTCGGCTGGAGGGCATCCGGGTGGTGGAGCCGGGTGGCTCCGTATGGAGTGCCGAGCGAGGGGTCTGGGTCAGTGGGGCCTGGCGGCTGCAAAATGCCTACCGGGTAGACCCCAATGGCAAAATCTTCCAGGAGGCCGAGCATCCGCTGCCCTTCCCCATCGGGGTGCAGCCCAAAGCCGTCTCATACGAAGCCCTGCGCATGCCCGACCTGCATGCGGTGGCCAAAGCCGACCCTGCCGCACAGTTCCCCCTAGCCCGGCGCTACGCCAACGCCGCGGGTACGGTGGTGCTGGCCTGGCTGGCCATTGTGATTGGCCTCTCGCTGCGCGAGGCGTCCTGGGCCTTTATCGCGGTGGTGGGGCTTATTTTTGGCTACTGGACGCTTTTTACCCTCTCGGCTCAGTTTGCCCGCTTCGATCTGTGGGGGGCGTATGGGGCCTGGCTGCCCAATCTGGTCTACGGGGCGCTGGCCCTCCTCGGCACCTGGAGGCTGGCCAGATGAAGAAAGCTGCACCAGCGCCGGGAGGAAGAGCATCTGGGTGTAGCACCCCCTATCTCCTGGGTTCCCTCGTCCCTGCTCCAGGCTGGAGGCAGCCGTGAACACCCTGGACCGCTACTTGTCCAAGGAAGTGGGGTCCTATGTGCTGGGGGCGCTGGCGGTGGTGGTGCTGGCCTTGCTGGGCGGGGCCTTGTACGAGGTGCTGGCCCCGCTTTTGGCCCGGGGGGCCGATCCCTGGGTGGTGAGCCAGTATCTGGCCTTCCGGGTGCCCGAGGCGCTGGTACGGGGGATGCCGCTGGCCTTCTTGTTCGCTTTATTGCTGGTGCTCTCGCGCATGGGCGAGGAGTCCGAGCTCAAGGCCATGCTGGCCGGGGGGGTTTCCAAGCTGCGGGTGCTGTTTCCCCTGCTTTTGTTGGGCAGTTTCCTGTTTGTGGTGTGTTTGGTGGCCGCCGACAGCCTGGTGCCGCGCAGCCTGCAGCAGGGGCAAAACGTTTTGCGGCAGGCGGTGTTGCAAAAACCCAGGGCGTTGCTACAGCCCGGCACCCGATTGGTAGATGCCTACGGGCGCATCGTGTACGTGGGTGAGGTGAGCGAGAGCGGCATTGGCCAGGTGCGGGTCATTACCGCAGAAGAAATTCTGCTGGCCGAGAAGGGCCGTTTTGAGCAGGGCGCGCTGGTTCTTTCGGAGGGGCTGCGGGTGACCTATGGGGGCGCTCGGCCCCGCACCGTGGCACGGTTTGAGCGGGCTACGGTGCCCTTGGTTGAACTCTCGCTGGAGCCCCCCGGCGGCCTCTTCAGCCTAACGGTAGCCGAGCTGCGCCAGCGCATCACCCAGTACAAAGCCCAGGGGCTCCCCTACCACGCCGAGCTAACCGCCCTGCACCGCAAATGGGCCGAGCCCGCCGCGGTGTACTCGTTCGCCATTTTTGCGGTGGGGTTGGCTTTTTTCCTGCTGGGAGGCAGTCGCAGCCTGGGCATGCTGGGGGTAGTGGTTCTCACCTTCATCTACTACGCCACCTGGAGCGTGGGCCGCATCATGGGCGAACAGGGGGTGCTGCACCCCATCCTGGCCGCCTGGGGGCCCAACCTGCTCTATGCGCTGGCCGGGCTGGCGCTATTGCGACTGGGGAAAAGATGAGCATGGATGTTGGAAAACCAAGTCGCACCGTGCGAAGCCCCCTCATGGCCCGCCGCGTCCGGTTTTCGACTCCCCCGCTTTGCATCCGCTCGCTGCTCTGGCTCTCCATGGCGATGCTGGTTTTTTGGTTTGGCCCCTCTGTATGGGCACAGGAGGCCGAGGCCCCAACCTCGGGGGGGAAACGTCTGAAAATCCTCGAGGCCGAGCGCTTGGAGCTCCGAAATGAGAACAACGAGGAGCTGGTCATTCTGGTAGGCAGCCCGGTCAGGATGGACCGGGACGGTGAAAGCATCGAGGCCCCCCGGGTGGTGTTCAATCGCACCCGAAAGCGCCTTTTGCTGATGGGCGGGGTGCGCTACAAAGACAAGCAGGGTCAGCTCATCGAAGCCGACGAGCTCGAGCTCTTCACCGACGACGAAAGCTTCGAGGCTATTCAGGTCAAGATCGAGTCGGGCGAGTTTTATCTGGAAGGCCCCATCTGCCAGCGGGCCGCCGGGCAGATCCTGCTGCAAGAGGGTTACCTGACCCCCTGTCAGCGCTGCGAGCAGGAAGTAGCCGACTATGCCTTCCAGGCCCAGGAAGTGCTGCTTTATCCGGGCGACCGGATCATTGCCCGGGGGGTGTGGGTGCTTCTGCGCGGCGAGCGCACTTTGTATCTGCCGGTGCTGCTTTTGTTCTTGAACGAGCGGCGGCCCAAGCTCGAGTTCGGTCAGAGCGAGACCGATGGGGTGTTCGTAACCGCCGACCTGCCCTACGTCTCGGACTTTGGCATCGGCTTTACCCTGCTGCGCTATTTCGAGCGGCGGGGCTGGGGCTTTGGCTTCGACCATTACGGCATTGGGACAGCCCTGGAACGCTATCAGTTTTTGTACCTGCCCCCCCCTGCCGGGCTGGTGCTACCCGATAGCGACCCGCGCAAGGACGGCATTTTTAAATACCGCTTCAGCTACAAGCTGGAAGAGCCCGATTGGCGCCTGGAGGGGCAGGTCGTGCGCGACGATAGCTCGCAGGCCGAGCCGCGCTTTTTGCAGGGGGCGGGGGGCCAGCCCGACTACACCACCTTCCTGATCGAGGGGGCCACCCGGCAAACCCCAACCAGCAGCGAGCCCCTCTACCGCGTCACCCTGGACGGCTACCTGGATCACAACCCCCTGGCCCTGCCCAACGAACGCACCACCCCCAAACGTCTGCCCGAGGCCGAGATCAGTTTTCCCAGGGGCATCGAGGGCGAGTTCAGGCTCAACGGGCGGGTCTTGCTGGGCTACTACGAAGCCCCCTCCAACCCCCTCAACCGTAGCGCCCGGCGGCTGGGACCCTACATTGGAGCGGGGCGGCTCTGGGTGGAGCACCGCAGCAGCTACCGCCCGGCGACGCCTCCCTGGCCAGGATTCAGTTTTAGCGTCGAGAACACCTTTATTGGCCGCTATTACACCACGCAGAATTTCGACCCTCAGGGCAATCCTACCGAGTTCGAGCGCCTGATCCGCTGGGATACCCGGGCCAGTGTGGGCCAGACCCTGGGGGCCTTCAGCGTGAACCTGAGCGTGAGCCGCAATGTGGTGGAGGGCGAAACCCCCTTTCAGTTCGACTTCGAGCGCCCCCAGCGAACGAGCCGGCTGGAGGGCTCGATTAGCTTCAACCCCGACCCCCTTTTTTCCTTCACCGCACGAGCTACCCGCGACCTCGAGCGCCGTATCTTCGACCCCCCGGCCGAGTTCGCTTTTACCTCGCGCCCCTTCCCCTGGTTCAACTTCACCACCAGCATCAGCCGCGACCTCGAGCAAGGCCGCTGGGGCCTGTTGCGCAGTGGCCTGGGCCTCTCCCCCGCTCCTTTTAGCCTGAACCTGGCCTACGAGCGCCAGCTCGAGCTGGGTCTGGATCGCCTCCTCACCCTGAGCGCGGCCTACAGCCCACAACCCTTCAACTTCTCGCTGCGCACCGGCTACCGCTACTGGGACGTGCAGGAAAAAGAAGCCCGGCCCATAGACCAGATTCCCCTGATTGCCCGCTACGACCCCCTCGAGCTCTCCGCCAGCTACAACCCCCCCGGCAACACCACCTCGCTCAGCCATAGCCGCGACCTGAACAACGGGCAGGCCATCCGTACCGAGCTGAACGTGGTGCTACAAGAGGCGCCGGATAGCTTCCGCCTGCGCCAGACCTTCACCCACCTGTATACACCCCTGGCCTCCGTCACCAACCCCAACCCCACCACCACCCCCGCCCTGCTGGACGGCCTGGCCCAGCTCACCCTGAGCCTGCATACCTTTGTCTTTGCCCACACCATTGGCTTTAGCCCCGGCAGCGAAACCCGCTTCCGGCTGGGCTACCAGTACAGCGCCGACCTCCTGCAGGCCGACCTCTTGTGGAACTACCGCGAGGGCCTGCTGCGAAACCCCCGCCTGGCTGTGCGGGCCGCTGTGCGCGAACCCGAGGTATTCATCAACGAGGTCTCGGCGGAGTTTCACTTCCCCGAAAGCGAAAACCTCCTCACCCTCGAGGACGACACCCGGGCTTTCCTGCGCTTTGTGCGCTTTAGCGGCGAGCTGGAAATTTTCCCCGCGCCCCTGCGGATGGAAGACCCTCCCGGCCTTTCGTTGCAAGGTTTTGTGGCCCTGGAGCGCCTCACGGACAACAGCGGACGCTTCCGCGTGACGCTACGCGAGTTTGGCCCCACATTAAGCTTTATGGGCCAGGAAAAAACCCGCCTGTTCTACCGCATGGTGTGGAACGCGCCCGAAAGCGGCGGAACCAACCCCCGGGAGTTCTTCTTGCCCAACCTCGAGGGCACCATCCTGCGCCCCCGCTTCGACCTGATTATTGACCGTTGCTGCTGGGCTTTCCGGGCCAGCCTGGATACCCTCAAGCAGGAGTTCAAGTTTTCCTTTGCTCTAGGGGGCGATGCCGCCGAGTTCTTGTTCAGTCAGAATAATATCGTTCTGCCGGGCGGCATCAAACTCCCTACCCCCGGAGGTCGGTAGATGAAATGGAGAATCCATGCCCCAATCGCTCTCCTGTTGACCCTCGCCGCCTGCACCGGCAGCAGCGAGCAACCCACCCTCGCCCTGCTGGCAGCCGCCATCAACACCCCCAGCAGCAACACCTACCAGATTCGCTTTTTCCAGAGCAGCACCCTCCAGCCGGGCAATTTCGACCCACCGCGCCGGGTAGGCAGTTGGGATCTGGGCGAGCCCATCGTAACCCTGCTCTACCGCCGCAGCCTACAGGAGGGGGTCAACGACCAGCTCTGGGTGCTCACGCAAAACCGCCTGCGCCGGTACAACGCCAGCAACCTCAGTGTGGAGGATGTGGGAACCCCCCAGCTCGACGGCCTTGACCAGGCCACAGGGGTAGACTGCTCGGGGGGCTATCTGCGCCAGGGGCAGAGCAACATTTTACTGGTCTGTCCCCCCGCGCCGGCCATCCCTCCCCGCCCTATCGAGGAATACCGGGCCTGGATTATTCCCTTCACGGCCACGGCCCTTCCAAGCCCCATTGACTTCACCAACCCCAACCTGGTGCGCCTGAACGCTCCTGTGCGTCTCACCCTGGGGCTAAATGACCAGCTGCTCTACCTGACGCCGGCCCAGTTCGGGCAGTACGATTTCGTCAACCCGTTCATCGAGCGACCCCTGAGCCTCACGGGCAGCCCCACCGATCTGATTTTTGTGAACGGCCAGGGCTTAGGTCTGTTCGACGACAACGACCCCACCACCACCGACACCACCCTGGTTTCCTGGAACCTTGGCGCTACCAGCGAGGTAGGCCTGGTGCGGGACAGCAACATCGCCGCCCGGCAGTTTGCCCGGGGCGCTCCACCGGTCTTTGTGCTGGGTACCGGACTCGCCCGCTTCGAGGGGGGCTTTCAGCTACCCCGGGAGGGCGAAACCGGGCTACTGCGCACGCTTGGCTACGCCACGGGCGTTGTGGGGCTGGATCAGTTTTTATACCTCGCCGATGCCAGCAGCCCGGCCTTGCGGGTCGTAGACCTGACCGTGAATATCGCCAACACCCTCACCAGTGCCGGGGTTCGCACCTCCACCCTGAGCAACATCTTTCAGGAGCGCATCGTCGGCCTGGCCTTTATCCCGGTGGAGTAGCATCCTTCGGCCCTGCATCCTACGAATATCCCTGTCCTGCCAAGCGCTATTGAGGTAGCTTGGGAATATGAACATCCACCACATTGGTATCGCGGTTCAGGATTTGGAACAGGCCGCCAGGCCCTACTTCGAGCTTGGCTACACCCTCGAGGCCCAGGGCACCGTTGAAAGCCAGGGGGTCGAGGTCTGGATGCTCAAAAGTGGGCCCAGCCGGCTCGAGCTTCTCAAGGCCACCCGCCCCGACTCGGCCATCGCCCGGTTCCTCGAGAAACGCGGGCCGGGCCTGCACCACATCGCCCTGGCCACGCCGGATATCGCCGCCGAGTTACAGCGACTGGCCGCCATTGGCACGCCCCTGATCGATGCCGCCCCCCGCTCCGGTTTTGCGGGGCACCAGGTGGCCTTCATTCACCCCAAATGGTCGGGGGGGGTGCTGGTCGAGCTGGTCGAGGTTCAGGCCTAACTTACTCTGGCCTGCGGCTGGGCCAGCGCAGGTTCCCAGAGCGGTAAGCCCGCCAGGCGGCCAGCAGAACGGCAAAGCCCACTCCGGCCAGCAATATCAGGTAGACGTAGCGCTCGAGGTGTGGGATCTTGGAGCCCACATAGTAGGCCACCAGTGTGAGCCCCTGGGTCCAGAGCAAGCTTCCCAACAAGCTCAGTGAAAAAAACCGCAGCCAGGGCATCTTTACCGTCCCACAGGTAAAAGGCACCACCGCCCGGAACACCGGCACATAAGGGCCTATCAAAATGGAGAGCGGGCCAAAGCGGGCCATGAAGCGCCGGGTGCGATCCAAATCTTCCTGTTTGACTTTTGCCCTGGTCAGCAAGGCCGGCCCGAACTTGCGGCCCAGGAAATAGCCCAGGTTGTTGCCCAGCACCGAACCCAAAAACAAGGCCAGCAAAGCAATGGGCAATTGCAGTTTGCTGGCCGCCGCGAGCAAACCTACCGCGATGAGAAGCGAGTCCCCCGGCAGAAAAAACCCCACCAGCAATCCCGTTTCAGCAAACACCGTAGCGAAAATACCTAGATACCCCACTGCCTGCACATAGGCCGTTACATCCATGCACCTCACCCTAAGGCAAAAGGCGTCCAATCGGCAAGCCAATTTGAAGCATAACTTTGGGTTACGCTGGGGCTAACGGCGGTTGGCTCTTCTATACGGGATTTTTCGCCATATTCACGGGCACCTTCGACCCAATCTACCCTCCCGAATTCTCCCGGCACCCAAAGAATCGGCGGTCGGAACACCTTACGCGTGTCTTATCGAGAAGCTCAGCTGTGAGGTGTGTACAGATTTCTATGGTAAAGGTGTTTTACCGAGGCGGGAAAATCTGCAACTCCAGCACCCGGCCCCGGGGGCTGCGGCTGGCTGCATAGACCAGGCTTTCGCCAATTTCGGCGGGGTCTACCCAGGCCATGGGGTCGGCGTCGGGCATCTCTTTGCGGTTGGCCGGGGTGTCCACGGCCCCCATGGGGTAGACAATCGCCACCCGGACTGCCGTGCCCGTTAGTTCGGCATCCAGCGAGCGCAGGTAGGTCGCCACAGCGGCTTTGGCGGCGGCATAGAGCGCCACGCCGGGCCCCACCCCATTCCAGGCAGCCGCCGCCGAAATACCTGCAATAAAGCCGTCTTTCTGGCCCAGGAGCTCGGGCAGTATGGCCCGGGTCATGTAAAACAGGGTACGCATGTTGAGGTCGAACATCCGGTCGTAGAGGCTGGGATCGGTGTCCTTGACGGGCGCGTAAGCGAAGCCCCCTACGGTATGAATCAGACCATCCACCCGCCCGAAGTGGGCTTTCACCTGGCGCACCAGCATTTCGGCGTCGGGGTAGTGGGTCAGGTTGGCCACAAAGGCCCGCCCGCCCAGTTCCTGTGCTCGCTGGGTAATGGTCGTTTCATAAGCATCGGCGAAGGCCAGCTTTGCGCCTGCCTTGATGAACGCCTGGGCGATGGCCCCCGCAATGGCGCCCCCACCACCGGTGAGAGTATAGACTTTGCCCTCAAGGGTCTTCATAAGACAATTATCGGCGGGTTCGCCCAAGCGCGCTTGTCTGTGGAGTCACATTTGGTTTTCCGGGGGTCAATGGAAAGCCAGGGGTCAATTCTCCTACAGTTTTATCGTATTATCCCGCTCAGGGCAGCTAGGCTCCCAGGAGGCTTATGGCGACGAAAAAAGTGGTACTGCATCGTTTGGGAGGACACCGGTTTGTAGGCATCAACGAGCAAGGCGACAAGGTAATGGTGGACGGCGACCAGCCCGCTACTGGCATGCGCCCCATGGAGCTTTTGCTGGCAGCGCTGGCAGGCTGCACCGCCTACGACGTCGTGGACATCATGGAGAAGAAGCGCCAGCCCCTGGCCAGCTACCGCGTGGAGGCTGTGGGCGAGCGGGCCGAGGAGCACCCCAAGCGCTTCACCCACATTGTGGTTACCCACTATGGCGCCGGGCCCAGCGTGACCCGGGAGGCCCTCGAGCGGGCCGTGGAGCTCTCCCACACCAGATACTGCTCGGTCTCGGCCACCCTGAACGCCCATATTGAGACCCGGGTGGTAGTAGAGCCCTGGCAGGGCGAGCCGCAGCTTCAGCAGCAACAGTAAATTTTTCTAGAGCAAACCCCCATACTCTCTCATGCAAGGCTCTGGTAGCGTTGCCCCATGCGAGTGACTATTTTAGCTGCTGTACTGGTTTTATCTGGCCTTGCCCTGGCTCAAACCACTTCTAATTCTCCTATCGCCTGGGGTTCATATACCATCCGGCAAGAAGCGGGCCTGCTACGCATCATCCGTGCAGACCGCACGCAGGTGGAAATTAAAGGCGGGCAGTTCGAGGTCAAGCAGCTCGAGCTGACCGGCCAGGCACCCGCCGAACTCTGGATCAACGAAACCTCGGGGCCTCACACCACGGCTTATTTCTTCACCCAGGAGCAGGGCTTTCGCAACCTGCTCATCTACCGGGGGCGCACCGCCGGGGTTCTGGAAGTGCGCGATGTGGACGGCGACCGGCGGCCCGAGATAATTGTGGGCACCGATGTATTTTCCGACTTTGGCGGCTTACCTCGGGAGGTGTACCCCCGCCTGACCTACATCCTGGCCTGGGACGGGGTGCGCTATGTGGACGCCACCGCGCGTTTCCCCGCCTTGGGTTTCCGCACCCTTTCCTATTACCGCACAGCCCTCCAGGACGCTCTCATCCAAAAGGACGAAGTCAACGCCCGCAGCGCCGCGCTGGGCTACTACGGGCGCGGCCTCATTACCGGCCAGGCCGACGAGGCCAAAAAGTGGCTGATGGCCAACACCCCCCTGGCCATCCGGCGCTGGCTGCTGGACCTCGAGGGCGAGGTTATCCGGGCTTTGTATACCGACCTGGCCTGCCGGATGACGGTGAGTTACAGCCGGAGCCTGCCCCCCAAGCCAGTTTGCAACAGGTAATACCGGATTCAAAAAGACAGTTTACAAAAACAAAAACCCCAGGGTTGTCTTTTTGAATCCTAGATCACACCCCGCCCTTTCGGTCGGCGAAAAAAGCGTCTGCCTTCCAAGGGGCGGTATCGCCCTCCGCTACGCGGATAACTTCCAAGGGGCGGTATCGCCCTCCGCTACGCGGATAACTTCCAAGGGGCGGTATCGCCCTCCGCTACGCGGATAACTTCGGTCGGGTTGATTCGTTACCGAACGTTAACGAATCAACCGAATCTGGTATAACAGCCGCAGATTGCTGAAGGCTCAAGGCCGAAGGCGATGGGCGAAAAGCTGCCTGATTGCCAGGAAACCTGGAGGTCAGGAGCCTGGCTGCGTAAACCCATTTCGCTTTTCAGAGGGCCTGATCTCGTCCAGGGCAGCCTCCAGGAAGGTCTTCTCCAACCGAATGACCTCGCCAAAACGCAGGTACACCAGCCGCACCTCGGGTTCTATCTGCCAGGCCTGCTGAACGGCAGCCAGGTAAACCCCAAGCTGGAAGTAATACTGCTCGGGCCGCACCTCCTGGTCGGTCTTGTAGTCTTCCAGGTACCACTGCTCACCCACCCGGTAGAGCCGGTCTATTACGCCTTGCCAGACGGTTGTGCCCAGGGGGAGGGCTACCGCGAACTCGGGGTAGTCCTCGTCGCGGGGCCAGGGGAGCTGTGTGCCCAGAAGCCCCTGGTAGCTTTGCAGCAGGGTGTTCACTTCGTCCATGATGCCGGCCCGCTCGTCGGGGTCATAGGGAAACATCACCTCCTGGGCCTCGAGGTTGGCCAAATGTGCGGGGTTGTCGGGGTGCCAGTTCTGCCCGATGGCGTAGTGTACCAGCGTTCCGATGGCCCTGGCCCGGCCCGGCAAGGTCTCCCCTTCTTCGGGGTCCGGAAGCGGCAGGGGTTCGGCCTCAAGGCGCTTGTAGGCCGAGGGCGAGAAGAGCGGGGGAAAAGGCTCGATCTCGAAGCGGGCGGCCACCCAGGGTGCGGATTCGAGCGGTTCGGACGAGCCAATGACCGGGGTTGGCGGTATGGGCTGGTAGCGCCAGGTCTGTAACGTGAGTTCGGGTCGGTTGTAGCGCGGGCTGTAAGGCCCCAGGTTCAGCGCCTCCAGCACCCTCACCCAACCCTCGGGCCTGTCCTTGCTCACGCTACCGGTCAGCAGCAGGGTGTCGCGGGCCCTCGAGGCCGCCACGTAGAAGAGGCGGTAACTCTCCTCCTGCTCGAGGGCTTTGACCTGCTCTTTGAATACCCCAAACTGCGGGGTATCCGGCAGGGCCACCCATTGCGTCAGGTGGGCAGCATCGTCCTCCTTACGTCCCAGGTAAAGCGGTCGGGCCTGGTGGGTGTTCTTCCGGCCCAGGTCAAACACCGCCACCACCGGCCACTCCAGCCCTTTGGCGCGGTGAATGGTCAGGATTTGCACGCCCTCGCCCGCCTGCGGCACATCGCCCGCGTCGGCCTGGCGGGAGAGCATCTGAAGCCGCTCCAGCAAGCCCTCCAGGCTCTGTGGCGGGCGCGAGGCGAAGTAAAAGAGCAGGGCGTCCACATTTTCCCGCGCACGCGGCTCCAGAAACTCGGGGTAGGCCCGGCCCGCCATCAGGGGTGCGCGGATCAGGTACTTGAGCGCCTCGAGCGGAGCCTCCAGGCGCAGCCGGGCCTGAACCTGTCGCAGACGCGTATACACGCTAGGCCACCGGAGTTCCAGGGCTTGCAGGGGCGCACTCGATTGCAGCACCTGCTCGATTTGGGCCAGCTCCAGGGGCTTGAGGGGCCCCTCTTCGGTGTGCTGTCCAAAGGGGCTTCGCAAAAATACCGCCAGCGAAAGCCCCTGGGGGTTGAGGGCGGCCCGCAAGGTGTGGTAAAGGTCGCGCACTTCCTGTCGCTCGTAATAGCCCCGCCCTTGCAGGAGCACGTAGGGCACCTGGGCAGCTCTGAAGGCTTCTTCCAGAAAGCGCACGCTTTGGTACGAACGCACCAGCACGGCCATCTGGGAAAAAGCGGTCTGGCTTGATAAATCCCGCAGCCGGTGTGCCAGCACCCAGGCTTCCTGCTGCCGCAGTTCGTCGAGGGGGCTTTCGCCCACAACCCAGTGAATCTCCAGCCGCCCCTGCTCGGATCGAGTACTTTCCACCGGCGGAGCTTCCTCGGGGCCAAAACCCTGTCCCTGAGCAGCTAGATTCTTGGTCAGGTGGTTCAAAAAGCGCACCAGGGTCTGGCTGTGCCGGTAGCTCCGGGCCAGCGGCGGCAGAAGCTGGCCCTCCCGCAGGGCCTTGCGAAAGACCCCTACATCGGCATCGCGGAAGGCGTAAATGGACTGCTTGGGGTCGCCAACCATCTCGATGGGCAGTCCGGCCTGCTCGAGGGCCTCGAAAAAAGCCCCTTGCAGGGGGTTTACGTCCTGGTACTCGTCTACCAGGAGCACCCGTACCCGCTCGAGCACCCGCTCCAAAGCGCGGGGGTGGCGGGTAAGTTCCAGGGCGCGGCGCTCGATTTCAGAAGGCGAGAGCAGGTTGGCCCCCAGGCGGGCCTCGTAAGCGGCATATACCGCCGCATAAACCCTCAGCAAGCGCTGGTTGACCTCCCCTTCGGCAGGCTCGAAGACTTCGGCCTGAGAGCGCCTGGAAAACAGGTGCAGGAGGGGTTCGGTCAGGTCGTCGGTGGCCTCGCCGAAGAGCAGATGGCCCGGATCCTGGGCCAGATAGCGCAGGGTGTTCCACTCTTCCTCGAACAGGGCCAGAGCTTCCCAATCGCCCAGCATGGAGAAGTCGGGGTCGAGGTGCAACAGGGGGGCCGCAAGGCGCAGGCACTGACCCATGAAGCCGTGGATGGTACTCAGCGTAGCCCCCGTAATCTCGCGGGCGGCCTCCTGGAAAGCAGGCTGGCTTGCCGCCGAGGCTTCAAAATCCAGATGCTGCCCCTTGGTGAGCACATCCTCGATGGCCTGCCCCACCCGCACCCGCAGTTCGTCGGCGGCCTTGCGGGTAAAGGTCACACCCGCGATACGGCGCAGGGGCGTACCGGAAGAAATAAGCTCCAGGTAGCGCAAGACCAGGCTGGCGGTCTTACCGGTTCCGGCGGAGGCGACACGAACTTTCACAGGTGTTTGTCGGTGCAGTCCTGGTTGCAGGCAATGAGCAAAAAGACTCGAAATCCCTCGATACTGAGATAGCCTGCAGCCATCATAAAGCAGACTCCAGAGCCGATTTGTCCCGGACGCCCTCCAGTCCTCCATAGCGAACCAGGGCATTGCGGTGGAGCACTTCAACCAACCCCCCTGTGGGGTAACGGTGTCCCTTGCAACGATAAAAGAAACTAGCGCTGGGCAAGGCCACGCAATACCTCCGCATTGCGATCGAGAGCCTCGGCCACTATGCGTTCCTGCTCTTCCGCTGAAATCTCCTCGAATTCGATCCCCTCTACTGCAGATAGTTCTACGGACGCAGGTAGGTCGAGTTGAACCGGCGGCTTGGTATCGGCTGTAGCCATGTTTCTCCTGTTTGGAAGCATTATAGCAAGAACCTGCTAGAATTCGAGCGTTAGAGGTTTTTTGTGAAGTACGCCCACATCAACGGAACCATTGTCGAGCACGCCCAGGCCAGCCTGCACATCTCGGATCTGGGCCTGCGGCGGGGCTATGGGGTGTTCGAGTTTTTTCGTATTTTGCGGGGGATTCCGGTTTTTCTGGAAGACCACCTACAGCGCTTCGAGAATTCCGCCCGGCTTTTGGAGCTCGAGGTTCCCTACAGCCGCGATACGCTCGAGGGCTTCATTCTGGAGCTTATTCGGATGAACCATCTTGAGCAGGGCGGCATCCAGATGCTCCTGACGGGCGGCTACTCCGAGGACGCCTTTACCCCCGGCAGGCCCAACCTGGTCATGGCCCCCATTGCGGTCAACCCACCCCCGCCGCACCTCTACGAGCAGGGCGGCAAGGTGATTCTGCACCAAAACCTACGCGAGCTGCCCGAGGCCAAGACCACCGACTACCTGGTAGCGGTGCGCCTCGCCCGGCGGGTGCGGGCCGAGGGGGCCACCGAGGTGGTTTATCACGATGGGCAATGGGTCTCGGAAGGGGGGCGCAGCAGCCTTTCCGTCATCAAGAACGGCGTGCTCATCACTGCGCGGGAAGGGGTCTTGCCGGGCATCACCCGCAAGCACATGCTGCAGGTGGCAAAGCCCCTGCTGCCCATCGAGGAGCGCGCCATTGCCCTGGGCGAACTTTTCACCGCCGACGAGATGCTCCTGACCGGGGCCACCCGGCAGGTCATGCCCATTACCCAGATCGAGGACAGGCCCATAGGTAGCGGCCTGGTGGGGCCTTACGCCCGGGCTTTGATGGAGGCTTTCAAGAAGCACCTAGAAGCCTACCTGCTCGAGCGGGCAGCGGTGGGCAAAACCTCTGTATCAAAGGGCATTTGAACTTGTCGCCCGGGATAGGTTGCGGCAGAACTAGCCGGTTCTACCCTCGCGGCACATATCTTTGACCCCACAGCTACGGCAACGAAAGCCGGGGTTGGGTGTTATCTCCCCGGCTTGGTGGCTTTTGTGCACTACTTGAACCTTCTGCAAAAGTTCCTCGAGCTTTTTCCAACCCGCTTCGACCGGCTTGTCGTAAACCCGCACCGGCTCCCCCAGCACCGGCCAGGCCCAGATGTGCACCCGGCGAATGCGCCCCTTGAAGGCCGAAAGCAGGTAGCCGGCAGCCCAGCGCTCACTCCAGCGGTCACGTACCTGCTCCTCGGCCTCCTTGGGAGGGGTTTCAGGAGCTACAAAGCGGTAGATGTGGGCCTCGCTGCCCTTGCGCAGCACTCCGTCCAGGTAGGCTTCCAGCCCCTGGCCCTGTAGCCTGAAGCCCAGGCTCAGCTCCCCCAGAAGACTGTAGTGATGGCGCATCCAGCCTTCGGCCTGGGGAAACTGCTGGGATAGGGCCTGAAGCCGTGCCGGTACAAGTTTATCGGCCTTGCGCAGCTCGCGCACCCAGGTCTGCCACCACGGGGGTGCCTCCGGCTTTGGGATTAGCTGCTGGGCCCAGAACTGAAAGCTGCATTCGCTATAGCGACGCAGGTCTTCTACCCGGGGTGGCCCCAGGTTCACCAAGCCCAGGGGGGCCTGGTAGCCCTCGGAAGGGGCCGACTCCAGCAGGCTGGCCAGGGGCAGCCTGGGCAGATAGGGCGGCGGGTGCCTGCCCACCAGGGCCGGCTCGGGCTCGAGGGGCCCCTCCTGGCTGGCCTCGGGGTAAGTGATGATTACCTCGTCGGCGCGGGCTCGGAGTTCCTGCAAAAGCAAGCGATCCCGCCCCAAAAAACGCTTGGGCAAGAGGCCGCCAGCTTGCCGGAGGGCTTCCTCCAAACCCATGCGCCATTCCTCGGGCACGAAGTAGTCTTCTTGTTCGCCGGTACTGTAAGCCCCCTCCACCGCGTAGCTCAGGTAAAGCTTCTTCCAGCGCTGCCCTGAGGCCAGGGTAGGCGTAAGCAGGGCCACCCCCCCTGGCGGACGGTGCGGCTCGTAGGTCTCGGCCAGCAAGGCCGCCCACCAGTGACGAAAATCGGGGCCGGTGGCGATGCGGTGAGCCTCCAGGGCCCGCTCCATCAGGGTGGCCCGGCGCGGGCTGTGGCGCACCTCCGGCAGGGAGTCGAGCAGTTCTTCGGCCCAGGCCAGCGAGGACTGCTGGGAGATGGCACCGCGGTTGTCGAAAGCCGACCCATCCTCGCCAGGGGACTTGAGGCGCGAAAGCCAGGCCATCCACAGGTCGTAAAGCCCCAGTTCTGCCGCCAGCCGGGCAATGGCGGCATTGCCCACCAGGCTGCGCTCGAGGGCCGCCCGGCCCAGGGGGGCCAGGTCGGGCACGGACAGCAGGCGAGAAGGGGTGGGGTAGTCGGGCAGCTCCAAAAGCTCGAGCAAGAGCCGCCCCTCGGGGGTGTCGGCGGCGCTGCGGGGGCGGTAATCCACCAGGGGCAGGCCGTACTCGTCGGCCAAAGTGAGCAGGGCCGGAATCCGGGACTCCGGCGCCACCACGGCCACCTCGAGGGCCTTATAACCCAAAGCCAGGTCGCGCTTGAGGGCCCGCATCACCCAGCGGGCCTCGCTCACCGGGTTCTGGGCGCGGTAGATTTGCGTCTGGGTAGGGCGGGGGTGCAGCGCCGCATCGGGCGAAAGGCCGGGCGGGGCCTCCGGCAGCCCAACCCAGACCGGCACGTGCACCGAAAGCGCCTGCAACAGTCGAAGTTCCAGTACACCCAGTTCGCGGAAGCCGTCCACCACCACCAGGTCGGGCTCGAGGCCGATGGGCGCGGGCTTGCTGCGCGAAGAGGCGGACTCCACAAACTGCACAGGCCTCGTCTGACGCTCGAGCTGCACCGGTCCTTGCTCCAGCAAGGCCAGCGCCCCGGCGCGAAAGTCGTCATAGTCCCAGCGACCCCAGACGGTTTTGAGTTCCTCGTAGCGGGCGTAGACCTTTTGCAAGCGCCGGGCCTCGGGGCCCAGCGGGGGTATCTGCTGGGGCGCCACCCCGTTGCGCTTGGCCTCGGCAATGACGCGGGTAAACAAGCGGGCCTCGCCCGGGCTGGGCAGGGGGCCTTCGCCAGATATCAGCGCCTCCCCCACCAGCGCCACCCGGCTTGGCCCGGTCAGAATGGGTTTTAGGCCAAAGCTGGCAGCCAGCAGCCGATAGTAAAGCTGCTGCGAGGTGAGCACCTCGAGGCCCAGCACCGCGCCGTTCTCGGTTGCGCGGCGGTAAACGTAGGCTTTTTGCGCCGGCAAGCAGACCCACCAGACCCGCTTGCGCTGTTGCAGGTAGGTGTACGCGAGCTCGAGCAGGCGGGTGGTTTTGCCGGAGGCCGGAGGGCCGACAATCAGATGCACAGCTTCACTATATCGGCCCCCTCACAGGCCCGTGAAGCTACCGAATCGCGGGCTCTAGCACAGGAAACCGCACCGGCGAACGCTGGTAAGCCGCCAGCCAACGGGGGTCTGACAGGGGTTCTAAGTTCCGCCCCAACACCAGCACCCCCACCACCCGGCCCTGGTGGGTTAGAAAGCAGCGGTAGCCCCTGGGCTCACTCACATACCAGTTGCCCAGATTGAGGGTCTGGGTCACCCCCTCAAAGCGTCGGGCAAGCTGGTTGCGCAATCGCAGGGCATCCTGCACGGGGCGATCAACCACCACCACCGCGATGTCCTCGAGGCCCAGCGGCACCGGGGTCAGGTCTATGTTTACCGTGAGGCGCGACACCGGCACGCCGTCTGCCGCCAGCACCACCCGCAGCAAGAAGCGCTGGGGCGCCGCCCGCTCGGCATAGGCAAACTGGGGGCGCAGGTTCTGGAAAAGGGTCATGCAGCGTTCCATCACCAGTGGATCGCTCGGTTGAGCCCAGCCCAGTGCCCCAAGGCTCCAGACCCACAGGGCTATGGTCGGCGGAATGGCCCTGCGCCACACGGCTTCTCCCCTACTCCCGCACCCCGAAGAGCGAGCCCAGGCACATCTCGTCGGTAGTCCCCTCACCCCAGGTCATATAGCGGGGCGGCAAGATCTCCCCACCCGGGCCAGGGATGGCCGACTTATTGTCGTGGACGCAGGTAACCCGCACCCGGTCGCCCTGGCGCAGCCGGAGGGGGGTCTGGTACCAGTACTCGCCCTGCCACTGGAAGTTCCACTGGGGAATGTAAAAGAGCGTCCGGGCCCCCGCCGTGCCGGGGTTGACCTCCACCTTGAACTCCACCCCCCGCAGGTGCATGTGGGCGGTCACGCCGTAGACCTCCATGGCGCTTTGGGTTGTCCAGTCGCAGGAGGTGGCCTGACGGCTGCCATCGCCCACGTTGCGCTGGGCGTAGCCCTCGATGGAGGTGTTGCACAGCAGGTGAATCCAGTCGGCAATAAAGCCCAGCTCGGTTCTGGCTCGAGCGTACTCGCGGGTGCACTGTTCCCCGGTCAGGCCAGGCGGGCATTTGATTTCCACCGGGGCGGCCAGGGTCATGCCCACCAGGCGCTTGAGCTGCACCCCTTGGGGGGCCAGGTACAAAGCCATCTGGGTGGCGTCGGGGTTGGCGCCCGAGGCGGTGTTGTAGTGCACCTGCATCACCACCCGGCTGCCGGCCCGCAGGAGCCGTCCCGTGCCCTCCGGCAGCAGGGTGGCTCCTCCACCAGGCACCCAGAAGCCCAGTATGCCGCCGATGCTGCGGGGGTCGCTGCTCAGGCCCGGCCCGCCAAAACACTTCCAGCCGGGGCCGGGCTCGGTGCGGTCTTTGGCCAGGGCGGCCTCCACCATATCGGGGCCGATCAGGAACAAGATCACGTGATGCACGCTGCGCTTGTCACCCGGAATAATCTTGTAGCCGGTCATGTAGGTGTCGCGGTCGAACGTTGCAGGCATCAGGAAGCAGCGATAATCGTCCTGCAAGGCATCGTCGGGGGTGTAGGGGGGGTTCAGTGTGGCCACCAGGTCAGGCTGTGGAGCGGGCACGGCTGCTTTAGCAGCTACCGGCCTGGGGTCACCCAACGGCGCACCTGCCTGGGCCCAGGCAATCAGGGCAGCCTTGGCGCTGGCGGAAAGCTTACGCTCGTCCTTCAGGGGGGGTGTGCCCGCGCCGGGGGGCCAGGGCGGCATCCGGCCCTGCTTCACCGAGTCGGCAATGGCCGCAGCCATGTTGCGGGCCCAGCGGGCATCGTCGAGGGGAAAGGGCGCAATACCCCCTTCGGCATGACAACCCGCGCAGTTGGCTTGCAGAATCTCGGCCACTTCCCCGTAGTAGGTAGGGGGTTGGGCGGGCCCGGCTGCAATGGAACCCAGGGCCAAAAAAATCAGCAGCGGCAAACGTTTCGGCATATTTACCTCAGCAGTTGGGCGATTTCTTCCTTCAGCTTAGCGGTGGAAAGGCGGCTGACCCCATAGAGCATCCGTACCAACCGCCCCTGGGCGTCCAGCAGGGCCATGGCGTCGGTATGAAAAATCAGCCGCCCACCGGGGGCCAGGTTGTACTCGACGCTGGCGGCCTCGGCAATGGGGCGGATGGCTTCGGGCCTGCCGGTCAGGCCCTGTACCGGCGCAAAACCCCGCAGATATTTTTGCAGCGTTTGGGGGGTGTCGCGCTCGTCCACGCTCAGGAGCAGTAACCGCAGGTGGGGTGGGGCGCCCAGGGCCTCGTAGGCGGGTAGCAGGCGGCCCAGCGTGAGGGGGCAGGCGTCGGGGCACTGGGTGTAGCCAAAGAGCACCACCGCCGGGCCCTTAGGCGGAAACACAAACGCCTTGTTCTCGTGCGAACGCAGTTCCACGCTGGGGAGCGCTCTGGGCGGCTTGAAGTCGGCCACCCCCGGCCCGGAGGCAGGCAGATAATGCCCCCCGTGCGCCCAGACCAGGCTAAAAAGCCCCAAAAGAAAGATGCTGCGTAGAGGCGGTTTCACCTTCACCATCATGACCGGAACCAACCCAAAAGAGAATCGGATAACGCAGGGTGTAATGCAGCGGAAGTCGGAGGACGCAGTTTTCAAGTCGGGCTGGCCCCTGCTTGTCTTCGGCCAAAACACGACTTCCCCGGGTTCCTGCCTCTTTAGGCTAGCACCGCTCACTGAAACCAGGCTGAAGCCAAAGATACCTACCCCACCACCTCGAGCCTTGCGTAGCGCAGGGCCAGCTTACGAACCCCATCGGCAAAAGCCACCGTAGCCACGCCGTCTTCCAGACTCACCACCAACCCGGTGCCAAACTGGATGTGCTTGACCTTTTGGCCGGGTTTGAGGGCGGGGGGGCCGCTCTGGGCCGGGCGCTTGAGGAGGAAGCGCTCGAGGTCAGCAAACTCGCCTTCTGGCCCCTGGCCCGGCTCCACATCGAAGGCTTCCCAGAGGGTTTTGGCCTCGAGGCTAAGCCCCAGCGCCTCCAGCCAACCGGCCTGCTCGGCCCGGGCAAAAAGCCTCAGTACCTTGGCGGCAACCCCAGGCGCCTGCGGGGCGTTCCACCACTGGTACAAGTAGCGCTCGAGGCCCAGCTTGTGTGCTCCCTGGGCCAGGGCCAGGGTCTGGGCCGTAGAAAGTTCTTCGGCCCAGAGGGCCAGGGCCTCCCCCATCCGCTCCACGGCCCCCAGCACTTGCAGGTGCTCGGCTTCCTTCAGAAAAGGCGATAAGGGCAGGCTGGAAAGGGCGTACAGGTAGGTGTGCTGGGCGCTTCGGGTCAGGGCTACGTAGAAGAGGCGGCGTTCTTCCTCGAGGTTCTGCGAACCGCTATAGGGCAGGGTGCCCTCGTTGCAGTCGGGGATGAAGACCAGGGGCCACTCGAGGCCCTTGGCCCGGAAGATGGTCATCAGGCTCACCCGCTCGCGGGTGTCCTGGGCCGGGTCGCCCAGGTGTTCCTGGGCCAACAGCTCGATGTGCCGTAGCAGGGCGCCCACGCTGCCCTTGTCGCGGACATACTCCAAAAAAGCCCGCACCCCCTCGGCCTTGCCCGCCCCCACCTCGTAGAAACCCGAGGAACGCAACAGATGGCGGCAGTAGTCCAGACGGGCCTCGAGCGCCTCCAGCACCGCGTAGGCTGGGCTTCGCTCCAGCACCGCGCTCAGCCACGTAAACAGCTCGGCCAGCTCGTGCAGACGCCTACCAACCCGCTCCTCTGCACCCGCCGCCTCGGCTTTGAGGGCCTCCACCAGCGAGGCCCCCGGCTCCACCCGTCGCCAGACGGCATCGGCCAGGGCACGGCTCAGGTAACGCTTGGGGGTGTTGTAGATTTGCAGCCACAAACGCTTATGTTCTTCTTCCAAGCCCCCTTGGGCCAGGCGCAGGTAGGCCAGAAGCCCCTGGATCTCCGGACGCTGATAAAAGGGCGGGCTGCCCACCACCCGGTAGGGAATTTGCCGCTCGATCAGGGCCTGCTCGAGGTAAGGGGTCTGGGCATAAAGCCGCACCAGCACCACCATCTCGGCTGGCCGGCGGCCCTCCGCGAGCAGACCGGCTATGTCGCTTACCAGGCTTTGCGCCTGGGCGGGCATGTGGGGCTCCATCCGCAGGTGCACCCGGCCCGCAAAACCCCTGGTCAGGCTCAGGCGCTTGGGCTCGCGCTGCTGGTTCTGCGCAATCACCCGCCCGGCCAGCGCCACCTGCGGCGCCGGGCAGCGGAAGCTGTCGCGGATCAGGTATTTTTTCGCCTGATAGCGCTGGGCAAACTCCAGGATGAAGCGGGGGCTGGCGCCCCGCCACTCGTAGATGGTCTGGTCGTCGTCGCCCACGGCCATGTAGTTGCGGTGCGGGGCGGTAATCAGGTCAAGCAGCTCCGACTGGGCCAGGTTCACATCCTGAAACTCGTCCACCAGCACCGCTTGAAAAGCCTTTTGTACGGTTTGCAGGATGCCCGGGTAGCGCACCAGCACCTCCCAGCCCTGCAGCAGCATGTCGTCGAAGGTAAGAAGCCCTTCGGCCCGCCGCACCTGCTCAAAGAGCCGGTACAGCTCCAGGTACCACTCGAGCTCCCGGGGCGCTTCGGCCTGCGAGGCAACCTGGAGGGCCGCCGGAGGCAGACTGGCCCCCTTCAGGTCGGCGTATTGCAGGTTGCCCTTGCAGGCCCCCACATAGCTCAGGAAGTCCTCGGGCTCGAGGTTCTCCAGCTCGGGTGCCCAGGACAGTTTCAGGTCTCGAGCCCGCCGCAGGGTGCGCTGCAAGAGGGCCTGCTCCGAGCCCTCTTCCTTCAGCTCGGCCAGCTTCAAAAGCCCCTCCGAAGCGGCCTTGCGCACAATGCGGTAGCCCAGGGCGTGCAGGGTGGAGACCTGCACCCCGTGGGTGTGGGGCCAGCGCGTGAGCGCGCGCCTGAGGTCGTCCACTGCCATGCGGCTAAAGGAAGTAGCCAGAATCCTGCGCGGCTCAAAAACCCGCTCGCGCACCAGGCGCTCCAAGCGGTGCACCAGCGCGGTGGTCTTGCCCGCCCCCGCCACCGCAAACACCAGCGCAGGCCCCTCGTTGTGGGCCACGATGGCTTGCTGTTCGTCGGTCAGGCGCAAGGACACAGTCGGAATAGTCTACTCAACACCACGTTATTCCTTATGCTAATGGCTTATAGTTGTGAGGCAAAACGCGACGGAAAAGAGCTTCACGCAAACCGGTATAGCTTCCCACCCAGCGTGGCCACAAAAAGGGCCCCCCGGTAGGGCAGGGGCGGCACCTGGATGGGGCCCAGGCCGGTGGCCTCGAAAAGCAGACGCCCGCTCTGGGTGTCTACGCCCAGCAGCCGGCCTTCCTCGGTGCCCAGGTAGAGCACCCCGTGGGCAATGGAGAGCCCCGCCGTCACCTGGCCGACCTCGAGCTTCCACACCTCGTCGCCGGTTTTTTGGTTCAGGGCGTACAGTGTGCCGGCCCAACTCGCAGCGTACAGATGCCGGTCGTCCAGGGCCGGTGCGCCCCAAAGCTCGCCCTCGAGGTCGAAGCTCCACTGCACCTCGCGGGTCAGAGGATCGAAGGCGTGGATTTCTCCGGCCCAGGTGGGAATGAACAAGAGCCCCCCCCGGGCCGGCAAGGCCGTGTGCACCGCCCCTGTCTCCACCTTGTAGCGCAGGTGGCCGCTCAGGGGGTCGAGGGCATACAGCCAGCCGCCCTCGCTGGCCACAAACAACAAACCCCGGTAGAGCGTGGGCGAGGCCGAAAGCTCGCTCCCGGCCTGGAAACCCCAGCGCAGGGTGCCGCTGGCCTCGAGGGCATACAAAAAGCCATCGCGCCCAGCCAGGTAGATGAGGTCGGCTACCAGGGGTGCGGCGGTAATCTCGGCACGGGTAGGAAAACTCAGGATGGGCCGGCCGGAGAGCGACATCCCGGTCAGGCGGCCATCCCAGGCCGCCACATACACCCGCTCCTCGGTCACCACCGGCGGGGCCGAGACCTCGTCGCCTAGGCGCTGGCGGTAGACCGAGCCATCGGTCAGGTCGATGCGGGCGATGCCCTGCCCCGCCCCCACCCAGAGGCTGCCCTCGCGGGCTACGAGCTCTCCCGGCCAGGCCACCTCGCCCGAAAGGTCGTAGGTGCCGCGGAGCTCGAGTTTTTCAGGCCGGGCCGGGCCGGTGGGGTAGTGCCCGCTGCGGCTGGCCCCCGCCCGGGGCGTGGCCGAGAGGCTCTCGCGGTAGCGGCGCAGAGTTTCTTCCAGCACCGCGTGGGCCGTGGCCGCATTGGCCGGGCGTTCGCCGGGGGTTTTTTGTAAGAGCGCCTGAATCAGGCTAGCTACCTCGTCCGGAATGGCCGGGTTCAGGCTCTGGGGCGGCCGGGGAGGCTCGTAGACGTGCTGGTAGAGCACCGACTGGTCGTTCTCTCCCTCGAACAGGGGCTGGCCGGTAAAGGTGCGGTAGAGCACCGCGCCAAAGCTGTACAGGTCGGCCTGGGGAGTAAGGGAGAGGCCCTTGGCCTGTTCGGGGGCCATATACTCAGGGGTGCCCACGGTAATGCCGGTGCGGGTAAAGTGACGGCTTTCCTGCATCAGGTAGGCCAGGCCAAAGTCCATGACCTTAGGCTGGCCTTCGGGCGTAACCAGGATGTTGCGCGGGGTCAGATCGCGGTGGATCACGCCCCGGTGGTGGAGGTGCCCCAGGGCTTCCAGCACCCGCGCCGAGGCCGTGAGCAGGCGCAGGCCCTCCAGGCCATCTTCGAAGGGGCCCAGGCGGTCGTAGCTACCGCCCTCGACCAGCTCCATCACGAAGTAGGTGCGCCCCTCTTCCTCACCTAGATCGAATATCTGCACCACGCCCGGGTGGGAGAGCTTGGACAAAGCCTTGACCTCGCGGAAAAAGCGGTTGCGCTCGCTGGGGTGCAGGTAGGCGTGCAGAATCTTGACAGCTACCGGGCGATCCATACGCTCATCGGTAGCCCGCCAGACCTCGGCCATGCCCCCCTCGCCCAGGGGGGCCACAAGCCTGTAGCGTCCGGCCAGTTTCACCTTATCCATGGTACTCATGGGCTATGCAACCATTATGGAGCCAGCAAGCTCTAGCCGGCGTCAGTCCAAGCGGTCGCCGGGCCTGAGGCGCGCGCCCCGCGCCCAGTCTACGGCAGGCATGGGCTTTTTCCCTTCAGGTTGAACCTCGAGCAGCCGGATATAACCCTCGCCGGTAGCTACTACCAAGCCCTGGCCCATCTGCACCACCGTTCCCGGCACCCGCATCTGGGTATTCGCTGAATCCTCGACGCATGACATACGTGTCACTTTCACCCGCTTACCCTGGTGCTCGAACCAGCTACCCGGCCAGGGCTCTACCCCCCGGTAGCGGTTGTAGATTTCCAGGGCAGTGCGCTCCCAGACAATTTTACCGTCGTCCTTTTGCAGCATGGGCGCGTGGGTCCCCTCGGGGGGCTGGGGGGCGGGTTGCAGGCGCTCGAGGTCGGCCAGGGCATCCAGGAGTAGCTCGATACCTTTGTCGCGCAAGCGGTTGGCGAGTTCTACCGCGGTCTCGTGGGGTTCGACGGCGGTGCGCCACCTCGCCACCACCGGGCCGGTGTCCATGCCCACATCGGTCTGCATGATGCAAACTGCCGTTTCGGTCTCGCCGTTGATGAGCGTCCACTGCACCGGCGCGGGGCCCCGGTACCTGGGCAGGTCGGAGGGGTGCAGGTTCAAAAAGCCAAACCTGGGAACCTCCAGCAACTCGGCGGGGAGGATTTTGCCATAGGCCGCCGTTACAGCGACCTCGAGGCCCAGGCTTTGGAATAGCGCCAGGAACTCGAGGTTTTTGCGAAGCCGCACAGGTTTCTCCACCCGCAAGCCGCTTGCCTCGGCCCAGGCGGCCACCGGGCAGGGGGTCAGGCGCAAACCCCGCCCGGCAGGCTTGTCGGGCTGGGTCACCACCAGCACCACTTCGTGGTGACGGTGCAGGGCTTCCAGCACCGGCACGGCCCAGGCTGGCGAGCCAAAAAAAGCAAGACGGCGGCGCAGGGGTTGAGAGGTCATGATGGGTTGTTCAGAAGGCAGCAGATCGTTGACTAAAGGCTCTCGACCATCGACCATTGACCTTACCTGGTTTGTCCCAACCGCGCAGCCTCCTCGCGCAAAAAGGCCTTGGCCTGCCGCTGAAACTCGGCCAGGTCTTCGCGGTGTTCTTCCAAAAACTTTTGCTTATCGGCAAAGGACATCCGCTGGAAGAAGAGGATGCCGTCGAGGTGGTCAATCTCGTGCTGCATGACCACCGCCAGGTAGCCCTCGGCCTCGAGCACCTTCTGTTCGCCCTTCTCGTTCTGGTACTCGACCCGCACCTGCAAATCGCGCTGGGCCCCTTCGGCATAGAGGCCCGGTAGTGAAAGGCAACCCTCGGTGATGGACTGCTGGCCGGCGCGGTAGGTGATGACCGGGTTCACCATCACATAAAGCGACTTGACGCGGGTTTTGAGGTCGGCCTCGGGGCCTTCTTCCTCTCCCTCGTCGTCCAGGTACTCGGCAGCCACAAACAACCGCTGGCCAATGCCGACCTGGGGGGCAGCCAGCCCCACCCCCCTTGCTTCGAACATGGTCTCGAGCATGTTCTCGGCCAGACTGGGTATACCGCTAAAATCCTGCACCGGCAGGGCTTTTCTCTTCAGGATGGGGTCGCCGTACAGGCGAATGGGGAGAATCTCAGCCATTGTGGATTATTGTCTATGGTCTCTGGGCGATTGTCTATTGCTGGGTCACCTTGCCCAAAGTATTCACAATAACCACCCCAGCCAGAGCGATTCCACCCCCCACCAGGGCCAACACCCCCGGCACCTCCCCCAGCCAGAAGTAAGCAATCAGGGTAGCGAACACCGGGGAGACGTACAGAAAACTGGTCACCTGCGACGCCGGAGCCCGGCTCAGGGCGTAGTTCCAGGTCAGGTAGGAAAGCGCACCCGGCACCACACCCAGGTACACCACGCTCCCGGTGGCCTGAGCCGAGGCGGCTTGCATCTCGGCCCAGAGGCCCGGCCAGAACACCAGCAGCGGCAGCGTTCCGGCCCAGATGGTGTAGGCGGTGAAGTTGAGGGGGTTGTATTTTCGCACCAGTTTGCGCTGAAACACGAAGTAGACCGAGGTCACGAAGGCCGCAAGCACAATCAGCAAGGCCCCCGGCTCCAACTGAAAGCTGCCCGGGTGGTTGCCCACGGCGATCAGGGCTACGCCGGTAAAAGCCACCGCAATGCCCAACCAGCCCCAGGCCGAAAGCCGTTCGCGCAGGAAAAAATAAGACATCAGGGCCACAAACACCGGCCCTACTGCAATCAGGAGCGCCGCCGGCCCGGCCTTCACGGTGACCTGGCCAAAGTTGAGGGCCGTGTGGTAGGCAGTGATGCCCAAAAACCCCAGGCCCAGGATGGCGGGCCAGTCCCTCCGTTCGGGTAGGGGCATCCGCACCCACAAAGCATAGACCACCATCGCCGCCGAGGCCACCAGAAAGCGCAGCAGGGTCAGGTGAGCCGGGCTATAGTCTTGAAGGCCCGCACGTATCCCGGCAAAGGCCGAGGCCCAGGGCAGGATGGTAAGGCCAATCGCCAGAAGGACTCGTGAATCCACCGGGGGATAGTAGCATATCGTTAGAGCCCATGACCCACGGTATGCTCGAGTTCATCCGCCACCAGAACGCAGAGGGCGCTCGCTCAATGGTTATCGGCGGCGAGGATTTATGAAACCCATCGCTCGGAAGTAGCGGTTCGATGAAGTACCCTCCGAAAAAGAGTACTGGCAGGCCCTACCCCTGGAGGTGCGCCTACAGGCAGGGGTGGAGATGGCCTTCTTCTGGGCTCGCTTGCACGAGCAAGGCAGCGACAAAATTCATCCTGTAGCGCGCAAAAAGCCTCTCGCTCAGCCGAAATCTATAGAAGACCGCACGCAGAACAGCCCGCAACCATAGCCGTAGCGCAATTCGGAAAACAGCTCACGGTTTGAGGGGAATGCGGTGGCTGTAGTTTACGCTGTTGCCCTGGCGGATGCCCAGCCACAAGGCTTCTAGCGTGCCGGGAAGGGTCAGCTCGAGGCGCACCGGCCCGGACACATTCTGCCAGAAGCGTGGCTGCGACCCTACCGCCAGGGTGTAATTGCCGGCGGGAAGGTTGAGCAAGACTTGCTGGCCCGGCGCCTGGCTGTGCTCGAGAGTCTGCTGCAAACGCAAACCGCGCTCGCCGTTGCGGGTCGTCCACCAGGTCTGACCATCGAACACCGCGAAGCTCACCTCGGCTTTTGGAGGAAGCTCGAGGCGGTTCTGGATGGGCGGGTTGAGGCGGGCGTAGAGGTTGTTGCCCACAAAAATACCCACCGTACCGGAAGCCGTACCGGTAAGCAGCAGTACTGTGCGTTCGGCCTGGGCCGGGGTCAGGCGCACCTGGGGGTCAAAGGGCCGCCCAATGAAGTTCTGTACCACCATCACCTGCCGTCCCTGACGCACCAGGGCCACCCCCAGGTGGGTGAACTCGGGCTTGAGCAGGTTGGCCCGGTGTCCGGGGCTGTTCATCCAGCCCGTAAGCGAACGCCGGGGAATTTCTGCGTCCGGGTAGCCCTCGAAGCTGGCCAGGTTCTCCCCTACCGTGACCTCGAGCACGCCGGCAGCCCGCAGCCGCTCGGCAGCCCCCAGGCCATCGGGGTTCTGGTGAGCAAAAAAGCTGCGCCGGAGCATATCCCAGGCGTGGCCCAGGGCCGCTTTGTGGGCCAGTGTATCCCATTGCAAGGGCCGCAGACCCCGCTCGGTGCGCACCTGGTTGGTGCGCTTTAGCACCTCGAGCTCCAGGGCGCTCTGGGCCAGCGACACGCTCCCCAGCAGAAAAATGCCCAGCAGCCCGACCCGCCACATCCCCGCTTCCTATTGGGCCGGCACCAGACAGTAGATGAAACTCTGGCTGAAAGGTCTGGTCTCCAGAAGCCCGTTGACATCGGCCAGCGTAACCGCCTCGACCTTGCGGGCCACCTCGCTCAAGGGCTCGTAGGTCTGGTTGTACAGGTAGTTGATACCCACGCTCATCAGGCGTTGCATGGGGGTCTCGCCGGCAAACACCAGTGCGGCAGCCAGCTTGTTTTTGGCCCGCTCGAGTTCCTCCAGGCGCACCCCCTCGCGCTCGAGCCGGCCCAGTTCATCGCGTAGTACAGCCTTTACGGTTTCCTCGTTGGCGGGGTCGGTCTGGGCGTAGATGTAATAAAGCCCGGCCCCATCGGCCTCATCCACCCCTGCCCCCACCGACTCCACCAGGCCTTTATCGCTCAGGGCCCAGAAAAGGCGGCTGTTGCCCTCCTCGCCCAGGATGTTGGCCAGAATGTTGGCCGCATAACGGCGCGGATCCTGGGCCGAAACCCCCGGCGCCAGCAGCGCCAGGTAGGTCTGGGTGGCCTTGGGATAGGGTTCGCGCAGTTCGCCCACAGCGGGGTGCAAATCGGGATAATCCCTGCCGGCCTGACCCTTAGTCCAGGTCGCTGTGAGTTCTTGCACCTGCGCCAGGGTACGCTCCCAGTCCACCTTGCCCGCCAGGGTCAGCACCAGATTGGACGGCGCATAACGCCGGGTCTGATAGGCGGCCATCTGGTCGCGGGTCAGGGCAGAAATCGACCGGGTGGTGCCCAATACGCTGTTGCCCAGCGGATGCCCAGCAAAATAGCGGGCCCGCCCCCAGTCAAAAAGCATGATGTTGGGCCGGTCTTCGTAGAGGGCAATTTCCTCCAGGATGACCTGCTTTTCGGTGTCGAAGTCTTCCTGTCGCAGGGCCGGGCGCATCAGGTCGGTCCAGAGTTCCAGGAGCCTTGGGGCAAACTCGGGCAACACCGCGGCATAGTAGACGGTGTTCTCCTCCGAGGTATAGGCGTTGTACTGTGCCCCCATCTGGTCGAACTCGAGGTTCACCTGAAGGGCGTCGCGCCTTGCGCTGCCCTTGAACAGCATGTGTTCTAAAAAGTGCGACACCCCGGCGATCTCGGGGGTTTCGTCGCGGCTGCCGGTCTTGCAAAAGTAGCCCAGGGCCACGCTTTTGGCCTCGGGGTTAATTTCGGCAATTACCGTGAGCCCGTTTTCCAGGGTGGCTTGTTTGAACTCGAGCACCGGTTTGGTTTGGGTCATATTTACTCCAAAAAAGGAAGTTGTCCTGAACCGTTGGCCTTAGGGCCTTGAGCACTGGGCTTCTAACACTACTCCGTAACCGCCAGCTTTCTGGGCCCCAGGGTCGCAATCCAGGGGTTTTGGTAAGGGTTGGCGGCCAGGTAGCGGTTGATGCGCGGCACATCTACGGCAGCAATCTGGGCCTCGATCTCCTCCAGGGGGCGCACCCGGCCCAGCAGGTAGAGGTCACGGGCGATGCTGGCGGCCCTCGAGCGCGACGACTCATCCTGCATCACCAGGGCGGCCCGCAGGCCAATCTTGGTGCGCTCCAGCTCCGCCTCGGTCACGCCTTGCGATAGCCGGGCAATCTCTTCCTGCATCACCTTCAGGGTCTCGTCGGCCCGCTCGGGGGTGGTGCCGGCGTAGGCGGTCAGGTAGCTGTAGCCCTTGACGCCGTTGGGCGCCGCATAGACCGAGTAAACCAGGCCACGCTTCTCCCGTACCTCGGTGAACAGACGGCTGCTGCTGCCCCCCGAGAGCACCTGGGTAGCCAGGCGGGCGCTGTAAAACTCGGGGTGGTCGAAGGAAATATCGGGGTAGACCAGGCCAATCTGCACCTGGGCGCTATCCTGCTCGAGGTGAATGGCATGCACCGGTTGTAGCTCGATGGGCGGATAGCTCACCCCCGGCCCGCTCCACGCCCCTAGGGCGTTGAGCACGGCTTCCCTGGCCTGTTCAAAGCGCACCCCTCCTACCAGGGCCAGAATGGCCCCCTGGGGGGCATAGCGCCGGGCAAAATCCTGACGCAGGGCCTCAGCGGACATTGCCTCCAGATGGGCCTTTTTGCCGCTGGGGTTGCGCCCGTGGGGGCTGGCAAACACGGCCTGGCGCAGGGCCGCGAACATCTTTTTGGGGGGCTGGTCTTCCAGCGAGGCCAGCTCCTGCAAGGCAATCTGGCGCACAGCTTCCAGGGCCTCGGCGGGGAGACGTGGGCGCATGAGCACATCGGCATACAGCGAGAGCACCGCCGGGAGCTTTTCGGCCAAAAACTGCGCGGCAAAAGTGGTGTACTCGAGGGCGCTGCTGCTGCCGCGGCGCACCCCCAGGTCGTCGAAGGCATCGGCCAGCGCCCGCGCATCCCGGCTGCCGGCCCCTTTCCACAGCCAGCCCTCCAGCAGGCTGGCCGCGCCCTCCATGCCTTCGGGGTCGTTCACCGCACCCACCGGCACCAGCAACTGCAAAGCCACCCCGGGCATCCAGGGACGTTCTTCCACCGCCAGGGTGAGGCCGTTGGGCAATACTTCTACCTGAGATAAAGCCATACCTCCCAAGTATAAGAGCTGGCCCCATCCCGACCATGACTTTTCAGACATTGCCCGGCTATAAGGCGTTACGCAGGATCAGCAGGGCCACAAAAGCCGCCCGGTCTGCTTGGATACAATAAGCCTAGAAGAGGAGCCTGTGACCCGCGAAGAGCTAAAAGCCCGCCTCATCCGCCCCCTCCAGCGCGAACTGGCCGATGGCGCGCAGGATCGGGTGGTGGCCGGGGGCCTGGAAAAGTTGCTGCAAAACCTGGGTCAACCCTTCCCCGAGGTGGGTCAGGTACTGGCAGGTTATCGCCAGATGAGCGTTGAGGTACGCAAGGCGCAGCTAGAAAAGGCCATCGAGCTGCTGGGGGGAACCGTAGGGGACAGGGGTCAGGGTACCGAGCCTCGGTACTCGGAGCCCGGTAGCCGGGGCCCGGCGCCCGGTGCCCTCTCCTTCGACTCCCCCATCGAAGTTTTGAACCTGGGGCCGGGCAGCAAGAAAAAGCTGGCCGAGTTGGGCATTCGGGCGGTGCGCGACCTGCTGCACTACTACCCCCGCCGCTACGAAGACCGCCGCACGCTGCAAGGGGTGCGCGAGGTGGAGGACGGCACCAAGGCCACCCTGGTGGGCAGGGTACTCAGCCGCGAGCTGGTCAAGACCCCCAGAAAAGGGCTGCAACTGGTGCAGGTACGCTTTATGGACGGGTGGGGCTGGAAGTTTACTGGCATCTGGTTCAATCAGCCCTGGGTACTCAAGCAGATGCCCGAAGGGGCCAGCATGGTGCTTTCGGGTCGGGTGCAGAAGCGCGGCGGCCAGGTCTCCATGATGGTGGAATACTTCGAGGACGAAGGGGGTGAATCCCTATCTACCGGGCGCATCGTGCCGGTCTACCCCGCCAAGGAGGGCATCGGACAGGCTTTTTTGCGAAGGGCGGTCTGGCGGGCTCTGGAAGCCTTCCAGGAGATACCCGAGCCCCTCGAGCCCTACTTGAAAGGACAGGGGGCCGCAAACCAGGCCCCGCAACTCAGCGCCCTGGCCCTGGACGAAGCCCTGCGTCAGGCCCACTTTCCCGATTCGGAGACCAGGCTCGAGCAAGCCCTTTACCGGCTCAAGTTCGACGAGTTTTTGCTTCTGGAGCTCAAGGTAATGATTCAGTCCGGGGGCTCGGCCCTGCTGGGCCGGATGTTCCGGGTGACCCCCGGCATGGTCGAGCGTTTCCGCTCCACCCTTCCTTTCACCCTTACCGGCGCCCAGGAGCGGGTATTGAACGAGATACTGGAAGACATGCAGTCCGAGCGGCAGATGGCCCGCCTGGTGCAGGGCGATGTGGGCTCGGGCAAAACTGCAGTGGCCGCTGCCGCTCTTTATGTGGCCGCCCAGAACGGCGCCCAGGGGGCCCTGATGGCCCCTACCGAGATACTGGCCAAACAACACTTCGACAACCTGACCCGCTACCTCTACCCGCTGGGGGTTTCGGTGGACTTGCTGGTCGGCTCCATGAGCGGGGGCGAGAAGCGGGCCGTGCAGGAGCGGCTCAGAAGCGGCCAGACCCAGGTGGTGGTGGGCACCCATGCCCTTATCCAGGACGGGGTGGAGTTCCGCGACCTGGGCCTGGCGGTGATAGACGAGGAGCACCGTTTTGGGGTCTTGCAACGCCGCCGGCTGCTGGGGCAGCGCCCCGACGTGCTGGTGATGTCGGCCACCCCCATTCCGCGCTCTCTGGCCCTGACCCTGTACGGCGACCTCGAGGTCTCCCAAATCGACGAGCTGCCCCCCGGTCGCACCCCCGTCCAGACCAAAATCCTCACCCAGAAAACCCGCACCCAGGCCTACGCCTTTGCCCGGCAGGAAATCCAGAAAGGGCATCAGGTGTTTGTGGTCACGCCCATGATCGAAGAAGGCGAGTCGGAGGCCACCGCCGAGCTGGCCGCGGCCACCCAGCTGCGGGCGGAACTCGAAACGCTCTTACCGGATGTGCGCATAGACCTGCTGCACGGCAAAATGAAACCCGACGAAAAAGACGCGGTGATGGAGCGTTTCAAGCAGGGGGCCTTCGACCTGCTGGTCTCGACCACCGTGATCGAGGTGGGGGTGGACATCCCCCAGGCCACCCTGATGATCATCGAAAACGCTGAGCGCTTCGGGCTGGCCCAGCTGCACCAGCTGCGTGGGCGGGTGGGGCGGGGCGGGCTCGAGTCCTACTGCATCCTGATTGCCGGCGAGACCTCCAAGCGCACCCTGGAGCGCCTGCGGGTCATCGAGACCTCCACCGATGGCTTCTACATCGCCGAGCAAGACCTGAGGCTGCGCGGCCCCGGCGAGCTGCGCGGGGTGCGGCAGTCGGGGATGCCCGACCTGCGGCTGGGCGACCTGGCTTCCGACCAGGAAATCATCGAACAAAGCCGGGCGCTGGCCAAGGCCATCCTGGAAGCCGACCCCTACCTGGACAACCCCGAACACGCCCTCCTTAAACGCGAGTTGCAAGCCCGGGCCGAGGCCATCGGTTTCCGCGAGGTCATTTGATACCCAAGCAGACTTGGTTTTTGTGCCCCGAAGCAGGGGTAGCCCAAAACCCTGCACCTCAAGCCCCATCCAGCCGAACTGCGGTAACATAGGGCCATATGACCTGGGTATGGGTGGGGGCGCTCCTGGGGCTTCTGATATTGCTGGGTGCCGGGGTTTACTACTTGAGCAGACGGAACCCCTCCAGCAGACATTCAGCCTCAGATGCCCGTAATTCTCAGCCGTACAACCCTTCGGTATTTGTAGATATGGACGACAAGCCGCCCATGGAGATTGACTTCGACGCCGGCATCAAAGCCAATCAGCGGGCTCTATCCAAGAACCCCAGCAAAGACGAAGCCTCTTGAGTTTCTGTCAGAGCCCCACTGACCCCCCGCTGACCAAACCACCCTAGCCTGAATGTATGGAAAGTTTGCTGGCTGCATTGCTGCTCCTGGTCGTCGCCCTGCCCGTGGTGGCCCTGGTCTGGCGGGGGATCCTCGAGAACAGCCCGGCCGATGAAGTGCTGGACTGAGCAGGGCTGGTTTTTGCCTGACTCCGCTTATTCAATCAGCCCTTCCACGCTGCGGCAATGGCGTTCCCCACCGCCCGCCGCAGTTCCAGGATGCCGGTTTCCCGGTGCCGGCTGGGGTGCACCCGGTTGGTCAGCAAAACCCAGGCATAGCCCCGCTCAAAATCCATCCAGACGCCGGTTCCGGTAAAGCCTGTGTGGCCCAGGGTCTGGCGGCTGCACAGGCTGCCGCCGCTAAAAGCAGGTTGGGGAATTTGCCAGCCCAAAGCCCGCTCGGCGTGTTGAGGCCGACGCATCTCTGCCAGGGCTGCCTCCGAGAGCACCTCGCCTTTCATCAGCCGCTGAGCGTAGGCCAGAACCCCCCTCAGGCTGCCAAAAAGCCCCGCATGTCCGGTAGCACCCCCCAGGGCAAAGCAGTTCTCGTCGTGCACCTCGCCTTGCAAAACCCTTCCACGCCAGGGGTCTTGCTCGGTCGCGGCGCAGTCTTGGGGGTCGGTGGGATTGAAGCAAAACCCTTCTGGAAGTGCAAAAGCCGCCAGGCTATGACCCCGGACGCGCTCGAGCACCAGGCCCAGCAAGATGTAACCGATGTCCGAGTAAACCTGCGACCCCGCCGGCCCCACCTCCCAGCGGTGCTGCAAAACCCGCTGCTTGAGGGTATGGCTTTCACCCCCCCAGGTATAGATGGCCTCCCAGCCCGGCAGGCCGGAGACATGGGTGAGAAGCTGGCGCAGGGTACGGCGCGGCAACTCCGAGCCTTGCATCCAGGCCAGCTCGGGCAAAAAGCGCGAAAGCGGGTCGTCCAGGTCGGCCAGTCCCTCTTCGACCAGGTGAAGTATCTGGGGCACGGTAAAGAGCACCTTGGTCAGGCTGGCCAGGTCAAACAGCGTATCGGGGTCTATCACCCCCGGTTTTTGCAGATGCTTGAGGCCTGCGCAAAACATTTCCTTAGACCCGTCCAGATGCACCACACCCAGCGCGGCCCCCGGAATCCGGCCCGACTCAATAGCCTCCTGAACGATTTGTGTGGCTTTCTCGAGCATGACCTATTCAGTCTATACCGCTATCCTGTCGGCCCAAACCATTGTCCCCTGGGCTTTGCCGTATGCTAAAAAGGTGACGCTCAGCAACACCTGGCCCCGCCATGGGAAAGTCACCCTCAAGCCCTTTACCGAAGCCCTCACCGAAACCGAGTGGCGGCGTTTTTACGAATGTTTCCGCGACCCCGAAATTGCCGAGTGGAACGGGAGCCGCCCGCTCAAAATGCCCCTCTGGCTTTTCAAACGGGTGGTGATGGGCGAGGTCAGCCGGGGCGACCGCTTAGGCTTCGGGATTCTGGACGAAAAGGGCGAGTGGCTGGGCACGGTGGAGCTCTACGAAATGACCCGCAGCGAAGCTACCCTGGGCATCCTGATTGGGGCCAAAGACCGCTGGGGACAGGGTTACGGTACCGATGCGGTCAAAGCAGTTCTGGAATACGCCTTCTGTACCCTGGGGCTGCAAAAGGTCAAGCTGCGCACCTACAAGCACAACCTGCGCGCCCAACGGGCCTTCGAGAAAGCGGGTTTTCGGCACGTACCAACCCCTCCGGCTCCTACCCCTCGCTTCAACTTTGGCCTGGCCCCCAAGTCCGAGTTTGTGCCGATGGAAATTACCAGGGAAGAGTGGGCGTGTTTTTGATACAGGATCATTTTCGTCTCGACATCAGGCCGTAGTCAATGCGCCCCGTGCCCATCCTTGCTGAAGGAGGCGGCGCGGGGTATTTGTGAAAAACATCCAGGGTAGCACTTTCCAACCATTAGCAGGAAGGCTGCAGGCGGGCCTGCAACCCCTGCGAAGTTATTTTGCAAATGTATATTTTGGAAATGAATACTTTGTATTGACAATAGTTCATTTTGAAAGTAACTTAATTAAGTTATGACCTGGACAATACTAACCAGCATTTGGAAGCTGAGCCGTGAGGTGCGGGAGGAAACCCTGCCCTGCCTCGAGCGGCTGGGGCTGGCCCCCACCGATCCCTGGCTCCTGAGTGAGATTGAAAAATACCGCTACCCCACCGAGGTAGTACGAATCATGCAGATGCCCGCCCCTACGGTAAGCCAGATGCTCAAGCGGCTCGAGGCCAACGGCCTGGTAACGCGCTCGCTGGATCTCGGCGACTTGCGGCGGTATCACTTCCAACTGACCGAACAAGGCAAAGCAGTGCTCGAGGAAAGCCGCCAGTGCATGCTTCGGGCGATGGAACGGAGGCTCGAGCGCCTCACCACCGCACAGCGCCACTTGTTTGTCGAGTTGCTGGATATTCTCGCCAAGAGCGAGACAGCAGGAAAGGAATAATTATGGCCGAGCCCATCCGCAGCAGTTCCGCATCTGCCGAAACATCTAGCGGGATGCCCCGCGAGACCCGCATGACCCTCATTGGCATCATGCTGGGGCTATTCCTGGCCGCACTCGACCAGACCATTGTTTCCACGGCACTGCCTAAGATCATCGCCGACCTCAACGGCACCGAGCTATATGCCTGGGTCACCACCGCCTATCTGTTGGCTTCCACGGTCTCGGCCCCTATCTTCGGGCGTCTGACTGAACTCTTTAGCCGCAAATCCATCTTGATTATTGCCATCCTGATCTTCTTGGGGGGTTCGGCGCTGTGTGGGCTGAGCCAGAATATGCCCGAGTTGATCCTCTTCCGCGGCATTCAGGGAATTGGGGGTGGGGCGCTTTTCGCCCTGGCCCTCACCACCATCGCGGTGCTCTTCCCCCCCCGCGAGCGCGGCCGGATAGGCGGCCTCTTCGGCGCAACTTTCGGAGTTAGCAGTGCGGTCGGCCCCTGGCTGGGCGGCCTCCTCACCGATCACCTCTCCTGGCATTGGGTCTTTTACATCAACATGCCGGCAGGCGCAGTGGCCCTGTGGTTCATCGGACGCTTTATGCCCCGCTTGAAGCCCGATCAACGCGAGACCTTCGACTTCCTGGGGGCTGCACTGCTGATCGTGTGGACCGTCCCGCTGATGCTGGCCTTTTCCTGGGGCGGCAGCACCTACCCCTGGAGCAGCCCCCGCATCCTGGGTCTCTTCGCCCTTAGCGCGGTGGCATTGGTGCTGTGGATCTGGTCGCAAAGCCGCGAGAAACACCCGCTTTTCGATCTCTCGATTCTCAAGATTCGCACCTTCAGCATCGCTTCTGCTGCCACCTTCTTCTATGGCCCGGCCTTCTTGGGAGCAGTGGCCTTTTTACCGCTTTACCTCCAGGTGGTGAAGGGGGTCTCGGCCTCGGCTTCGGGCGTCACGGTGCTGCCCCTAACGGTGGGGGTGGTATTCGGCGCAACCGGCAGTGGAATTCTCTCGGGGCGTCTGGGGCGCTACAAACCGCTGCTTCTCATCGGCACCCTCTGGTTGCTGGCGGTCTTCCTGGCGTTGCACTTTGTGCTGAGCGTAAGCACCCCACTGTGGCTGGCGGTTATTTTCTTCTTCCTGCTGGGCCTTGGCCTGGGACCTTCGCAGTCGCTGCTACAGATCGCCGCGCAAAACAACATCCCGCCGCAGCGCCTGGGTTCGGCTACCGCAGCCACCCAGCTTATCCGGCAGATTGGCTCGACCATCGGGATTGCGCTGTTGGGAACGGTGCTCACCCAAAGCCTGAACGCCGAAACCTGCAAGGTCTTCCCCGACAACGCCTCCTGCAAGCCCGGGGCGCTGGTGCGGCAGAGCGAGGGAGGAACCGGAGCCAACCTGGATGCGCAGTTCCAAAAGCTCGAGGCCCAGATCGTAGCCGCACTCAAAGGCGATGAGGCCGCGTATGAAGAACTGATGGCGAATAAGGATGTTCCCGAAGACGTAAAAAGCAAGCTGGTCAAGGGGGGGCTCCCGGCCCAGTTTAAGGAAACAGAGGCCAAGGTAATCGCCGCACTGAAGGGCGACCAGAAAGCCTATGCCGAGCTGATGAATGACCCCAACGTACCCCCTGAGCTCAAGTCCCGCCTTGTGAAGGGCGGCATCCCGGCGCAGTTCCAAAAGCTCGAGGCCCAGGTCGCCACGGCCCTCAAGGGCGACGAAAAAGCCTATACCGAGCTGATGAATGACCCCAACGTACCCCCTGAGCTCAAGTCCCGCCTTGTGAAGGGCGGCATCCCGGCGCAGTTCAAGGAGCTTGGCGATCAGGTCGAAGCCGCTTTGCGCGGAGATATTGCGGCCTATAACCGCCTAATGAGCAACCCCGACGTCCCGGCGGAGCTCAAGTCCCGGCTTGTCGAGGGGGGCATTCCCGCCCAGTTCAAGGAACTCGAGCGCCAGGTGGAGGCTGCTTTGCGGGGAGACCTGCGGGCTTATAACGCCCTGATGAGCAACCCGCAGATCCCGGCGCAACTCAAGAGCCGCTTGGTGAAGGGCGGGATCCCGGCGCAGTTCCAAAAGCTCGAGGCCCAAGTCGAAGCCGCGCTCAAAGGCGATCCCGAAGCCTACACTGCGCTAGTCAACAACCCGCAAGTCCCCGCCGAGCTGAAATCCCGCTTGGTCAAGGGGGGAATTCCCGCCCAGTTCGTCCAGCTCGAGCGCCAGGTGGAGGCCGCCCTCCGGGGGGATGAGACGGCCTACACGGCCCTCATCGGCAATCCCCAGGTTCCCGCCGACCTCAAAAACCGGCTGGTCAAAGGCGGCATCCCGGCCCAGTTCAAACAGCTCGAGGGGCTCTTGATCGCAGCCCTGAACGGGGATCCGGCGGCCTACCAGGCCGTACAGAACAACCCGCAGGTTCCGGCCCGGTTCAAGCAGCAGATTCCCCAAGGTGGGATCGCCGCCCAGGTTCAGGCCCAGATCGCCCAGACCGAAAGCCTGCTCGAGGCCGCCCTCCAGGGCGACGAGCAGGCTGCCCAGACCCTTCGGGCCGACCCCAACCTGGACCCCCGCATCCAGAGCCTCTTGGATAACCCGCCCCCCGCCGAGGCCCGCTCCGCGACCTTAGCCCAGGTCAAAACCGAGCTCGAGGCCCAGATTCCGCAGATCATCGCCGCTGCCACCCAGCAGGCCGAGTCCAGAATCAGGGCTGGGCTACAACAGGCCCAGGCCGAGGCATTGGCCCAGGCTATCGCCGGGGTCAAGGCGGGCTTGGCTCAGGCCCAAAGCAAGGCCATCGCGGCGGCCACCGCCGCGGTGCGGGAAAATCTGCGCAAAGCCCAGGCCCAAGCCACAGAAGCAGCCATCGCAGCCGTCGGAAAAAACCTACAAGCCGCCCAGGCTAGCGCCACCGAACAGGCGGTAAAGGCGGTACGGGAAAACCTGCGCAAAGTGCAGGCCCAAGCCACCGAACAGGCGGTAAAGGCCGTGATCGAGAACCTGCAAAAAGCCGAGGCCACCGCCGAGGGAAAAGCCATCCAGGCGGTGCGGGAGAACCTGGCCGTTGCTCAGCAAAAAGCCCTGGTAGAAGTGCCGCAAACCGTGGTCGCCAGCCTCGAGCAAACCAAAGAAAAACTCCAAAACGCCCTGAACAACGGCATCACCAAAGCCGAAAAAAACATCTTCCTCTATGCAGCGATTTTTGTGCTGATTTCACTCCTCTTTATCGTGGTGCTGCCCAACGACGAGCTGCGGGGTGGGGGTGGCTTTGGGGCTCGAGGTGGAGAGGCGGGGACACCTGCACCAGCTCACTAGAGCGCTCCTCGTCAGGCCCCTTATGCTCCCAAGCCCAACCACAGTTCGCCCCTGGGCGCCAGGGTCAGAGCGGGTCTGGGCTGGGGATCGCCCCGCAGGGGCTCGAGCGACCCAAACAGCGAGAGGGCAACCTCCAGCACCATCTGGGCGAAGTGCATCCCCAAACAGATGCGCTCCCCCCCGCCAAAGGGCAGGTAGCCCCAGGCCGGGATGCGCCCCTGGAAGCGGGACGGGTCGAAGGACAGGGGCCTTTCCCACAGGTCGGGGTGGCGGTGGGTCAGGTAGGGGCTGTAGAGCACCAGGGCTCCTTTGGGAATCGGGTATCCGTCGAACTCGAGCGTCTGGGCGGCCCGGCGGCTGCCGATAAAGCCCGGCGGGTACAGGCGCAGGGTCTCCTTAATGAGCAAGGGGTGGCCTTCAGGGGTGTGCCAGTCCGGGTAGCAGGCCACGTGCCACAAGGCCCAGGCCAGGGTATGGGCGGTGGTATCGTAGCCCGCGGCCAGCCCAATTAAAACTTCCTCCCCCGGCAAGTGGGCCGCCAGGCCAAAGCCTGCCGCCTGCAGTTGCGCTACCCGACGGCGAACCTGGGCAAAAAGCAGCGGGCGCGGCCACAGCGGGGCCGGAAAGGGCCGCTTGAGGGGGGCCAGGAAGCGGGCCAGCTCATCCGCGGGAAACCGACCTTCAAAGTAGGCCACATTCAGGCTCACCTGGGCCACCAGGGAGGCCCAGCTGTTGGCTTCAAACTCGCCTTGGGGCCTCCTTTCTTCCAGCGCAGCCCGGATGCGCTCTTTAAGCCCTAGCAGGGCCTTGGCGTGAAAGTAGGGGTTCAGTTCCTGGCGCTTGGGCTTGTGTTCGGGGGCATCGGTGGTGATGATGCCGCCATTCAGATAGGGGGTGAGGCTAGAGAAGCTGCCTTTCGAGCGAAAGGTTTCCAGGTCGGTCAGCAGCCTGCGGTTCCACTCGGGGCTGTAGCCCACCACAGCCTTGCGGCCCAGACCCAGACCAAACACCGGCCCCAGGGCGGCTCCTTCTTCCAGCAGCGCCAAAGGCTCTCCCGCCCAACGCGGTAGATGAGCGAAGCGCCCCCAGGGATAGCCTTTGGGCTGGGGTAGGGGCCGCCTGGTAGCAACCCCCTTTAGCCTCACAGGGCCCCTCCCCTCTGGCCCAAAAACCGGCTGAGCAGCCAGCCCGCCCCGTTCCACCCCGAGAGCATGGAGAGCGGCACCCCCCCGCCGGGGTGTACCGTGCCGCCTACCTGGGCCAGGTTCCGCAGAGCCGCCACCTCCCAGCCGGGGCGCAGCGCCCCCAGCAACCCGTGCGGGGCCCGCCCGTACAGGGCCCCCCGGTAGGCGGTCTGGCTGTAGTCCAGGGGACTCAGGGCCCGCCAGGCCGCAATGGGAAGGGGGTGCCGTCGTTCTAGCTGACGGAGCAGGTGCTGGGCGTAGGCCTGGCTTTCGGAGGGACTGGTCTGCTTGGATAAGCTCGGCGCATTGACCAGCAAGAAGGCGGTGTCGCCGTCGGTGTGCAGGTACAGGGTGGGGTTCTGGGGCCAGCGCCCGGCGGCTATTTCGCGCCACTCGGCGCGGTAATCCGGTGAAAAGTAGATGTAATGACCCAGCGGCACGGCCTCGGCGAGCTTCATCAGCACGGCAAAGCCCGAGACCCCCAGGGCCTCCTGGGGTAGCGGCAGGCCCAGCCACGCCAGGGTGAAGTGCCGATCCGCCGCCGATACATAAAGGTCGGCGCTGTGCCAGCCCTGATCGGTTTGCAAAGCCCCCACCCGACCCGGCAGGCGTTGTAGCTGAAGTACTTTATGCCCGAACAAAAACTCGACCCCCTGCGCCCGGGCCAGTTCGTAGAGTTGCTGGGCCAGAGCCCGCATCCCGCCCGGCAGATGAAACACCCCCAGCCCCAGTTCTACCCAGGCGATGTTGTGGAGCACCGCCGGGGCCCGGTAGGGGTTGGCCCCCAGGTAGGTAGCAAAGCGCAGAAAAAAAGGCGTCAGGTAGGGGCCCGACTGCACCAGGGCCGAGAGGGGTTGCAAGGGGTGCGCCTTCACGCCCTCGCGCAAGCCGTACTGCAGGAGCCGAAAAGCCTGCGGAGGCGGGCCAAAGATGAAGGTCTCTCGAGCCCCTTCGTACATCGTGCGGGCTTCGCCCAGCAAGCGCCGGTAATCGCGGGCTTCCTGGGCCGAAAGCTGGGCCAGGGTAGCCCCTAGCTCGAGTTCGGGGGCAAAGACCCGGCCATCGGGCCAGGCATAGCGGGTAAGTGGGGATACGGGTTTGAGCCCTGGTAAATCGTGCCCAAAGGCACCCAAAATCTGGCGGGGAATTTCGGGCAGCGTAAGCACCGTGGGGCCGGTGGGCACCCCCTCCCAGCCGATGGCCTTGCCGCCCGGCTGGTCGAACTGCTCGATAACGCTCACTTCCAAACCGGCTTGACGAAGCCGCAAGGCCGCAGCCAGCCCGGCAAAACCCGCTCCTACCACTATTGTCCTCATCGGCTATATTCTCGGCCTTTCCAGGTATACTTCTTTTGTCCAGAGCGCAAATAGATGGGCGTGCTGAAAAGTGGGGCCAGGGGCACCAGCCCAAACTCCCACCACGCCCGTCCGGTTTTGAGGTTGAGCAACAGACGCTCCAGCAGACCCACGGCCCCCACCCACAACCAGCCGGGCTCGAGCAGCGCCATCGGCCAGCACAAGGTATAGGCCGTCAGGTGGCCCAGGTACGATAGCGCCAGCACCCCCCGACTGCGCCCGTGGAACTCGATCAGGTTCTTACCCAACCCCTCGACTATTTCCGCAAAGCTGCGGTACATCCGCACCGACACCAGACCGCCCCCCAGGGCCACAGCCAGGCGCTGCCCCGCTGCTTTGGTCTTTTGCGCCAGGCGCACATCCTCGAGCACCTCCCCCCGCACCGCCGCATGGCCCCCCGCAGCCAGGTAGGCCTGCCGGGTGAAGGCCATTACCTGCCCGTTGGCCGCCGCCGCCGAAGGAAAGGGCGTCCTGATAAGGGGATAGGGCAGGTAACACAAAAGCACATCGTCAATCAGGGGCAAAAGCACCCGCTCGGCCAGGCTGGGGGTAATCTGGCGCGGGTACACCGAGACCAGCCCGGCACGCTCCTGCTCCATCCGGGCCAGCACCGCCCGCACCCCGCGCTTGCGCCAGTACACATCGGCATCGCTAAAGAGCAGTACCTCCCCCTGGGCGGCCTGGGCCAGTTGAAAGCAGGCCCAGGTCTTGCCCATCCAGCCCTCGGGTTTGGGCAGGCCCGGAATCAGGCGCACCCGAGCATCCTGGCGGCCAAACGCTTCAACTATCTGGGCCGTGCCATCGGTGGAGTGGTCGTCCAGCACAAGGATTTCCTGTACCCCTTGCAGGAGCATCCCCGGCAGGGTCTCGCGCAGGTTGTGGGCCTCGTTGCGGGCGGGCACCAGGAGCGAGACCGTGGGGCGAGGGCCCTGCAATTTCTCCCGCTTCAAAACCGGGAACAAGGCCGTGTTCAAGAGCAAGATAAGTAGCTTCAGCCCCAGCCAGGCCAGTACCGTGTAGAGAACGTAATCGAGAAGAGCGGGCATAGGGGTCAGGTGAGGAACGAGCGATCAGCCATCGGCCTTGTTTGAGCCAGCGGCTTTCAGCGCCCTCCCGTCAGTTTACCCAGCGCCGCCCCCCAGGCCGCCATGCGCTCGTGGGTGCTCTGGCGCCCGGCCAGGCGCAGTTCAAAACCGGGTAGCGGTTCCTCGGCGGGGGCGGTGCGAATCTGTTGGTCCAGTTCGGTGAGCATCTGTTCGAGGTGCTCGTGCAGCAGGTTCAGGTCAGGCCCCAGGGGTTCGCCGAACACCAGGTAGGCCTCGGCGAACTCGTGCCCGCGCAGGGTGACCCTCGAGGCCACCGGCACCACCGGCACCCCTGCCTTCTCGGCGAACCAGACCACCCCTTTGTTCAGCTCGCCCAAAGCGCCAGGTGGGCGCAACTCACCTTCGGGAAAAACAATCAGCACCTGGCCCTGTTCCAAGGCCCGCAGACCCTCGCGGGGCTTGGCCGCCGAAACCGTGTCCAGGTGGCGAAAAAAAGCGAACTCCCGTAAGCGGCGCTCCCCCACCACAATCTTGAAAGGCTTCCGGGCGCCCCAGAATAAAACCGGCAACAGATAGCTATCCCACCAGGAGTGATGGTTGCCCGCCAGCACAAAAGCCCCCTCTGGCAACGCACCCCGCACCCACACCCCCCGCAAACCCCGTTGGACGGTACGGCGGAACAACACCCGGAAGAAAGCGGCCAGCAATCGTGCCCAAGGTCGCATCCTGCTTACACCCTACCAGGGTCAAGCACCAAAGGTCGAGGGGCTGGGCGTGGCGTAAACGGTCGTATACCGCAGACTACCAGACACGATTCGAAAGGCTTTCAGCACCAGGCCTTTAGCCTTCAGTCATCGGCACCCGTCCGGGCCCTCCAGCACGCCGCAGATACGAGCCCCAGGCCAACGCGTTCATAGCCAGGCCGCACACCAAAGCCGCCGGCCACAGGCCAAACAGGGCCAGCCCAACAGGGATGAACAGGGCCTCGAGCCGGTAAGCCCAGGCAAAAGACCTGTTTCGGTGCAACTCGGGCCCCAGCCGACCGTATATCCAGGAAATCAGGGCACCCACCGCGAACCAGGCCAGGTAGTTCTGTAAGGGAGCGCCATACCAGAGGGGATGGGGGTCTTGCCAGGCCCAGTAGCCCCGGGCAGGCATCAGGGCTTCCAGGCCCAGATCCCAGGCCACCACCAGCAATCCGGTCAGCCAAGGCCGCCCCCCAGCCAGCCCATGCGCCGAGAGCACCAAGGCAAACCAGCCCAGCGGCACAATCAGGGGCACGCCCAGCACGGTAGGCGGCGGGGCCCCCAGGTAGGTGTATTGACCAAAGGGCAGGCCCGTTTTACTGCCCAGAAGCTCCACCCCCAGGCCCAGAGCAAAGGCCAGCGCAAACAGCAGCCCAATCCGAGCCCCTACCTGCGCGTAGCCCCACCATAGCGCGGCCAGGCTGATGAGCGACATCTGCACCAGGCTGATGAGGGCGAAGCCCTCGGGCCATAGCGGCACCGGAATGCGCACCAGCACCGCCAGCGCCAGCAGCACCATCCAGGGCTTCAGGTGGGTTCTAAGCCATTTGAGGCGTACCAGGGCTTCCGGCTGCCCTAAAAGCCAGAGCGCCTGGGTTGTGGCAGTCGCCAACAACACCGCCCATACCAGAAGCGCAGCCTGGCCCCCCACAAGCCAACCAACTGCGCCCCCCAGCAACGCAGCTCCAAGCGCCACTACCGCCAGGGTTCGGCGAGCGGCCCAGAGCAGGTCGCCCCCCCAAACCGCCAGCACAGCCAGCACACAGCCCCACCAGGCCAGGGCCGCGCCCAGCAAGTCATCGGCCCTCAGCACCAGCAGCACCGCGCCCAACAATGCCAGGCCCATCCCCCCCAGCCCGCCCCACCAGCGCAGCCAGGCCGGGCCCGCCTCCTTCTGGGGTGAGCGAACCCAGACCAGCCCGCCCCAGGCCAATAAAAACGTAAGCAGGGTAATGAGTAACAGGTTCACGCTATCCTCGTTTTGGGGCCATAGCACCCCGCCGGGCCCCCTGCCAGCGCATGCCCAGCACATCGAGGGTTGCCCTCAAAAAGGCCGGAATATCCACCGAGGCCATAATTTGCAAATCCTCGAGCCAGCCGGTCTCCTCGTCCAAAAAGTGCAGCACCCGCTGGGGCGGGTTTCGGCGGAACAGGTCGCCAAACACCTTCGGCCCCGATCTGCGCTGTTTTTGAAGCACATTGAGCAGCACGCTGTCCATCCAGGCATGCCGGTTGAGGGTAGGTTCTGGATAAAAAGGCTGCCCGGTCTGTCGCAGCGCCTCGGCCATGCGCCGCGACTGCTCCTGAATACGGCGGAAGGTATAGCCGGTAGAAGCCTTGGTGCGGCCTCCGGCCATGCCGATATTGATTACATGGGCACTTTGCCTGCGGGGAAAGGGGGCATCGGTCATGGGGATGATGCCAAACTCACCCTCGAGGATTTCGTAGCTTTCCAGGCCCAGAATGCCCTTTAGATACTCGCGCAGGCCCGCATCGTAGGCTTCCGGGGGCAGCAGCTCTGGCGAGAACAGGGTGTACTCCACCAGCGCGGTCTGGGCATCGAGAGGCAGCACATACACAAACCGCACCGCCCCTTGCTGCGCCACCCGGAAATCCATGAAAGTAGCCGCCTCCGTATCGAAAACCGGCCTCGAGGCCCGGACAACCCAGCCCTTGAAGTGCTGTAACAGGTAATGGTACCGAGGGTTCTGGGGAGGTGGCCGGTACAGGCTGCTAAAAGCCCACCGGCCCCGGAAGGTTTGTCCACCAAGCCCTACCAACACCCCGTCATCCTGCTCCTCAATATGCGAAATTTCCCCGTATCGAACGGCAACATTGGGCTGTTCCGCAATAAAGCGGTTCATGAACCCATAAAAGTCCAGGCCCCGGATCATCTTGTAGGCGTAGGGGGCAATTTCCAACCGCTTGGAAATCCCTTCTGCATGAAACCAGACCCGGTTCCATTTGCGAAAAACCACCTTTTCAAAGGGGCCTTCCCCCACTTCCCAAAAACACCAGGTGCGGTCGTTGGTGGTTTTGGGCGCCCGGTCGAGCAACAAGATGCGCTCTTCGCGCAGCCCGGCCTGCACCAGGTGGTAGGCCAGGCTCAGGCCCGCCGCACCGGCCCCGGCAATGATGTAGTCGTAAGGCTCGCTCACCTTGTATCAGGCTACGCCGCAACACCCGGCCCGGACTAGTCGGGATTACAAATCGATCAGCTTACCACCGCACCCACGATACCAACCGAACCTTACACCCGCTTGCGGCTCAAATCCCCCAGCAGCACACGGGCTGCGTTCCGCCCGCTGGCCCCCATAATGCCCCCGCCCGGATGGGTACTGGCCCCGGTCAGGTAGAGCCCCTTGACGCCGGGGAAGCGGTACTCGTGGGCCCCCAGCCAGGGCCGGAACATGAACATCTGGTCGGGGGTCATCTCCAGGTGCATCACATTGCCGCTGGGCATGGCAAACTCGTTCTCCAGCCAGAGGGGGGTCTGGATTAGCTCAGCCACAATCTTGCGGCGGATCTGGGGATCGAAGCGCTCAAAGCTCCGGATTACCCCCTCCCTTGCCTCCTGGGCCCGGCTTTCCCAGTTTCCTGAGGCCAGCCGGTAGGGGTAGTACTGCGCCCACAGCCACAGCGTCTCGCCCCCCGGCGGGGCCAGGGTTTCGTCCACCGCGCTAAAGCTCATGGCAATCAGGGGCGGGTCGCGGGTGGGCTCGCCGGAAAGGTAGTCGCCGTAGGCCCGGTTCAGTTGCAGTTCGTCGGTGATGAGAAGCCCCAAACCCACCCGCGCCTCGTCGCCGGGGTGGGTCTGGTAGTGGAGCTTCTCGGATAAGCCCAGCCGCAGAACCAGGCCGAAGCCGTTGCCCACCCGCAGGCCCCGGGCCCCCTCGGGGGTTCGGTCGGGGGGCAGCAGCCCCAGGGTTTTTTGGATATGCGCCCCGGCCACCACCGCCCGAGCGCTCACACTCTGGCCGTTCTGCAAGCGGATACCCACGGCTTTTGAGCCCTCGAGCGCAATCTGCGCAACCGGGCTATCCAGGTGTACCCGCCCCCCTTTGGCCTCGAGGGCCCGCACCAGCGCCTGCGATAGCCCCCCCGAGCCGCCCCGGGGCCGGGCCACCCCGCCCACGTGGTAGAGCGGGTGCCAGAGCAAAAACGGCGACGAGAGCGGGTCGGAAGGAGGCGGGCCGGACTGCGCGGCCATCCAGACCAGGGGGGCCCGTACCCGTTCCTCGCTAAAGTACTCCCGTGCCACATCGCCATAGGGCCGCAGAATCTGGGGCAGCCGCTTCTGCCAGTCGCGCCCGAAGCCCGCCCCCCAGATCATCTTCCGGCCCAGGTTCAGGGGGCTGGGCGAGGCCAGGAAGGCTTCCTTAACGGCCTGACCAAAGGGCAGCCAGTCCTGCATGAAGCGGCGGTAGGCCGCCCCCTGGCCGGGGTAGCGCTCGTCCAGCTCTGCCGCCGTGCGCTCGGGGTCGCGCCAGACAAACCAGCTCTCTTTAGCGTTGGAGGCGTGGAAGAGGGGGTCGAGCTCGAGGTACTCCAGGCCGTGCTGGTATAGCTCGAGCTCGTCCGGGATGGGGGTCAAGCGGATCAGAATATGGGCGCTGCCCCCCAGGTCGAAGCGAAAGCCCTCGTGGTCAATGGTCGAGACCGCCCCGCCCGGCACCCTGCGCCGCTCGAACACCCCCACCCGGTACCCGGCCTGGGCCAGATACGCCGCCGTCACCAGCGCGTTGTGCCCCGCGCCCACAACTACCACGTCAAAATCCGGCATACCGGCAGCATCATACGCCAGCAATCGGCAAGGCCGTCTGTTGGCGAGCGCTAAATCTCTGGCTTTTCATCCCACGATCAAGCCACGACCAAGCCCTACGCGCCCCGCAGCCAGATGGCCTTGGGCAGGAGCATCACCCGCTCGTAGGTGGAAAGCGAGGCCCGCCTCGAGAGGTTGTCCCAGCGCATCAGCTCGAGCTTGTCCAGAATACCCTGGTACTGCAGGGCCGCCAGCGCAATGGCCGCGCGCCCGGTCTGGAGGTACTTAAGGCCCCCCAGGCCCTCGCGGTAAAGCCGGCGGGCCTCCAGGGCCAGTTCGCGCATCAGGCCCACGTAGCGCGGGCTAATGCAACCCTGGCGGAGGTCTTCAATGGACACCCCGTGCTTGTGCATCAGCTCGTCCGGCAGGTACACCCGGCCCAGCGCCAGGTCTTCGCCCACATCGCGCAGGCAGTTGGTAAGCTGCATGGCCTGACCCAGCTTGATGGCCGCACTGCGGCCCGCTGCACCCGCCCCGCCAACGGGCGCTATCATCAGTCCCACGGTTCCGGCTACCCGGTAGCAGTAGGTGTATAGCTCCTCCATGGTTTCCAGCCGCACCGGGTTCAGGTCGGTCAGGAAACCCTCTTTCATATCGGCAAAGGCTTGGTGGGGAATGTCCCAGCGCTCTAATGCCCAGGCCAGGGCCACTTCCCAGTCTTCTCTGGGAAGCCCGGCATAAGCACGCCCAATTCCGGCCCACCATTCGTTCAAATCGGCCAGCGGGTTGGCCGACTCATCTACGGCGTCGTCCCCAATGCGGCAGGCCGCATACACGGCCCAAGCCCCTTTGCGGGCTTCACCCCGGAACAGCAAACTACCGTAATAAAATGTAGCCGAGTGGCGACGGATAATTTCCGATACTGCCTGCCAGTTGGGTTCCATTCTGGTCTCCTGGGTAAAACCTCGAAAAGTGCTATTGGCTAAGAATGCCCCTGTTCTCCGGCTGTGACTTTTGTCCCTGTCACAAATCCTACCGACCTTTCCCGCCAGCCGTCTACCTTGAAACCCCTTTTGGATAGCGAATCCATTAGCCCAGGCAGGGTTGGAAAGCGCAATCCAGTCCATTCCAGCACGCGCTGGAGGGGGCTGTCGGAGCGGTGGCTGAACATGATCCACAAACACCCGCCCGGTTTGAGCACCCGGTAGATTTCGTCTAGTACCGGCTGAGGATGGGGGAATTCGTTCCAGCTGCCCCCCACCACCACCCCGTCCACCGCTGCCTCGGGCAGGGGAATGGCCTCGGCGCGGGCCAGCAGGGGAACCAAACCCGCATGTCCGCTGGCCTTCCGCAGGGCAACCTTGAGCATGGCCGGCGAAAGATCGAGGGCATAGACCCTGGCCGCGCCGGCCTCGAGCAAAGCCCGGGCGTACAGGCCTGTAGAGGTGCCTAGGTCTAAGAACACCCGCCCCTCCACCGGCCCTACCCTTTGCCGCATCAGATCAAACTCTTCCTCCAGGGGAAAGTGCCGCCCGGAAAGCAAACTGAGGGCCCGCTTGCGCCAGATTTCATAACCCAGGGCGGTCAGGGGCCACAGGTTGGTACGGGCCGCCAGGGTAAGGGGTGCGGGCTGGCGTTGGTCAGGGAACAATTGCTGCATGGGCCACCTCAGATTCGGATAAATTCCTAAACTTGAACACAGGTTTGACACGTATTGGCACAAACCCTTGACATAACTTATACAGTAGCGTATCCTATTTTTCAACAAAAGGGTTTACTTATGCGCAACGATCTGGGGGTTTACACCATCGCCGAAGTGGAGGAGCGGACAGGGCTCTCCACCGCACTGCTCCGCCAATGGGAGCGGCGCTATGGCTTCCCCCGGCCCGAGCGCTCGCCGGGTGGACATAGGTTGTACAGCGAGACCGACCTCGAGGCCCTGCGCCATATCAAACAATGGATTTCCGAAGGGGTAGCCCCCGCTCAGGCCGTCAAGCGCTACCTCGAGGGCCTGACCCAGGAAGGGCCCCGCCCCCCCGAAACGCTCTCGCTCGAGCTCGAGGAGGCCCTGCTGCGCGCCGACACCGAAGCGGCCGAGCGGGTTCTTTCGGAAGCCTACAAACTGCACCCCATGGAAACGGTCGTCCTGGAGGTCATCTCGTCCTGTCTGCGCCGCATTGGCGACGGCTGGCACATGGGCCGGGTCACCACCGCCCAGGAGCATTTTGCCAGCACCTACCTGCGGGGTTCCTTGCAAGGCCTGCTCAGTCTGATGGGGGGTTCGCTGGGCCCCACCCTGGTGGTCTCGACCCTCCCGGGCGAGCAGCACGAGATCGGAAGCCTGATCACCGCGCTATTCTTGCGCCGGGCCGGCTACACCGTGCACTACCTGGGCCCCAACACCCCCCTCGCCGACCTCAAATCCTTTGCCGAGCGCACCGGAGCCAGGGCCATCGTGCTTTCGGCGGCCCAGCCGGTTTCGCTGGAGTCGCTGCCCCACCAGGCCCTGCGCCCGCTCGCCCCGTTGGTAGTGGTTGGCGGACGCGCCGCTGCCAACGACCCGCGCCTGGTCGAGCGACTGGGGGCGCGCTACCTGGGGAACGATCCACGCGCCCTGGCCGATTCGCTCTCAGCGGTGCTGAAGGAGGAAGGCCTGTGGTAGGGTTGGGCTTTTCCGGGGAGGGTGCTCCTTGTGGAGCAAAATCGCCATCTTTTTGCCATGTTGCAGTCTCGCAAGTCCTGTTCAAGGAGGCCATATGAAAAAGGTACGTAGGAAAGAGGTAATCTATCGGGCAGGCGACCGTGCGGATGTGCTGTACCACCTCGAGCGGGGCCTGGTGCGCATTGTCGAAATTCTGCCCGATGGACGCCAGCTCACCTTGCGCCACGTGCTGCCCGGCGACTATTTTGGCGAAGAGGGTCTGAGCGAGCGGCAGTACAAGTACACCGCCGAAGCCCTCACCGACGCAGCCGCTTTTGCCGTAGACCCCAAAACCCTCTCCAGCGACGACCTGCGGGCCCTGGCCGCCAGCCTCGCCAGCCAGATGGCTCAGGTACAGGCCTACGAGACCCACCTGCAATGGGGCGAACTCCGCAGCCGCATCTGCCGCTATCTGCTCTACCTGGCCGCCACCGCCGCCCAAGGCCAGGACGAACGCGGGGTCTACGTTACCGCCAGCCACGAGGAAATCGCCGACGCCACTGCCTCCACCCGCGAGTCGGTCAGCAAGCTGCTCTCCGACCTGCGCCACGAGGGCATCCTGGACACCGGCTACCGCAAAATTTATCTGGTAGATCGCAAAACCTTAGAGCTCGAGGCCGAAAGCCGGATGCTACAAGCGGTGTAGAGGTTCTATGAAGGTACTCATCGTCGGCGGCAGCGGCTATGTGGGCAGCCACTTAGCGCGGCACCTGCTGGAGCAGGGCCACCAGGTCACGGTGGCCTCGAGGCGCGGCGAGGGCCCCCTGGCCGGGGTGCGCTACGTGATGGCCGATGCCGCCAAAGACGAGAATCTTCAGCAGGCCGCCCAGGGCCAGGAAGCCCTGATCTACCTGGTGGGCATCATCCGCGAGCGCGGCGACCAGACCTTCCGTCAGGCCCACGTGGAGGGGGTGCGCCATAGCCTGGCGGCGGCCAGGATGGCGGGTATCCGTCGCTTTGTGCACATGTCGGCGCTGGGCACCGCCCGGGGCACCGGCAGCCGCTACTACGAGACCAAGGCCGAAGGCGAAGAACTGGTACAGGCCTCCGGACTGGACTGGACGATTCTGCGCCCCAGCCTGATATTCGGCCAGGGCGACGAGTTCTTTGGGGGCATTTTGAAAGGGTTGGTCACCGCCCCTATTCCCTTCATCCCTCAAATTGGCGATGGTAGCTTTGTTTTCCGCCCAATCTGGGTGGGCGACGTGGCCCGGGCTTTCGAACAGGCCCTGAGCCGCCCCCACACCTTTTACCGCAGCTACAACCTGGTAGGGCCCAAGGAGTACACCTTCCGCGAACTGCTGCTGCTGGTGCGCGATACCCTGGGCTCGCGCAAACCCCTGCTGCCCATCCCGCTGGCCCTGATGGATCGGGTGGTTCCGCTTATTTCTCCTCTGCCCTTCAGCCCCATCACCCTGGATCAGTACTTACAGCTCAAAATGGGTAATACCGCCGACCCGGTGTACATGCGCAACGTTTTCTCTTTAGAGGAACGCACCCTGGAAGTGGAGCTACCCGGAATCCTCAAAACTAAACAGTTGGTCAGTGCATAGTCTGGAATACTGTCGAAAAACATCCGCCGTCCTACCCTGAGAGCGTGACTAAGTCTGCTCGGCCCTATCTGTTGAAAATGAACACGCCCTCCGACCCACTCAAGCGCTTCGAGGAAGGGCTTCCGCACAGCCGAGAAGGCTTGCTCAAGCTATGGGCAGCGCTGGCCCCCAGGGTTCGCGCTGCCGATCCGGGGCGCTACTTTGCCGTGCAGGAAGCCCTCGAGCAGGACATTCCCTTCCCCGTGCTGGTATTGTACGTATTCCGCGAATGCCGCCGGGCCCTGGAAGACAACCCCACCCAGGAACGGGCTGCCGAGTAACACCGGATTCAGAACAACAGCCAAAACCAAAGACCCACAGACTGTCTTTCTAGAGCACGCCCCTCCCTGTTTGGCGAAAAAGCGTCGCCGAGTCGCCCATTCCAGGGGGGGCGGTACCGCCCTCCGCTACACGGATAGAGCGCTCTTCACATAGAATGAGCCTCTTCCTCCCCCAACTGGGGAGGCTAGGTGGGGGCATAACACCCAGCCATCTCGCCTTGCTACGAGCATTTTTGCAACTCGGAGACTCGAAATCCAAGCACCCATGGGCCGGGCCCGGCCCACGCTTGGATGCGCAACATACGTCTGGGTGCAGACGCATTCTCGTTTTCGCGGGCGGCAACGCCTGTGAAGGGCGCTATAGTGACGCCTATAGCGAGCCCAGGCGGTACGCAACCCAGAACAGCAAAATTACCACCAAAAGGCTCAGGCCTATGCCCAACCAGAAGGACACGCTGTTCACCAGTAAGCCCGCCAGCACCAAGATTAGGCTCGTAATCCAGACCACCAGTACAGTCCTGGCCGGGTTGCGCAGGTACAGCTGGTCGAGGCGGTCGTAGGTGTGGTCGCGATCCCCATCGAAGATGGGTTTCCCGCTGCGCCAGCGGCGAACAATACCTGCCAGCATGTCGTAAAGCGGAAACCAGAGCATTACGCCCGCTGCCAGAAAAGTTGTGATGCCCTGGGTCGCAGCAATTAGCCAGCACATGGCCAGCAGATAGCCGATCGAAAGGCTGCCGCCGTCGCCCATAAAGGTTTTTGCTTGAGGATAGTTCCAGGCCAGAAACCCCAGCAAACTACCCGCCAAAACCAGGGTAAGCGGAACCTCGCTACTGGCCCCCCACAGCAAAACCGCCAGGCCCAGTGCGGATATGAGGGCGTTGCCAGAGGCCAGGCCATTCATGCCATCAGTCAGGTTTACTGCATTGGACATTACCGGTACCAGAATCAATCCCAGGAGCAGCGCAACCCAGCCCAGCGGCTCCCAGAAGTGCAGGCCCAGTGCAACCCCCGCCAGTAGCTCTGCGGCCAGGCGGACTCTGGGCGACAGGTTATAGCAATCGTCCAAAACGCCGATAAGGGCAATGATTAGCAGCCCAAGCAAGGACCAGTCCAAAAGCGTTTGGGTGAAGTAACCCCACACCACCACGCTGGCCACAATCCCAATGCCCCCCAAGCGGGGGGTAGGAAGGGCGTGGATCTTGATTACGCCCGGCTTGTCCACAACGCCCAGGTTTCTGGCTATGGGTATGGTAACGCCCACCAGCGTTAATGAGGTCAAAACAGTCAGCAGAAACCACGCAGACTCAAACACAAGAAGGCCTCCCGGGTAGGGTGTGTTGGGAAGTTGCTGCAAACAGGGCGCTGGCGTAACGCGCGTACTCGAGCCCGCCACTTTCAAAATGCGGCTGCCTCGAGCGATCCGCTGTTTGTGGGCAGGCGGCCAGAGCCATCTCTAACCTCGGCCCCAAAAAACCGGTTTTTCTGGATACACCACCCTGTATGGCGTCAGGGGCGCATTGTTCGAATTTCAGACCTTGCACATGCTCAGGATAGACGCCTTTCGAGCCAAAGCTGGTTTTTTTGTCACATGGGCTCGAGGTTCCTTTGTGTTACGTTTTTCGTTACAGCTATGTCTTTTCTAAAGGTCAACTTAACGTTTATCAAAAAAAACTCTATTGCTATCCGGTTATGGTCTGTAACGTTTGGGGTGATCTTTTCAAGCGCTGCTTAACACCCTGGGAGATTCAGACATGAGACGCTTAACTCTTGCCCTCCTGGCCGCTTTATTTGCCGCCTGTAGTTCCGAACAAACCCCTCCGCCTGCCTCTGGCGAACCCACGGTGCGTATTCTGAGTCCGGTGAGCGGCGCCAATCTGAACGACACCAGCAGCACCGTCCAGGTCAGCGCCAGCGACGACACCGGCGTTACCCGTCTGGGCTACCGGCTCAACAACGCCCCCGAGGTGACCCTTCCCATAACCCCTGGGCCCACCGTTAACACCAGTTTTGTGGTTTCCAACCTGCGCATGGGCAGCAATACCCTGGTCATTAGCGCCTACGATGCGGAGGGAAAAACTGGAAGCGCCAGCCTGAGCATTCAGGTCAGCAGCACCGCTCCCAGTTACCCCATTCCCAGCGGCCCCACCTTTTATGTAGGGCCCGGCGGCAGCAACGCCAACGACGGCAGCCGCGAGCGTCCCTGGGCTACCATTACCTTCGCCGCCGCCCGGCTCAAGCCCGGCCAGGTCTTGCGCGTCCTCCCGGGCACCTACAACGAAGCCGTTAGCGTCAGCGTCAGCGGCACCGCCTCAGGGCGCATCGTCATCGCCTCCGACACCCGCTGGGGCGCCAAAGTCAATGCCCAGGGCGCCCTTTTCGGTATCGATGTCCGCGGCAGCTACGTAGATATCGTCGGCTTCGAAGTTACCGGCGCCACCAACAGCGGCATCATTAGCTGGGGGCCGTACAACCGCTTTATGTTCAACCATGTCTATGGCATCCGGGCTCAGTGCGATACCAACGGCGGGGCCGGGGTTAATATGAGTTCTCCCGACTCATCGGATGGGGTCATGCTGGGCAACCTGGTACACGACATTGGCGATCTGAACGCAGGCTCCTGCACCCGCATTCACGGCATCTACCAGGGCGCTCCCCGCGGAACGGTACAAAACAACGTGACCTACCGCACCCGAGGCTTCGGCATCACCACCTGGCATGCGGCCACCGCCGTTACCATCACCAACAACCTCTCCTTTGCCAACCTCTACGGCGGCATCTCGGTCGGCTCGGGCGACAACACCCGCGGCAACATCGCCCAGAACTTCCTGGTTGCCAACAATATCGTAGTGGGCAACCCCAGGGGCATCAGCGAGGAAAACAACACCGGCCAGAACCGCTTCCTCCACAACCTGGTCTGGAACAACACCACCAACTGGCGTCTGCTGACCAGTTCCCACCAGGGCAGCCTGAGCCTGGACCCCGGCTTTGTGAACTATAAGCCCGATGGCTCGGGCGACTACACCCTGAGCAGCAGCAGCCCCGCCATTGACAAGGGCGTGGTCGAGCGCGCCCCCGAAATCGACTTCCTGGCCAAGCCCCGCCTGCAGGGCAGCAGCCTGGATCTGGGGCCCTTTGAAGTGCGCTAGGGCCGCCCGGCCTCGCGCAGCCGCATCACCCAGGCCCTGGAAGGCACCCCTCGGCCATCGAGCACGTAAAGCTGGTAGTAGCCCGGTGTTGCCAGGTTGGCGTTGGCCGGCGCCACAGCGCTAAGGGTGTGGGGGCCGGTGCGGGTAAAGCTCAGCTCCAGGAAACGCTGCCCCATGTTGAAGGCGTGCGTAACGGAGCCAAAAGCCACCAGGGTCACCCGCTCGACCAGCGAGCTTGGTACGTCGGTGCTGATGCTAAAGGTCTGTCCGTAGCTCACCCGTTCGGGCGCGGCCTGGATGACCGGGCGGGCGGCTTCGCTGCCGTCCGCATTGTGCAGGTAGGGGGGGTAGTAGATCTCGGCGTTGAGCTGGTTGGTTTTCTGTCCATTCCCCCTGGTCTTGTCGCACTCGGGGTAGGTAGGTGGGTCATCGCCCCCGGTAGCACCGCCCCCCATGGTAATAATGGTGCCGTCCAGCAGCAGCAGCGCCGTGGAGTGGTAGGTGCGGGGGCACTGGGCCTCGGCGGCGGGTTTAAAGGTCTCGGTTCTGGGCGACCAGATCTCGCTTTCGTAGACCGCAGTGCCGTTGTTAAAGATAAGCCCATCTTCGTTGCCGCCGTTGACAAATATGCGCCCATCGGGCATCAGGGTGGCGTTCAGGTGGGTGCGCTTGTGGGCCATGGGGGCCACATTGCGCACCGCGATGCTCTGGTTGTTGGGGTTCAGCTCGATCACCTGGGCTGTTTTATCGCCCATCTCTGCTGTGTTGTCCAGGTTGATCGCCCCTCCCCCCAGCACCAGGATCTTGCCCGGTTCGTACATCACCGAGGAGCCATAGTAGCGGTTGTAGGTTTGAGTGTTTATGGGGCCCCAGGCACCCGCTCCGCTGGTATCCAGGTAGTACCAGTATATGTAGCTGCCCGACAAAAAGACCTGGCCGTTGGGGGCTACGTGCACCCAGGGGTAAAAGTGTTCGATGCCCTTACCAAAAGAACTGGCGGAGGTCAGGCGGCGCAGGGTATTGGAAAACGGGTTCCACACGTCGGCGATGTAGTTTTTGTCGTCGGCCATGTTGTTGTTGTTATGCTGATCGGCATTACCGCCAATAATCAGCATCTCCTCGTTGGGCAGGGTAATGACGCTGGGGTACCAGCGGCCCTGCTCCATGTCGGGCCCTGCCGCCCAGGTGTTGCTGGCGGGGTCGAAGATGTTGGTGTGGGTGTGGCCTGCGGCAAAGTTCTGCTCTTGCCCTGTACCTGTGTAGTCGTAGCCCAGGTTGCCCCCGGCCAGGTAGAGCTTGCCGTTGGCCGCCAGCACATAGCCGGCGCAAAACAGGTCGGTGCGGGTGTTGTCGTAGCGGGCCTGGCTCTGGGCGTCGGTGGGGGTGCCGGGCGTCCAGACGAAAACCTGGGTAGAGGCGTGCTTGCTGTAGTCGCGGTAGTAGTCGCTCTGGCCCTTGCCCACCGGGTCCAGGCCGTGGAAGGTCATCACCCGGCCATCGGGCAGCAGGGTGGCGTGGGTGGCCACGGTGGGCCAGGGCAGTTTGGGGCCAAAGTAGCCGATGCGGGCCCTGGCGTGGCGCTTGAAGGCGCTCTGGGGGATGAGCACCGGGGTTTGCCCGGCGCGCGCCCAGCGGAGTTTTATGGCCCCGCGGGGGTCGCGGTTGTAGTACTCGAGCCGGATGGGGTAGGCCTGCCCACCGTTCAGGGTCATCTGCGCCGTGCGGCGGGTCAGGTTCTGGTCGGCCCAGCGGTTTATCAGAAGCTGGTTGCCAACCCACAGGCGAACCCCGTCGTCGGCCAGCACCACCAGGGTGTAGGTGTCGGTTGTGGGGGGGGTCAGCAGACCGGTCCAGCGGATGCTGAAGGTATCGGGATCCATACCGGGCACGGGGCCCTGGCCCGAAAAGGTACGGTTGATGTTGGGCTCGATGCGGCGGGCGTACAGCCCGGTGAGGTCGGGGTTGTTGAAGTACTCCACGTCCAGGCCCTCGTCCTCCAGGTTCTGCAGGGTCTGGCTCGAGGGCGGGTCATCGGCAAAGGAGTAGCTTGTGGGGGTTTGCACAAAGCCAGGTTCGCTGTAGGCCGGGGTTTGAATCTCCACGGTGGCCTGGGGGCCTGGGCCGGCGGCGTTGCGGGCGGTCAGGCGGTAGGTGTAGGGTGTGCCGTTACCCACATCGTTGTCGGTGTACTGGGTGGTGCTGGCCGGAAGGCTGTCTTCCAGTACTACGAAGCTGCCATCGCGGATGCGGCGCTCGAGGGTGTAGCGCGACACCCCTGCGGGGGCCGTCCAGGTCAGGCGCACCTGGGGGGTGTCGTTGGGGGTGGCCTCCAGGTTGGTGGGCGCCTCGGGGGGTGCTTGGGGCTGGGGCGGGGTGGTGGCCTCTACGGTAACGGGCGGGCTGCTACCGCTGCCGTTGCGGGCGGTCAGGCGGTAGGTATAGGTGGTACTGTATTCAACGCTGCTATCGGTGTACTGGGGGGCTGTGGCCACAAAAATAGGGGCAAAGTCGCCGTTTCCCGACCTGCGCTCGAGCAAGTAATCCGAAGCGCCCGCTACTGCATCCCAGCGCAGCGCCACCTGCGGGGTGGTGTCCGCGGTGGCCTGGAAATTGGTGGGCGTGGCCGGGGGTTTGGGGGTGCAAGCAGCCAAAAAAACTAAAAGAACAAGTATTCCAGCCCTTTGCAACCAGTCTCGTACTATCACTACATCACCTCCATACCCCTCCCTATGGTGTTTGCCGAAATCCATCAGGCTCGAGGAATCACCGGCAGGTTCTCCTCTTGCGTATTTTGTGCGTAAGCCTGTTCGATCAAGCTTTTTTCCCAGCCGAGGAAGTACTGCTTGACCGACCCCGAGGCCAGATCTTCCGTCAGATACTTCACGTTGGAGTACATGGGGGCGCGGTAGTCGCGCACCTTGCCGCTGCGCAGGGCATCGATCACCTGCCGAATCCCCTGCTCCACCGTCCAGTTGGGCTCGAAGCCCAGTCGGTTGCGAATTTTGGAAAAGTCCACCCGGTAGTTGCGGCGGTCGCCATCGCGCCCCGAGTCAATCAGTTCGGCGTCGGGCACGAGCTTCTTGACCAGTTCGCCAACCATGCCCAGCGTCATGTTGCCCTCGTTGCTGCCGACGTTGAAGGTCTCGTTGTGCACCAGCTCTTTGGGGGCCTCTACTGCCATCATGACTGCATTCGCGGCATCGTCCACATGCACAAAGGGCCGCCACTGGTCACCACCAAACACGGTAATCTTCTTCTCTACCACAGCCTTGGCCGTGAGCAGGTTGACCACCAGATCGAAGCGGGTGCGGCCCGAGAGGCCGTAAATGGTACCGAAGCGCAGGATGACCACGGAAAAGTCGTCGCTTTGCAACTGATGCAAAACCTGCTCGGAGGCAATTTTGCTCCGCGCGTAAAGCGATACCGGGTTCAAATTGCTGCGTTCGTTGAGGACCAGGTCGCTGGCCCCATAAACCGAGCAGGTGCTAGCAAAAATGAAGCGCCGCACGTGCATCCCCTTAGCAATTTCGGCAATGGTGCGGGTAGCCACCAGGTTGATTTCGATGGTGAGGTTTTCGTCCAGGGCGCAGGCGGGGTCGCCGACCAGGCCCCCCAGGTGCACCACGGTGTCCACACCGCGCATGGCCTCCACTACCTTGTCTACCTGGCGGAAGTCGGCCTGGATAATTTCCAGGTTGGGGTGGTGAAGCACATGGGCAATGGGCTCCTTGCCGAACATCAGAAGATCGAACAGGCGAACTTTGTAACCTTGCTCGAGCAGCCTGGGCAGCAAGCCCGACCCAATGTAGCCCGCGCCGCCAATTACCAGTACGATTCGCTCGTCGGCCACAGCAACAGGGGGGCTGGCCTTGCCCCTGCGGTTGCTTTCGATGCGCTCCCAGTAGTACACCCAGGCCCGAGAACCCAGGGTCAGACCCAGGGTAAGGAAGCCCGACAAAAACAGCACCGAACGGGGCGGATCCACCACGGGCAGCATAAATACCGCGAAGCCAAATATCAGGTACGTAAGTGCTACAGCCTGGGTCACGATGAGCATTTTGTAGCGACCCTGATAGGCCCGGCCCCGCGTATAAAAACCGCTGAGCACAAAAACAACGAAGCTAATGCCTGTCAGCATGGGCAGGTTGGCCAGGTAAATCTGGGCGTAGGCCCCCAGCAGGCGGGGGTCGCCCGAGTTGCTGTAAGCCCAGACCAGGTGCAGGATCATGGCCAGAGCAAAGCTACCCAGTACCATGGCTTGATCGGCCAAAATGCGCAAGACCACATCGGCTGTGAATCGCAACTCTTTGAAATGAATCATGCTCTATTCCTCCCCACAATCGAGCCCACAATCGAGCCAGCGTGTATCAGGCCGAGGCTTCCTCCATCACCCGCTCAACCACATCGGCGGTAGCCCGCATGTGCTCCAAACCCAGGGTGGGGTGCACCAGGAACATTAGCGAGGTCTCGCTCAGCTCCTGGGCCACCGGCAAGCGCTCTTTTGGCTGCCAGCCCCGGCGGGTAAAGGCTTTCTCGAGGTAAATCTCACCACAGCTTCCGGTCGTGCAAGGTATTCCGGTCTCGTTGATCGCTACCATGATGCGGTCGCGGTTCCAGCCCGGCTTAAGCTTTTCCGGGCGCACGTATACGTAGTATTTGTAGTAGGCGTGGTACAGCTCAGCCGGCACCTCGGGTACGCGCAGGGCGGGAATCTGACGGAAGCGCTCGCTCAGGTAGTGGGCGTGCGTCCGGCGCTTCTGGATCCAAGCATCCAGCTTACGCAAAATCACCCGGCCAATGGCCGACTGCACCTCGAGCATGCGCCAGTTGGTGCCAAAGTCTTCGTGCAGCCAGCGGAAGCCCGGCGGGTGCTGCCGGTTGTATACCGCATCGTAGCTTTTGCCGTGATCCTTGAAGCTCCAGGCCCTGTTCCACAGTTCGTCGTCGTTCAGGGTAAGCATACCGCCTTCGCCCCCGGTGGTCAGGATCTTGTCCTGGCAAAAAGACCAGGCCCCGGCATGACCTATGGAGCCCACGCTGCGGCCTTTGTACTTTGCGCCGTGGGCCTGGGCGCAGTCCTCAATTACCCAGAGGTTGTGCTGGCGGGCCAGTTCCATAATGGCGTCCATGTCGGCGGGCCAGCCTGCCAGATGCACCACAATGATGGCCTTGGTGCGCGGGGTAATGGCTTTTGCAATGGTTTCGGCGGTTATCAGGCCGCTGTTGCGGTCCACATCGGCGAACACGGGCCGGGCCCCCCGCATAACGGCCGCGCTGGCCGAGGCAATAAAGGTGCGCGGCGTGGTGATGACCTCGTCGCCCTCCCCCACGCCCATTGCGTACAGGGCCAGTTCGATGGCTACCGTGCCGTTGTGCAGGGCGATGGCATGTCGGGTACCTACATACTCGGCAAACTCCCGCTCGAACTGGCGGCCCTCCTGGCCGGTCCAGTAGTTCACCTTGCCAGAGCGGAGCACGCTTACCGCAGCCTCGATCTCGTCGGGTTCGAAGTGGGGCCAGGGCGCAAAGGCTACTTCGCTGTGGGATTCTTTTACCATTCGTTCGCTCCTTCAGGGATGGCTGCCTTGGTGCTAACGCTTAGAAGTTTAGTCTGGGAGCCGTTATGACGGCGTTATTCGGCAATAATCCCTTTTGCTAAGGGCAGCATATACTGCATTACAACCGCAAACGGGTTATTTTGAACACGCAACTCTCCTGTAACGATGCGTATAACGCCCTGTATAAGGAAAGGGGCTCGAGGGCGATTCCCCTCGAGCCCCTCAAATCCTGGGAAACTACTTCTTGTTACCGCCGGTATCGTACTTCAGCACGAAGATGTCCTCCGGGCCTCCCAGGTTGGTATAGCCATCGAAGGCCCCCGCCGTGTGACCGGTGATGTAGAGATCGCTACCGCGCAGGGTAACCGCCAGGGCGATTTCATCTTGCGGACTGCCTTCCTGCCGGTTCCAGCCCTTGGTGCCGTTGGCCAGGTACTGCAGCACGAAGACATCCTTACCGCCCTTGTGGGTCTCGGTGCCGTCAATCGAGACGTTCACATCGCCCACAATGTACACATTGCCGCTGGCGTCGGCGGCCATGCCGTAGGGGTTGATCTGGGCCGGGTCGGTGGGGCTATACTGCTTACGCCAGTCCTCGATACCGTTGCCGGCAAACTTGATTACAAACAGATCGGTGCCGCCGTTATAGCTAAAGCCCCCCTCGAACATTCCTGTCACGTAACCCGCTACATAGACATCCGAGCCCACCACGGCCAGCGCATTGGCCGAGTCGCCGAAGGCTGTACCGAACTGATTGAGCCACTGCTGGGTACCGCCGGCGCTGTACTTGGCCGCAAAGGCATCGGTCTGGCCCTGGTGGGTTTTGCCGGGCAGAGCCCCAGCAGCAAAACCGGCCACGTAGACATCCCCGCTCGCATCCACGCCCATGGCCGTGATCTGGTCGTTGGCGCTGGAGCCGAACTGAACCGCCCAGCTAAAGTTAAGGTCTGTGTCGTACTTATAAAGCGCCGCGTCAGAACCGCCCGCGTTGGTACCCCCTGGAACGATTCCGTTGGTATAGCCACCCAGGTAAAGGGTGGTTCCGCTCACCGCCACCGCATTTAGACCGTTTTCTGAAGACGTGTTCTGGTCGAGCTTGATGGAGTCAATTCGGTTGCCATTCGGCCCCAGTTTGAGCACAAAGCCTTTGAAGGCGTTGCTGGCCGAGACATAGGCGCTACCCACCACGTAAATGTTGCCGTCAGCATCGGTGGCCACCCCTTTAGCCGAAGACTCTACATTAGGTAAGGTGTTGGGGTCGCCCACCGTAAACTGTTTGAGCCAGAGGCGGGTGCCGTTGGGGTCGTATTTGGCTACCACCACGTCGGGGAAGCGGCTGTTGAGCTGGCCCAGCTCACCCAGCAACTCCCTGGAAAGGCCCGCCACAATCACGTTGCCGCTGGCATCGGTGGTGATGGCCGTGCCCTTGTCGGTGCCCGTGCTGGCCAGCCACTTGGTGTAAGGGCTGCACTCGACCTCGATGTTGCTAACGGCCGCACCGGCTACGGTCACGTTGGGGTTGGTAACGTTGCAGGTTTGGTCCGGGCTGCTGGGCTGGGTCTGCACGCTTACCGTGTAGGTGCCGTCGGGCAGGGGCGTATCGAAGGTGAAGCTCCCACTGGCACTGATGGTCTTGGTCTGCGCGCCGATGGCCAGCACCAGGCCCGACCCATTCAGGTAGCGCACCGTGCCGCCAACCGCGAAGGTAGGCACTGGGTTCACGGTGAAGGTGGCGGTGCCGCTCTTGCCCCCCGCGCTGGCGGTGATGGTGGCCGTGCCAACCGCTACCGCAGTGGCCAGGCCGCTGCTATTCACCGTGGCCACGCCATCATCGCTCGAGGTCCAGGTGAAAGTGACGCCGGAAATGGTGTTGCCCCCGGCATCCTTGGCCACCGCCGTGAACTGCTGGGTATGGCCCACCTGCTTGGTGGCCGTGGTGGGGCTCACCTCGATGGTTTCGATGGCGGGTGGAGGCGGGATCTGCACGGTCAGGGTGGCGGTGCCGCTCTTGCCCCCCGCGCTGGCGGTGATGGTGGCCGTGCCAACCGCTACCGCAGTGGCCAGGCCGCTGCTATTCACCGTAGCCACGCTGGGGTTGCTCGTGGTCCAGGTGAAAGTGACGCCGGAAATAGTGTTGCCCCCGGCATCCTTGGCCACCGCCGTGAACTGCTGGGTATGGCCCACCTGCTTGGTGGCCGTGGTGGGGCTCACCTCGATGGTGCTGATGGTCGGCGCACCACCCCCACCGCACGCAGCGAGGAACAGGGCTGCAAAGAGTAGTAGTAACCAGCGATATGTCATCCAGTACCTCCTTTGGATTGGGATCTATGGAGATCCTACGAGTCTGAGTGTAGTCGGGGGATGGAGTTTTGCAACACTCAAATGCACCTACGAAACGAGCATAACCAGGCGCTTTAACGGGTTTGGCCCACTCAACCGCCGGCCCCGGCTGCGGGCCGGTTTGGCCACAGACACAGCGCCCCGGGTTTCCTTGCTAGAAAGGGCTCGAGGCCCCCGATAAGCCAATCCAGTGGTTATGGGCTAGATAACGGTTCCTTAACGCTGGCGTTTACACGGCTTACCGAGCGGCTGATTTCTCTGGAAAAGAGAATATTCTCTCCCCAACAGCTTAAAACCTTTGCACTATCCCACGCCGCGGGGCCTCTACCCACCGCCTGTGGTTGCCAAATTACGTTCAAAAGCCTAGCCGGGCAGCCTAAGGCGGTAGTCCAGCGCTTCCCAAACCCGCCGGAGGTTGTCTGAAGCGTTCACCGGAATGTTGGCCCGCCAGTGGCGGGGGTGCAGCAAGACCTCGATTACCGGCTGCCGGGATTCCAGCGCGGCCAGGGGGTTGCCGTCCAGCCAAAACGTAGGGTAGGGGCCATCGGAGTAGCGCTGGGTATAGTGTTGCTGCAGCGCCGCGTCGTAGGCCTCGAGCTCGATACCCAGCGCCTCGCGCAGGGCCGGGTCTTGCAATAGCTCGAGGTTAATCACACCCAGCCTGCGGTTAAGCCAGTCGCCATGCGAGGCCACCGTGTGCAAGGGCAGGCCGGTCTGCATCTTCACCCGGCGGTAGTTATCGGCGAACAACGCCCGTATAGCGGGCATGTGCGCTTCGACCTCGGCGCGGCTACGCAGGCGATAACGCTTGGCATAGACCGCCAGCTCCTCGTAGTGGTAGCTGGCTTCGCTGCCCGCTTCGTGAATGGCTTGCATTAAGCGAACATCCAGGGTCGAGAGGCGAAAATAAAAAGTACCCCTTACCCCCAGATCGCGCAGCAACTGCCACAAAGCCCTGGTCGTAGGCAGGTCGGTATCAATATCCAGGCGCAGCACCAGGTGCAGGCCGGGTCTGGGGCCCCCGGCTTTGATTTGTTCCCAGAAAGAAGCAATCGAGTGCACCTCGTAGCCCAAAGACAGGGCCCGCTCGAGCAACAAGCGCAGCTCGCCCGTGCGGTCTGGCAGCATAAAGTCGGAGTACAAACGGTTCAAAACCGACCGCACAAAATGGCCATTGCCCTCAGGGCTTTGCGAGTTGTTTGGCTTCAGTATGCGCATTTCAGAAAGGCCCTCCCCACATCACGAAAGCGGTTCCTTGCTGAGAAGTTGTTGGTAGAAGCGCAGGAGTGTTCGCGCGTTTTGCGCTGCGTCGTAGTGCTCATACACATGGGCTTGCAGTCGTTCGGCCCGGGCGCGGGCTTCCTGGGGATTTTTGCGCAGTTCGTTCAGGGCCTTGATTATGGCCTCTGGACTTACCTCCTCGAGGGGAAATCCGGTCTGCTGGTTGATCAGTTCAGGCGTACCGCCGTACTGGCTGGCAATCACCGGCAGACCCGCCGCACCCGCTTCAACCACAACCGTGGGCAGACCTTCACGGTAGGATGGAAGAATAAAGGCATCGACAGCGGCCATATAGGTTCGCACCAGGCTGTTGGGTTGCTGACCCAACACCACCACCGAGGTACGCGAAGCGCTGACCAGGGTCTCGCGCAATGGCCCGTCTCCAATAAAAACCGCCATCAGGCTCTCGTCGTCGAGCAAGTGCAGGGCTTGAGCAAGTTCCGACACACCTTTGTACTTCCAAAGCATTCCTACGAACAAAAGCACAAAGCGGTCCTGTGGTAGCCCAAGCTGGTCGCGAAGGGTGCTTTTGTCGGGCCTGGCCTGCAGGGGGGAAAGACGCAGACCCACCCGGTGGGTCAGCACCGGGCGCTGGGTCAGGGCCTGGGTTCGCTGGCGGATGGCCTCGCTTACCGCAAGAATCAGGTCGGCCTGGGCCAGCACCTGCCGGAAATAGCGCATGTAGCGCGGGTTCTGGTAGGGGTAGGTGTTGGCGTCGTCGCCGTGCAGGGTTACGACCAGGGGTTTGCGCCAGCGGCGCTTAAGATGAAGACCCAGGGTGCCCTCGGGGTGGGCAAAATGCGCATGTACCAGGTCATATTTGGCGAGATCGTCAGGCAGGGTGGGGGCTTTGAGCAGGTGGGGCCAGCCCCAGAGATTCTCACCGGGAACCGCCAGATACCGCGGACGGTAGACCCTGGTTCCTTCTACCTCGTACTGGGCAGGAATCTGGGCGTAGCTCCGCCAGGCCGGTTTCAAGCGGCCCATACCGGGCAACACCAGGGGCAGTGGGGCGTGCACCTCTATCTGAAGGCCCAAACGCTGCAACTCCAGGGCCTGGGTTTGTACAAAGATACAGGCCGAGGGGTGTACTGCCGAGGGAAAGTCAGGGCTTAGGAGCAGTAGACGCATAGGTGCCTCGAAACATCATGGAAAGTCCGTGCAAGAGCGCTATAGTTAGCCACAGGTATTTACGTTCAAGAATGCCCAGAAATGCGCCCTGAATCAGGTAAGCCAGAAGGCAGGCTTTTAATATAAGGATCAGGTCAGGGTGAACCGACTGCCTCAGGCTCACCCGAAGCAAAACCCACATCCAGGCCAGAAATATCCCCAGCCCAACCAGGCCAATCTCGGAAACGAGCTCGAGGTAGATGTTGTGGGCCCCCCGGCCATCGGTAATGTAGTAGGTGTCAATGGACTCGAGGGCCGATTCGGTCGCGGCCCCTAGATCAAACAGCGAGGTGAAGGTTCCGTAACCATGCCCAATGAAGAGGTTCTGTTGCGCGATATGCCAACCCACCGTCCAGATGGCCGTGCGGCCCGCACCCCCATCTTCCGCCGCCGAGGTTACCCGGGTAGCTAAAAACTGGTTCACTGCCGGTAGCTGGTACAGTGCCACAAAAGAGAGTGCGAGCATCAGGCTTATGGATAGCATTCGCTGCCAGCCCAGGCGTGGCAATATGACCAAAAACAGGGTAACTATAATGGCCACCCAGGCGCTGCGAGTACCCGATAGCACCACCGCCAGGGTACAGGCCGCAAAGCAGGCCAGGCTGTACCAGCGCATCCATGGGCTTTTCGCTGCTAGCCACAAACCCACCGCCACCAGCGAACCCAGCAAAACGATAGCGGCAAAGTCGGCTGCATCTGCTGAGCCCGCAAAGCTGGATCGGCTCGAGGGGTTGCGCAGGTAGTTAGAGATACCTTGAAAAGCTGCAATCAAAGCCCCTAAAGAGTAAGAAAACAGGAGGGGTTGAAGAGTTTTGGGGCGTGCCATAATAAAAAAGGCTATGGCCAAAGCCCCTATGAGGTGCTGGGCCAGCGCCTGGAGCTTATCCCAGGTAGCCGAGGGATCTACCGACCAGAAGTAGCTCGCACACGCCCAGAACATTAGAAGTACAGCAAGTATCGAGATGCGCAAGCGGGGCACTTGCCGCCAGGTCAGCACTAAAGCTGGAAACCAGGCAATTTTAGGGCGTCGAACCTGGAAGGCCAGGGCCAGCAAAAATAGTCCCAGGAGCCCTTTCGATAGGGTGAATACCCCCTCAATGGCAAATACGCCTTCCAGCGGCAAGCTGAACGTATACAAATACAGCAGGATTTGCGGAAAGGCCAGCCAGGCCCACAAAGGAAACATCAGGGTTGCTGTCACCGAGGCTACGGCCCTCATTCCAAACCTTCCCTTCGTATTTCAACAAAACTCCTCAGAAGCAGCAAAAAAACCACCAAAACCGCAGCACCCACCCACCACCAGCCTTTCAGCCAGTAGCCCGCGCCCCATAGCAAAAGCAGGCCGAGCAGGTCGAACCAAACATACTTGCGCACCTTCAGCCAGAACCCCGGCCAGCTTGCCCCCGCTGCACGAAAAAAAAGCCCTATCGAGAGCAGGGCTACCAGCAGGCTGCTCAGGGCAAAAAGAACCACAGCCCAGTACATCTGCTGGGTGGTTACGCCCCAATAAATCGCCCCCATGCGCAGAAGCAGTTCGAAAATGGTAAAGGCCAGCAGCCCCCGCTGCCATTCGCGGATGGTTAGCAGGTTGGATAGGGGTTGGGCCACCATGGAAAAAAGCAAATAGGGGGCCAGTAGTTGCGCGTAGCGACCTGCTTCATCCCAATTGGCCCCAAAAACCAGCGGAAAGGCCACAGGCGCCACCACCCACAAAGCCCCAAAAACGGGCAAACCCAGTGCAAACAGCACTGCAGCAGTCCGCTCGGTAAGCTGGGCCAGGGCCGGCGTGTCGCGCGCAGCAGCCGCCCTGGAAAAGAAGACCTGGCCAATGGACTGGGCAACCAGGGTAACCGGAATGGTGGTGATGCGGTAGCTGAGACTAAACTGGCCCATAGCCGCAGCACCAAAAAAAGCCGTTAGCACGATAAAAGGCAGATGAAAGCTGGCCGCGGTGAGCAATGCCGCGCCTGTGCCATAAATAAGGAAACTTCGGTAGCGATGCGCTACGCGGTAGAGAGACTGGACAGAGATGCCCTGAAGCGTCCGCGGCCACAAACGCACCAGCGCATGTACGCCCCCCAAACGTCCCAGGACATCGCCCAGGATTAGCCCCCCTGCACCCGGGGAAAAAAGACCTGGTAGCACCTGGCCGAGCGCCTGCCACAAGCCCTGCTGAAACTTGGTCTGCGCCAGCACACCGAACCGAGATAGCCGCAAAGCCCACATACTGCCAGCCTGCATCAGGGCTACGCAGGCCAATCCCAACAAAACCAGCCAGGCAAACCAGACCGGCAGCACGATGTTAAACCAACCGGAAAGCGCCTGTCTCAGCAAAATAAATGCCACGCCTATAAGCACACTCGAGCCCAATCCGAGCACGAGGGACAGCACCAGCAAGTTGCGGGCCTCGGTCTCTTCTTTGGGAAGCTGTATGGCCTGCTCGTACCGAAGGTTAAGCACCACCGCGGCCAGAGAAAGAATGGAGGTGTACAAGGCCAGTAAGCCAAAGTCTTCCGGGCGGTACATTCGCGTCAAGAGGGGCTGTACCAGGATCACCAGTCCCTGCCCCAGTATGGTACTGCTGGCCAGCAAAGCGGCGTTGCCAGCGAAAGAGGGTTGGGTCAACAGGCGCTTAATGCGGGTCATAGACAACAACGGAACTCCGAGCCAGCTCGCTCCATCTCAGTTTTATGGTACCTAGCAGAACCTATTTGGTCTGGTTTTATGCGTAACCTCGAGCGTTAACTTCACCATAGGATGGTTAAGTTGAGCAGCAAAAGTTCATTTGCGATAGCTTTCCTGAAGTCTTATGGTTAGGCTAAAGAGCGCCTAGCTTTTGCGCTTGGGTCTTTCCCGGCCATTTGGGCCCACTGAGGACAAACATGAGAAGCATGACCAGCATGACCGACTTTGACCGCTTGCTCCTTAGCTTTAGCCGCTATATGTGGGCGCTGCTCGGGCTGTCGGTAGGAATTGCGATCCTGGCCTACTTTTTAGTCACCGCTCAGCCTCGAGTCTACGAGGCCACCACCCGCCTGCTTTCCGCCAACCCGGTCGAGCTTAGCTCGAGCCTCAACACCCCTCAACTGCGGCCTTTAGCGGCCGCGGCCTATCGAGAGGCCGCTTACAGCACCCTGGTCGTAGAGGAAATGCACCGCCGCTTCCCGGGCGTTTTACCAAAAGAAGTAACCAAGATACGGGAAAAAATGCGGATTCGCTCCATCGAAACGGTGGGCTCTACTTCGATTGTTTTTGTTTTGAGCGTGCGTGATAAAGACCCTCGCCAAGCAGCCGCCATGGCCAACGCCTGGGGCGAGGCTTTGCAAGCATGGGAAACCGCTTTAGTACGCGAAAATTTTAGGCGTGCCAGCGCTTCCCTGGAAAGCCGGCTGCGCTGGGTAGATAACCAGCTCAGCCAGGCGAGTAACCGAACCGACCTGGCGGGCCTACGCGAACTGCGCGCGACCATTGAACGCGACCTGGGCATTGTGCGCTCGTTGGAAAACAGCGCCAGCGGCCAGCTCTCAATGCTCTCAAAAGCAGAAGTGCCCACCGATGCCATCTGGCCCAGACCCCTTCTGACAGCAGGCATTGCCGCGGTAACCATTCTATTGCTGGGCTTTGTGCTCCTGGCTGTCCGCGACCGCTTATTCGGGCCACAGGGCTAGCGCCGCATAATATACGGCCTGCTTTTTGCCGGCCTCAAGATGATACTCCCTAAGCTGCAGGGGTTCTATACAACTCGAGAGCACTCCTATAGCATGACCTTATATCGCCTGCTTGCACCTGCCAGCGCTTGTGTCACGCCAGCTCGATATAACCTTATTTTCTATATTCCAAACCTATGAGAACATTACTCGAGCGCATCGGAAAAACGGCCAGAAATAGCCAGGTCTGGCTGTCATCACTGCTGCTCACCGTATGTGCCGCCTGCATTGCCGGAACACAAAGTGGGCCTGCCTTTCCCAATCCAGACATCTCTTATGGTTTGTTTAGCCTGTCTCAAGGCCCCACCTTTTATGTAGGGCCCGGCGGCAGCAACGCCAACGACGGCAGCCGCGAGCGTCCCTGGGCTACCATTACCTTCGCCGCCGCCCGGCTCAAGCCCGGCCAGGTCTTGCGCGTCCTCCCGGGCACCTACAACGAAGCCGTTAGCGTCAGCGTCAGCGGCACCGCCTCAGGGCGCATCGTCATCGCCTCCGACACCCGCTGGGGCGCCAAAGTCAATGCCCAGGGCGCCCTTTTCGGTATCGATGTCCGCGGCAGCTACGTAGATATCGTCGGCTTCGAAGTTACCGGCGCCACCAACAGCGGCATCGTTAGCTGGGGTAGCCACATCGGCATTCTGTTCAATTATATCCACCACATCCGGGCCCAGTGCGATACCAATGGCGGGGCCGGCATTAACACCAGCTATCCTGACGCAACCGGGGTTAGCATCATGGGCAACCTGGTGCACGATATCGGCGAAATCGGTGCTGGTGCATGTACTCGCATCCACGGCATTTATCAAGGCAGCCCAGGGGGCGTTATCCAAAACAACATCCTCTACCGCGCCCGAGGCTTCGGCATCACCACCTGGCAGGCGGCCACCGCCGTTACCATCACCAACAACCTCTCCTTTGCCAACCTTTACGGCGGCATCTCGGTCGGCTCGGGCGACAACACCCGCGGCAACATCGCCCAGAACTTCCTGGTTGCCAACAATATCGTAGTGGGCAACCCCAGGGGCATCAGCGAGGAAAACAACACCGGCCAGAACCGCTTCCTCCACAACCTGGTCTGGAACAACACCACCAACTGGCGTCTGCTGACCAGTTCCCACCAGGGCAGCCTGAGCCTGGACCCCGGCTTTGTGAACTATAAGCCCGATGGCAGCGGCGATTATCGCCTGAGCAAAAATAGTCCGGCCATCGACCAGGGCATCGGCGAAGCCGCTCCAAAGATCGATTTTTTGGGGCAGAAGCGCCTGCTAGGTGCAGCACTCGACCTGGGGCCTTTTGAAGTACGCTAACCCGATTTCTTTATTAAAGCGCCGTTATCTACAGATCTCTCATGAAGCGCTTAGTTCACAGGGGGCGGTGCTTGAGGGTAACGCACTGGCTGGGTCAAACAACCGGCCAACGGGCTTCAAACTGACTACACTACATGAGATGAGTTGCTCACAGCACCCCCAAGCCCTCCGCAGCCGCTGGAGGCACACAAATAAGAAGCCCGGCATGAGAGCGCATCTCTTTCAGTCGGCATACCTGCGGTTGCTTGAACCCGCAATCCTGCAAAAGATGGGGCTACATCTCTCTTTTCGGTCGGCAATAAGCCGCAGGGCTTCCTCCGCAAAAAACTCGAGCATAGCGCACCACAGGTCGGAGGCATTGTGCGTTTCTTGTTTCTGACACAGTATTTCCCACCCGAGATTGGGGCCGCCCAGGTGCGGCTGGCTTCTGTGGTTCGCGAACTGGTGCGGCTGGGGCACGAGGTGGAGGTGGTCACGGCCCTGCCCAACTACCCCACCGGGCGTATTTTTGCAGATTACCGAGGAAAGTTTGCCCTCGAGGAGACCTGGGAAGGGGTGCGGGTGCAGCGTACCTGGCTTTACCCGGCTATGGGTACAGGCGTGCGACGCCTGCTCAACTATTTCAGCTTTGCAGCCACTTCGTTATGGGCCTTGCTACGCGCCCGAAAGCCCGACTTTATTTTTGTAGAGTCACCCCCGCTTTTCTTGAGCATTACAGCCTTCCTGGCCTCTCGGTGGTTCCGCGTACCCTTCATTTTTAATGTGGCCGACCTGTGGCCCGACTCGGTGCGCCAGCTGGGGCTCATGAAGGAAGGCCCCCTGCTCAGGTTGGCCGCGGGCCTCGAGCGCTGGAGCTACCAAAAAGCCACCTACGTAACGGCCGTGACAGAGGGTATTCAAAAAATTTTGCTAACCGAGAAAGGGCTGCCCAGCCACAAGGTGGTCTACCTGCCCAACGGGGTGGATACCACCCTCTTTCGCCCCCTGCCCCCTGATCAGGCTTTAGCCAAAGAGCTGGGCCTGGAGGGGAAAAAGGTCATTCTGTATGCGGGCAACCATGGCTATGCGCACGGCCTCGAGGTTGCCCTTCAGGCTGCCCAGCACCTATCCAACCCCGACATAGTCCTGGTACTAATCGGAGACGGTTCGGAAAAGAAGCGGCTAATGGAAATGGCTCAGGAGATGGCCCTGCGCAATGTCCGCTTCCTGGATCCGCAACCTCCGGCCTACATTGCCCGCCTCTACTCCCTGGCTGTAGCCGGACTCTCAACCTTGCGCGACTCTCCCCTCTTCGAGATGACCCGTCCGGTCAAAATTTTTGCTGGTATGAGCTGCGCCAAGCCCATCGTGTATGTGGGTAAAGGGGAAGGAGCCCGGCTGATAGAAACAGCCCAGGCAGGTCTGGTCAGCCCCCCAGAAAACCCCGAAGCGCTGGCCCGCCACATCTTGCAGATAGTAGATGAGCCCCAGCTGGCCCAGCGCCTGGGCGAGAACGGGCGGCGCTACGTGGAAGAACACCTGAGCTGGTCGAGCCTGATTCAAAGCTGGCTGGAGAGCCTTCAACCCAAACAACCCCAGAGTGCAAAAGTACCCGGATAAGGAGCAAGCATGCAAACAGCCATAGATCCCAAAACCCAGCTACTACAACGCATTGAGGACAAGAGCGCCGTGGTCGGCGTGGTCGGCCTGGGCTATGTAGGCCTTCCTTTTGCGGTAGAGAAAGCCAAGGTCGGCTACCGCGTGATTGGCATAGACCGCAGCAAGCAGCGCGTGGACAAGATCAACCGCGGCGAGAACTATATTGGCGATGTAAAGGACGAGGAACTAAGCGACCTGGTGGCCCAGGGCCTCATCCAGGCCACAACCAGCTTCGACTGCGTACCCGAGCTGGATGTGATCGTTATTGCTGTACCCACCCCCCTTACACGCAATCTGGTACCCGACCTGCAGTACGTGGAGGGCGTTACTGCCGAGATTGCCAAATACCTGCGGGCGGGTCAGCTAGTCAGCCTCGAGTCCACCACCTATCCGGGCACCACCGAGGAAATCATGCTGCCATTGTTGCAGCAAAGCGGCCTTGAGCTGGGTCGCGACTTTTTTCTGGCCCATTCACCCGAACGGGTAGATCCTGGCAATGCCCGCTATACCACCAAGAACACCAACAAAGTGGTGGGGGGTGTGGGCCCGGAAAGCCTCGAGGTAGCCATAGCCTTTTATAGCAAAACCATTGATCACGTAGTGCCGGTAAGCAGCGCTAAAGCAGCCGAGCTGGTCAAGGTTTTTGAGAATACCTTTCGCGCAGTTAACATTGCTCTGGTCAACGAAATCACCCTGCTGTGCGACCGCATGGGGCTCAATGTGTGGGAGGTGCTGGATGCTGCTTTTACCAAACCCTTCGGCATCATGCCCTTTTATCCCGGCCCAGGGGTTGGGGGACACTGCATCCCCCTTGACCCGCATTACCTCGAGTGGAAGGCCAAGGAATACAACTTCAATACCCACTTCATCAATCTGGCGGGCGAAATCAACCGCAAGATGCCCGAGTTTACCGTAGAAAAAGCCACCCGGGTACTAAGCCAGCACGGCAAACCCCTGCGCGGGGCTAAAATCGTGCTGCTGGGCATGGCCTACAAGGCCAATCTGGACGACTATCGTGAGAGCCCGGCCATCGAGGTTTTCAAGCTCCTGCAGAATCAGGGGGCCGAGGTGGTATTTCACGATAGCTGGACGCCCCACATCGAAGAGCACGGCCTGGTAGCCGACAGCGTAGAGCTAACCGACGAACTACTGCAAAACGCCGACCTGGTCATCATCACCACCAACCACAGCAACGTGGATTACAAACGGGTGGTGGCCCTGTCCAGGGCCGTGCTCGATACCCGCTACGCTACCCGGGGTCTGAAGGCCGACCATGTGGTGCTTTTGTAAGGAGGAAGGATGAAGAACTTTGCGCTCATCGGGGCTGCGGGCTACATCGCCCCCCGGCACCTTAAGGCCATCAAAGATACCGGCCATACCCTTGTGGCTGCGCTGGATCCATTTGACTCGGTGGGAATTTTAGATAGCCATTTCCCACAAGCCGAGTTTTTTACCCAGCCCGAGCTGTTCGAGGACTATCTGCACGCTTTGCGCGGCACGCCCCGGCAGGTGGATTATGTAAGCATTGCCAGCCCTAACTACTTGCATGCCGCACATATCCGCATGGCCCTGCGAGCCGGCGCCGATGCCATCTGCGAGAAACCTCTGGTGCTGGAACCCAGGGACATTCTTCAACTCAAGGATCTCGAGGCCGAGACCGGGCGACGGGTGTGGACCATTTTGCAGCTGCGCACCCACGAGGCCCTGCTCAACCTGATGCACCGCCTGCAGAGCGATTCTCGTCGCACCTACGAGCTGGATCTGACCTACATCACCAGCCGGGGTACCTGGTACCTGCGCAGTTGGAAGGGCCGCACCGAGCAATCCGGGGGGCTGGCCACCAATATTGGGGTTCACTTTTTCGATATGCTGGCCTGGCTTTTTGGCAAAGTACAGCAGGTGGAGGTACACCGCCGCGACGACACGGTAGCGGCTGGTTACCTGGAGCTCGAGCGAGCCAGGGTGCGGTGGTTTTTATCCATTGATGTGAACCATGTACCCGCCGCCCTGAAGGCCCAGGGTAAGCGCACATACCGCTCCATGCTTCTGGATGGGCAGGAAATCGAGTTCTCCGAGGGCTTTACCGACCTGCATACTCGAGTGTACGAGCGTACCCTGGCAGGGCAGGGCTTCGGTCTGGACGACACCTATGAGGCCATTGCAACCGTTGCCCAGATTCGCAACCTGCCCCTTTCAAACCGCAAAGACACCATGCACCCGTTCTTGCTTGAGGCTGTAAGCGGCTAGATATGGAATACTTCAAACACGAGACTGCCGTAGTGGACGAGGGGGCCCAGATTGGTCGGGGCACCCGGATCTGGCATTTTTGCCATATCTCGGCCAAAGCGGTCATCGGGGAGAACTGCTCCCTTGGGCAGAATGTGTACGTGGCCAACAACGTGCTCATCGGCAACGGCGTCAAGATACAAAACAACGTTTCGGTGTATGAAGGGGTCATTCTGGAGGACTACGTTTTTTGTGGGCCCAGCATGGTTTTTACCAATGTACTGACCCCGCGCAGCGAGTTCCCGCGCAACTCTTCGGCCAATTACGGTCGAATCCTGGTAAAGCGCGGTGCCAGTATTGGCGCCAATGCCACCATTGTCACAGGGGTTACCCTCCACGAAGGTGCGTTTGTAGCGGCCGGGGCAGTGGTGACCAGGGATGTGCCCGCCTACGCAATAGTGGCCGGGGTGCCCGCACGGATTATTGGTTGGATGAGCGCCTATGGCGACCGCCTCGACTTTAGCCAAAGCGACACAGTAACCGACTCCCAGGGCCACGTCTACCAAAAGGTGGGGCCATATGAGGTGCGGAGGCTAGTATGAAGACCTTGCAGCAGATTCCCATCCTGGATCTCGGCGCAGAAGTAAACGAGCTATGGGACGAACTCAATGCAGCCTTACAAAGGGTCTTGCGCGCCACCCAGTTCATCATGGGGCCTGAGGTAAGCGAGCTCGAGCAAAAAGTCGCGCACTACCTGGGGGTTAGACACGCCATCGCCCTTAACTCCGGGACCGACGCCCTGATCATTGGGCTAAGGGCTTTGGGGATCGGGCCGGGGGACGAGGTGATTACCAGCCCCTTCACCTTCTTTGCCACCGCTGAAGCCATTAGCCTGCTGGGTGCCAAGCCAGTATTTGTGGACATAGACCCCCATAGCTTCAACCTGAACCCCGACCTGCTCGAGGCCGCCATTACCACAAAAACCAGGGCCATCGTACCCGTTCACCTGTATGGCCACCCAGCTGCCATGACGGCCATACTGGAGCTGGCCCGGCGGTATAACCTGAAGGTACTCGAGGACTGTGCCCAATCCTTTGGCGCGCGCTACGAGGGCGACCCGGGCGAGAGCCAGCGCCGCCCCGATTTGCTCCACCGTCATACCGGCTCACTGGGTGATGCCGGCGCTTATTCGTTTTTCCCATCCAAAAACCTGGGAGCGTATGGCGACGGGGGGTTGCTGGTAACCTCGGACGACGCCACCGCTGAACTAGCCCGCATGCTCCGGGCCCACGGCTCGCGCAAGAAGTATTACAACGAGCTCATCGGCTACAATTCGCGCCTCGATACCCTGCAGGCTGCTATTTTGCTGGTCAAACTGCCGCACCTGGAGCGTTACAACCAGGCCCGCAGGGCCATTGCCGAACGCTACAACCAGGCCCTGGCCGACACCCCGGGTCTGCGCACACCCGCGCTCAACCCAGGTCATGTCTTCCACCAGTACACCGTGCGTATTCTGAATGGGCGGCGCAACCAGGTTCAACAACGGCTAAGCGAACTGGGTATTGGTACGATGGTCTATTACCCCACCCCGTTGCATCGTCTTCCGGTCTATCAGAACCAGGGTCTGCACCTGCCCGAGAGTGAGCGGGCTGCCGCCGAGGTGCTTTCACTGCCCATCTGGCCGCAAATGAGCCAGGCAACCCAGGAGGTGGTGGTGGAGGCGCTCAAGAAAGTGCTCAATGGCTAGTCACCCGTACCAATCTACCAACAGAGCTATGCGTAAAGGGGGAAAAATCTTTGTGTGGCATTGCAGGCATCGTATTGCATAAGCCTGGATCGCTGAACTGGGCAGCAAATGCCCTACAAGGGCTGTACCACCGTGGCCCCGACGATCACGGCTGGCTAACCCTCGACCAAGCCACCGATAAGGGCAAGGACTGGTCAGACGCTTCCGGCTCGGTATTGCTGGTGCATCGCAGGCTTTCCATTCTGGATCTTTCAGCGCTGGGTTGGCAGCCCATGTCCAGCCCGGATCAGCGCTATCACCTTGTTTTCAACGGTGAAATATACAACTACCTCGAGCTTCGCCAGGAACTCCAGGCCCTGGGCCATTGTTTCCGTTCGCACTCCGACACCGAGGTACTGCTGGCAGCCTGGGCCCAGTGGGGCGTGCAGTGCCTTACCCGCCTGGTGGGCATGTTCGCTTTTGCCGTGCTGGATCGGCAGAATCAACACCTCTACCTGGCTCGAGACTATTTTGGCATCAAGCCTTTGTACTACGCCCAGTTCGACGAAGGTATTGCCTTTGCTTCCGAAATTCCTGTGCTCCTCGAGCTTCCTGGTGTAGGGCGCCAGGTTAATCCCAACCGACTGTACCGCTATTTGCGCTTTGGGCTTACCGACGATGGCAGCGAGACCCTCTTTGCCCAGGTGCAACAGCTTCCGCCGGCCCATTACCTGGAGCTTCAGCTTGGTAGTCCACAGCTTTCTTCTCCGCAACGCTTCTGGCAGCCCAAGCCGGAACCCATTTTTGAGGGTTCATTCGAGGAGGCTGCCGAAAACGTGCGCGCACAGTTTTTGGAAAATGTGCGGCTGCACCTGCGCTCGGATGTACCTGTGGGGGCAGCGCTCTCGGGAGGCATCGACTCCTCCGCCATCGTGATGGCCATGCGCCACCTCGAGCCGGGTCTCGAGCTGCACACCTTTACCTACGTGGCTGACCATGGGGTCTCGGAGGAGTCCTGGGCCGAACTGGTCGGCAAGGCCGCCAGAGTAAAGGCCCACAAAGTAAAACCCAGCGCAGGCGAGCTGGTTGCAGATCTGGATCATTTGGTACAGGTGCAGGGTGAGCCTTTTGGCTCCACCAGCATCTATGCCCAGTACCGGGTCTTTCGCCTGGCCCAGGAGGCCGGTATCAAGGTCATGCTGGATGGCCAGGGCGCCGACGAAATCCTGGCCGGTTATGCCGTGTATGGCGGGGCGCGTCTGGCCTCTTTACTGCGCCAGGGACGCTGGTCCGAGGCTCTGGCTTTCCTGCGGGCGAGCCGGCTCGAGCCTGCCCTCAAAGATACCTATAAAAGCGCCATAGGCTTTTTACTACCACCGAGCCTGGAGCCTCTGGCCCGTCGTCTCATCGGTCAGGAGCTGGCCCCTGGCTGGCTGAACGTGGACTGGTTTCAAGAAAAAGGGGTTGCCCTCGCCTCGCCGCGGGCCCTCCACGGACGCGAGGTGCTGCGCGAGGAGCTATTACAATCCCTCACTGAAACCAGCCTGCCCAAGCTGTTGCGCTACGAAGACCGCAATTCCATGGCCCACTCCATCGAAAGCCGGGTGCCCTTTCTGACGCCCCGACTGGTAGAGCTGATTTTGAGCCTTCCCGAATCGTATATCCTTTCACCCAGTGGACAAACCAAGGCGGTTTTCCGGCGCGCCATGCAGGGCCTGGTTCCCCAGGCCATCCTGGAGCGCAAAGACAAAGTCGGGTTCGCAACCCCAGAACAACACTGGCTGGAGCAGCTCGCACCCTGGGTGGAGCAACAACTAAAATCCGAAACCCTGTACCGTATCAGGGCCTTGAAGCCAGAGCTGCTTCGGCAGGAGCTGGCAGCCGTAATGGCTCGACGAAAACCTTTCGACGCCCGGGTCTGGCGCTGGGTCAACCTGATTGCCTGGGCCAGAACCTTTGACGTGCGCTTCGATTGATTTCAAACCCCTTGCACTTTGGCGTACCTGCAGGAGAACCGCAATGCCCCAACCTTTACCCAAGATTGTTCACATGAGCTCAGCCCACCCACCCTTCGACGTTCGAATTTTTCACCGGGAGTGTGTGAGTCTGGCCCAGGAAGGTTATCCGGTGTCGCTGGTCGTACCGCACCAGCAGGACGAGGTGCGCCAGGGGGTGCAAATTTGCGCTGTACCGGTGGCCAAAAACCGTTTGGGGCGCATGTTTGGGGTGGTCTGGGCCGTTTATAAACGGGCTTTGGCCGAAAAGGGCGATATTTACCATTTCCACGACCCCGAGTTGATTCCTGTGGGGCTGCTCTTGCAATTGCAGGGCAAAAAAGTTGTTTACGACGTACACGAGGATGTTCCCACGGACATCTTGAGCAAGGACTGGATTCCCAAATGGTTGCGCAGCCTGGTAGCCCTGGGTATGGGGCTGCTCGAGCGCCTGGCAGGCACCTTCTTGAGCGGAATTGTTGCGGTCACCGAACCCATTGGCGCACGTTTCCCCGCTCATAAAACCATCCTTTTGCAGAACTTTCCGCATCCCCAGGAGATTGCCGCCTTGCAAAACCTGCCCTACCAGACGCGCCCGGCCCAGGCCCTTTACACCGGTAGCATTACGCGGGTAAGGGGGCTTTTTGAAATGCTGGAGGCCATGCAGCGCTTGCCTGATACCAAACTTCGTCTGACGCTGATTGGAAACTTTGCCCCGGAAACCCTCGAGGCCGAGGCGGCGCAACACCCTGGTTTTTCCAGAACCGACTATCTGGGCTACAAAAACCGCCCGGATACCCTGGCCCTGCTCTCCAGCAGCCGCATTGGCCTTTCCATACTGCATCCCATTCCCAGCTTTCTGGTCTCCCAACCCACCAAACTATACGAGTACATGATGGCCGGTATGCCCTTTGTGGCCTCGGATTTCCCTCTCTGGCGCGCCTCCATTGGCCACAATAACTGTGGCTTATTTGTGGATCCACGCAAGCCGGACGCCATTGCCCAGGCCATCCAATGGCTGCTCGATCACCCCGCCGAGGCCGAGGCCATGGGCCAGCGCGGGCGGCGGTTGGTTGCTGAGCAGCTCAACTGGGGCGTAGAGTTCGTAAAGCTCAAAGAGCTTTACCGTCGCCTGAGCCAGCCCCCTGCCCTGGGGCATCTGGAGGCCTGAATGTGCGGTATTGCGGGAGCTTTTTCCTGGATTCAATCAGCAGAACCGCTTCGCGCGTTGGTAGCCGAGGTAGTCCAAAGCCAGCTCCACCGCGGCCCCGACCACCAGGCCGTAGTCGAGCTTCCACAGCCTGCGGGCCCCCTGGTCTTGGGCCACAACCGCCTGAGCATCATAGATCTCTCGGAACACTCCAACCAGCCGTTGTGGGATCACACCGGCCGATATTGCATCGTGTTCAACGGTGAAATCTACAACTACCTGGAGCTTCGTGATCAGCTTATGCAGCTAGGGCATCGCTTTCAAACCCAGGGCGACACCGAGGTAATCCTGGAGGCATATAAAGCCTGGGGCAAAAACGCTTGGGAGCGCTTTATTGGCATGTTTGCCTTTGCCTTGCTGGACACCCAATCACAGCAGCTCTGGCTGGTGCGGGATCGCTTTGGCGTCAAACCGCTTTTTTACCTCATAAAGGACGGCATTCTGGCTTTTGCCTCCTCTACCGGGGCGCTGGCCCGGCATTTCGGACTCGCCCCCAATCTGGAGTACGTGAGCCGGGGCCTGTATTACTACGTCTACGAAGACGATAGCGACATCTCGCCCTACGTGGGCTTGCGGGCTTTGCCGGCCGGACACCACGCCTGTATTCGCTTGCAGCAGCCCAGCGTAGAACCCCAGCGCTATTACGACCTGGCTGGCCGGGTCGAGCAGAAAATAGCCGCACTCGAGGGCCTGTCGGATAAGGCCCTGCTGGAAGAACTCGAGGCCACCTTGCAAAGCGCGGTCGTGCTGCGCTTGCGCTCCGATGTACCGCTGGCCATATCGCTTTCGGGCGGCCTGGACTCCTCCCTGGTAGCCGCCCTGGCCGCCCGGCAACATCCGCAGGTAGAAGGCTTTTGTTATGGTCACCCGCGCGCCGCCCGCTCCGAAGGGCCCCTGGCCCAGGCACTTGCACAAAAGAGCGGCATCGAGGTGCACTTTGTATGGCCCGAACTTTCCAAAGAACGCCTGGTTCAGGCTTTTGAAAAAACCCTGGCCTCGCAGGATGCCCCCTTCCCCACCCTCAGCATTCTGGCGCAAAACTTCGTCTACGAGGCAGCCCGAGCAGAGGGCTACAAGGTACTTCTGGGCGGTCAGGGGGGCGATGAAGGCTTTATGGGCTACCGAAAATTTTTTCTATTTCAGCTTCGCCACTTGCTACAGCAAAAGCGCCTGGCTGAGCTGGGCAGTTTCGCCCTGGGGTTTGCACAGCTTCTGGCAGCTGAGTCGTACAAGCTGGGCCTTTTCTGGCAAAACCGTCAGCGCTATTCTGGCAAACAACCTGAAGGCAACCTGCGCCTGCCCAAAGTTCAGCTCCAGCTTGGAGCTTCGGCTGACCAGGCACCCTGGCTGCGCCAGATGCTCGATGTAACCCGCTATAGCCTGCCCACTTTGCTCCGGTACGAGGATCGCAACTCAATGGGCCACAGCATCGAAAGCCGCTTGCCCTTTTTGGACTATCGGGTACTCGAGCTCGGATTGGCTCTTCCGGTTCACCTGAAGCTGCGCAACGGGTACGGCAAGTGGGCCCTGCGGCAGATAGCCCACAGCAAAGTGCCCGAAGTCATCCGCACTGCTCGCTACAAAAGAGGCTTTGATGTAACACAAACCTGGCTCACCGAAGGTCTGGGGGCACACCTCCAGGAGCAACTGTATTTAGCCTCGGGTATTCTGCGAGACGTTTTGGGCTCGAGCCAGAATCCAGTGGAAACATATACCCCAGAACAGATGCAGCACAGACCTCGCTTGCTAGCGGAGGCCATTAGCCTGCTATGGCTGGCCCGCAGACTTGGCAACCAAACCTAGACGAACTGTCCCACAAGTTGTTTTGCAGAGATCACCCATATGAACAAGCGCATTCACTACCTGGACTGGCTGCGGTTTTTGGCGGTATTTCTAGGCTTGGTGTTCCATTCTGGAAGGCCCTTCGACAACTGGCCCTGGCTTATCAAAGGGCCCGAACTGGGCTGGATAACCTTTTTCAACGAAGCCCTCACCACGGTTCGCCTGCCGCTCCTTTTTTTTGTGTCGGGGGCTGCCACCATCTTTGTGCTCAAAAAAATGGTCAAGGACTACACCCTGGATCGCATGATTCGGCTCTTGATTCCGCTGGGCATGGGTGTTTTGCTAATAGTTCCACCCCAGCACTACATTGAGCGCATCTCCCTCCCACCCAGCGACCCCCAACACTTTAGCGGAAACTACTGGCAATTTCTAAGCGGCCCCTGGCTGCATGGCGGCGCATATCCCCTGAGCAGCCTGCGAACCGAACACCTGTGGTATCTTTTGTACCTGTTTATCTTTTCACTGCTGGCCCTTCCCATCTTCCTGTATTTGCGCAGCGCTGGAGGTCTGGCTTTATGGGCGCGGCTCGAGCGCTGGTTTATGGCAGTCTCCTGGCGGGTCTGGCTTCTGGTAGTACTTCCCGCTATCGGTATTAGTTTGCTGCCACTTATATTCCGTTCGCACCCAGGGTTGGTACAGGATCTGGAAAACCTGCTATTTTTTTTCTTCGTATATGTACTGGGCTTTGCGCTCTTCCATAAACCTCGCTTACTCGAGAGCATCTTCAGCCAGCGAAAGCTGTTTGCCTGGGTAGGACTGGTGCTGGTCATCGGCAAGGCCTACCTTTTTACCGTAGTTTGGAAGCACGATACATTCAGTCCTGGTATCTCGCTGCAGAATTTCGAGCTCTACTGGCTTCTTCGAAACCTGGCCGCCCTGTGCGTTGTTTTTGCCGCACTTGGCTACGCACATCGATACCTGAACCGGCCCTCCCCTTTTTTGGAGCATGCCCGCCACTGGGTATACCCCTTTTATATCTGGCACCAAAGCGTCATTGTGGTTTTGGGCTATTTTGTACTCAAGCTGGCCTGGCCGGCCTGGTTGCTTTATGGGCTGCTGATGCTGAGCGCTCTGGTAGTTACTGTAGCCCTGAGCGAGCTGGTGCAACACAGCGCCTTAAGTCGGTTTCTTTTTGGCATACACCGAAGGTCGGGCAGAAAAAGCGCCACAGCGCTATTGGAAACTTCAAAGAAGCTGAGGTAGCAAGTTCGAATAGGCAGTTTTCAAAGCTGACACCAGATTCAGTTAGTTCGGCGCCGGATGGCGGCGAACTAACAGGGCCGAAGTTATCCGCGTAGCGGAGGGCGATACCGCCCCTTGGAAGTTATCCGCGCAGCGGAGGGCGATACCGCCCCTTGGAAGTTATCCGCGCAGCGGAGGGCGATACCGCCCCTTGGAAGTTATCCGCGCAGCGGAGGGCGATACCGCCCCTTGGAAGTTATCCGCGCAGCGGAGGGCGATACCGCCCCTTGGAAGGGAGACGCTTTTTCGTCAACCGACAAGGAGGGGTGTGCTCTGGACTCCAAAAGACAGCCTCTGGGTTTTGCTTTTGTAAACTGGCTTTTTTGAATCTGGTTTGAGTTGTGTAGCGGCTATCCTTGCAGCCCCTCAAGCAAGACAATAACCTGTAATGCCATGCCCGAACTCCCCGAAGTCGAGACCACAAGGCGCATCCTCGAGCCCTACCTGCTGGGCCAGCGTATCCAAAAGCTGCTGCACGACGACCCCGCCCGCTACCGCCACACCGAACTGGCCGAAGGGCGCAAGGTGCTTGGCACATCGCGCCGGGGCAAGTATCTGATACTGCACCTGGACAAGAAGCTGGAAGCCGTAATTCACCTGGGCATGACCGGGGGTTTTCGCTTTGAGCCGCACCGCCATACCCGGGTCACCCTGCACTTGCCCAACCAGACCCTCTACTACACCGATCCCCGCCGCTTCGGGAAGTGGTGGATAGTGCAGGCCGGCGACTACCGCGAGATTGGCCTGCTGGCGCGAATGGGGCCCGAACCCCTTTCGTCCGACTTCACCCTGGCCCGGTTCAAACAATCGCTATTGTCAACCCGGCGAAAAATCAAAGAGGTGCTCCTGGCGCAAGAGGCGGTAGCCGGTGTGGGCAACATCTATGCCGATGAGTCGCTGTGGCTCAGCAAAATCCACCCCGAGCGGCCCGCCGCTTCACTCTCCGACCCCGAAGTCCGCAGGCTTTACCAGGCTATTCGCGAAGTGATGCTTCAGGCAGTGGAGGCCGGAGGCTCGACCCTCTCCGACGAAAGCTATCAGCAGCCGAGTGGAGAACCGGGTTACTTTCAGTTCCACCACAACGCCTACGACCGCACCGGCCAGCCCTGTAAACACAAAAGCTGCTCGGGCAAGATCGTGAAAATGGTGGTGGGGGGACGGGGCACGCATTTCTGCCCATTGTGTCAAAGAATCTAGCGGGCAAAGCAGTTTTTCAAACGGTCTAATCTCCCCTGTTCTCCAGTTGCTCTTTGACCTGGGGCAACTGCCCGCGCTCGGCCAGGGTTTTGGTCACAATCCAGGCTTCGGCTTCCTCGGGGGTTTTGACCCGGTAGACCTCCTCGCCGGTGCGCTTGTCCAGGATGCCATAGGCCTTGCTGCCCTTGAGGGGCTTGTACTCGAAGGGGGCCGCCAGTAAGAACTGCTCCACATCCACCCCCTCCCCCAACATCTGACGAAACCAGGCTTGCTGGGCTTTCTCCACCCGCCGGTAGCCCCAGTAGTTGACCAGGCCAAAAAGGCCAATCAGCGCCAGCAGGGCCAGAAACACCACCACCCAACTCATGGGTTTAGTTTATTGCCAACAAGCCATTGGCGCATTCAGACAGACCTTCCCTGATACAAACCAAGTACATTGTCCAGCGCTTCGATTACCTGCCGGCGAAACTCGAGCGGCTCCAGTGCTTCCACCGCTGCCCCTGCCCCCAGAACCCAGCCCAGGGCCTGCTCGGGGTACTCGAAGCAAAGCTGGGCCAGCAGCCATCCATCGCCCATCGGCACGCTGTGCTCGAGTTGCCCCCAGTGGCTGGCGGGGTTGGTGCGGGCCAACACTTTCTCCAGAATTCGCACCTTGACGCGATAGCTGGGAATCTGAGCCCTGTATTCGGCACGGGCTTTGCGCCAGTAGGTCTCGAGGTCGAAGTCGGCAGGGCGCGACGAGGGCTCGTCCAGCAGCCTGGCCTCCAGAATTCTCGAGACCCGGTATGAGCGCAACTCCCCCTGTCTGGAGGCTACCAGGTACCACACGCTCCCCTTTACCACCAGGCCCAGCGGGTCAACAGTACGTTCCGCAGGTTTCCCCTGCATGGGCTCGTAGACCAGCCGTAGCTTCCGGTCTTGCCAGACCGCTTCCTGCAACACCGGCAGCAGGGGTACCTGCTCTTGGTAGCGCTGAATGTCCACCAGGATGCGCTGGCGAGCATACTCGGCCCCTTGTCGCTGCGTGAAGGGCAGAGCGGCCAGCAGCTTGATCAGCGCTTGCTCGCCCGCCTTACCCAGACCCAGATCGCGCAGGAGTTGGGCGGGTTTGAGGGCAAACAGGGCCATGATTTCCGGCTGGCTCAGGCCCGTCAGGTTGGTGCGGTATCCTTCCAGCAGTCCCCATCCACCCTTGCTGCCCCGCTCGGCGTAGACCGGCACCCCTGCCGCCGTAAGGGCTTCCATGTCGCGGTAGATAGTGCGCGGTGAGACCTCGAGCCTCTTCGCCAACTCGCTGGTCGTGGCCTGCCCTCTGGTCTGCAACAGCAGCAAAATTGAAACCAGCCGATCCGCTCGCATACCTCTACCCTAGCCCACCAATATGACAGAAGGTGACATATAACCGGTCTAGGCTGGGTTGTGGAGGGGGCAATGGATCACTGCCAATACGTACTCTACACATATCTGGCTCAAAGAGCCCTACAAGAGCAGTTCGAAACTTCCGACCACCGCGAAACCTTGCAGGCCCATTCACCTATCGGGCTGGACTGGCGAACTCGAGTGGCCAGGGTACTCATGCGCTTGGCGATTCGCTTGGAGCCAGAAGTAGTCGAGATGCGGAGGGAACATGTCTAATCTCAAAGGGAAAATTGCGGTTGTAGCAGGAGCCACCAGAGGCTGTGGCCGGGGTATCGCGGTGGAGTTGGGTGCGGCTGGGGCCACCGTGTACTGCACGGGTCGCAGCACCAGAGGCCACCCCTCCGACCTCAACCGCCCCGAAACCATCGAGGAAACCGCCGAGCTGGTGACCCAGGCCGGCGGGAAAGGCATTGCGGTACGGGTAGATCACACCAAAGAGGATCAGGTCAAGGACTTGTTTGAGCGAGTTAAAGCCGAACAGGGCAAGCTGGATATTTTGGTGAACGACGTGTGGGGCGGCGATGCCATCGTCGAGTGGGGCAAGCCCTTCTGGGAGCTGGACATGGCCCAGGGCTGGCGGCTCTTGGAGCGCTCGGTATACAGCCATTTCCTCACCAGCCGCTACGCCGTGCCGCTGATGTTGGAGCAGAATGCTGGGCTCATCATCGAGGTCACCGACGGTGACACCTTGAACTACCGGGGCAACTTTTTCTACGACCTGGTCAAGACTACCGTGATTCGACTGGCCCACAACATGGCCGAGGAGTTTCAATCAAACCGCTACCAATCTGATGGAAGCAGATTACCTGAAGCCACCAAGAACATCACCGCCTTAGCCCTTACGCCCGGCTTCCTGCGCTCGGAGGCGATGCTCGAGCACTTTGGCGTGAGCGAGGCCAACTGGCGCGACGCCATTGCCAAAAACCCCTACTACGCCGAGTCCGAGACCCCACACTACATCGGGCGGGCCGTGGTGGCGCTGGCCTCCGACCCCAAGGTACACGAGAAAGCAGGCCAGGCCCTGGCTACCTGGCATCTGAGCCGAGAGTATGGCTTCACCGATATAGACGGCAGAGCGCCACACTGGCAAGAGTTTTACGAGGGGAAAAAACCAGCAGAAAAGTGATGTGTAGAGAGGAACCGCTCTCACAGCTCGAGCGATGGCGTAAGGACTGGAGCCTGACCGCTTGAAGTTTGCATACCGCTCGTACCGCACTACAATACACATTGTGAGCAATTTGCGTATATTACTCATCGCTGGCGGGCCGCCTGGCGAGCACGAGGTTTCCCTGTCGTCGGCGCGGGGTGTGCTGGCGGCCATGCCCCATCCCACCGAACTGGCGGTGATTGCCAAGGACGGCCTGTGGCTGCTGGGGGAGGACGCCCGCGAAGCCCTGGTGGCCGGGGTGGCCGAACACGGCACCCACCGCTTCCCCCCCGACATTCCCTGGCAACATTACGATGTGGCCTTTCCCCTCCTGCACGGCCCGGTGGGCGAGGATGGGGTCATTCAGGGCTTTCTAGAACTGCTGAGGCTGCCCTATGTGGGGGCAGGTGTGACCAGTTCGGCGCTGTGCATGGACAAAGACCTTTGCAAGCGAGCTTTGCAACAGGCCGGCATTCCGGTGGTTCCCTGGGTGACCTTTTACAAAGGCGAGCCCACCCCCGAACCACCCTTCACCCCCCCCTACTTTGTCAAACCCGCCAACACCGGCTCCTCGGTGGGCATCTCCAAGGTCAGGGCCGACCAGGACGCCCACAAAGCCCTGGCCCAAGCCTTTGCCTGGGATCACAAAGTACTGGTCGAGCAGGGCATAGAAGGGGTGCGCGAACTGGAAGTGGCACTCCTGGGCAACGTTCATGCCCGCTCAAGTGTGGTGGGTGAGATCACCTACCAGGCCGAGTTTTACGACTACGAGACCAAGTACACCCCCGGCAGGGCCCAGCTTCACCTGCCTGCCTCCATTTCCCCCGAAATTGCGGAGAGGATACAGGCTACCGCCATCGAGGCTTACCGGATCCTGGGGGTGCGCGGGATGGCCCGGGTGGACTTTTTTCTCTCGAGCCGGGGTGAGCTTTACCTCAACGAGTTCAACACCATTCCTGGCTTCACCCCTACCAGCATGTATCCCAAGCTCTGGCAGGCCAGCGGTCTTGCTTACCCCGAGCTGCTCGACCGGCTGGTGCGGCTGGCACTCAGGCCCTAAACCGCGGTTTGACTTGAGGCTCTACCAAACCAATCCATGCCCCAGACCGCGTTGGCAGCAGCAGAGGCCCTGGTAAAATACGGCATGACCAAAACCCCTGGAACCGGCCCCATAGATGTGGGTATCGTAGAAGACCTTGGCGGTATCAGCGTTATACGCGGCGGTGGGAACCGCCGGGCGTGGAACGGCATCCAGTATTTGCAGGGTATGTCGGCCAAAAATGTGGGGTCTACCAGCCTGTCCATCAATGTGGCGACGGTGCCGCCGGGGGGCATTGCCTATGCCCATATACACGAGGGCTTCGAGGTGATGCTGTTTGTGCTGCAAGGTAAGGTCAAACACACCTTTGGCGAGAACTTGGAAAAAGAAGTAATCAACCAGGCCGGCGACCTCATCTATATCAAGCCCGGCGTACCCCACGAGGTGTTCAACATCGGCGAGGAGGATCTGGTGGTCTTTGTGGCCCGCTCGACCGCCGACGAGTGGGACAAAATTGTCAACTACCCCTCCCGGTACCGCCCAGCCGAATAGAAGGCCTGTTCAGCCCAACAGTTGCCGGTACAAAGCCACATACTCGCGCGCTGGCCCCTCCCAGGAAAAGTCCTGCTGCATGGCGTTTCGGGCCACCCAATCCCGATTGGGGTGTTTGAGGAACTCACGCACCCCGTGCAGTATGCCCCCTGCATCCATCGAGTCGAACATGAAGCCGGTTTCCCAGTGCTTCACCGTGTCCAGAAGGCCCCCCACTGCCCGCACGATGGGGGGCGTACCATAGCGCATGGCGATGAGCTGGGCCAGGCCGCAGGGCTCGAACCTCGAGGGCATCAGAAAGCCATCCGAACCGGCATAGATGCGATGGGCCAGGGCTTCGTTGTAGCCCTGTACGTAAGCCAGACGATCAGGCAGATGAGAGGCCATCCAGGCGAAGGTGCGCTCGAGGCCCGGCTCCCCACTGCCCAGCACCACCAGGTTGACCCCCAGGTCCATCAGGCCGTCTACCGCATCGGCAATCAGGTCTATGCCCTTCTGGTGGGCAAAGCGCGAGACAACCCCCAGCGTGGGGCGGTCTTCCAGGGCCAGCTCGGCCAGCAGTTCGGCCCGGTTGCGGGCCTTGCCGGAAAGGTCGCCGGCGTTGTAGTGGTGCCTGAGGTACTTGTCGGTAGCGGGGTCCCAGTAGTCGGTGTCGAGGCCATTCAGGATGCCCCGGAGCTTCCCCTGCTGGCTGCGCAAGACCCCGTCCAGGCCCTCGCCGCCTTCGGGGGTGGTGATCTCCCAGGCGTAGCGGGGCGAGACGGTAGTGACGGCATCGGCGTTCACTATCCCGGCTTTCATCAGGTTGACTGCGCCGTTGTGCTCGAGGCCTGCCCCGTAATAGGTCTCGCCCGGGAGGCGTGTCCAGGCATAAAAATCCTGCGGGCCCCAGACCCCCTGGTAGGCCAGGTTGTGGATGGTGTACACCGTGCGGGCCCGAAACCAGCCCAGGTTGCGCAGCAGGGACAGCAGGGCCGCCTGCCAGTCGTGGGCGTGCACCACATCAAAATCGCCCAGGAGTTCGGCCGTGGCCATGGCAAAGCGCACAAAGCGGCGGAAGTCGTCCTGGTAACCGTAGGGTTTGTCGCGGGCAAAATCCCCCAGCCCCACCAGCACGTAGCGCACCCCCTTGTGCTCGGCGTGGCCGATGCCTATTTTCTCCCGGTTCCCTTCAAAGTTGAACCAGGCTTCGCCCACATAGTAGCCCTGGATACCCCAGTACCACGGCAGAAAGATGGTGGGCTCGAGGCCTTGCTTTTTGAGGGCCTGGGGCAGGCTGCCGATCACATCGGCTAAGCCCCCCACCTTGGCGAAGGGGAAGGCTTCGGAGGCAACAAAAGCAACTTTCATACGAATACGGGCAGTTTACCCCTTTGGCTGTGTTTGTTCACCCCAGACCCCTTGCGGCAACCAGATACCCCCTGCGCTTTCCAAAGCCTGCAGGCTAGCGTACCTATACACCCAGACCCTACAGGGCGCTTTGCCTCGCTCCGCGAGATAGGCCGTGGTGGGGCTTCGCAGGTACTCGCTACCCTCGTCCTCGAGCCGATCCAGTAACGCCAGCGCCCGATCGAGGTTGGCGAACCACTGCACCTCCCCCCATACCCGCCCCTCTCCCTTCACCACCCCCGGGTAGGCATAGGGCCGCAGGTCGCCTTTGGGAATGTGGAAAAGTCGGAATCCCTCGATGCAGGCGGGTTCCGAACGTAACCAGCCCGCTTGCCTCGAGACCTCAAAGTTGCGCTCACCTCGCTTGAGCGTGCCGTAGACAAAAACCGCTTCGGGAAGCTCCATTGCCCTAGCGCCCCAGCAACAACACCACCACCGGATGCTCGGCATCGGGCAGCGAGAGCAGTTTACGTACTTCCTCGTCGTAGAAGGTCGCGGCAGGGTAGGCTTGCAGGCCCAGGGCGGTAGCGGCCACCATCACCTCGCCCACCGCATAGCCCACCTCGAGCAGGGCATAGCGAAACCCCCGCAACCCAAATACCGCTTCGGAGCGCTCCGGCACCGCACTAAAAACCACCAGCGCGGCCGAGGCTTCCACTGCTTCCAGATCCATCAGGGCCCTTTGCCAGCTTTCGAGGTCGAAGCGGCCCGAAAGCTGTTCCAACTGGTGCTGCTTGGCCGCATAGTGGTAGATGCCCTGGAAGGTGTCTTGCAGGTGCTGCACAGCCAGGTAGACCTCGAGGGGATAGGCCCCACCCGCCGAAGGATAGCCCCGCCCTCCCCGGCGCACGGCCAGCGGGGCCAGCACCTGCGAAAGCTCGGCCTGGGTGATGGAAGAACCCACCCTGGGGGTAATAGGCGCCACCCGGGACAGCACCCGCCAGACTGCCGGGCCCCCATCGCGCGCCGGCTCCGCAAGTTCCACCGACTCCAGCGGATTGGCATACACTTTGGCCGCAGGGGCCCGCCCACCCGGTAGCTGGTCTCCGGGGAAAATGCGGGTTAGGCGATAAAAAACTTTACCAGGATGCTTGTCCATAAATGCCGGTAGCCAATAGTTTATAGCCCGACCTGCCGTTGCAGGCTATAGACTATCAGCTTTTCGCCTAGAATCTGTAGCTTTTGGGCACCACCACGATGCCTTCCGAGGTGACGGTAAAGCCCCGGGCCCGGTCGGCCTCGAGGTCGTAGCCGATCTCGGTGTGGGGTGGGATGCTCACATTTTTATCTACGATGGTGTTGCGCAGCTTGGCGTAGCGCCCTACCTCCACCTCGTCAAACAGGATGCTGCGCTCGACTAAGGCATAGGAGTTGATGCGGTTACGTCGAAAGATCACCGACTCGCGGATGGTACCGCCCGAGATGATGCAGCCCCCTGCAATCAGGCTGTTGAAGGCCTGGCCGGTACGGGCGCCGGCCTCGTGTACAAACTTGGCGGGAGGAGAGTTGAAGTTGGCCGCCCGCAGGGGCCATTCGGGGTTGTAGAGGTCAAACTCCGGGGTCACCTGAATCAGGTCCATGCTGGCTTCAAAGTAGGCGTCTATGGTTCCTACATCGCGCCAGTAGGTGTTGGGGCCCTGCTGACCGGGAATGGGGTTGCGTTTGAAGTCGTAGACCTGGATGCGGTAGCCCTCGCTCAGCGCGCGGGGAATTACATCTTTGCCGAAGTCGTGCGAGGAGTTGGGATCTTTAGCGTCGTGCTCGAGCTTCTCTACCAGCGGCTCGGTACGGAAGATGTAGTTGCCCATCGAAACCAGCGCCAGGTCGGGCTTGCCTGGAATGGGGGTGGGATTCTTGGGCTTTTCCTGAAAGCCCACCATACGCCACTGGTCGTCTACCTGGAGCACCCCAAAGCGACTGGCCTGCTCGATGGGCACCGGGTAGGCGGCGATGGTCAGGTCGGCGCGATGGTCGTTATGGTAATCCAGCATGTGGGCGATGTTCATCTTGAAAATGTGGTCGCCGCCAAAAATCGCCACATTCTCGGGCTTATGGTTGTTGATCAGGTGCAGGTTCTGGTAGATGGCATCGGCTGTGCCCCGGTACCAGACCGGCCCCAGTTCTTCATAGCGGTACATCTGGGCCGGTACCAGCAAAATAAAGGCATCTTCCAGAAAACCCCCAAAGCGCCAGTGCCGCTGCACATGCTCGGTGAGGGACTGGGCTTTGAACTGGGTGAGTACGTAAATGCCATAAATGCCCGAGTTTAGGAAGTTGTTGAGTACAAAATCGATGATGCGGTAGCGCGCCCCAAACGGCACGGAAGGCTTGGCGCGTTTGGCCGTGAGGGGAAACAGCCTTGAACCCTGCCCCCCCGCGAGAATCATCCCCAGAACTCGCATAGACATGACGAAGTTGCCTCCTTTGCCAACAGCATAACAGGCTTGGGGTTTGGCTGAAAGCCCGTCCAAAAGCCCATCGGCTATAGTCGCCTCCAACCCAAAAGATTCCTTTCTAGCAACCTTCCAGATTCTCCACGGTCTGTGGGTATACTTGTGCGGCATGAGGCTTTCCTACGAAGCGCTCGAGTGGCGCACATTGACCGAGAATTCGAGCGATATTGTATCGCTGCCCCCTGCTCCCCCTTTTTTTGGCCAGGAGCGGGCCCGGGCTGCGCTGGAACTGGCCCTTCGGGGGGGGTTCCATGCCTACCTGGTGGGGCCTTCCAGCCTGGGCAAGCACGAGTCCTTGCTGGCTTATTTGAGCACCCAGTCCGTCGAGACCCCGCCCGACCTGTTGTATGTGCCCTTGTCGGAGCGCAAGGTGGCAGTGCTGACCCTGCCCAGTGGGCAGGAAACCCATCTGGCCGACGCGGTGGAAAACCTGTTGCTGGAGGTCAGTCGGCTGGACGAGTTGTTCCGCCAGGGCTCTTTCCTGCGGGAAAAAACCCAGCTCGAGGCCCGCTTCAAGGAGGCCCGCGACCAACAATTTGCCTCGCTTCAACAAGAAGCCCAGGAGGCCGGCTTCGCCCTTTCAACCAACGGCGACCGCCTGGAATTCAGCGGCCCCGGCCCGGTTCCCGCCGAACTCAGCGCCAGGCTCGAGGAAGTCGCACTGGGCAGCCTGGCCGCCGCCGCCGAGCTCGAGGTTGCGCTAAGGCGACTCCGCCGCGACTGGGCACTGCATTACCTGAACAACCGCTTCGAGCCCTTGTTTCAGCGCTTTCCCCAGGCCCGAAGCTACCTCGAGGCCCTGCGGGGCCGTCTGGCCCGCTACGCCGAGACCGGCGAACCCCTCGATCCCGCCCAGTGGCGGCCCAACCTGCTCACCTCTTCCAGCAGCGGCTCCCCGCCCCCCATCGTCTACGAACCCTATGCCACCGCCCCCCGGCTGTTCGGACGGCTGGATTACGTGGTAGAACGCGGGGTCTGGAGCACCAACGTCAGCCTGATTCGCCCCGGCGCGGTTCACCGCGCCCAGGGCGGATACCTGATTCTGGATGCCCTGAGCCTTCGGCGCGAGGGCACCTGGGAGGCCTTCAAACGGGCCCTGCGCAACGGCCAGGTCGAGCCGGTTACCGAGCCCCAGGCGCCAGCAGGCCTCGAGGTCGAGCCCTTCCCCATCCAGATGCAGGTCATGCTGGTCGGCACACACGAGTCTTTTGAAGCACTCGAAGAAGACCCGGCCTTCAGCGAGTTGTTCCGTATCCGGGTGGAGTTCTCCCCCACCCTGCCCGCCACCCCGGAAAACATGCGGGCTTTGGGTGGGTGGCTCCAGGCCCAGGGCCTCCAGCTGACCGAGGGCGGCCTGGTACGGCTTTACGACGAGGCCCGCCGCAGCGCCGAGCAGCGCGACCGCATGGATGCTCGCCTGATCGAGATTCGCGCCCTGGCCGAAGAAGCCGCTATTCTGGGCGAGGGTGCGATTACCGCCAAGGCCGTAGAGGAGGCCGTCTTGGCCCGTGAGCAAAGGAGCTTCCTTTCGGAAGAAGAGTTTTTGCGGGCTGTACGGGAAGGGGTTATCCGCCTGCGTATCACCGGCACGGCCGTTGGCGAGGTCAACAGCCTGGTAGTCATCGAGGCCGCCCCTTACTGGGGGCGCCCGGCCCGGCTGACCGCACGGGCCGCTCCGGGCCGCGACCACCTGGTTTCTATAGATCGTGAGGCCGGTCTGGGAGGGCAAATTTTCCATAAAGCAGTGCTGACCCTGGCTGGCTACCTGCGCAGCCAATACATTGAAAATGGCCCTCTTCCGGCTACCATCAGCCTGGCCTTCGAGCAAAACTATGTGTCCATCGAAGGCGACTCGGCCGGCCTGGCCGAACTGGTAGCCGCGCTTTCGGCCATTGGCAACTTCCCTCTGCGCCAAGACCTGGCCGTAACAGGCGCAGTAGACCAGACCGGAAAGGTACTGGCGGTGGGGGCCATCAACGCCAAGGTAGAGGGGTTTTTCCGGCTCTGCCAGGCCCTGGGCCTGAGCGGCAGCCAGGGGGTCATCCTGCCCAGGGCCAACATCCCCAACCTGACCCTCCGGGCCGAGGTGCTGGAGGCTGTCCGGGCCAAGCAGTTCCACATCTACGCAGTCGAAACGGTAGAGCAGGCCCTCGAGCTGCTAACCGGGGCCCGCATGGAGGGCTTCCGGGGCCTGCACGACCGCATCAAGGCCAGCCTGGAAGAGTTTGCCAAACTGGAAGAAGGCCGTAAAGAAGAGAACGAGTCTTAGCTGGTTCACAAGTCGCAGGTCTCGGGTCGCAAGTTTCAGGTCTGGGGCTTGCCAACTATACCTTGGGGAACGATCTAAAGCCCTTGGGCCTGTCTGGCCTTCTGCCCTTTGCTTGCCAACTTTCGCATATCATGCAGCTATGCGCTGGTGGTTGGTGGGGCTCTTGGTTTGGGGCAATCTGGCACTGGCCCAGAATCAGGCTTTTGCCCTGCGGCTCGAGCAAGCCTGGAAGCTGGTCAAGGAGCGCTACTACGACACCGGCTTTGGCGGCGTGAACTGGGAAGCGGTGGGCGATGCCTACCGGCTCAGGCTGGGCGAAGTGCGCGACTGGGAGGGGCTTTATCGTTTGCTGGACGAGATGTACGGCGAGCTGCGCGACGACCACTCGAGGGTCTTGAGCCCTGCGCAAGCCCGGCTATACCTGAGCGGGGGGCAGTGTCTGGCCTTACCTTTCAAGGATCAGGACATACTTCCCACCGCTACCCAGCCTTCGCCTTCACCCGCCCCCAACCAGAGCCCCCCAAGCACCACCCCCGCCCAGCCGGCCCCACCGCCCAGCCAACCCTCGAGGTCGCCCTACCAGGCCCCTCAGGTGCGCTTGACCGATGGAGTGGTCATCTTTCGGCTCAGCAACCTGGTGGATGTGGCGGGGCTGAACGCCTTGCAGGAGGCCATCCGCCGCTACGATGCCAGAGCCAGGGGCTATGTGCTGGATCTGCGCGGCAACCCCGGCGGGCTGGTGCTGCGCATGGCCGAAGTGGCTGGGGTTTTTATGCGGGGCGTACCCTGGCGCATCGTGAGTCGGGGGATTGGGGCCATTCCTTTTCCTACCACGCCTTTTTTGGGTCGCCCACAAACCCAAAAACCCCTGGTCGTGCTGATCGATGGCAACGTCCATTCCGCTGCCGAAGGGCTGGCCGGCGCCCTCAAGAACGCCGGGCGGGCCTACCTGATCGGCACCCGCAGTGCGGGCAACACCGAAGCCCTCACCCCTTACTGTTTCCCCGATGGCGGCGTGGCGCTCGTGGCCAACGGCGTACTGGCCCCGTTCAGCGGCCCTACCTGGGAAGGGCGCGGGGTAGAGCCCGACCTGGTGGAGGAGAACCCCCAAGAACAGCTCGAGGCCGCCCTACGCTACATCCTGCGCAAACGGTAGCGGATTCGTCCTACCGGCTTCTATATCAACCCGGTTTCAAATGCATTACGTGATGGCGTCCAGGCGGGTCATCTCTTCATCTGAAAGGCGAATCTGTAGGGCCCCCGCGTTGCCCTCGGCCTGCCGTGCGTTCTTGGCACCCGGAATGGGCAGGGTGCCTTTCTGGATGCACCAGCGCAGGGCCACCTGGGCTTGAGTTGCACCCATATTCTGGGCAATCTCGCCCAGGGTCTGTAGCAGCGCTGGAATTTGGGCCTTGTGGGTCACATAGCGCTGCGCCCGGTAGCGGCCTGGCGGGGGGTTCTCCAGGCTGTACTTGCCGGTGAGCCAGCCCATGGCCAGGGGGCTGTAAGCCATTAGCACAATACCCTCGGCCTGCATGGCTTGTAGCAGGCCCGAGCGTTCGGGTTTGCGTTCAAGCAGATGGTACTCGACCTGGTTGGCCGCCAGGGGAACCTTGTGTTTGGCCAGCACCTTTGCCACGCGCTCGAGCTGCGGCAGGCTATGGTTGGAAACCCCCACCGCCCGGGTCAAGCCTTGTTCATAGGCTTCGGCGAGCGAAAGTGCCCAGTCCTCGAGCGAAACTGGCTTCCAGGGCCAGTGCAGTAAATATAAGTCGAGTTGCTTCATCTGCAAGCGCTCGAGGCTTTTTTTGAGCGCCCCCAAAAGCGTTTTGCGGGAAAACCGCCAGGGGTAGGGAAATAGCTTGCTCACGATAAGGGGCTTGGCGTCGTGCGCATGATAATACTGCCCCAGAAGCCTCTCCGAGAGCCCAAAACCATAAAACTCGGCCGTGTCGAATAGCCGCACACCCCCTTGCAGGGCCGCCTGGTAAGCCGCCCGGGTATCGTCTTGCTGGTAGCCCTGGCCGTAGCCCCAGACCAGCCTGTCTCCCCACTGCCAGGTACCTATGCCCAGCGGTGGAATGGCCGGAAGCCCTTTTATCTGGATAAAGTCGCTCATCTTTTCAGCCTACCGTGCCGATTAAACCCACGTATGTGGCGTGTGGTCAAGTTTAGAGAAACCTCAAGGAGCGATTCATGGCCTGTGGCTGTCTCAAAAACCCTCGAAAAAAGACCCTCGAGCCCCAGCCATTCCTGGCCCTCCACGAGTCACACGAGCTACCCCTGTACCACGTCGAAATACGCTTCCTGCAAACGATCCACAATCACCTCGAGGCCCTTGTCAATGGCTCTGTCCAGGTTTTCGGCAGGAATCAGTGGAAGACCCGCCCCGCGGGCCAGCTCCACCAGATGCTGCTGAATCAGACGAATCTGGTCAAAATGTTGAGCATAGGCGCCGCTGGTGCGCGAACCCCTGGTTTCGCGTTCACGCAGGGCAAAACGGTCGCGGTGTAGAGATTCGTCCTCGAGCACCAGCATGATGGGAATCTGGATGACCTCACTTTGAAACTGGTGGGTCATGTAGCCCGGCACCACGTGTACACCTTCCACCACCAGCGAGGTTTTTTCCCGGGCGCTGCGCTCCTGAATGGCCTTGAGCCCTACCGCTACCCTCGAGACCTGGTCGCGGAACCCCTGCATGACCATCGCCGGGCTGGGCTCGGCGGTGTGGGGTGTGGCCAGCGCCCGCCAGGCGTCAAAGCTGCTGGTGTGCAGGGTGGGCAGTAAGTCTTTGGGGATGGTCGCCCGCAGTATTTCCCGCACCGCATCGGTGGAAATCATGCGGGTAATGCCCAGCCGGTAAGCCAGCGCCGAGGCCAGCACGCTCTTCCCCACCCCGGCCACCCCCCCAATCAAGAGGTGCACCGGCTTGACCGCCCGCCGGATACTGCGCAGCAGATGATAACGACGGGCTACCTCCTCCCCCGCTTCTTCCATAAGCTCTTCCGAGACCGCCTTGCGCAGGTAGTCGCGGGTTACCACCGCCGAACCCGCATCGCGCAAGCGCCGCTCCACATCGCGGGCCAGGCGGTAGGCCGAGTCGGGTGAAAGCCCCACCGCCATCACCGACTGGGCCAGCACCCCCTTGGAGAAAGGCACCCGGGGCTCGCCCTCGCCTTCCTCTACAAAAATCTCCCCCGCCAGCGCTTGCCGCCCCGCATAGCGGGATCGGGCCGCAGGGCCAAACAGCTCCTCTATTTCGGTGCTGATGCGCTTCTCGAGTTCGTCTGCATCAATCGAACGAACCCCACTGCGGCGCAAGCGGTTTTCCACCGCCCGGGCCAGTGCCTGCGCCTCGCGCATGGAAAACCCGGCGTCCTCCAGGCTGCGGGCCAGCACCCCTTTGGAAAAAGGCCGGCGGCGATACCCTTCCCTGACCACAATGTCCTCGAAGGCCTGGGTCTGGCCTCTAAGCCGCTCGGCCAGCTCGGGGCCAAAGTTTTTCTCCACCTCCTCAATAAGGAGTTTCTTGAGCGCCAGGGCGGTAATTTCTGGCTTCTTGCGGGTTTTGAGCTGCTCCTCAATGGTGTGGGCCACCGACAAGGCAGGCTCCATTTTCAGCCCGGCCATCATCATGGACTCTACCAGCAGACCCTTGGAAAAAGGCCAGCGGAAGCCCCCTGGCGTTTTGATGAATACTTCGCGCACGGTTCAATGGTACCCGAAAACTGTTTGACACACCCTCTGCCAAATGCTAACCTAGCGTTTGCTGAACCACTTTAGGGTGGCAAGCACGGCGCTGTAGCCAAGTGGTAAGGCAGAGGTCTGCAAAACCTCCATTCACCGGTTCGAATCCGGTCAGCGCCTCCAATGTTTCTCCAGTGAAGAAACACGGAGCAAAACCCAGCCCACGCGGGCGCGTAGCTCAGATGGCTAGAGCACTACCTTGACACGGTAGGGGTCGCTGGTTCGAGTCCAGTCGCGCCCACCAAAAAAACCCTCCTCCCGGGAGGGTTTTTTATGCATTGGCAGCGGAAGGCCCTTCCCTGCCCAAAAAACGGAAAGGGTACTCGTCGCTCACATCGGCCCGGCCTTCTTGCACCAGCTCCTGCATCAGTTTCATCAGCCGGCGGCGGGACATGGGGAAACGTGCCTCGAGCTCCTCGTAGGTGAGCGGGCTTTGGGCCAGAGTCGCCGCCACAGCAGCTTTCAACTCCATCCACTTTCCGGCCCTGGAGCCACGCTCCGAGCCCAGCAAGCGGGAGACCACCCGATCGCGCAGGGCGGTAGCTTCGGTGATGCTCAGGCCCAGCTCGGGGGCCAGATCGGCCAGCGAGTCGCCGTTGGCATAGGCCAGCACCACCTGACGCTCAGACTTGGTCAGGCGCTTAACCACCGACTCCAGCGGCATTCCCAGGCGTTGCTCGACGGCTAAGCGAAAGCGCCGACCCTGCACCTGCTCCGCAGAGCCCTCGTCCTTGAGTTTTCTCAGCGCCCGATGCTCGACCTGGCGCACCCCCTCGGGGGTCAGCTTAAGGCGTCCTCCAATAGCCCGCAGGGTCTCCCCCGAGGCCCGCGCCAGCAACACCTCGCGCTCGAGGGGGTAGAGCTTCTCGAGGTGTTCGGTCAGCGTATTTGGCAAAATGCCCTTACTCAAAAAATACTGTCCTGGTGTTTTTTTGGGCATATCTGCTAGGTACACTCCGCTATTTAGATTATAATGGTTTATGAGGGGCTACAAGCCCACTTATGCACTTTTCAGGGTGGTAATGTGGCCCAGCTAGTATCCCGCATGTGCAAAAGATCATCGTTTAAAAGGTATTACAAAGGCAGGGAGACATGAAAGAACAAGCCATTCTCATCATGACATCAGAAGGGCCCCCTGGCCCAGGGTTGCGTTCTGCTGCCCCCAGCTCGGGCTGGACCAAACTCTTCCAGGCCAGGGACTACTACCTCGACCTTAGCTACAAGCACGACGGCCAGCAGGGCCTGTTGCTGGGGCAACTCTTGTGCGAGGGTAAAGCCTCCGTTGGTGCAGCCAAGCTAACCCTGGTAGACCCCGAAGGCACCCCCCTCCAGACCGAGGAAGTTGTGCCCAACACCGGTTTTCGCCTGGTAGTAGGCGATGTGGCCGCGCACCGCCTCCTGCTCACCCTCGACCAAACCACCTTCGAAGTAGCGCTCTCCTGAAGCCCACTACCCCCCCAAAGCCGCTTCAGAGCGGCTTTTTTTATTCACGTACCCACCACGGCTGGCCTTCTGGCTCGTAACGCTGGCGCCCATTTTTTGGTGAAAAAATCACAGGCGGGTTCCCCAGGAGCCCCTAGGCTAAAAGCGTCCTACTTCGGTAGGCACTACAAAATTGGTGCAATTGTAATCTTGATACATTCTAAATCAAGTGCAGATATTCCTGTATCCCTTGACGGAACAGGAGACCCTGTCGTATTGTCTTCTACAAGGTTGGAAGCAAACACATAAAAGCGCTTCCAAACCGTCTAGGAGGAGGAAAGTATGAAAAAGATCGCCTTCAAAATCATGACCCTGGTTGCCGCCCTCGTTGCCCTGGCCGTAGCCGCCGGCGCTGGCACTCAGTGGGAGTAATTCACGTAACGCTTGTGCGGGTGCGGGTGTTCATACCGCACCCGCTATTTTTGCACTCGCCCTTACACTTGAGCCGTGAAGGTGCGGCTCGCGCTTCCCCCTCCCCGCGTTCTGCTCTTCCTCCTAGGCCTGCTGCTGGCCTTTGGGGGGCTTGTTTTTCTCCTGTCCAGGCTAGCCGGCACTACCTCTGCCGTTAGCATCCTCGACCTTGCTTTTTGGAGTGGCCTGGTCTGGCTGGCCAGGCGGGTTGCGGTTCGCTTACCCTTCAATGCCTCCATGTCCCACGCTTTCGTGGTAGACATTGCCCTAGTAACTTTTTTCCCCCCCTGGCTGGCTCCGGTTTTGGTGTTTACTTTGAGCTTCAACAAAAACTTTGGCCGACCCGGATACCCCTGGTACAAGGATCTATTCAACCGCACCCAGTCGGGCCTGGCCACCGGCCTGGCTGCCGGGGCCTGGTGGTTGGTGCAGCAGACCGACCTTAGTCCCGAGCTGCGCCCGATAACGGGCGTTCTGGCCGCCTCGGTGGTGTATTTCCTGATTAATGTGAGCACCGTTACCTATGTGATCCATCTCGCAAGCGGGGCTAGCCTTCGCAAAATCTGGTTCGAGAACTACAGCTGGCTATGGGTTAGCTACCTGGTGCAGGCCCCGGTGGGGTTGCTGCTGGCCAAGGCTTACCAGACTCCGCTGGTTGGGGGGTGGGGTGGGTTTACGGTGCTTTTCATGATGCTGTTGCTCTATTTCTCCCGCTACTACTGGGACGAAAAGGTGAAGCTGGAGGAGTCCTTCGACGAGACCATCGAGCTGCTGGTATCCACCATTGATGCCAAAGACCCCTTCACCCGGCTACACTCCGAGCGGGTTGCGGCCATTGCGGCCAGCATTGCGCAGCGGATGGGCTTCGATGAGCAAGACGTAAAGCGCATTACCTACGCGGCGCGCATTCACGATATCGGCAAGGTGGCCATCCCGGACTCGGTTTTGCTCAAGCCCGGCAAACTCAGCGAGGACGAGTTTACACTCATTAAAAGCCATGCAAGCAAGGGATTAGAGGTGCTCCAGCCCATGCGTCAGCGTTTGTCCAAAGACGTACAGGGGGTCATTATGCACCACCACGAGCGCTGGGACGGCAGCGGCTACCCTAGCAAGCTTATAGGAGAGGCCATTCCACTGTGGGCCCGGATTGTTTCGCTGGCCGACGCCTACGAGGCCATGACCGCAGGCCGGGCGTATAGTCCGGCCAAAGCCCCCCAAGAAGCGCTTAACGAGGTTATCATGCATGCAGGGCGGCAGTTCGACCCACAGGTGGTAAAACTCTTCGAGGCGTTGTGGCTCGAAGACCCCATCTGGAAAGACCGGGAGGAGTTTTTACGACGCTATACCTCGCCAGCGCACTTGTCGGGATTATCCTCGCCCTCGCGTTCAGGGCCAGTCTCCGAGACCTTGCCCACCTCGAGCTAAGGGCCGCCTGGGCTTTCATAGCGGCGGCACTGCTGGAAGGCGGGCTGGCCTTTGCTACCTCGCGCGGCCTTGTTGCCCCCGAGGTTGCCGGGCCCGTTGCCAAAACCCTGGTGGTAGGGCTGGTGGGGTATGGGCTGTGGGCCAATACCCACCTGCGCGGGTTGTGGTTTGTGGGGCTGGGCCTCTTTTGCAACGCACTGGTGATTTTTGCCAACAAGGGTCACATGCCGGTGAGCGCCGAGGCGCTATACAAGGTGGGCATGGAGGCCTATATTCCTAAACTCCAGCAGCAGTACGACGCCGTTCACACCCTTCTGAGCGAGTCTTCCAGGCTTTGGTTCCTAGCCGATGTGATTCCGGTGCGTATTCTGGGTTATACCAACGTGATTAGCCTGGGAGATGTGTACTTGATGGTAGGAATTGCCCTCACCATTCTGGATGGCGCGTTGGAGGCTAAGCGTAAGGCACAAGAGCCCCTCGAGATAGATCTAAGATTCTAAGGGAGTCGTTTCCTGTGGAAACCTGTGCTCTGGCCTGAGGGTGTCTTGAAGTTCGTTAGAATGTCGTGGGTGATACTGTGAGCAAAAGCTACAAGATTTGTCTGATTGAAGGCGATGGTATCGGTCACGAAGTGATTCCTGCCGCCCGGCTGGTACTGGAGGCCACTGGCCTCAGGCTCGAGTTCGTGGAGGCCCAGGCGGGCTGGGAGACCTTTGAACGAATAGGCATCTCGGTGCCCGAGGAAACCCTCGAGGCTGTCACCCATACCGACGCCACCCTGTTTGGCGCCGCCACCAGCCCCACCCAGAAGGTGCCGGGTTTTTTTGGGGCCATCCGCTATATGCGGCGCAAACTGGATCTCTTTGCCAACGTGCGCCCGGCCAAACACCACCCCGTTCCGGGCTCGAGGCCCGGGGTAGACCTGGTGGTGGTGCGCGAGAACACCGAAGGGCTGTATGTGGAACAGGAGCGCAGCTACCTCGATGGCGAGATCGCCATTGCCGATACAGTGATCACCCGTAAAGCCAGCGCGCGTATCGGCGAGTACGCCGCCCGGCTGGCCATGAGCCGCCCGCGCAAGCAGCTCCATGTGGCCCACAAGGCCAACGTGCTGCCCATGACCCAGGGCCTATTCATGAACACCGTGCAGGCCGAAGCAGCCCGTTTTCCCGAGGTCAAGACCCAGGACATCATCATTGACAACTGCGCCATGCAGCTGGTGCGCAACCCCGAGCGCTTCGATGTGATCGTGACCACCAACCTGTTTGGCGACATCATCTCCGACCTGACCGCGGGGCTGGTGGGTGGGCTGGGCATTGCGGCCAGCGGCAACATCGGCACCCAGCACGCGGTTTTCGAGCCGGTGCACGGCAGCGCACCCGACATCGCGGGGCGGGGTATTGCCAACCCGGCGGCCACCATCCTGTCGGCGGTGATGATGCTGGATCACCTGGGCGAGCACGCAACCGCGCGCCGGGTAGAAGCAGCGGTGGACAAGGTACTTGCAGAGGGCCCCCGTACCCCCGACCTGGGTGGCAACGCCACCACCCTCCAGTTTGCCGAGGCAGTGGCCAGGGCTTTATGAGAAGCCCGGAGCCGTCCCATTCCACTTGAATTACTGGCTCCCGAGCACAAAAAAAGCTTTACTGGCCAGTTCTGGATTCCACCGCCTACCGTCGGGCCGGTTGATTTTGGTTAAGAAACGATGTTCAAATGCACCGCCGCAAGGTTAAGACCTGAGCTAAAGTGGTCAGTATGGGCCCTGCTACGCAGATTTACCGTGCTATACTGACACATAGTTTGAGATTTATGTGGGAAAGGGGGCAGCGTGCGTGATTTTTTTGGCGGGTTGCTGAGACCCAGGGTCGAGGCACTTGGCCTCGAGATTGGATCGGCCAACATAAAGATGGTCGAGCTGTCCGGAACTCCCCCCAGCCTGAAGAACTTGAGCATCAGGCCCACCCCGCTGGGGGTTATTCAGGAGGGTTCGATCATCGAGCCGGGTGCGCTGGCCGATGCCATCAAAGAGATGCTGGCCGAGATGCGTACCCGCAAGCGCTACGTGGTCACGGCTGCCAGCAACCTGGCCGTCATTACCCGTACCTTGCAGGTACCCAAGATGCCCCTCAAGCAGATGGAAGAGGCAGTGCGCTGGGAGGCCGAGCGTTACATCCCCTTCCCGATTGACGAGGTCGTCCTGGATTATGCACCCCTGGATCCCCTCGAGGCCATCCCGGAAGGCGAGCAGATGGACGTGGTGGTGGGGGCAGCCCGGCAAGAGACTGTGGCCAGCCTGGTCGAGGCCCTCAAGGCAGCCGGTCTGGAACCCCTGATCATTGACGTGAAGCCCTTCGCCGGGCTGCGCACCTTGAGCGGGCGGCTGGTCGCTACCGACCGAGAGCCCATCACCCTGTTTCTCGAGATTGGCGCCGAGTCCTCGGCTCTGGTGCTTACCCGGGGTGAGCGGCTGCTCCTCAACCGCGTCATCAACCTGTCGGGCAAGGACTTCACCGCCGCCATCTCCAAGGCTTTCAACCTCGATGCAGTCGCCGCTGAGGATGCCAAGAAAAACTACGGTCTGGCCACCATCCCCACCGAGGATGAAGACCTGCTCCTGGACTTCGACGCCGAGCGCGAGCGCTTCAACCCGGCCCGCATGTACGACGCCATTCGGCCGGTGCTGGTCGAGCTCACTACCGAGCTGCGCCGAAGCCTGGAGTTCTTCCGGGTGCAAGTAGGCGACCTGGGGGTAGACCAGGGCTTTGTGGCCGGGGGGGGCAGCAAGCTGCGCAGCCTGGTACCCCTGCTGGCCGATACGCTGGGCATTCCACTGGAAATCGCCGACCCCTGGCAAGGCATCCAGATTGATAAGAGCCGCTTCGACCTGGAATACCTGCGCAGTCTGTCGCCGGAGTTCACGGTTCCGGTGGGGCTGGCCCTACGGGGGGTGAACCCGCTTGATTAAACTCAACCTCCTCCCTAAAAACCTGCGCCGCCGGGTCGAGCCCGGCTGGTGGCGGCTCGCCGCTGCTGCGGTGGTGCTGGCCGTGCTGGGGACGGTCGCCTTTCTCCACCTGTCCACCCTCTCGCGGGTACAGGCCCTGGAGAACCAGCGCGACCAGCTTCAGGTAGAAGTAGATGTGCTGCGGCCTTTTATCGCCGAACAAAACCGCCTGAACCAGCAACAGCGCGAGCTTGAGCAGTTGCTTTCGGTACGCAACCAGTTGCGCGAACGCTTCGTGCCCTGGTCGGACAACCTGGCCCAGGTTATCAACCAAATACCACGGGAGGGCCGCCGCTTTGGAGTAGCCCTGCGCAGCATTGGCACCAAAGCCCTCACCCCACAAGAGACCCAGAACAACGTGCAAAACGGGGTCTACGATGGCAAACCGGTTAATGTGGAGTTCAACCTCCAGGGCGAGGCCATCGGCCAGAATGCGCTGATTCGTTTCGTAGAGGCTTTCGAGACCTCGCCGCGCTTTGGCATCAACTTCCAGAACGCCAGCCTCGACCAACAAAGGCAGCTCTACACCTTTGGAGCGACCGTGGGTCTGGTCGGCCAAGCCCCGGCAACCGCCAGCAACACGACAGGAGGTGAAGGCAGTGGTAGCCCTTCTCGCTAGAATGGGCCAGCGTGAGTGGGCCATTGTCGCCATGGTGGCGGCCGTGTTGCTGGGCCTGATGTGGTACTTCCTGATAACCCAGCCCCTGCAGGGCCGCATCCCAGAGATTCAGGCCGAAGTCGATCGCCTGACCACCGAACGGGATCGGGGTCGCGCAGCCCAACGGGCGCTGCCTCAGTTGCGTGAAACCATCGCCCGCTTGGATGCCGAACGCCAGCAGTTCCTGCGCGAGTTGCCGCCCACCGAGCAGCTAGGCCGGGTGCTGAGTTCCCTGGCCCAGACCGCCCGCGAGAGCGGGGTGGTCTTGCGCACCCTCAGCCGCGGGGCAGGCGACAACCAGGGCGTAGCCAACGTGCGGGCCACCAACCTGGCCATGCAGGTCGAGTCTCCCTTCCCCGAGTTATATGTGTTCTTGCGCAACCTCGAGGGCTTCCAGCGCTTCGCTACGGTCTCGGGGCTCAACCTGACCCTCGGGGGGAGTGCTACCGCTACGGTAGGCCAGGCCACCAACCCCACCATCAACACCAGCCTGACCATGACCGTCTACACCTACACCGGACAGGCCCAGCCGGCCCAGGGTGGACAACCCCCACAGCCGGGTCAGCCTGGCCAGCCCGGAGGTCAGCCATGAACTTCCTCCAGCGCATGCCCCAATCGGCCAAGGTGGCTCTGGTGGCAGCCCTGTTGGTGGGGGCCGTGGCGACCTGGTATCTGGGCTTCTTCCGGCCCAGCCAGACTGCGCAGCAGCCCACCACCCCGACCCCCACACCTGCGCCGGTGGAGCCAGGCACGGCCACCAACCCCGCTACACCTCCTACCACCACCGCCCGGCCCCTCGAGGTGCTTCCCTTGCCCTTCCTGGTCACGGAAGCTGCCCGGCCCACCGAGCCAGCAGATCGGGGCGAAATTCCTGCCAGCGCGGCTTTGACCCGGCCTCGGGTAACGGTGCCGCCCAACCCCTTTGTACCCCTGGTCATCGAAACCACGCCGCCTGCCGTGGCCCAGCCCACCGGGCCGGCCCCGGCTATCGTCAGCCGGCCAACCCCCACCCCTCCGGTGGTTTCGCAACCCATCCCGAGCCAGATGGCCCGGGTGCAGGTGCGCCAGCCCGCCACCCCGTTGCCGCGCCCCAGCCTGCCGGGCACCCGGCCCACACCTGGGGTCACGACCTCTCCCACCAGCACCGCAACCCCTCCCACCCCCCCCTCCGGTCAGGCTCGCCTGGCCCAGGGGACTTCCCGTGCTAGCTTGCCTGGCTTGGTTAGCCTGGGTTCGGGTTCGCTGCCCATCCGGCTGGCCCCCCTGGACCGTGAACTGACCACCGTCCTGAGCGAAACCCCCAAGGAAGCAGCAGCCCTGGATATCGAACCTGGGACGGCCACTGCCACCGGCAGTGGCAGCCTGGATTTCGCGCGGGCCGAGATTGACGCCCGGCTGACCCAGGTGCTCGAGCCCCGCAGCAGCCTGGCCAGGGGCCAGGAAGCTGTACAGGAGAGCAACCTGGCCCGTTTCGTGCGCGAGCAAAACCTGAAGCTCTCGGGCGTAGTACTGGGGCCAACCAGCGTGGCCATTTTCCAGAGCAAAGATGGCTTTACGGTGCTGCCCGTGGGCCGTACCCTTCCCGGAAGCGATGTGCTGCTCAGAAGCCTGAGCGCCAAAGAAGCCCTCTTGGTACAAGGTTCGGAAACCCTGAACCTGACGATGGATAACCCCTAGGCGGTGAATATGAAGCGTTTTCTTGCCCTTTTGGTGGTGTTGAGTCTGGCGCTGGCCCAGGGTACTTTGCCCCGGGATGCGCGCTTCGACCAACCCGTAAGCAACATTGGCACCAACCTTCCCTTGCCCACCTTGCTCGACGCCCTGGCCCGCAGTGTGGGGCTCTCCCCCATCCTGCGCGATGTGCCTAACGTCAACGTCACGGCAGATATCGACAAAAAGCCCTTCCGTCAGGTCTGGGAACTGCTAATCAACACCTACGGGGACGGACGTATCACCTACGCCCTCCTGGACAACAACGTCATCGTGGTAGGGCCGAAGGAAGTAGTGGATCGGGCCCGTGGTCAAACCACCCAGCCTACCCCACAACCCAGCGAGCCGGTTGCGCGCGAGTTCTATCAGGTGCGCTCGGGCGACCCGGCTGCGCTGGCCAACTTTGTGCAACAAGAGGTCCCGGGCGTTACGGTACGCGCCGTACCCGGCCAAAATGTCCTCTCCATCAGCGGCCCCGCCCGCCAGGTGACCGAGGCCCTCAACTTCCTGCAGCGCATAGATGTGCCCAGGGCCACCGTGGCCGCCGCGCCGGTAGTACAAAAATCCTTCGCTCTATCCCATGCGCGCGCCAGTGAGCTAGCGGATGTACTGAGCAAGGCCATTGCCGCCCAGGCCCAAGGCCAGGCCGCGCCCGCGCAAGGGCAGGCCCAGGCCGCAGCCCCTGCCGCACCCCAGGTCACGGTGGTAGCCGAACCCCGCACCAACACAATCATCGTGACCGGCTCGGCCGAGCAGATTGCCCTGGCCGAGCGCCTGATTCCCACCCTGGACCGCCCTGTTCAGCAAGTCCAGTTGCAAATTCGAGTACAGGCAGTCTCGGGCGAGGTCATCCGCAACCTCGGCATCAAATGGGAGACCGTCTCGGGGGGCAACCTGATTGCCAGCTTCCTCTCCACGGGCCTCAACCTGATTTTTGATGCCACCCGCAGCCTGGCCTCGCTTAACATCCGGGCGGTGCTGGATGCCCTGGAGAAGCAGCAGCTTTCCCGCCGCTTGAGCGATGCCAATGTGCTGGTAGAAGACAACTACGGGGCCGATACCTCCGACCTGCGGGCCACTGGGGCACGGGGCGCGGAGATTAAGGTAGGCGGCCGTCTTCTGATTCCCATTAAGATTAGTGACCAGGTTTCGGTACGCGAGTTCGACTATGGGCTGCTGGTGCGGGTGCGTCCGCAAATCTCGGCCGATGGGAATATCTTGCTCGAGGTCTACACCCAGACCGGCGGCGACCCTGCCGATGGCCCCGCAGGCAGCATCCGTATCCCTCAACAATCCACCCTCTCCAAGCTCCGCATCCGCGACGGCCAGACGGTGGTGTTGGGTGGCCTGATTCAAAAGGTTACCGACACCTCCGAGAGCAAGGTTCCTCTGTTGGGCGACATTCCCCTGTTGGGCGAGCTTTTCAAACAGCGCACCTCCTCCATTAAGGACGATGAACTGATCGTGATTATTACCGGCAACATCGTCAAGGACGCTGCCCAACGCTAAAGCATCGCTCCGCCTTACAAGCCGGGTTTTTTGTCCCGGCTTTTTTGTTTGATTTGAACCCCGTGCCGGTATGATGGCAGATTCGGTTAGTTCGTCACCGAATGGAGACGCTTTCTTCGCCGACCGACAGGGAGGGGTGTGCTCTAGCATTCAAAAAGACAACCTATGGGTTTTTGGTTTTGTGAACTGTCTTTTTGAATCTGGTATGAGTTCTGGTTGCTCGAGCTACCCCGGCCCCCAAAAAACGCCCTTCACAGACGTGGCCGCCCATCCTGGGCCACAGTTCTCTTCAGAACCTCTATCTCTACAAACCCAGCCACCGACCATTGACCATAGACCCTGGACGCTCTTACTTTGGACATCACGGCTGGTTGTGCTAGATTCTGTTCATGCGTTTTCTAACTGCTGGAGAATCCCACGGGCCGCAGCTTACTGGTATCGTGGAGGGCCTGCCCAGCCAGCTACCCCTGACGGTAGAAGACATCAACCCCTGGCTCAAGAAACGCCAGGGGGGGTATGGGCGTGGGCGACGGATGGTGATCGAGACCGACACGGTAGAGTTCATGAGCGGGGTGCGGGCCGGACGTACCACCGGCGCCCCGGTGACGCTGGTAATCAAGAACGCCGACTACCGCAACTGGCTCGAGATTATGGATCCAGCCCCCGGCAACGAGCCACGCAAGAAAGCCCTCACCGCTGCCAGGCCCGGCCACGCCGACCTGGCGGGCGGGGTTAAGTACGGACACAAAGATTTGCGCGATGTGCTCGAGCGGGCCTCGGCCCGCGAGACCGCCATGCGCGTTGCGGTGGGAGCGATTGCCCACAAGCTGCTCTCGTTTTTTGGGGTAGAGAGTGCCTCTTTTGTAGATGGCATGGCCGGGGTCTGGAGTGAAGTACCGTTCGACTGGAGTCTGAAGGAACGCATCGAGGAAAGCCCGGTACGAATGACCGATCCCCAGGCCGAAGCCGAGGTTATCCGCCGGGTGGACGAGGCCAAGGCCGGGGGCGACACCCTCGGGGGTATTATCGAGGTCCGCTTTAAGGGGCTGGTCATGGGGCTGGGTTCCCAGATGCACTGGGAACGCAAGCTCGACGGGCGCATCGCCCAGATGGTCATGAGCATCCCGGCCATTAAGGGGGTAGAAATCGGCACCGGCTTTGGCAACGCCATGAAACTGGGTTCACAAGTCCACGACCCCATCTACTGGGAAGATAGCCGAGGCTACTACCGCCAGAGCAACCGCGCCGGCGGCACCGAAGCCGGCATGACCACCGGAGAGGAACTGGTCGTGCGGGCCGCCCTCAAACCTATCGCCACGCTGATGAAGCCGCTGCCCACGGTGGACGTGGTTACCCACCAGCCCGCCGACGCGGCCCGCGAGCGCTCCGACGTGACCGCCGTACCCGCAGCCAGCGTGATTCTAGAAGCGCTGGTGGGCATCGTGCTGGCCCAGGCCTACCTGGAAAAGTTTGGTGGCGACACCCTGGACGAGCTGGTTGAGCGGGTCGAACGATACAAAGAGCGGGTGCTGGCGTACTAGCTTCCGCTTGAGTGCTCGCAATTCCCCAGAAATCGGGGAAGCATAAAAGGAAATATTGGTGAAAAACAGCAAAAAACAGCAACACAAGGGGGGCGCTGGCTTTGGACTGAACCCTTCGTCTGCGCCCATCTGCATTGCACATCTTCTCCCACCAACCCCCAACCCCCGGCCTCCAACCCCCTTTTATGATTGAGATTGAGCGCCCCGTGACCTGGGTAGCCCTCACGGGTTTTATGGGGGTGGGCAAGAGCCGCATCGGGCGGGAACTGGCTCGCGAACTCATGCTGCACTTTATCGACCTGGATCGGTATATCGAGCGTGAGATGGGCCTCTCAGTTGCCGACATTTTCCGCCACCTCGGCGAGCCCACCTTTCGCCAACTCGAGGCCGAGGCCGTAAATGAACTTACCCAAAAAGATTTTCTGGTACTCTCACTGGGAGGGGGCACCTTCGTGAACGCAGAAAACCGCCAGCGGCTGTTGCGACGGGGGCCGGTGGTGGCACTGTGGGCCAGCCCGGAGACCATCCTCGAGCGGGTCAGCCGCCGCCCCGGACAGCGCCCGATGCTCGAGAACCCCGATCCCCTCGAGCGCATCCAGAGGCTCCTGGCCGAACGAGAGTCTATCTACCGCCAGGCCACCCTACATGTCTCTACCGATGGTCGACGGATTCCCGACGTAGTAGACGAGATTATTGACCGACTGTGGGATTATGCGGAAGCTGAAGATTAAACACCCCATCCCCTACCCGATCCATATCGGGTTCGACCTCGAGGTACCCCAGGCCGAAGGCCCCCGGGCCATGATTTTCGACCTGGCCGTACAGGACTACGCCAAGAAGCTGGCCGCCCGGCTGGATATTTCAGCGGGCCTGGGCCTGCCGGGCGGCGAGGGCGTGAAGAGCCTGGCCGCCTACGGCAAAGCCCTATCCTGGCTGGCGCAGCAGGCCCTTCCCCGCGACACCACCCTCTATATTGTGGGCGGCGGCTCCCTCACCGACCTGGGAGGGTTTATTGCGGCCACTTACCTGCGGGGCGTGAGTTATATCAGCCTGCCCACCACCACCCTGGCCATGGTAGATGCCTCGCTGGGCAACAAAACCGGCATCAACCTGCCGGAGGGTAAAAACCTGGTGGGGGCCTTCCATGCCCCCGAGGGCGTCTATGCCGATCTCGAGACCCTTCAAACCCTTCCCCTCCCCACCTTCAAGCAGGGGCTGGTCGAAGCCTTCAAGCACGGCCTCATCGCCGGGGACGAACTGCTGGTGAATGTGGAACCGCTCTCGCTGGATTGGGAAGGTTTCGAGAACTACCTGGCCCGCGCCATCGCGGTCAAGTTGCAGATTGTGGAGGCCGACCCCACCGAGCAAAACGAGCGCCGCAAGCTAAACCTGGGGCACACCCTGGCCCATGCCCTCGAGGGCGCCACCTTTGGCACCATGCCCCACGGGGTCGCGGTGGCCTACGGCCTGCTCTTTGCGGCCCTGCTGGGCCGTGCCCACGGCGGCAACGACCTGGTGCCCACCGTACTCAAGCTGTTGCAGTGGCTCTCCCCGCCCCCGCCCCCCCGCTTTAGCTGGGACGACCTGACTCCCTTCCTCAGCCGGGACAAGAAAAAGGTGGGCAAGGCCCTCAACTGGGTGGTACCCAAGGACATGGGCTGGCTCGAGATTCACCCGGTACTGCAAGAGGTACTGCTGGGCTGCTACGAAGAGTTCCTCAGTCTGGTGTCTACCCTGCAAAGCAGCCCCATCCCAAAAAGCCAGACCGAGCAGGTCTGATACCGGATTCAAAAAGATAATCATCCAAACCAAAGATCCCCCAGAGGTTGTCTTTTTGAATCCAGAAGCCCACCCTTCCAAGGGGCGGTATCGCTCTCTGCTACGCGGATCACTCCGGTCGGGTTGGTTCGTTAGCGTTCGGTAGCGAATCTGAATCTGGTACGAGTTTTGCGAAACCTACGCCTTCGCTGGCTCCTGGGCGGGTTCGTTCAACACCGGGAAGCTATGGCGGTTGTGCATAATGCGCACGGCAAAGTCGTAGGTGAAGTAGCTGTAGGCCCAGTTGGACAGCACCATCATGCGGTTGCGAAAGCCAATCAGGTAATAAAGGTGTACCGCCAGCCAGGCCCCCCAGGCCGGAAAACCGTGCATTTTCAGGTGGCCAATCTCGGCGATGGCATGGCTGCGCCCCAGGGTTGCCATGCTGCCCTTGTCTTTGTATCGGAAGACCTGTTTCTCTTGCCCGCGCAGCTCCCGCAGGATGTTTTGGGCTGCCAGCACCCCTTGCTGCATGGCAGTGGGGGCTACCTGGGGATGAGGCCGGCCGTCTTTGTGCTCCAAAAAGTTCATGTCACCCGCCACATAGACGGAGGGGTGCTCGGGCACGTACAGCTCGGGGGTGGTTGCCACCCGGTTGCCCCGGGTAATGGGCAGCCCCGGCAGAGCCTGTCCGGTTACCCCTGCGCTCCAGACCACGGTAAAGCTTGGGATGGTAGAGCCGCTTTGCAGACGAACGGCATCCGGGGTCACTTCGGTCACCCGCTCGCCAAACCGCAGCTCCACCCCCAGCTTTTCCAGGAAACGCTGCGCATACTGTGCCGATGAAGGCGCAAAAGCATCCAACAGGCGGGTGCTGTTTTCAATCAGGATGACCCGGATTTCGGAGAGATCGAGGTCGGGGTAGTCGCGGGCAATTACATGTCGGCGCACCTCACCCAGCGCCCCGGCCAGCTCCACCCCGGTCGGCCCACCGCCTACCACCACAAAGGTCAGCAGGGCCTTGCGCCTCTCGGGGTCGGAGGTACGCACTGCCTCTTCGCAGGCCGAGAGAATCCGGTCGCGGATTTTCATGGCATCCTCGAGGTCTTTGAGGCCATAGCCGTACCTGGCGACGCCCGGTAAGCCAAAGTCGTTGGTGCGGGTGCCGGTACCGACCATCAGATAGTCGTAGGGCACCGGACGACCCTCCACCCACAAGACCCGTGCTTTGGGGTCTACCCCCTCGGCTGTGCCCAGCAGGAAGCGGGCGTTTTTGTGTTTGCGCAGGAAAGCCCGTACCGGAAAGGCAATCTGGGGGGCCTCGAGGCCCGCCGTGGCCACCTGGTACAACAGCGGCTGAAACAGGTGGTAGTTGTTGCGGTCTACCAGCGTGACCTGCACCCCCGGTTCACGGGAAAGCACACGCACCGCGTGCAAACCAGCAAAACCAGCTCCCAGCACCACCACGTGTTTACCACTCATCTGGATCCTCCTCGGGACACCCTCCTGGGCTTAGCCAGGGACTTTTGTCCCTTTAGACGGATTGTACTTCTTTTCACAAGACACCAGGAAAGCTTCCTTACATTTTGCGGCCCTGCACTTGTGCCCAGGCTGCCCGTCTAGCGCTGCTGAAAACTCCGCTCGATCAGGGTCAATAAGAGCATGCACAAACCCATCAACACCACCGCCAAGACCACGGCTTCATAAAAAGGCAACGCGCCTGGTCTGCCCAGCCGCTCGTAGATGGCCAGAGAAAGGGTGGCCCATTCGGGGCGTTGCAGGGTCAGGGTGGCGCCAAACTCGCCCATAATCGCGGCCAGAGCCAGCGCCGCCCCGGAAAGCGCCGATTTCTGCACCAGGGGCCACTCTACCCGTACAAAGCGACGCCAGGGGCCCGCGCCCAGCACCCGAGCTGCCTCCACAACCCCTTTGGGCATGGCCCGCAAAGCGGGCAGCAAGGCCCGCCCCAACAAGGGGTAGCTGAGCAGCGCATAGGCTGCAATCAGAACCAGGAGCGAACCGCGCAACCCCGGATAGGCCAGCAGGTAGCCCAGTCCGATGGCTACCGGCGAGACCATCAGCGGCAGCAGACCCAGCCCATCCAGTAAGCGGTGTCCGCGCCAGACCGCGTAGGCATACAGGACACCCAGGGGCAGCACCAGCAGAAGGGCCAGGCCAGCAAAACCCAGGGTGTTGAGCAGGGCCAGCATGCCAGGGGTAAAGTCGGGGTTGTGCCACACGCTCACCCAGGCTTGGGGTCGCTCGAGGGCCCGCAGCAGCAAGCTCCAGAGGGGGCTATAAAGCACCAGAAAGAACCCCCAAACCAGGAGCGCAAGACCTATGGCTTTGCGGGGTGCCAGCGGCAAGGGGGTGCCATAGCCGCCAATGCCCAGTACCAGCCGTTCTTGCAGGCGCAGATAGACCGTCAAGACCAGAAGGGTCACGGCCAGTTGCATCAGCACCAGGGCCGTGGCCTCGGGGAAGGCCAGCCGCTGGGCCAGGGCGTAATAGGTTTCGACCTCGAGCGTCGCCCAGCGGGGCCCGCCCAGCAAGAGCGGCACTCCAAAACTGGTAAAGCTGTACAGGAACACCAGGCTGCCTCCCGAAAAAAGGGCAGGCCCCAGCAGTGGGATACCTACCCGCCAGTAGGCCCGCAGTGGGGTAGCGCCCAGGGTGCGGGCAGCGGCCAGGGGGGTTTGCAGAGCCGGCAGCAAAGCCACCAGGGGCCGCAGCACCAGGCCCAGGTTATAGAGCATACTGGCCCAGAACAGCACCCAGGCGGTGCCGTATAGGTTGAGACCCAGCATTCCCTTCGGCCCCACCAGGCTCAGGAAGCCCATCGCCACGACCAGGGTAGGCAGCACAAACGGCACGATGGAAAAACCCAGCAGAAACTCCCGCCCAGGGAAGCGATAGCGAAAGGCATAGGCCAGTGGCAGGGCCAGCCCGATGCACAAGAGCGACGAGCCCAGCCCGTAGGCCAGGCTCCATACCAGCCGCGAAGCGTAGTAGGGGTTGGCCAAAGCTACCTGCAACCCCTCCCCCAAGCCGAGCGCCATTATGCGCCCCAGGGGGTAAACCAGGGCCAGGGCCAGGAAAACCAGCACCGGCAGGCCCAGCCACCCGTGCAGGTTGGCGTGGGGCCTCGAGGTTCCCTTGGGGGTCTGCATACTTGAAAGCAAATGCCGATGGCCGATAGCTCATAGCCAGGGGGACACTTCGATTGGCCCCAGGGCTAACGTTATCCCACCAACGGGGCCCCTAGCGTGAAGAGCCTGTGCCCAATTTACCGCCGCGCCCTGACCGCATCGGCGCTCTGGCCTTGTACCACCACCTGCGTCCACTCCCGAATCCAGCGCTCACGGTTCTGGGCGATCTGCTGGGGCGAAAGGCGGGCCGGCTCAGAAGGCACCTCGGCGAAGCGGAACACCTCGGGCAAGCGGGCCTCGCGCCGGGCCGGGTAGACCCACATCTGGGTGGGGATGTTCTCCTGGGCTGGCTTGGAAACCAGCCAGTCCACAAAGCGCTGGGCCGCCCCCAGGTTGCGCGTACCCTTCAGGATACCCACATACTCCACCTGGAAAAACGAGCTCTTGGGCAAAAACAGGTTGGCGGTAGGGGGCTCAGCAGGTTTGGGTTTGGCCTCGCTGTAGTAAAGCTCAGCCGCCGGGCTGGTACTGTAGGAGACCACCAGGGGTCGATCGCCCCCGGCGCGGGTAAAGTGGGTGTAGTAGGCATCGCTCCAGCCGCTCACCACGCGCACGCCGTTCTTGCGCAGGTCTTCCCAAAAGCCCAGGTAGCGGTCTTCGCCAAAAGCCGCTACCGTGGCTAGCAAAAAGGCCAGCCCTGGGGAGCTGCTAGCGGGGTTCTGCACCACCAGCAGGCGGGCAAACTCGGGCGAGGCCAGGTCGGCAAAGCGCGCTGGCAGGGGCTTGTCTTTGAAGTAATCGCGGTCGTAGTTGAGGGCCACGTAGCCAAAGTCCACCGGGGTGGCCCGGAAGGTCTGGTCGAGCAGGAGTTCGGGGCGCAGGGCCGGTAGTTCGGGGGAGCGGTAGGGTTGGAGGATGTCGGCCTGCAGGGCGCGGGAGAGCAGGGTGTTGTCGAAGCCGTAAATTACGTCCGCGATGGGCGCCCCCTTGCTCAGAATGGCCTTGTTGAGCATCTCCCCGGCATCGCCCCCCTTGAGAAAGCGCAGGCGAATCCCCGACTGGCGCTCGAACTGGGCCAGGAGGGCCTTGTCCAGGTTGAAGCTGTCGTGGGTCAGGACGGTCAGGGTGGGGGCCTGGGCTGCCGTAATCTGCAATCCCAGCAGCAAAACACTTATCCACAGCTTTATCCACATAAAAATCCCCTCCTATCACCGGGAGGGGAACGAACCTGAGCGGCGGGTGGTTAGCCCCTGTCACGCTTCCTACGTCGGTGTTAGCCGATTCAGGTTCCAAGGGTATTTCTCAGCCTGCACAGTTGTGCAAGCACCCCCGGTGACAAATCTGATGATATTATCAAATTCTTCTACTGCAAAGCCTCAGCTCACGGTTTGCGTAGCCACCACCCAGAAGCGGGGGTACCTGGTTCGCAGTTTTTGGGCCACAAACCGGGCTTCCTCGGCATCCTGGGCGAAGCCAAAAAGGCTCGAGCCCGACCCGGACATCAAGACCCCACGCAGCCCGGTTCGGCGCAGCTCGAGCTTGAGCTCCTGCAGATAAGGCACCAGCCGGAAAACCGGCTGCTCGAGGGTGTTCCAGTACGGGGGCTCCTCGCCTGCGCGTATGGCGTGCAGGATGCCCGGCAGGTCTAGCTCGGGCTGCCACTCCTCGGGGCGAAGCTCCCGGTAGGCTTCGGCTGCCGAGACCGCAATGCCCGGATTGAGCAGTACCAGGTGGACCTCGAGCGGTTCCAGCGGTCTCAGTCGCTCACCCACCCCGCGCGCTTCAGCCAACCCGGCCTCGAGAAAAAACGGCACGTCGGCCCCCAGCTTCAGAGCCAGGGCAGGCAGGTTGGCAGGGGCTGGATAAAGTTTCGAGAGCGCCCGCAGTGCCGCCGCCGCATCCGAAGAGCCCCCACCCAGCCCGGCGGCTAAGGGGAGGTGCTTCTCCAGCACCACCTTCACCCCGCCCGGCCAGCCCACGGCGTTAAGATAGGCCACCACGGCCTTGTAGACCAGGTTATCGGGGTTGGCCGGCAGGTTAGAGCCCCGCACTTCCAGCTCCACCCCCTCGGGAATGGCCTCCAAAAAAAGCCGGTCGGCCACCCGCAATGCAGCAAACACGGTGTGGAGCTCGTGGTAGCCATCGGCCCGCCGGCCCAACACCGAGAGGCCCAGGTTGACCTTGGCCGGGGCTAGGAGTTCCATACCCGCGCCAGTCCTTCCGCCAGAAGCAGATCCTCGGGGTAGGTGATTTTGAACATCCGACGGTCGCCCTCCACCAGCGCTACGGGGTGGCCTTGCCAGCGCACCAACTGGGCATCGTCGGTGAACTCGAGGCCCTCCACCCGGGCTTTCAAATGGGCTTGCAGCAACACCTCGCGCCGAAAACCCTGGGGGGTCTGTACCAGCCGGTGGTGCTCGCGGGGGATGACTGCTCCGTACCGGCCCGACTGCTCCTTCACCAGGGTATCGGGCACCGGAACCGCCAGGGTAGCTGCACCCGATGCCCGCACCTCACCCAGCAGGCGTTCAACTGCCGCGCGCACCACAAAAGGGCGGGCCACATCATGCACCAACACAATTTCGCCCGCAGCCACCTGCACCAGATTGCACACGCTTTGCTGGCGGGTTGCTCCTCCCGGCACGGTCAGAACAGATAGGCCCGTGTCCTCAAACCCCTTCGGCAGAGCCACAATGATCTCATCGGCCCAGGCAAAACCCTCCAGTACCCACTCCAAAAGGGTCTTTTCGCCCACCTTCAAAAACGCTTTAGGCCCCCGCCCGATTCGCTCGCCCGAACCGGCGGCAGGCAGCAAGACCGAAACCTTCACGCCTGGAATCGTACCGTAAAAAGCAGGGAGACGGGCGACCCGACAGCGAAGGCTTGTTGCTCCCGTCAATGTTGGCAGCTCGGTCTTGAATGCCCAAATCCCCATCTGGCCTTCATCTTGCGTGGTATTCTCTGGGGCGTGACGTTTTTTGAGGCATTCATTCTGGGGATGTTGGAGGGCCTGACCGAGTTTTTGCCCATCTCCTCCACCGGCCACCTGACCCTGGCGGCTCACCTCATGGGCCTGGACATCGAGAACAACCCTTTTATCAAAAGCTTTGTGATTGTGATTCAGCTTGGGGCCATCCTGGCTGTGCTGGCGCTGTACTTCAAGCGCTTCTTGCGGGATATGGAGGTGTGGAAGCGCATAATCGTAGCCTTCATTCCTACCGGCATCCTGGGGTTTTTGCTGGCCGATGTGATTGAAAATGTATTCCTGGGCAACGACCTGATTGTGGTGGTGAACCTGATTGGGGTGGGTGTTCTTTTACTCTTTGTGGATCGCTGGCTGCAGCACCACAAGCGCTACGACGATGTGAACCAGATGCCCGTGCCTCAGGCGGTGTTGATTGGCCTGTTTCAAGCCGTAGCCATGATGCCAGGAGTCTCGCGCAGTGGGGCCACCATTGTGGGGGGCATGGCCCTGGGGCTCTCGCGCAAGGCAGCCGCCGAGTTTTCCTTCATTCTGGCCGTGCCCACCATGCTCTCGGCCACCGGATTTTCCCTGTTGCGCAACCTGAACGAATTCAGGGCGGACAGTTGGGGTCTACTGGCCGTGGGTTTCATCACTGCTTTTGTGGCGGCCCTGCTTACGGTGCGCTGGTTGCTGGGCTTTGTGAGCCGCAATAGCTTTGTGCCCTTTGCCGTGTATCGCATTGTGATTGGCGTGGTGTACGCGGTGTTCTTTTTGCGCTAGTCGAGCTCGAGCTCGGCCATCTCCTTCCAGCGCGGCGCCCGGGGATAATCCAGCCCAAACAAGTCCAGGATGCGCTGGGTGATGAAGGCCAGCAAGTCGTCTATTTGCCGGGGCTTGTGGTAAAAGCCCGGTGCGGCTGGCAGAATAATGGCTCCGGCCTGGGCGGCCTTGACCATGGCCTCGAGGCTGGGCAAAGGCAGGGGCGCCTCGCGCGGCACCAGCACCAGGGGGCGGCGTTCCTTCAGGGTAACGTAGGCCGCACGGGTCAGCAGGTTGTCGGCCAGGCCATAGGCCACCTTAGAAAGGGTGGTCGCGCTACAGGGCACAATCACCATGCCCACAGTGCGAAAACTGCCCGAGGCCACCGCCGCGCCCAGGTCGCTGCTGCGGTGTACCACGTGGGCCAGGGCTTCCACCGCCTCCACGCTTTGCTCGGCTTCCTCCACCAGCACCCGCTTGGCCCCCTGGGTCATCACCAGGTGGGTCTCGAGGCCCTGAATACGGCGCAGGGTTTGCAACAGGTCGAGGGCATAGGGCATCCCGGAAGCCCCCGAAAGCCCCACCACCAGACGCTTGGGTACGCTCATGGGCCAAGTGTACTGGCTGGCAAGGCTTGCAAATGCAGCACGGGCCGCAGGTGCATGCAGGCCCATGTGAGACTTTTACTCTCGCCATCTACTTTGTTTTGGTTTTAGTATTGGGCCTTCAGGCGCGGGATTCCGACCCTTCTCAATCTTCTTCGGGTGGCTGCCAGGGCATCCCGCTAAAGAACTCCCGCACCAGCCGACCCACCAGCCCCCCCAAAGCCAAGAGGGCAACCAGGTTGGGAATGGCCATCAGGCCGTTCAGGGTGTCGGCCACACTAGTCAGGGCCGCCAGACCCCCCAGCGGCCCCACAAAAGCAAAGGCCACAAAGGTCAGGCGGTAGGGCCAGCGGATGCCCTCGCCAAACAGGTAGGCCGCCCCTTCCTCGCCGTAGAAGCCCCAGGAAACCATGGTTCCCAGGGCAAAAATGGCCAACATCAACCCCAGCACCGCCACTCCCAGCGGATGCTCGGCAAACAAGAAGCGGGCAGCCTCCACCCGGTCACCCCCCAAAAAGCGCTGCCAGAGGCCACTGGCAATAAAGGTCAGGGCCATCAGGGTGGTTACCCCCAGGCTCACGAGCATCTCGGTCAGGCCCCAGAAGCCCTGCCGCACCGGATGGTCGACCTGGGCCTGGGCGTGGGCGATGGCTGCCGAGCCCAGCCCCGCTTCGTTGGCAAAAATGCCCCGCCCAACACCTGCTTTGAGAATTTCTGCCAGGCCCAGCGAGACGGCAGCTCCGGCGGCGCCCCCAGCAGCAGCCTGAAAGCTAAAAGCCGAGGAGACAATCAGGGCCAGCGCACCAGGAATATCCCCAAGGTGGATCAAAAGCAGGGGCAGAATCCCCGCCAGGAACAGGAGCAGCTTGAGCGGTACCATCACCTGGGCAAAGCGGGCAATCAAGCGAATGCCTCCGGCCAGCAGCACCCCTACCAGCAGTGCTACCAGCAAGCCGGTGATGGCCGGGGGCACATTAAACTCCTGTGCGAAGGCAGCACCCACCGCACCTGCTTGCGAAAGATTGCCAATACCAAAAGCAGCTATGGCTGTAAATAAGGCAAATAGCCCAGCCAACCAGGCAAACCGCCTGCCCAGGCCATAGCGAATGTAGAGCATGGGCCCCCCCATGACCGAACCATCGGTAAACTGGCGGCGGAAATGGATCGCCAGCACCGCCTCGGCGAACTTGGTGGCCATGCCCACCAGATAGGCCACCCACATCCACAGCACCGCCCCAGGCCCGCCCATCAGCACGGCACCCACCATGCCGATGAGGTGGCCGGTTCCGATGGTGGCCGACATAGCGACCATAGCGGCCTGAAAGGGCGTGATCTGGCCCCCGAAGCGCTGGAAGCGCTCGCGGATGGCCCCAAACGTCTCGCGCAGGGCGATACCCAGCCGGCTGAACTGGGGAAAGCCGGTGCGAAAAGAGAGATAAAAGCCCACCAGGATAAAGATGAGCATCATCCATTCGCCGTAAACGGCCCGGTTGACGAAATCGTTTAAGTAAAGGATATCCATAGCTCACCCTTGTTCTACCCAACCTCCGGCCAGGCTTCCACCAGCATTCCCCGGCCCAGACGCAGCTGACGCAAGTCACGCTCAAAAAGCCCCAGCCGGCCCTGCATGTTGATGCGAGGCTCGGCGCGCAGGGTGGTCTCCTGGCTTTTGGTACGCAGCCGCACCCGGAACGGGCCTCCCAGCAAACCTTGCCACTGCGCATATAGATTTTCGTCTATCACCGCTACCCCCTGCCCTCCGCCGTATAAAGAGAGTACTACCAGGGGTTCGGGTCTAATTTCCAGGTGCAACCGGGCCTCGAGCAGACCCTGCCGCAAGAGTTTGCTGAGTACCTGGGCAGTCTCGAGGGGCGAAAGACGCGGGTTCATAAGGGTTTTTGCAATACTCTGCCCCTGTGCGTAGGTGAGCACGGCCAGCTCCAACGGGCTTAGCTTGGTCTTCGCCGGGACCCCCTTTCCCTTCAGTATCAGGCCCCAGTTCTCGGGCAGGCTGATTTCCTTCCAGGCTTCAAACTGGTGCAGGATGAGCTGGTGGGTCTCGAGGCTGGGCTCAATGCTGCGTTCGTGGGTTTGCCTTTCGGACTCAAAGCGAAATGGCGCCGAGTGAACGCCGGCCAGGAGCTCGAGGGCCTCCAAACCCCGCAGCGAACCTGCTTCAGCATGTACCGGATGCCCTCCAGACAAGTAGATACACCCTGAGAAGTTGGGGTGCTCAATGAACAAAGCCCCGCCCCTGGCCGCTCCCATCAGGGTCTCCAGGAGGCGCAAAAGGGGAAACTCCGCCAGGTTGCCGCTCAACACGTTCTCACCTCCCCTCGCTTTAGAACTCGCTCCTGCGCATATTATCGGGCGCGACCTGGTTATTGTAACCGCAAGAAACAAAGTGGCTTGGTTCAAATGAGCCAGACACACGGCCAGGACAGGATTGCCGCGGATAACCCCTATTGGGAATCGGCCCAAGGCTTGCGATAAGCTATGAGCTGTCCATGTCGAACGTTCTGGTTTTGCACGGTTTTACCTCCCACCCCGTCCTGACCATGGGGCCGCTGCCCGAAACGCTGCGGAAGGCCAGCTTTAACGTTGCCCAACCCGCTCTTCCTGGCCACGGAACCAGGCCCGAAGACCTGCGCGGCGTGCGCTGGCAGGACTGGCTCCAGACCGCCCGCGCGGCCTACCTGGCGCTGCCGGAACCCAGGGCCGTGGTGGGGCTCTCCATGGGCGGCCTGCTGGCGGGTTGGCTGGCCGCAGAGCACAAAACCGCCGCGCTGGTGGCCCTGGCCCCGGCCTTGGGGCTCAAAAACCGCATGGCCTACCTGGCCCCCCTGTTGCATTATTTCAAACCCTGGGCCTTCAGCACCGACCCTGCCGAAGAGGCTAGAAGGCGCGAGCGAAGCCCCAACTACCCCAACTTTCCCACCAGGGCGCTGGCTGAGTTGATTGCCCTCCAGCAGCGCGTGCCGGAACTATTGCCGCGGGTCTGGGCGCCTGCTTTGGTGCTCGAGGCTACCCAGGACGACACGGTACCCGAGGCCGCCGTGCGCCGCTATTTTGCTCTTATCGGCGGCCCGCACAAGGAGTACCGTAGCTACCCCAGCCAGCACGACATGCTCTTAGACCCCCTGGCCCAGCAAATCTCCGACGATATTGTGGCCTGGTTACGCGACAAACTCCCGGCGCAAAAGTAGCGAACCCTACTGGTCTGGTAACCAGGAAATCGGCATACACTACGACCCCTCTGAATAAGCTGTACATCGCAATTTTGGGCATTCAACGCGCTTCGACATGTACCACAAAATAAGTTACCTGTAACACGTACCGCAAAAATAAGCTACCTGTGCAACAGCAAGGACACCCCGGCTCTATTGAGTATGAGTAAAAGCCGCGCTGCCCATCTGTTGAGACTTTCTCCATCGGCTAGCGGCGAACCTCGAGCTCGAGCTTCACGTTGCCCCGCCTGGTCTGGCCCAGCACCTTTTTGACCACCAGGCTGCCCAGCCCTTCGGCCAGCAGGGTGTCGCCCTCGGTTAGTTCGTCCTTGGCCGAGGCGGTTTTGCCCCGCAACCTGACCTTGCCCGCCTTGACCCCCTGGGCAAAGTAGGTGCGCGAAACCCCGAAGCCTTTGGCCCCCACCACATCCACCCGCAGGCTGGGCACCACCACGCTGCGGGTGCGCTCGCGCACCTGGGGCAACTGCTCAGGGGTGGCGAGCTGGGCCTCGAGGCCGGCCTCTTGCAGGATTTTGAGCCCTTTGGGCAGCGTCGCCAGGAAAAAGCCCTCTTGGGTCTCTTCCAGGTCGCCCAAGAGACCCGGCTCCAATAGGGTCCGGAGTTTGTCTTCCAGGGCCTCGAGGTCGCCCTCAAAGCGCAATAGCAACACCAGGACAGGGTCGGCCACCGCCGGGATATGCTCGGGGAACAGCACCGCCACCCGACGGGAGGCCATCGGCAGGCCCCCAAAGGTCTCGAGGCGAACCCCCTCTTGCTTCGCCAGTCGGCGCAACTCGTCCAGTGCATCGGCCTCCATAAAGGGGGTCTGCACCACCCGTCCCTCCCGGGCTTTTTTCAGGTATTCCTGCATGATCTCCTCCATAGCTTTTCGCAGGTCACAGGTCTCAAGTCGCATGCTGCGTCCAAAAGTAGTTCAACTGGCTGGGGTTCAACTCGAGGTGCCCATATATGTTTGTCACCCCACGGCGAGCATGTATTACGCGGTAACGGTCTATGGTAACTTGAGCAGAATTCGACCTGCCCTTCATGGGGGCGAGCCGATATACTGCTGGACTTTTAACCCCTGGCTATAGGCTATAGACCATCGACCATAGACATCTTTCTTTGCGCTTTCGATTATTTCAACCCCTCCACAGCCCCGCGTACACCCCCCCAAGGGCCATGAGCTCCACATGGGGACCGAGCTCCACAATCCGGCCATTCTCCATGACCACAATCTGGTCGGCGTGCTGCACGGTAGAAAGGCGGTGGGCCACGACCACCACTGTACGGCCCGGACGGACGGCTTCCAAAGCCGCTACCACCTGCCCCTCGCTGTGCTTATCCAGGGCGCTGGTAATCTCGTCGAGCAGGAGAATTTTGGCCTCGCGTAAGAGCGCCGCCGCAATCGCCAGGCGCTGCCGCTGTCCCACCGAGAGCCCGCCCCCTTCTTCATCCAGCAGGGTTTGCAGGCTTACCTCGGGGTGCAGGCCCACAGTCTGCAAGGCTTTTTGCATGGCCTCTGGGATTGCGCCCGGGGCCAGCACCGCCAGGTTTTCCTGTACAGTTCCGGCAAAGAGCATGGGCTCCTGGGGCACCCAGGCCATGCGGGCGCGCAGCCAGGCCGCATCGTAGCTTTGCAGGTCACGTCCGTCCAGCAAAACCTGCCCTTTGCTCGGCGGGTAGAGGCCCAGTAGTACCCGCAGGAGGGTGCTTTTGCCCGCCCCCGAGGGCCCCACAATAGCGGTGAAGGAGCCGGGCTCCAGGCACAGGTTGAGGTTTTGCAGGGTGGCCGCACTGTCCGGATAGCTGTAGCTCAGGTGGCGAAGCTCGAGCCTCCCCTCCAGGGATTCGGGGCGAAGCGCACCCATGGGAGGCGCATAGGGAAGGCCCAGCAACTCCACCACACGGGCCGCCGCCCCTTCGGCCTGGGCAAACCCGGTGCCCACCCGGCTCAAAACTTGCAAGGGGGCAATGGCCAGGGCCAACAAGGTTAGGAACGCAGTCAGATCGCCGGGGGTCATCTGCCCCCGCTGCACCGCACCCACCCCCAGAAAGAGCAGCAGGCCCAAAAGCAAGGTGGTCGCAAGCTGCCCCAGGGGCAGATTCAGGGCCGAAATCAGGCTGCGGGTAAGCCCCAAGCGGTATTGTTGAAGGTTGCTGTGACGAAACCGGGCGCGCATGAAGTCTTCGAGGTGCAAGGCCCGAATCAGCTCCAGGCGCCCAAACCCTTCGGCCATGCGGCCAGCCAACCGCTCCAAGGCAGCCTGGGTACGCCGGCTGTAATGGGTCACCCAGGTTCCAATCCAGCCCAGCAGCAGCGCCATCGGTAATAACACGAGCAGTAGGTACAAGGTGAGTTCGGTGTAGTGGAGCAGGAGTTGCCAGAGCAAAGCTAGAAGCAGAACCCCCTGCCCCAAAAGCCCCCCCAGGCTATAGAACAGAAAACCCTCGAGCTCCTTCAAATCGGCAATGAGCCGCCCCGTCAGCCCACCGGGCGAAGTCGGGAGGGCCATCAGGTGGGTCTTAAGCAGGTGCTCGAAGACCCGCTCCCGCCAGACCGCCGGAACCTTGACCGAAAGGTAGCCCATAAAGGCTTCCAGCGCATACCCGCTCACCACCAATAGCAACAATAGCCCCGCCCCCACCCAGAGCACCTCGCCCAAACGGTCAAACTGTCCTGCCAGCACCTGGTCAAAGAGCGGCTTGACCACCCGGCCCGGCAGCCAGGCTTGCGCCACAGCGGGCAAAACCGCCAGCCCTGCCGCCAGCAGGATGTGCGGCCAAAAAGAGCGCAGGAGTCGGAGGAGGTTCATATAGAGGGGATAGGGGGCAGGGCGATGGAGGCTAAATGCACAGGCGCAAAAACTCGACTTCAGGAGTTGGCCAGCACATACGCCACCAGCTTATCGGCTCCGGGCTCTGCTTCCAGGCGCCCCAGTCTGGCCCGGACTTCCTGGGCCCGCTCCTGGCGCAGCAGTTCCAACCCGGCCAGCGCTACCTCGGTGGGGCTAAAGACCCCGCGTAGCTCTGGGAAAACCCGCTCATTCAGCCACTGGTTCGGCAAGGCCAGGTGGGGAATGCGCGAGACCAGGCCCCGCACAAACCTTTGCTTGAAGGGCCGGGCCCCGGGCAGGCTCAGAAGCCAGTGCCAGAGGCCCTCCAGCGGCAGCATCTCCGGCTTGTGCAAGGGCAACAACACCAGCGAGGGGAGGCCGGCCAGGGCCAGCTCGAGGGTGTTGGTGCCGGGAATGGTAATGGCCAGCGAGGCCTGGCGCATGGCCGCATAGCGCTCAGGTTCATCCAGCACGGCCACCTCGAGGCCATGCAGGGTACGCAAACCTGCCCCTTCCCAGCTAGCCCCCACACCCCCGATGTCCTGCACCCGATGCGCTTGCAAAGCCTCCTCCACAACCGCTTCTGGTAAAAGGCGACTCTTAACCCAGGCAAAACGAAGCTGTGGCTTCTCTTTCGCCATCTGTTCCGCTGCCGCCAGCAAAAACCCCAGCAGGTAGCGGGCTGCAAAAGGGCGGCTGCCCGCAAACAGCAACACATCGGCGGGCTGGGTGGGTTGCCTGGAGGCTTGGTTCAGGGCATCCACCACCAGATTTCCTACCACCACTACGCGGGTAGGATCTACTCCCCGGGCTTGCATGGCGCTTTTGGTGCGCTCAGAGTCGACCAGCACTGCCCGCAGCCCGGGGTGATGGGCCTTGGCATCGAAGGTATAGGAAAAAGCCGGATAGCCGGTAGCCTTGCTCAGCAGAACCGCATCGCGCGGGGCGCCCCCCAGCATCAGCACCAACCCCCGCCCTTTGGCTTTTCCCCGCAGAAGCCTACGGGCCAGCTCCGAGCGCCCCGAGATCGCGTCGAGCTCGAGCGCTTTGGCTTTGGTTTGCTCCGTTCCAGCGGCAAACTGATCCCGGATTAAAAAGAGCTCAATCCAAGCTCCCGGTGCTACTCGTCGCAAGCGCGACAGCACCGGCGGCACCCAGGTCGAAAGTTCGCCAGGGCCGTTGGTCAGGAGCAGGATTTCATCCAGCATGTTGCGCTCGGTTCGGCGTCATTCCAGCATCTAGCCGCAGGTTTTTGCCCAAGCATCGCTATCTGGCTTAAAACTTTATGTGCAGCGTGCTGGACTGCATTACCCCTCAAAACTCGGCTTCCCCCGCACAAAACCCGACAGGTTGCGTTTGGAAGGAGCCGCCAAAAAGGCCTTCAGGGTTCGCACCTCTTCGGTATCGGGCAGGTTGTCGAGGGGCCTGCCTTCGCGTACCGCCCGGAAGGCTTGCTCGAGGGCCCGGTAGCGCTCGCCGCTCACCCCAGCCCGGCGCAAACCCACCGTATTCAGGCGGTAATGCAGCGCCGGGCTGCCCTCCGCTAGCGAAAACGGCAGGACATCCCGGGTGGGTTTGGAGAGGGCCCCCACCATGGCCCGGGTTCCAATGCGTACAAACTGGTGGATGCCAGCCAGCCCCCCCACCACAGCATAATCGCCGATCTCCACATGCCCTGCCACGGCCACGCTCTGGGTCAGAATCACCCCGTTGCCCACCTGGGCATCGTGCCCCACGTGCACATGGCCCATCAGGTAGCAGCCCGAACCCACACGGGTGGGCTGTTCTTCTCTGGTGGAACGGTGCAGTATCACCCCCTCGCGCAAGACCGTGTTGGCCCCCACCTCGAGCCAGGTCTCCTGACCGCGAAAGCTCAGGTCTTGCGGCACCCCCCCCAGCACCGCGTGTGGCCCTACCTTGACGCCTGCCGCCAGCCGCACAAAGGGGTGGATCACCACATGGGCCCCAATCTCGACCCCGGGGCCAATCTCACAGGGTCCCTCAATCACCGCATAGGGCCCTACCTTCACATCGGAGGCCAGCAGGGCCCGGGGCGAGACCACCGCGGTGGGGTGGATGGCCAGCCGACTCACGAGACCGCGCCCCCTGTGTCGGAGCGTAGCACAAAGGTCAGGGTGGCCTCGGCCCGCAGTTCGCCTTCCACCCGGGCCTCGACCCTGACCTTGCCCAATCCCCGCCGGTAGGCCAGCAGTTCCCCTTCTAACATGAGGGTATCGCCTGGGATCACCGGCTTCTTGAAACGGGCCTCCTCAACCCCCACCAAAAACACCAGCCCCCCGGGCCGGTACTCGGGCTGCTGGGTGACTACCGCCACCGAGCCCTGGGCCATGGCCTCGATCAGCAGCACCCCCGGCATGATGGGGTAGCCCGGAAAGTGCCCCTGAAAGTGGGGTTCGTTGAAGGTCACGTTTTTAATGGCCCGAAAGCGCTTCTCGTCGGCTTCCAGAACCCGGTCTATCAGCAAGAAGGGGTAGCGATGGGGCAGAAACTTGAGGATTTCGTAAATGTCCACGGCTTAATACTAAGGGTTTGGCGCAAGGGGAAAAACCATCCCACCGCAGTAGATGACGTTTTTTGGTTTACTTTGGGCTTGCGGCGTTCTGATCGCGTTTCCCACATTTACGCTACACACAGTGCAGCGTAAATTACCCCACACGCCATAACATCCAAAGGATGCTTTGTGGGGTATTCGTGGGAACCGCTCTGAGCTGGCTTTTTAGCGGGTCATTACCGGTTGCAAAGCGTGGGAGAGATCGAGGGCCAGCTCGAGGGCTTGCAGGTCGTCCTCGAGGGTGACCAGCGAAGGCTCTCCCTTTTGAATTCGATCCACAAAGTGCTTGAGCTGGCGGCGCAAGGGATTGTCGTTGTGGATGGCGATGCGCTCGGTCTGTACCTGGGTGCGCCCGTTGGGCTCCACCCGGTCGGGGTCGGGTTGTACTGGTGGCGAGCGGTGCAACGACAGTTCGGTAAACTCGCTATTAAAATCCAGCCGCAGCACCTCACCGGGCTGGGTAATGGTCAGGGAGCGTTCAGCCTGAGGGGAAATCCGGCTGGCCGTAAACAGGGCCCGCGCGCCCGAAGGGAAATCCACCACGGCCTGGGCAAACTCGTCCAGACCTTCTACCTGCCGCCCCACCACGCTGTAGCGCAGCGGTTTTTCCCGCAAAAGCAGCAGCACCAGATCCAGGTCATGGATCATTAGGTCGAGCACCACCCCAATATCGCGTATGCGCCGGTTGTTGCCCATGCGGCGGGCTTCCAGCACCCAGGGGGTGTTGACCATATTCATGAGGTCGCCCACCGCTCGGTAGAAGCGCACAATATGCCCTACCTGCAAAACCACCCCCCGCTGTTCGGCCAGCCGTACCAGCTCCCGCGCCTCCTGCATGGTGCGGGTCATGGGCTTTTCCAGCAGCACATGCACCCCAGCCTCTAAAAACATTCGGGCCTGCTCGTAGTGAAAGGAGGTCGGCGACGCAATCGAGACCGCCTGCACCCTGCCCAGCAGATCCTCCGGGCTGGCATAGGCCGGTACTTCCAGGTCCTGCTCGATGGCAGCCTGGCGAAAAGGATCGGGGTCGGCTACCCCAACCAGCCGAACCCCTGGCAACCCTGCGTAGACCTGCGCGTGGTACGTGCCCATCACCCCCACACCCACAACGCCCACATTTAGCTCCATAGAATCCTCGTAACGTGATGCACAAACCCTGCGTTCCAAGCAGGATGATACACTTAACCCCTATTTACAACCAATTTTTGGGGGGCTGGCCTTTAGCAATGGCTCAGGAAAGTCACAGCCTTGTGAAAAGAAGGCCCCCCAACCCTGAGGGCAGTGGGCCATCCGGCCAAGAAATTAGCTCTGGAGTAGCTTGGCCAGCTCCACATGCAGCCGATGGGAACTGCGGTGCGCCACGAAACGGCCCAGGTAGGGCCGACCGGCCAAGTACAAATCGCCCAGAAAATCCAGGGCCTTGTGCCAGACCGGCTCATGTAGCATACGGGGGGTGTTGACAAAGCTGTGCTCGCTAAAGACCAGGGCATTATCCAGTGAGGCTCCTTTAATGAGCCCGCGGGCCCGCATGGCCTCCACCTCCTGTAAAAAGCCAAATGTGCGGGCCGAGGCCAGCTCTTCCAGCGGCGTGGGTGGGCACTCTACCTGCTGGTAGCCGATTTTGGGATGGGTGAAAAGAATGGTGGTGGTCAGGGAAAAACCTTCGGCTGGCTGGGCCATCGCGCTACTGCGCCCCTCCTCTACCCGGATGGTTCCAGCTACCGAAACCGGTGGGGGGCCCAGCGCTGCAAATCCCTTCAAGGCCGCCAGCCATTCTTGCGCGCTGCCGTCCAGGATGGGAATCTCCGGGCCGGTTACCTCAACTACCAGGCCCTCCCAGATGCCCCGAATGTAGAGGGCTGCCAGCAGGTGTTCAACCGTCATCAAGCGCTGGTGCTGGTAGCCCAGCACCGTGCAGCGCGTAGTATCAATTACTGTAGAAGCCAAAGGGCGAAACTCGAGCCCCCCCACCCGAAAACGCACCGGCCCCTCGGCTGGATGAAACCGTACAGAGCTGGGTTCGCCAGTGTGCAGGCCGATGCCACGAATCGTCATTGGGGTTCCAGTTAAATGGTATAGAGATTATTTTTGCAGCTCCTTCAAGAATTGCCGCAGACTGCGCTCCGCCGTCGCCAACCAGTCCAGCACGGCCAGGCGCCGCCAGTGCTTGCGAAGGGGCTGGGCGGGAATGCCGCCGGCCCAGGTCTCGCCCGGAGGCACGTCTTTCGAAATCCCACTGCCGCCCGTTAGCCTGGCTCCTTTACCTATGCGCACATGGTCGGAGAGCACCACCCACCCGCCCATCAGCACGTCGTCCCCCACGACCGAGCTGCCACCAATCGCGCTACTACCCACCATCACCACACCTTTGCCAATTTGGACGTTGTGGCCAATATCGGTGAGGTCGCCGATTTTGCTGCGGGCCCCGATACGGGTCTCCCCTACCACGCTGCGCTGTACCACGCAGTTGGCCCCCAGCTCGACCCCATCCTCCAAGACCACCCGGCCGGTGTGGGGCAGCCGTTCTCCATTCTGAAACCCAAACCCCACCACCCCCAGGACAGAGCCTGCCCCAATTTTGCAATCCGCGCCAAGCCAGGTATTGCGGTAGAGGGTCACCCGGGGCTCGAGCACCGTCCGGGGGCCCACCTCCACCCCCTCGCCCACATAGCAGTACGGTGCAATTACCGCTCCCGCAGCCACTCGAGCTCCCCGGCACACCAGTACATACGCCCCAACCGAGGCGGTGGGGTCTACCTGAGCCCCGGCTTCGATGGTGGCGCTGGGGTGAACCCCCACACCAGCCCAGGTTTCGCGCTCATCAAAAAGGGCCAGAATCCGCGACCAGGCTTGATGTACCGCCGGCACACGAATCCGACTGATGGTATCTGGGCAAGGGCTGGTTTCGTCCAGTATTAAAGCTGCACCACTGGCCAGGGCAACCTCGAGATACCTCGCCTCGCGCACCACCACCAGCTCGCCCGGCCCGGCCCGGTCGGGGGCTGCCAGGCGCTCAATTTCGAGGTCGGGGCCCTCGAGGCGCCCTCCTATCTCCTGGGCAATTTCAGAAAGCAACATAGTTCAAGCAAATCGATAGCCCTGGAGGGCATCTATGGCCAATGATCCAAAGTCCGTAGTAAGTGATGAAAAGCCCTTAACCTTTTTGGCTTTCAACGCTAGGCGCTCGACCCCTCCGGCTTTCGACCCACCATTACCGCTTTAGTACGTTGTCGGAAGTAACCAGGGCATCCCGCAACACGTGCAGCATGTCGAGGGCCCGGCCCGTGCCCAGCGCCACCGCTTCCACCGCATTTTCGGCCACCACCACCGGTACCCCCGTGGCCTCCTGAAGCAACAGGTCCAGGTTGCGCAGCAAGGCCCCCCCGCCGGTCAGCAAAATGCCCCGGTCGATGATATCGGCCACCAGTTCGGGGGGGGTGGTCTCGAGGACGCTCTTCACGCCCTGGACAATCTTTTCCAGGGGTTCCTTGAGGGCCTCTACCACATCGTCGGTGGTCACTTCGATGCTCTTGGGCAGGCCCGAAATCAGGTCGCGACCACGGACTTCGGCCACCGCACCCTGATCACCAGGCGTACGCTTGGCGGCGCCAATTTTGATCTTGAGCTCTTCCGCCGTGCGTTCTCCGATCAGCAAGTTGTACTTATTACGGATGTAGCGAATGATGGACTCGTCGAACTCGTTACCGGCAATCCGCAGACTGGTGGCGCGCACAATGCCGCCCAGCGAAATCACCGCAATATCGCTGGATCCCCCCCCAATATCCACCACCATGCTGCCGGTCGGTTCAGCAATCTTGATACCAGCCCCGATGGCCGCCGCCAGGGGTTCGTCGATCAGGTAGGCCCGCTTAGCACCGGCTTCCACAATTGCTTGCACCACCGCCCGACGCTCGACCTCGGTTACGCCGGAAGGCACGCCCACCATCACCTGTGGTCTGAAAAAACGCAGGGGGGGCAGAACCTTTTTGATAAAGAGGGTGAGCATCCGCTCAGTTAGGGTATAGTCAGCAATTACACCATCCTTGAGCGGGCGGGCCGCCACGATGTTGCCAGGCGTGCGCCCCAGCATCCGGTAGGCTTCGGCCCCCACTGCCTTGACCTCTTTGGTGTCACTTACCATAGCAATAACCGAAGGTTCGCGCAGTACAATTCCTTTACCACGCACATAAATCAGCACCGAGGCGGTGCCCAGATCAATACCCACATCCTCGCCGCGAAACGAAAACATCCCAGCCATAGCGCTTCATTGTACAGGTTTGCATTAGAAGCGCAAAACACAGCGTCTTGCCGCTAAAGCGGTTCTGGGAAGGAACCCAGCAATCTCCTGGTGCAAAAGACTGTACAGAAGTAATTTTTACCACCAGGATTAGCAGCAAAGATAGAGGGAGCCGCGATAGTTGAACAACCCGTTACCACAAGCCAGGTGCCAAAGACATATCAATCTGCAACAAGATCCGCCCAACCGAAGTAGTGTTGCTGATAGGTATTTGTGGCCTCGAGCCTCATCATGGCAAGTCTTCTGGATAGTTGGCATTAATAAACAAATACCGCCCAAAACGATCTTCTAGCTCGGTCTTGTCCAGCGCCACATGGGGTATGCTCTGTAAAAGGGCCTGCATCTTGAGCTCTCCCGCCCCCAACCTGCGCAACACCTCGGGCTCGAGGGACCTGTGGTACAGCGATCCAAGCGGCTCAAAAAAACCACGCTCGACAGCCACCACAGCCAGGCTTCCGGGCTTTATTTGCGCCAACATAAAATCCCAAAAGCCTGCGTTGAAAAAAGGCTGATCACAGGCTGCAACCGCCACCCAGTCGTGTTTGGCGTGAGCTAGCGCAGCATGAAGCCCGGATAGGGTATCGCCACCCCGCCGAAGATCCTGGTATACCGTCCCAAAGCCAGGGTAGGGGCGGTTGGCCACCACAAAGACCTCCGACGCCCCGCTCATCGACTCCAGCACCCATCCGATCAGGGGCTTACCTCGGTACACATACATAGCCTTATCCTGCCCAAATCGGCTGGAAAGCCCTCCCGCCAACACTGCCCCGCTCCAGGTCGCTGGTTTCATCTTGCTATCATCATAATGTCCTGTACAGGCTGACCCGCCGATCTGGCTAACATCTCAATAATTAACCCACACCTACCACCAGTATTTGCTGGGGGCCCACATACTCAAGCCCAAAACGTCACGCCTCTCAGCGCGGCACAGCACCAATCTAACCGCATGCCCTCGCTCAGTATGTCAACGGTACTCGCTGAAGCGCTGACATTCTCATGACATACTTGGCCGACTGTTATGGTTGGGGTTCAGAATACCCCTACCCGGCTTGAAAAGGCCTAGTAACTATGCGTTTGACAAGGCCTTGACGCACACCAGCCATACTCTAGGTCGGAGGTAGCAAGAATGAAGAAAGTCCTCGTTGCAGCTTTAGCCCTGTTTAGCCTGGCCCAAGCCCAGCAGATCCGCGCCGATGGATCTTCCACGGTGTATCCGATTACCCAATCGGTAGCCGAAGAGTTCAACATCGTGCGGCCCGACGTAAAGGTCACGGTAGCCTTTTCGGGCACCGGAGGTGGTTTCAAAAAGTTCTGCGTGGGCGAGACCGACCTGCAAAACGCTAGCCGCCCCATCACCAAGTCCGAAATGGATGAATGCCGTAAAAACGGTATTGAGTACATCGAACTTCCGGTGGCTTTCGACGGCCTGACCGTGGTAGTAAACCCTCAGAATACCTGGGCGCAGTGCCTGACGGTTGCCGAGCTGAAGAAAATCTGGGAGCCCGACTCCAAAATTTCCTTCTGGAACCAGGTACGCCCCAACTTCCCGGTGCGCCAGCTTGTCCTGTACGGCGCGGGCACCGACTCCGGTACCTTCGACTACTTTACTGAAGCGATCAACGGAAAGGCCAAAGCCATCCGTAAGGACTTCTTCCCATCCGAAGACGACAACGTGCTGGTACGCGGGGTCGAGGGCAACGTTAATGCCATGGGCTTCTTTGGCTACGCCTACTACGTAGAAGAAAAGGGCAAGCTCAAAGCGCTGGCCATCGACAACGGCAAGGGCTGCGTTGCGCCTACCGAAGCCACCATCAACAACGGCACCTATGCGCCTCTTTCGCGGCCCTTGTTCATCTACGTGAACCTCAAAAGCCTCAACGAAAAGCGCTCTCTACAGGATTTTGTAAACTTCATGCTGACCAATAGCCGGGCCCGCACCGCTATTCGCAAGACCGGCTATGTGCTCCTGCCCGATGAAGCCTATCGCATTGGTAAGGTGCTGGTAGACAAGCGGGTCAAAGGTTCGGTTTTTAGCGGTATTGAACCTGGCACCCCCCTGGTTGAAATCATGAAGAAGCTCGAGGCTGAGGCCAAGTAATCGAACCAACCCTGCCCTCCCGGTGGAGGGCAGGGTATTATTTTGAAAGTTAAAAGAGTAGAAGACTTGTATGAACACATCCACTTCAACTACATGGGCTTCCAAAAAGCCGGGCCGAAGCCCTGGGGAACGGCTGGTCGAGGCTATACTCTTTGCAACTTCGCTGGTTTCAGTGCTCACCACCGCCGCAGTGATAGTGGTGCTTTTTAGCGAGACGTTTCAATTTTTTCTTCGCATACCCCTAACCGAGTTTTTGTTTGCCCCGGAGTGGACCCCGCTTTTTGCCGAGCCCCGATATGGCATTGGTGCATTGCTGGCCGGCACTTTTTTATTCACAGCCATCGGTCTAGTGATTGCCATTCCGCTGGGTCTGCTCACGGCTGCCTATCTTGCCGAATACGCCCCCCATGAGCAAAGCATCAGGGTCAAAGGGATCATGGAACTGCTCGAGGGCGTACCCACAGTGGTTTTTGGCTACTTTGCCCTGCTGTTCTTAACGCCCATACTGCAAAACCTTATTCCCGGCCTAAACCTCTTCAATCCTATTTCGGCCGGGTTGGTTTTGGGTTTTGCAATTTTGCCCTATATCTCCAACGTAGCTTCCGACGCCATGATGGCTGTACCGCGCAGCCTGCGGGAAGCCGCTTATGCGCTGGGCGCAACCAAGTTTGAAGTGGTCACCAAGGTGGTTTTTCCTGCCGCTGTTTCGGGCATTGTGGCAGCCATCATCCTGGCTACCAGTCGGGCCGTCGGTGAAACCATGATTGCGGCCATTGCGGCTGGGCAGCGCCCCATCCTTACCCTGGATCCACGCGAGACCATTGCCACCATGACCTCTTACATCGTGCAGGCCGCCACCGGCGACCAGCCGGCAGGTTCTCTGGCCTCGCGCGCCCTTTTCTCCGTAGGGGCCACCCTTTTCCTGCTCACACTGGGCTTCAACATACTCGCCCAACGCATTGTAGAGCGCTACCGCGAGAGGTACGAATAATGCAACGAGGCCTTATTCAAGATTCGTCGCAAAATCCGCAGAAACAGCAGCGCGACCGCATCAATCGCGTCTTCGCTCGAGCCGTAGTCGTACCCACCGTAATTGCTCTCGCTCTGATCGCGGTCTTGCTTCTCGATACGCTCTACGACACCGTCTCGGTTCAGGTCGTAGAGGTTACCGAAACAAGTGGTAAGAGCTTCGCACTTGGGCAAGCCCTGACCGCTGATCAGGTAATCCGGCTCGAGCTCGCTGCTCAAGGTAAATCCGAGGAAGAAATTGCTGCCTTCATGAGCGACCCTGATGAAATGCGGATTTTCCGCTTGCGCAACCGCGTTGAGTTGATGTGGGCAACCCAGGATGGCCCCATGCGTTGGGTAGTGAGCAGCCTGGACGACATACGCATAAAAAACCTAAGCTTAATAGAGGGCTTACGCCAGTGGAACGAGCTCAAGCAGGGTTTGAAAGAAAACCAACAACTTCGGCTCAACCCCTGGCTCGACTACTCTTTTCTTACCCGTGACCCTTCTCGCAACCCTATCTCTGCTGGACTTCGCGTGGCGCTGTTCGGCACCATTTGGTTGCTCACCATGACCCTTTTGATAAGCATCCCCATTGGGGTAGGCACCGCCATTTACCTCGAGGAGTACGCACCCAAAAACCGCCTTACACGGTTTATCGAGGTCAACCTGCGCAACCTGGCCGGTGTTCCGAGTATTGTGTTCGGGCTGTTGGGATTGGCGGTATTTGTTCGAGGCATGCAGCTTGGCCCAACCCTGATGGCGGCAGCCTTGACCATGGCTTTGCTTATCATGCCCACCATTTCCATCGCAGCTCGGGAGGCCTTGAGGTCTGTTCCAGACTCTATGCGCTTGGCGGCATATGCGCTGGGCGCCACCAAGTGGCAGATGATTTCAAAGGTCGTGCTTCCAGCGACCATTCCAGGTATGGCCACCGGGGTTATTCTGGCGGCCGCTCGAGCGATTGGAGAAGCTGCGCCTTTGCTAATGGTTGGTGCAGCCGCCTATGTGGCTTTCATACCTAGAGGGCCGTTTTCAGAGTATACGGTTCTCCCGGTGCAAATTTACCTCTGGATCTCTGCCAACCTGAGTGAGTTTGCCAATACTGCAGCTGCCGGGATTGTGGTGTTGTTGCTTACGCTGGGCGGGCTATATGCCCTGGCCTTCTGGGTTCGACGCAAGTATAGAGTGGAGTGGTAGACATGGTTCAGGAAGTTGCGATTGGTCACGAAACGGTACGGTGGGAGCCAGTGCCCGCCGAAGATGCGGTAGTTCAGGTGCAAAACCTCAACCTTTTTTACGGTAAGCACCAGGCCCTATACAATGTTTCTGTCAATTTTCCCCGCAACAAAATCACGGCAATCATCGGACCTTCCGGGTGCGGAAAGTCCACTTTATTGCGTTCTTTGAACCGCATGAACGACCTGGTGCCAGGTGTGCGCTTAGAGGGCAAAGTAATCTATGAAGGGGTCGATATCTACAACACTCAGGTCGACCCTGTGGAAGTGCGACGGCACATTGGAATGGTCTTTCAAAAACCCAACCCGTTCCCAAAGACTATTTTCGAAAATGTGGTATTCGGACTTCGTCTACAAGGTCAGAAAACAGGCCTGGACGAGGTTGCGCAAAGGGCTCTAGAGCGAGCCGCTCTTTGGGATGAGGTCAAAGACAAGCTTGGTGAGATCGCTCTGCGCCTATCCGGTGGACAACAACAACGTCTGTGCATTGCACGGGCCATTGCTACCGAGCCGCCTCTGCTTCTTTTGGATGAACCTACCAGCGCCCTTGATCCCATCGCAACTGAGCGGATTGAGTCACTTTTGATTGAACTCAAGCAACATTACTCTCTGGTAATTGTTACACACAACATGCAGCAGGCCGCACGCATTGCAGATCGTACTGTTTTTATGCATCTAGGCGTGCTTATTGAAGAAGGCCCTACCAATCAAATGTTCACCAATCCCAGAGATAAGCGCACCGAAGCCTACATCACCGGCCGTTTCGGGTAAGTCTTGAAATCTTGGGCTGACTTTCACAATTCTGTAAAAACTCGTCTTAGCGATCAATTGGCTTGTTCAGACTCTGCTCGTTTGGGCGGTTCGGCCAGGTTGAGACCATTGAATTTCTTCTGGCAGGCATCTATGCCCTCGGTAGCCCAGGTCTGGGCTGCTTCGGCGGCGGTCTGGATGACCTTGTCCATCAGCAAGGCCAAATCGGGAGGAAAACCTGTTAGCACCCAGCTCGCACCCTCCTCGGGCGTAGGGGGCTTACCAATTCCGATACGCAGTCGATGAAAATCCCTAGTTCCCAAATGGGTTGAAATGGACTCCAGGCCGTAGTTCCCTGCGTTGCTCCCACCTACTTTGAAGCGCAGTCTTCCGGGTGGCAAATCCAGCTCGTCGTGGATCACCAGAATGCGCTCGGGTGGAACTTTGTAAAACCGGGCCAGAGGTGCCACAGCTTCCCCAGTAGCGTTATAGAAAGTGGTGGGCTTGACCAGTAGACCTGAAACCTGCTCCCCGGAAGCCTTCAGAAACTCGATCTCAGCAATAAAGGCTTTGCCCTTGTGCCGAAAATTCGAAGCAAGTCGGTCGAGCACCCAAAACCCCACATTGTGCTTGGTTCGAGCGTACTGCAAACCCGGGTTTCCCTGTCCAACAATCAGGAACATGTCTAAAATGTCGAGGGCCGAAAGCCGGGAAAACCGCAGCTTTCGGCCCTCCATAAGGGCAGGAGAGTTACTTCTCCTCTTCGGTCTTACCCTTCTTAATGACTTCGACTTCGGTGGGTGCGGCTGCGGCCTGGGCGGCCAGCTTTTCTGCATCTTCGGGCGGTACAATCGCCACAACGGTATCGCGGGGGTTCATGGCCAGCTTGACGCCTTGGGGTAGGGTTAGCTCGTCGGCATGGATGCTGTCGCCAATGCGCAAGTTGCTGACGTCAACCTCAATATAAGGCGGAATGGCCTTGGGCGAGACCTTGAGCTGGATGTCGTTGTTGACAAGCTGGAGCACACCCCCTTCACGCACACCCTGTGCGGTACCGATAATCTTGACCGGAATCCACATCTGTACAGGTTCATCCGAGAGGGCGTAGAAGTCTACGTGGTCGGGGCGGCGACGGCGCTTATCCAGGTTAACCTGGCGCACCAGGGTATCTACAGTTTTACCGTTCTCGAGCTCGAGGGTAATCACGTGGTGGATGCCTGCGGCCATGAAGACCTTGTTAAACTCCTTGAGATCCACCGCCACTTTGTAGTTTTCTTGCCGATTGTAGACCACACCGGGCAGTTTGCCGGCGTCGCGCAGTGCCGCAGGATTTTCATTCCCACGGCTTTGAGCTTTGATGCGGTATTCCATTGCCTTCCTCCGAAACTTTCCCTTGGCTGCACATTGGCCAGTCCAGGATTTTGCTTTGGTCACACCACAGCATTCGTGTGGGGGTCAAAACACAAGCCTTCAAAGTGTACCATAACCCCCGCTCATTAGAAAAGCCGGATTTGGGGTAGTTGTGCCGCCAGCAGTCGGGCTGTGGCCTGGTTCGGCGGGGCATGGCGGCTGCGTTTTAAGGCTTTTAGCAAGGCCGGGCTTTCTTGTAAAAACAGAATACAGCTTTTTATCAGTGATACGAGAGGCCCTGTCCAGGGGGTAGCAGCCCTACATTGCTGAGCAGAAAATCAAGTTCTGAACGTTCTTAATAAATGAAATGGTCAAGCCGACTAGACAAAAGAGCAATTATGTTATAATCTCAGCTCATCCGAGTTGGTACAAAACCAAACGGGGGAAGGAACCAAACGCAAACGTAGATGAACTGAAGAACTGACCGCAACGCACGAACGAGCCGCCCGAAACACCAAGCCCCTAGCAGAAGCGTCCCTGTGGCGCAGACCGAAACGGAAGTGGATGATGAAAAAGCTCGAGCTCCCCCTGCACCCCCACCTGGAAAGCATCTTTGGCTACACCGGCGACGCCCCCCAGGTTGTGTTCTATTGGGAACCCGAAAACAAAAAGCTGATGTACGACGATGGCCTCGAGGGCAGTACAGCCAGCGCCAGGGCCTGTCGGTAGAAGCAGCGCAAACTGAAGAACGCAAGTTAAATATCAAGGGTCAAGCGCCAAAAACCAATGCGGATAGCGCGCCAATCCATCAGCCCCGACTCAAGAACTCAAGAACTACCTGCTAAATCTGACCGTAACGCACAAGGAGAAAAACATGTCCACCAACCTAGTCCTCATCAGTGGCGTCCTCAGCAAGCACGAGCTTCGCTATACCCCCAAAGGCACCCCGGTGCTCGAGGTCTCCCTCATCGGCAAGCGGGCCGTCGGCGAGAACCACCTCTTCTCCCGCGCCGACCTCACCTTCTATGGCAAGCTGGCCGAGCGTTGGGCCGATCAACTGGCAGACGGACAGGCCTACCAGGCCATGGGCCGCCTGGTTTACGAGTCCTGGGAGGCAGACGGCGTAAAGGGCTCACGCTTGCGCATTGTGGGCGAGGAACTCTTCAAGCTGGAAAACGCCGACGTGCGCGAGGAAGAAAAAGGCCCGGTGCTATACGGGGCCATGAACCGGGTGATTTTGTCGGGCGGCCTGACTGCCGACCCCGAAATTCGCCAGACCTCACTCAAAACCCCGGTGGCCAGGGCCAGCCTGGGCTTCTCGAGTTGGGAGGCTTCGGCAGGACAGGCCCGCAGCCACTATATCGAGCTGGAAGCCTGGCGCGACCTGGCGGTGCAGTTTGCCGATCTCAAGAAGGGTTCGCAGGTACTCCTGGAAGGCTCGCTCAAAACCGAGGTCTGGGAAAACAAAGAAAACAAGACCAAGCGCTACAAGCGTCTTCTGGAAGTAGAGCGCGTGACCCCCCTGGCCCGCATCCGCAGCGCCGAGCGCAACCCAGAAGAGCCCCCAATGGTCAAAGGCAACAAGGTAAAAACCAAGACCAAAGCCGCCTAGATTGCTACTACAGATGCATCGCTGAGTCAAGGCCGTTGAGGCGCACAACCTGTGCGCCTCTATGTTTTCTTGTGGACGGCTTAACGGTGAAATCTATCCGCGATGATTTCGATGTTGCCCAAGCAGTTTGCCTCTAGCCCTCATGAGCCATATTGCACGTTCGGCTCATACCCCCACCCAGTCGGACATCTGCGCTGGAGCGGAACAGCTCAACTTCAGTCCAGTCGCTCGTAAGCGGGCAGGGTCAGGAACTCCTTGAACTCGGGTTGTAACACCAGTTCGTCCAGGAGCTGTGCGGCTTGCTCGAGGTTCTTCATGCCCGCCAGCTTGGCCATCTCTTCCTGTTTGAGCTGTGCATACAACTCTGGGGTGAAGGTACGCCCGTCCTCTAGTTTTGCCCCCTTGCGCAGCCACTGCCACAGTTGCGAACGAGAAATTTCGGCGGTAGCGGCGTCTTCCATCAGGTTGAAAATAGCCACTGCCCCGCTCCCGCCCAGCCAGGCCGCCATGTACTGAAGCTCCACGCTGATGTTGTTGCGAATCCCAGCCTCGGTGATCTTGCCGCCCGGCACATTGAAGTCAATCAGGTGCTCGGACTTGATCTTGCCATCCACGTCCTCGCGCAGGCGGTCTTTCTGGTTGGGCCTGTCACCCAGCACCTTGTCGAAGACTGCCAGAGCCACCGGCACCAGATCGGGGTGGGCCACCCAGGTGCCGTCGAAGCCGTCGCCCGATTCGCGTTCTTTGTCCCTGGTGACCTGCTCGATGGCCTTGGCGTTGACCTCGGGATCTTTGCGGCTGGGGATAAAGGCCGACATACCCCCAATGGCGTGGGCACCGCGCTTATGGCAGGTGCGTACCAGCAGCTCGGTGTAGGCCCGCATGAAAGGCACCGTCATGGTGACCTGGGCCCGGTCGGGGAAGAGTACCTCGTGGGTGGCAAACTTTTTGATGCAGCTAAAGATGTAGTCCCAGCGCCCGGCATTAAGACCGGCAGCATGCTCGCGCAGTTCGTAGAGGATTTCCTCCATCTCGAAGGCGGCCAGGATGGTCTCGATCAGTACCGTAGCCCGGATGGTGCCCTGGGGAATGCCCAGGTAGCTCTGGGCAAACTTGAAGACCTCGTTCCAGAGGCGGGCCTCGAGGTGGCTCTCGAGCTTGGGCAGATAGAAGTAGGGCCCGCTACCCCGCCGCAGTAGCTCGTGGGCATTGTGGAAAAAGTACAGTCCGAAGTCGAACAGGCTTCCTGACATGGGTTCGCCATCCACCAGCACGTGTCGCTCCACCAGGTGCCAGCCCCTGGGGCGCACCAGCAAAGTAGCGATTTTCTCGCCCAGCTTGTATTCCTTTTCCGGCGTGCTGAGGCTGATGGTGCGGCGCACCGCATCCATCAGGTTCTGCTGGCCCTGCACCACGTTCTCCCAGGTCGGCGAAAGGGAGTCCTCGCAGTCGGCCATGAAGACCTTGGCCCCCGAGTTGAGGGCGTTGATCATCATCTTGCGCTCGGTGGGGCCGGTAATTTCAACCCGGCGGTCGTTGAGGTCGGGCGGAGCAGGCGCCACTTTCCAATCGCCTTCGCGCATGAAACGGGTATGAGGTAAGAAACCCGGTTTCTCGCCTGCCTCGATGCGCCTGGCAACTTCGGCGCGACGCTGCAGCAAACCTTTACGAACAGCGTTAAATTCACGCTGGAGTCCGGCTATAAAGGCCAGGGCCTCTGGGGTCAGCACGGTATCGGAGGCGGGAAGTTTGGGGCCGATAATCTGTACACCTTGGGGCATCTCGCTCATTGGGGTCTCCTGGTAGGGTGAACGGGGCACAGAACTCCCTGCCCCTTTCCCGGCCCAAGCCTAGCCCCTGGAAAATGAGTTTGTCAACCAGTGAGATTATTTTGCATCTATTGAAAATTATCTCCCACTATCCTAAGCTGAAGTCATGGAAACCAAGCGACGCCCAGGGCGCAGCCGCTCCACCGAAGTAAGCGAGGTACGTACCCTCGAGCGCGGTCTGCACCTGCTGGAAGTGTTGTCCGAGGCCGAGACCCTCTCCCTCTCGGAACTCTCCCGTAAAACCGACCTCTCCCCCAGCACCGCTTACCGGCTCCTGGAAACCCTGCGCCGCCGGGGCTTTGTCGACTGGGACGAGGCCAAAGGCCTGTGGAAGGTGGGCCTGCGGGCCTATCAGGTGGGCTCGGCCTTTCTCACCCGGGGCGGGCTGATCGAGGCGGCTTCCCCGGAGATGGAAAAACTGGTAGACGAACTCAACGAGACCGTCAACTTAGCAGTACTGGACGGCCACGAGGTCATCTACATCGCTCAGGTAGAAGGACGGCAGCTCATCCGCATGTTTACCCGCATCGGGGCCCGGGCTCCCATCTACTGCACCGGGGTGGGCAAGGCGCTGTTACTGGAGCACAGCGAGACCGAGGTACGGCGCATTGTGGGCGCAGGACCATTCAAGCCCTACACCGCCAAAACCATAACTACCCTCGAGCATTTCTTGCAAACCCTGCAAGAAGCCCGCCAACGCCGCTACGTGCTTGACGACGAAGAACGCGAGGACGGGGTGCGCTGCATCGCTGCCCCCATCCACGACAACCGGGGTAAGGTGGTGGCCTCGATGTCGCTCTCGGCCCCCGCAACCCGCATCCCCGACGAGCGGCTCAGCGAGCTGGGCGCTCGAGTACGCCAGGCAGCCGACGCGGTCTCGGCACGGCTGGGCTGGTCGGCGTAGTGGGCAGACTTCAGGTCACCGGCTCTACCTGTACCCGAATCGCCTCGAGGCTCAACCCCACCCGCACCACGCTAAAGCGCTCTCCAGGCGCCGAAGGGCCGTCGTAGCCCATCGTTTGAGGGGTTTTGTAGAAACGCACCCGAACACCCAGGGCGCTGAAGCCATCCTCCGGGCTGGCTCTAAACGATAACCCGGTGGCCGCCTGATCGGCGCTCTGCACCAGGCGGGCCAGCATCCGGGATAAGGCATACGGCGCAAAGATATCGGTGCTCAAAAGGTTTTTCAGTTCCGGGTCAGGCATCTGGATGAGGCTGCGGCTGGGGTGTATCTGGAATTGCCCCAGGGCCAAGTCGTAGCGGTCTCCCTGGGCCAGCAAACTCACCTGCCAGCCAGCCCGGGTGCGCTCGAGGAAAGCCACGTGACTTTCGCCCGCTACCTCCCAGGGGCCCTGCTTCGGCATCACCAGCGCGGTGTTTTCGTCCACACCCACGCCGAGCCCTACCCCGGCTTGCTCCATCGCCGACATCAGCCGCCCAAAGCGCCCCCAGGCCAGAAAATGCTGGTCTACCTGCAGGCTTTTGACCAACCCCAACCCAGGCTGCAAGGAAAGCGTCTCTCCGTCACCCAAGCAGGTGTCCAGGCTCTGGCCCCCGGCAATCATCGGGTCGGCCATTGCCGCTGTGCCGGCGCTGCTGCCAACCACCCCGGCTCCTTCTGCAAACTGACGCCTCAATAGCGCCAGGACTGGGGTTCCCAGCAAAGCCCGGGTAATCTGGCGTTGATCCCCCCCCGCAAAGAAAAACCCCGAGCAGCTTTGCACTTGCGAGCGCACGGCAGGGTCGTAGGCGAGGATACCGGCGTTTTCAACCGTGATGCCAATGTGTTGGGGATCAAAGCCCTGTGCCCTGAACAGGGCCGCATTCACTTCCCAGCTTTGGGCCGGGTTGCTGCTGGCGGTAGTAAAGATGCCGATGCGGGGACCGCAGTGCTCGAGGATCTTCCCAAACACCGACTGGTTGTCGGCCTTGAGCGCCCCTCCTACCAGAATGACAGTTCCCATTTTCTAAACAAACCGAGATTTCTCCCGGCCCTGACACCCATGCGTAGTTGCTGGCGGTTAGCCGATACGGGCCTCCACGTATTCCCGTTCGCCTGCCACAATTTTCCGAGCGAGTTCGATGTCTTTGGGGTACTCTTTGCCCCGGTTAATCAGATAGGTCTCGTAGCGCCCAATTTCGAAGTGTTCAACCACTTGCTTAAGGGCCTTGCCCAGGTCAAACTCCTTGCAGGAAAAAATATCCACGCTGATAAAACGCTGGCTGGGGAAGGTATGAATGGCGATGTGGCTTTCGGCGATAATCACCACCCCCGTAATCCCTTCCGCCTGGCCTGGCATGGCTGGATAGCGCTGCACTACCGGCGGCAGCACCTTGGTCATCTCCATCTCTTCGGGTAGCCGATCGAGTACCTGACGAATCAGCTCGAAGTCGGCCAGTTTTTCTGCATTTGCGTGGTAGCCGTCTATCATCAGGTGCGGGCCAAAACCGAACAGTTCCAACCTCGTAACCTCCAAAAGCTTGCGGCTTTCAAGCACCAGGCTCTGCCTCTATGCCTTGTCCGCAGCCCTCTGCTGGACGGCCACCCAAGGGTCGTCCTCAACAGCCCATCATTATGGGCCCCTGGGGGGAAGGTGTCAACCAATGGAGGAAAAAACCGTTCTGTACAAAAAATCGGCGCGTTTCGTAGCAAGTAGATTGGAATAACTGTTATTAATTACACCAGTCCTCTCCAAGAGCCAATGTGTGCCTTTTTAGTATCCATACCTGCCCTAAAGCGGGTATAGTCTAGGGGAAATGAGCACCAAACCTGTGACAGGTACTAAAAAACGGTTAACAGATCGGCAAGACAACTGGTGGATCGAGCCCCTCTTTACGGTGTTGAGCCTGGGCTTGTTTGGGTTGTATGCCATGTGGGTGGCCTGGAATCGCCAGCACTACGAGTTCGGGCCTTATGTATCGCCCTTCTACTCGATTCCCATTCCGGGAGTACATGCCCGCGACCTGGATTGGCTGGCGATTTCACCCGCTTTCCTGGTGCTGTGGATTCCGCTGGGTTTCCGCGCCACCTGCTACTACTACCGCAAAGCCTACTATCGGGCTTTCTTCTGGGATCCACCGGCTTGTGCGGTTCCTGAACTGCGCAAATCGTACAGCGGCGAACGGGCCTTCCCTTTTGTGCTCAACAACCTGCACCGCTACTTCTGGTATCTCTCCATCCCGGTCATGATCTTCCTCTGGTACGAAGCCATCAAAGCCTTCTTCTTCAGCGATGGTTTTGGCATTGGGGTGGGCAGCCTGATCATGCTGGCCAACGTAATTCTGCTCTCTTACTACACCTTCTCCTGCCATGCCTGGCGGCATATCGCCGGAGGCTGCCTTAACTGCATGTCCAAGCACAAAACCCGCTATAACCTGTGGCAGCGTATCACCCGCATCAACGAGAGCCACGGGTTCTGGGCTGTAATCAGCATGTTTTCGGTATGGTTTACCGACGTCTACATTCGCCTGTGCTCCATGGGCACCATCACCGATTTCCGCTTTTTCTAAAGGAGCCAGATCATGGAATCCTACACAACCTATGACTACGACGTACTGGTAATTGGCGCGGGTGGCGCGGGTCTACGGGCTGCCATTGCGGCCATTGAAAAAGGGGCCAGGGTAGGGGTGGTTACCAAGAGCCTCTTGGGCAAGGCCCACACCGTGATGGCCGAGGGGGGCATGGCTGCCGCTATGGGCAACGTGCGCTCCGAGGATAACTGGAAGGTGCACTTCCGCGACACCCTCAAGGGCGGGGGGATGCTCAACAACTGGAAGATGGTGGAGAACTACACCAAAGAAGCGCCCGACCGGGTGCGCGAGTTGGAGCGGTGGGGCGCGGTCTTTGATCGTACCCCCGATGGCAAAATCAACCAGCGCAACTTTGGCGGGCACTCCTATCCCCGGCTGGCCCACGTGGGCGACCGTACCGGTCTCGAGCTCATTCGCACCCTGCAAGACCACGCTGTGAAAATGGGCATTAACGCCCATATGGAAACCACCATCTATCGCCTACTGACAGAGGGTGGCGCGGTGGTGGGGGCGCTAGGCTTCAACCGCCAGACGGGCGAATTCCTGGTCTTCCGGGCCAAGGCCGTGGTGCTGGCCACTGGGGGTCTGGGGCGCATCTACCAGATCACCTCCAACTCCTGGGAGTGCACCGGCGATGGCTTCTCGCTGGCCAGTATGGTGGGCGCCGATCTGATCGATATGGAGTTCATCCAGTTTCACCCCACCGGCATGGTCTGGCCTCCCAGTGTTATGGGTATCCTGGTCACTGAAGGGGTACGGGGTGAAGGGGGCGTTCTCAAAAACAGCGAGGGCAAGCGCTTCATGTTCGACAACGTGCCCGAGCGCTACAAAGGTGAGTTCGCCGAAACCGAGGAGGAAGCTGAGCGCTGGCTGCAAGGCGACCGCAACGCCCGGAGACCCCCAGAGCTCCTTACCCGCGATGTGGTGGCCAGGGCCATTCGTAAGGAAGTCAACGAAGGCCGGGGGAGCCCCCACGGGGGCGCTTACCTGGATATCGCCAGCCGCCGCCCTGCTGATTACATTAAAAAGAAGCTCCCAAGCATGTACCACCAGTTCATGAAACTGGGCAACCTGGACATCACCAAAGAACCCATGGAGGTAGGTCCAACCTGCCACTACGTGATGGGGGGCATCCGGGTAGACCCCGATACCCAGGCCACCAACGTGCCGGGACTATACGCTGCAGGCGAGGTGGCTGGAGGGCTACACGGCGCTAACCGCCTGGGGGGCAACTCACTGTCCGACCTGGTGGTTTTTGGGCGTCGGGCTGGTATGGCCGCTGCCGAGTACGCAGCCAAACAGACCGGCTCTTATCAGGTAGACGAGGCTCAGGTGCGGGCCTACATTGCCGAAGCCCTGCAACCATTCAACAACCCCCAGGGCGAAAACCCCTTTGCGCTTATGAAAGAACTTCGCGCCACCATGCAGAAAAACGCAGGCATTATGCGCGAAGAAAATGAGCTCAAAACACAGCTCGAGATTCTGGCCAACCTCAAAAAGCGCGCCTGGAACACCTCGGTTTCGGGAGGCCGGGCCTACAACCCCGGCTGGCACACGGCCCTGGACATGCGGCTGATGGTCGAGATTTCCGAGGCAGTGGTACTTGCAGCCCTGGCCCGCAAGGAAAGCCGGGGTGGCCACGCACGCCTGGACTATCCCGACCCCGACCCCACTTTTGCCAAACTTAACCACATCATCCGGCGCAGCAGCGATGGAACCCTCCATGTGGTAGCTGAACCGCTGCCTGAAATGCCCGAAGACCGGCGAAAGATAGCCGAGGCCAAAGACCTCAAAGAACTCAGCGACAAGGTAGGTGCGTGAATATGTCAACCGTCACCTTCAAAGTTTTCCGAGGGGATCGAAACGGCGGTGAGCTAAAAGATTACGCCGTTGAGGTACAAGAGGGCATGGTGGTGCTGGATGCCATCCACCAGATTCAGGCCGAGCAGGCTCCCGACCTGGCCTGCCGCTGGAACTGCAAAGCCGGCAAGTGCGGCTCGTGCGGGGCCGAAGTGAATGGGAAGCCCACCTTGATGTGCATGACCCGGCTGGACACCATTGATACCAGCAAGCCTGTCACCGTGCGGCCCATGAAGACCTTCCCGGTCATCCGAGACCTGGCCACCGATGTGAAGTGGAACTACGAAGCCAATAAGAAAATCAAGCCTTTTACCCCAGCCCCTGGCACCGACTGGATCATGTTCCAGGAAGACGTGGATCGGGTACAGGAGTTCAGGAAGTGCATCGAATGTTTCTTGTGCCAGAATGTATGCCACGTACTGCGGGAACACGACGAAAAAACCGGTTTTATCGGGCCGCGGCTGCTCGTGCGCACGGCCAGCCTGGAAATGCACCCGCTGGACATTGAAAACCGCCTGGACATGCTCAAAAATGAGGGCGGCATTGGTTACTGCAACATCACCAAGTGCTGCACCGAGGTCTGCCCCGAGCACATCCACATTACCGATAATGCCATCATCCCACTCAAGGAGCGGGTGGTGGACGAGTACTACGACCCTGTACTGGGCTTCTTCCGGCGCTTGTTCGGCAGCAAGAAACGCGCTGAGCCCAGCGGTCAGGCGGCGGACGACTAAATAATCCGGTGCTCCGATCTCCTCTCCGGGATGCTATGAGCTAGCTGGAGAGGAGTTTTTTTAGCTCATGATACCGGATTCAAAAAGATAATCATCCAAACCAAAGATCCCCCAGAGGCTATCTTTTTGAATCCTAGAGCACACCCCTCCCTGTCGGACGGCGAAAAAAGCGTCTCCATTCCAAGGGGCGGTATCGCCCTCCGCTACGCGGATAACTTCAGTCGGGTTAGGTCGTCACCGTTCAGTGATGATTTAACCGAATATGGTATTAGACCTGAAGTCATCGACTGTGCTATGGGTCGCTTCCAAGGTGTCGCTGGTTGAGAGGAGTTCACCCCATATCCCAAAGTTGGTATTAAGCACCTGCTGCTATTAAGGGCTATGCGATGTCCTGCTGCAGAAGGCTTTTGTTGACAGGCAACTTGCGAACCTTTGAAATTGGTGCAAAATGATAAGAAAGTTATTATGACGCCGCAAGCCATTCTCGAGGACATTGACCCCACCGCTCCCCTACGGGCCAGGGCCTATTTTTTTATCCTGCCGGTGGTGGTCTGGGCTGCCCTATTTGCCTGGTCACAGCTCGACATTGCTAAAGAGGAAACTTTTTATGAGAAGTATTCTTTGTTGATTATGGCCATCTGGCTGGGGTTGTGCTGGATTGGGTTGTTGATTCCCAGATGGGTCAATTTTCACACCGTCGAGCATGGGGTTTTTTGGAGCGCCGCACTCTTAATGGTGCTTAATGTTTACTACAACCTCCTGGTTGTGAGCAGCGAAGGATTGTGGAACTCCTCGCTGTGGATTGCGGTAGTGTTTGTGATGGCCTATTTCGTGTTTAAGCCTCGCCAGGCCTGGTTGGTTTCGTTAGGAATTTTTTCGGCCTTTGTATTCTTAGGTTTACTAACCGTGGTGCCCCAAACCTTACAGGGAATACCCCTCGACCAGAACGCAGTAGTGCAGCTTTACGTCTCGCAATTATGTTACTTGATACTGTTCCGGTTGCTGGTGCTCTCTAAAGAACACTCCATGCAGGTGCGCCTCGAGGCCGCCAGGTTGTATTGGCTGGCCCATACCGATCCACTAACCAACATCGCCAACCGCCGCTCTATTATGGAAGCCCTGCACAGGGCCCTCGAGCACCACCAAAAAACCGGCGAACCCCTTTCGCTGGTGTTGCTCGATCTAGATTACTTCAAGCGAATTAACGATCAATACGGGCACGAGATGGGCGACAAAGTGCTAACCCACACCGCTCAGGTCTTGCAGCAGAACCTGCGCCAGAGCGACCAACTCGGACGTTGGGGCGGTGAAGAGTTTGTGATATTGCTACCCAATACCCCCCTTCAGGAAGCCCGCAAGTTATGCGAGCGTCTCCAGACGCTACTGGCCGAGAATACCCCGGACAGACCGCTCCCCGTTTCGGCCAGCTTTGGCGTTGCCACAGCGGCGCCAGACGACACCCCCGACTCCTTGATCTCGAGGGCCGACACGGCCATGTATATGTCCAAGCAAGCGGGGGGCAATCGGGTGGAAGTTGCAGGCTAGGCACATAGTCTGAAAGACACGGGCATGGATGTAACGTTTTCCCTCTATTGAAACGAGATTTGGTTAGTTCGTCACTACTCGGCGACGGCTCAACCCGACCACAGTTAAGTTGCGCCAGGGTAGGTTGGCGAAACCAGCAGATGCAGCAATCGCGTGCCTGGCGCAATTCCCCCTACAGGCGTTTCGGTTTTCATATCACATTTCGATGATGGAGACACTTATCCGCGTAGCGAAAGGCGATACCGCGCCTTGGAACGGGAGACGCTTATTTTCGCTGACCTCGAGAGAGGGTGTGCTCTGAGATTCTAAAAGACAGCCTCTGAGGTTTTTGGTTTTGTCAATTGTCTTTTTGCATCCGGCATGAATAGCAAAAATCCCAAGCAGCGGGCTTGGGATTTTTGGTGAGGTAGAAGGCTACACCGGCTCGAGCCGAACCTTGGTGTCGTAGAAGACTGCGCTACCGCCTGCGATGTCCGAGAGGGTCACATCCTTGAGCACCGGGTCGACCCGCATGGCCGCATTTGCATGTATACCGGTCGCTCGCCGAGGGTCACTGCGCACGACCTTTCCATTCACCTCAATGTTGGCAGCCCCGTAGCTCCAGTGACCATAGCCCAGCGAAAAAGCCACACTGCCGGGGCGGAGTCCGGGCACCACCTTGACCTTGCCGATCATGGGCTTTTTCTGGCCATTACCTAAATCCCAGACTCCCTCAGGGTTACTCCTGGAGACCACCTTGACCCTCTGCCCATCGCGTAGCCCCAAGCGTCTGGCATCCTCTGTTGGAACAGCGATAAAGTTCTCCGGCTGCACGTTGAGTAGCCAGTAGTTGGAGATGGTCCGGCTCTTGGTCATGGTGATGATACGGTGGGTAAGCAGGTTGAGCTCGTAGCCTTCCGCCGCGTCGGCAATAGGCTGGCCGGTTGAATCCAGATAGGCAGGGAAATACGCCGCTAAAGGATAGTAGGGCTGGCCGGTCATGGCATCCTTGGCGCCAGCCTGCTTCTCGAGGTACAGATTGACCTGTTTACCGTATTTGTGGGCCACCGTACCATCCTCCAGGAAAGCTTTTTTGAAGTCTTCAAAGCGTCCTCCGCGGTTCATCACATACACCGCACGACGCCAGTGTGCCTCACCAATGGCTGCTTTCCAGCGCTCGAGGTCGAACACGCTCTTGGGCAAGTGGTTACGGGCTTTGGCGAAGTACTCGAGCTCTTCGTCGTCTGCCTCTGGCACGGCCTTGCTGCCATCCTTGGCCTCGCCATAGGCCAGGTTGGCCACCATCTTCAGATAAAAGTCCTCGGGCCGCTTGAAGGGCAGACCACCCACAAAACCCTGCTCACCAAAACCCGGCATGCCCAGCTTCTCGGCAAGGGCCAGGAGCATGGCTTCCATCGAAATGGGCATCTCCTCCCCAAAAACCTTTACCGTTTCAGGAATCGGCGCAATGGTAGGCTGGCGAAGAGGCTGGGTTTTCCAGATTACGTTGGGGTGCGAGCCGTGGAACTCCCACCGCTCAAGGTAAGAGAGGTCTGGAAAGATGTAGTCGGCGTATGCGTAGCTATCCCCCACTACGATGTCCGAGGCCACAATCAGGCCAATCTTATCTGGGTCGAGCATGGCCTCAATCTGGGTATGACCGGCGGGCAGGGCATAGGCTGGAGAGCCCATGTAGTGGAATAGAATTTTTACAGGATAGGGATAGCCCTGAGCTGCTGAGGGGAGTACCTCCTGGTAGACATCGGATGCGTTGTAATACCAGGGACGCTTGGCGGGATATCCCTCAAAAATCGTCGTGTTTTCATACTTCACGCCATGACGAATGATGGAGATTCCAAAGGGGGCGAGTTTCCTGGGATGGAGCTCCTTTAGGAAGAAGGGGCCTTCGGCTTTTTCACCCAGTATGTCGTAGGTGCTGTTTTGTACCAGTCCACCCTGCCAGTCGTGACTACCGATCAGCGCTGCCAGGGTGTACCAGGCAAGCACATTGTAAAAGCCGTTGGTGTGCTGACTAACACCACGGTGAATATCGATGGCAGCCCTCTTGCCATGGTTGGTGAACTCGTAAGCTAGCCAAGCAATGTCCTCTGGCTGGATGCCGGCGATCCGGGCCCAGCCCTCGAGGCTTTCTTTGTTGGCTTCATCACGGATTAGTTCCAACACACTCTTGACCCGGATGCCATTCAAGGTCGTATTCACAAACAAATCGCCTACAACGGCTTCCTCCTCGCTTTGCACATCAATACGAGTCGGGATTCCTTTGACCATGGCGATGGGCGGGTCGAACTCGACGGTCGTGTCCTTAACAGTTTTCTGAAAAGCAGGAAGTCCCAGGTCGCTGGCCCGCAGTAGCTTGGCCGGGAAGCCTTTATCGTCGAGTTTGACCAACCAGGCTGCATTGCTCCAGGTCGGCTCACCAACTGACTTTGCGGCAGCCTTGTTCGCTGCCGAGAGGTATTTGCGGTCATAACGGCCCTGTTCTAGAATCCAGCGAATCATCCCCAGGGCAATGGCCGCATCGGTACCGGGCTTGGGAGCAATCCAGCGCGCCGCGTGCGCTACAGCCTTCTGAGCGCGAGGATCAATCACCGCAAATTTGAGCCTTCCCTCAGCGACGGCCTGCGTAATGCGGTTAACCCGCAGGGGGGGCCCATAACCACCCTCATAAACATTGGAACCCACAAAAATAGCAAACTCGGCTCCACTCAGATCGCCTTGCCAGTAGAACTTCTTTCCTCCGGTCCAGTCGAACTTGCCCTTTTTCTCGTCAAAGTCGAGTTGCTCGCTCATAGCCTTGCCGGTGAAGTAGAGCGAGCCCTGGCAAACCGTGGTGTGACCATGCTGGTTAATCGTGCCAAACCCCGAGTCAAAAAACCATTTGAAGAAATCAGTGCGTCCGCCTTTGAGGCGCCCCCAGCTGAAGACCACCTGATTATTTTTGGGACCCAGATCGGGGTGATCGGGGTCAATCAGGGTATCCAGGTAGTCCTTGAAATCAACCTTGAACTGCTCCACAAGGGCTTTCTTTTTGACCTTGTCTTTTTCGGCCCAAATGGCATCCACGGCCTTGCCCATAGCCTTCATGACCTTGGGATCGCGCAAAGCCCAGTAGTCCTTGAGAGCAGGATAGTTCCTGGTGTCACCTATTGAGGCAAAAATCTGCCCCCCCTCAACGATTTCCCGTATGGCCTCCTCAAATGGAACCTCTACCCACTTACCGCTACCCCGGGGCCCTGCTCTTTTGAGCACCTTGCGGATTCTGTACGGGTCGTAGACGCTCTGAATACCCGACTGCCCCTTTGGACACAGCGCCCCATCTACACGCGCCATACGCTTTAGGTCGGTGTTGTAGGGCAGGTGAGGGTACATGGTCCAGGGCGTAATGGGATTACCGTCAATCTTAGCAGCTACGCCCTCATATAGCTTGACCTTGATGGGGCAGCCGGTATTGCACTGCAAGCAAACAGAGTACAAGGTATTCTCGGCCTCTTGGATGGGGTAGCTACCTGGTACGCTTGCAGCCTTGGCCTGCAACGCCTCGGCAGTGTGCTTGCCCAGCAGAGCCCCCCCGCCCCCAATAACCCCCAACTTGAGTAAATCGCGGCGTGGTATGTTTTTCATTCGATCACCTCAAGTTTCTTTTCACGATTCAAAAACCAGACCACTCCATACGCAATGGCAATGGCCAACGCTACCGAGAAGGCGACCACCGACCACTCAAACAGGGTGGGAAGATAGGTATAGCTCAGGCGACGGTCACGGTAGGCGTTAACCAGGCCCTCGAGCTGGGGCTGTACCTGACTGGGGATGACCAGGTTCAGGCGGACCGACAAAAACATCGAAGATGCCAATAGTCCCGCTATGCCCACAGCCAACGGGTTACGCGGCGATAGCGCCAAAAGCAGGATAGGTATTATCATGCCCAGCAAAAGATGAAAAATCCAAAACACAAACCAATACGGTCCGAAAAGCACCCCCATCAAGGCCTCAAACTCATGCCCTACCTGATACCACATGGGAATGGAGTACTCGGCCCACTCTATAAGCAAGTACATCAACAAAAGGCCTAGCATGATTCGCCCTAGCAGCCAAACCCGATCCGCATAGTCTTTATCCTTACGGCTAAAAAACACCGTTGCGAAGGTCACCAGGGCTATTCCCGAAAGCACACCCCCAAACAAGAACAGAATTGGGAATACCGGACTGTGCCAGAGGCTCTGGGCTACTACCGTGCCAAAAAGCGCGCCGGCGGCTCCGGGATAGAAGACCACCAGCGGGGTACCAACCATCAGTGCGATACGGGTAAGGCTCGGAAGGCCGCGCCAAAGACCATACAACACCAGCACTGTAGCAATGGCATAAGCCGTGTACAGCCAGACCATCCAGGCCATCATGGAGGAAAAATGGGGTCGTAGAAAGACATTAAAAACCCGCTCCATGTGACCCAGATCGAACCAAACCGTTACTAAAGCCGCTCCTAGACAGGCCAGCGCGATAGCCAGGGCTAAGGGAGCAATCGGACGAAGGCGCTCTACTCCAAATACGTGGCCCAGCACCGCTACCACAAAAGCACCTGCCGAGAGTCCGGCAAAAAAGATATATGTGGCTACCCATAATCCCCAAGGAATGTAACTCCCATAAGCGGCCAGGTCACGGCTGCTGGTAAAGCGCAGGAATACCCCCACCACGCCCACCAGCGCCAGGATTGCAAACAAAATCCAACCTACCGTGCGACTCATGTTTTCCTCCTAGACCAAGTAGTAGACCCGTGGCTCTGTCCCGAGTTCCTCTTTGAGTCGGGTGGCGTTCGGCTTATGAATAAGCTGGGAAACCAGTGAGTTGGGGTCGTTGGCATCCCCAAAAAAAGTAGCCCGCCCGATACAGCTTGTTACACACTGTGGGAGCAGCCCGTGCTGCAGACGGTGACGGCAAAAGTGACATTTGCGAGCATTACCCACCGGGCTTTTGTGTCCCTCGGGTTTCCATTCCTTACCATATTCGAACATCGGCAGCTCTTCGTAGGGCATTTTTCCCTGGCCGGGGGTGCCGTCGGTCCAGCGGTCGCCAAAATCTGAGGTGCGAGCTTGGTAGGGACAGGCCGTAAGGCAGTATCGGCAGCCAATACAGGCGTTATAGTCAATGTCCACAATGCCATCTTCACTTTTCCAGGTTGCCCCGACCGGGCAGACCGGCACGCAAGGAGGCTTGTCACACTGCATGCAGGGACGGGGTGTGAAGCGCCAGGAGACGTTGGGAAACTCACCTATCTGCTCCTCGATAACCGGACGATACACCACCCCCGGCGGAAGCTTGTTTTCCACCGCGCAGGCAATGGTACAGGCGTGACAGCCCACACATTTGCGGGTATCAATTACCATCACCCATTTGGGCGTGACGCCTCGTTGCTGAGCAGCCTCGAGTTCTCGTTGCATCCTTACCAGCACATCTTCGTACTCGAGCTCGGGCTGGATCGGGCCATCTGGCGCTCGGCTGGGTAGCTGCAGCGGTTTCTTAACCTCTTCAGCCTTGACCGCAGCCCCCCCCATCACCATTCCGGCAAAAACCGTACTGGCGAACTTACCCAAGAAAGCCCTGCGGTTTTCTAGATCTTGGGTCTGACCGACACCGTTTTGTGGCATACGCCGCCTCCTGTAACCAAGGCTAGCGGGTATCGAAGGGGCAGTTGTCCTTATGTTTATTACTGCTCACATATTCTGATTTTGCGCAATCAAGTTTCAAGCTGTGCTAGAGGAAATAAATCAGGTGTGATACTGCCGGAGATGAGTTTGAGACGGTATTGGTAGAAAGGTATCCGCTGCTTTCAGCATGAGGTGTACCCCCGTTTCAACCAAAGTCAAAACTAACCCCGAACTCTTTTTGCAGCCTCAATCACTGCAAATTACATAGCGAAAGCTGACTTCCGCAGTACACAACAAGCGGCCAAAGTGGGGCCTTGCATACAACGGTGACAACCTCGAGAGAGGTTGGGGGGATTTGCTGTTTGGGTTTATTGGTTGATTTTGGGACACACCCTTCAGCATGATCCTTCACCCGCGAACAAGCCGAAGCTGGTAAAAGTAAAGCCTCGAGACATGTTGGGGTGGGAAGCTTATTATAGGCCACTCAAAGCTGTGAAACTCTGTACAGGGTCACCAGTACAATGAGCACACCAAATATCTGCTTGATTCGAGCTGGAGGAACGTACAGGCTGGTGAGCCTCGAGCCTAGATACGACCCCAGGGCACCAAAAAGCAGCAATGTGATCGTCATGCTAGAGTCGAGCCGAGCCGTTTCAAGGTGGGGCAGGAACGAAGAAAAAGACGGTGGGGTGACCGCAAAAGCATTGATGCCGGCGGCCTGTTTAGGATTGTGTCCAGTCAGGATAAGCGTGGGCATTAGCAAGAAACCCGGCCCCACACCCAAAAATCCAGATAAGATCGAGATGGGGGCAGCCAGGGCCAGAGCCAGGGTAAAGTTCTCCTTGGCTACAGCTGCCTTGACGGGACGGAACAGGTTGAAGGCCAAGTAAGCCACCGCCCCCAGGTAAATCCACCAAACCCACTGCACCTGTACGCGTTGTACCAGCCAAGCCCCCAACGGAGCGAACAAGGTAGTCACCAACGCCAAAAAAAGCGCTTTGCGCCAGTCCACATGGCCGCTTTGAGCAAAACCGAACACTGCAAACAGGGCCGTCACCCCATTCAGCAGAAGCGACAATGGCTGCACCTGATGCACCAGATCGGGCAGAAAAAAAGACAGAAAGGGCACTGCAGCAAAAGCCACGCCCAGCCCCAGCATCCCCGAGACTACGGCCAGAACAAACAATCCGCCCACCAGCAAAGCACTCATGGCACCACCTCCCAGGTGCCCTCGAGTTGCACCGCTTGTGCTAAGGTTTGCAGTACCGTGCTGTTGCGCTGGGCCAGCACCACTAGCTGCTGCAGCCGCTCTTGGGGTGCTGGGCTTTGTAGATGTAAATTGTATTGGATCTGCATCAGGGTAGGGGGCTTGTCCTGTCGGGTAGCTTCTAGTTTCACCCATGCGCCATCAAGTGGAATTTGCGAGGCCTTGGCCACAAACTGTAAACCCGTGAGCAAGCAGGCTCCTGCCGCCGCTAGTAGCGTCTCCACTGGGTTGAAGCCTGCTTCCGTGTCAGCCCGGCGGGCCCCTAGCTCTAGCGTATAAGAGCGAACAGAGGCCCGTGCATGCTGTGAATCTATCCGTTCAACCCGAACTTGATAAGTTTGCACACTCCCTCCTAGAAGCTTATGACCGTTGCGCCCTCAAGGGCATATTCCACAAACTTGTCCCGTGCGTAGGCCAGCCGAAAGCCCCGCTGCTTGAAAGATTCCTCAGCGCCTAGTGCCTTGGCAGTGTTCAAGCATGTATAGACCGGTACTCCCGCTGCAATAAGCCCATCCAGGGTTGCGTTGTAGTCTTCTAGGGCCGGGTTCAAAAGAGCCCTTTCAGCCGGACCAAAGATATACACCTCCAGATCTACAGCCCGTTCTTGCATCACCTGGCGAATCCGCTCAGCAACATGCGAGCCCGCCCCTAGTGAGCTTTCGTCGGCGTGGAAAACGTGAATCACTACTTTTCTCATCTTTTGTCTCCTTTTTACATCAACCATCCTTGATTCAATACTTATTGAAGTATATTGCGCACGCCCTGGTAGCGCAAGGACATCTGTCGGCTTGACCCGGCCAAAGCGAGTCGTTAGACTCGCATCGTGAACAATTCAATCAACATTGATGTAATGGTGCAAGGCTATCAGGCCTTGGCGGATCCAACGCGTTTGCGGATCTTGAAGCTACTTGAACATAGCACGCACTGCGTATGCGAAATCCAAGCAGGGCTAAGAGATATCGCCCCTAATCTATTGTCCCACCACCTGCGGGTGCTGCGCGAGGCCGGGCTGGTACATGCCCTCAGGCGAGGGCGCTGGATTGACTACTCGTTGAACGAAGCAACCCTGAAGCAGCTTCGCGAGGCCATACCCCAACCCCAGGCCCATTCCACTTTGTGCACCTGTGAGGCGTTATGAACAGCGTACCGCTAAGGCGAACCTCTCTCTGGCTGACGGTAGGGCGGGCGGCCCTGGAACGCATGCGTAAACCCCTCGAGGTGTAAAAAATCACCGAAATCCCGGAGATACTGGCCTATGGCGTGGTGCAGACCCCGGCACTGGTGGTAGGAGAAAAGGTTCTGGTGGCCGGGTTTGTGCCCTCATCTCGGCAGATTCAGGAGATGCTTCAGGGCAAAGTCTAGGCCAGGCCGCTGATCTCGAGGATAAACAGCGCATACATCACCAAAAACAGCATGCCCTCCCAGCTCGAGATACGCCTGTCCTGCACCAGTAAATAAAACAAAAGCGAAGCACCCACCACAAAGGGCAGGGCAAACCCCGTAAGTTCGGGCGGCGCCTTGACCGTACCATAGACAGCCCCCGCCCCCACCACCACCAGCGCATTGAACACACAAGAGCCCAGGATGTTGCCCACCGCCAGCGAGGCTTTGCCCTGCCGAGCGGCGGTAATGCTCACCACCAGCTCGGGCAGGGTTGTGCCCAGGGCCAGAACCGTAACGGCCACAATGGCCGTTGGCACGCCCAGGACAGTGGCCAGACCCTGGAGGCTGTTCACCGTCCATTCGGCCCCGAAGTAGATGCCCACTGCGCTGAGCGCCACCTGCACCATATCGCGCAGGGCAATGGGGGGGCGCACTGCACCGTCGGGCCCGCTGCTACCTTCTTTCAGCAAATAGGCCACATAGACCCCGTAGACAGCCAGCAAGCATAGGCCCTCGACCCGGCCCACTATCCCATCCGACATCGCCACCCCCAACACAAAAGCCGAACCCACCAGAAAGTGCAGGTCAATGGCGATATAGGCCTCGCCCAGGTATACCGGTCGTAGCACCGAAAACACCGTGCTGACCCCCAAAATCAGGAGCAGATTGGAAACGTTAGCCCCCAGCACGTTGCCGCTCACTATCTGGGAGACCCCCTGGCTTACCGAAAAAAGCCCGGTGATGAGTTCGGGCAGTGAAGTACCCACGCCCACGATAATCACGCCCACCATAAAGCCGGAAAGACCCAAAGCCAGGCCGATACGCTCGGCAGCCCCTGTAAACAAGCGCGCCGCCAGCAGCAGCAAAGCCAGACTGCCAACAAAGGTAAGCAATAGCAACATAGGGCCTCCTCAAAGCACCATACCCAAAAGCCTCGAGCAGGTGCAATGTAGCGGGTCGGCCTCATACCAGATTCGGTTAGTTCGTCACCAAAGGGTGACGAACTAACCCGACCGAAGGGAGACGCTTTCTTCGCCGACCGACAGGGAGGGGTGTGCTCTAGGATTCAAAAAGACAGCCTCTGGTGTTTTTGGTTTTGCAAACTGTCTTTTTGAATCCGGTATCACCACCCCTGGGCTGGCTCATGCGATAGCGCATGCCTCGGCAGCTCGGCAGCAAGGGTGCCGGGAAAGGGCCATCTATTTATCGCCTGGATTCGTAGCAAAAAAAGTGCGATTTTCTGGTCACGCGCTGCAGCCGCCCTCGGCGCAAGACTGCTCTTGCTGTTTGGGGGGGCAGGGCACGTCGCCGTAACTACAAAACACGCAACAGTCACCCGGCTTGGGCCGCATCCAGAAGCCGCAGTAGGAACACACGTAAAAATGCTGGCAGGCCTCGGTGGGCATAGTCAGGGTCTCCTGCCGGTGGCAGGAGGGACAGGTAAGGGTGGAGGTGGGGATCATCGGGCGCGCTCGAGCCGGTGCAAGCGGTGGGAGGTGCGGAGGGTCTCGAGGTCGTGCAAGAGCCCCTCGAGGCCTGCGGGCTGCAGCCGGTAGTACGACCAGCGCCCAGCCCTTACCACTTCAATCAGACCGGCCTCTCGCAGCACCTTAAGGTGGTGGCTTACCGTGGGAGCAGCCAAACCCAAACGTTCTTGCAAGTGACAGAAGCAAGCCCCCAAAGCTGCACCGCAGCGGGGGTCGCGCACGGTGTGCTCGTCGGGTAACTCGGCCAGCAGGCGCACCAGGCGCAAGCGTGCTGGGTCGGCCAGGGCTTTCAGGCGAGCAATTGCCAGTTCATCGTTCACAAAAGGTAGTGTAGCTCAAAACCAGCCAGGCCTCCAGCATTAGGGGCCTTACCGCAATCTATAGGGGCAGAACCCGTTTCATTGCAGCCATCGCTGTTTTTCAACAAAAGTTTGTCCCTTCAGTCAAAATATAAAACTTCCTTTGGCTTGCGAAAAGCAGAGCTTATAAGTAGCCTAACTTGTCGCCCTGGATAAACAGATGCGCCGCAAAGAAAACCCTCTGCAACGGCATTTTGGCCGAGACAATCGGTCTTTGGCGTACATCTCGTGTCGCACATTGATGCAACACGATATTGACATTCATCGGCACTGTTCGATAATAATAAAACCTGTCCAAAAAGTACCAAACGGACACCTCTAAGGAGGAAATAAATTATGGTTGTAAGCCGTAGACGCGTCGTGCAGGTTTTGGGTGGGGTCACTATGGCCTCGCTAACCGGTGCGGGTAAGGCCCAGTTCTGGTTCGCCCCCAGTCTGACCTACCCGGCCATCAAGGTTGGCAACGTCAACAGCCTCAAAAACAACGAGCCGGTCTATTTCAATTACCCCGATGCCCGCTCCCAGGGCATTCTGGTCAAGCTGGGGCGCCCTGCTATCGGCGGGGTGGGCCGCGAGCGGGATATTGTGGCCTTCTCGGCCGCCTGTACCCACATGGGCTGCGGGGTGCAGTACAAGGGTGGGCGGTTTCTCTGCCCCTGCCACTACTCCATGTTCGACCCGGCCAAAGCCGCAGCGGTTTACCAGGGCTTAGCCAGCACCGGACTGCCGCAAATTCAGCTCGGAATCGCACAAAACGGAGATATTTTTGCCAGGGCGGTCAACGGCCTGATCTGGGGCCGGGCCCGCAACATCTGAGGGAGGGAACATGTCTAATATCGGTCGTCGAGATGCACTGCCCATTCCCCCCACCAACGCAGAAGTAAAAAACACGGTATGCCAGTACTGCACGGTGGGCTGCGGTTACAAGGTATACACCTGGCCGGTCGGCGCCCAGGGGGGCCTGGCCGCCAATCAGAACGCCTTTGGGGTGGACCTGCGCAACCCCCAAAACCCCCTGGGTGGCCTGGTCTATACCGAGACCATGCACTCCATCGTGACCCGCAAGGATGGGCGTCAGTACCACGTGGTGATCGTGCCGGCCAGCGACTCGCCCATTAACTTTAAGCGCGACCATTCCTCGCGCGGGGCCACCAACGCCGTGGCCACCTGGAGCGACGCCCGCGCTACCCAAGAGCGGCTCAAGTACCCCCTGCTGCGCATGGGCGACCAGTTCCAGGTCATCACCTGGGACGAGGCCCTCGCCATTCTGGCCGGGGTTGCCAAAGGCATCCGCGACAAGGACGGCAACGACGACAACATTGCCGTAAAAGCCTTCGACCACGGGGGCTCGGGAGCCGGTTTCGAAAACAACTGGGGTGTGGGTAGTTTGTTCTTCAAGGGCTTTAGCGTCAAACACATCGCCATCCACAACCGCCCGGCCTACAACTCCGAGGTCTGGGGTAGCCGCGAGCGGGGCGTGCACGAACTCAACTACGACGCCATCGACGCCCGCCTGGCCGATACCATCGTGCTCTGGGGCGCCAACCCCTACGAGACGGCCAGCGTCTTCTACACCGAGCACATGCAGCCCAACATTCAGGGAGCCACCCTGGAGGAAAAGCAGCGCAACCTGAGCCGCGGCGAGCCGGTCGAGGCCGGCTACATGATTGTGGTTGACCCCCGCCGCACCAGCAGCCTGACCATTGCCGAAAATATCGCCAAAGACCGTACCTTGCACCTCAGGCCCAACCTGGGCACCGACTACATCCTGGCCAACGCCATCGCGCGGGTGATGTGGGAGCGCAAGTACTACAATCAGCGCTTCCTGGAAACCCGCACCGACATGGCCAAGTTTGAGGAGTACAAGGAAAAAAGCCTCAAAGTCGGTACCCCCTATGCCCAGTTCATGGCCGAGGTGGAGCGCATCACCGGGGTACGCCGCGCCGACATCGAGAAAGCAGCCGACTGGATTGCCAAACCCAAGGCCGGTGGTTTTGCCCGTCGTACCCTGACCATCTACGAAAAGGGCATCATCTGGAACATGAAGAACTACGACCAGGTTGCGGCCATTGTGCAGATGGCGGTACTGGGGAACAATGTGGGGCGGGCCGGTACCGGCTGCGGTCGCCTGGGCGGGCACCAGGAGGGCTATGTGCGTCCCCCCTCCCCCACCCCGGGCTCGATCTACAACGGCGGGCCGCCTGTTAACGTAGACAAATACCTGACCGACGGCAAGGGCAAGCTCTACTGGGTCATCGGCACCAATCCCTACCTCTCCACACCCAACAACCAGCTCTTCCGCAAGCGCATCCGCGAACGCACCAAGGCCCTCTCGGACTTCCTGGGGCAGTCGGGTGAGCCGGGTACCACGCAGGAGTGGGTTGCCAAAATCCTGGAAGGTCTGGATGCTACGGGCGGCCTGTTCATGGTGGTGCAGGATTTGTATCTGATTCATACTGCCCAGGACGCACATCTGGTACTCCCCGCGAGCGCCTGGGGCGAAGCCAATCAGACCTCGATAAACTGCAACAGCCGTTTGTTGCGCTTGTACGAAAAGTTCATGGACCCACCAGGCCAGGCCAAGCAAGACTGGGAAATCTGCAAGCTAATGGGCCTCAAGATGGCCGAGCTGTACCGCGCCGAAGGCAAGGAAGAGGAGGCCAAGCGTTTCGAGTTTGGCAAGAACTGGCGCACCGACGAGGATGTCTTCCTGGACGGGGGCAACTCCTACCCCAACAACGCCATCCCGGCCAGCGAGGAAGCCACCCTGCCGGCCGAGTGCTACAAAGGGGTTACGTACGCCTTCTTGCGTCAGGTTGGGCAGCAGGGCATCCGTACCCCGGTGCGCGTAGAAAATGGCAAACCGGTGGGCACCCTGCGGCGCTACAGCGTGAAGTTTGGCACCAAAGACGGCAAGTTTAGCTGGTATGGAACCGACGACTGGGAAGGCTACCCCGAAGAGGTGGCGAAATACCTTCAGGGCGAGATGGCCCAGAAGTACCCCTTCTGGATGACCACCGGGCGGGCCCAGGCCATCTGGCAGACCATGTACAACGACCGCTTCCTGCCAGAAAAAATGAACACCCTGCCCATGCCCTACATCGAGATCCACCCCCAGGACGCCCAGCGCCTTGGCTTGCGTGGCGGGGATCTGGCCCAGGTCTGGAACGAAGAGGGCAACGGTACGTTCCTGGTCTACGTTACCGATGCGGTACGGCCGGGTATGATTTTTGCCTTGCAGTACCACCACCTCGGCACTTCCAACAGCATGACCCCGGGATACACCGATCCCAAGACCACCATCCCCTGGTATAAAGGCACCCGCGTGGCCATCCGCAAGGTACGCGGTGCCCTGCCCGACCTGCAGAACAGCACCAGCTTCCTGCAGCAAAACAAGTTTGATTAAGCCTCTATCCTGTACCCGCCTCCAAAATCTGGGGGCGGGTATACTTGCGCCAGATGAAAAGCCTCGAGCAACGTGTCCGCGACTTTTTAAACCGACCCCTCCCCGACGAGGTGGCCCTCCACTACGAACCCGACTCCCTCACCGAAGTGTTTCTCAACACCTTTGTCCAGGGTCAGCCGCTGGATGCAGCTCTGGTACAGATGGGCAAAATTTGTCTGAGTCAAATGGATCAGACCATTGCGCAGGTAAGCACCGAGCCCGCGCGGGAATACTTCATCGAGTGTCGGAAATTGCTAACCGAGGTGTTGCAAACCGTGATGTGAAGTTTGGTTCCAGAGGTTGTACAGCGGCTTCTCGATAAAACCGCCCCCCAGCAGCCTGTCCCCCCGGTACAGCACCACCGACTGGCCGGGGGTAACGGCAAACTGGGGCTCCAGAAGCCGAATCGTCATCCGACCCGGGCTCATCTCCTGCACCGAAGCCGCTACCGCCCTGGTGCGGTAGCGCACCTGTACCTCAAGCTGCGCGGGCAGGTCGGCGGGCTCTACCAGCAGGTTGACCTCGCGGGCCTCGAGCCCCCCCCACAAGCAAGCCTCCCGGGGCCCCACAATCACTTCGTTGGTGGCGGTATTAACCTGCACCACGTAGCGCTCGAGGTGGCTCTTCCACAGGCCCAGGCCCTTTTTCTGGCCCACCGTGTAAAACTGCGCCCCGCTGTGCTCCCCAATCTGCTGGCCCGTTTCCAGGTCGATGAGGGGCCCGGGACGAGCAACTATGTGACCGGCCAGAAAGTCCTTCAGGTCGCCCTGAACAAAGCAAATATTCTGGCTCTCGGGCTTTTTGGCGGTGGGCAGGCCAAACTGCTCGGCCAGGGCCCGCACCTGGGGCTTTTCCAGGTGCCCCACGGGGAAGAGCATGTGGGGGATGGCCTCTTTGGGCGTGCCCCACAGGAAGTAGGTCTGGTCTTTCTTGGGGTCGCCCCGGTACAGCCCGCCGTCCCGGTTAATCACGTAGTGGCCGGTGGCCACGTAGTCGCAGCCCAGCATGCGGGCCTTTTTTAGAAGCGAGTCGAACTTGACCCGGGTGTTGCAGTTTACACAGGGGTTGGGGGTCTGGCCCGCCTGGTAGCCGGCAATAAAAGGGTCAATGATTTTGGCCTGAAACTCTTCGCGGTAATCGAGCAGGTAGAAGGGAATGCCAATGATGTCTGCGACCCGCCGGGCCTCGTAGGCGGCGTCAGGCGAGCAGCAGGTCTCGAAGCAGTCGTCTTGCTTGTTGTCGGGCCAGAAGCGCATCATGGCCCCGATCACCTCGTAGCCCTGGGCTTTAAGCAATGCCGCACTCACGGAGGAATCGACCCCCCCGCTCATGGCCGCCAGTACACGCTTGCTCATAACGATCCGTAGAGCCCCCAGGCTCCCAGAGATTAAGTGTACCTGATGCTTTTAGGAGTTGGTGCACACTTTTTGCCACTAGAATATTTCCAGGTGAAGCATGAAAAGTCTTGTATATCTGATGATTTTGCTCGGTACGGCCCTGGCCCAGGGAGCTTCCCTCGAGAACACCCGCTGGACGCTGGCCGCCTATGCCCAGGGTGGGCGCTTTGTGCAGGTAGGGCCGGAGGTAGGGGCTACGCTCGAGTTTACCCAAAACCGCGTCGGCGGCCAGACCGGCTGCAACAGCTTTGGGGGCAACTATACCCTGGAGGGCGACACCCTGCGCTTTGGCCCCCTGATGCAAACCATGATGGCCTGCCCCGATGAAGCCATTAACCGTTTGGAACGTGCCTACTTGCAGGCCCTGGGGCAGGTGCAGGCCTACAGCCTGGAAGGCAGTGTGCTGCGCATGAAAAACCAGGCCGGCCAGACCCTCTTGATCCTGTCCCAGGCCCGGCCCCAGGCGATTCTCGGTGAGTGGACCGTAACCGCCATCCACAGCGGCAACGCCATTGCCTCTGTGGCCGAGGGCAGCAAACCCACCGTTGGCTTTGGCCAGGCCCGCATGGCTGGAAACACCGGCTGCAACCAGTTCTCGGCCCGCTACAGCCTGCAAAACTTTTCTCTGCAGGTTGGCCCTGTCGCCAGCACCAAACGGGCCTGCCCCAGCGAGGCCCTGGCCCGCCAGGAAACTGCCCTGCTGCAGGCCCTGGAAAAAGTGGAGGGCTTCCGTATTGTGGGCCGACGGCTTACCCTCTACGATGCGGAAGGAAAAATCCTGATGAACCTGTCCCGCTGATGGGCTCACTCCCCGCTGGCAGTTTGTAAGTCAGGCATCACCGCCTTCGCTCTGAACGTAGTAAGGAAACAAATCCTCCACCGGCATCCGCCACCCCGGCAAGGGCAGGCTCGGCCTCGGCCACATCCCCCCGGCGGTATATGGTCGGGTGGCTGGGGGTCGCTGGCCCGGTAGACCCGCACCACCTCGACCCCCAGCATGTCCACATCCCAGACCACCAAGGTACCCGCCGCAAAATAGTCGGCGCGTTTCTGGGCCATCTCTTGCTCGGCTTTTTTGCCGTAATCGCCATCACTCCGAACTTCCACGGCAAATACCGGAGCCCCCTCCAGGAACTTCATCCCCGAGTGAGGGCCCACATAATAGGCCGCATCGGGGCTAAAGCTCTTTCGCCCAGGCAAGTCCACTGCAAAGCCCACGTTGTCACCAACCGCATAACCGTTTCGATGCGCCAGGGCGTACTCATGTAGGCTGAACAAAATCCTCATTGCGGCGAATCCGGGTAGAAATCCAGTTGGCGGCATGCGCACAATCTCCCCACCGACCAGCTCGGCCTTGCCGGGTTCTTTCATCAGGTCGTCCAGGGTGGCTTCCTTGACCTTGGGCATGCCCTCAGTTTAGCGCAGTTGTTGACGGCCTGTGCTCCTCCACCGTAGCATGAGGGTTGGGAGCAGTCCCGCACCTTTAATCCCGATCCCGTGAGGTCGGAAAGGAGAGAAAATGAAGCATACCCCAACCCCCAAAACTAAAGCTGCGCGCCCGTTATGGGCGCATTTTTTATGGTGCCCCAAACGCGGTAGGCTGGGCGTGGAGGAACAACCATGACCTTCAAGTCCAAACTCCTGAATGAAGACGAAGTGCGCCGCGCCCTGACCCGCATCGCCCACGAGGTCATCGAGAAGAACAAGGGCACCGACAACCTCTGCTTTGTGGGCATTCATACCCGCGGCATCAGCCTGGCCCAAAGGCTGGTAGACCTGGTGGAGAGGTTTGAGGGCAAGCGGGTGCCCATGGGCATTCTGGACATCACCCTATACCGAGACGACCTGACCGAAATCGGGCTGCAACCTAAGGTACGCGAGACCCGCATCCCCTTCGACCTGAACGGCAGGGCTGTGGTGCTGGTAGACGACGTGCTCTTTACCGGCCGCACCGCGCGGGCTGCCCTCGACGCCCTGATTGACCAGGGCCGCCCCAGTCGCATCTACCTGGCGGTGCTGGTAGACCGAGGGCACCGCGAGTTACCTATCCGGGCCGATTTCGTAGGTAAGAACCTGCCCACCTCCAAAAGCGAAGTGGTCAAGGTAAAAACCCAGGAAGACGACGGCGAGGATGCTGTGGAGCTATGGGAGATGGAAGAATCATGAACGAGACCGCCACCTCGAGCTTCCCCAAACACCTGCTCGACTTCCAGGACTGGAGCCGCACTCAGGTAGAAAGCCTGTTGGAAACTGCCCAGATGATGCAGGAGGTACTGGCCCGTCCGGTCAAGAAGGTGCCGGCCCTTACTGGTTTTACGGTGGCAACAGTCTTCTTCGAGCCTTCTACCCGCACCCGAATCTCCTTTGAACTGGCCGCCAGGCGTATGTCGGCCGATGTGGTTAGTTTTTCGGGCGCCGTGAGCTCCACCACCAAGGGTGAGACCTACCGGGACACCCTGCGGACGCTCGAGCAGATGGGCATCGATGCCTACATCCTACGCACCGACGCCGCCGGGGTGCCCCACCAGGCGCACCGCTGGCTGCACAAACCGGTCATCAACGCTGGGGATGGCTGGCGAGCCCACCCCACCCAGGCCCTGCTGGACGCTTTTACTCTGCGGGAGAAGCTGGGCGACCTCGAGGGCAAAAAAATCGCCATTGTGGGCGATATTCTGCACTCCCGCGTAGCCCGCTCCAACGCCGAACTGCTGCCCATGCTAGGGGCCAAGGTGGTGGCCTGTGGCCCGGCCACCTTGCTCCCCGGCAGCTTGACCGGAACCACCCTCACCACCAACCTGAAGGAGGCCCTGGCCGAGGCTGATGCGGTAATGGCCCTGCGGCTGCAGAAAGAGCGCATGGACAAGGGGCTGCTGCCCTCGCTACCGGAGTACATTGCAGGCTATCAGATTACCGAGGAACGCTTGGGCTGGGCAAGGCCGCAGGCCCCCCTGCTCCACCCCGGCCCCATGAACCGCGATGTGGAGCTCGAGGGCACCCTGGCCGACTCCCCCCGCAGCCTGGTGGAACGGCAGGTAGCCAACGGCCAGGCTGTGCGAATGGCCGTGCTGTACCACGTGCTGGTAGGCAAGAAAAGCTGACAGCGCAGAGCACCCTTTGCAATTAACCATTTGCTATCGACTATCAGCACGACCCAAAGGAGCCACATGAAGGGTGAAATCCTGATCAAAAACGCAAAACTGGCGGACGGGCGCGGTGAGCACGGCAGCGCCGACGTCCTGATTGGGGAAGGGCGCATTCTGTCGCTAGCGGGCGGCGATGCCTCAACGGTACTGGACGCAACCGGAAAGGTCTTGTCGCCGGGATTTTTCGACCCCCATGCACACCTGCGCGAGCCAGGACAGGAAGTGAAAGAAGACCTGCAAAGCGGCCTCACGGCGGCAGCCAAGGGAGGCTATACCGATGTGGTCTCGATGCCCAACACCTCGCCCGTGGTAGACAGTGCCGAGATTGTGCGGGCCCTCAAGGAAAAAGCTGCCCAGATTGGACGTGCCCGGCTCCACCCCGCTGCCGCCCTAACCCAGGGGCAGGAGGGTAAAATTCTGAGCGAGGCCCGGCTTTTGCGCGAGGCGGGGGCGGTTATGCTTACCGACGACGGGCGCACCAACGAAGACGCTGGGGTGCTGGCCCAGGGCCTCCAGTACGCCGCTTCGTGGGGGCTTCTGGTCTCGGTGCATGCCGAGGATGCCGGCCTGCGACGCGGCGGGGTCATGCACGAAGGGAAGGTTTCGTTTCGGCTGGGGCTACCGGGCAACCCGGCCTATGCCGAGAGCGCCCGTATTGCCCGCGACCTGGAGGTGGTGCGCTACGTGATACAGGGGCCGGGGATGGAGGCCCTGAGGTCGGAAAAAAGCCTGCTGCACATTCAGCACCTGAGCACCCGGCGCGGCCTCGAGCTGATTCGCCAGGGCAAGCAAGACGGCCTGCCCATCAGCACGGAGGTCGGGCCACATCACCTGACGCTAACCGATGAACATCTGGAAAGCCTCAACCCCATCTACAAAGTAGCCCCACCTTTGCGCACCCAGGCCGATCTGGAGGCCCTGGTGGAAGGGCTTCTGGACGGCAGCATTGACTGCGTCGGCACCGACCACGCCCCCCACACACAAGACGAAAAAGAGCTGGATCTGCTGCGGGCCCCTTTTGGCATTCCCAACCTCGAGGTAGCCTGGCCGCTTCTGTACACCGAGCTGGTGCTCAAGCGCGGGTTTCCGCTGCCCATCTTGATAGAACGCTTTACCGACGGCCCCAGGCGGGTACTGGGGTTTTCCCCCATTCACCTGACCGAGGGGGCCGAGGCCAGCCTGGTGCTGTGGCAGCCCAACAACCCACGCCCGGTGGAGCCTTCTGCCTTTGCCTCTAAGGCCAAATATAGTCCATGGGAGGGCTGGACGTTGCAGGGCTGGCCGGTGCTTACCCTGGTCGAGGGCCGAAGGGTGTTTGCTTCAGAGCTGCCCCTCTAATGTAATTCTCCAGGCAAGGCTTAAACTCGACAAGTATGCGTCCTGTTGTCATCCTACTTGCGGTCGGCTTGCTGTTGGGCTGTTCGAAGGCCCCACTAAGCGTTCCCCTGCGCGATTTTGATATAGATGTTGCAGCCATCCAATCGGGCAAAATTGCCTTTGTGAAGCAAGGCTTTGAAAAACCCCCGGTAGGACTAACCAGGGCCAGCCTGGAGGGCAGCCTGACCTACAAAACGGGTGTTTCCTTTACTTTCTACGCTGCCGATACCGAGCCCTGCACAACCCAAATCAACGGTCTATATCTTTGCGACCAAAACCCTGCCATTGAGGAAATCGGCATGGCCAACTTCACCTCGAGTCCAACCCAGCCCCTACTGCTTTCTGGGAACAAGCTCACCAACGGGATCAACACCGGCGATCTCTGGATAGGCATCAAGCTGGAAAGCGGCCTTTTTACCGCTGGAACTCTTCAGTTTCGCAACATGGTAGCCAAGATAGCTGTTTTACCTTGAAATCAGTCCAAGTCTTAATAACAAACCAAAACAGCGAATTTAACTCGGTATACTCTGCTGCGGTATATGGAACGTATATTGGTCGTGGAAGACGATCCCCAATTGGCGCGTCTGGTCACATCGACCCTCGAGCGCGAGGGCTTCTCCACTTTGCTGGCCATCAACGGCCTGGATGCTGTGCAGATGGCACCGCAAGCCGACCTGATGGTACTCGACCTGGGTCTACCGGGACTGGGGGGCCTCGAGGTAATACGCGAGTTGCGTGCGGCCGACTGGAGCCTGCCCATCCTGGTAGCCAGCGCCCAGGGTTCGGAAGACTTGCGCGTGCGGGCCTTGGAGCTCGGCGCCGACGATTACCTCACCAAGCCCATGAGCCTGCGGGAGATGGTCGCGCGGGTACGGGCCTTGTTGAGACGCGCGCGACCAGAAGAGGAAGTTTGCGTCGGCGATCTGCGCATTGTGCTCAAGCGACGCCAGGCCTACAGGGCCAACCAACTGCTGGATTTATCCCCCACCGAACTCGATTTGCTGCTAACGCTAGCCCAGAACCCCGGCGAGGTCTGGAGCCGGGAGCGCTTGTTGCAGCGGGTCTGGGGCGCCGAGCGTGGCAGCGCGGTAGATGAGCGGGTCGTGGATAGCTATGTGGCCCTGCTGCGGCGCAAGCTGGGCGACGACCCCAAAGCCCCGCGCTATGTCGAAACCGTTTTTGGCCAGGGGTACCGGCTGGTGGATAGACCCAAAGGATAGATTTATTTCAAAAAAGCGTTACGTTTGTTTTTGCTTTTCCAAACAAACTTTTGGCCAGTTTTGAAAGGGTTGTGTAAATACCCCCCTGGCGGTATTGTTCATTTGACCGGGTTCCGGTGGGTTTCTCATCTAAACTTTCTCCTTAGTGGCGTTACGTCTGTTTTTAACAGCCGGGACGCCCATTGGAGGAATCATGAGGGTGAAGCAATGGTGGACGGTGGCTTTAGGGTTGTTGCTGACTTTTGCTCTGGCCCAGACCCGGGGCGATATTCGGCTCGACTTGAAGGCCTACAGGGTTTTGAGCGTGCAAGAGCAAGGGCGCACGGTGGAGAGACTCGAGGCCGCCCTGGACGCCAAGCCCGGCCAGATCATCGAGTACCAACTCACTGCCCAGAACACCACCGACAACCCCCTCCGCCTGGTAGCGCTCGTCGTGCCCATTCCTGCCAGCACCGCCTACCAGGCCATGAGCGCCGAGCCTTTCCGGCTGGGCGAAACCTTAGTTATTCCAGAGTTCAGCTTCGACGGGGGGCGCACCTACGGTAAACCCCCGCTCAAGCGCAAGGTTCGTGTTACAGAAAACGGCAAGGAGGTCGAGAAGGAAGTCGAAGTGAAACCCGAAGAATACACCCATGCCCGCTGGGTACTCCCCGAGCTGGGCGCAAAGCAGTCCGTCTTGCTCAAACTTCGTACCGTCGTGCGGTAATGCGCCGCAGCGTAGTGCACAAGGAGGAATCCAGGAATGAACAAACTCTTCGCCCTGTTGGTTGCAGCGCTGGTGCTGTTTGGGGCTGTAATGGCCCAGCAGACCCCGGCTGGAACCAACATCTCCAACCAGGCCTCGGCCAGCTATATTGACTCGGCCGGTCAGGCCCGCACCACCACCTCGAACCAGGTCATCACCGTGGTGCAGCAGGTCTATAGCTTCAGCATCACCCCGGACGGCACCCAGGCCGCCCCAGGCCAGACCCGCAACGCCCTCCCAGGCGCACCCGTCTATTTCAGCTACACGGTCAACAATACCGGTAACGGCTCTGATACCATCAACCTGACCACCGTGCAAGATACCGGGGATAACTTCGACCTGGGCAGCACGACCATCTACCTCGATGCTAATTGCAACGGCACCATTGACCCCGGCGAGAACACCCCCATCACCAGTGTGAACCTGACCCGCCAGGGAACCCCAGGGGCCAGCGCATGTGTGATTGTGGCCGGAACCATCCCGGCCTCGGCCACCAACGGCCAGTTTGGCAATCTCAACCTGAGCGGCACCTCGGCCGGCAGCCCCAGCGTGACCGACACCAACAACTGGGCCCGGGCTACCGCCACCACCGCCGCCGCCCTCACCGCCACCAAGTCGGCCAGCCCTGCCGGTAGTGTGAGCCCCGGCAGCAGCATCACCTACACCATCAGCGGTTCGAATGTGGGCGGTAGTGCGGCCAGCGGCGTGAGCGTGAGCGGTCTTACTGGCACCGGTATTCTTGTTGCAGATGCCATCCCCAACGGCCTGACCGTATCCACCGCACCCACCGGCAGTGCAGGCGCTGGCACGGTGCAGATCGTCTACTCTACCAACGGAGGCGCGACCTGGAGCACCACCTCGCCGCTGCCCCTGACCGGCGACACCACCGGAACCAACCGGGTAGGCATGTTCATCAGCGGCAGCGGGGCCTTCTTCCCCCAGACCGCCTCCTACACCTTTAGCTTCCAGGCCACCGTACCGACTGCCTCGCCCGCCGGAACCGCCTACACAAACAGCGCAACTGTGCAATACAGCAACGGCACGGCCAACCAGACCACCACCTCCAACACCACTACCAGCACCACCGCCAGCCGCTTTAGCGTGGCCATTGGCGGCACCGGCGCTACAGCGGTGGATGGGGCCGATACCCAGACCCTGGCCTCGGCCTTCTCGGGTAGCACCATCAGCTTTAGCTCCACTTTGCAAAACACCGGCAATGCCTCGGATAGCTTTACCCTGAGCCTGGGCCCCAGCACCATTGGGGTCTGCACCCTGTTCCAGTCCGACGGCGTAACACCGCTTTCGGGCCCGGTAGGCCCCCTGGCCGCAAATGCAACCTACCCGGTGGTGGTACGCTGCGCCATCCCGGCCAGCCAGACTACCGGCGGCAGCGTGACCCTGACCGCCACCTCGGTCAATAACCCCAGCGGTAACGTGGCGACACTCCTGGACGGCGTGGATGCAACTACGCTGGCCGTTACCTCGGTGGTCTCGGGCTACGCTGTGGACGCCGCCCACAACACCAACGGCGCCGCGGGCGGCGAAGCCGGCGACCCCACCAACGATAGCCGCCCAGGCTACAACCCGGCCGTGAACCCTGGTGGCAGCGCCCTCTTCCCCTTCGAGGTGAGCAACACTGGCCAGAACCCTGATACCTACACCTTCTCGGCCTCGCTGCCCATGGGCTGGACGGCGGTCTTCTACCCCGATAGCGACTGCAACGGCAGCATGGACACCCCCACCCCCACCCCGGTGAGCGGCACAGGCCTCCTGAACAATGGCAGCACCACCTGTTACATTGCTGCGGTACAGGTACCTGCCGGTACAGCCCCCGTAGACGCCACCCCTGGCACCAGCGACAACGTGCAGTTCACCATCACCAGCACCACCCTGGGCAGCGTAAGCGATACCCTCCGCGGTGCGGTAGATGTGAACCTGGTGGCCCAGGTCACCCTGAGCCCCGACCGCACCGGAACCCTCACCACCCCCGGTACTCTCACCTATACCCACACCTTGATCAACAACTCCAACCAGAGCGGGGTGTGCAGCATCACAGGGGACGGCGGCAGCTTTGGCTGGACCTACCAGTACTCGCTGGATGGCAGCACCTGGGCGGCCAGCCTGAGCGGAGTCTCGGTAGCGGCCAACGGCGGCAGCCAGACCTTGTACGTGCGGGTACTCACCCCCGCCGGACAGCCCATCGGGCGTACCGACGTCAATACCGCGACCGCAACCTGCACGGTAGGCAGCGCCACAGCCAGCGATAGTGCCAGCGAGACCACCACCGTGGTTGGCGGCGACCTGCGCCTGACCAAGAGCGGCGTGAGCTATGTGGGCAACACCTCCACTGTGCGCGACCCCAATGCCGCCACGGCCTTGCCCGGCGACGTGATTGAGTACACCGTGGTGGCTACCAATATCGGGACGGGCAATCTCCAGCAGGTGGTGATTACCGACCCGCTGCCGTCGTATACCAACTTCGTCAGCGTGAGCGCCACCATCGGCGGCTTCAGCGGCGGTACGGTGCTTTACTCCACCAACGGCACCACCTGGAGTGCTACCGCCCCGACCACCCTTAGCGCGGGCAGCTCGATCTACGTGGCGGTGGACACCAACGGCGACAACAACATTACTAGCACCGACCTAATGCCGCCTGCGGCCACCATCACCCTCTCCTTCCGGGTGCAGGTGCAGTAAGTCTAGGGCCCACTCCCCGGTTGGGGGGTGGGCAACCCGTCCATCCACATGTGCGAGAGTTTATGAACCCCCATAAAGCTGGCCATGAGCTCTCGCACGACCTTTTCAAAAACATTCAATTGCGCAACTTCATGAAGAAGTTTTCGGCTTTCACACGGGTTCAACCCAGCCCGATCCAGCACTTCTCTGGGGGACTGCTGCTGGTTTTATGGTTGAGCCTGGCCTGGGCCACCCCTGCCGGTACCGTCATTCGCAACCAGGCCTTGGCTATTGTGAACGGACAAACCTATCTGTCCAACGAAATTGAGACCATTATACAGGCCGTGTGTGTACCCTCCCTAACTCCAAACGGAACCTCAGGGGCCCCCGCCCAGTCTGCGGTGGTGTCGGCCGGGGGATGGGTGTACTTTGCATATCTGCTGCGCAACAGCGGCAACCAGTCGTTTACCTTTGACCTCGGCTGGGCACAAGACAGCGCCCCCTGGTCGCCTGTTGGAGTAAAGTTGTATCACGATGCCAACGGCAACGCCCAACTGGATGCCGGGGAAATGGAGCTGAGCCAGGCTACCCTGGCCCCCGCCCAGGAAATTCGACTGCTTTTGGGACTACAAACCCCTTTGACGGCTGCGGGCAACCTGCATATTGGCCCGGTCGCAACCTGCCCCGATGGTACGCGCGATAGCGACAACTTGAGCCGGGTGGGCATTGGCAGCGGAGCTGCCCTGAACGTGATCAAGTCGGTAGACGCCACCCAGGCCCAAGAAGGACAGGTAGTGGGCTTTCGCATTCGGGTTTGGAACCTGGGCAACGCCCGGACCGAGGGGCCCATTTACGTGAGCGATTGGCTAGACAAGCCGGAACTGCGCAACCTGACCTACGTGATGGGTTCGGGCAGCGCTGCCAAGGGGCGCCTCGAGTACAGCGACGGCAGCACCTGGAGTACCCTCGAAACCCAGGTGCGGGGTATTCGCCTGGTGCTGGAGGGCCTCGAGGCCGGCGAGGAAGCGTTCTTTAGCTTCCAGATGCAGGTGGAGGCCGGGGCCACCCCAGGCGATCGGCTTAACCTTGTGACGCTCGAGTCGGCCAGCAGCCGCGCTCAGGCTACCGCAGGGCTGCAGATTATGCCCCGCTACGCCCACGCTTTGGGGCCCCTGGACAACCCCGAGGCCATGGGCGCTGCCGACGAACAGTCGGCCAGGGTGCTTGCCGGACAGCCTTATTGCTTCCGACACACCCTGCTCAACAACAGCAACGCCGACGACCTGTATAGCCTGGAAGCGGTGGGCTTACCGGGCGGGGTGGGCCTCAGCTTCCGCACGCTGGCGGGCGGCAGCCTGCCCCAGCCCATTGTGCTGCCAGCCGGGTCCCGCCAGAGTTTTGCCGCCTGCCTGACGGGACTGCCCGCCAGCACCGCGCCCTTTGCCTTCACTTTGCTGGCCCGTTCGGCAGCCACGGGTCAGACCGACCCCACCCTCAACCGAGTTTTGCAGGTGCTGGATCCTTCGCTGATTACCTTGCGCAAGAGCACCCGCACCGGCCCCACCGTGACCCCCGGCGAGCGGGTGGTTTATACGCTGGAAATTGAGAACCCCTTGCCTATAGCCCTCGAGAATGTCCTTGTGGAAGACGTGCTGGATGCGGGCCTCGAGTTCGTCTCGGCTTCGGAAGGCGGTACCTACACCTCCACAAGCCGCACAGTGCGCTGGAACCTGACCCTGGCGGCAGGCAGCACCCGCACCCTGAATCTCGAGGCCCGGGTAGCCAGTAGCGCTCCCAACGGCGCAGTCATTCCCAACCGCTTTAGCCTGCGGGCCGATGCCATCAGCAACCCGCTGCTCTCCAACACGGTTAGCCTGAACGTGCTGGCCTCGGTGCTCTTGCTGGAAAAGCAGGTACAGCCCAACCGGGCCAGCGTGGGCGACCTGCTGACCTATGCCGTGACGGTGGTAAACGTGGGCCCGGTGGCGCTTACGGTGCGCCTCGAGGACACCCCGGAGGCTGGCCTGCTTTACCTGCCCGGGAGCGCCACCCCCGGCGAGCCCCTCCTGCAAGGAAACCGGCTTATCTGGGACAACCTGACCTTAGCCCCCGGCGCCCGCATGGTAGTGAGCTACAAAATGCGTGTCGGAGCCGGAGTCGGCCCTTCGCTTCGGAACACCGTGCAGGCCATCGGCAGCGCTGGTAGCAACGCGGCGGTAGCCAGCGCGGTGGCTTCGGCGGTGGTGCAGCTCCAGCAAGGGGTGTTCACTCCGCCCCACAGCTTGCTGGGACGGGTCTTCCTGGACACCGACCGCGACGGCCGGTTCACAACGGGCCTGGACGTGCCGCTGCCGGGCGCACGGGTGCTCCTGAGCAACGGGCTACAAACCCTGACCGATAGCGAGGGCCGCTACAGTTTCCGCAACCTGCCGGGAGGGCTCTTTGAGGTGATGCTCGAGCCCGCCTCGGCCCCCTTCCAACCCCTCCCCCACCCGGAAGCCCTGGGACGATCCCCTTCGGGACAGACGGCTGACGCCGCTGTTCACCCGGGGGGACGATCCCCTTCGGGACAGACGGCTGACGCCGCTGTTCACCCGGGGGGACGATCCCCTTCGGGACAGACGGCTGACGCCGCTGTTCACCCGGGGGGACGATCCCCTTCGGGACAGACGGCTGACGCCGCTGTTCACCCGGGGGGACGATCCCCTTCGGGACAGACGGCTGACGCCGCTGTTCACCCGGGGGGACGATCCCCTTCGGGACAGACGGCTGACGCCGCTGTTCACCCGGGCGACGGCTACCGCCACCGGGTGCGGGTGGAGGGCCTGACCGTGAGCGACTTCCCGCTCGAGCGCCCCACCGGTCTGGCCCGGGCCATGCGCGAAACCACCCTGGAGTTTGGGCCGCTGAGGGTGGAAAAGAAACTGCTGCCGCTCCCGAGCGGCATCCGGGTGGTGCTGGTTCTGAACGCCGCCGAAACCCTCACCGACCTGACCCTTACTGACCCCCTGCCCGGCGGCGGCGAACGGGTGTTCCGGTTTGCGCAGTTCCAGGGCACCCAGACCCTCACCTACGACCTGCCGGGTGGCTTTTTGACCGATCCTCAGGCCCGCTGGAGGTATCCGTGAAGAGGACAGGGCTCAGAGCACAGAGCATCCTGCACCCTGGGGTGTTGCTGGCCTTGAGCTTCTGGCTCCTGGCTTTCGGCGGCATAGCGCTGGCCCAGGCCCGCACCGACCTACGGGGCATCGTACCGGGGAATCGGCTGGGCTGGGAGATTCAGGAGCTGCGGGCCAGCGTGGTGGTGAGCAAACCCACCCTTCTGAACCTGCAAATTTATTCGCCCGGCTTCGACCCGAACGATTACCGCCGTGCCCTGCAGGGCCAGGAAGAGCTGGGCGACGAACGCTACGACAAAGGCCAGGGCAAAATGGTGGCGCAGTTTGTGCTTTCGCACGACGGGCAGATTCTGGCCCAGCAGACCTACCAGGTGGAGCCCCACCGCTGGGTGCTGTTCTTCCGGGGCCCGGTTGAGCCCGGGGTATACCAGCTTTCCAGCCGCCTCTTAGGCCTGGGCAAGAACGCCTTCCGCTACCGCATCCAGACCAGTGTGCCCGGGGCCGCCGAGCTGCTGGTTGATCCCACCCTGCAACTCTACGATGTGCGCCAGTTCCAGGTCGGCAACCCCCTCTCGGTCGCCACCATCAAGGGACAAGGCTGGCTCGAGCCCTTCGTGCTGAACGTGAGCCCCGGGGTACTGCCCCTGCGCGTGGGCTTCTACGACGAGGACGGCGCCAAGGAGATGGAAGGCCGGGTACGGCTGCCGGACGGGCGCATAGAGCCGCGCGAGGTTTCCGGCGACCGGAACTGGGCCTATTACGAGATCCGCCAGCCGGGGGTGATTACCTTTGGCTTTCGCCAGCCCAAAACCGCCACCCAGTACTCCAACACCATCGGCTTCCGGGTAGATGCCTGCATGGAGGTCGAGCAGAACGCCTTCCGGGTGGTGGCTCCGCGGCCCGTAACCGCCAGCGCGGTGGACAGCGAAGGCCGCCCCCTGAACGTACCCATTGCCACCGAGGGCGACAAAATCCGAACCCTTACCCTCTCCACCCTGCCGGAAGGCTACCGCCTGGTGCGGGTGGAGGTACAGGGCGGCGAACGCCTGGGCAACCAGAGTGTGCGCTTTGGCTGTGCGGGGGGCCAGGCCCGCTTTGTGCTGGAAAAAATCGCCCCCCCTGAACCGGCCCCAACCCCCCTGACCACGCTGGAAGTTGAGGCGGTGCTGGTGCTGCCAGATGGCGAACAACCCCTGGACCTGAAGGTGCAGGTAGGCGAACAGGAGATAACCTTGAACCAGGGAAGGGCAAGCCTGCAGCTACCGCCGGGCGGCTTCAAGCTCACCCCCCAACTGAGCGGCGCCCGCATGGTGGGGCCCGCGTCGGTAGCGCTCGAGGGCGGCCAGACCCAGCGGGTGCGCTTTCTGGTTTACCCGAAAGTAGAGCTTAGCCTGGAAGCCGCCCCGACCACGCTGCGGGTGGGCGAACAGACTACCCTAACGGCCCGTGTCAGCACGGCTTTCCCCCGCCTGCTGCCCGCCGATCTGGAGCTTCTGCTACCCCCCTGCCTGGAGGCCCTGGGCGCCACCCGCCTGACCGCCCCCGTGGCCCAGGGCCGCAACGCGGTTTTGCAGATACAGGCCCGGGCCACCTGCAAGGCCGAACCTGTGGTCAAGGCCGCGCTTTCTCCCTGGCAACAAGAAGCCTCCGCCGGCTTGCGTATCCTTCAGCCCGCTACCTTTACCCTGCGCAAGGAAGCGCTCACCCCCAGTGTGGTAGCAGGCGGTGAAGCCACCTGGCGCCTGCGGGTACAGAACACCGGCGACGAAGCGGGCCGGGTACGCTTGCAAGACAACCTGGCCGCAGGGCTGCAGGGCTCGCCGCTCGACCAGACCCTAAAGCTTCAGGCCGGTGAAGAACGGGTGCTCGAGGTACGCGCCCGGGTAGCCCCGGACGCACCCGCCACCCTTACGAACACCGCCCGCCTGCTCAACGAGCAAAACCAACCCCTGGCCCAAGCCCGCGCCGAGGTACAGGTGCTGCGCCCGGTGGCCGAACTTTCGCGCACGCTCGACAAGCGCATGGTGGTACCGGGGGAGGTGGTGGAGGTGCAGCTGAAAGTACACAACAGCGGCCAGGCCCCCCTGACCTACACCCTGCACGACACCTACCCCGAGTGGCTCGAGGTGGCCCAAAGCCCAGCGTTCAGCGGTATGCTCGCGCCCGGGGCCAGCACGACCCACGCCTACCGGGCCCAGGTGCGCTTTGGGGCCCCGGCGGAGGGGAGCTTCCTGGCCCGGCTCTCCTCCAACGGCGGTGATAAAACCGCCCCCGATTACCTCCAGCGCACCCTGTTGCGGCTGGAAAAAACCGTCGAGCTAGCGCGGGTGCTGGTGGGGAGCCCGGTAACTTTCTCCCTGCGCGTGGGCAACCCCACCGACCACCCGGTAACCCTCGAGCTGCAAGAGTCGCCCGACGAAGGCCTCAAGATGCAGCTACCCAACAGCCTGCGCTTCACCTTAGGGGCTGGGGAAGTGCGCGAACTGCGGCTCGAGGCCGAGGCGGGCCGGGTGGGCCTGTTGGAAAACCAGGCCACGACCCTGGTAAACGGGGTTCCGGCCTCCTTCCCGGCCAAAGCCATCCTGACCGCGCTGCCCCTTATGGAGCCTTTGCGCCTTTCCACAATCTACCTGGAGTTCAACGTCCAGAGCACTATCACCGGGGAGCGCCTGCTGCTCACCCACCTGCCCCCCGACCCAGCCGCTTACGAGCCCGGCTCAGCCCGGCTCGACGGCAAGCCCATCCCCGACCCCCGGATAGACGAGGCAGGCCGGTTGTTCTTCGAACTGCCCTACCAGACCCAGGGGGTCTTTTCCTACCAACTGCGCCACCGCGAGGGCCTGGGGCCCATTGCCGAACCCACCCTGACGCTGCGCCTTGCCGACCGCGAGGTGTACCTGCAAGGCCAGCAGAGCTACGCCAGCTTCGAGAAAGCCCGACCGCTACAGGCCCAGTCCCGCGAGGGTTTCATTCAAGAACCTCTGCCCGGCACCCTCTTCCGAGTGGACAAGGCCCGGGTGGTGCTGCAAACCCCCTACGGCCTCGAGACCCGCCTGAGCCTCAACGGACAGCCGGTAGACAGCAAAAACCTGGGCCAGGCCACCTACGATACCGGCAAAGGTCTGCAGCGCCTGGAATACTACGGCCTGCCGTTGCAACCGGGCCGGAACCTAATAGAGGTGCAAACTGTGGCCGGCTCCGACCGGGTGGAGGTCTTTTTAACGGGTAACCCCACCCGGCTGGAGGTACGCCCTCTGCGCTTGCTGGCCGATGGCCGGACGCCGATTGAGCTAGAGATACGGGCCCTGGATGCCCTGGGCCTGCCGGCGGGCTTTGGCGCCGTGACGGTGGAGACCTCCATCGAGCCCACCGATCCCGACGCCTTCCCACTTTTGTCGGGTTATCAGTTGCTGCTCAAGGACGGACAGGCCCTCCTGCGGCTCAAGCCCACCCCCACCCCCACCTCGTTGCGCCTGCGGCTGGCCTTTGACGAACTCGAGGGCCAGGCCGAGTTCTTTGTGCTGGGGCGCCAGAACCGGCTGTGGCAGTTCCAGGGCAGCGTGGGGATGCGCTTGGGCGAGAGCATTCAGGTGTTTGGCCTGGGGCGTGGCTACCTGGAAAGCCCCTTGGCCGCCGGCACGCTGCGGGCCGCCCTGGATGGCTCGCTGCGCTTTAACCAGGGCCAGCCCCAGGTGGAAAGCGGCCTGCGCGATTTACCCGACCCCAACGGGCGCTTCCCCCTGACGGGTACGGGCAACGAGGCCCAGTGGCCCCTGCGCTCGGACGACCCGGTGGCCCTGCGCTACGACCAGGCGGGCTTTAGCCTGGGCTATTATGCCGACCAGTTGAGCGTCTTCGGGCTCAGTGGGCTGCCCCAGGGCACCGCCCTGCGCATCGAAACCCGCGACGATCTGGCCCTGCAGGGCTTTGCTGGCTGGCTCCCTGTGAACAGTAAAACCGACCTGATCGTACCCGACGGCACCCGCTTCTACCGGCTCAGTGGCCCTGCCGAGCCCGGCAGCGAGCGGGCGGTGCTCCTGGTGGGGGCCAGCGAAAGGCCCCTCGAGCGCCTTAAGGATTATGTACTAGACGCCGCCAGCGGCACCCTGACCCTCGCAGAGCCGTTGTGGCCCAGCGCCCCCGACTTCCAGCCGGTGCGCCTTAGGGTGGTGTATGCCCCGCTGGGCAGCGCCCGCGAACTCGGCTACGGGGCTGGGGCCCGCTGGAAGCTGGGCGATTTCAGCATTGGCGCGGGGGCGGCGTACCTGCCCGGCAGCGGCTGGCGCTACGGGGCCGAGGCCGCCTACCAGCTTCCTGGCTTTGGCCTGCGGGCTACCTACAGCCAGGGGATCGTCCACGGGCGGCTGGGCCTCGAGCTCTCTGGCAAGAACGGTTCCCTCGAGTCCAGCGCCAACCTGGCCTACGAGGGCAGGCTCCAGGGCCAGGCCCAGGTGGCCTACAGCCTGAGTGAGGCCGACCGGGTCTTGCTGGAGCACCAGACCGCCGAGGCCAACCGCACCGGCCTGCTCTACACCCGCCGTCTCACGCCCGCCTTCTCGGTGGGGGGCGGGCTGGGCTACACCTGGGAAAGCGGCACCACCCTGGCCCTGGGCCGGCTGGGCCTGGAAAGCGGGGCTTTGAGAAGCGAGCTCACCCACGCCCAGCCTTTTAGCCTGACCGAGAGCGCCTTCACCCGCCTGCGCAGCACCCTTGCCCTGGATGCCAACCTGAGCGCCGAGGCCGACCTGACCCAGACCTGGGGCCTGGGCCTATCGGGCAGCCTGGGGCTGAAGCAAAAACTGGGGGGCGCCAATCTTTCCCTCGCCTACCAGCTCCCGGGGGCCTCGGGCGAGGGTAACCGGGCCCGTTTTGGCCTGGAGGCCCCCTTCCCCCTTTCTGATAGCTGGAGCCTGAACGCCAGCGCTGGCTATGAGCGCAGCTTCTCCAGCGGTAACGACCAAATGGCCTTTGGCCTGGCCCTGCGCTACCAGGCCGAGAACTTCGCCGCCACCCTGGGCGGCGAGACCGCCTGGGCCGCCGGTCAGCCCAAGGTGGTGCTGCGGGCCGGAGCCACCGGGCAGCTCGACGCCCAGCAGTCGCTCTCGCTGGACGCCAACTACCAGCTGGTGCCCACACTGGAGGGCCGCTTTACGCTGGCCTATGCCCTGCGCGGGCGCGAGGCCTCGCTGCTCACCTACCACCGCCTTAGCAGTGGAACTGAGCGTGTTCTCGAGGGGGCCCTGGCCGCCAGCTATCAGCCGGATCTGGCTTTCCAGCTCCGCCCCAGCCTGGCCTACCGCCTCAAGCTGGACGACCCCGCCGGCCACACCTACCAGCTGGGCCTGGGCGGCAACTACTACTTCACCGACTGGCTGGGCCTGGGAGCCGCCGCCTACTACCAGCTCCAGCCCGGCACCCAGAGCAGCGCCACGGCGTTTTCGCTCGAGGCCAGCTTCCGGGTGGTAGAAGGCCTGTGGTTCAACGCCGGCTACACCTTTGGCGGCTTTGTGGGCCCGACCCCCGACACCGCGCCGGGTTTTTACCTTCGCCTCGATATTCTGGGAGGTGGCCGATGAAGAGGTCTTTGATCGTACTGCTCCTGCTGACCCTGAGCCTGGCCCAGGCCCAGGTCATCCGCAACTTCACCTCCCGCTATAGCACCAATACCACAGGCGACATTGTACTCATCGGCAACACCCTCATGACCTGCTCCCCAACCGGTACAAACGGCGGCCAGTGCGCCAGCGCCAGGAACGGTACAACAAGCGGAAGACTTGGCCAACAACAACTCCTACACCATGATTTACGTGGACACAGACGGAGATAGCACCACCTTCAACTCCTCCTCGGCCAGCCTCAACCTGCCTGCTGGCGCCACCGTGCTCTGGGCCGGGCTCTACTGGGGTGCCGAAGCACCCAGCCTGCCCAGCCCCAGCCGGTTCGATTCCGCACCCCCGCCAGTGGGGGCTACACCACCCTGACCGCCACCCAGACCGACTTACTCACCGCTATCAGGCCGAAGTCTCTACCATAGCTTCGTTGAGGTCACCAGCTTGGTTCAGGCAGGCGGTAATGGAAACTACTGGGCCGCCAATGTTCAGGGTAGCCCCAATAACAGCAACCGCTACGCAGGGTGGAGCCTGGTGGTGGTTTATCAGCACTCCAGTCAACCATTGCGTCACCTGAACGTCTTTGACGGGTACGCGCAGGTTGGTGGTACAACCACGGTCAACACCACCATCAGCGGCTTCCTAACCCCGGCCACCGGCCCGGTCACCTTGCGGTTGGGCACAGTGGCCTACGAGGGCGACCGGGGAATAACGGGCGACCGTCTGCGGGTTAACGGCACGGATGTTTCCAACGCCACCAACCCTGCAACCAACTACTTCAACTCCACCATCAGCGACCTGGGGTCGCACGTTTCCAGCAAGAACCCGAATTACATTGACCAACTTGGCTTCGACATCGATCGCCTGGAAAACACAGGTCTGCTGGGCAACAATCAGTCCTCGACCAGCGTAGCTTTTGTCTCTACCGGCGATGCCTACTATCCGGGTATCCTCACCTTTGCCGTCAACATTTACGCCCCCGACCTCACCTCCACCTTCGCCAAGAGCGTAGCCGACCTCAACGGGGGCAACGTGCTAGTAGGCGACATCCTGGAGTACACCATCAGCTTCACCAACACCGGCCAGGATGGGGCTACCAAAGTGGTGGTGCGCGACCCCATCCCGGCGGGCACCCAGTATGTGCCGGGCAGCTTGCAGGTCGTCAGCAACGCTACCGGAGCCCCCACCGGCAGCTTTACCGACGCCAGCGGAGACGACATCGCCGAGTACAGCCCCGCCTGCAGCGAACTTTCCGGTAGCCCCCCTTGTGTGCGCTTCCGCCTAGGCACCGGGGCCAATGCCAGCCAGGGCGGGCTGATTCCGCCTACTCAGGGGGCCAGCCTGCGCTTCCGGGTTCAGGTACTCCCCAGCGCCGCCGGCCAGACCATTACCAACATCGCCCAGGTAAGCTACAACGCCCAGACCCTGGGCACCGCCTTCAGCCAGACCGCCAGCGCTAACGCAAATAGCACCGTGCCCACCTCCCCCAGCCTCAGCAAGGCCTTCAGCCCCAGCAGTATCCCCATCGGCGGCACCAGCACCCTCACCATCACCCTGAGCAACCCCAACGCCACTGTCGCCACGCTGACCGCTACCCTGGTGGACAACCTACCGGCTGGCCTGGTGGTGGCCAGTCCCCCTGCGGCCAGCACCACCTGCCCGGGCGGTTCGGTAACGGCCGCCGCGGGTAGTTCCACGGTAACCCTAAGCGGAGGACAGATCCCCGCCAACGGCGCCTGTACGGTTACCGTCAACGTTACCGGCAGCAGCCCAGGCAGCTACACCAACACCCTGGCCGCCGGAGCCCTGCAGACCAACCAGGGCAACAACACGGCCCCCGCCAGCGCCAGCCTTACCCTCCAGGGGGCCAGTCTCTCGGGCCGCATCTACGCCGATCTACAGCCCAACGGGGTGCGCGAGCCGGGGGAAGACTGGAGCAGCGGGGCCCCCGTCTATGTGAACCTGGTGCAAGGCAGCAGTGTGGTGCAGTCGGTAGCGGTGAACCCTGGTAGCGGGGTTTACACCTTCAGCACGGTAGCTCCAGGCAGCTACACCCTCGTGGTGACCAACAGCCCCACCAACACCACCCCCACCGCGCCCTCCGGCTGGCTCTTCATCAACCCCAGCGGCAGCCGTACCGTCGGCATGGGCAGCAGCAATATCGCTGACCAGGACTTCGGTTTATTCAACGGTTCGCGCATCCGGGGCACGGTATTCCGCGACGATGGGCTGGGCGGGGGCACTGCCAACGACGCCTGGCAAAACGCGGGTGAACCAGGTATTCCCAACGCGCTGGTGAGTGCATCGGACGGAACCAATGTGCGCAGCACCACCACCGATGCCAGCGGGCTTTACACGCTCTTTATCCCGGCTAGCTTTGGTTCTAGCCTGACCCTCTCCCACCCCCTGCAGCCCGCCACGGGCAGCAACGTGAACGGAAGCAGCGTTAGCCTGGCCTCCGGCTACGGCAGCGCTGCCGCGGCCAGCCGAACCATCGGTGGCTTTGCCCCTGGGCAGTACTACGAGGGCTACAACTTTGGGGTGGTGCGCGAAAGCCGCTTCTCCCCCGATCAGTCGAGGCAGTCGCCCAGCCCGGCTACGATTACCTATAGCCACCTGTACCGCCCGGGCACCCTGGGCACGGTAAACCTTGTCCAGAGTGGGGGCAGCTACACCTACGCCCTGCGCCGCGATGTGAACTGCGACGGCGATTTTGCCGATGCGGGCGAGAGCTTCCAGCCTTTGCCACAGAGCTTTACGGTGGGCGCCTCCTGGCCGCGTGAAAGCGACGGCAGCTTGCGAGCCTGCGCCCTGGAGTTGCAGGTCGTGGTGCCGGCAGGCTTGCCGGCGGGGCGGGTGGACATGGCCCAGCTCCAGGCCGCCCTGGGATGGGCCAACAACCCGACCCTTACCGACACCCGACAGGTCTTCGACACCACCACCGTGATTACGGCGGGAACCTTGCAACTCCTGAAGGAAGTGCGTAACGTGAGCACCGGGAGCCCCTTCGCCGCCAACGTGCTGGGGCGGCCCGGGGAGGTGCTCGAGTACCGCATCGCCTATCAGAACATCGGCAGCCAGCCCATCTTCAATGTGGTGTTGAGCGATCCCATTCCCTTTTTCACTACCCTGGTGCAAAACGCCTATGGCGGCACGGGGGAGCTCGAGCTGGCCTGCCCAAACAGCACCCTGGTACGCCCCGATCTGGGCAGTGTGGGCGGCATCAACCTAAATCTAGCCTCGCTGTGCAGCCTCAGCACCGCCCCCAACCCCAGCGGCAGCGGCACCCTACCGGCGCTATTGCCGGGTGAGGGCGGGTATTTCGTGTACCGGGTGCAGATACAGTAAAGCGGCCCCGTAGCAGTTCCAGAGCACACCGTTCTATCCTGCACTTTTGTAGCCCCGGCCAAGGCTGACATGGTGAGGTTGTGGGGGTTTTGATTGCAAGAAAGCTTTACACTAAAAGCATGTCGTTGCAGGCATTGCACGAGGCGCATGGGGTGACCTGGCGTACCCAGGGTGAGCAAGTGATTCCGTGGAACTACGGCGACGTCGAGGCCGAACTCGAGGCCCTCCGGTATGGCGCAGCCCTGCTCGATTTCGCCGAATATGGGCTGGTGGAGCTAAAAGGTGCCGACCGGCACGATTTTTTGCACAACCAGTGCACCTCCGACATCCGCCGGATGCCCGAAGGGAGCTGGCTCGAGACGGTTTTCCTGAACGCCAGGGGCCAGATTGAGCATATAGGTCTGGTGCTGCATCTGGGTGAGTCCTTCTGGATTAGCTCCCCCAGCGCCAAAGCCCTCGCCAACCGTTTTCGCAAATACATCGTGTTCGATCAGGTGGAGGTGAACGAGCTCCAGGGCTGGCTCACCCTGCGCCTGCAGGGCTCCAAAGTCGAGCAGGTCGCAAAGCGCTTAGGGCCGCTGCCGCCGCGTTGGGGGCTCCAAAAAGGCGAGGGCCTGGTCATGACCCGTGATGAGCTGGGCCTATGGCTTTTTGCAAGCGCCGCGCAGGCACCGCTGTTTACCAAAATGCTGTTGGAGAATGGAGCTACGCCGGTAGGCCGCGAAGCCTGGCAGATCTGGCGGGTCGAGCGCGGTCAGGCCGATCTGCCCGAGGCCCTGGGCGAGCTGCCCCAGGAGGTCGGCTGGGAGGGCCGGGTGAGCTACAAGAAAGGCTGCTACCTGGGGCAGGAGATTATGGCCAGGCTCGAGGCCCGGGGTAACACCCGCTACCAACTGATGGGCCTGCTGGGCCAGAAGGAAATCCCCGCCGGGGCCGAGGTTTTCCGCGAGGGCAAGCGAGTAGGCCGGGTGGGCACCGCAGTGGAGTCGCCCCATCTGGGCGCGGTCGCCCTGGCACTGTTGCGCAAGGAGCTGGCCCCCGGCGACCAGGTGCAGATTGAGGGCTGGTCGGCCACCGTGTCGGCATTGCCCATGCAATAAAACATGCCTCCTCGCCACTGCCGGTTCGTATGATGGGGGGCAGGCCTTTGACGTTTTTCAAAAATCGCTGTAATCTATAGGAGTTATTATGTTTTTAGCAGAAATAATTGGCGTGGGGGATGAGCTCTTATACGGCGAAACCGTGGATACCAACACGGCTGAGATTGCCGTCAGCCTTCAGCCCTACGCCGTAGCGGTGCGCCGGACGCTTCGGGTCGCCGACGACCTGGAAACCCTGGCCCAGGAGGTACGTCAGGCCTGGCAAAAGGCCCGGCTGGTGGTGCTTTCGGGCGGGCTGGGCCCCACCCCCGACGATATCACCCGCGAGGCCATCGCGGCCGCCCTGGACGAGGATTTGCAGCTTGACCCGGCAGTGCTGGAGTGGCTTCAGAAGCTCTTCGCGGAGAGGGGCTGGAAGATGCCCGAGACCAACCGCAAACAGGCCCAAAAAATCCCCTCGGCCCGCTGGATCGAGAACCCCAGGGGCACCGCGCCGGGTTGGTGGGTGCACCAGGAAGACAAAGACCTGGTGTGCCTGCCCGGCCCTCCGGCCGAGTGGCGCCCAATGTGGGCCGAGATCCTGCCCCAGCTGCATCTGCCACAAAAGCCCTACAAGCAGGTGACCTTCAAGACCTTTGGCCTGGGGGAGTCGCGCATTGTGGAGTTGCTGGGCGAGCTGTTTAAGCGCAACGGGCAGGTCGAGGTGGGCACCTACGCTAAAATGGATGGGGTGGCGGTGGTGGTGCGCGGCGAACCAAGCCTGGTAGACCGCCTTGCGGCTCAGATCCGCCCCCTCCTGGACGAAGCGGTTTGGGGCCAGGATGCCGACACTTTACCTGTGCTGGTGCTCAAAAGGCTGGAAGTCCAACAGGCCACCCTGGCCACCCTCGAGTCCATGACCGGGGGGGTGCTGGGGGCCCTCCTGACTGGGGTCGCGGGCGCTTCCAAAAGTTACCTGGGCGGGCTGGTTCCCTACCACCCTTCGGCCAAGTCCCAACTCCCCATTGACCCAGGTGTAGCCACTCAACATGGTGTGGTTTCTGCTGCCTTCGCCGAGGCCATGGCTTCCGCTGCTCGCCACATGCTGAACTCAACCTACGCCCTCTCCACTACCGGGGTGGCCGGGCCCGAAGCCCTGGAAGGTCAGCCGGTAGGTACGCTCTTTGTGGGACTGGCCGGTCCGGGCGGCGTCAAGTCCAGGCACTTTCGCCTGCCCGGCGCCAACCGCGAAATGCTGCGCCAGCGGGCAGCCCATGCCGCCCTGGCCTTTTTGCTGGGTGAGCTGCAATGAGGCTCTTCTATGCCATCTTCCCCCCGCGCGCGGTGCAAGAAGCCCTGGGCGAAGCCCAGGAAAAAGTGCGGGGTTTCAAGGGCTGGAAGCTGAGCCCACCCCCCCAACTCCACATCACCCTGCTCTTTTTAGGACCACAACCCGAGGAGCGCCTGCCGGAGTTCCGCCGAATCGGACGGGAAGTAGCCGCCACAGTGCCAGAGTTTAAGGTAGAGCTGGCTGGAACCGGGTACTTCCCCCCCACGGGCTCACCCCGGGTCTGGTTTGTCAAGGCCAGCGGGGTGGGCCTGGAACCCCTGGCCCAAAGACTGCAGCGAGCGCTTCCAGAGATAAAAACCGCAGCGTTCCACCCCCACCTGACCCTGGCCCGCAAAAAAGGCCCAGCCCCTCGCATTGGGCCGCTGGTACTGAATCTACAGTTCCAGGCCAGAGCAGTATGCTTGGTGGAGTCTAAGCTGGAGCGTTCGGGTTCACAGTATCGCGTTATAGAGCAGTTCCCGCTTGTCAGTATCGCGTTATAGAGCAGTTTCCGCTTGGTTGAGTCGCATCCCCGGCAGTTTGAACAGGAGTGTATATGGATAAGGAGAAACAAAAAGCGTTGGAAGGAGCCCTAAAGTCCATCGAGAAGCAGTTTGGTAAAGGGGCCGTGATGCGCCTGGGCGAGGCCCCCCGGCAGCAGGTGGATGTGATTTCCACAGGCAGCTTAGGTCTGGATATGGCCCTGGGCATCGGCGGCATTCCCAAGGGGCGGATCATCGAGATTTACGGCCCCGAGTCGGGCGGCAAGACCACCCTGGCCCTCTCCATCATTGCGCAGGCCCAGCAGGCCGGTGGGGTAGCCGCCTTCGTAGACGCCGAGCATGCCCTGGATCCCATTTACGCCAAAAGCCTGGGGGTCAACATCGACGACCTGCTGGTCTCCCAGCCCGACACCGGCGAACAGGCCCTGGAAATTGTGGAACTCCTGACCCGTTCGGGCGCCATCGACGTGATTGTGATTGACTCGGTGGCCGCCCTGGTGCCCCAGGCCGAAATCGAAGGGCAGATGGGCGATGCTTTTGTAGGCATCCAGGCCCGCTTGATGAGCCAGGCCCTGCGAAAGCTCACCGCAGCCCTCTCCAAGAGCAACACCGCGGCCATATTTATTAATCAAATCCGTGAAAAGGTGGGCACCATGTACGGCAACCCCGAGACCACCCCCGGCGGGCGGGCGCTCAAGTTTTATGCCTCGGTGCGGCTGGACGTACGCAAACAGGGCCAGCCCATCAAGGTAGGCAACGATGCGGTAGGCAACCGGGTACGGGTCAAGGTGACCAAGAACAAGCTGGCCCCCCCCTTCCGCGAGCACGAGATCGAGCTGTACTTCGGCAAGGGCATTGACCCCCTGGCCGACCTGGTAACAGTAGCGATTGCCACAGAAGTGGTGGACAAATCGGGCTCCTGGCTTTCCTACGGCGATACCCGGCTGGGCCAGGGCAAAGAGAAGGCTGCCGAGTTCCTCAAGGGCGAACCCCGGATGGCCCAGGAGATCCGCGAGAAAGTTTTGGCCCAAGCTGGTAAGCTATCGGTATTGGCGACCCCAGGAGAGGACGAGGAGTCTTCTGCCGTGGTTGCCGAAGCTTAAACTGCTTGCTAGGTGGGGTTCTCCCAGTATGAAGGACCAGGAAGCCATTGTTCTCAAAATCTGCCCGCTGGTATGCAATTGGGCCAAAGGGCGGCTTGGTGCAGAGCTTGGAAGCGGTCTACCTCTGGTGTGGCGTTTGGCTCGAGCAAACCCAATGGTGGTTCCGACCCGTACTCCGCAGGTGCGGGGTGATTTACCCCAAGCACAGCGAATTGTTCGGGGTATGCGCGAACCATGCTATATAAGGATTTGCTCATAGCAGGAGATTTATTTAGCAACTAAACGCCCGCCAGACCCGAAACTGTGAGAACCTCCTTGCAAACCCTGGAGGTACCGATGGCCTTTACTCCCCTGGATCTTATACTCACGCTTATCGTGATCGTGCTGGCGGTGGTTGTGGTGCTGCTATTGCAGCGCAGCAATCGCCAGAGCGAGGTTAATAAAAGCGAACTCGAGGCCGCCCGCCGCGAGGCCCAGCAAACCCTGGAAGCGGCCCGACGCCAGGCCCAGACCGCTTTAGAGCAGGCCCAGGCCCAGGCCAAGACCCAGCTCGAGGCCGCCCGCAGCGAGGCCCAGAGCCTGCGGCAAAGCGCCCAGGCCGAGGTGCAAAGCCTGCGTCAGAGCGTACAGGCCGAGCTTGAGCGCCTGCGCACGCAGGGCGAGGAGCGCCTGCGCCAGCAGCTCCGCGAAGAGCGCGAACGCCTGCAAGCCAGCCTGCAAGCCGAGCGCGAAGCCCTGGTTAGCGAACGTGCCTCCATCCAGGCCGAGCGTGAGCGGCTACAAGCCGACCTACAGGCCAGCCGGGCCGAGCGCGAGGAGCTCAAACGCGAGACCGAACGGCTGGCCCGGCGCGGGGAACAACTCGATGCCCGCGCGGCCAAGCTCGATGAGCAGGAAGAAAAGCTCGATGCCCTGGAGAAGGCCCTCGAGGCCCGCCAGGCCGAGCTGGCCCAGCGCGAGCGCCAGATCGACCTGAAGCTCCAGGAGGTAGCCGGGATGAGCGCGGAGGAGGCTCGCAACCTGCTTCTGTCGCGGCTGGACGCTGAGCTGGAAGAAGAAAAGGCCCTGCGGGTCAAGGCCAACCTTGAAAGAATCCGGCTCGAGGTCAAGCGCGAGTCGCAAAAGCTCCTGGCCCAGGCTGCCCAGCGCCAGGCCTCCGAGACCGCGGCGGCCCTGGCGGTTTCGGTGGTGCCCATTCCCTCCGATGCCATGAAGGGCCGCATCATCGGGCGTGAAGGCCGCAACATCCGTACCTTCGAGGCCCTTACGGGCGTAGACCTGATCATTGATGACACCCCCGAGGCCGTACTGCTTTCTAGCTTCAACCCCATGCGCCGGGAAATCGCCAAGATGGCCCTCGAGCAGCTGGTCGCCGATGGCCGTATCCACCCCAGCCGCATCGAGGAGGTGGTGGAAAAGGCCAAAAATGAGATGAAGACCTTCATCTACGAGCGTGGCGAGGAGGCTGCCCTGGAAGCCGGGGTGGTGGGCCTCAAGCCTGGCCTGGTACAGCTTCTAGGCCGCCTGCACTTCCGCTCGTCGTATGGCCAGAACGTGCTCAAGCACTCGGTGCAGGTCGCCCACCTCACCGGCATTATGGCCGCCGAACTGGGCCTGGATGCCGCCCTGGGCCGCCGGGCCGGACTGCTGCACGACCTGGGCAAGTCGGTAGACCGCGAGATCGAGGGCACCCACGTGGAGATTGGCATAACCCTGGCCTCGCGCTTTGGCGAGCCCAAGGAGGTCATTGACGCCATCGCCCACCACCACGACCCCGAGAATGGCGAGACCCTTTACTCGGTGCTGGCTGCCGCCGCCGACGCCATCAGCGCGGCCCGGCCCGGTGCGCGGCGCGAGAGCCTGGAAGAGTACATCCAGCGCCTGGAGCAGCTCGAGCGCATCGCCCTCAGCTTCCCTGGCGTGGACAACGCCTTCGCGGTGCAGGCTGGGCGCGAGGTGCGTGTGATCGTCAAGCCCGACCGCATCAGCGACGCCAAAGCCACCCTGCTGGCCCGCGAGATCGCCGGGCGCATCGAGCGCGACATGAACTACCCCGGCCAGGTGCAGGTGACGGTGGTGCGGGAGAGCCGGGCTGTGGAGTACGCTAAATAATCCCGCTCATCCCTGCCACGCTGAAATCCTGTGGCTAGAAGCCTGTACCCAACCGGTACAGCAGGAAGGGTATTTAGACAAACTGTCCATTGCAACAGATGGAACATTGCGCCTACCATAGGTTTATCTGGGCCAAGTCTTCTAGCTATTTCTAGCCCGTAAGGAGGCAGCATATGGCAGTCAAAGAACCCAAAATCACCCTCAAGCGCGTTTCGCACTGGATCGGCGGCAGGCTAGTCGAAGGCAATTCGGGCCGCAGCGGCATCGTCTGGAACCCCGCCACCGGACAGCAGCAAGCTACTGTGGATTTCGCCTCGGTAGAGGAGCTCGATGCCGCGATTGCTGTTGCCAAAGAAGCCTTCAAGACCTGGCGGCAGACCCCCCTCTCCCGCCGGGCCGAGATCATGTTCAAGTTCCGCGACCTGGTAGACCAAAACCGTCGCAAAATTGCCGAGCTGATTACCCTCGAGCACGGCAAAACCCTTGCCGACGCCCTGGGCGAAGTGGCGCGGGGCCTGGAGAACGTTGAGTTTGCCACCGGCATCCCCCACCTTCTTAAGGGAGGCTTTTCCGAGCAGGCCAGCCGGGGGGTGGACGTATACCAGATCCGTCAGCCGCTGGGGGTGGTAGCGGGCATTACCCCCTTCAACTTCCCCGCCATGGTGCCCATGTGGATGTTCGCCAACGCCATCGCCTGCGGGAACACCTTTGTCCTGAAGCCCTCGGAGAAAGACCCCTCGCCCAGCCTTTTCCTGGCCGAACTTTTGCAGCAGGCGGGGCTGCCGGACGGTGTATTCAACGTAGTACACGGCGACAAGGTGGCCGTAGATCGCATTCTGGAGCACCCCGACATCAAGGCCGTAAGCTTTGTGGGCTCTACCCCCATCGCCCGCTACATCTACGAAACCGGCACCAAGAACGGCAAGCGGGTACAGGCCCTGGGTGGGGCCAAGAACCACATGATTGTGCTGCCCGATGCCGACATCGGCATGGCCGCCGATGCCGCCGTGAGCGCTGCCTATGGTTCGGCAGGCGAACGCTGCATGGCCATTTCGCAAGTGGTTGTGGTGGGTGACCAGACCGCCGACGAGTTAATAGCTGCCATCCGCGAACGGATGTCCAGGATTAAGGTGGGGCCGGGCATGGAAGAAGGCGTGGAGATGGGGCCGCTGATCACCCGCGAGCACCGCGACAAGGTAGCCTCCTACATAGAGAACGCCCCCAAGGAAGGAGCCACCGTGGTGGTGGATGGTCGGCAAGACCCCATTGCCCAGTCTGAGGGCTTTTTCCTGGGCACCAGTCTACTGGATCATGTAAAGCCCGGCATGAAGTGCTATGACGACGAAATCTTTGGGCCAGTGCTGGGGGTGGCCCGCGTCAAGACCTACGAGGAGGCCGTGCGGATGGTCAATGAGCACCCTTACGGCAACGGCACGGCCATCTTCACCCGCGATGGGGGCGCCGCGCGGCAGTTCCAGTTCGAGGTAGAAGCAGGCATGGTGGGCATCAACGTGCCCATCCCGGTTCCGGTGGCCTACTACAGCTTTGGCGGCTGGAAGGCCAGTCTGTTCGGCGACCTGCACATGTACGGCCCCGAAGGGGTGCAGTTCTATACCCGGGCCAAGGTTGTAACCAGCCGCTGGCCCGACCCCAGCACCTCCAAGGTAGACCTGGGCTTCCCGCAGGTGCGTTAGGAGAAGTCGTCGCAGCCTCCAGGCCCCCACTGTTTTTGGGTGGGGGTTCTATTTTTGGCCCGGAGCTACCCCCTGAATACCCGCTTCACCTTGTCCCAGAAGCCCTCGGGGGCAACCTCCTCGCCGACCTCCTGGGCGTACTGGCGCAACAGTTCGCGGGCTTTTTTGGAAAGGTGCTGGGGCACGGCAATTTGCGTTACCACCTGTAGCTTGCCCCGGCTGCGGCTGCCGGGGTGGGGCAAACCCTGGCCCTCGAGCTCGAATACCTCGCCGTCGTGGGTGCCGGGCGGCACGGAGAGCTCGAGGTCTTGCTCCAAGCCAGGGATAAGCACCCTGGCCCCCAAAGCAGCCTGGGCTAACCCTAGCTCGAGCTCATAAACCAGGTTGGTACCTTCGCGCTTTAGGTGCGGGTGGGGCTTGATGTGTGGCCGTACAAACAAATCGCCCGGCCCCCCAGGCCCCAAGTTGCCCATGCCTGAAACTCTTAGAAGCTGGTTCTCGTCTATGCCCGCCGGCATGTTGACCTTTATTTTCTCCTTGCGCCGTACCCGTCCCTGGCCCTTGCAGGTTTGGCAGGTCTCGGAAAGGGTATAGCCCCGACCCCTACAGGCCGTGCAGGGTACCTGGGCCACCATATTGCCAAAAAAGGTGCGCTGAACCTGCTCGAGCATGCCCCGCCCCCCGCACGAACGGCAGGTCTGGCGCTTGCCGCCCTGCCCATTGCAGGTTTCGCAGGTTACCAGGCGGTCGTACTCGATCTCTTTCTCGACACCGTGCAGCACATCCACCAGCTCCATCTCGATGGCAGCTTCCAAGTCCTCGCCCCGCGGTGCGCGGCCTCCCCCGCCGCCGGGCGAGCGAAAGCCAAAGACCTGCTCAAACAGGTCGAAAATATCACCAAAATTGCCACCGCCCGCCCCGCCAAACCCACCGGGTGTCGCGGTGCCGTAGCGGTCGTAGTTGGCGCGCTTTTCGGGGTCTGAGAGCACCGCGTAGGCTTCGTTGATTTCCTTGAACTTCTCCTCGGCGGCCTTGTCGCCGGGGTTTTTATCGGGGTGGTACTGGAGCGCCAGTTTTCGATAGGCCTTCTTGATTTCGTCGGCGCTTGCATTCCGGTCTACGCCGAGGGTTGCGTAGTAGTCGTTCATCGAAGTTTAGTCTATCAGGCTGAGGTATTTTTCTTGTGGGATTGGACACACGCAAATCGGGTGGGCCAAGCAGCGCCAGGTTGTGCTCGTTGAGGCCTCGAGGTCGATATGTTGGCTGCACGGTCAGGGGCTCAAGCAGGTGATGAGCAATTTGCGGGGCCCAGTATGCCCCTAAGTGCGCCTTGGACGCAGGGTGTATTTTGACAAACCGCATACACCCCTGTATATTCAGACCAGATGCGATTCTCCGCTCGAGACCGCAGGTGCGAGCCCGGCAAAAAGCGCAGAATGCAGTCAAAGCGATGAAACCCCTTCACCCTGCTCGAGCTACCCTCTAACGGTGCTCTTCCTTTGGAAGAGGCCGTGCGGGTGTGCCCAGCGGGGAATCTTTTTGTTTGGAGGAATGCATGGTTCTGTTGACCCCCGGCCCCACCCCCATTCACCCCAGGGTGCAGACTGCCCTGGCCAAGGAGATGCGCGGGCATCTCGACCCTGAGGTGCTGGCCACCAACCGCCGTATTCGGGAACATCTGAATGTTCTGTTCGATCCGGGCGAGGGCGCTTTGCTGGCCGCCATGCCGGGGTCGGGCAGCCTGGGGATGGAAGCGGGCCTCACCAACCTGGCCGACGAAGGGGATGCGGTCTTGCTGCTGGTGAGCGGCACCTTTGGTGAACGCATGGTGGAGATTGCCCACGCCTACCAGTTCGACTACAAGGTGCTGCGCTCCGAGCCCGGCCAGCCCATTGACCCCCAGGCGGTGTCGGAGGAACTGAACCACCGCCCTTACAAGCTGGTAGCCCTGGTGCACGGCGAAACCAGCACCGGCGTGCTCAACCCGGTAGAGGAAATTGCCGCCCTGGTACAGGCCCACGGGGCGCTGTTTATGCTGGACGCCGTTACCACCGCGGGCATGATGCCGCTCTCCATGCAAAAACTGGGCATAGACTACGCCTTCACGGGTAGCCAGAAATGCCTCTCGGCCCCGCCCGGACTGGCCCCCTTTGCCCTTTCGCTGCGGGGACGTGAGTGCCTGGGGCAGGTACGGGGCTGGTACTCCGACCTCTCGAGGGTCGCGGTGTACTGGGAGCAGGAAGGTTACTTCTGCACCTCGCCGGTGCTGCTGCACTACGCGCTGGAAGAGGCCCTCAAGCTGGCCCTGGAAGAGGGCCTGGAAAAGCGCCAGCAACGCGCCGAGAGCCTGTACGCTGCGGTGCTCTCGCTCCTGGAAGAGCTGGGCTTCAGCGCTTATGCTGCCGAAGGCGCCCGCCTGCCCACCGTGCTGGTGGTGCGCCCCCCCCAGGGGCTGCACGAGTCGGAGATCCGCAAAGCACTCTATGCCAAAGGGGTCTCGGTGGCCGGGGGCATCGGCCCCACGGCCGGCAAGGTGCTGCGGCTGGGCCTGATGGGCGAGAGTGCCCGGCCCGAGCACTACCGGCTTTTCTTCAAGGCGCTGGGAGAGGTGCTGGGCAAGAGCGGCCTCGAGCGGGCCTTCGAGGAACGGGTGGGGCTGATAGCAGTCTAGGTGGCCAAAGTCTCCAGGCAAATCGCAAAACAGGCAAGCATTATCGGCCATCAGCTATCGACTATTGACTAAAGACCTTCTGACCCGCTCAATGCTGTGTCAGGTAGTAGTGCTCGAGTTCCCCCTCGAGCTGCGCCAGGGCTTGCTGGATGCTCATGCCTTGCAAGGGCAGTACCCCATAGGCCCGGATGACCAGGTTTTGCCGGATACGGCGAAACACAATCTGGGCGCCCTCGAGGTTGCTGCCTTGAAGAGCAATCAAAAACTGGCCCGGCTTGAGCCGAAAGACCATATCGGGCTGGCGCAGGTACTGCAATAGCTCGGCCCCAGGCTGGTCGGAGGGGGTATGCAGCAACAAAAGCGTGACAGGCCGCACCGCCGAGAGGGTCTCGAGGCTCGGGGCCAAAGCTTGCAGGGCCGCATAGGGCAGAATGCCCTCCTGGGCACGCAGGCCCATCTGGGTGGGGGTGGGCAAACCGGGCACCTCGCGCCGGAGCAGGAAAAAGAGCCCCACCAAAAACACCAGTCCCCCCAGCAAGCTCGTCACCGCCGCCATAACCGCTACATCTGCAGGCACCTCGGCCAGGTCGCGGCTGGCGGCCACCGCCACCACGCTGCTCATGAGCCCCAGACCCAGCACCCAGAAAAAGCGCACCTGCGGGCCCAGCGGCACCCTGGCATACAAGCTAGCGGCTGCAGCCAGAATCAGGGCGGCCACCAAAAACACCACCCCGGGATAGATGCTCTCCTGCCGGGGGAATAGCCACAAGGGCGACAGGCCCAGCAGAACAAACCCCCAGGGCAATAAGGATAACCACATAGGCCACAGCATAAGATTGAAGTTTGGATTGCCCTGCCAAGAATGACCATGATGGAGAGGCCAATGGTCTATGGCTCAAAGCAAAAGCAGGCGTTGCAACCTTTGCTAACCAACAGATCGTACACGCTAGATAATTGTTGCAGTGCTCTGAAACGAGGAGCGCCATAGACTGCGCCGCGCCTCTGCTACAATTACGTTGTGAACATAGCCCCTCTGGCCGAACGGGTACGCCCCAAAACCCTGAGCGAAGTGGTGGGGCAGGAGCATCTGACCGGGCCTGGAAAACCATTGAGGCGGATGCTCGAGACCCGCCGACTCTCCTCTTTTATCCTGTGGGGGCCGCCTGGAAGCGGCAAAACCACCCTGGCCCGCCTGATGGCCCAGGGAGTAGGGCAGGCAATGGTGGCCCTCTCGGCGGTGAATGCCGGGGTCAAGGATATCAAGGAAGTTGTCGTGCAGGCACAGCAAAAAGGCAGCCTGGTGCTCTTTCTGGATGAAATCCACCGCTTCAACAAGTCGCAGCAGGACGCACTCTTACCGCACCTAGAATCGGGCCTCCTGACTTTAATTGGAGCGACCACCGAAAATCCTTCCTTCGAGGTGAACCCGGCCCTGCGCTCCCGAGCCCGGGTGTATGTGCTCAACCCGCTCGACGAGGAGGCTACCTTAAGGCTCCTGGAGCGGGCCCTCGCCCACCCCCAAGGGCTACAGGCCCAGGCCGAGCCCAAAGCGTTGGAGCTCATTGCTCAGGCCGCCATGGGCGACGCAAGGCGAGCCTTGTCGGCGCTGGAACTCGCCGCCAGCCTGGGCGAGGGCCAGATCAGCGAAGCCGCCGCCCGGGAAGCCCTGGGCAGCGGCACGCTCAACTTCGACAAAGGGGGCGAGCACTTCTACGACCTGATCTCGGCGCTGCACAAGAGCGTGCGCGGCAACCACGTCGACGCCGCGCTGTACTACCTGGCCCGCATGATTGAGGGCGGGGCCGACCCGTTGTACCTGGCCCGCCGCTTAGCCCGCATGGCCGTGGAGGATGTGGGCCTGGCCGACCCCAATGCGCTGCGCCTGGCCATGGCCGCCAAGGATGCCTACGACTTTCTGGGCAGCCCCGAAGGCGAGCTGGCCCTGGCCGAACTGGTCATCTACCTGGCCCTGGCGCCCAAATCCAACAGCAGCTATGTGGCCTGGAAAAACGCCCAGAATGCGGCCCGCGCACACCCCGACGCAGCCATCCCCCTCCCCCTCCGCAACGCACCCACCGCCTTGATGCAGCGGCTCGGCTACGGCCGGGGTTATGCCTACTACCACGACGACCCCGAGGGCAGCTTTGCCCAGCAGTACCTGCCGGATGGTCTGGAAAGCCTGACCCTTTATCAGGCCACCGGGGAAGGCTGGGAGGAACGGGTGCGCGAACGATTAAAGGCCCTGCGGGCACGTTTTGCCAGCAAAACGAAGCGGACGTAATATGCAACCCCCAGTGGAAATGTGCGTTCTGGAGCTTGTGCTGCGCATGGTGTAATCGGTACGAACTTATTTCTGGCGGGCCGTGAAGGATTCGAACCTCCGACTTTTCGTTTTGGAGACGAACGCTCTACCGGACTGAGCTAACGGCCCAAACTGTTCCAGCCTCTCGCTGGCGCATCGGATTTTAGCACAGGGACGAAGAACCGGCAACCGGGCGGCGAGCTATACAGCGAGCTGGGGTAGAATCGGCCCAATGGCAGACCCCAAACCCCTCGTTGCCCTGGGCGACCTCACCTGGGATGTACTGGCCAAACCCAATACCCTGCTCCTGCCTGGCGGTGACACCACCGGAAGGGTCTTGCTCATGGGGGGTGGGAGCGCGGCCAATGTGGCGGTCTGGGCGGCGCGGGTGGGCTTCCCGGCAAGCTTCATTGGGGAAGTAGGGCGCGACCGCTTCGGTGAGTTTGCCGTACAGGAGCTGGCGGCTGAAGGTGTGGAGCCACACATCATCTGGAACAGCAGCAACCCCACCGGGGTGATACTGGTCTTGATTGATGCGGCGGGGCAACGCTCCATGCTCACCTCGCAGGGGGCCGACTTCGATCTGCGCCCCGAGGAAGTACCGGTAGAGGTCATCCAGCAGGCAGGGCACCTGCACGTGACAGCCTGGTCGCTCTTTACCGACCCTCCGCGCCAGGCAGCACTCAAAGCTGTGCATGTGGCACGCGACGCCGGTCTCACCATCTCCTTCGACCCGGCCTCCTTTCAGATGATTCGGGAGATTGGGCGCGAGGAGTTCCGCCGCATGACCCGCGACCTTTCGCTGGATTTTGTATTTCCCAACCTGGACGAAGGCCAGGCCCTGACCGGCGCCAAAGAGCCCAGGGATGTCCTCGAGGTGCTGCAAAAGCTCTACCCAGAAGCCATGATTTTGCTCAAGCTGGCCGCCGATGGGGCCCTGATTCTGGACCGGGGAAATCTAATCGAACTCCAGGCCACCCGCGACCGGCCCGTAGATGCCACCGGCGCGGGCGATTCGTTTGGGGGTGCTTTTCTGGGGCACTACCTGCGCTCCAGGGATGCCCTGGCAGCAGGCCAGTTGGCCGTTCAGGTAGCAGGCTGGGTCATCGGGCGGTTCGGGGCCCGCCCCCCCATGGATACCGAGATTCGGCAGCGCCTGGAGCACTTTGGCTATGCGCAGCTAAAGTAAACCGGGATGAGGCAGGCCCTTGCTGGCAAGCTAGGGCAGGGTCGGTGCGTAAACCCCGCAAACCTTAGCTAAGTGCGCTTTAGACAGCCGGTGTTGCAAAAAATTGCTTGCAAGCAGGCAACCTGGCCGGGTATTAGGCCCCCACCTGACCTCCCCCGTTGGGGGAGGAAGGAGAGGTTTTACTATAAGCACCGGCCCTGCAAGCTAGGGCATCCGCGTGCTACGAACTACAAATTTCCAGTGAATGGGATACTCTACATCGGGGTCGGGGTAGGTTGCCGCCACCCACTGGCTGAGTTCGGCCACCGAAGGCCTGAAAACCTCCTCTGGGACTTCCCAGGTAAAGGAGTAGATGCGCTCTAAAAGCATTTCCAGGCTGGTACGAGGGCTGCGCATCTCCACCCAGTCGGCCACTGTTTTGGCTTTGGGCTCGAGGCCAAGCCGGATCAATGCTTTTTCCACCTCGGCCAGGCGGGCCTGGTGACGACCCCGCACCAGGGTATAACCCAGACCGGCCAGGATTTCTTTCCACTTTTGCTGGATGCGCCAGTCTTCGCTTTCGTCGTCGGATTGATCCCAGCCCTCAAACAAAAAACCACCCGGACGCAGCACCCGCAAGCTCTCCTGCAGGGCTTGCTGCCAGTTGTCGAGCAGGTGCCAGAAGTGCACCGCCACAACCGCATGAAGACTATCTCGCTCAAAAGGTAGCTCGCGGGCGTCGGCTTCGATTAAGCGGGCCTTGCGGGCCACGCCGGCCACTTTTTGCCGCAGGACCTCGAGCATGGCTGGGTTGTCATCCAGGGCGATGTAGCGATACCCCCGGGCAATGATGGGCACCGCAATACGACCTGTGCCGGCCCCAATTTCCAAAAACAAGGGGTCTCGGAATAACTTCTCTACGGGAGCCGTGAGCGCCGTAGCGATGCGCCCGGAGACCTCGGGCGGATGATACCGCGTCCGGTCGTAGGTAAAGGCTACCCGACTAAAATGAGAAGTCATGCTCGGTTTTATGATAGCAACGGCAGGTCAAATTGCAAATAATACCGCGAAGTTGTCGATCAAAGTGTGAAGTCGGGGCTTAGCTTTTCCAGGAAAGCTTTATCGCAAGCCAAAAATACTTTATTAATGTGCAGCACAGCAAAAGTTGGCTTTGGAGATTGCTGCAGGCAAAGCCGTAACGCGCTGGATTGGGTATCGAAGCCTAAAATACCAAAGTATCTGAGGCAAAAAGGCACAAAGCAAGCCTTCAAAATTTCTCTACTTCCTCCATTCACAAAGCCCTTCCTGCGATCTGTATAATCGCTTGTGGTGTCGCTACTGGACGATAAGTTCACCATTCTGAGCGAAGAGCTCCCGCAGGGCTTTTTGCGCCCCTATCAGGTGCAGACCCCGGAGGGGCTCAGGGGACAGTTGTATTGGTTTGAAGTGCATACCCCCGAGGCCCGCACAGCCTTCCACCGCTACAAGAACGCCATTCGGAGGCTCGAGGCCCAGGGCTATTTGCCTAAAGGGGTGTTGGTTTCGGCCAATCCGGGGCGCTACTATGTGTTCTGGCCCGAGCAGCCCCGCGCAACCCCCAAGGCCCGGCGGCTCAAGCCCCTTTTGGAAGTCCTCGAGCCTTTTGGCTACCAGGAAGCCGACCTCGAGGCCACCGAGGAAAGCGGGCGGCCCCTGGTCGGGAAGCTACGCCCCCAGGTTGCCCCGACCCCCAGGGGTTCGAGTCGCCCCGACCTGAACCCTGCGCTTCCAGCTCTCCCTGCCGAACCCCTCCCCACCCCACCCCCTGCGCCCCACGAACCCCCCACCAAGGCCGAGATGCCCCCCAAACCCAGCCCCACCCCCCATACCCCCAAAGAAGCCAGGCCCCGACGGTCGCAGCGCACCTATCGCTGGAACTGGCCCGGCTGGCTGCCAGGTCTCTTGATGCTGGCCCTGGGCGGCGTAGCGCTCTGGCAAGCGGCCAACAGCTACCTGAACCCACCCGCGTACGTGTTGCCCGATCTGGTAGGCAAAACCCCCCGACAGGCCCTCGAGGCCGTGCGCACCTATGGCCTCAAGGTGGAGTTTGCCGAGGGGAGCGATGTCTCGCTGCCCAAAGACCAGATTCTTGAACAGACCCCCGACCCCGGCACCCGCGTGAAGCCCGGGCGCAGGCTCGAGTTGGTCATCAACAAACCCCGCTTTGGCAACGTCCCCACCGTGAGTGGACGCTCCCTGGAGGATGCCCGCCAGGCCCTCGAGGCCTCCGGCTACCGGGTGGCGGGCATCACCCGCATCGCCTCCGGCGACACCGCCGACACCGTTCTCTCCAGCATTCCCCGCGAGGGCCAGCCCCTTCGCCCCGGCCAGGGGGTGCGCTTGCTGGTCTCCACCGGAACCCGCCCTTCGGTGCGCGAGACCCTGCTGCCCGACCTGAGTGGTCTGACCGAGGAGGAGGCCCGCTACATCCTGACGGTGGCCGAACTCCAGGCCCAGGTGGTGCGGGTGGCCTCCGGGGCACCCGAGGGGCTGGTAATTGGCCAGGAGCCCGGCCCCGGCGTGGTGCTACCCCGCGAGACCGTGGTACGGGTGTTGGTGGCCGCCCAACCTGTGGCTACCCTGCCCAAAGCCTCCCCCTTTGCGCCACCCCGCCTGGCCGCCCCCCCCGCCCCCCGAACCCACCCCCACCCCTGAGCCCATCCCCTCCCCTGAGCCCACCCCCGAGCCCACCAACCCCGACGTAAACCAACCCACCCCACCCCCCGTACCCGCCGGGCCGCAAGAACGCCGGGTCAATGTGAGCTACACCTTGCCGGAAAACATCCCCAGTGCGGTGGTGGTGATTACGGTGCAGGACGAGGTGCTGGTCAATACGGTGTTTGAAGGGCCGGTGCAGCAGCCCTGGAGCTTTAGCCAGGAGATCGTGGTGCGGGGAACGGCGGTGCTGCGGGTGGTGGTCAACGGAGAGCAGGTGCTGGAAAGCCCGCTATGAAAGGGGCCTGGGCCGAAGCGCTGGCCCGCAAGCATCTGCTGGCCAGGGGGTATGTCCTGCTGGGGCAAAATAAGCGCACCCCCTTTGGTGAAATTGACCTCTGGATGCAGGATGGCCCCACCTATGTGGCCATCGAGGTCAAGCAGCGCCGCAACAGTGCCTTTGGGACGCCCCTCGAGGCCCTCACCCCCTCCAAGTACGAGCGCATCTACAAATCTGTACTTTACCTACTGGGCCGCGACGATGTGCCGGTACGGCTGGAAGCAGTCTTGGTCTACGGAACACCCCGGCAGTTTCGCCTCGAGCACCTGTCTTTAGAACCTTGAGCCGCAGTTGAAAGCTGCTTCCATATTGCCCCTGTGCGCATCGGCTATCCTGAAATGGATGTACAAGAACCTTCAGGCATTCATCCAAGACCTAGATCGCCAGGGCGAACTCCTACGCATCCAGGAGCCAGTTTCCTGCGAACTGGAAATCACCGAAATCGCCGACCGCATGGTCAAATCCGGCGGGCCGGCTTTGCTCTTCGAAAACGTACAAGGCCGCGATTTTCCGGTCTTTATCGGGGGTTTTGGTACGGCGGAGCGCACCGCGCGGGCCATGGGGGTAAAGCGCCTGGACGACCTGGCCGAGCGGGTCGCCCGCTTGATGAACCTGAACCCCGGCAAGGGCGGCCTCAAGGCGGCTTTTGCCCTGCTGCCCAAGCTGCGTGAGCTGAAGGGCTTTTTCCCCAAAAAAGTGCGCGGCGGCCCGGTGCAGGAGGTAGTCTGGCAGGGCGAACAGGTAGACCTGTCCAGAATTCCCATCCTCAAGTGCTGGCCCCTGGACGGCGGCCCCTACATCACCTTGCCGCTGGTGATTAGCAAAGACCCCGAAACGGGCGAGTTGAACCTGGGCATGTACCGCATGCAGGTGCTGGACAAACAAAGCACCGCCATGCACTGGCAACTGCATAAGGTGGGGCGGCGGCACTACGACAAGGCCAAAAAGCTGGGGAAGCGGCTCGAGGTCGCCGTTGCCCTGGGGGGCGACCCCATCCTGACCTACGCCGCCACTGCCCCGGTGCCGCCCATTCCGGGCGTGAACGAGTTCAACCTGGCCGGGTTTTTGCGTGGGCAGCCGGTGGAGCTCACCCGTGGCATCACGGTAGACCTGCCCGTGCCCGCCGAGGCCGAGTTTGTGCTCGAGGGCTACATAGACCCCGCTGAAGACCTGGTCGTCGAGGGGCCTTTTGGCGACCACACCGGCTTTTACACCCTGGAAGACTTCTACCCCCGCTTTCACCTGACCGCCATCACCCACCGCAAGAAAGCCATCTACCCCGCAACCATCGTGGGCCGCCCCCCCATGGAAGATGCCTATCTGATCGAGGCTTCCGAGCGGCTCTTCCTGCCCGCCGCCCAGCTCATCCTGCCGGAAATTGCCGACTACCACATGCCCCCCGCCGGGGTGGCCCACAACTGGGTCAACGTGAGCATCGAAAAACGCTACCCCGGCCAGGGCTACAAGGTGGCCAACGGCCTCTTTGGGCTGGGCCAGATGATGTTTGCCAAGGTGATGGTGGTGCTGGACGCAGGCGCCCCGCTCAAAGGCCCCGAGGCCCTGCAGCACGCCCTGCAGCACGCCGTGCCGGGCCGCGATACCCTGGTCTCGAGGGGCCCCATCGATGTGCTCGACCACTCTTCGCGGGCTATGGGCTATGGGGGCAAGCTGATTATCGACGGCACGGCCAAGCTGGAAGAAGAAGGCGGCCCCCTCCCCTTCACTCCCAGGGCCCACCCCAGCCTGCCGGGCATTCCGGGGGTGCGCCAGAAGCAACTGCCCGGTATCTGGATGGCTACGCTGGAGAAAACCCGTCCCTACCAGGCCCGGGAAATCGCCGAGCATCTGCTGGTTGCCCCTCAGAGCGCGGGCATCCGCCTGGTGCTCATCACCGATAGCGACACCCAGCTGGACTTCGACGAGGTGATGTGGGCGGTTCTCAACAACATTGACCCCGAGCGCGACGCCTGGGTGATGTCCGGGGTGGAGGGGCCGGTGCTGGTGCTGGATGGCACCCGCAAGCTGGCCGAGGAGGGCTTTACCCGCCGCTGGCCGCCCAAAATCGCGATGTCACCCGAAATTGTGCGGCGCGTGGATGAGCGCTGGAAGGCGCTGGGGCTACCGGCCCTGCCACCCAAAGACACCGGCGTAGTTACCAGGTTCTGATGCCAGTCTCTGGTAGATGCAACTTTGCTCAGGGCAAAAAAAATAAAGCGTTGCCAGCATGTCAAATAACCCGGATTCCCGCCAGCGAGAGGCTAACCTCGTTGTATGAGAGTACTTCTCCTTTCCTGGTTGCTTCTGCTGGGGGCCCCCGCCCTGGCCCAAACCTTGGTCGAGGTCACCACCGTTGCTGCCACTGCCTCCACCCTCGATGCCAATGTGCGGTTTCCTTCCGGTTCCTTCCGGGCCGGGCGCGGCAGCGAGGCCATTGTGGCCCGGATTCCCGATGCCGGGCGCTTCAACCTGGAGGTCTATGCGGCCCGGGGCCTGGCGGCTCGCCTGCAGGCCGGTTTTGTGCAGCAGATTCTGACCGGCTTCGCGGTGGCGGGTTATTTTATGGAGAACCAGCAGGAAACCCAGGTCGCGGGCGAAATTCGCACCCGCTACGACCTTAAGGACAGCGCAGGCATGGCAGCCATTCTGTTTGTGGTGCGAAAAGGCGACGAGCTGGCGTATGCCTTTGGCAAAGCTCGCTAAAGCTCAGGGCCGAAGCGGACAACAAGGGGGTTGGAGGGTGGGATAAACTGTAGGGAGCATGAGTGCGCCCTTGCGCTGGTCGGCACTCGAGGCCCGGCTGCCCCTGCACGAGCTGCCGGCTTTTCACCGGGCTTTCTTGCGCCAACACCGCCCGGAACTGAACCCCGATACCCTGCCGCTGCGGCGGGTGCAGCAGTACGTGAGCCAGACGCTGCATGCGCTGGCGAAGGAAGGGAAAGCCCGGCGGGTAGGCGACGACTTCGAACTCGAGGCCGAGCTTATCCCTCCTCCCTACCGAGAGTAGGGCCCACACCTGGACTGATCGAGCAAGCGCCTCGCACTTCACAATCGGTCATTTCCGGCTAATATATTGGCGTTATGCGCGTTATCGTAATCGGGGCCAGGGCTAGCCTGTTGGCCCAAGCCCAGACCCGCTGGGTGATGGAACGCCTGAAGGAAAACTGGCCCGAGACCGAGTTCAAAATACGCACCGTGCAGTCCAAAAACGCCTCCGAGAGCAGCGCAGCGGAGGCTCTGCGGCAGGCTTTGGGGAAGAGGGAAGTAGACATTGCGGTGTACTCGCTCAAACATCTGCCCACCCAGGAAGTGCCCGGAATTCATCTGGTAGCGGTAACCAAGCGGGTAGAGCCCCGCGAGGCCTTGGTAGGACGCAGCGCCAAGCGGCTGGAGGAACTGCCCAAAGGAGCGGTGGTGGGGGTTAATAGCCTGCGGCGTAAAGCCCAGCTGCTGGCCTTTCGCTCCGACCTGAGTATCCGCGACCTCGAGGGCGACGTGGACGACCGCCTGAGCGCACTGGGAACCGGCGAGTACGACGCCGTAATTATCGGCGCAGCCAGCCTGCTGCGACTGGATTTGCGTAACCGCATTGACCAGCTCATAGACCCCGAGATTCTGCTGCCTGCGCCCGGGCAGGGGGCTTTGGGCCTCGAGGTGCGCTTGGGCGACGACTGGGCCGAGGAGCTGGCCTACAGCCTGAACCACCGGGCCTCCTATGCACGGGTCAGCGCTGAGCGAGCCTTCCTGCGGGCCCTGGGCGCGGGCGACGAGTGCGCCGCGGGGGCGCTGGCAACCCTGGAAGCCGACGATACCCTGGTCTTGCAGGGGGTGGTGGCTTCGCCCGATGGCCGCGAACTCATCCGGGCCGAAATCGAGGGCGATGCCGAGGAGGCTGCCGAGTTGGGCCGCGACCTGGCCCAGGACTTGCTGGCCGAGGGCGGGCGGGAGCTGTTGGGTGCGGTACAGGCCCGCTGAACCCGGTGTGATTTGCCCACCACCCTACTTTCTGGTAGCGGTTTTGCGATAAACTTGAGATAATCAGTCGGGATTATTTATTCCGGCTTACTACCCTTTAGGGCGACCATGAGCATGAAACGTCTGACCAAGCAGCGCAGGGCCGTACTCGAGGTGGTTCGCAGTGCCAAGGGCCACCACCCCGATGCTGCTTGGGTATATGCAGAAGTCCGTAAGCTGGTGCCTAGCATTAGCCTGGGCACGGTGTACCGCACCCTGGATACGCTTATCGAAGAAGGTTACCTCGTGCCCCTATCCCGCCCGGGGGAGGCCCTGCGCTACGAGGCCAACCCGGACGGCCACCTGCACATGGTCTGCCGCAAGTGCAACCGGTTCTTTGACATCGTGCAGCCCCTGCCCGACCTGCTGAGCGAGGTCAAGGCCCGGTATCCAGGCTACGAGATTGAGGACGTGCAGGTCGAGTACCACGGCATCTGCCCCGAGTGCCGGGCCCAGGGGTAGTTCTACTGCAAAATCAAGCGCACGAGCTCCAAAGGTTTTTCCTGTTGTGGCAGGTGCCCGCAACCCGGAATGACGTGCAGTTCGGCGCCGGGAATCCAGCTTGCCAGGGTTCGGCCCGCCTCAACAGGTATTACAAAGTCCCGCTCACCCCACACAATCAGGGTGGGGGTGGTGAGCTGGCCCAGCTTGGCCGGGCGGGGGTGGCCCAGCAGCCCCTCCACAGCCATCCAGCGAAAAGTCGAGAAATAGGCCCGCCGCTGATCATCGCTCCAGACCCGATCCCACACCCGTTCCCGCAAAAACTGGCGGTCTTCGGGGGGCAGGGCATCCAGATCGCCGTAATAGGGCCGCAGGCTTTCATAGGCAGCATCCTGTGAAGCCCGGAAGCTGTTGTAGATTTTTTCACCCTGGCCCGGAATCAAAAACATCACCTGAACCTTACCCAGTTTGCTTCGCACCGGGGGGCCATCCACCAGCACCAGCCGGGCCGCCAGGTCGGGGCGGCGCATAGCCACCCGCAGGGCCACAGCAGCCCCCATCGAGTTCCCCACCAGCACCGCTTGGGGAATTTTCAGGTGCTCCAGAAGCGTCGCCACCGTATCGGCAAAAAAGTTGAGCGTATAGGCTCGTTTGGGGTGGTCGGAACGGCCAAAGCCCGGCAGGTCGAGGGCCACCACCCGACCCTGCCCCGCAAGAAGCGGAAAAACCTTTTGCCAGCTATCGGCTTCGTCGCCCAGGCCGTGAATGAGCAGGAAGGTGGGCCCCTGAGACGACGCAACCCCCGAATCGTAGAGGTGCAAGCCGACCCCATGGGCCGCCACTTTGCGCTGGTAGGGTTTCAGATGGTCGGGAACGGCAAATTTGGGTTTCATAAACTCCTGATGGTGGGTTTGTGGGCCCTTTGGTTTCCCTGCAACCGTCACAGGTCGCAGGCCAAAAAGTTGTCGAGGGTCGAGGGTTTCATGGTTCGTAAGCCATCCACACGCTCAAGTTTTGATTCCCCTGCTCAAATGGCTTCTACCAGGCGCTTATAGGCTTCGGGCATGGGGGGCCTGGTGCCTCCATCGGCCCAGCTAAAGCGCAGGTCTATCAGGTGGCCGGGGCCCACACCTATCCCGTTGGGAAACAGAGGGGTGTAATCCAGCGTGCCCCGGACTTCCTCGCCGCCAAAGGTTTGCGCGAGGCGCTCGACCTCGAGCGGATACCCAAAATGGTAGGCGCAGGTATGAGCCAGCGCCTGCCACAAAAAGCGCGGCTTGTGGGGGGGTTCGGCCAGTTCCCCCTTGCGGCGCAAGAGCACCGAAGCCCGGCCCGGACGCAGCCGTAGGGTGGCTTCCAACACATCGCCCAGCACCCCAAAGCTCCCCACAAAGGGCCGCACCAGGTCGTAGCCTTGCACGTTCTTCACCGTGAGACCTCCGGCCTGGATGGTATGGCCCCTGGGCGACCTGAACTTGAGCCCCAGCACCTCGCTCCCCACAAAAAAAGTCTGGGCGAAGCCGCCTCGTTTGAGCAGGCCATCCAACCCCCCCGGTAGCTCCACCGGGGGGAACGGCGGGAAAAGCCCCTCGGGCAGGGCCTCCCAGACTTCCAAAAGCCGGGTGTCGCCCGTGGCGACGAGGTACTGGTCGGCAGCAGAGACCTTCAGAACCGGCATGTCTTTATGCTATTCGCCCCGGCCTAGCGGAACAACCCACAGCGCAGGGGGTAAGGGTCGGGAATCAGGCCAGGCTGGTCGGCAAAGCCCATCGCATAACCACTTTTGGTCTCGGGCCAGCCCTGCAAATAAGGCTCACCGGTGCGGGCAAAGTGCAGCCACTGGGTCTGGAGCGCCCGGGCCAGGGGCCGGGAACTGTCCAGCGCCTCTGCGGTCAGGAACAAGGCCAGCGAGGGCCAGCTGGTCTCGGTGCCAAAGAGCAAGGGCAGCTCGATGCCATGAAAACTCCCCAAGAAATCCAGCACCGGCGACGTCCAGGTCACCAAATAGCTATAGACGGGGGCGTGGCGGGCCTGGGCGGCCCCGGCGGCCAGCGTGGGGCAAAGCAGGATGCGGTCGGTCTGGAAGTAGGCCCAGGCCTCGGCAGGAGAAGCGTAGCGGTTCTGGTAGAGCTGCCGCGCTGGTATGCCCTGTCCTGGCAGCTTGGCCTCGACCCGCTCGGCAAACCCGGCCCAGTCGGAGGGGCCTGCCAGGCGCTCCCCCCAGGTCTCCTGCGCGGTGGCCCCCACAATGAGGGGTATGCCCTCGGCCACGCCCTCGCGTAACGCCTGGAGGGGTATCTTGTTCAGCCAAACCCCGTCCAGATGGGGCTTCCAGGGCACCTCGGCGAACTCCCCGGCCTCGACCCGCTGCAACAGCGTCCCAATGCTGCGGTCTTCGGGGGGAAAGAGGCGCTCGAGCGGAATCCGGCGCAGACAGGCCAGGTCGTTCGCACTGCACCCCCCCTGGGCGGCCCACCGAGCGCCCCAAGCAAAGCCCTGCTCGAGGGTTCGCACATACGCACACCCACCCGACTGAATAATGGCCTTGTGAAAAAGCCCCCTGGCGCTGGGGGTTGCCATCAGCGTGCAAACCGCCATCCCCCCCGCCGACTGCCCAAAGAGGGTCACGTTGTGGGGGTTACCCCCAAAAGCGGCGATATTCCGCTGAACCCAGCGCAGGGCCTCGAGCATATCCAAAAGCCCATAGTTACCGGTGGAGCCGCGGGGGTCTTCAGCTTGCAGCGCAGGCAAGGCCAGCCAGCCCAGCGAGCCCAGCCGGTAGTTGAAACCCACCACCACCGCCCCCTGTGCGGCCAGAGCGGTGCCGTCGTAGAGCGGTTCTGCCCAGCTTCCGCCGGTGTAGCTCCCCCCATGCACCCAGACCATCACCGGATAGCCCTCCGGTGGGGGCGGCGCCAGGGGCGTCCAGACCCCCAGGTTCAGGCAGTCTTCGCTTTGTGGAGGGATATAGCCGCCCAGCCGGGTGGTAAAAACCCCACGCTGCGGACAGGCCGGGCCCGGCGCATTAGCATTGAAGACCCCCTCCAGGCGCAGTACCGGCTCCGGGGCCTTCCAGCGCTCGGCCTGCGCGTAAGGAATACCGAGGAAATAGGCCACCTGGGCTTTGGGGTTGAGGCCCCCCTGCAAACGCCCCTGCGGCGTGAGCACCCACACCGGGTGCCCATACGCCACGCCCAGCACAACCACTAGTGCCCAGATGCCGCGCATGGGGGTATTGTGCCGCAAGGTTAGATTTTGAGCTATAAGCGAAAGCTCAAAAAGGCCAGGGTGTGGCTCGTAGCTCTTTGGATATTGGCTATCGATGATGGGCTGTTAACCATCGCCCAGGACTTACCACAGGTAAAGCAGCGCAATTTTGAAAGGATAGCGGTCGGAGATGCCCACCTCGAGGGCCACCGGGTCGAGGTAGAGCCGCCCCCCCAGGCCATAGGCCAGGTTGAAGCCCCCCTCGAGGCCCAGCCCCACATAGCCCGAGATGGCCCCACCGGGAATCTCGAGGCTGGCCACCGGCCCCAGATGGAAGCCAAACAGGCTGCCCGCGGTGTTGAAGCTCAGGTCAACGCCCAGGCCCGCCGAGAGCGAGAGATCGGCCACCGTCAGGGCCGGTAGCAGGTTGGCCTTGAACAGGGCCCAGACCTCCACATTGTCGAAGCTGGTGGGTACGATGACCTCCACATCCAGCCCGGTGTCGATGCCCAGCGGGCTGAAGGGCAGGCCCAGGCTCCCCTGCACCATCAGTCCGCGCCCCACCCCAAACCCCACCCCCACGGTGTTTTCAGGGTAGGCCGGGGCCTGGGCAAGGGCGAAACCAACCACCAAGGTCAGCAAGGCGAAGAGTCGCTTCATGGTTCCTCCAAAATCTGCCTCATCATAACAGGCCCTCGTCAGAGAACCAGTGCCCAGCGCTACGGGGTGTGGTGGCCCGTTCTGTTTCGGCTTTCCGCCTGCTCAGCGCGTACAGGGCCTGGCCGCATGGTGCTGTCAGGTACGGCTCGAGGTTGCTTTGCGCGCCTACAAAGCTCAGGGTCAGGTTCTCGCCCAGAATGCAGTTGTGGTTGACGGGGCAAAATCTGCATGTTGGCGAGACTGCTTCGACTGGCTATCTACACTTGTGTGTAATATTTTTTGGGTGTACTGATATAACCAGTACACGATTTTGCGGGTGTCGCTTATCAAGATATACACACATCGAAATTCTGCTGTCCAAGCCATACTCAAAAAAAGGAGGAACTGCCATGTCCAAACTGACCCCTGAGATGAAACTGGAAGCCGAGAAGCTCCGTCGTGAGTGGGAAACCAGCCCCCGCTGGAAAGGCATAAAGCGCGACTATACCGCCGAGGATGTGGTGCGCCTGCGCCCCAGCATTCTGCCCGAGCAGACCTTAGCCAAGGTGGGGGCCGAGCGGCTGTGGGAGCTTTTGCACACCCGCCCCTACGTGAACACCTTTGGAGCCTACACCGGCGCCCAGGCCGTGCAGATGGTGAAGGCCGGCCTCGAGGCCATCTACCTTTCGGGCTGGCAGGTGGCCGCCGACGCCAACCTGGGGGCCCAGACCTACCCCGACCAGTCGCTCTACCCGGCCAACTCGGTTCCGGCGGTGGTCAAGCGCATCAACAATGCCCTGCAACGGGCCGACCAGATTGAGCGCTCCGAGGGCGCGCCCCCGCCAGGCGCGGGCGGGCGCTACTGGTACGCCCCCATCGTGGCCGATGCCGAGGCCGGGTTTGGTGGCCCCCTCAACGCCTTCGAGCTGATGAAGGGCATGATCGAAGCCGGCGCTGCCGGGGTGCACTGGGAAGACCAGCTCAGTAGCGAGAAGAAGTGTGGCCACCTGGGGGGCAAGGTGCTCATTCCCACCTCGCAGCACATCCGCACCCTCAACGCCGCCCGGCTGGCCGCCGATGTCGCAGGCGTACCCAGCGTAATCATCTGCCGCACCGACGCCGAAGCCGCTACCCTCTTAACCAGTGACATTGACGAGCGTGACAGACCCTTTGTGAAAGAGGGCGAGCGCACCCCCGAGGGCTTTTACCGGATTCGCAACGGCCTCGAGGCCTGCATCACCCGCAGTCTGGCCTACGCCCCCTATGCCGACCTCCTCTGGATGGAGACCAGCACCCCCGACCTGGAAGTAGCCCGCAAGTTTGCCGAGGCCATACACCGCGAGTTCCCCGACAAGATGCTGGCCTACAACTGCTCGCCCAGCTTCAACTGGAAGAAAAACCTCGACGACGAGACCATCGCCAAGTTCCAGCGTGAGCTAGGGGCCATGGGCTACAAGTTCCAGTTCATCACCCTGGCCGGCTGGCACAACCTCAACTACCGCACTTTCGAGCTGGCCAAGGGCTACAAGGAACGCGGCATGAGCGCTTTTGTGGAGCTGCAGCAGCTCGAGTTCGCCGCCGAAAAAGACGGCTTCACCGCCGTCAAGCACCAGCGCGAGGTGGGGGCGGGCTACTTCGACGAGGTGCTGATGGCCATCACCGCCGGACAGGCCTCTACTGCGGCCCTGGTGGGCTCGACCGAGGAAGCACAGTTCCATTGATCGCTGATTAGCAAATTGCCCATACCTGTAATCAACACTCGCCGTTGCTGGCGGGTGTTTTTACTTTTGTGGGTACCGTCTACCCATAGCATTTCCGATCTTTAAGGGCGGTTTCAGGAAATAATACCAACTTTACTTGGACAGTTAGCTTTGAGGGTCGTCCCAAGCCCCCTCATCCGGCGACACCCCAGGTTCAGTCAAGCGTGTTCCTATTGCTGTTTGTAAATAGCGCTGTCGGGGTGTCGCCACCTTCTCCCTCCGGGGAGAAGGCAAGGGGTTCATGTGGATTTGGTATAAGACCGGATTCAAAAAGATAATCATCCAAACCAAAGATCCCCAGAGGCTATCTTTTTGAATCCTAGAGCACTAGAGCACACCCCTCCCGAACGGTCGGCAAAGAAAGCGTCCCCCTTCCAAGGGGCAGTATCGCCCTCCGCTACGCGGATAACTTCCAAGGGGCGGTATCGCCCTCCGCTACGCGGATAACTTCGGTCGGGTTGACTCGCTGCCGAACGCTTAACGAATCAACCGAATCTGGTATCACTTTGCAGTAAAGCGGGCGGTAACACCATCACTCGGGAGGCAGTTTACCTCCTCATCACCCTTGGAAGAACCAGGGGCAGCCTATAAGGTTTGCAGCCGAAATCGCGCCGCCAAAGCCTGCTGGGCCTGGCGGATACGCCAGAAGACCTGCCGCAGCATCTGCTGCTCGCGGGGGCTAAGGGCTTCCTGGGCCACGCGGTTGGCGGGGAGCTGACCCCGTCCTAAAGCAGCGAGCTGATGCTTCAGGCGCAGGTGGGCAAGGAACAAAAAGGCCTCGCTCAGGTCTTCGGCTTCTTCCCTAGGAAGCAGCCGGGCCTCGGCGGCGGCCCGCAGGCGCTCCGGGGTGGGGCGGGCCAAAGAGCCGGCCTCGAGGCCATACACCCGGGCCAGTGCCACGATGGCCGCCAGGCCCCCTTTCTTCAGGTTGATCTGCCCCGCTTCCCAGTGGATGCGGCCTAAGAAGCCCAAGGGCGGAGCAAAGGCCAGGGCCGAGCGGGCCAGGGCGGTGAGGAAAGCGCGGTTTTTGCCGGCCTGGCGCAGGTAACCGTGCAAAGGCTCCGGCGAAAGCCCCCCGGCAATCGAGCGGAAATCGAGAAACACCTGGGCCTCCAGGAGGCCCTCGCCTTCAGGGTTTTCCAACCACAGCCGGAAGCGGGCCGCCCACTCGGGCAGGGCGTAGCACCACCGATCGGCCATGAAGCCCCCTGGGCAGGGGGGGAACCCAGCCTCCAAAAGCCCCTCGAGCACGGCCTGGGCCAGGGCCTGGAAGTAGGGCCGGGCCGAGGGGTTTTGGAAGAGCAGGGCGTTGTCCTGATCTGTGAGCAGGGCCTGCTCGGTGCGGCCCTCTGAGCCCAGGGCCAGCCAGGCGTAGGGGCCGGGGGGCGGGCCCTGGCGGGCCTCGGCCCTTTGGAGCAAGCTGCGGGTCAGGGCATCGTTCAACAGGCTCACCTGGCGGGTGATGGCCGGCACCGCGAAGCCCGCAGCGAACATCTGTCGCACGATGGCCTCGAGCTGCCTCCGGTAGTCCTGGAGCAGGCCTAGGTCGTCTTCGTGGGCCAGCCGCCGCAGCAGGGCCAGGGGGGTCTGGAGCCAGCGGCGCAGGAAGGCCCGGTCGGTTAGGAGGCCTACGACCTGGCTTCCCTCGAGGAGGGGCAGGTGGTGGATGCCCTGCTGCTCCATAAAGGCCAGGGCTTCGTAGAGGGGGGTGCTTTGGGGCAGGGTTTTGGCCGGGGCGCTGGCCACCCGCAGGGCCGGGGTGGAGGGGGGGAGCTCCTCGGCCAGCACCCGGTTGCGCAGGTCGCGGTCGGTGAGAATGGCCAGGCCCTCTGGGGTCTGTAGGAGCAAGGCGCTCACCCCGCGCTCGCGCAAGCGCCGGGCGGCCTGGGCCACGCTGGCCCCCTCCTCGAGCCACACCGCCGCCTCCGCCGCCTCGCCTGCCGGTTGCCCCAGGTCGGGCAGGCTCAAAGCGGAGGGCTGGAATAGCCTGAGCCGCTCGGCTAGCCGGGCGCTAAAGAAGAGGGCAAAGGAAGGCCTTTCCAGGAGGCGGTGGAAGGCTTCCTTAGCGAGGAGCAAGCACGCCGCCTGGCCCTCAGCCCGCACGGTAAGGCTGGGGGGCTGCTGGCCCAGAAGGGAGGGGTAGCCGAAGGCCTCGCCGGGCTCGAGCCAGGCCACGGTCTGTCCATCCTGTTCCAGGCGCACCTCGCCCCGAAAGACCACATAAAGCCCTTCGGCCTCGGGCTGGGCAGGGGAAAGGATCACTGCGCCCGGCTCAAAGTGCAGGAGACGCAAGGCCCCCTCGAGACCCGCCCAGTCGGCCTCGCTTAAGGCATCGAAGGGGGGGTACTGCTTCAGGAAGCGAGAAAATTCCGAATCCAGCCCGCCACCTCCCTCGCGGTGGGCTCCAGGGCAAAGCTGGCCCTGGCCTCGGTGTAGCGGGCCTCGCCCACCCGCTCGCGCCGCTGTTCCAAAAGGGCCTGGGCAAACGCAACGGGAAACTCGGGGTGGGGCTGCATCCCCAGCACGTTCTCCCCTACTTGAATAATAGCGTGGGGGCTGAATTCGCTTCCCCCCAGCACCAAAGCTCCCGGCGGAAGCACGGTGATCTGATCCTGGCAGGAGAGAATGAGCCGGAGTTCCTTGAGCGCAGGCTCCATCCAGGGGGCCTGCCGGTAGATTGCGAACCGATGCACCCCCACCCCCCAGCCCAGGGGCCAGCGCTCTACCTTGCCCCCCAGGGCCTGGCCGATCATCTGGTGACCAAAGCAGACCCCCACCAGCCGGCTGGACGAGGCCGCCACCGCCCGCACGAAGTCCTCCAAGGGGGGGATCCAGGGCAGAGGGTCGTAGACCGAGGCTCGAGAGCCTGTAATCAGGTAGCCCTCAAAGTCTTCGATCTGGGCCGGATACTGCCCCGTTCGCACGTCGAAAGGGGTGAGGGGCAGGCCCAAAAGCCGCTCGAACATGGCGGGGTAGTCACCCGCCATGCCCTCCAGGCCTGGCGGAGGGTCGTCGCAGACCAGCACAGCCAGCGTCATAGCCTACGCAGATGATACGACTTGGGCCGGGTGAGCTGCTCGTAGCCCAGCACGGAGAGCGAGCAGCCCCGCCCGGACTCCTTGACCCCCGTCCAGGCCAGGGCGGGATCCAGGTAGTCGCAGCGGTTGAGGAAGACGGTACCGGTCTCTATGGCCTCTCCAAGTGCCAGCGCGGCCCCTTCGTCCTGGCTCCAGATCGAGGCGGTGAGGCCGTAGGGGGAGTCGTTCATAAGCGCCAGGGCTTCCGCATCGCTTTTTACCGGCATTATGCCCACCACCGGGCCAAAACTCTCTTCCCGCATCACTCGCATCCCGTGGTGCACGTTCACCAGCACCTGGGGGGCCAGGTAGGGCGTGCCCGGCGCGTCGGCGGGAAAGTGACGGGGGTCTATGAGGGCTTTAGCCCCCTGGGCTACTGCCTCGGCTATCTGGCCCCGCACGAACTCGGCGGCCTCGGTGCGCACCATGGGGCCCAGGGTGGTCTCGGGGTCTAAGGGGTTGCCCAGCCTGAGCTTCAGGGTCTCGGCCACAAAGGCCTCCACGAAAGGCTCGTAGAGGCTCTCATGCACGTAGATGCGCTCCACCCCGCAGCAGGACTGGCCCGAGTTGAACATGGCCCCGTCCACCAGGTTCACCGCGCTATACTCGAGGTCGGCATCTGAGCGCACATAGGCCGGGTCCTTTCCCCCCAGCTCCAGGGCCACCCCCTTGAAGTGCCCCGCTGCGGCCCGCTCTACCGCCCGCCCCCCAGCCACCGAGCCGGTAAAGGCCACGAAGGCCACCCGTGGGTCGGCAATGGCCTGGGCCACCAGGTCGTGACCCATATGCAGGTACTGGAAGACCCCCCCAGGTAAGCCGGCCTCCTGCAAGGCCCAGGCGTAGCGCTCAGCCACCAGGGGGGTCTGGGCCGAGTGCTTGAGCACCACCGCGTTTCCGGCCAGGAGGGCGGGCACGATGGTGTTGACCGAGGTCAGGTAGGGGTAGTTCCAGGGGGCCAGCACCAGCACCAACCCCAAAGGCTCCCGCCGGATGAAGCGCGTAAAGCCCGGCAGTTCCTCCACCGGAACGTCCTTCAGGGCTGCCGGGGCGATGCGGGTCATGTAGCGGGCCCGCTCGGCAAAGCCCCCGGTGATCTCCTTGGGACTATAGCGGATGGGGCGGCCCATCTGCCAGGTAAGCTCTTGGGCCACCTCCTCCACCGCCCCAAGCATCACCTCCACCATTCGGGCTACGATGCGCATTCGTTCTTCCAGGGAGGTTTTGGCCCAGGCTTTCTGGGCCTGGGCGGCACGGGCCAGGGCGGCCTCGAGCTCATCTGGCCCGGCCAGATCCCGCTCGGCATAGACCCGCCCATCCACCGGGCTGATGGTTTTTTGAATGGTCTTGGTCACTTCTGCACTCCTACTCCGGTGTGACATAGGCCGCAGTAATACCCCCATCCACCAGCAAGGCTGCCCCGGTCATGAAGGAAGAAGACGGGCTGGCCAAAAACAAGGCGGCCTGGGCGATTTCGGTGGCCTGGCCGAAACGGCCCATGGGGATGTGCACCAGGCGGCGCTGGCGCTTTTCCGGGGTGTCCAGGTACTTCATCAAGAGCTCGGTCTGCAGGGGCCCTGGGCACAGCGCATTGACCCTTATGTTCTCCCGGGCGTGAATCACCGCCAGCTCGCGGGTCATGGAGAGCACCGCCCCCTTGCTCGCGGTGTAGGCCAGTTGGGGGGTGGCAGCCCCCAGGAAGGCCACAAAGGAGGCGGTGTTGATGACCACGCCCCCCCCGGCGCGGCGCAAGGCGGGGATGCCGTACTTGCAGCCCAAAAAGACCCCCTTCACGTTCACGGCAAAGGTCACATCCCATACGGCCTCGCTGGTGTGGATGGCATCGTCGTCCTCGGCGTGGGAGATGCCGGCGTTGTTGAAGAGGATGTCGAGTTGCCCAAAAGCATGCTCGGCTTCCTGTACCATGCGCTCAGCATCGGCGGTCTTGGAGACATCGGCCTGCACGAAGTGGGCCTCGCCTCCGGCGCTCCGAATGGCTTGGACGGTTCCCCGGCCCTTCTCGGAAACGTCTACCGCCACCACCTTGGCCCCCTCGCGGGCAAAGAGCAGGGCCGCCTCGAGGCCAATCCCGCTGGCGGCGCCGGTAATCAGGGCCACCTTGTTCGCAAGTTGCATGCTATACCTCCCTCAAATGCGCTCGAAGTACCGCTTGCGCTCCCAGTCGGTCACGGCCCGGTTAAAGGCCTGCCACTCGGTGCGGAAGAAGTGGGTGTAGTGCTCGTGGACGGCCTCGCCCAGTACCCCTTTGGCAAAGGCACTATGGGCAAAACCCTCCACCGCCTCGCCCAGGGTGTGGGGCACCCGCGGCAGGTGGCGGGCCTGGTAGATGTCGCCCTGGAAGATGGCGGGTGGGGTTAGGTTTTGCTCGAGGCCCGCGAGCCCCGAGGCCAGGGCTGCGGCCAGGGCCAGGTAGGGGTTCAAATCGGCCCCGCCGATGCGGCACTCGATGCGCAGCGAACTACCGTGCCCTACCACGCGGAACCCGGCGGTACGGTTATCGTAGCTCCAGGCCAGCCGGGTGGGGGCCCAGGAGCCGTCCTCGTAGCGCTTGTAAGCGTTCACCGTTGGAGCGTAGAAAGGCATCAGGTCGGGTACGTGGGCAATCCAGCCCGCCAGGAACTGCCCGAAAACTGTAGACCCCTGAACCGGCCCGTAGCTTTCCTCTCCCGCAAAGGCGTTCTGCCCGTCCTTCCACAGCGAAAGGTGGATGTGGCAGGAAGACCCCGCCTGGCCGTGGTGGGGCTTGGCCATGAAGGTTACCGAGAGACCCATGCTGTCGGCAATTTCCTTGAGGCACTGTTTGAACAGAACGTGCCGGTCGGCCATTTCCAGGGCCTCGGCGTAGCGCACATTTACCTCGTGCTGCCCCAGGCCCCACTCCCCCTTAGAGTTCTCCACCGGGATCCCCGAGGCTTTGAGATGGCGCCGCGCCGCTGCGGTGAAGGGCTCCTCCCGGGTGCCCTGCAGCAGGTGGTAGTCCTCCAGGTAGTAGCCGGCGGGCTCGAGCCCCGCGTAGCCCTGCCGGTGGGCCGCAGCGTAAGCGACCCGGTACAAGTAGTACTCCAGCTCCGAAGCCGCCATCACCGTGTAACCGAGGGCTTTGGCCCGCTTTAGCTGCCGCCTCAGGAGGGTGCGGGGGGCTACCTCCACGAGCCGGTGGGTGCGCTCGTCTTCCAAGTCGCAGAGGACGATGGCGCTTTTCTCGAGCCAGCTTGCAGGCCGCAGGGTAGAGAGGTCGGGCACCAGGTGAAAGTCGCCATAGCCCAGCTCCCAGTTGGCAAAGCGGTAGCCCTGCACCGGCTCCATCTCCATGTCGGTAGTAAGCAGGTAGTCGCAGCCGTGGGTGCCGTGCAGGGCTACCTGCTCCACAAAGAACTCGGCCTCGAAACGCTTGCCCATGAGCCGCCCGTAGTGGTCGGGAAAGGCCACCAGCACGGTCTCGATCTCGCCCGCATTTACCTTTTGCGCCAGCCAGTTGAGTTTTTCTTCGGCGCTATGCGCCATTCATAACCTCCTTGCGTTCCCAGTCCTGCACCAAAGCCACATCGGCAGCGGGTGGGCTTCTTCGCAGTACAAAGCGTGCGCGTCTGCTATCGGGGCCCCCACGGTAAGCGACAACGCTTACAAGGGCTCATCGCTTAACGGGGCGTTGTCGCCCGACAAACTTACCGTGGGATGAGCCTAGCGAATCTCCCGCTGTGCCTCGGCAATGAGGGCGGCCTCCTCCTCGGGGGCCTGGGCCACCAGGCGGAAGCGGCTGTAGAACCAGTAGTAGGCCATCATCAGCACCACAAAGACGGCAGTACCCACCACGCCGGGGCGGTAGCTCTCCACCGCGAAGGTAGCCGCCAAGCAGACCAGGGCCAGAATGGCCCCCACCCAGGCCCCCGCCACACCCAAGGGGCTCTTGTAGGGCCTGGGCAGGTCGGGGCGGGCGCGGGCCAGGCGAATGTAAGCAAACATCACCATGGCATAAGAGATCACCGCACCAAAAACGGCCATGTTCAAAAGCGCGGCCCCCACGCTATCGGAGAAAGTGCTGATGAGCACGCACATCAAGAAGCCCACCACCGCGCCCAGCACCAGGGCGTAGTGCGGGGTGTGGTAGCGGCTCACAATAGAAAGCCCGGTAGGCAGGTAGCCGGCCCGTGAAAGGGCAAAGATGAGCCGCCCATAGGCGTAGATGATGGCGTGGAAGCTGGCCACCAGGCCGGTGATGGCAATAAGTGTCAGGAAGGTGCTGGTCGCCGCATCGCCAAACACCGCCTTGAAGCCCAGCTCCAAAGGTGCGCCGGACTCCCCGACCTCCTTGGCGCCGGCGACCCCAGTGTTGAGGATGAGGGTGAGCACCGAGAGCACCAGCAGGGTAATGATGCCCAGGATGAGCGCCCGGGGCATGTCGCGCACCACATCGTGCGACTCCTCGGCAGCCAGAGGAAGCTGCTCGATGGCCAGATAGAACCAGATGGCAAAGGGTAGGGCTGCAAAAACCCCGTACCAGCCAAAGGGGAGGAAGCTCGAGCCCCCCTCCGCAGGGGCAATGTTGAAGACCTTATCCCAGCTAAACGCCCCGGAGAGACCCGCAGCTACGTAGAAAAAGACCAGCACTGCGAGCGCCAGCAAAGTCACGATCAGCGAGATCCGGAGGGTGAGGGCCGTACCCCGAATGTTGATGCCCACGAACAGGGCATAAAAGGCCGCCCACCAGATCCAGGCCGGCACCCCAGGAATAAGGGCGTTCATGTACCCCGCAATGCCCACCACAATCACGGCCGGGGTAATCACATACTCGATGAGATCGGTGACCCCGTTCAGGTAGGCCCAGTTGGGCCCAAAGGCGTTGCGGGTAAAGGAGTAAAAGCCCCCGGCGTGGGGCAGCGCGGTGGAGAGTTCGGCGATGGAGAGCACCATGGTCACGTACATCACTGCCACCACGAGGGTGGCCAGCAAAAGCCCCCCAAAGCCGCCTGCGGCCAGCCCGAAGTTCCAGCCGAAGAAGTCGCCCGAGATAACCGCCCCCACCCCCAGGCCCCATAAAAGCACCCAGCCCGCGCTCTTGCGCAAGCGCCGCTTTTCCAGATAGGTGTTGTCTACATCCACGTAGTGCGCCCCGCGCACCTCTTTGGGTTTGTTTTCCATTGAGCTACCTCCCACCAGCTCGCTTCATGTCTGTGTGTGTGTAACCCGCGCACGGATCAGTTTTGCCAGTTCTTTCACCCCCTCTTCCAGGCCCTCTGCGGCCTGGGCCCCAAAGCACAGCCGCACGTGCATGGTTTCGTCGGCCTGTACCAAAAAAGCCTCGCCGGGGGTGATGGCCACCCCCTGGGCTAAGGCCTGGTGGTGCAGCTCGAGGTTGGAAAAAAGCCGGGGCAGGTTCACCCAGCAGGAGAACCCCCCCTCGGGACGGCTCCAGTGCACCCCTGGGGGCATATAGCGGCTTAGAGCCTGCAAAAGCACATCCCGGCGCTTTTGATAGATGGGGAGCACCTGCTTGAGGTGCTGCTTCAGGCCTCCCTGCCGTATGAACTGGGCTGTAGCCCGCTGCAAGAGAGGCGGAGGGCCGGTGATGTCGGAGACGTTGTGCAAAGAGGTAAAGCGCTCGAGCAAGGGCGGTGGAGCCACCAGATAACCAATGCGCAGACCCGGCATCAGCACCTTGGAGAGGCTGGCCAGGTGCACCACCTGGGCCTTCAGGCCGGTTCGCTGGGCCAGGGCATAGAGGGGGATGGGGGGGGTTTTCTCATAGCTCAAGAAGCCCAGGGTATCGTCTTCTACCAGGGTGAAGCCGTAGGTTTGGGAAAGCTCGAGCATCCGCTGCAGTTTCGACTCGCCGAAGCGCAGCCCGGTGGGGTTATGGTAGCTGGGAATGGTGTAGTAAAAGCGCGGGCGGTGGCGCTTCAGCAGGGCCTCGAGCACCTCCAGCCGGGGGCCTTCGGGGTCGAGCGGTACCGGCAGGGGTTTGAGGCGAAACTGCTTGAGGATGCCCAGGAGGCCCAAATAGGTGGGTTCCTCCAGGAGCACCTCCTCACCCGGTTCGGCCAGGGCCCGGCAGACCAGGGCCAGCCCTTGCAGCCCCCCCACAGTAACCAGCACCTCGCTGGGGTCGGCCCCGATACCCCGCTGCTCGAGCAGCTCGCCGAGGGCCACCCTAAGCTCGGGCTCACCCATCACCGAGCCGTAGCCAAAAACCTCCCGGGCCAAAGGCTTCAGGCTCTCCAGACAGGCCCAAAAAGACAGGTAGGGAAACAAAGTGGGGTCGGCAGTGGCCAGGGCCAGGTTGTGCAGGACTTTGGCCTGTTGCAAGCGGTGCAGGTCGGAGAGCACCGAGTCGGGCTCGAGCCGCTCGCTGAAGCTGGGCTGAGCGGTGGGCTGGGCCTGTGGGCTCACAAACGTACCCCGTCCCACCACCGACTCGATAAGCCCATCGGCCTGAAGCTCGCGGTAAGCGTTGTGGATGGTGAGGCGGGTGGTGCCTACTTCGCGGGCCAGGGCCCGTACTGTGGGCAGGCGGGTACCGGGGGGCAGCTCGCCCTTGGCAATGCGGGTGCGAAACTCCTCGGCAATGTGGCGGTATAAAGCTATATGTTTGTCATACCGCAGCTTGACCCGCACCCCCATGCGTCCTCCATTTGGATGGAGGGCATTATATGCACAAGGCTTGGATGGGAGGAAGGTACAAGTTGATGGATTGTGCTAGGACAATCGGAAAGTTCCCATAACTTGTAACAGGTGGTTCTGGCCGCCGCTAAAGCCCTCAGAACGAACCTTCAAGCTGCTCAACCACCTCGGCCCAGCGGGCAAAGGCTTGCTCAAGCGCTTCCTCCAACTTGGCTTGTGTTTCGGCAATTTGGGCGTACTCGCTGTGGTGCAGGCTGGGCTGGTTGGCCCTGGAAAGCTCAGCCTGGATTTGTGCCTCGAGTTCAGCAATTTGGGCTTCCAGGCGTTCTTTTTCGCGCTCCAGGTGCCAGCGTCCCCTGGCCCTGGGGGGCTTCGGATGCTGCGCTTCAACCCTGGAAGTCGGCCGCTCGAGTTTCCTGGGCACCACCTCCGTCTTGCGACGCTCCAGGTATTCGCTGGGCGGGGCCGGGTAGTCAGCGAACTGGCCCTCAAAAACGTGCCAGGTGCGCGTAGCCAGCCGATCGAGGAAGGCCAGGTCGTGTGAGACCAGCAAGAGGGTGCCGGGATAATCCAGCAGGGCCTGCTCGAGGGCCTCCACCGTCTCGAGGTCGAGGTGGTTGGTCGGCTCGTCCAGCACCAGCAGGCTGGCTTGTTGCAACGAGAGCGAGAGCAGGGCCAGCCGGGCCCGCTCCCCCCCCGAAAGGCTCTTCACCTGCTTGAACTGGGCCTCGTAGGGAAACATCCAGGCTCCCAAAGCGGCATGGGCCCTCTCGCCCAGCATGCGGTAGAGCGTCTCGAACAGGGTGAGTTCGGGGTCGAAGCCCGAGAGTCTTTGGTCATAGTAGCCAATCCGCACCCCCGGCCCGGTTTTGACCCGCCCCGCCGGGTGGTCGGAGGGCAGCAGCCCCAGGAGCACCTTGAGCAGGGTGGTCTTGCCCGCCCCGTTGGGGCCGATAACGGCAATGCGCTCGCCATTCCGAACCAGCAGGCCAGGAATATGGAAGAGTTCGCGTCCTCCGAAGTTCTTTTGTAAATTCCACCCTTCCAAAACCCGCTCAGCAGTGACCTTCTTCTCCACCGGAAAGCGGATCCGCACCGCAGGGTCGTCCACATCAGGAGCCTGGACGGTTTCTTCTAAGAACTGCTCCATGCGGGCTTCCAGGCTGTGCAGCCGCTTGGCGTGTTTGGCGCTGCTGTGGGCCCAGCGCTGGGCCTGCTCCAGAATCTCCTCGCGCCGCTCTTTCTCTTTGAGCCAGTTGGCGTATTCGCGGGCTTCCTGTTCTTCTTGTAGGGCCCGCTCACGGCGGAAAGCCGTGAAGTTGCCTTCATAAAGCCTGAGGCTGCCCTTGCGCAGCCAGGCCACGCGCTCTGTGACCTGGTCAAGAAACTGCCGGTCGTGCGAGACCGTGACGGTAGCCCCCCCGAACGATCGCAAAAAATTGACCAGCCAGGCCACCATCTCTAAGTCGAGGTGGTTGGTAGGCTCGTCCAACAGCAGGGCATCCGACCCCGATAAGAGCAGCGCCCCCAGCGCCAGCCGCCGGGTCTCGCCCCCGGAGAGCACACTGGCTTTTTCCTGTTGTCGCCCCTCGAAGCGAAGCCCCTTCAGCACGGCCTCGTAGCGGGCGCGCTGCTGATAGCCCCCAATGGCCTCGAAGCGCTCGTGCAGCTTTTCCCAGCGATGGTAAACCTCGGGATCGGCCAGGCTGGTTTCCAAGCGGGCCAGTTCGGCTTCCATGGCCTGTACCCGGGCGAACCCCCGCTTGAGCACCGTTTCCACGGTGTCGCTGGGGCTGTACTGGGGGTCCTGGGGCAAAAGCTCCAGGTGCACCCCCTCGGTGCGGTGAACACGCCCGGAGCTCGGCTGGAGTTCCCCCATCAAGAGGCGCATCAGGGTGGTCTTGCCCGAGCCATTGGCCCCCACCAGGGCCAGACGGTCGCCGTGGCGCAGTTCCAGGCTCACCCCGTTCAGCAAGTCGCGTGCGCCCAGGGTATATTCAATATTCTCAGCAAAAACAATCCGCACAACCGCCAGTTTAGCAAGCGAGGCACTTTCGAAAACTCACCAGGGTTGCTCAAACCCTAGCCCGAACCGCTCATTGGTCCTTCCGGATCATCCTGAGACCGCGTAAAGCTACCACCAGGCTCACCAACAGAAAAGCCCAGAACCCTTTTCCAGTGGGCCAGAAGGCAATCAGGGCATAGATATACCCCACCAGGGCCCCTACCGGAATGGGATACCAACCACCCCGATGGTTTTTCCAGTACAACTGCCAGTACAGGCCCGCCACGGCCAAACCAATCCCAACCGCCACCAGCGTGATGGTGGGATACAAAAAGCCAAAAAACCCCAAAGTGGGGGCAATACCACCCCCACCCCGAAAGCCGAAATAGAGCGGCCAGTTATGGCCCGCCACCACCGCCACCCCCATCAGGGGCATGGCCCAGGGCGCCTGGGCCCACTGGCTCAGGTAGGCCGCCAGAACCCCCTTGAGCACATCGGCCAGCGCCACCGCAAGGCCCCACTTGGGCCCCAGTTGACGAAAAGTCCCGCTGGCGCCGGGGGTGTCCCGTTCGGCCAGGTTGAAACCCCGGATAACACCGGCAATGCGCCCAAAGCTGAGCGAACCCACCAGATAGGCCAGCACCACCCACACCAGGTCCATAGCAACCGCTTTCTATGCTAAACGGTTTGGGTGACAACCGTTGAGCTGCCCAAGACCGGAAGCAAGCCCGAGAAAAGGTTGATTCAAGGCCCAGACCAGCAACCTTCTATTACGTTGATGCAGCAAGTTCTGTACCCTGGGCAGCAGCATGGCGCCATCGTCAAGTAAAGGGGCCCCTGGGGCCTTTTTTGTGTTCTCGCAGTCCAGATTGTGTGATAAACTAATTTTAGATTTCGCAGGAAAGCGTTTCCACCCCGAAAGAGGAGCCAAATTTGGCCAAGCGTAAACCCACCATCCACGAAGTCGCCCACCTTGCCAAAGTGGGGATTGGTACAGTCAGCCGGGTTCTGAACAACCACCCCTCGGTACGGACCGAGACCCGCGAGCGGGTACTGGCGGCTATGTCCAGCCTTGGTTACAGCCCCAACCCCCACGCCAGGCGGGTGGCCGGGGGGCGCAGTTACACCATCTCGCTCATCCTGCCGGTTATCTCAACCGAATTTTACAACCGGCTCCTCGAGGGTATCGAGCAGGTCTTGAGCGAGGAGCGCTACGAAATTGCACTCTTTCCCATCTTCTCCCCCCTGCGGCTGCAACGCTACCTGGAGAGCCGCTCTTTGGCCTACCAAACCGATGGCTTGCTGGTAGCCTCCCAGGGCCTGGCTCATCTGCTGCCCAACCAGCGGTTTCCCACCGAGCGCCCAGTGGTTCTGGTAGACGCCCACAGCCCCCGCTACGACTCTGCCTTCGTAGACAACTACCTGGGTGGGCAGATGGCCGCCCAGCACCTTGCAGCCTTTCCTGGAGAGCTGTTCGCCATCCAGATGCAAGAAGAACTCGACGAGGTTATGCGCAATACCGTAGGGCAGGAACGGGTCGCGGGGTTTCGCGATGGGCTAGCCCGCGTAGGCCGCTCGCTGCCGGACGCTCACGTCTTCGTCTCGCGCTTCTCTGCCGAGGGCGGGCGGCTGGCCCTGCAGCACTTTATGCGGCTGTCCAGGCCTCCCTACAACATTTTTGCCGGAGCCGACCTCCTGGCCCTGGGGGTGCTCGAGGAAGCCGAACGACAGGGTCTGAAGATAGCTGAGCAGGTACGCTTGCTGGGCTTCGACGGCCACGCCTGGACCGAGGCCCGGGGCCTGTCCACCCTGTCGCAGCCCATCGAGGAGATGGGGGCCGAGGCCGCCCGCATGCTTTTGGAGCGCATTCGGGGCTACAAGGGCAGCCCCCGGGCCCGGCGTTTCGAGCCCACCCTGGTCGTCCGAAGCTCCACCCAGAACCACACCGTGTATGCGGACTGACCGCTCCAATCGTTAGCCAGGTATCAGGTTTCACAACCGGGCAGTGCTAGGATTGTCTCTGATGAATGTGGCTTCCTCTTCCGTAGGCGCTTTGCGGTACATCCCTGTGGTGCGTGACCCCAAACTCCTTCCCATCGTGGAGAAAGTAGAGGCCGGGGAGCGCCTGACCTTCGACGAAGGAATGACGCTCTACCACACCCCCGACTACAACGCCCTGATGTGGCTGGCCAACCGGGTGCGCGAGCGCAAGCACGGCGATAAAACCTACTTTGTACACTCCATGCGGCTCGAGTTCACCAACATCTGCTACGTGGGCTGTACGTTCTGTGCGTTTGCAGCTAAGAAAGACGAGGCGCGGGCCTGGGATTATAGCGTGGAAGACGTGGTGGCCAAAGTGCGCGAAAAGTGGGAGCCGGGCCTGACCGAACTGCACATGTCCAGCGGCCATCACCCCAACCGCCCCTGGAGCTACTACCCCGAGATGGTGCGGGCCTTGAACGAAAACTTCCCCGGCATCCAGGTAAAGGCTTTCACGGCAGCGGAGATCGAGCACCTCTCCAAAATCAGCAAGAAGCCCACCCTCGAGGTCTTGCGCGAACTCAAAGCCGCCGGCCTGGTAGCCCTCCCCGGCGGCGGGGCGGAAATCTTTGCCGAGCGGGTACGTCGTCAGATCGCCAAGAATAAGGTCAAGGCCGAGAAGTGGCTGCAAATCCACCGCGAGGCCCACAGCCTGGGAATCCGCACCAACGCTACCATGCTCTACGGGCACATCGAGACCCTGGAAGAACGCCTCGACCATATGGATCGGCTACGCCGGCTGCAGGACGAAACCGGAGGTTTTTATAGCTTTATTCCCTTGGCCTTCCAGCCCGACGCCAACGCGCTGGCGTTCAACCTAGGCAAGACCGAGTTCACCACCGGCTTAGACGACCTGAGGAACCTGGCGGTTGCGAGGCTGTACTTGGACAACTTTGACCACATCAAGGGCTACTGGGTGATGATCTCCTCCGACCTGGTTCAGGTCTCGCTCGACTGGGGGGTCTCGGACATCGACGGCACCATCATCGAGGAGCACATCGCGCATGCCGCCGGGGCTACCTCGCCGCTGGGCCTCTCCCGCCAGAAGATGGTGCAGCTCATCCAGGCCGCCGGACGCGTGCCGGTAGAGCGGGATGCGCTGTACAACGAGCTACGCATCTACGACAACCCGCCAAGAGCCGAAGGGCCAAAGCCCAGGGCCATCTCTACTAGCTAGCTTTCGGCTTTTAGCCTCTTGCTTATGTATATTCTGGGTGTCCCCCGCTACGCCAACACCGCGCCGCTCTACCACTTTCTGGAGGAAGGGGACGGAGTAGCCTTTCGCTACGGCGTGCCCACTGAACTCAACCGGTGGCTGCTGGAGGGCTCGGTAGACCTGAGCCTGGTTTCCTCCTACTTCTACCTGGAAAACGCCGACAAGCTAAGACCCCTGCCCGACTTCAGCGTGGCCGACCTGGGGCCGGTGTATTCGGTCAACTTGTTTCACCGCAAGCCCTGGAACGAGCTCCGGCGCATTGCTCTGACCACCGAAAGCGCCACCTCGGTACGGCTTTTGCAGTACCTGCTAGAAGCCGATGGCATAGAGGCCCAGTACACCCCCGAGCAGGGCGGCCTCGAGCGAAAGACGAGGCCCTCGCAAAGCACCCAGGACGGCCCACCCCCATCCAGCAAGCTCGCGCCTATCGGCCTCGAGCTCCTCGAGCGCTACGACGCAGTTCTCCTGATCGGCGACCGGGCCATCAGCACCTACTTTGGCCTGCTCTCCATCATCCCCGAGTCGGTGCACCAGGTGCCCACCCAGGTTGAAGGCATTCGCATTACCGACCTCTCGATGAAGTGGTTCGAGCAAACCCGGCTGCCCTTTGTTTTTGCGGTCTGGGCCACCCGCAAAAACGCGCCACCGCCCCCTGAAATTGTCCGGCGCCTGCGGGCCGCCCGTTCGCTAGGGCTGGGCAACCTGGCCGCCGTGGCCGGCACCGAGGCCCAGCGCCTGAACGTACCCGAGCGCCTGATGCAGCACTACCTGTGGAACTTCCGCTACCACCTGGAAGCCCCCGACCGGCTGGGCCTGCAAGCCTTCGCCCAGGCTGTGGGGCTGCCCTATCCCGACGACTACTGGGATGTGTAGGTAAGAAGTCAGCTTATACCGGATTCAAAAAGATAATCATCCAAACCAAAGATCCCTCAGAGGTTATCTTTTTGAATCCTAGAGCACTCCCCTCCCGAACGGTCGGCGAATAAAGCGTCTCCTTTCCAAGGGGCGGTATCGCCCTCCGCTACGCGGATAACTTCCAAGGGGCGGTATCGCCCTCCGCTACGCGGATAACTTCGGCCCGGTTAGTTCGCCGCCATCCGACGCCGAACTAACCGAATCTGGTATTACGCGCCGGCCATGGCGTGGTCAAAAATAATCTTCTCGTCGGTCTAGTTCTGCTATGGTGGGAGTGTTGTGGGCACACGGGTTCGGCTCCTGGGTTCGCCGCGCCTCGAGCGGAAGGAGGCAGTCGCGCCGCTACCCAAGGAGCGCCCCTTGTGGCTGCTGAGCTACCTGGGAGCCCAGGAGGACTGGGTCAGCCGTGCAGAACTGCTGGAGCTGTTCTGGCCGGAGGTGGAGCCTGCCTCCGCCCGCAACAACCTGCGCCAGTTGTTGCACCGGGTTCGCCAGATGGAGGGGGTGGAGGGTCTCGAGGCCGATGCGAGCGGCGTGCGCTGGCAGGCCGAGGTCGATGTGCGGCTCTTTCGGCAGGCTCTGGCCCGGGGGCAGTGGGAACAGGCGGTGGAGCTTTACGGTGGACCTTTCCTCGAGGGCGTGCGGATCTATGGGCTGCCCGGGCTCGAGGACTGGCTCGAGGCCGAGCGCGCCGACCTCCAGACCGCCTGGGGCGATGCGCTGCTGAGATGGGCGGCCGAATCCAAGCCCTCGCAGGAGTTGCTGGAATGCCTTGAGCGTCTGCTGGAGCGTGACCCCTTCAACGAGCGGGCTCTGCAGGCCATCCTCCAGCACGCTGCGGCACTGGGAGAGGCCGGGCGGGCCCGCGAGATCTACGCCGCTTTTGCAGGGCGGCTGGCGGGGGAGATGGGCCTCGAGCCCGATCCCGCCACCCGGCGGCTGCTCGAGGAACTTGGCCGCTCTGCCCTGCCCCCGCAGACCCCAGCGCACCCCGTGCTGCACAACCTGCCGACCCGCCTGACCACCTTCATCGGGCGGGAGGAGGAGCTAGGCCTGGTCAACCGGCGGCTCGAGGCCGGCGAGCGCCTGATCACCCTGGCCGGGCCGGGGGGCATGGGCAAGACCCGCCTGGCCCTCAGCGTGGCCGAGAGCCAGCTCGGCGCGTTCGCCGACGGGGTGTGGTTCGTGGCGCTGGCTCCCCTCGCCCGCAGCGCCCTCATCATCCCGGCCATCGCGGAGGCCCTTGGCCTCAACCTGACCCGCGCCACCGACCCCAAAGCCAGGCTGCTCGAGCACCTGCGCGGGCGGGAGATGCTACTGGTGCTCGACAACTTCGAACACCTGGTGGAGGGGGCCGAACTGGTGCTGGAACTGCTCAACGAGGCCCCCCAGCTCCGGATGCTGGTCACCTCGCGCGAGCGGTTGCGCTTGCAGGCGGAGTGGACGCTCGACCTCCAGGGCCTGAGCTACCCGCCGGGGTACGGGCTGGAGGCGGTGCGGCGCTCGAGTGCGGTGCGGCTGTTCGTGGAGCGGGCCAACCGGGTGTGGCCGCAGTTCGCCCTCACGCCCCAGGTAGCCCCGGCGGTGTTGCGGATTTGCCAGCTGGTGCAGGGGATGCCGCTGGGCCTGGAGCTCGCCGCTGCCTGGGTCTCGGCCTTCACCCCCCAGGACATCGCCGATGAGCTCGAGCGCAGCCTGGGCTTCCTCGAGTCGCCCGGGCTCGACTTGCCCGAGCGCCACCGCTCCCTGCGGGCCGTCTTCGAGCACTCCTGGCAGCGCCTCACTCCCGAGCAACAGCAGTCCCTGGCCCGTCTCACCGTATTCCGGGGTGGCTTCGACCGGCAGGCCGCGCTCAAGGTCGCGGGTGTCGGCCCCGCCGCCCTGCTGACCCTGGCCGACAAGTCGCTGCTGCGCCGCACCCCGAGCGGGCGCTTCGAGTTACACGAGGTAATTCGCCAGCAGGCTCAGGAGCGGGCCGAAGCGGGCGGGGTTCTGGCAGCCATCCGCCAGGCCCACGCCGAGCGCTATCTGGCCCTGGCCGAGGAGGCGGGCAGCTATCTGCGCGGTCCCGAGGAGGCCCGGTGGCTGGAGCGTTTGGCCCTCGAGCACGACAACCTACGAACCGCGCTGGAGTGGGCGCTGAGCCAGCAAGATGCCCCCCTGGCGCTGCGGCTGGCGACGGCCATCCACCACTTCTGGTACGTACGCGGGCACCACCGCGAGGGCAGGGTCTGGCTCGAACGCGCCCTCGGCCTGCCCTTAGAGGGCATTCCCCCGCGCCTGCACGCCAGAGCCCTGAACGCCCTGGCCGAGCGGACCAAAGATCAGGGTGAATACGCGCAGGCCCTGCGGGTTCAGCAGGAAGCATTGGATCTCTGGCAGCGCCTGGAGGACTTGGGCGAGGTCGCGGGGGCTTTGCACAGCCTTGGAACTATCGTCCGCGAGCAGGGCAACTTTGACCAGGCCCTGGCGTACTTCGAGGAAAGCCTGCGTCTGCGACGCGATATCGGCGATCGCAACGGCATCGCCACCACCCTCAACGACATCGGCGTGGTCTACGGCTACCGCGGCCAGCTCGAGGCGTCGCGGCCCTACTTCGAGGAAAGCCTGGTCCGCAAGCGCGAGATTGGGGACCGGCGGGGCATCGCCTACGCCCTGGGCAACCTTGGGCAGGTGCTCTCGGAACTCGGCGAGTCCGCCCGGGCTCGAGCCCTTACCGAGGAGAGCCTGGCCATCAAGCGCGAACTGGGCGACCAGCAGGGCATCGCGGTCTCTCTGGTCAACCTGGCCCTCCTGACCCTGCAGCAAGCCGATCTGGACGCAACCTGGAGCCACCTCGAGGAGGCCCTGCGCATCTTCTACACCCTCGAGCGGCGCTGGAGCATCGGCGTGGTGTTGGGGTCTTTCGTCGAGCTGGCCCTGCGCCTGGAGCAGTTTGAGCGGGCGGTGCGGCTGGTGGGGGCCGTCTATGGCCTCACCCAGACCATGGGCCTGGCTGAGCCGCCGGTGAGTGCGGGCAACCTCGAGCGCTACCTCGCCGCGGGCCGCCAGCACCTCGAGCCCCAGACTTTCGAGCGCGCGCTGGCCCAGGGCAGGGAAATGAGCCTCGAGCAGGCTGTGGACTATGCGTTACAACAACCCCTGGTGGGGGCTCGAGCGGCACCGGGAGCAGCGGATTAGACCGCCTTATAACGGCATATAACGCCTTCTGCCTATCCTTGGCCTCAAACCAAGCCGGAGGAGGCTTTTATGATAGGCAGATCCCAGATCATCCACATCACCTGGAAGATTTTGACCCTCGCGCTGCGCGCTTCGCTGATGCCCTTAGCTCGTATGCGCAACTGGGTTTTTCTCTTCGGCCTGCTCATCCTGGCGGCCTGCGGGGGAGCGGGTACCCAGGGCGGCGTGCTGCAGGTGCGGATCACCGGGCTGCCCACCGGTACGGCGGCAGCGGTCAAGGTGATCGGGGCGGATCAGTCCGAGCGCACCGTCACCGCCGACACCGACCTAAAGGTTCCCCCGGGCGAATACGTGGTTCGGGGGCTCGCAGTAGGCAGCGGCGAAAAGGATGCCCCCGCCTATAGCCCCGCAGTCGCCACCCAGAGCGTGACAGTGGGTTCCGTAGCGGGGGCTTCGGTCAAGGTGGAGTATCAGCCCGTCGTGACCAAAATATCGCCCGAGACCAGGGTGGCGGACGACGCAGCCTCAGCGGCCCTTACCTCGTTGTTACGGGACAGCGGCGGGCGCACCACGCTCACCTTCGCGGGCGGCAACCCGCAGATCACGGCCCTCAAGCCCGGGGAGATTTTGGTGCTCGGCCCATCGGCGGCGGCCCCAGAGGGGCACCTTGGGCGGGTCGTCTCGAGCGACGGCACCACCGTCGTGACCGAGCCCGCCGACATGCAGGAGGTGGTTCAGCAGGGGGCGTTTATCCTCAACCGGACGCTAGTGCTCGACGGCCAGGGCGTAGCGCTCCCCCAGGGTGTGCGGCCCAGCGGGGTCAGCACCTGCCTGGACGTGAACCGCACCATAGACGCCGCCGCGGGCACCGGCGGCGTGGCGGCGGGTCTTAAGGTGACGGTCTCCGGAACCCTCTGCTTGAGCATCGATGTGTCTTTTAACATGACCTACTACCCGATCAAACTGGTGAACGGGAAGCTTGTGCAGCCACCGCCGGACATTTATCTGAACTCTAAGGTCTCCACTACCAGTCCGGATGGCCGCAAAACCAGCCTTAGGGTTTCGGCTTCGGCCTTGGTCGCCACGCCCGCGGGGGAGGCTCCCTTCGAGTTCCCCGAGATCACAATTCCTCTACCGGAGTACAAATTCTCTCCAATAACCGTTTGGACAGGAACGGTACCATGGGTAATCATCCCGTTCATCGCGTTGGACGTGGGGGCAGGCGGCACCGTGACCGCCGGGGTGAAGTTCGGCATGGATTCCGAGGGCAGCGTGGAGGGTGGCTTTTCCTACGACTCGAACAGTAACCGTACCACCACATGGTCGAAAAGAGAATTGTCCTTCACGCCCATTTGGCCGGTGTTCAATTCCACCCTAAGCCTTAAGGCTTTTATAGAGCCCTCAGCCGGGTTTTACATTTATGGTGTCGCCGGGCCCTTCCTGGGCCTCCAGCCCTATGTCCGCTTCAAAACCGACTTCGGCCCCCCTATCTCTTGGCAGCTTTATGGCGGGATCGGGCTCACGACGGGCCTGACCACGGCTTTCAAGGGCGTTCCCCCTTTTTCTTACACCCTCTACAACTACGAGGCGCAAATCCTTAGCAGCCGCCAAACCCCACCTCCGGGCCAGACCACCGGCAATGCCTCCGGTTTCGACGCGAGCGGGGGCCTGGTGGTGGGGCCGGACGACACGGTGTACGTCGGCTCGGGGAACTCGGTGCGGGCCTACCCCTACGCCCTCGCGCCCAAGTGGACCTACAACACCAGCGGTAATGTACAGGGCCTCAGCCGAGGCGACGACGGGACCATCTACGCCTGGGATTTTGGCGGTACGCTTTACGCCATCAACCCCAACGGCACCGAGAAGTGGAAGACCAACCCGCTGGGCAACCTCGAGATCCGCCGGGTAGCGCTCACCACCAGCGGCCTGGTGGTCACGGCGGGCGGCAACACCGTGCGCACCTTCTCGGCGGCGAACGGCGCACCAGGTTGGAGCGACGACTTGGGCGAGAGTGTTTATAGCGTCGCGGTGGACAAGAGCGGCAACATCTGGTCGAACGGCAGCTCCTCGGTGCGCAAGCACGCCCCGACCGGCGGGGTGCTGGCGACGGTGGCTGCCCCGAGTTCCCCCGGCGGGATGGCGATGGCCCCGGACGGCACAATCTACGTGCGGGCCATTAGCAATGGGGTCATCCAGGTGTCTGCGGTGGCGCCCAATGCCACGCTCAAGTGGTCTAAATCGCTTAGCAATACCAATAACGAGCTTGCCGAGGCGGACTCGCTGAGCGAACCCGTCGTGGGCCCCGATGGGACGGTATACATCTGCGGAACCCCGACCGATCCCATGTACACCGGCAGCCTGTTCGCGGTAAGCCCTACCGCTCCTACCGCCGCCTCAGAGGTTCCTAAGTGGATATACACCCACAAGGAAATATGCGATGCCGCGCCCGCAGTTGGCAACAATGGGCAGGTCTATATCATTACCGACAAATCCTTGCGCGCCATCAAGGCGGATAGCGGAACCCTTGTTTGGAGCGTCCCGGCGGGCAATAGCAATACCAAGTCCTCGCCTGCCTTTTTAACGAACCAATCCGTCGTCGCAGGAACCAGCAGCGGGCTGATCAACGCGCACGCCGGCGGTCAGCTTGCCACTGGCACCTGGGCCCGCGAAGGCGGGGATGCCAACGGTTCGGGCCGGATGAGGTGATACCAAATCCACATGAACCCCTTGCCTTCTCCCCGGTGGGAGAAGGAGGCGACACCCCGACCGCATTATTTACAAACAGCGATAGGAACACGATTGGCCGCACCTGGGGTGTCGCCGGATGAGGGAGCTTGGGACGACTCTCAAAGCTACCTGCCTAGGTAAAGTTGGTATAATACCGGATTCAAAAAGATAGTCATTTAAACCAAAAAACCAGAGGCTATCTTTTTGAATCCTAGAGCACACCCCTCCCTGGCGGTCGGCGAAGAAAGCGTCTCCCTTCCAAGGGGCGGTATCGCCCTCCGCTACGCGGATAACTTCGGCCCTGTTAGTTCGCCGCCATTCGGCGCCGAACTAACCGAATCTGGTATAAAAAGGTATAGAGATAAGCACAACTCTGACACATCTTTTAGGTTCGTCAACCTGCCCGAACTTGCCAGCATGGGGTGAGGGGCAAAAGATAGAAGTGGTGTTATTCCTTTACAAGCTCTATGGCCCGCTCGAGCCGCTTCAACACGCGCTCCTTGCCCAACAGGGTGAGGAGGTCGAACATGCCGGGGGTCTCGAGGCTTCCCGTCAGGGCCGCCCGCAGGGGCTGCATCACCGCCGCCGCTTTTACCCCCCTGGCCTCGGCAAAACCCTTGAGCAAAGGTTCGGTGGCGTCTTGCAGCAGGTCGGGCAACTGGGCCAGTTGCTCCTTCAGCTCAGGCAAGAAGGCCGCCCCCTCGCGCAGCTTGGCCAGGGCCTTTTCCTGTATGGGGTAGGCTTCGCTAAAGAAGTAAAGCGACTTGTCCACAAATTCCTGCAAGGTCTCGAAGCGGGCCCGCATGGCCTCGAGCACCTGCTTCAGGTAGGTTTCCGAGGGGTAGGATAGCCCGGCCCGCTCCAGAAAGGGCTTGACCCGCTCGGCCAGGTCGTCCAGGCTCAGGACTTCGCGGATGTACTTGCCGTTCATCCATTTGAGTTTGTTCAGGTCGAAGACCGGCCCGCCCAGGCTGATGCGCTCCAGGCTGAAGTGCTCGATCATATCCTGAAGGCTAAAAATTTCCCGCCCATCGGGCATGCTCCAGGCCATGGTGCCCAGGTAGTTCAAAAGGGCCTCGGGCAGGATGCCCTGGGCACGGTAGCTGTCCACACTGGTATCCATCTTGCGCTTGGAGAGCTTGGATTTATCGGGGTTGCGCAAAAGGGGGGTGTGGCACCAGACCGGCTCCTCCCAGCCAAAAGCCCGCAGGATCAGGATGTGGAAGGGGGTGCTGGTAATCCACTCCTCGGCCCGGATCACGTGGGTCACACCCATCAGGTGATCGTCTACCATGGCCGCCAGGTGGTAGGTAGGGTAGCCGTCGGCCTTGAGGATCACCTTGTCGTCCAGGGCAGCATTCTCGAACTCGATGGGGCCGCGCAGCAGGTCGTGCACAACGGTTTTGCCCTCCAGGGGCACCTTGAGCCGCACCACGTGGGGCTCCCCGGCGGCGGCCCGTCGCTCGGCTTCCTCGGCCGGGTAGTCGCGGTAACGGCGGTTGTAGCCCTGCTCCTGCTTCCCCGCTCGGCGGGCCGCTTCGCGGGCGGCGGCCAGTTCCTCGGGGGTGTCGAAGGCCCGGTAGGCCGCGCCTTTTTCCAGGAGCATCTGCACGTGCTCGCGGTAGATGTGCAGACGTTGCGACTGCACGTAGGGGCCATTGGGGCCGCCTTTGGTGGGCGACTCGTCGGGGGAAAGCCGCAGCCACTCGAGCATCTCCAGAATGCGCCGCTCGGAGGTGGGGTTGTAGCGGGTGCGATCGGTGTCCTCGAGGCGAACGATGAACTTGCCCCCATGCTGTTTGGCAAAAACATAATTAAACAGAGCCTGGTAAGCCGTCCCCACATGGGGGTCGCCGGTGGGGCTGGGTGCAATGCGCGTCACAACCATAACCGATAGCTTAAGGCCCCAGGCCCAAAGCGGAAAGCCGGGGTCCTGGGCTGCCACAGGTGGGTGCATGGGGGATGGGCGCTGTTTGATCAACGATGCGTGTCGCAAGTCCCGGGTCACGGATAACCCCAAGGGCCAAGGCCCAGCTCAGCGCGATGCGCACAGAGCCGTTCAATAGCCTTTGGCCTTCAGCTTTAGACCACCCATGTAGACAAACCTTGCCCTACCGACCCCCCCAGACCCCCTTTGGGTTATTCCTCTCACAGCTGCCTTAGCGGGGGGTGCTACCCTGGTAGGGCAGATGGAAGCGGCATTGCAACCGAGATTTGGCACAACCCCCCCCTTCACTACCCGCCTCGAGGCCACCGGGCTGGTCAAGCGCTATGGCAAGCGGGAGGTGGTGCGGGGCGTAAGCCTGGAGCTCACCCGCGGCGAAATCGTGGCCCTGTTTGGCCCCAACGGGGCCGGCAAAACCACCACCTTTTACATGCTGGTGGGCTTTATCGAGCCCAACGCCGGACAGATTCGCCTGGGCGGGCAAGACGTCACCCGGCTGCCCATGTACAAGCGGGCCCGGCAGGGTCTGGGCTACCTGCCCCAGGAGCCCTCGGCCTTCCGGCGCATGACGGCCCTAGAAAACCTGCTGGCGGTGCTGGAGTTTCAACCCCTCTCCAAAAGCGAACGGGCTGAGCGGGCCAGAGAGCTGCTCGAGGAGCTGGGCATTGCCCACCTCAAAGATAAATACGCCTATACCCTCTCGGGCGGCGAGCGGCGGCGGCTGGAGATTGCCCGCGCGCTGTGCACCAATCCCAGCTTTATCCTCCTGGACGAGCCCTTCACCGGTGTTGACCCCAAAAACGTCCACGACATCCAGAAGCTCATCTCCGAGCTGCGCGAGCGGCGGGGGGTGGGCATCTTCATCACCGACCACTCGGTGCGCGAGACCCTGGCCATTGCCGACCGCATTTACCTGATGTACGACGGCCAGGTGGCCTTCCAGGGCTCGCCGGAGGAGTTCGCCCGCGACTCGGGGGTGCGCACGCACTACCTGGGCGACGAGTATGAGCTGTGAATTATCACAGGTCGCAGATCCCAATACCACCCCTTTAAACCCTGTCCGAAAGACCTGTGACTTATAGACTTGAGACCCTGGTATGACTTTCTGGGCCATCCTGATCCTTCTAGTGCTCGTGGCGGGCCTGGTGGCCTATGTGGGCGACCTGGTGGCCAAGCGGGTGGGCAAGCGCCACTGGCGTTTTTTGGGCCTGCGTCCCAAGGCCACCGCCACGCTGGTGGCAGTAGCGACGGGGGTGCTGATTGGTCTGGGGGCTTTTGGGGCCTTCTTCTTGCTGGTGCGCGATGCCCGCGAGACCATCCTGCAGGCCGAGGCGGTGCGCCAGGAGCGCGACCGGTTGCGCAACGAGGTGACGCGGTTGGAAAGCCGTGCGGCCAGCATTTTCAGCCAGTACGAGCAGCTCAAAACTGAGCGCGACGAGTTCGAGAAGAACAACACCCTGCTAGCAAGGCAGCTCGCGCAAAACGTCGAGCTCCAGCGCCAGACCCGCCAGGACCTCGAGGACGCCCTGATCGAGCGGGAGAAGTTGCGCCAGGAAGTCGAGAAACTCGAGGCCGAGCGGAACTCCCTGCGGCAGGCCCAAGCCCCGCTGCGGCAGGCCCTGACCACTTTGCAAAGCGAAAAGGCCCAGCTCCTGAGCGGTCGCGACCAGCTCTTGGCCCAGGCTGAACTGGCCAAGCGGCAGCTCCGCGAGCTCGAGGCTGCCGGGCGCAACGCGCAAAACCAGCTCCAGAAACTACAAAGCGAAAAAGAAAAGCTCGAACAAGCGCGTCGTGAAGCTCAGGCCCGCCTAACCGGCCTCCAGGCCCGCACCCGGGAGCTCGAGACCCGCTTGCGCCAGCTCGAGGCCGACAAACGCAACCTCGAGGGCGATGTGGCGGTGCTGGGCAGCAGCGCCTTGCAAGCGCCCCCCAGCGACACCCCCAACCGCACCCTCGAGGCCCTTCAGCGCGAGAATGGCGAGTTGCGCAACAAGCTGCTGGAGGCCCAGCGCGAGCTGCAGCAGCTGCGCGAACGAAACCGGCTGATAGCCGCTACTCTGGACAAAAGCCTGTCCATGAACCTGCTGGCCGAAGAACTGGTGGAGCCGGGCAACGAGCAGATAGCCCTGGAGGAGGTCACCCGGCGGGCCGACAACCGGGTGCGTCTGATCGGACTGCGGGGCCTTCAGGTGTTGGAAAACCCCAGTCTGAACAACCTCAAGCCGGGTCTTTTTCTGGCCCGCATCCAGAGCATCAGCGCCGAAGGGCGGGCCCTGGTGGTGATTGAGTACCGAGCCCGGGAACAGGCCTTTGCCGAGGGGGAGGTGCTGGCGGCAACCACCCTGGTGCTCCCGGCCAGCATGAGCGAGATGCGGCGCAAGTTCAATGCCCTTAGCCAGCAGGCGGAGAGCCGGCTCAGCGGGGCCGGCTGGGTTCCTGAAAAACTGGCCCGGGGGGGGATTGCCCTCGAGGAGTTTGTAAGCTTGGCTTCCCAGCTCTCCGGTAAACGTGGCGGCGCCCGCATTGCGGTGGTGGCCCTGGACAACCTCTACCCCACCGAACCGCCCCGGCTGGGGCTAAAGCTACTCCCATAGAGCGCTCTTCACATGGAACGAGCCTCCCGAGAATCAAGAATCCACTATCCGAGACCGAACAGTTGCCGCCCGGAAACTCGAAACACAAGCATCCGGGGGCCGGGCTTTGCTCTTGTGGAAACTACAACCCCGGCAAAACCAGGTTCAGGTAAAACCTGGGCCCCGGCTCGCCAATCCCCTGGGCGCCCCCCAGTGCTATGCTGCTGCCCGGTGCCAGATAAAACAAGGTCAGGCCCAGCCGCAGCTCTGCGCCCACCGCAAAACGCGTTTGGCTCCAGTCCAGGGGCGAACCGGCCACCCCCGCATCCACAAAGACCGATAGGCTCAGGTCGTCAAAAAACACCGGCCAGTTGCCAAAGCCCCGCTCGATGCTCCAGGGCGGCAGGCGGTACTCCAGCGACCCCACCAGCGCCTGCGACCCGCGCAGTTGACCCAGCCCATAGCCCCGCACCGCCAGCACCGGCGTACTGCCCACCACCAGCGGCAGCGAGCCCAAATCAAAGGCATCGAAGGCCAGGGGCGAGGTAGTAAAGCCACCCCCAACCCGCAGCCCGATCAGGTGCGAGGCTTCCAGCGGCAGGCGGAACTGAAATCCCAAAGCCCCCCGAACACTATAGCGCCAGTCCGGACTGCCCTCCCGCACAAAGGCGGTGCCCACCGCGCTCAGGCTGCTTCGGAAGCGAAAGAGGTCGCTGGCCGTACTGTTGAGGCCGCTCAAGCGAACCGAAAAGGCGTGGGTAACGGTATTCTGGATGGGGTCAAGGGCGGACTCGAGGACATCAGAACGTACGTACTGCAACCCCAAACTGCCCTGCGGCGACCAGAACGAAGCAGCAATACCCTGGGCATTATCGCTACCCGACCCCGCCGCTTGCAGGGTGATGGGAAAACCCAAGCCCGCAAACTGGTAGGCCGCATTGTAAAAAATCCCCCGCAAGTTGCTGTCAAACCCGGCCCCAACCTCATAGGCATGGATACCCACCGGGTCGGAAGCCCCAAAGGAAACCCCCAGAAAAGCGTTCAGCCCAAAGCCATCCACACTCACATCGGCCAGGGGCAGCCAGTACAGGGGGCGCAGGTAGCGCAAAGGGTCGTAGCGCTGGCCTTTGGCCGCCTCAGCAGGCTCGAAGGGGGGCAGGGGTTCGCGTTTCAGTTCCACCCGCTTCCAGGCGCTGGGGTTGTAGGGGGTCTGGTAGAGGTTGTAGCCCGTTTCGTCGTAGCCGGTAAAGATGATCTGCTGCTTGCTGTGCGAAAGGGTGGGCCGGTAGGCCCCGGTGAGCAGGTTGGTCACCTGAAAAACCGCGCCGTCCACCAGGCGGTAGGCATAGAGGTTGTAGACCCGGTTTACATCGCTGCTGTAAATCACGTACTGGCCGTCGGGGCTGAAGACCGGGTCGCTGTCTATGTTTTTATCCTGGGTGAGGGGGGTCAGGGCCCCGGTTTGTAGGGTGTAGCGGTAGAGGTCTTGAAACCCCCCTCGGCGCAGAAGAGATAGGATAAGCGAGCCCCCATCGGGCGATACCGCAAAAGAATGCACCACCCCATCCTGGTTGGGGAAGCTTCGCAGGGGCTGGGTGCGCTCGAGCTCGAGAAAATAGCGGGCCAGTTCGGTGGAGCCGTCCGGCGTGTTCCTGGCCATAAAGATGCTCTGGCCGTCGGGGGCATAGCGGGCGTAGTAGACCCGCTCCCCATTGGTGAGCCGCTTCACGCGGTCTTCCAGGCGGTCGTACCGATAAAGGTCGCTACCCACAAAGTAGGGGCTGGTGGTGCTGCTGGCGGTAAACAGCAAGTACCGCCCGTCCGGCGACCACTGCGGGTACTGGGCCGGGCCGTTCAGCAGTTCCCGTTCGCGCTCGTTTACGATGAGGCGCAGGCCGCTGCGCACGGGCGAAGCGTGCGCGTACACAATTCCATTGGCCGAATCGGTAGCGCCCTCGCTAAAAAAACCCAGGTTGCTGAGCTTTTGCACCGGGGTCAGGCCCTGGGCCCGGATGCGGGCAATTTCGTCCTGAAACTGGCTGGGCAGCCAGCGCACAAAGTCGGCGTAAATCTGGTCGAGCGAGAGCCCAAAGGCTTTTAGGAAAGGCTCGTTGAAGTCCTTGGTGGCCAGCATGGCCGCGTTGGCATCGGTGAAACGGCGGTAGGCATCCTCGCCAAAGCGCACCTCCAGGTACTGCACCAACCAGGCGCTGTAGTTATAGACCAGAAAGCCCAGGTAGGGCCAGGTGGACTTGCTGTAGGCCTGGCGAATCTCGTCCAGGGCAGGAAACCGGCCCGAAAGCACCATCTGGCGCAGCATCATGCGGGTGGTGGCGTCGTTCTGGCGCGACTCCCCCAGCTTTTTGTGCTTGAAGTAAAGCACCGTGCCTTCCACAAAGGGAAAGGGCTTCACCGCGTTTTGCGAAGGCAGTTGCCCAAAGATGCGGGTGCGGTCTTTGAGGGGGCCCCGCACCTGCGAGAGATCGAACATGTGCACAATCTCGTGGAAGATGACCGTCTCCCACCAGGAAGAAAGCCGGGGGTTGAATAAATCCGAGCTGCGGAACTGTCCGGTAAAAATGCCCACCACGTTGTTAGCAGGGTTGGCAAAGCCGTTAAGGGTGTCGCCCACGTCCGAAAGCACAATGCTGATGCGCCCAGGCGGCGGCTCGAAATCGGCCTGGAGCAGTTGGTAGGCGTTTTCGGCATATATGGCCGCCTCGCTGGCCACGCGCCCCAGGCCCGCATGGTAGTGAATGTCAAAATGCTCGGTCTGGAGCGTAAACCACTGCCGGGTAGGGTCGAACTGGGCCAGCGCCCCCGTGCCAAAGAGCAAAATAACCGCCAAGAGCCGCCACATTGGGCCCAGTATAGGCAACGCAGATGAAAGGCAATGTAGCGCGGCGTTGTGCAGACCCCCAAACCCAGTCGCAGGTCAACGAGTCGTTACCGCAGTGCATCCTTCACAGCCCGAAACCCTCCCGTGTGCGGGAGGGTTTGTCACTGCGCTCGAGCTGGGTTGTATCTGGCGATGGGGGTCACAACCAGAAGGCTCTAGGGCGGTCAAATTGCCCCGCCCGCCCTCAGCGAATCACCTGCGGCACCACCCGCACATCGCGGGTCTGGCCGTCGCGCCAGACCTTCAGGTTCACGGCTTCGCCTGGCTTTTTGGAGAGCAGCACCGCGCGCAGGTCGTTGATATTGTTGATGGGGTTACCGTCGGCCTCGAGCAGGATATCACCATTGACCCCCAGTTCAATCACCTGCCCGGTGCGAAGCTGTAGCTGCACGGTACGGGTGGCTGGCCGCAAGCCCGCCCGCTCGGCTGGGCCGCCCCGCTCCACCTGTTGAATCATAAGACCGGTATCCGGCAGGCGGTTCTGGCGGCGAATGTTCTCGGGGTACTCGCCCATCGAGAGCGCCGACAGGGTCACCCCTAAGCGGGGGCGGGAGCGCAGGATCTCCTCGGCGGTGATATCCTTCCCAGCCTTGAGGTCGGCCAGGTACTGCTTGGCCAGGTTGATGGGGATGGCAAAGCCAATCCCTGCCGACTGGGCCGCCCCAAAGGCCCCAGCGGAGCTATAGATGAAGGTGTTGATGCCGATTACCTCGCCGCGGGAGTTGAGCAGCGGCCCCCCGGAGTTGCCGGGGTTAATGGCTGCATCGGTCTGGATGACGGTGGGCACAAACGCCCCCTTACCCCCCCCGCTGCCATCGTTGGGGTTGCGCCTGATGGCTGAGACAATGCCTTCAGTGACCGTAAATTCCAGCCCAAAAGGGTTGCCCATGGCAATGGCCTTCTGCCCCACCCGCACCTGGTCGGAGTCGGCTAAGCGCATGGGCTTGAGCTTCTCCCGCGGGGCCTGCACCCGGATCAGGGCCAGGTCTAAGGGCTCGGCCCGGCCAATCACCCGGGCGGGATAGCTTTTGGGGTCGTTGTGAAAGCGCACCGTGATCTGGTCGGCCCCCTCGATCACGTGGTAATTGGTGAGGATCAGGCCGTCCTGATCGAGTACAAAGCCCGAGCCCGAGCCTTCCTGCGGCTGGGGCTGCAAAAAGGGTGAGAAAAAGCCAAAGTCCCGGCCAGCCTGCGGCGCACTCCGCACCGCCACGAACACCACGCCGTCCCCGCTACGCTGCACCACGTCCACGGTGTTGCGTTCGTTCTCGAGCAAAGCCCGGTTCTGGTCAAACGACTGCACCTGCACTTGCGTCTGCGGTTCGCTGGGGGCCGGGAGCGGGCTCTGGCTCTTGCTCAGATTGAACCAGGCCACCCCACCCCCCACCACCAGCAACACACCCAGGGCAATCGAAGCGTTTCTCATAGACATCTCAAAAACCTCCTCCCAATAGTGTAATCAACTACGGTGAAGACGATATGAAGTGCAATTATGAAAACACCACCGTTTTGTTGCCGTATACGATAATGCGGTCCTCGAGGTGCCACTGCACTGCCCGCGCCAGCACATTGCGCTCCAAGTCCCGGCCCAGCCGCACCAGCTCGGCCACATCGTGCCGGTGCGAGACCCGGGCCACGTCCTGTTCGATGATGGGCCCTTGGTCGAGGGCCTCGGTGACGTAGTGGGCGGTGGCGCCGATAATCTTCACCCCGCGCGTGTAGGCCTGTTTGTAGGGGTTGGCCCCCACAAAAGCGGGCAAGAAGGAGTGGTGGATGTTGATGATGCGATTGGGATAGCGCGCCACAAACTGCGGGGTGAGGATCTGCATGTAGCGGGCCAGCACCACAAGGTCGGTATCCTCCAGCAGTTGCAACATCTGGGCTTCCGCTTCCTCTTTGCGGTCTTTCTCCACCGGTACGTGGTGGTAGGGGATGCCAAAGCGCTCGACCTCCGGCCGCAGGTCTGGGTGGTTGGAAATCACCTGGGTCAGCTGGCAGGGCAGCTCGAGGTTGCTGTGCCGCCAGAGGAGTTCCAAGAGGGCGTGGTCGTATTTGGAGACCAGAATGGCCACCTTTTTGAGGTCGGCGGCGTAGGCGATACGCCAGTCCATCTCGAAACGGGCCGCTACCCGCTCGGCAAAGGCTTTTTCCAGGATTTCCCTCGAGACATCGAGGTGGGGGGTCTGAAACTCCAGGCGCATGAAAAATAGCCCCCCCTCAGGGTCGGTGGAGTGCTGGTCGAGGGCGGTGATATTGGCCCCGTGGTTGAAAAGAAAGTTCGAGACCGCCGCCACAATACCGGGCCGGTCAGGGCAGGTGATCAGGAGCCGTGCAGTGGTGTCGGTCTGCATACCGGCATCAGGCTAAAGGCTCCAGGCGCAAAGCTCAAGGTAGGAGCGGGCCCAGAGGGGACAGGGAAGCGGGGTCGGGAAAGGAAGGCAAGTTGGAAGTCTATCCGCCAGTACACTGGCTTCGGCGCAGCTTGTGCAGAATGATGGGATGAAAAAGTGGATGATTGGCCTTTTTATTGGGCTTTGTTCGCTGGGATGGGCCCACCAGCCGTTCTGGAACCCCGGCTCACCCACCTTACAGCAGGCCTACCGGGTTCTCGAGCCCACCATCTCCAAGGTTGTTACAGGTCAACTAGGGGCGGGCCAGCTTGGCTTCTATATCTTTGAACTGGCCGCCGGTTTTGTGTTGGATCTGGGGCTTTTTGTGGGAGCCGCCTGTCCCGCCGCTTTTCAGCCCCGGATGTGGCTGGTAGGGCCGGGGGTTCAAGGGAACCAACGCCCACCTTTCGCCGTTCCTGAGGGCCTGGGGGCCAGGGTTTTTGAGGGCGGCTGGCGCGAGTATCGCGGCCACGGCCTGGTCGCCCGCAAAGGCCCCGAATTGCGGGAGCGGCTTCAGGGCGGCACGTACTATGTGGTGGTGGAGGCTGGAAACGCCGCAGGCTATTACATGATTTCGCTGGCCGGCGCAGAGGTTCCGGGCGGGACAGCGGAGGGCCGGGCTGCTCTGGCTCGATTCAATCGCTGTGGCTAAACCGCCTCGGCCCGCTTGCGCTGGCTGGGGTCGAGCACCCGCTTCCTGAGGCGCAGGTTCTGGGGGGTGATTTCCAGAAGCTCGTCGGGGGCTAAGAACTCCAGGGCCTCCTCGAGGGTGAACTTGCGCGGGGGAATGAGGCGGATGTTCTCGTCGGAGCCCGCCGCCCGCACGTTGGTGAGCTTTTTGTTGATGTTGACGTTCACGTTCAGATCGTTGTCGCGCACGTGCTCGCCCACAATCATGCCCACATAGACCTCGGTGCCCGGCTCGATGAAGAAATTGACGCGCTCCTGCAAGCGATACAGACTGTAGGCGTAGGCCACCCCGGCCTCCATGGCCACCGCTGAGCCGGTGGTGCGGGTTTCCAGGCTGCCCACGTGCGGCCCGTAGGCATGGAAGTTGTGGCTCATCACGCCCTCGCCCGCGGTAAGGGTCAGGAACAGGGTGCGAAAACCAAACAGGGCCCGGGCCGGTACGGTGAACTCGGCGCGGATGCGTCCAGCTTCCTGCTCCATATGCACCATCTGGGCCTTGCGGCTACCCAGGGTCTCCATCACTGGGCCGAACCTGGCCTCGGGCACGTCTACTACCAGGTACTCGTAGGGCTCTTGAATCTGGCCGTCCACTTCCTTAAACAGCACGCTGGGCTGGCCCACCGATAGCTCGAAGCCCTCGCGCCGCATGGTCTCCAGGAGCACCGAGAGGTGGAGTTCGCCGCGTCCGTGTAGCTCAAAGGTGTCGGGGGTAACCTCGATTACACGCAGGGCCACGTTGGTCTCGAGCTCTTTGTGGAGACGTTCGCGAATCTGGCGGCTGGTGACGAACTTGCCTTCCTTGCCCGAAAAAGGCGAGGTGTTGGGGGTCACGGTAATGCTCACCGTGGGCTCGTCCACTGCCAGGCGGGGTAGGGCCTCGGGGGCTTCCCGGGCCGCAATGGTATCGCCGATTTCCACACCCTCCATGCCCGCGATGGCCACGATGTCGCCGGGGGTGACTTCGTCTACCTCGAGGCGCTCCAGGCCCCGGTGGGTAAAGACCGCCACCACCTTCAGGTCGCGCTGGCCGTGCTCACCCAGAATGGTCACAAACTGGTTCTTGCGCACCGTACCCCGGTGCACCTTGCCCAGGGCAATCTTGCCCAGGAAGTTGGAGTAGTCCAGGTTGGCCACCCGAAGCTGGAAGGGGCCTAGGGCCACCTGGGGGGCGGGGATGTGCTGCAGGATGGTCTCGAAGAGGTCGGTCAGGTCGGGCTTGGGGGTCTGGCCCAGCCAGGCCGTCCCCTCCCGGCCCACCGCATACAGGTAGGGAAAGTCAAGTTGTTCTTCGCTGGCTCCCAGCTCGGCCATCAGGTCGAAGGTCTCGTTCAGAACTTCGTCGGGCCTGGCGTCTTTTTTGTCTACCTTGTTGATGACCACAATGGGTTTGAGGCCGGCCTCAATGGCTTTCTTCAGCACAAAACGGGTCTGGGGCATGGGGCCTTCGGCGGCGTCTACCAGCAAGAGCACCCCGTCCACCATGCTCAAAGCCCGCTCCACCTCGCCGCCAAAGTCGGCGTGGCCGGGGGTATCCACAATGTTGATCTTGACGCCGCCCCATTCCACCGCGGTGTTCTTGGCCAGAATGGTAATGCCGCGCTCGCGCTCGAGGTCATTGGAGTCCATGATGCGCTCGCCGCCCTCGTCGTGGCGCGAGAGGGCCTTGGCCTGTTTAAGCATCGCGTCTACCAGGGTGGTCTTACCGTGGTCTACGTGCGCAATAATTGCGATATTTCTGAGTTCCATTGTGTCTCCGGGAAATGCACGCGCGGCGGCGGGCAACCGTAGTGTAGCGGATGAATGCAGGTTTGTATATGAGGGAAAAGCGCCCGCTCCCTCGATGGGAGAGGGCGGGGGTGATCGAGCCTCGCGGCTTGACTTATACCGGATTCAAAAAGACAGTTCAAAAAACCAAAAACCCATAGGTTGTCTTTTTGAATCCTAGAGCACACCCCTCCCTGGCGGTCGGCGAAGAAAGCGTCTCCCTTCCAAGGGGCGGTATCGCCCTCCGCTACGCGGATAACTTCGGTCGGGTTAGTGCGTCACCCTTCGGTGACGAACTAACCGAATCTGGTATTACGTAGGGCAAAAATCCAAAGTCGAAGGCGTTCTCTTTGCGCACCACCCCCCATCCTAACCCTCCCCCACAAGGGGAGGGGGGAGTGTACCTTGAGGTTTGCTGACTTTGCGGTTGCCCTGAGCCTGGATTCTTCATCGGGAAGAAAGCCTGCGTCTGGCCCAGACTTAAACCGAGCTTGAAGCCCAACATCTAAACCCCCAGCAGCAGGTCGGCGGCTCGCTCTGCCACCATCAGGGTGGGAATGTTGGTGTTGCCGCGAACCACCCCCGGCATCACCGAGGCGTCCACTACGTAAAGGTTCTCGGTACCGTAAACCTTCAGATGTTCGTCTACCACCTGCCCCATGCTGCACGTACCAGCAGGGTGGTAGAGGCTCTGGGCATGCTGCCGAATGTAGGCGGCCATTTCAACAGGGCTTTTTACTTCGGCCTGGCGATGGTGGGGCTGCCCCCGGTAGGGATCAAAAGCTTTCTGGGCAGCAATTTCGCGGGCCCACTCCATTCCGATTCGCAACACTTCCAGATCCTGCGGCTCCTTCAGGTAGTGCGGCTCGATGAGCGGCGCGGCCTCCGGGTCGACGCTCTTAAGGCCAATGAACCCCCGGCTCTGGGGCGCAATAAGCGTAGGGCCTATGGTGAAAAAGTAGCCCTCCTCGCGGTCGAAGCCGTGGTTGCTGAAGAAGGCCGGCCCAAAGTGGTACTGCAAATCGGGCGCGGGGGCCTGGGGCCGGGTGCGCACAAAAGCCCCGGCCTCGGCCACATTGCTCACAAAGGGGCCGCTTTGGGTGAGCAGGTAGCGGAGGGTATTGGCGAGGTTCTCGGCCTTGTCCAGGCTCACAGGCGCCTTGCAATGCCAGATGACCGGTAGGGCCAGGTGATCCCAGAGGTTCTGGCCTACCGGCAGATCCAGGCGCACCTCGATTCCAAGCGATTTCAGAGAATCGGCAGGGCCAATCCCAGAGAGCATCAGGAGTTGAGGCGACTGCACCGCACCGCTCGAGACGATCACCCCGCGACTGGCCCGCACCCGCCAGAGCTGGCCCTGGTGGCGGTACTCCACCCCAGTAGCCTTAGCTCCCTCGAACAGAATGCGGTGGGCCCTGGCCCCGGTCTGGGCATCCAGGTTGGGGCGCGGCAGGGCCGGTAGCAGGTAGGCCGTGGCCGCGCTGTGCCGGGCCCCGTTTCTCTGGCTGACGTGAAAAAGGCCCACCCCTTCCTGCCGGGGGCCGTTGAAGTCATGGTTGTGCTCCAGACCCCACTGCGCAGCGGCCTCAACGAAAGCCAGGCTCAGGGGATTGGTGTACTTACGTACCTCTACGTGCAAGGGGCCGCGGTCGCCGTGGTACTCGGAGGGGCCCAGGGGGTGGGTCTCGAGTTTCTTGAAGTAAGGCAGCACCTCGGCAAACGACCACCCCGGCTGTTGCCAGTCGTCGTAGTCGCGGGGGTTACCGCGAATCGCAATCATGGCATTGATACCGCTGCTGCCCCCCAGCCCCTTGCCCCGGGGCCAGTACAAAATGCGCCCCCCCAGCAAAGCCTGTGGTTCGGTGGAAAAAGCCCAGTCGTAGGGGCCCTTGAACAGCTTGGGAAAGGCCGCCGGGGCTTTGTGGTACAGGCCCTGCATGGGCTCACCGGCCTCGAGCACCAGCACCTTGAGGTCGGGCTTGGCGCTCAGCCGGCTGGCCAGCACGCAACCCGCCGAACCCGCCCCCACAATGACGTAGTCGTATTCCTGTCTCATTCGAAGCCATTGTACGGCCCAGCAAAATACACCTCCAGGGCCGGGGCAACGCCGACGCCGGATGGCCGACAGAGACAGGGTTGAGTGCACTGGAGGTTCTTCGCCCTTTAGCCCCTGGCCCCAGGCAACCAAACCCCCACCCGGGCCCCACCCCCGGGGCGATTCTCGGCGCGGGCCTTGCCTCCCATTCCCTGGGCGATAGCGGCTACCATCGCTAAGCCCAGGCCTACCCCATCGCTTCGGTCGTTCTTGACGAAAGCTTCGAAAGCTCTGGGCAGAACCTCGTTCGGGAAGCCGGGGCCTCGGTCGTAGACCCAAAGCCAGAACCCTTTATGCTCGGGCTCGAGCACAATCTTCTCCAGACCACCAGCGTGCTTTTGGGCGTTCTGAACAAGGTTTTCAATCACCAGCGAAAGCAGCCTGGGGTCGGCCTCCACCCATCCACTCCCCTCAACCTGTAGCCCGCGTTGCTCGAGAAAAGCTTTCAAGTTCAGCGGCTCTACCGGTACCCGGCCCTGGCCTTCCAGCCGGGCCAGGGTTAGCAAGCCCTGCAAAAGCGACTCCATGCGCAGCGCCTCGCGCAGGGCGCCCTCGGTGGCCCTGGGTTCCCCGGGCCGGCGCTGCAACACCTCCAGGTAGCCCTTGAGGGCAGCCAGGGGGTTGCGCAGTTCGTGCGAGGCCCCGTAGGCAAAACGCCGCGCAGCCTGCTCCTGCACTTTGAGCCGGTGCAGAGCGGCTTTAAGCTCGTTCATCAGGGTATTCATGGCTTCCACCGCAGGACGGGCTTCGGGAAGCAGGGGCGACGGAAGCGGCTCGAGGTTTTCGGCGTTGCGCCGGGCCAGTTCCCGCGAAACCGTGTCCAGCGGACGCAGCGACCGGGAAAGGCCAAAGGCCCCCACCGTAAACGCCAGCAGGGCCAGCACACCCCCAATCCCCAGATAAATCTGCAGCAACCGCTGGGGTAGAGCGGCCACCTCTTCCAGAGGGGTGCCCAGGCCCAATCCCCCCACGTCGCTGGGCAGCGCCACCCACAACCAGTTGTCCCGAATCTGGCGAAAGCTCTGGCCCTGGGACAGCGCCTCCTCGAGGCCCTCGGGGAGTTGATAATCGCCCAGGTCGGTGTAGGCAATGCGGCCTGCGGGGCTCAGGATAAAGCCAACCCCGCCGAACTCCTGCACTATTTGCGCCAAATCCTGAATGCGCACCTGCCCTTGACTGACCAGAAAACCCAGCCTGAAGAGGGCGGCCCGCTCGAGGGTATCCTGCACGGTGCGCTGGGCCTGCCGAACCGTTAAAACACCCAGCGGAACCCAGAGCAGGGCCAGGGCCAGCAGCAGCCACAGGAGTAGTCGCAGGCGAAGGGTCATGAGTAGGGTCGGGGAACCGGGAGCAGGGGTCGGGGGTCAGAGCAAAGCGGTGCGTTGGGTGCTGTGGGCCTCGATCACTTCCTCAAGATATAGCCATGCCCTCGCAGGGTGTGGAGCAGCATGGGCTCACCCAAGGCACGGCGCAACGCAGAAAGGTGCACCTCGAGGGTGTTGGGCTCGACTTCCTCGCCCCAGACCCGCTGCATCAGGGTTTCCTTGGGCAAGAGGCGCTCGGGGTGCTCCAAAAAACACTGCAATATCTGCAAGGCTTTAGGCGAAAGCTCCAGCAGCCGCTCCCCCCGGCGGGCCTCCATTTTGCGTGGGTACAGCAGTACATCGGCGTAGGAGAGCACCTCCGCGTCGCGCTTACTGCGACGCAACAGGGCCTCGAGGCGGGCCACGAGCTCCGAAAGGGCGTAGGGTTTGACCAGATAGTCGTCGGCCCCTTCACGCAGGCCTTTGACCCGCCACTCCACCTCGTCCAGGGCCGTGAGCATCAGCACCGGCACCGCACTCACCCGGCGAATCTCGCGCAAAACCCCAAATCCATCGCCCCCCGGCAACAGCACATCCAGCACCACCATATCCGGGCCCTCGGCCAGCTTGCGCAAACCCTCGGCGCCACTGGCCGCTTCCAGTACCTGGTAGCCCTCGAGCTCCAGCCCCAAGCGCAACGCTTCACGTACCCCCAGATCGTCTTCGATCAGCAGCACCAAGGCCATAAGGCTATTGTGGCAGATCCAGGCTGAGCCTGGGCTTAAAGAAGCAAAAGCCGAAAGCTGAAGGCCCAAAGCTCAAGTTATACCAGATTCGGTTAGTTCGTCACTAAACAGTGACGAACCAACCCGACTGAAAGGAGTGCTCTAGGATTCAAAAAGATAGCCTCTGGATTTTTTGGTTTGAATGACTATCTTTTTGAATCCGGTATTAGACAACTGGCTCATGGCAAATAATCCAGAGCGCTAAGTGTTGCTCTATTCGGGCAGGCCCCGCACAAAGAGGTCTACCCCTTCTTGTAAGAGCATTTCAGCCGAAAAACCGGGCATGTGCTGGGCGGTCATGTATGCCCCGTGCACGATTGAAGTGAACACCACCGCGAGCGCTCTGCCATGTCCAGGTGAGACTTTCTCCAATATATTTGCGAGTTGCTCCACAACCCGGCTCATAGCTTCTCGGGCCAGCAACACCGCTTCCTGATCGCCCCCCCGGCGGCTCGAGTGGGCGGTCATGAGGGCGGTCAGAGGTTCTACCTGACCACGGTAGGCCAGGGCCAGGGCCATCAGGCGCTCGTGCAGGGTGCCGGGGCGCGAAAGCCCCCGCTGGGTCTCTTGGAAGCCCTCCTCGAGCAAAGCTTCCAGCAGAGCCCGCTTGGAAGCAAAGTGGTGATAGACTGCCGCTTTGGTCAGACCCAGGGTTCGCGCCAGGTATTCCAGGCTGGTCGCCGCATACCCGCGCTCTGCAAACGCTTTACGGGCCTTTTGCAGGAGAGCCTGACGGGTGTCCATGTCGCTATAGCGTACGCCCCTTTTTTCCTATCCTGGTGTAGTTCCAGCAACAGAAATATAGAGCAACAGGCAGGGCAAACCCTGGTGAGGGTGTCTCAAAAAAGGTAGTTGACCCCAAAGCGAATCTGGATTCCAAAAGCCGTTCCGTAAATCCCGGTGGCATCGCTGGCCAGGTAAAGGGTCGGGACGGCCTCGGCAAACAAGCCAGAATCGCTGGCGGTGCTGTAATTCACCCCGGCCAGACCCCGAATCCCAAAAAAGTTCAGCGCCCCCAAACCCACCCAGTTGGCGCCAATCCCCCCATAAGGCAGCAGCCGACCGGCGCTCAACGGGAACAGCAGGTCGGCCCCCAGCTCCAAAAAGTTGGGGCTTATCCCAATCCCCACATTGGCCCTGGCCCCAAAGCCACCCCCCAAATTGTAGCTTCCCGCCTGCAACATCAAGCTGGTGAGGGGGGTGCCCTCTACCCACTGAAACACCAGGCTGGCTCCGGCGAAGGGTCGGTTGCCCTGTGCGAAAGCAGCCAATCCCCAAACGAGCAACACAAGAACGGCCAAACGTTTGCCCATACGGGTACATTTTAGGGGGCCTATCGGGGTAAAAGGGGTCAAAGTTTGTTACATAAAGATTTCATTAGCAAGCCCTAAGACTTCCCCCACGGCCATCTCTCTACACTGCAAACTATGCGCGCAGCCTATCTAGTGGTGTTGCTCCTGGCCCCACTTGCGGCCTGTGGGGGTCAAAGCGTTTTCAAGCCTCCCAACAACCCTGGTTCCCCTCCACCTTCCCCAGCTCCGGGTGAAAGTTTCAGCATGGCCGCCGACCCCTTTTCCCTGGCCCGGGGTGGTAGCGCCACCCTTACGGTACGGGTTACTTTCAACAACAGCAGCTTGACCCGGGTCTACTTAAAGTACCAGAGCAACACAGCGGGCCTCGAGGTCACACCCATCGAGCAGAACGCCGTGCGGGGAAGCTCCAACACCCAGACCGCTACCTTCACGGTGATCGATCGCGGCGTAGACCCCCTGGAGAAGAAGCCTTTCTTCTACATATACGGCCTTGCTTGCACCAGCAACGGTTGCAGCAATCAGTCCCAGCGGAGCATTACTGTGCAGTGGAACATGCCCTAGGAGGCATCATCGCTCAGTTAACTGTGCCCAGTGCGCCTTCCAGCTCCACGTCCTGGGTGCTGCCCCCGCGCACATACAGCCCCCGCCAGGCATCCTCGGTGGTGAAGAAGCCGTCCAGGCGCAGGTCGGTTCCGGGCTTGATGTACTGCTTGAGCGGACCGACGCCGGAGTTGCGGTCACCCGCGGTATAGGGGCCATCGCCATAGAGGTTGGTCTCGAAGTAGCCGTCGCCATCGGGGTCGAGCTCGGGCTTGTAGCGCAGACGCAGGTTCATGATTTGCAAGGTGCGGCGGGTACTGGAGGAACTGTTGGTAATCAGATCGGTGCAGTTGAGGCTGTTGCAGGCCGTCGCGGGGTTCTGGATGTCAATGCCCATACCAGGGCCGCTGAACTCCATGCCCAGGGCCTTGACCAACCCGCCATCCCACTGTTCGTAGCCGGAGTTGTTGGCCGCGATGCGGATGCGCTTGGAGGCACGCGTGTTTTGCACTTGCTGGCCGATTTGCTCTTGATTCACCTGCTGGCCCGTGCGGGGGTCGGTGCAGGTGTTGGCAAAAAAGGGATTATCGCCCTGGTTTTGCCTCGAGGCCCCAAAGTCGCCCTTGTAGTTGAGTTCGGCCAGCTTCTCGCCGGTACGCCAGCGGGTAGCCACCACCACCACGGTGTGGAAGCGGGCACAAACCCGCTGGTCGGTGCTGGTCTCGGAGTGGATGTTGATGTACCAGCCGATGTCGCCGTCCCGAATGGCAAAGCCCTTGAACCCCTCGGCCCGCTCGGGCTGGTTGTTGGTGTACTGCGCGGTATAGAGGAAGGGCGCCCGGTACCCAACCAGGCCGGGGTCGGAGTTGTGGTCGTGGCGGTAATAGCACCAGTAGACCGGGTCGATCTGAGGATGCCAGCTGGGGTAGTTGCGGTTATCGGGGCCTTTGGCTACCCAGAGGTTATCGAGCCAGGAGGGGCAGGTGGTGTTGGGCACGGGCCGTTCGGTAATGCCGCTCGGTAGGGCGGGTTCTGCCGAAGGCTGTCCGTTGCCCTCGGCCAGCAGCACCCAGTACTCTCCTTTGCCTTCCGGGGAACCCAACGCAATTTCACCGGCCCGGAAAGTGCGGGTGTAGGTGTTGAACTTCTTGCCATCGGCTGCGGTGGTCTCGCCCCGGCGCCAGCCCGAAAGCCACAGCGCGGAGTTCTCCCAGGCCACCACCACTGTGGCCTCGCGGGTCAGGGTCAGGCGCAGCCAGTCCGCACGGGTCGAGCTGGAGCCGGGCGCATCCAGAAGATCCCAACCGGCATACTCGGTGAAGCGCGGTCCAGAAGCCTGGTTGGGGTTATTGGGGTTGCGGTTTTTGTCGGCCTGTCGGGGCCAGTAGCGCAGTCCGCCATAGTTAGCCCGCAGTCGGCCATTTTCCTCACTCACCACCACATAGCGCGAGAGCAACGTAAGGGGCTGGTTGGTAGGGTGCTGGGTCAGCGACTCGGCCAGAAAAGGGCCATTGGAACTATCGGGGGTGGGGTTGTCGGTGTACTCTCCCCCGCCACAGGCCCCCAAACAAAGCCCCAGCCCCCCCAGCAGCGAAAGCATCTTCATTCGTTGCATGTAATCCTCCCCGGTACCCTGCTCATTTAGCGAGCAACTCTTAGCCCTAAAGTACAAGGACTCTTGCGCGTTGCTTTTCTGGATTAACCAGAGCTTAAGAAAGGCAACCGAGCAGGCTCAGAAAGCCCTAACCGACCTCACGAAAAGCCCGCCGGAGCGTTACGTTCTTAAGAGCAAAACGTGGGCCCGGCTGCACAACCCGCTTTGTGGGTAAGGCACCCAGCGATTGCGTAGAATACATGGGCGCATGGACGACCGCCGTTTTTTCCAGGGCATTGCGGAGCAAATGGTTTCATTAGACCCCTACCGCGCTACCGACCTTAGGGCGCGGATTCACCGCTATCTGAACGAATTAAAAGCCGGTTTGCAGGCGGTCTACCCAGAAGCCGATGGGGTAGCCGAGCGGGTGGCCCGGGTGCTTGGGCAAAACCTGGCCCAGCGACCGACCGACCTGCAAGCCCTGGACCTAGAGCGCATCCACACGCCGGACTGGTTTCAGAAGCCCCACATACACGGCTACATCGCCTACACCGACCGCTTCGCCGGAAACCTGAAGGGCGTGGCCGAGCGCGTTCCCTACCTGAAGGAACTGGGCATCCGCTACCTGCACCTGATGCCGTTGCTGCTACCCCGCCAGGGCGAAAACGACGGGGGCTACGCGGTGGCCGACTACCGCCGGGTACGCCCCGACCTAGGAACCATGGACGACCTCGAGGCCCTCTGCACAAAGCTCCGCCAGGAGGGGATAAGTCTTTGCCTGGATCTGGTGCTAAACCACGTAGCCCGCGAACACCCCTGGGCCCAGGCCGCCCGCCAGGGCGACCCCCGGTACCGCGACTACTTTTACATCTACCCCGACCGCACCCTGCCCGACGCTTTCGAGCGCACCCTGCCCGAGGTCTTCCCCGACTTTGCCCCCGGCAACTTCACCTGGGACGACGAACTGGGGGGCTGGGTCTGGACGACCTTTAATAGCTGGCAGTGGGATGTGAACTGGAGCAACCCCGAGGTGTTCCTGGAGTACCTCGACCTGATTTTGTGGCTGGCCAACCGGGGGGTAGAGGTCTTCCGGCTGGATGCCATCGCCTTCACCTGGAAGCGCCTGGGTACGAACTGCCAGAACCAGCCCGAGGTGCACGCCCTTACGCAAGCCCTGCGGGCGGCGGTGCGGATCGGCGCCCCCGCCGTGGCCTTCAAGGCCGAAGCCATTGTGGCCCCCGAAGACCTGATTGCCTACCTGGGCACCGGAGCGCACTTCGGCAAGGTTTCGGAGCTGGCCTATCACAACACCCTAATGGTGCAGATCTGGAGCAGCCTGGCCAGCCGCGATACCCGCCTTTTCACTCAGGCCCTGAAGCGCTTTCCGGAAAAGCCCCCCAGCACGGCCTGGGCCACCTACCTGCGCTGCCACGACGACATCGGCTGGGCCATCTCCGACACCGACGCTGCCGCCGTGGGACTCGATGGGGCCGCCCACCGCCGCTTTTTGTCCGAGTTTTACAAGGGCGACTTTCCGGGGTCGTTTGCCCGGGGGATGCACTTTCAGGAAAACCCCGCCACCGGCGACCGGCGCACCTCGGGGATGGCGGCCAGCCTGGCCGGGCTCGAGACCGCCCTGGAATCCGGCAACCCACGCCATGTGAACCTGGCCATAGAGCGCCTTCTGCTGGCCCATGCGGTCTTTATCGGCTACGGTGAGGGTATCCCGCTCATCTACATGGGCGACGAGCTAGGGATGCTCAACGACTACGACTACGTAAAGGAACCTGCTCACCAAGACGACAACCGCTGGCTGCACCGGCCCCGGATGGACTGGGCCAAAGCCCAGAAGCGGCGTCAGGGAGGCACGGTAGAGCACCGCCTGTTCCACGGCCTGAAAGCCTTGCTGGAGGCTCGAGCCCGCACCCCCCAGCTCCACGCGGCCTTTCCTACCCAGGCCCTTTGGCAAGCCAACCCACACCTGCTCTTGCTCAAGCGCCCGCACCCCCAGGGCACTGTGGTGCAGGTCTACAACTTCAGCGAACACGACCAGCCTTTCCCCTTTGAGGCTTTGCGCGCGGAGGGTGTTGTGCAGCCCTTCGACCTGATCAGCCAGGCCCCCGCCCCGGCTTACCTGGGGCCCTATGCCAGGCTGTGGCTCGTCCAGCACCCAGTGTAAAGGAGACCCTATGGAATGGTGGAAAACCGCAAGCATCTACCAGATCTACCCCCGCAGTTTCCAGGACTCGAACGGCGACGGCATCGGCGATCTGCCGGGCATCCGCAAGCGCCTGCCTTACATCCGCGACCTGGGCTTCGATGCCATCTGGCTTTCGCCTTTTTACAAAAGTCCCATGAAGGACTTCGGCTACGACGTAGCCGACTACTGCGATGTGGACCCCATCTTTGGCACCCTGAAGGACTTCGACGGGCTGATGGAAGACGCCCACCGGCTGGGCCTCCGGGTGCTCATCGACTTTGTGCCCAACCACACCTCCGACCAGCACCCCTGGTTCAAGGAGTCCAGAAGCAGCCGCGATAATCCCAAACGCGACTGGTACGTCTGGCGCGACCCCGCCCCGGACGGCGGCCCCCCCAACAACTGGCAGGCCTACTTCGGCGGGCCCTCCTGGACCTTCGACGACAAAACCGGCCAGTACTACCTGCACCAGTTTTTGCCCGAGCAGCCCGACCTCAACTGGCGCAACCCCGAGGTGCGCCGGGCCATGTACGACGTAATGCGCTTCTGGCTGGATAAGGGGGTGGACGGTTTTCGGGTTGATGTGCTCTGGCTTTTAGTCGAGGACGCCCTCTTCCGCGACGAACCCGACAACCCCCACTACAAACCCGGCGACATCGACCGCTTCCGCCATATTCACATCTACCAGGAAGACCAACCCGAGACCCGCGAAATTGTGCAGGAGATGCGCGCGGTGCTGGACGAGTATCCGGGCGACCGGGTGATGGTGGGCGAAATCTACCTGCCCTACGAGCAGCTCATGCCCTACTACGGCACCGCAGAAAAGCCCGGCTGCCACCTGCCCTTCAACTTTCACCTGATTTTCAGGGGCCTGTCCAACTGGACTGCCGAGAACATTCGCAGCATTGTGGAGGAGTACGAAAAGAGCCTGCCGCCCTTCGCCACCCCCAACTGGGTGCTGGGCAACCACGACCAGCACCGCCTGGCCACGCGGATTGGACACGACCAGGCCCGGGTAGCTGCAATGATGCTCTTTACCCTCCGAGGCTCGCCCACCTGGTACTACGGCGACGAGATTGGCATGGTGGATGGGCAAATTCCCCCCGAAAAGGTGCAAGACCCTGCCGCCTTGCGCCAGCGCGGGACCACGGGCGAACATGGCCTGGATCCGGGCCGCGACCCCGAGCGCACCCCCATGCAGTGGACACCCCACGCCTACGCCGGGTTCAGTACCCGTGAGCCCTGGCTGCCCATCTCGCCCGATTACACCGAACACAACGTGGAATCCCAGGATGCCGACCCCTTCTCCATGCTGACCCTAGTTCGCACCTTGCTGGTGGTGCGAAAGGAGACACCGGCCCTGTTCACCGGGGCCTACCAGACCTACAAAGCCCCTGCAGGCGTGTTTGCCTACCTGCGCGGCGGTGAGGTGCTGGTGGCGCTGAACTTTACCCCGGAGCCCAAAACCCTCTCCACCCCCGGAGGGGAGGTACTGCTTTCGACCTACCTCGACCGCTACGACAAAGTGGAGGGGGTGCTCGAGCTCCGCCCCCACGAAGGCGTTATCGTAAAACTATGACGCGGGTGCTTTTTGTTTGCATGGGCAACATCTGCCGCAGCCCCATGGCCGAGGGCATTTTGCGGCGCAAGCTGCGCGAGCGCGGCCTGGAGGGAGAGTTCGAGGTAGACTCCTGCGGCACCGGCGGCTGGCACGAGGGCGAGCCCGCCGACCCGCGCACCGAGCAGGTACTGGCACGGTACAACGCCCTGTTCCCCCACACCGCCCGCCGGGTTCGCGCCGAGGACTTAAACCACTTTGACCATATTTTTGTGATGGACAAGGAAAACCTCTGGACCCTCGAGCGCATGTTCCCAGCACACCGGGGCAAGGCCCGCCTGCTGCTGGAGCTAAACGGTGGCGGCGAGGTGCCCGACCCCTACTACGGCGGTATGGAGCAGTTTGAACAGGTCTACCGGATGCTGGACGAGGCGCTCGAGGTGTTCCTGCAGACCCATGCACCCCGCTGAACTGCTGCGCCAGGCCCGGCTCAAGGAATACCCCCTAGAGCCTCTGCACGGGGGCGATATAGGCCAGGTCTGGCGGGCCGGGCCCTATGTGGTCAAAACCCACCCCAGCCCCCCCGCCGGTATGTTCCAGGCCGAGGCCCGGGGGCTATTCGCCCTGTCTCAGGCCGGCATGCGCGTGCCCGAGATGTACTGGGCCAGCAACGAAGGGCTGGTGATGGAATACCTCCCGCCAGGCGAGCCAGACTGGCAAAAGCTGGCCCGGATGCTGGCCGGCCTGCACAAGCTCCGCCCCCCGGGCTATGGCTGGGACGACCGGGTATTTTTGGGCCGTTTTGAGCTGCCGAGCGGAACCCAAAGCGACTGGCAAAGCTTCTGGGTGGAAAAGCGCATCCAGCCCCTGCTGGAAGCCACCTGGCGCCAGTTGGGGCCGCTGGGCCCCCGGGTCGAAGCCTTGTTCAAGGAGCCCCTGCCCCAGGAGGGCCCGGCCCTGATCCACGGCGACCTGTGGCAGGGGAATGTGCGCCATGCCCAGGGGGGGCCGGCCCTGCTGGATCCCTCGGTCTGGTGGGGCGAACGGGCGGTTGACCTGGCCATGATGACCCTGTTCGGCGGCTTTCCAGCTCCGTTCTGGAAGGTATACCGCGTGCTCTACCCCATTCCCCCCGAGATTGAACGGGCCCTTCCGCACTACCAGGTTTACTACGTGCTGGTGCATGTGCTTTTTTTTGGCCCCCGCTACCTGCCCTTGCTGTTGCGCACCCTGGGGGCTGCCAGGTAGCGACACCCTTCACGTAACAATTTCTCGGTCAAATCCACCACTTATCCCCCCAAAACCCCTATCTTTAAAGGGGTAGGCTACCCCTCAGGTGCGCCTTCCCAACAACGCCTGCTACAATGATGGATGCTTCTCAAACCACCTGGGGGTAACCTGCGCCAATCTGCTTCTCCCCTCACAATCTGTTCTTATGGAAGGTACATTCGAGCTTCTGGGCCCCATTGAAATCCTGCAACTTCTCTCGCAGGCCGGTCAAACGGGGGTGTTCAAGGTGCCGGGGGGCGAGGTGTACCTCGAGCGCGGCCAGCCGGTGCACGCCCAGTACAAGGGCAAAACAGGCAAGGACGGGCTCTTGGAGATTCTGGCTCTGAGCGAAGGCAAATTTCGCTACCTGAAGGGCGAGCGTGCCAGGCAGTCGAGCCTGCTGGGTTCCCTGGATAACTACCTGCTCGAGGCCATCCGCTTCCTGGATGCCCGCCTCGACCTGAGCCCCTTCGACCAAGTGCATCTGGCCGATGCCAACCGCACCACCCACCTCACCCTTTCGCCCGACGAGTTCGAGTTGCTCCGGCACATGAGCAAGCCCATCAGCCTCTTTGACCTTGCGACCATTAGCGGCATTTCCAGTGATGAGGTTCAGCTCAACATCAGCCGGTTGGCCCGGCTGGGGCTGGTGCAGATCACCGCCCGCACCCCGCGCACGGTGCGCCTGGTAGTAGGCCGCCTGGAGGGCTCGAGCACAGCCCGCCTCGATACCCAGCTCCTCCGGGCCTGGCGCAGCCACTACGGCCCCTTCAGCCAGGTTGAGGTGCGCACCGAAGAACGCATCCTGCAAATGCCCGTCGAGGCCAGAAGCAATACCGGACCACAACTGCTGCTCTCCTCCGATGCCCTGTTCTTCTACAACCTGCGGGTAGGACAGGAGGTGCTGGTCTGGCCATCCCTGTAAGTGTTTTTTTTGGTATGTGCGTCAGACCAGATTCTGTTGATACCAACTTTACCTAGGCAGTTAGCTTTGAGGGTCGTTACAAGCTCCCTCATCCGGCGACACCCCAGGTGCAGTCAAGCATGTTCCTATCGCTGTTTGTAATACCAGATTCGGTTAGTTCGGCGCCATACGGCGCCGAACTAACCGGGCCGAAGTTATCCGCGTAGCGGAGGGCGTAAGCCCCTTGGAAGGGAGACGCTTTTTTCGCCGACCGTTCGGGAGGGGTGTGCTCTAGGATTCAAAAAGATAGCCTCTGAGGGTCTTTGGTTTGGATGATTATCTTTTTGAATCCGGTATTACAGCGGCGTAGAGATGGCTATACCTGGGGATTTGCCCTTCCATGGCAACCCCACCCTTGCCCTCCCCTGCTGGGGGGGGTAGGCAGTGTATGGGGGTCTATACGACGCTGCACTTATTTTGCGGTAGGTGTTGAAGCACGTTGACTGCCCAAAATTGCTATGTGCGGCTCATTGAGAGAGACTGCTGCGTATGCCGTATTCCTGGTTACCAGACCACTAGCTTTTCTTGCCCAGGCGATCCTGAGCAGCCTTGGCCAGCTCCTCGGCTTTGGCCCTGGCCTGCTCGGCGGCGTGCTGGGCCTGTTCGCTCAGGTGCTTGAGCTGGTCGGGCACCCCGTCACCGTCTTTGTCCAGGTTGGCCTTGAGCTCCTCGAATTTGGTTTTGGCCTGTTCGGCGGCCTGTTTGGCCTGGTTCATAACCCCCTCGAGCTGATCCGGTACTCCGTCGCCGTCCTTATCAAGACTAGCTTTCACTTCGTTGAATTTGCTTTCGGCCTGCTTAAGGGCGTTTTCCGCTGCTTCGCGGACTTTGTTGGCCAGTTCTTTGAAATCCATAAAAGTTCCCTCCACCCTCCATCCTAGCACCCCCATGTGACCCGGGCATGAAAGCGAAGGGTCGCACGTCCTGGGTCACGGGTCGCGAACCCTCAAGCATCTACCCAGTTTTTGGCCCGCTCCACGGCCTTTTTCCAGCCGCCATACAAGCGCTCCCGCTGTTCTTGGGGCATGACCGGCTCGAAGCGCTTCTGCACCACCCAGCGCTCGGCGATCTGCTCCCTGGAAAGCATTCCCACCCCCACCCCGGCCAGGTAGGCCGCGCCCAGCGCGGTGGTCTCGGTCACCTGGGGCCGCACCACCGGGGTGCCCAGAATATCGGCCTGAAACTGCATCAGCAGGTTGTTCACGGTGGCCCCACCATCCACCCGCAGTTCGGAAAGTTGCAACCCCGAGTCGGCCTCCATGGCTTCCAGCACATCCCGGCTCTGGTAGGCAATGGCCTCGAGGGCCGCCCGGGCAAGGTGGGCTCGGGTCGTCCCGCGGGTCAGGCCGATGAGGGTTCCACGGGCATACGCATCCCAGTAAGGCGCCCCCAGGCCCACAAAGGCCGGTACCAGATACACCCCATCGGTGCTTTCGACCTGGCGGGCCAGGGGCTCTACGTCGCTCGAGGTCTGGAGAATGCCCAGCCCATCCCGCAGCCACTGCACCACCGCCCCGGCCATGAACACCGAGCCCTCCAGGGCGTACTCGGGCGGCTCTCCTTCCAGTTGCCAGGCCACCGTGGTCAGGAGGCCCCGCTTCGACTCCACCTGTGACTGGCCGGTGTTCATGAGCATGAAGCAGCCTGTGCCGTAGGTGTTTTTGGCCATGCCGGGGGTAAAGCAGGCCTGCCCAAAAAGCGCCGCCTGCTGGTCGCCCGCTACCCCCGCAATGGGGATGGCCGTACCAAACAGCTCCGGCACGGTTTCACCGAAGAGCCCCGACGAGGGCCGCACCTCCGGCAAAAGCGCCTTGGGAATGCCCAGGATGCCCAGCAGGTGCTCGTCCCAGCGCAGGGTGTGCAGGTTAAAAAGCAGGGTGCGCGAGGCGTTGGACACGTCGGTGGCGTGTACCTGGCCCCCGGTCAGGTTATAGATTAGCCAGCTATCGATGGTGCCAAAGCACAGCTCGCCCTTTCCGGCCCGCTCCCTGAGCCCCGGCACGTTTTCCAAAAGCCACTTGACCTTGGTGCCGGAAAAATAGGCATCCAGCACCAGCCCGGTCTTCTGGCGGAACACCCCCTCGTAGCCCCCTTTGCGCAGTTCGTCGCAGATAGGCGCAGTGCGGCGGTCCTGCCAGACGATGGCCCGGTGCACCGGCCGGCCGGTGGCCCGCTCCCACAGCACGGTGGTCTCGCGCTGGTTGGTGATCCCGATGGCAGCGATCTCGCTGGGCAGAATGGCGGCCCGCTGGATGGCCTCGCGGGCGACCTGAAGCTGCGTCTGCCAGATTTCCAGGGGGTCGTGCTCGACCCAGCCCGGCTGGGGGAAGTGCTGCATGAATTCCTGCTGGGCTATGGCTCTGGGCTGACCCTCCAGGTCGAACACAATGGCCCGGCTGCTGGTGGTTCCCTGGTCTAGCGAGAGGATGTAAGGCATAAAACCTCCTGTGCTCCGATTGTATCCCACTCTATCGCAAAACAGATTTTAGATTTATAATCTAAAAAGCATGAAACGCAACAAGGAGTTCGCCAACCGGCTCCACGCCCTCACCCCGAAATTTGCCTACGTACCCCTGGAAGACCGCTTCCTGATGAACCCCGGCCCCCTCAAGTACCGCTTTAATGTGATTGGGGTGGGAGTTAACGGGCAGGAGCATATCAAGGTAACGCTGCTCGAGGGCCGTTGTACCATCCACGGGGTCTACGACCCCAACCCAAGCAGCGTAGAGGCCGCCAGGCGCATCAAGGCCCAGTTTTCCCAAGAGCCCCTGGTGGTCTACGAGAGCCTCGAGGCCGCCTGTTCCGACCCCGCAGTGGACGGCCTGATTATCTGCACCCCCAACCACACCCACCTCGAGGTGCTCAAGGTGGCCGTGCAGTCGGGCAAGCATATCCTGCTGGAAAAGCCCATGGCCACCAACCTGAAGGATGCCTACGCGATCTGGCAGATAGCAGAGCACTACCCCAAGGTGCTGCAGATTGGCCTCCAGTACCGCTACAAGCCCATCTACGTCGAGGCCATCCACGAGGCCAAAGTGCGCAAAAGCCTGGGCGAGATCAAGACCCTGACCATCCTGGAGCACCGCGAGCCCTTCTTGGACAAGGTCAAGCAGTGGAACAAGTTCTCCAAGTACTCCGGCGGCACCCTGGTGGAGAAGTGCTGCCACTACTTCGATTTGTTTAACCTGTTTGCCGAGTCGAGGCCGGCGAGCGTGTATGCCTCGGGCAGCCAGGCGGTGAACTTCCGCGACTTCGAGTACGGCGGCCTTCGCTCGGACATCCTGGACAACGCCTTCGTGATCGTGGAGTACGAGAACGGGGTGCGGGCCAACTTCAACCTGTGCATGTTCGCGCCCATGGTCTACGAGGAGATCGTCATCTGTGGCGACGAGGGCCGCCTCAAGGCCAGCGAGGGGGTGAACGGCCAGGCCTACTCCAAGTGGGAGAACTACCTCGAGGTGATTGCCCTCCCCGACCGCACCTCCCGCACCATGACCCCCAGCTACCCAGCCCTCATCGAGGAAACCGGCCACAGCGGGGCCACCTACTACGAGCACCTGCGCTGGATCGAGGCCATGGACGGCCAGCCTTCTACTGCTGCCACCGCCGAAGAGGGCTTCTGGAGCGTGGTGGTGGGGGTGGCGGCCGAAGAGTCGGTGAAGCGGGGGGAGAAGGTCATGGTGAAGGAGCTGCTCGAGGCCAACGGGCTGGGCCACCTGGCCTAGCGCCCAAGCTCAGCGCTCAGCTCAGATACCCAAACCGCCGTCCCCCCGCTCTTGTTTCAGCTTCCGACCATAGTCGGAAACAGAGCCGTCCCAATGGCACTTTGCACAACGCCCGTTCACAAAGGTATGCACACACGGCTCGTAGCCGTAGAGCAGATGCGCACACTCTGGGCATAGTGATTCCATGCGCGACGTGTGCAAAAAGAACAAGCTCCCGCACTCGTCACAAGTCTGGAAGGGTCTATTTGCCATATCAGAGTTTAGCAGAGTCTAATACCCGCTGGGGGAGGAAAACAGGGTCGGTGCATGAACCCTCGCAAACCTCAGCCAGGGGCGCTTCAGACGCCTGGGGTTGCAAAATTGCTCGTAGCAAGGCGAGATGGCTGGGTGTTATGCCCCCACCTAGCCTCCCCCGTTGGGGGAGGAAGGCGTGGCTTTACTTTATGCACCAGCCCTGGGGAAGAAATGGGGCTATGCGCTGGGGCAAAAATGGAATGAATTCGACAAGTTTTATCAGTCTGTCTCGAAGCCGTAGTTCTCGAACTTGAGGGTTCGGCTGTTCTCCGTAACCGTCCGAACCGTGTGCTCGCTGGCCCCGCTTGGCAGGCGCACCTGGATTTCCAGCGTGACCACCACCTCGGCGCCGGGTTGCCCAGCCAGGTGCGCGATCACTTCTTCGGCGATGCGCCCCGCCTCTGCCCCGACGCGAAGAGGATGGAGCCGCACGGTGCCGTGGTAGCGGCGGGGCAAGCGCGGTGGGCGAACTTCGGGCTCCCCGCCGCTCTTTACCCCGTTCCTGTCTTCCCTGGAGATATCACCCTGGACGGTATCGCCCTTTTCTGCTTCACGTTCGGTGGTTTTGATTTCAAGCTGCCGCCGGGCCACCTCGGGTTTGACGACGAGTCCGGGGTCTTCGGCGCTCAGCGAGACCGACTGTCCGCACTGCAAGCCGCGATACCTCCTGCCCGCTTCGTCGTAGCTCTCGGCATAGGCGAAGGTCTCGGACTCCCAGGTGAGTAGCGCCACGCCCTCGCGCAGGGCCCGTACCAGCACCTCCGGCCCGGCGAGCCGGGGCAGGTAGAGGTAGCGTGCGAAGTCCTCGACGAGCTGGCGCACCGGTACGTGCTCACCCCGCCACAGCGGTACTTCGTCCAGGTGCTTGCGCAAAACGGTCGCCCCGAGTTTGCCGAGGAGCAGCTCATCGCTTTTGAGCTTTTTGCTCGCCCGAATGGCGAGGGGGTCGGCGCCGGTGAGCCGTAGCGCTTGCCATTCGATGGGTCCTTGCGGCGACTTCTGTTCCGGCACCAAAAGCCACTGGTACGCCTCGGGCAAGCGTGCCTTCACGGCGGCGTCGGCGGCATTCTGCTGGGCTTCGGCCTGCCGAACCTGAAAGGGGCTGAGGTCGAGGGCTTCTTTCTCGGCCAGGATCGATTGCCACGCCAGGAACCCGCGCACCGCCTCGTCCAGGTCTTGTAGCCGAACCTTGTCGGCGGCCAGGAAAACCAGCGTGTTTTGGTAGATCCGCGGCGCGTTGCCGCGGGACTCGAGAATCGCCCGAGCTGCGCTCACGGCGGCGTTATCGGATTCCTTGCTGTAGGGGTGTTCCGGCGGCAGCACCACCAGGCGCGCCTCGAGGTCGTCCGGCACGTCGGCGATCGAGCGCGGCAGGGGATGCACGCGGGCAAACTCGCCCATCTGCCGCACGGCATCCCGGATGCGCTTTTCCAGCTCGGCAGCGACTTTGTCGGGGTCGCGCTTGAGCTGCTCGGCCCGATCCTCGGCCAGCTTGGTCACGGTGGGCTGCGTGGCGTACCAGAAGCGCGGGCCGTCTTGGTAGAGGTAGGTGGCTGCCGCCGCCAGCCGGCGCAGGGCATCGCCAAACACCGCCGGCGACTCGCCCGGCAGGACACAGCCGAGCTTCACCCGGCGGTCCTCGAGGCCCCGATGCGCCGCCCCCGCCGTGGGCGCCGACCCCAGGTAGACCGTGCGGGCCACGCGGCGCGTAGCGGAAAGCCTGCCCAGGTTGGGCACCTCGCCATCGATCTTCAGCGGCAGGGAGCTGGGCCCATCCACGTCCTTCTCGATGATGGGGGTCCAGTTGTCCGACAGATAGCGCGTGAGCTCGAACTGCACGCGCGGGTCGTCCACGGGAATGGTGGAGGGCAGGATCAGCGGGCTTTTGTCGCCCTTTTCCCACAGGCTGTGGATCACCGCGGCCATCAAGCGCAGCACCCCGCGGGTGCGCTGGAACTTGACCAGCGTGGACCAGTCCTCGTACAGCCGGTCGAAGACCTCGGGGTGGATGGGGTAGGCCGCCTGGATGCGGCGTTCGTAGTCGGTGGTTTTGCACTCGGGGGGAAACTCGGCGGCCTGGGTGCGGTACAGCTCGGCAAAGGCGCGGGCCGTCACGTCGCGCTGCTTGTACGCTTCCGGCCCGGCGAGCGGCTCGAACAGCCGTCGGCGCACGATCTCGAAGCCCTCCTCGGCGCTGGCCGGACGCCAGGACGACTCCACGCGCCCCACCACGTTGCGCAGCCGGTCGAGCGCCTCGCGCCCGCGCAGGCCGCCCACCTCCACGTCGTCGGCCTGGGTATCGGAAGCCGGCAGCGAGATCACCAGTAGGCAGGTACCGGCCAGCTTGGCCGACTCGGTGAGGGCCTGGGCAAAGCTGAACTGGGTCTCGAAGCTACCGCCCGGCAGGTCGGCGGCGTCGTGCAGTTGGCGGGCGTAGGCCACCCACTCGTCGATCAGAATGAGGCAGGGGCCATACTCGATAAACAGCTCACGCAGCGCATCGCCAGGGCTGGTAGCCCGCTCATCGTCGGCGCGGATGCGCTCGTAGGCCTCCCGCCCGCCCAGTTGCCAGGCCAGCTCGCCCCACAGCGTGCGCACCAGCGTGCCGTCGGGCTTGCGCATGGGGTTGCCGGGCGAGATTTTATTGCCCACCAGCACCACCCGCCGCGCCCTGGGCAGCGCCTTCACACCCGCTTCGGCCATCACCGCGTCGATGCCGGCGAGGTCGCCTGGCGCGGCACCGCTAAACAGGTGGTACAGCGCCAGCATGGAGTGGGTCTTGCCGCCGCCGAAATTGGTCTGAAGCTGGACCACCGGGTCGCCGCCGGTGCCCGACAAACGCTGCACCGCGCCCACCAGAAGCCGCTTTAAGCTCTCGGTGAGGAAGGTGCGGCGGAAGAACTCGGCGGGGTTTTGGTATTCGTCGCTGCCCTGGCCCAGGTGCACCTGCCACAAATCGGCGGCGAACTCGGCCTGCTGGTAGCGACCGCTGGCCACGTCGGGGTGGGGGTTTACCACCTCGCGCCAGGGCTTGAGCGCGCCGCTGGCTGCGGCCTCGATCAGCGAGCCCCCGGCCTTGCGTTTCTCGTTGCGCACCTGCTCGTCGAAGACCAGGCGACGAAGCTCCATCTTGATCCGGTTCACCTCGTCGGCCTGCGGAGCCGAGACGGCAGCGAGCAACCGCTCCATCGAATCGAGCGCACGGTCGGCATTGTCGCTCGAGAAAGGCGCCTGGTGCGCCCACTGGTTGCGCCACTCGCGCAGCTCGCTCACCAGCGAACGCTCGGCGAAACCCAGCGTCTTGCGGAACACCTCGTTCCAGGTCTCCCACATCAGCTTGAGCAGACCCGCCGCGTCCCACTCGGCGATGGGCTTGTTCTTGAGCAGCGGGTCCTCGGCATAGCGGCGCACCGTCTCCATGTTCACCGCTCCTGCCCGCACGGCCTCTTGTACTTCGCGCTCGACGTAGGGGGCCAGCCCCGCGCGCAGGAGTTCCAGCCCTTTGCCCACCCGCTCATGATTGGTTATGGCCATGTCTCAAGCCTCCGCATCCTCAAAAAGCGTCTCCTGGGCCGGGCGCGCCGCGCCGCCCTCCCGTGCCAGCCTCGCCGCCCGATGCGAGATCGTGGCTCACCCTCGGTCACGACGTCCCTCCTTTTTTCGCCTGCTCGAGCAGCTCGCGGAGCCGCGGCAGCAAGCCGGGCACCTCCTCAACGGCCGTTTTCCACACGATGTCCGCGTCGATGTCAAAGTAGGCGTGAACAATGCGATTGCGCATTCCGACCATGGCCCGCCAGGGAACGTCCTCAGCGCGTGACCTCGTCTCGTCCGAAATCTGGCTCGCAGCCTCGCCAATGATCTCGATCGCACGCACCACCGCAAAGAGCAGCATGCGGTCGGTGTCGAGATCGCCTCGAGTCCGGCCTGCGACGAATGTCGCGATGCTTTCGGCGGCCTCGACCATGTGCTGGAGACGGACACGGTCATCCGGACGCATACTGCACCTCCGCCTCGCGAAGCACCTCCTGCCGGAAGTGACGCGAGAGATCCTCGGCCGTGCGAAGATCGACGGCACGCCCACCCAACAGCGCTGAAAGCTCCGCCTCCATCGCGGCGAGCCTGATGAGCCCGGGCTTATGGCCGGGTTCAAACTCCACCAAAAGGTCAATGTCACTGTCCGGGCGCGCTGCGCCCTTGAGCGTTGAGCCGAAGAGCAACAGCTTGCGGATCCGATGCCGCTCACAGAAACGGCGCAGTTCGTCGTCGGCGATTGGAAGGCGCTTCATCAAGGGTTCCCTTCTTTACGTTCCTGATGGGTGATGGCCATGTCTCAAGCCTCCGCATCCTCAAAAAGCGTCTCCTGGGCCGGGCGCGCCGCGCCGCCCTCCCGTGCCAGCCGCACGATCTCCGGCCAGCTTTGCACCAAACCGTTGTAGGCCAGGGCCTCGGCAGCCCGCTTCTTTCGCTCGCAGATGGTGTAGAGCCGGTAGGCCAGCTCGCGCGCGGTTTCGGCCTTCGAGCCCAGCTTGGCCACCAGCTCCGCCGCGGCGGACTCGCCGCCCGATTCCAGCACCCGGATCAACTGGTGGACGGTTTCCCAGTGGGTGAGGCGCGCATCGCGCGCCGGGTCCCAGTCGGCGGGTAGTTCCTCGGGCTTCAGCAGCCGCACCTTGCCGCGTTTGGACTCGAGGATACCCGCCTCGGCCAGTCCCGCCACGCTGGTGTTTTTGGCCTTGGAGAGCGTCTCGGCCACGCCAAACTCGCCCTCGGCAAAGCCATGCTGCTCGAACCAGGCGATGGCCCAGCGCGTGTCGGCGTCGAAGTCGCCCTCCTGCTCAGCCAGGGCCTCGTCGAGCGTGGCGTTGATGAGCGCCAGCGCCTCACGCACCGAGACGGGCCGCCCCTCGGCGTCGAGCACCCGGGCGTAGCGGGTGTAGACCGCCATGCCCGGCCCGATGGCCGCCTGCGCCAGGTCCACCGGGGCGATGTTGGCCTTCTGTAGCTCGGTGAGCGCCGCGGGCAGCTCGGCCTTGAGGGCCTGCACGAACTCCCGGCGAGTGGCGGTCTCTCTCCCTGGCCCTCCCCCGCTGGGGGATGTATACCCCCACCCTGGCCCTCCCCCGTTGGGGGATTTATACCCCCACCCTGGCCCTCCCCCGTTGGGGGAGGGTATACGGGGGCGGCAGACCAGGACGATGCTCGAGGCCAGGGCGTTGGTACCCATGCCCACCATGCGGTTGCTAAGCTCCGTGCGCATGGGCCAGGTGCCGCTGATGGCGAAGCCGGCGCGGATCACCGCATCGAGGAAGGTCTCCCAGCCGGTAGAGACCCTCACCTCCTGCCCCTCTCCCGCTGGGAGAGGGGAGTCGGTTTCGGACTGCTTGAAGGCGTAGTAGATGGTGACCGGGAAGGCCGGGTGGGCCTGCTCGGCCAGGCGGTGCATGGCCTGGGTCATGCCGTCGAGGAAGAACGCCTCGGCCTTCTCCTTGCTGCCGTGGCGGTAGGGCGTGGCGACGAGTTCCTCTGCTTTTGGCACGGCGAGCGTGGCGAACAGGTCGGGAAAGACGGGCCTGAGCGAGCGGCGCAGCCAGACGTAGAAGAAGTCCGACAGGTCGGCGTAGCCGATGTTGTCGTAGTAGGGCGGGTCGGTGGAGATGAGTTTGCCCGTGCTGATGGATTGTGCCTGCGCACCATCCTGGGCTGCGGCTCCGCCTGCACGTGCCGGTGCTGCCTCTAGAGCCTTCCAAGTCCAGTCCACCATCGCCATCCAGTTGCCTGACGAATCACAAAACGGGTTCGCCTCGGCAAAATCCCACATCATCGGAATCGCCTGGCGTCCGAAGGTATTGCGCATCTTTTCGCCCGAGCTGTGCCAGCTACAGATGCTGGACCAGTAATCGGCACACTTATCCACCGCAAACGCCAAATACACCCCCACCGCCTCGGCGTAGGCCTGGGCGCCGGTGCCGCCGTTGCGCAGGGGGGTGGTGTGGCCCCCCTCCGGGTAGTGGCCCCCCTCCCTACCTCCCCCCTCCGGGGGGAGGAGAATTGCTCCCTCCACCAGCGGGGGAGGGCTGGGGTGGGGGCGTAAATCCCCCGTTGGGGGAGGGTTGGGATGGGGGCTATCATCCCCTTCTGAGGGAGGGCTGGGGTGGGGGTCAACATCCGGGGCAGGGTGGGGGCCAACGCTGTCGTGGGCGTGCAAGGCTTCCCAAATGGCTGTCAGGACGCCCTCGAGGTTGCCAAACACCTCACTGTTCCAGAAACGCAGCACGCGAATACCCCGCGCGTTCAACCAGGCAGTGCGCTCCGCATCGGCTGCCCGGCCTTGTTCGGTGTTGTGCTGGCTGCCGTCCAGCTCGACCGCCAGCCTTGCCGCAGGACAGTAGAAATCCAGAACGAAGCGGTCAATGGGATGCTGCCTGCGGAATTTGAAACCGTCCAATTGCTTCGCGCGCAAGCACTGCCATAGCAACTGCTCCGCATCGGTCATGGTTTTGCGCAGGTCGCGCGCAGCCTGCAACAGGGCAGGGGGAACCGGGGTGGGCTGCCAGGGTTGTGCCTCGGTGGCCCCCATGTCAGCCGCCCCCCTCCGGGGGGAGGAGAATTGCTCCCTCCCCCAGCGGGGGAGGGATGGGGTGGGGGCGTCTCTCCCCCAGCGGGAGAGGGCTGGCGTGGTGGCCCCCTCACCCATCGCCCTCAGGTAGTCCTGCTTCACACGCTCCATCGCCTCGCCCACCAGGTCGGAGAAGGTGGTGAGCGCGACGAGCTGGCGGGGGGTGAAGAGGTCGCCGTAGGTAGTGAGGCCGTAGTCCACCGTCCAGAAGTTGCGAGGGTCGTTGGGCAGCACAACCTCTGGCTTCCACGCTGGTTTCGCCTCCCGCGCCATCGCTTCGTGCTCTGGCGTGGGCGGCAAGTACACCCGTCCGCGCGGCCCCTCGGCAACGATTGCCATGAGCCGTGCGCCCATGCGCCCGGCGCGGCCTTCAGCCTTGATATAGTCGCCCGCGATCGGCGTGCCCGACATTAGGCAGCGGAAGTTTGCCCCGCGTGACAGCTTCGTTCCGTTCTTCGCCGCCTCCGGATCCTTGGGCTTGCCGACCTTGACGGTGAAACAGTAATACTCCCACCCTGGCCCCCCTCGGGGTAGTGGCCCCCCTCCCGGCCTCTCCCCGCTGGGTATTAGCCCCCCTCCCAACCTCCCCCCTCCGGGGGGAGGAGAATGGCTCCCTCCCCCAGCGGGGGAGGGTTGGGGTGGGGGCGTCCATCCCCCGTTGGGGGAGGGTTGGGGTGGGGGCGTCCATCCCCCGTTGGGGGAGGGCTGGGGTGGGGGCGTCCATCCCCCGTTGGGGGAGGGCTGGGGTGGGGGCGTCTCTCCCCCAGCAGGAGAGGGTTGGGTGGGGGCAGCGTTGTAGGTGATCACCGGCTCGACATACGCCTCCTTGCCCGGTTTGCTCGAGAGCACGAAGGTGGAGGCGAGCGGCACCTCCACGTGGGCGAAGGCCGGGTTGGGGCTCTTGACGGTGCGCGCCCACAGCCAGGCGATCACGGTGAGCTTCTGGCCGACCAGGGGTTTGAGGTCCGGACGGTCGGCGGCCATCTCGGGCGTCACTTCAATCTTGGGGTACAGGTGGCCGATGCGACGCTCGGCCTCGTCGCGCATCCACTGGCCGTAGTAGCGCACGTCCTCGGCCAGGCCCTGCGCGCCTTTCCACTCCCGTGCGAAGAGGTTCTTGTCTTTGCGCGCCTGGGGGTTTACGGGCGGCTGGCCGGCGAAGCGGGGCGGAATCTCGATCATGGCCTTGTTGATCAGCACCGCCACCGGGTTGAGGTCGCTGGCGTAGGCTTCCAAGCCCAGCCGCTGGGCTTCCAGCGGAAGCGCCCCGCCACCGGCGAAGGGGTCGTGAAAGGCGGGGAGCTTGTCCGGGTTGAAGAGTTCGGCGGCGCGGGGGTGGCTGGCGTGGTCGCGGCAGGCGCGCCGCCAGCTCTTCCAGACCTCCTCGCGGGCGGCCTGCAACACAGCTTCGTTGGTGGTGTTCTCCCACTGCACGAGGTCTTCGATGATCCTGAAGAGGTGCTGGCGTTCGGCTTCCTGGGCCTCTGGCGTGGGAAATTCCTCCGGCACGCTGGCGGGGTCGTCCACCATCTGGGCGAAGATCACCGCGCGGGCGGCAGCTAGGGGCCGGCGCGCCCACCACAGGTGCAGGGTGCTGGGGTGGCCGTGGCGGATGGACTTCTCACGGGCGCTCGCGGCGTTGATGGCCTCGAGGGGCAGAGCCACTTCGATCAGTTTCTTTCTCATAACACTCTCCACCATGGTGCAGCAATCACCCGCTGGGTCAGCGGAAAGACTTCATCGCCGCCATACAGCAGAAGCCCGCCGTCACACTTATCTTTATACTCGTCCAGGAAACTTTCCAGGCCCCTGGCATCCGCCGGTACCGCCCGGGTAGCGGTTTTGACCTCGATGGGTAGGAGCCGCCCGGGCGTCTCGATGACCAAGTCTACTTCCGCGCCGCTGGCCGTGCGCCAGTAGAGGATTTCGGGCCGGGGTGTCTGCAGTTCCCGCCAGGCCAGCAGATCCAGGAGCACCAGGTTCTCCAGGTGGGCGCCGCGGGGCTCGGCCTCGCCGCTCAGGTACAGGGCAAAAGCGGTATCGCCCCAGTAGAGCTTGGGGGCTTTGATGAGCCGCTTGGTGCGATTAACCGCATAGGCTGGCAGCCGCAGGGCCAGAAAGCTCGCCTCCAGCACGTTCAAGAAGCGGTGCACCTGGGGCTGCGCCAGCCCCACATCACGCCCCAGCTCGGCCTGGTTGAGCAAGGAGCCAATCCGCAAACAAGCCGCCTGAGCCAGTCGGCGGAAATCCCCCAGGTTTTCCACGGCCCGCAACTCCGGCAGGTCGCGCTCGAGGTAGGTCTGCAAATAGCCCGAGAACCAGAGCGCGCGCTGCTCGGGCGTGGAGAGTTCGTGGGCTGGCACCGGCATACCGCCGCGCCGCACCGCCTCGCGCCAGTCGGCGGGAGCGCGGGGGTTTTGGGTCAGCACCTCCGGCCACTGCACCGCTCGAGCGGCGAGCAGCGCACCCCAAAGGCCGGTGCGGCCCTGGCCCGCCAGCTCGCCCTGGGTGAGCGGCCAGAGCGTCACGTAGACGGCACGGCCCGCCAGCGACTCGCCAATGCGCTTGAGCATGAGTAGGTTTGCCGATCCGGTCAGCACGAAGCGGCCCGGGCGCCGCGGTCGGTCACGATCCACGGCCCGCTTGATGGCGATGAGCAAATCTTTGGCCCGTTGCACCTCGTCGAGCACCAGCGCAGGGGCTCGGGCCACCAGCGCTTCCGGGTCGGCCCCGGCCTGCAACCGCACCGCGAGGTCGTCGAGGGTGAGGTACGGCCAGCCCGCCAGCGCGGGATGGGCCCGCACCAGCGTGGTCTTGCCCGTTTGGCGAGCCCCGAGCAGAACCACCACCGGCATTACGCCGAGGGCCCTGTCCAGCGTGCGGGAGACGGCCCGGGGGAGCAACGAGCTGCTATCGGATTCCACAGCAGTATGATAATCATACTTTTGTAGTATTACAATCAACCTTCAGTTTGGCTCCTCCGCTCTGGCCAGCAGGGCGCTAAAGTCGTAGTTCACGCTGGTCACCTCGAAATCCGGCTCGCGCTTGAAGGGCCGACGCAGGTAGCGCACGCGGTGCCCGCCGCCCTCCTGGAACTCCACCAGCGCCAAAATGAAGTCGTCGGGCTTGTTAAGCGAGGTCAGGATTTCGTTTTTGGTCACGGTGAGGGTGTCGGCACCGGCCACGCGGCCCTTGACCTCCAGAAAGCGCAGCCGACCGGTGCGGGGGTCTCGGCTTTCGATGTCGTAGCCCAGTCGCTCAAACTCGCGGTCCACCGGCTCGAAGCCCAGCCGCCGCTCGGTCTCCATCACGATGGCGCGGGCGCGGGCGGCAGCGGCCTGGGTGTCCACCGGAGGGGTCGGGATGGGTGCTGCTTGGCCCATCATCCGGGCCAGGAGCCCGGCGGGCACCACCACTGCCCCGCCCAACACCACCGGCGGCAGGGCCGAGATCTGGGCCTCGCGCTCGAGTTCGGCCAGGCGGCGCTCGAGGCGGGCCTGGAGTTCGTCGGCCCGGCGGCGGGCTTCCTGCGAGTTGAGCCGCGCGCCGGCTTTGCCGGCCTGCTCTTGCAGCTTGAGTTCTTCGGCGCGGTGATCCCAGTGGGCGATTTCCTTGGTGAGGCGGTCTTTCACCGCGGCGCGGGTTTTCTCGATCTGGGTCAGGCGGCGCTCGCGCACCTCGGTGATGTGCTCGGGGACCACGGTGGCGATGGCGTGGGCCTGGGCGCGCTCTTCCAGCCCATGCGTGATCCAGCCACACTCGGGCCGCTCGAGGATCGCCGGTACCGCCGGCTCATCACCCTGCAGCGGGCGGTAGTCGAGGTAGGGCGCGTAGTACAGGTGCCGGGCCTGGCCGCTGGCGTCTTGCTCAATGTAAAGCATCCGGCGCGAGATGGTGCGCCGCTCACCGGAAGGGAGCAGGCTGGCGTCCTGGATGGCGTGCTCGAGGAAGAACAACACCCGTGGCGACGTTCCGGGGTCATGCTCGTCTACCAGCACGGTACCGCGCTTCAGGAGGTCGCGGTGGCGCTCAAGGGTAAGGTCGAGCACGGCCTCGAGCAGCGGGTGGCCGGGACAGACAAAGGCGGCGAGCGGCTGGCCGGGGGGCGTCATCAGCGGCTTCTCGAAAACGATGCGCTCGTAGCGCTCGAGCACGGGGTCGCCCGCGCCAATCTGGCGGTTGCGGTTGCGCACCGGTGCGGGCACGTGGCGGATCTCGTAGCGGCGCGGCTCGCGCTCGCGCACGCTTCCGCCCAGGCGCCTGAAGGCCTCGAGGAAGAACGATTCGACGTAATGCGGTTGCAACCGGCGCGCCTCGGCCCGCTCCATCGCCTCGCGCACGCGCGCCACGCGGCTGGCGTCCATGGCGTCGTGGGCGAGGGCCCGCTCCTCGAGCAGGTTCTGCAAGTGCGCGCGGTCTACCGCGTGCTCGATGGCCTGGGTCAGGCGCGCGCGCACCTCGGGCCGGTCGCCGTAGCGGATGGCCCCGATCATCAGCTCGCGCAGCGGCTTGCCTTCAAACAGCAGCTTGCCCAGCACATCAAAGACCTGGCCGCCCAGGGCCTGCCGCGCTTCCTCGAGCTTCTCCAAGAGCCGCCGGTAGACGTCGCCCTCGCGCGTCTCCTCGGCCACCAGGTTCCACAGGTGGCAGACCTCGGTCTGGCCGATGCGGTGGATGCGGCCAAAGCGCTGCTCGAGGCGGTTGGGGTTCCAGGGCAGGTCGTAGTTGACCATCAGGTGGGCCCGCTGCAAGTTGATGCCCTCGCCCGCAGCGTCGGTGGCCAGGAGCACGCGCACCTCGGGGTCGTGCAAAAAGCGTTCCTGGGCCTGCCGCCGCTCCTCGCGGCCCATGCCGCCGTGGATGACCGCCACGGCCTCGGGGCGGCCCAGCAAATCGCCGATGCGCCGCTCGAGGTAGGTGAGCGTGTCGCGGTGCTCGGTGAAGATCACCAACTTCTGGCGCGGCGAGGGCGCCGGCTTCGGGATGGGATCCGCGCCGTGCGCAAGCAGCGTGGGCTTGAAGATCTCGCCCAACAACTGCGATAGCTCGCGCCACTTGGTGTCCTGGCCGCTCCTGCGCACCTCGGCGGCGAGCGTTTCCAGGCGCTTTAGCGTCGCGATCTCCAGCCGCAGTTCGGCGATGGTGCTGGCGGCGGTGGCCTGATCCAGTATGGCTTCTTCAGTAGCCTCGATCTCGTTCTCGGGGGCCTCCTCGAGGTCTTCGAGGTCGTCGGCCTCGAGCAGCGGGCCGCTGGCCACGACCTCGCGCTGCAGCAGTTCCAGTTCGCGCAGGCGCTTTTCCAGCCGCTCGCGGCGGCGGCGCAGCGACTGGTAGATGGCCTCCGGCGAGGAGGCCAGGCGACGCTGTAGGATGGTGAGGGCAAAGCCCACCGTGCCCGCCCGCCGGTCGTCCTGGAGCGCCTCGGCGCGGCCCCACTCCTCGCGCACGTACTCGGTCACCCCCCGGTACAAGCGCGCTTCGGCATCGGAAAGCTTGTAGGGGACAGTATAGGCGATGCGCTCGGGGAAGAGGGGCGTGCCGTCGAACTTGAGTAGTTTCTCCTTCACCATACGCCGCATGAGGTCGCTGGTGTCCACCTGGTGCACGCCGTCGCGAAAGCGGCCCTCGAAGCGGTCGCCGTCCAGGAGCGCAAGGAAGAGCTGGAAATCTTCTTCCCTGCCGTTGTGCGGCGTGGCCGTCATCAAAAGGAAATGCCGCGTCAGACCCGAGACGAGCTGGCCGAGCCGGTAGCGCTTGGTGTACTTGACTTCGCCCCCGAAGAAACTGGCCGAGAGCTTGTGGGCCTCGTCGATCACCACCAGGTCGTAGCGGTTGTCCGGTGCGGCCAGCTTTTGCTGCACGTCCTCGTTGCGGGCCAGTTTGTCGAGCCGGGCAATCGCAAGGTCGTTCTCCAGAAACCAGTTGCCGGTGCGGGCGGCCTCGAGCTTGTCGTTGGTGAGGATCTCGAAGGCCAGGTGGAAGCGGCGTGCGAGTTCGTCCTGCCACTGCTCCACCAGGCTGCCGGGGCAGATGATCAGGCAGCGCTGGAGGTCGCCGCGGGCCATCAGCTCCTTGATGAGCAGGCCCGCCATGATGGTTTTGCCCGCGCCGGGGTCGTCGGCCAGCAAAAAGCGCAGCGGCTGGCGCGGCAGCATGGCCTCATAGACCGCAGTGATCTGGTGGGGCAGCGGCTCCACCAGCGAGGTATGCACGGCCAGAAGCGGATCGAAGAGGTGGGCCAGGCGGATGCGGTGGGCCTCAGCGGCCAGGCGGAAGGAAGCCCCATCGCCATCGAAGCTCCAGGGGCGACCCTGCTCGACGACCTCGAGCCGCGCCTCATCGTGGCGGTAAAGGAGCTCGTCGGCCACCTTGCCACCCGCATCGCGATAGACCAGCGTCAGGGCCTCGTAGCCGTGCCACTGCACATTGACGACGGTGACAGCCGAATGGGGAAGGATGCCGCGTACGCTCGTGCCGGGGGTAAGATCTTCAAGCTTCATGAGTCTGTGCTTGCGCTTGCCAGGGGCCTCGAGAGCAATCCGATACATTGATGTGCTGAAGACCCCATTTCCAGCACCATAAGGCATCTTCGCTATTGCGGCGAGGAAATATAAACCACACCCTCTTGTATCCCAGACCTCCAGCACCGCTGCCGGGCCGGTACTACACCTGATTCAGGAGAATGCCAGGGGTATCCACTACCGGCTGATGCGGGAGTAGCTAGCCCGCTACACCTGCAAGCTGCCAGTCTGCCTCGAGATGTTGGGGTGGGATGCCAAGCAGCAGTTCGTTCAGGCGTGCCAGGGTCTCGAGGCCCTCCTCGCGCAAAGCTTCGCGCACTCTGGTTTTGTCGGGGTAAAAGCGCAAAGGGTGCTGCCACACCGCCCGGCCCGCCAGGTAGCCCCTGGCGCCGGCGTTTAGGGCAGCCTCCAGCATCTGCACGAACTGATCGGCCCCCAGGCCCCCCGAAAGCAAAAGCCAGGGGGCGGGCAGCTTGCTGTACTCGCGCATGTCGGCTTCCAGGTCTTCGAGCGAATAGCCGCTGCCGCCAAACTCCCGCACCAGGCTGGCTGCCCCGGGGAAAGCCAGCTTGTAGAGATCCACGTTAAGGCCGGGGTCGGCGAAGGCGGCGGCAATCTCGAGCGAGAGGTCGCGCAGCTTGGCGTTGTAGGCGGCCTCGTCCTCGCCGGGGAGGGGGTAGGGCAGCACCTCGAAGATGAACAGGCGGTCGGCCTTCTTGCACTCTTCGCCCACCCTTCGCACGAACTCGAGCTGGTGCTCGACCACCTCGGTGGGGGCGTCGGGTCGGTGCCAGGCCAGCAGCTTCAGGCCATCGGCCCCCATGCGTACCGCCTGTTCCACACTCCAGCCCGGAATCACTGCGCTCTTGCGCCAGCCCCCTTCTACGGTCTCGAAGCGGTGGTGCTCGAGGGTCAGCATCAGGCCGGTCTCGCGCGGCAGGGTGGGCATGGCCGCCGGAAAGGCATAGTGCGGGTCTATCAGGATGCCGGTCACGGCCCGGCCCAGGATCTCGGCCAGGAGGCCCTTCAGCTCCGTCACTTCGGGCCCTACCTGTTCGGGGTCTCGGCCCAGGGCTTTCGCCACCAGGTGCATCAGGGGGGGTCGCTGGTCGATGGCCAGGGTGCCAAAGCGTAGGGCCCCATCGCCAATGCGGGCATACGCGCGGGCTTTTGCCGGGGTGGTTTTCATGGTCCTCCTATGGTTTTTCTGGTCGCAAAAGTTATGCTCAAAGCTTTAGCCCGAAGAAGCCAGCAAAGCCTGCACCTCGGCCCGGCGCGGGGGGGCGGCATTGGCGCAGTGCAGGGCGGCTACCGCGCTGGCGAACTTTAGCGCCTCCACATTCCCTTTGCCCTCGGCCACGGCCAGCGCAAAGGCCCCGTGGAACACATCGCCTGCCCCGGTGGTGTCCTGGACGTGTACCCGGTGGGCTGCTACCTGCCCTCCCATATAGGCCACCCCCTCGGCCCCCAGGGTCACGGCGGCAAACACCCCCAGGGCCTGCAAGCGGGCCAGCAGGGCCTCGACCCCCCCCAGTTTGGCGGCCAGTTCCTCCGAGGCCACCACATGGGTAGCGACCTGGGTCAGCATCCAGTCGTCGTCGCGGTCGCGGTCGAGGTCGAGCACCACCGGAATACCGCGCTCCCGCGCGGCCTGGCCCAGCCCATACCCGGCAGCGGCCCAGCGCCCATCCAGGAGCACGGCCCCTACCCCCTTGAGCAGGCGTTCTTCACTCAGTACCAGCTCTTCGGGCAGGGCAGGCCGGTACGGAAAAATATAGCGTTCGCCCTCCGGCGTCACCAGCACCGCCGAAACCGGGGTGGCCGCGCCCAGTTGGAAGTGCACCCTGACCCCCTCGGCCTGCAGCATCTCCTCCAGGCGCTCGCCGGCGGCATCGTCGCCCCGGCGGCTCAAGAGATGGGCCTCGGCCCCCAGCCTTGCCACCGCCACCGCCGCTACCGCAGCCGGGCCCCCAATGGTCTCGCGGTAGGCCCGCACCCCAGTCCGGCTTTCGCGGGGGGGAAACTCTTCGATGTAGAAACGCTGGTCCAGGTTGGCCCATCCCACGGTCAGCACCCTCACCATACCAGCCTGCGCTCCTCCGGACGGGCGGGCAGCACCTCGAGACCCAGCCAGGTGCACATCTCCAGCAGGGCCTCCTCGTGGGCGCCCATGCCCACCGCCATGTGGTGGGGGATGCGGTGGTTGAACCAGCTGGCCAAAAACTGCCGGGGGGTGAGGGGTTCGGTGGCCCAGGTGGGGCGGGTCAGGTAGCCCGAGTCGCCATCGTAGCCCTTCTCGCCATTCAGCACCCCTCCGTGCACCACGGCTTTGCCCCCGGGCAGCAGCCGCAAACCGCTGACGGGCCCGGCCCGAAGGGGCATGTCGCGCACGGCGGGCAGATTGCGGTTGAAGTGCGGCACCAGCCGGGTAGGGCCCCCGGCCCAGGCCTGGGGGGCCTCGCCCCCGTGCCAGAGCAGTATGCCTTTAGGCGAGAAGTGCGAGATGTCCAGCAAGATGGCTGGCTGGCCCGAGACGGCCTTTAAGGCCAGCAGGCTGGCCAGCCCCAGCACATCGCCCTCGGGGGCCAGGGTATAGCCCCGGTCGGCCAGGCGGGCCATGGCTGCGTAGGCCATCACCCCGGTTTTATCGGGAATTTCGGGCCATTCGCGGATGGCCACCCCGTCGTAGGGCCGGGCCAGTTTTTCTAAGGCCAGCTCGAGGCGAAACAGCTCGCGCAGGGCCTCCAGCGGGTACTCCGAAAGCTCGTCGAAAGCCGCAGCCCGATCGGTGACTTCGGCCTCCGGCACCGCTGCCAGCGCTTCCCATAGCTCGCCCAGCTCAGCCTTCTCCACCGTCAGGCCGGTCTGTGGCATGGCGGCAAAGGCAAAAAAACCCGGCGCATGGCCGCCCAGGGCGAGCACCCGCCCCTCGCGCAGCACCCGGGCCCCCCGCAGGGCATCCAGGGTGAGCTTCAGGCGGGCCTGAAACCAGGCATCCTCGGCGGATCCATAAAACCATTTGGTCGGTTTCTGGGCCAGTGAAACCCCCAGGTTGAGGCCGCAGATGGCGTTCTGCGGCAAGGGGCCGCTCTCCCACACCTCGGGCAGGGCCCAGAGCCCCACCGGGATGGGCAGCTCCAGCAGGGGCAAAAAAGCATCGCCGGTGGCAAAGGTCACGTGCTGCACCAGCAGCAAGTCGAGCCGGGCGGCCTGGGCGGCCCGGGCCGCAGCCTCGGCCTGGGGGGCATCGGCTACGGGCTCAGACACATAGGCCAGTTCAAAGCTTAACTTCTGGCCAAGCTTTTCCAGGGCCTCTTTTGAGGTATGCTCGAGGCCAAGCCGCGCCCCCCGAAAGAGGGGCCGCACGATGGGAACTAAACCGATTCGTAGCATAAATCAGGTAGAAGCAACCTTCTTGGTATAACTATCGACCCCAGACCCTTAGCCCTTCACCCCGCCCTGGGTCAGGCCGCCCACCACCCGTTCCTGGAAGACCGCAATCACCAGCGCCACCGGCACCAGGGCCACCACCAGGGCCGCGGAGATTAAGGGCCATGGAAACACATATTCGCCCTGGTAAAGCTGGATACCCACCGGCAGGGTTCGCATAGCCTTGGCCGGTAGTAGGGTGGAAGCCAACAAGAACTCGTCCCAGCTATTGACAAAGGCCAGGATGGCCGCCGTAAAAACCCCCGGCGCTGCCAGTGGCACCACCACGTGCCACAAAGCCCCTAACCGGGTACTGCCATCTACCATGGCGGCGGACTCGAGGTCGCGCGGGATACCCGCAAAAAAGCTCACCAGGGTAAGGGTTGCCACCGGCAGGGAAAGGGCCGCGTGCGGCAAAATGAGGGCCAGATACGTATTGCGCAAGCCCAACTCTACAAAAATCTGATAGAGCGGCACCATCAACGAGGCCACCGGAAACATCGAAACCCCCACCAGCAGCGATAAAATCAGGTTGCGACGCGGTACATGCAGTCGGGCCAGGGCATAGGCCGCCAGGCTGGCCACCCCCACACAAAGCACCGTAGAGAAACCCGCCACGACCAGGCTATTCAAAAAGTAGCGGGCCAGCGGCTGCTCGCGAAAAGCCTGCACGTAGTTTTGCAGGGTGGGGTTCTCCGGCCAGTAGGTAATGGGAATGCGGGTCAGCTCGGCCTCGCCCTTGATGGAGGTCATGAATATCCATAGGGCCGGGAAAAACCCGTTTAGCACCACAATGGCTGCTGCAAGCCATAGCCAGATGCGTGGGTTGTTAATTTTCATACTCCTCCCAGGCCATGAATAAAAGCCACCCAGAACCCCTCATGTCCCCAAAGCAACGCTTACCGCTAAGGTTCTTTCGGCGCTTCACGGCTATTTTCCTATGGCTCTCCCGTTTTTTCTCGCTTATAACAAAAATCGAGCCGCTGGCCATGCATGACTGCATCCAGGGGGCCGTACCACCGGCCCAACCCCGGCACATCCGGACACTGCGAACGGTATCCAAACGAACTTGTGGCAAGGGGGTTCTAGCCATAAAAAGTAAACTTACCGCAACCTTTGGCCCTGTGAGCAAAAGCGCTTTAGTCATCTGCACCCCGAATGTAGCGCAGATAAATCACGGTAATGACCATGCTGAGCAAAAAGAGTAGCACGGCCAGCGCTGAGCCATAGCCGAAGTTGAGGTTCTCGATACTGGTCACCCGCACATACATGGCCAGGGTCTCGGTGGCATTGCCGGGCCCGCCCTTGGTCATGGCGTAGGGAATGTCGAAGGTTTGAAAGGCTGTGATGGTTCGGAAAATCATGGCCACCAGAATCGCCGGTGTTAGAAGCGGCAGGGTAATGCGCCAAAACGACTGCCAGCGACTTGCGCCGTCTACCTGAGCCGCTTCGTAAAGTTCTTTGGGAATGGTCTGCAAACCCGCCAGCAAAATGAGGGCCACAAAGGAGCTGGTCTTCCAGATGATGGTAAAACAGATGGCTATAAAAGCCAGATCGGGCTTGAAAAGCCAAAACTGGCGCTCACCGCCTAAGCGCATAATCCAGTCGTTGACCACACCGTACTGGCTGTCGAAAAACCACTGGAAAATAAGGCCCACAAAAACCAGCGGCAGGGCCCAGGGCAGAAGCAGACCCAGGCGAACCGGCCACTTCACACGGAACGGCAGGTTGGCCAGTAAGGCCAGCAATAGCCCCACCACCAGGGCCCCCGGAACTGTAACCAGCACAATCAGGACGGTGTTTTTGAGGGCGCCCCAGAAGCGTGGGTCTCCAAAGGCCGCCGCATAGTTGGCCAGACCGGTAAAGCTGGCCTCGGGGCCCAGGGTGAGCTGGTACTGGAAAAAACTGGTGTAAATAAGCCGCACCACCGGATAGAGCGCCACAAAGCCCAACAACAGCCCTGCCGGGAGCAACAGCCAGATGGCCAGGGCTCGTTCGGACATATCGCCGAAACTTCGCCGGTACGGTTTGCCAGGGGCAGACACAGCTTTCCTCCTGAGGAAGCAGCCTCGAGCCGCACCAAGCGTGCATCAATGCGGCTCGAGGCGCAGGTCAAAGAGCTAGCGGTAAATGGCGCGCAGTCCGTCAATCACTTCCTTTGCGGCTGCCTCTGGGGTCTTGGTGCGGGCCAGCACTGCGTTAAGCGCTTTGCGCATCACATCGGCCACCTCGGGGTAGCGCGGGTGCACCGGCCGAGCCCGGGCCGCTTGCACCACCGGCAGGGCATCGGCAAACCAGGGATTGGCTTTTAGCACATCGGCATCGCGGTAGAGCGAGGGGAAGACGGGCAGGTTGGAGGCATCGATGGCCAGAATTTTGGAGACTTCCGGGCTCGAGAGGAAGCGCACCAGCTTGTAAGCCTGCGCCTTGTTCTTGGAAAAATCGGAGATGGTCCACTGCCAACCCCCCAGGCAGGAAGCCGAGCGCCCGCCTTCAAACTTGGGCAGCGGAACCACCCCAATCTTGCCCTTGACCTGGCTGTCGGCATCGTTTTGGAATCTGTTCCAGGCATAGGCAAAGAGGGTACCAAAAATCCAGCGACCGGCCTGCATCTCCTGGCGGATGGTGTCCTGGGCCTTCTCGGCCATATTGAGCGGAGAAACCTTGTGCTTATCCATCAGATCCAGCCAGAACTGCAAGGACGCGCGGGCCTGCGCTTCGGTGAGCACAAGCTTGCCCCCTTCGTCCACGTCGCCGCCGGCTGCCCAGATGGGCAGGAGGAAGCTGCATACCGTGCCCTCGGAGATGTTGCCCATGAAGCCAATGCCGTTGAGGTTGGGGTTGCGCTCGCCCGCCAGGATGGTCTGGGCCTGCTTGATGGCCTCATCCCAGGTTACGGGGGGCTTCAGACCGTACTTTTCCAGCAGGTCTTTGCGGTAGTACAAGAACTGGGCATCGGCAAAGCTCGGCAAGGCCACCAGACTCCCACCGATTACGTTGGCCTTGGCGTAGGCCGGAAGGTACTGCTTGAGCAGGGCATCTCGGGTTGCAGCCGGCAGGTATTTGTCCAGGGAATCGGCCCATTTAGCCGCGGCATACTGCGCGGGCCGGATGACGTCAATCAGAATCACGTCGATGCTGGGGTCACGCGAGGCCAGCACGGTGGTCAGGTATTGCTGCTGTTGATCGGAAGTGGCACCGCCCACCTCCACATCCACCCGCACCCCGGGGTTGCGCGACTGGTAGAGGTCGAAAATTTTCCGCATCACATCGGGGCGCTGCTGCCCCCCCACAAACACCCGCAAGCGGGTTTGCTGGGCCAGCGCAGTGGACATCACCAGCACAGCGACCAGTAGCCAAAAGAGCTTCTTCATGTATTTCCTCCTCCTTGTAGACGCATGCCTAGTTTACCGAGTTCGGCCTGAAGTGTCTCGCTAACTTCTACTCCTTCTTGCATAGCTTTCTCTCGTAAAGCGGCTCGGCGGGCACCGGGAATCCGGCCTCCGACCGCTTCAAGAGCATGGATAAGCTGAGCCATCCGGCCCGCGTAGCCCGCGCCGAATGCGCTGGGCTCGAGCCCCAGCAACAAGAGCCCCGGTTTGGCGGCCTGCTCGGGGGGCATCCAGGGCAGGGGCAGGTCGGGCGAGAGCGCCTCCCCCGCCAAGGCCCCGGCCAGGATTTCCACCAGCACCGCCAGCGCGAACCCCTTCCCGTCCCCGATGGGAATCAAAGAGCCATCCAGGGCGGCTTTGGCATCGGTGGTGGGGCGGCCTTCTTTATCGAGCGCCCAACCCTGTGGAATGGGCTCGCCCTTCTTGGCTGCGGCGATAATCTTGCCGCGCGCCACCACCGAGATGGAGGTGTCAATGATGACGGGTTGGGGATCGGCAGGGGCCCCCAGGGCAATGGGGTTGGTGCCGAGCACCGGCCCCGGTGCAATGGCGGGTGGGGTGTTGGCAAAGGCCAGGGCCACCAGCCCCTGCTGGGCCAGCCGGCCCACATAAGCCGACAAGACCCCCACATGCCCGGCGCCCCGCACGGCCAGGGTTGCACTCCCCTGTTCTCTGGCCATCTGGGAAAGCACCTGCACGGCCCACAACCCAGCCACCGGCCCCGGCGCGCCGTCGGCGTGCAGCACCGCCACCGAGGGTCGGGTGCGCCCCAGGCGCATCTCGGGCCTGGGGTTGAGCCCCCCAGCCTGGAGTTGAGCGGTGTACTGGGTTATGCGGGTGAGGCCATGCCCCACATTGCCCTCGAGTTCGGCCTCGAGGATCACCTCGGCCATTGCCTCGGCGTGGTCTGGGGACAGGCCCAGGTGATGGAAGTGACTAAAGACCACCTGCCTGAGTTCTGAATAAGGAACCTTCATGCCACCCCCAATAGATTTAACACGCCTTCGGCCACCCGCAGCCCCACTGCCTCCTGGGCCTCGGCGGTCAGACCGGCCACATGGGGGGTTATCCACAGGTTATCCACACCCCGCAGCACGTGCTCCGCTGGCAGGGGCTCGGGATCTACCACGTCCAGCACCGCCCCGGCCAGATGCCCCGAGCGCAGGGCCGACACCAGGTCGGTCTGGTTGACCAGCTCTCCCCGGGCGGTATTGATGAGATAACTCCCCTTGGGCATGGTTGCCAGGGTCTCGGCCCGGATGAGTTCCCTGGTTTCGGGGGTCAGTGGCGCATGCAGCGAGAGAAACTGGGCCGACCTGAGCACCTCTGCGGTGGAGAGCAACCGAATCTCCAGGTCTTCCACCGCGCTCTCCCAGGGCAGGCGCATGGGGTCAGCGGCCACCACCTTCATACCAAAAGCCCGGGCCCGCTTGGCCACCCGCAGCCCCACCTCGCCCAGGCCCAGCAGCCCCAGGGTCTTACCCGCCAGCTCAAAGCCCCCAAACGCGGCACGGTTCCAGCCACCCCCGGCCACATGGGCTGCGCCACCAGCAAGGTTGCGGGCCAGGTGCAGCATAGCCGCCAGCACATACTCGGCCACGGCGTTGGCGTTAATGCCGCGGGCAAAGTAAAGCTGCACCCCAAAGGTTTTGAGGTCAGACTGCACGATGTTATCCAGGCCCACCCCCAGCCGTCCCACCACCTTGAGGTTCGGCGCCGCGGCCAGCAGGTCGGCATTCACCAGGGTCTGGTTGCGCACCACCAGGGCCGTTGCCTCGGCCAGCTTAGCCTTGAGGGCCGCGCGGTCTTTCCAGAGGTTGGGGTCGTAGAAAACCTCGAGGCCCCCCTGCTGGAGGCGTTCCAGCCCGCTTTGTGTGATGAACTCGCAAACGATAATCATGGTAAAAAGCAGAAGGCTCGATGCTGAAAGCGCGAGGTGTTTTGCCTTGGGCTTTGGGCTTTAGGCGCTTGGGTACAGCTTCGTGATCACGAATTCGTTATGCCGCAGCAACTCCGCAGCGGTCAGGCGTCCGTTGGCGGTGCGCACAAACACATCCAGGATGCGATCGGCAGCCTGATCCAGGTTGATATCGCCTACCAGTAGGTCGGGCAGCTTCACATCGATGTGCTCGCTCATGGTGGCGCAGGTGATGGGGTTGGGAGAGACCTTGATGACAGGGATAAGGGGATGCCCCACGATGTTGCCCTGGCCGGTGGTGAAGAAGTGCAGCACGCTGCCCCCCGCCGCACACAGCGTGACCTGCTCGGCCCCCGCCGAGGAGCTATTCATGAAAACCAAACCCTGGCCGGGCTTGACCGGCTCGGCGTAATCAAGCACTGCGTTGATGGGGCGGGTGCCGGTTTTCTGGATGTTGCCCAGGGCTTTTTCCTCGATGGTAGAAAGCCCCCCGCGGATGTTGCCCTCGGTGGGCTGAGAGCCCAGCAGATCTACGCCCTGGTCTTCGATCATCTGAATGTATTCGTTGTAGATCTGCATGAACTTGCGCTTGAGGGCAGGGGTGGCGCAACGGCTGGCAATCAGGTGCTCCCCGCCAGTAAGCTCGGAGGTCTCGCCAAAGATGACCGAGGCCCCCATATCCACCAGCCGGTCTACCGCCCGGCCCTGGGCTTTGTTTCCGGCCAGGCCCAGGGTGGGGTCGGACTCGCCGCACTTGATGGAGAGCACCAGCTCGGACACCTGAATGGGCTCGCGCCGCAGCTCGGAGGCATCCTGCACCATCGGGTAGGCTGCCCGGCTGGCTGCATTAATCACGTTGAGGTCGCCGTGGCGCTCGATGGAGAAGGTCTCTACGGGCTTGCCGGTTTTGGCAATGGCCGAGGCCACCCGGTCGGTCCACTTGGGCTCGATACCGATCACCACCACCCCGTGCACGTTGGCGTTGGCCCCGTGGCCCGATAGGGTACGGAAGGTGAGCTCGAGGTCCTCGCCAAACTGCAAGCGCCCGTAGGGGTGGGGCAGGGCTGTAGTGCCGTTGATGAGCCGGGCTACCCCTTCGGCCGCGGCGTTGGAAAGATCGTCTACCGGCAGGATCAGCACGTGGTTGCGTACCCCCACAGCCCCGTTGGGACGGCGGTAGCCCGTGAGCTGTAAGCCCTTAGAAGTGGTTTTCCTGGGCATCAGCGGCCCCCTTTCGCCCGGGGCTTGGCGCTTTGGGCTTTGGCTTTTCCATAATCCCAACGCAGGGTGCGGAGGTTGTGCACGTGCACATAACCGCCCTTCCGAACAGGTTGGGTCATTCTGCCCACTTTTTCACCGTACTCGATGACCACATGGCCCTCCGGCATGTCCTTGAGGGCAATTTTGTGGCCCAGCGGAACGTCTTCCAGCAGCTTTACTTTGTGCGCTTTGCCACCCTCGAGGCTCTGGATGGTAAGTTCCTCGCCAGCCTTCAAGTCGTCCACCGCAACCGCCACATCATCGGTACTTTTGTGCGCCAAGGCTCTATGTGCCACAGATCCTCCTTTGCTTTGAATGGGATTTTATATCTAAAATCTTTTATGGTCAATGTGCTAAACTAATCAGCACGGATGACCCTGAACCGCACCACCCTGAACCGCGAAGCCTATAAGGCGCTCAGGCAGGCCATTCTGGCGCGCAAAATCCCTCCAGGACAAAAATTGGTGGTACGCGTACTGGCCGAAGACCTGGGGCTCTCCCCCACCCCGGTCAAGGAGGCCCTGAGTGCCCTGGAGCGCGAAGGGTTGGTCGTAGCGGTGCCCCACCGGGGCTATTTTGTTCTGGAGCCCAGCCTGGAAGACGTGCGGGAAATCTACAGCCTGCGCGAGGTGCTGGAAGGGCTGGCCGCCCGGCTGGCAGTAGAGAACGACGGGAAGGCCCTTTTGCGGCGGCTCGAGCGGCTGTTTGAAAAACAAGGTGAAGCTGCCGAGCAAGGCGACATAGACACCTATGGCGACCTCGACCTGGCCTTCCACCGCACCATCTGGGAAGCCTCGAGCAGCAAGCGCCTTCTGGCTACTGCCGAGACCATAGACGGCCAGATTCGCATGCTGATCAACAGTTCCGCGGCCATCCCGGGCCGCCTACCACTCTCCCGCACCGAGCACCAGGCCATCTTGCAGGCTGTCCGGGACAAGAACCCCGAAGCCGCAGAAGCTGCCATGCGAACCCACGTGCGCAACGCGGGGCGGGCGTTGGAGCGTTTTCTATCGTCAAGATAGGCAGCAAGAACCCCATATAGTGATCTGGCAACCAGGAATTCGGTATACACAGCAGTCCCTCACAATGCGCCGCACATCGCAATTTTGGGTAATCAACGTGCTTCAAAACATGCAGCAAAATAAGTTATTGGTGCACTAGCCCCCCAGCGCTCGCCGCACGTTCCCATCTACCTTTTCCAGTAATGCCTGGGCCGCCTCTGCACTAAGGTTTTTCTCAAGCATTACAATAGCGGTTTTGACGCGGTATCCACAGCGCTCGAGGGCCGCCCTGGCTTCTGCCTCGGTGGCCCCGGTGGCCGCTACCGTTAGCCGCACCGCCCGCGCCAGCAGTTTGGCATTGGTGGCCTGTACGTCCACCATCAGGTTGCCGTACACCTTGCCCAAACGCACCATAAGGGTACTGGAAAAGGTGTTGAGGGCTATCTTCTGGGCTGTGCCAGCCTTGAGGCGGGTCGAGCCCGAGATGACCTCGGGGCCGGTATCCAGCACAATGCCCACCTCGCTTAGCTGCACGATGGGGGTCTCGGGGTTGTTGGCAATGCCAATGGTAAGGGCCCCTGCTTCCTTGGCCGCGGCAAAAGCCCCCAGCGGGTAAGGGGTGGTGCCCGAGGCAGCAATACCGATAATCACATCGCTCGGAGTGGGATGCAGGGCCAGCACGTCGCGCCTTCCGGCCTCAAAGTCGTCCTCGGCACCCTCCACCGCTCGCCAGAGGGCTTCCGGGCCCCCGGCAATACAAGCCAGGGCCCGCTCCGGCGGCCAGGAAAAGGTGGGCGGAAGTTCGGAAGCGTCGAGCTGCCCCAGGCGCCCGCTGGTTCCAGCCCCCACATAAATCAAGCGCCCCCCCTCGAGCATCCGTTCGGCAGCCCGCTCAACAGCCCGGACAATCTGGGGGGCAGCCCGTTGCACAGCTTCCACCGCATGCAACTGATCGTCTATCAGGGCCTGCACGACCTGCGGGGTAGAACGGGTCTCGAGGTCGCGGTGGGCTTCGCTAATTTGTTCCGTAGCCAGAAGGGATTTATTCATACGGCTCCATCTCAAGTCGGAATCAAGGTTCTGCACTAGAGGCTGTATACCCGGTTAGCCCTCCGATTTCATCATCTGCAGGGCCATACGGGCCGCTGCCTCGGCGCTCGAGGCATATTGAACCGAAAGCTCAATCAGTTCACGGGCCCCCTGCTCAATCAGCGGACTCACCTGCAAAGCCCCCCCGCACAATACCACCGGCAGCGTCCCCAACCGATGCCGCAAGGTCAGGGCCAGTTCGGCTAGCTCGCGCCCAGCCTGGAGCAGTACCTGGGTAGCGGTCTCGTCGCCTTCCTCAGCAGCCCGGCCCACTGCCGGGGCCAGCGCCGCCACGGCCTGCCGCCCCCCACCATACACATACTCGCGGATGCGCGGCCAGTCCCGGCCCCCCAGCACGGCATACAGATGCCGGGCCAACGGGTACAAAGCTGTGTCCAGCCCCGCATCGTGCCAGCGCATCAGGTGGCGCAGGGCGGTTTTACCGATCCAAAAACCGGCCCCTTCATCCCCGATCAGGTAGCCGTGCCCGCCCGCCCGGTAGACGGTGCCATTCGGGGCAATGCTGTAGGCTACCGAGCCGGTTCCGGCATACACCACCATCCCCTCGCCGGGGGCGAAGTGGGCCCGGTAGACCAGCTCCATGTCATTGAACACCCCCACCTGCTGCTGCGAGAGTCCCAGCGCTCGCCCGATATATTCAGCCATCTGCTGGGCTTCGGGCGTGCCCGCATCCAGGCCGGTAATGCCCGCCACCACGGCAGCGGGCGCGTAGGCTTTTGTCTCTGACAGCAGCGTGTCCAGCGCCGCAAACACCTGGAACCGCATCTCGTCATTGAACAGATGCCCGATAATGGGCGCCGTGCGCCCCTGGGCCACCACTGTACCCGCTGCATCCAGCACCGCCCATTTGCTGCTGCTGGCCCCTCCATCAATCCCCAAAACACGGTGCATCCGGTATTAGCTTAGCTCGAGCGCCCCCCCCAACACCCGTCCCACCGGACGACCCTGCTCCCACAGGGTCAGGTCGGCGGGCGCGCCCGGGCGAATCTGGCCATGTTCGGGCCAGCCTGCCGCCAGGGCAGCGCCCCGGGTGTGGGCCCACAGCACCTCGGCGGGGGTCAGGTTCTGGGCTGGGTTTAAGGGGTGTGCCGTAGCGGCCTGGAGGTTCAGTTCAAAGAGGGGCCGCATCACCGGCGCATCCGAGCCGAAGGCCAGCGGCAGGCCGGTGTTCCAGAGGTCGCGCAGGCGGAAGGCCTCGAGTTCATGCCCCTTCAGATGATAGCGCACCAGCTCGGCATCACCCAGCAGGTGCATGGGCTGCATCGAGAGGGCCAGGTTTAGCCCCGAAAGCAGCAGCAGCTCGGCATCGCGCACGTGCTGGACATGCTCGAGGCGGAAAATACGCCGGGCCTGGAGCTTCAAGCGGTGAAAAACCTTCAGCGCCCCCTGTACCGCCCGCGTGCCGATGGCATGCACCACCAGGCCAAACCCAGCCTGCAAGGCTGCTTGTCCCTCACTTTCGATGAACTCGAGCGGGTCGAGCGCGAGGCCATGCGAGCCATCGGGATAGGGCTCGATCATCCAGGCGGTACGGCTACCCAGGGCCCCATCGGCAAAGAACTTGACCGCCGCTACTTCCAGGCGGTCGCCCCGCCAGCCGGGCCGGGTTTCGCGCCAGTGGTCTTTGTCCAGCGCCCACCACAGCCGCACCGGCAGCCGTCCCGATTGGGCCAGTTGCTCGGCCAGGCTGTAGTGGCACCAGCCCATGTGATGAACGGCGGTGTAGCCCCGGCAGGCCAGGTCTTGCAGGCCACGCTCGAGCTCGGCCAGGCCGGGCCGGGGCAGCACCCGGTTGACCAGCTCCTGGGCGTTCTCGAGCAGATATCCGGTGGGCCTGCCCTGTGCATCCCGCACCAGGGCCCCCCCCGGAGGGTCGGGGGTTTCGGGGGTTATGCCCGCTTGCTCCAGGGCCTGGCTATTGGCCCAGGCCGAGTGGCGGTCGCGGCTCTGCAAAAACACCGGGTGATGCGGGGCAGCGGCGTCCAGCAGTTCGCGGGTAGGGTAGGCCCGAAACAAATAGCCCCCGCCGCGAATCCAGGCGCCGGGGGACAGAGTGCGGGCCTTCTCGGCCACCCTTCGCGCCACGGCCTGGGGCTCGGTCAGGCCGTCCAGATCCAGGCTCTCCAGTTGCAGGCCCCACATCTGCGGATGGGCATGGGCTTCGTGCAGGCCGGGGGTAAGCTGCTCAAAAGACTTCTTTTTAGCGCCGGGGTAACGGGCGCTCAGGTCTTCCAGGCGGCCCACATCGGCAATACGCTCGCCCTCGAGATAGACCGCTTCGGCCTGATCCATTTCGCTCATGGTTTCTACGCGCCCATATAGCAGCATGGGGGCATCCTATCCCGCCCACCGCCAGCGCTCAAGTTGGGGGTCTTTTGCCCTGACGCTTTTGTCTTGCGACCTGAGACCCTCAAGAACTTGATTGGGTGATTACCTTCACACCTGGCCCATACCCAGCCGCTATACTCAGAAGCCGAATGAAACGGAGCTTGCTGATTAGTTTGGGAGTTTTCACCGGCCTGGTACTGGGCTGGGCTGTATTCGAGCGCTACCACCACCAGCGGGTGTTTGCAGGCGTAGAGGCCGCCGGGGTCGCGGTGGGCGGCCTGACCCTGGACGAGGCTGCCGCCAAAATTAGCGCCGCCACACAAAACATTACACCACCCCGCCTCACCCTCAAGGCAGGCGGACAAACCCTCGAGGTCTCTGCTGCCGAGCTTGGCTGGAGGCCGGATGCGCGCGCCACCGCCGAGCGGGCCTTCGCCGTGGGCCGTACCCGCTTTACCGAGCGCATAGCAGCTCTGTTGGGGCAGGTCAAGGTACCCCTCGTGCCCAGCGTGGACGCTGGCGCTCTGGAAAAGCGCCTGCAAGCAATTGCCCAGTCCCTCGAGTCCCCCCCCCAGAACGCCAAGGTCGTGTTTAAGGACGGTCAGTACCTGGTGACCCCAGAAAAAGCAGGGCTAAAGCTGGACATTCAGAGCGCGATTGAAACCTATGTGCTGCATCCTGAGCAGACCGTGCTCGAGTTCTTCCCCAAAACCCTCACCCCCCGCCTCACGGCCCCCATGCTGGAGCCTGTGGCCCGGCGGGCCAACGAGCTCCTGCGGCCCGTCACCCTGGTGTATGTCGAACCCAGGCCGGCCGGGGGTAGGAATGTACATAAACGCACCCTGAACAGCCGTGAGGTGGCCGCGCTTTTGAGCGTGCAGGAGGACGTCAAGGTTAATGTCCCGGCCCTGAATAAAATCCTGGCCCAGATGGCCCGCTTTGACCGGCTGCCGGTGGATGCGCGCTACGTCCTGAGCCCTGAGGGGCAACTGGTGGTGCGCCCGGAGGTGGAGGGCTGGAAGATGAACCAGCCCGAAACCCGCAAGCGACTGGAACTTGCCCTGCTGCGCCCCGATATCAGCGAGTTTGCCTTGACCGTGGTTCCCAAAGCTGCCCAGGTACGGGCCGCCGACCTCCCCAGGGCCGAAGACCTTCAGTTGCTGGCCGAAGCCACCACCTACTACGGCGGCTCGGCAGCCGAACGCATCGCCAACGTCCACGCCGCCGCCCGCAATCTGGATGGCTACATCGTGCCAGCAGGTGGGGTCTTCAATTTCAACGACGCCATCGGCAACATTAGCCCCGAGAACGGTTTCATGGAAGCCCTGGTCATCTCCGGAGGGCGCACCATCAAGGGCGTGGGGGGCGGGGTCTGTCAGGTCTCCACCACCGCCTTTCGGGCCTTGTACCAGGCCGGGCTGCCCATCCTCGAGCGCAACCAGCACGCCTACCGGGTGCGCTGGTATGACCCCATCGTGGGCTACGACGCGGCGGTGTACCAGCCCTACCTCAACCTGCGGGCCACCAACGACACCCCTGGCCCCCTGGTCGTGCGCACCGCCTTCACCCGCTCCACTCTCACGGTGCGGCTCTACGGCATCCCCGACGGACGGCAGGTTTCGGTTTCCAAACCCACCATCCTTTCCCGCACCCCCCACCCGCCGCCGCAGTACATCGTGGACAACAGCCTGCGCCCCGGCCAGGTCAAGCAGGTCGACTGGGCGGTGGATGGCTACCGCACCCGCATCACCCGCACCATCACCCACCCCGACGGAAAAGTGGAGGTGGACGTGCTCACCTCCAACTTCCGCCCCTGGCGGGCGGTCTACCAGGTGGGACCCCAGACGCCTACACCAGGGGATGAAGTGGCCTCGAGGTTGCCCTAGGCCGGACTCAGCTCCACCCGGTTGCGGCCCAGGTGTTTAGCCTGGTACAGCGCTTTGTCGGCCCGCTCGAGCAAATTGTGGATACTGTCGCCCATGTGCCCTTCGGCCACGCCAAAGCTGGCCGAGACGGCCCCCACCTCATCGAAGGGCCAGAAGGCGATGTCCTCGCGCAAACGTTCCACTGCAGCCAGTACATCGTGCTGGCTTTCGCCACGCATAACAATCATGAATTCTTCGCCGCCCCAGCGCCCCAGCATGTCGCCCTTTCGCAATGAAGACCGCAGGCGTCGGCCCACCTCTTTGAGCACCTGATCACCTACGTCATGTCCGTAGCGGTCGTTAATTTGCTTGAAGTGGTCAATATCCAGTAGAACCACATACAAACCGAACATATGTTGCGATGCCTCTTCCAGCACCTCACTCAGGGCCAGGCGATTGGGCAGCCCGGTTAGGGGGTCGGTGCGGGCCAGGGCGTGCATTTGCAGTACCTGCCGGTGCGCATCGGCCAGCTGATCCTTGATGCTGGCCAGCGCGTAGAGCAAGCCAGCCATGGCAAACAAGCGCATCTCATTCCGCACAAAAGCCAGGAACTCGTCGCGGTGGCTTCCCAGCGCCACCCCTCCCCCCAGGCGGAATAGGCCCAAGGCCAGGGTCATCACAAACAAGGCCAGGCTGTACATCAAGCCCCTGCGGGCATCAAAAACGATGTAGAGCAAAATCATCAAAAAAGCCATGACCCAGTAGGTGCTCTCGATCTCGACCCAGTTTTTTGTGAGATCGCCCCAGAAGAAGTAGTAGCCCAGCTTGATGGTAAAAAAGGCTGCCGTGATGGCAACAACTTCCCGTTCGATAGACTCCAGTTTAGCTTTGTGAAACAGCCGCCAGGCCCAGCTCACACACAGCAGAATGAACGCTGGATACAGCCAGTGAATGAACCCTTCCTCGGGACGAAATATCCAGATCAGTACCAAAACGGGGATGGCCAGCACTACGCCCCAAAAGTAGACCGTTCGCTTTCTGTTACTTGTCCAGTCCAAATGCACCCCCCTTGCACGCCATCAGTCTAAGGGGTTTGGCGGGGAATCTTTACTGCAAATGGGCACACCCATGCCATTGGGGCGTAACGGTAGTCTATTTAGCCACCTCCGAGTTAGACGCTTTATCGCCCAAGCGACGCTCATTTCCAGCCTGTAGGCGCTTAATGTTTTCACGGTGCGTCCAGAAAATAAGGCCAGCCAGCACCAGCAGGGTCAGGATTTCCCACAAAGGTCGTCCCAGTGCAATGGTAACAATCACAGCGGCCAGACCTCCAATCATACTTCCGGCGGATACAAACCGGGTAAGCCACATGGTGAGCACGCCCACCGGAAAAGCCAGCAGGGCCACCAGGGGGTCGAGGAACAACAGGGTACCAAAACTGGTCGCTACCCCCTTTCCTCCTGTAAAGCGCAGAAAAACCGAATAGTTGTGACCGAGCACCGCAGCCAACGCTACCCCCCCCAGCAAGGGCCCTTCGATGCCAAACAAGCGGGCCAGCAAAACCGCGATACCTCCCTTGAACACATCGAACACAGCCACCAGTGCTGCCGGGCCCGCCCCCAGGGTACGCAGGATGTTGGTAGCCCCAGTATTGCCCGAGCCCACTTTCTGGATGTCTACGCCATAGTAGCGGGCCACCCAAGCGCCCGCAGGAATCGCGCCAAACAAATAGGCCAGCAGCAAGATGAGCCAGGTTGTCCACTCCACACAAGCATTTTATATGACCTTACCGGGGCGCTACGTACGCATAGCTCAGGGACTGCCCTGAAAGTCGCCTGGTTGCTCTTCGTGTGCCATGCAAAGGGTTTGGAGGGTGTGCGTGAAGGCCATCCTCGGTACGGTTGCAGCATTCGGATTTTGGACGCCATAAAACATATCTAAGTACACAGGTAATACCAGATTCGGTTAGTTTGTCACTGAACAGTGACGTACTAACCCGACTGAAAGGAGTGCTCTAGGATTCAAAAAGATAGCCTCTGGGGATCTTTGGTTTGAATGACTATCTTTTTGAATCCGGTATAACTTGTTTTACGGCACGTATTGAAGCACGTTGATTGCCCCAAATTGCGATGTGCGGCTCATGGAGAGGGACTATAGTGTTTACCGAGTTCCTGTTTACCAGACCACTAAGCACATAGAAGCGTCCAGAAGCTATCTTTTTCGACTATCGGCCAAAGACTATCCGCTATCGCTAAAGCGCTCCTCTTTCCAGGGATCGCCCCGGCGGTGGTAGCCGTTCACTTCCCAAAAGCCCAGCTCTTCCTTATCCAGAAATTCCAAAGCGCGCACCCACTTGGCGCTTTTCCAGGCGTACAGGTGGGGCACCACCAGGCGCAAAGGGCCACCGTGGTCGCGGGGAATGGGCTGGCCAAAAAGGGTGTGGGCCAGCAGGTTTTGCTCGAGCAAAAAATCGTCCAGGCTCAGGTTGGTGGTATAGCCCCCGTAGCAGTGCACCAGCACAGCCCTGGCCTGCGGCTTGAGTTTGACCTGCTGCATCAGGTCCGGCACACGAATACCGCTCCACTGCACGTCCAGCTTGCTCCAGCGGGTCACGCAGTGGAAGTCGGCGGTCAGGTCGGACTGTGGGAGGGCCATCAAGTCTGGCCAGCTAAATGTTTTGGCCTCTTCCACCTGCCCCTTGATTTCAAAGCGCACCTCCTCGGGGCGCACGGTGGGGGTGGGGCCGTAGGTGAGCACGGGGAACTTCTCGGTGAGTACCTGGCCGGGGGGTACCCGGTTGGTGTCCAAGTTTTTGGGCTTAAAAAAGTTGCCAAACATACCCGAAGAATAGCCGCGGGGCCGTGGCGCTCGGGTAAGCGGGGGCACAAAACCCCTAGCGCGAACGGTACTGGATGACCTCCACTTTTTCCATGGTGATAAGCCCCTCCCGCACCATTTGATCCAGGGTGGGCAGGAAGGCCTGAATCTTTTCCTCGCTGTCCACAATCTCAATGCAGATGGGCAGGTCTTCGGAAAGCTGGAGAATTTTGGCGGTGTGAATGCGGGAATGGGCACCAAAGCCCATGAATCCCTTGAAGACCGTGGCTCCGGCCAGGCCCGATTTTTTGGCCTCGAGCACAATGGCCTCGTACAGCGGTTGACCCTGCCACTTGTCCGACTCCCCCAAAAAAATCCGCACCAGTTTGGCTTCCCCTTGCAGCTTCATACCCACCTCCCGGCCCAGCGGTAGGCCAGCCAGACCACCCCAAAGCCCAGCAGCACGCTACCTGCGACATACAAAAAGGCTTTGGGCCACTCCCCCTGCTGCACCAGGGTGAGGGTCTCCCAGCTAAAGGTGGAAAAGGTAGTGTAGCCCCCCAACACCCCCACCGCCAGAAACAGCCGCCACTCTGGGCTCAGGGCCCCGTCCAGGCTCAGGCGCAGCACCAGGCCAATCAAAAAGCTGCCGGAGAGGTTAATCAGAAAGGTGCTCCAGGGGAACCCCGGCCCGCTGAGGCCCTGCACCCAAGCCCCCAGCCCATAGCGCAGCGCGGCGCCTATGGCGCCCCCCAGCATGACCAGCAGATAGCGCTCCACGCTGCACAGTATCTTCCCTAAAGCCCACTTTAATCCAGCCCTCTACCGTGCTCTCAGGAAAAGCAGGTTAGACTTTTGGGATGAGATTTTGGAGCGTTGCAATTTTAATGCTGCTATTGGGAGCTTGCGCCCCCCAGCCGGGGATTAGCGATAACCAAAGGCGGGAATGGGGTTTACAGCCCATCATTGGCAACTTTGCACCCGACCGGGGCGAGGGCGGCAAGTACAAGCTGCGCGAACGGGTGTTTTTCAGCTTCACCCTGAGCCAGCCCGGCTACGTGACGCTGGTGACCATGGACTCCGACTCCACCACGGTGGTGCTCGAGCGCAACGTGCAACTGCCCGCCGGACGCCACACCTTCCCCCTGGCCACCGACCGCAACGCCCAGGGCCAGGCCACCTATCTGGTGGTGCCCCCCCTGGGGCCTTCGCGCTTTAGGCTCCTGTACACCAGTACCCCGGCCACCAACCGCGAGCTATTCCGGGGCAAGCTAAGCAACGAGGAGTTCAACCGCCATACCCAGGCCTACCTGAGCGAGGCCCCGGTGCGCGATGTGGCCGAGACCTGGATGGAGGCAGGACCCCAATGAGGACTTTATTATTGCTGTTCCTGACCCTTGTGCTGTTGGTAGCGTGTGGCCCCACCCCACCCCAAAACAGCCTGGATTTGAAGCCCAATGCGGTGGTGCTGCCCGACGACGAGGTCGATTCGGCTACCGCCACCGATATGAACGTGCAAACCGACAAAGACCTGACCGCAGGCCAGATTGTGATCAGCGATGAGGGCGAGGGTCTGGTACGCCGCATTACCGAGGTCACCCAGACCGGCGCGGGAATGGTGGGGGGTCAGGCGGTACGAAAGTTCTACCTCAAGACCGAAGATGCTGCCCTCGAGGACGCCATAGCCTCGGGCGAGGTGAGCCTCGAGACCGACCTGACCATCGGCGAGGCCAACATGGTGCAGGCCCTGGACGGGGTGAGCGTGCAAGACTTCACCGGAAAAATCAACCTGACCAACGTCAAGTTCGATATTCCAGGGGTTCCTGGCGCTTCCATCACCCTGAATGGCTTTATCGAACAAACCCTCAAGCCCAGCTTCAACCTCAAGTTCAGCAGCGGCAGCATCGAGGTGTTCAAGGCCGGTATGAGCGGTGCTCTAAAGGCGCAGGTGACCGCCACCATCCAGGCCAACGCCAGCTATAACCCCTTTAGTCTCAACAAAGAACTGGCCTCCTGGAACATCAAGCGGACCTTTTTGGTGGGCAGCGTGCCGGTGGTGGTGGTGTTGCAGCCCAAGCTGATTGCCGGGGTGAGCAGCAAGGCCAGCGGCAAGGTGACGGTAACGGTGGGCATCGCCCCTACCTTCAACACCAACGTCCAGCTCGACTATAATCGCAGCCGCACCACCAACGGCGGCTGGAACAACACCTTTACGGCCAGCTTTGCCCTCAACCCCACCTTTAACTACTCGGTGCCGGTGCAGGGCGCGGGAAGCGCTTTTGCGGGGCTGGCCATGGACATCAAGTTTTATGGCCTGGCGGGGCCCAGCCTCGAGGCCAAACCCTTCATCAACCTGACCCTCTCCGGCAACAATGGCTCGGCCACGCTCAAAAGCGGCATCAACGGTAGCAGCAAGGTCGAGGCCGGCTTTAAGGTGCTGGGCAAGGGCCTGGAAACCAGCTACAACGGCCCCAGCATCGAGCAGGCCCGCACCTTTAGCTGCCAGGCCCCCAGTACCTGTACGGCCAACTAGACTGCCGAAAGCTCAAGACTGCAGGCTAAAAAGAAAAAAAGCGAACAGTCGCCCTAGCCAAAGCGTGGGTGGGGGAGGCAGGTTGGCTTGCGGCTGCGGGTTGCTGGCCTTGCACATCAGCTCAACAACCCCGAAAATACCCAGGTGTTCAAGTTTTCCATCACCGCCCAGTCCGGCAGGGCCCGCACCGGGCTTTTTAGCACCCCCCACGGCGAGGTGCAAACCCCGCTCTTCATGCCGGTGGGCACCCAGGGCAGTGTGAAGGGGATTTCACCCAGGGAACTTAAAGAAATTGGCTCGCAGATTATCCTGGGCAACACCTACCATCTGCTCCTGCGTCCCGGCCCCGAGCGGGTGCGGGCCTTGGGCGGGCTGCACAAGTTTGCTGCCTACGATGGCCCCTGGCTCACCGACTCGGGCGGCTTTCAGGTGATGAGCCTGGGCGACCTGCGCAAAATTAGCGAGCAGGGCGTGACTTTTCGCAGCCACCTGAATGGCGACCTGATTGCACTGACCCCGGAATACAGCATCCAGGTACAAGAGGCCCTGGGGGCCGATATCATCATGGCCTTTGACGAGTGTCCCCCCTATCCGGCCACCCCCGACTACCTGAAGGCTTCGATTGAGCGCACCCTGCGCTGGCTCGAGCGCTGCCTGAAGGCCAAAACCCGCCCCGACCAGGCCCTTTTTGCCATTGCGCAGGGCGGTACCGACCTGGCCCTTCGTAAGGCCAGCGCCGAGGCCACCGTGGCTTTCGACACCCCGGGCCTGGCCATTGGGGGGCTGGCGGTGGGCGAGCCCAAGGAAGGCATGTACCCGGCGGTTGCGCTCTCCACGCAGCTTTTACCCGAGCATAAGCCCCGCTACCTGATGGGGGTAGGCCACCCCGAAGACCTGGTGGCCTCGGTGGCCCTGGGGGTGGATATGTTCGATTGTGTATACCCCACCCGCACCGGGCGCTTTGGCTATGCCCTGGTGCCCGAGGGCCGCCTGAACCTGAAGCTCACCCGCTACCTCGACGACCCCCGCCCCATCGACCCCGAGTGCGACTGCTACGCCTGCACGCACTTCAGCCGGGCCTACCTCTCGCACCTGGTGCGGGCCGAGGAGATGCTGGCCCCCCGCATGATCTCGCTGCATAACCTGCGCTACCTGCACCGCCTGATGGAAAGCGCTCGATCTGCCATCCGGTCCGGCGATTATGGCGAGTTTGCCAAAGACTTTGCCGGTAAGCGCTTTGGACGCGCAATTCCCCCATGGTTTACCGGGGCTCTTCAGGAAGGGGGGCACTGGCCTTAGCCCTCCTGGTAGAAACGGCTATTCAGGTAGTAGTCGGTGTACAAGATTTTTATAAAGGCCATCAGAGGTACCGATAGCAAGGCCCCGCCCAGGCCAAAAAGCGAGGCGCCAATCAGCACCGCTGCAATGCCCGTGACCGGGTGCAGGCTGGTGGTACGGCCCATAATCACCGGCCATACCACCCCTTGAATCTGGTTACAGATCCACAGGGCCAGGGCCACCACCGCCAGGGCCAGCCAGCCCAGCGGCAAGGCCAGCACCAACGCGGGGATGGCCGAGATAATCACGCCCAGCACGGGTACAAAGCTAAAGATAAAAGCCAAAAAGCCCAGCGAGATGGCCTGGGTCAGAACCTCGAGGCCAAACCCCTGAAAAAAGCCAAACGATACATACATCACTACGGTAATGAGCAGCCCATTGAACAAAGCGCCCAGAAGGGTGCCGCGCACGTAGCCCCCAAAGGCCATGTCGGCTTTCTGGGCCAGCTCGAGGGCCTGTGGCTGGTAGGGCTGGGGTATGGCCTTGAAGAGGGCCGAACCAATGCGGGGCAGGTCGTAGAGCAGGTATATCGAGATGGTAATCACGGTAAGAAGCTGAAAAGCACCGCCCAACAGCCCCGTGACAAAGCCCAGCAGGTTCCCTCCCTGGGCCAGCACCCCCTGGAGGGCCTGGAGCAAGGTCTGAATGAAAGCCTGGAGCAAGGTCTGTAGGTTGAGGGTGGCCTGATTGAGGGCCTCGAGCAGCACCGGCGGTAGCTCGAACCGGCCTATGTGTTCGGGCAGTTTTTGGGCCCAGTCGATGAGGGGCTGCAAAAGTACGGGTAAACCGGCAGCAAAGCGGGCCAGCTGGCCCACCATGCCGGCCAGCAACACCGTAGCCAGGCCCATGAAAAAAAGCATGCCCACAAAAACAGTCACCACGCCCAAGGCCCGGGTCAGGCGGCGCACTTCAAACCAGCGCACCACCGGGTTGGCTATGTACGAAAACACAAAAGCCGCCAGCACAATCCCGATGGCCGTGCGCGCGCCGTTCAAAATCCAGCTTAGAAATAGCAGCCCCAACCCGGCCAGAGCTGCGTACACCGCCAAGCGAACCCAGGGGTTCTGCCAGGCCCAGTTCAACGTTGCGCCCATACCACCTCAGCCCTCACGGTAGAACCGGCTGTTCAGGTACAGCTCGGTGTAGAGAACCTTGAAGAAAGCCATCAGCGGCACGGCCACCAGTGCGCCGACCAGCCCGAAGAGGCTCGAGCCCACCAGTATGGCTCCAATCACGCTCACCGGATGCAGGCTGGTGGTCTGGCCCAGAATGCGGGGGCTAAGGATGTGGGCTTCAATCTGATTGGCCGCGACCACTACCGCCAACACCGCGACTACCTGGGGCCACCCCACCGTGAGGGCCAGCAGCAGTGCCGGAACGGTAGATATGATGACCCCCGCAAACGGAATCAGGTTGAATACCGCCGCCAGGAATCCCAGCGACCCCGCCAGCGGAACCCCAGACACCCCCAGGCCCAGCGCCACAATCAAGCCCACCCCAATGGCCACCAGGAGCTGTCCCCGGATGTAGCCCCCTACTGCCCGGTCTAGCTTGGCTGCGATGTCGGCTGCCAGGGGTTGGTAGGGCAGGGGAATGGCCTGGAAAAGGTTTTTGGAAATTTGCGGCAGATCGTAGAGCAGATAAATGGAGATAATCAGCGCCGCAAAGAGTTGCAGCACCCCCCCTACCAGGGAAGCCAGGAACCCGATCAGGTTGCCCCCCTGGGCCAGCAGGGTGCGCAGCCCCTGCAATAGGGTCTGGGTAAAGCCCTGTAGCAGGGTTTGCAGGCTCTGGGCGGCCTGAGCAAAGGCCCCTTCCAGCGCAGGCGGCAGCTCAATCTGGCCAATACGCGAGGGCAGGTTTTCTATCCAGTTCAAAAGGGGGGCTAGAATGCGGGGAAGCTCTGTGGCAAAGCGGGCCAGCACATTGATCATATCGGCCATCAGGAAGGAAGCCAGCCCCAAAAACAACCCAAGCCCCAGGTAGACCAGCAGCACCCCTACAAAACGGGGCACCCGGCGCTTTTCCAGGGCCCGCACAATGGGCGAGGTCAGATAGGCAAAAAGAAAGGCCAAAAAAAGCGTAACCAAAGCCCCTCTGGCCCCCCCCAGCACCATGCCCAAAAGCTGAAGGAGCAGGTAAGCCAGTACGGCATACGCTGCCACGCGCACCCACAACAGCTTCCAGATCTCGGTAAGGTCGCGGCGCATGGGGACTACAATACCGCATCAGGGCAGGCCAAACTCGAGCTTCCCCCGAGCCCGCACCGCCTCGGGTGCGAGGCCCTGACCAAAATACCGGTCTTTATCGGGCTCACCGTCCCACAGCTCAAAAAGCAGGCGCGCCCCCTCGCCCGTACCCCGCAGCGCTGCCTCGGTACCGCTGTTGCCTACCCGGCCAATCCACTGCCCCTTGTACACCTTGCTGCCCACCTTAAGCCCTGGGGCAACACCGGAAAGGTGGGCGTATACCGTGGTATAGCCCTCAGCGTGACGAATCCAGATCTCCCGCCCGCGCAGTTTGTCCATCTGTTCCGGGCTGGCCCCTCCCGCCACCGCCCGTATCAGGGCCTCGAATTCGGCCCGGGACATTTCCTTGTAGTTGGTTTCGGCCTTAACCACCTCGCCCCCGGCCGCGGCCACCACCCCCATACCGAAGCGCACCGGTACACAGGCATCGTCGCCGGTAAACACAAAGCCGGGGTTGGTGCCTTTGCGGTATTCGCGGGGGGCACCGGGCAGGTTGGTGTCGGTTTTGGGCAGACAAGCCCCCGGCAAGGGCAGAGCAAATCCCTCGGGGCCTTTTTGCAGCTCTTGCTTGAGCCGGGTAACTTCTGACTGCAAACCCGCTATTTGCCGCCGGGCGCTGGAGAGCTGGCCGCTCTGCCACAGAGCCAGGAGCGTGACCAGTGCCAGGACAATCCAGCCGGGCTTGATCGGCATGCGTTTATTCTATGCGAAAGAAAAACAAGGGACACCATAGGAGGTGTCCCCGGCATTCGGCTTTAGGCCTTACAGCAGACTCAAAAGGCGGGCTTTAATCTGCTTGGCAGTAAGGCCCTCGAGCTTCATACCTTTGGATCGCTCGACGAGCTCGTAGACCTTGTGGGCGTGGCTGTTGGCCACCCGGAAGGTGATGTTCTGGCCCGCTACCGTAACCTTCACTTTGCGCAGGTTCGGTTCTTGCCAGTGCTTGGTGTAACCGGTAATCTTCTTACCCACCCCACCTTCACGCTTGGCCTTGCCGCGGGTAATGATGCTGTAGGCCACCGTGGGGCGCTTGCCGCTAATTTCGCAAATCTTCGACATCGCAGAACTCCTAACTGCCAGCACAAGGGAAGAAGTCCCTTGTTTCAGGGCAACGGCACCGAGTATAGCATACCCTCACACAGCCGTGCTAGACTTCCCAGCGGTATGAATATTGCCACCTGGCTGGTTCCTGCCCTGCTGGTCGCCGACCAGGCTATTAAGCTCATGGTGCTGTGGGCGGTTGGCCCCCGCATCTTCGACCCTGGGGTAGGCGCTATTTTCCTGACCAACTTGTTCTGGATTGTAGACGCCACTTTCATCAAGAACACCGGCGCGGCCTTTGGCATTTTTCAGGGGGGTGCCCGCATTCTGGTCTGGGTAAGCCTGGCAGTAGGCCTTGGGATACTGGTTTACCTGAGCCTGAACCACCGCCGGGTCTCGCGGCTGGGCCAGGTGGCCTTCTCCCTGATTGCTGCAGGGGCACTGGGCAATGCTGTAGACCGGCTGGGCCACGGCTGGGTGGTGGACTATGTGGACATCAACCGCACCGGGCTGGCTATTTTGGACAACTTTCCCATCTGGAATCTGGCCGATAGTTGTGTGGTCATCGGGGTTATTCTTTTACTACTGCCCCAGCGCAGGCGACGGTACTGATGGGCACGACTACAAACCCCCCTCCCGACGGGAGAGGGGCTGGGATAGGGGCTCGAATGTCGGCCCTGTATCTTTGATGGCGCACTAACCTTAGCCAATGCCCTCGGCCACTTCAATGCGTAGCAACGAACGCACATGCTCGAAGTGGTTGACAATGGTGGCTAGCGAGGAACCAGCAAATAGCAGTCCCAGGGCCAGATTACCCCGCTCACTCAACACCAGCGAACCGGAGTCGCCGGGGGCCGAGATGTTGGTGGTAACAATCTGGTCAATGAAGCGGGCCACCCGCCCGCCTCCATAGTTCACGTCTATCGTGGCCCCCAGTACGGTAATGCGGCCGGTGGTCATGTTGGTGGTACGCCCGGTTTTCTTGACCCGCTGCCCCACCAGTGTTTTGGAGCGGGGCTGCCAGCCCTGCACGTAGCCGTTCCAGTAAATCTCCCGGTCGAGGTCGTGGAACTGGCCCTCGGCAATGGCTGCGTCCACCAGGTTGCGGTGCTGGGCCCTTGGCACCGGCGGCTCGAAGGTAATGGGCACAAAGCGGCTGAGCCGGGCAATCAAGTCGGCAGGGAGGGTACCCCCATCGAACACCCCCGGCTGCAGGATGGGGTCGCCCAGGCTGGCACCGTTGGAGTTGGCCAGCACATGGTTGTTGCTGAGAATGTAAAAACGCGGTGGGATGCCCAGCCCGTGCGCCGGGGGGCTCACGGTCGCGCCGGGCAGAAAGTCGTAGACGGCGGTAGCCATGGTACCTGCCGTAACCCTGAAGTGCCCCACGCTATAACCACCCTCGGCAGGCCGAATGCGCCGGGTAAGGGTCTGTACCCCTATCTCCTCGGCGTTGCCGGCAAACACCTCGCCAATGGCCAGTACGTCGGTCTGCATATCGCCGAGCTTGGCCGGAATCAGGTCGGCCCGGCTGAGCTGGTTGCGCTCCAACTTCTGGCTGACCAAGACCACCAGGGCCGGTTCACCGGTCGGCTCGCCGTTCTTCCACTTGACCCCCACCCCCATGCCGCGCACATTCGGGCGCATGGCCTCGGGTGCTAGAAAATCATCTTGCGTGACCAGCTTGGCTTTTTCGGCCTCGGCCTGGGCACTGGCCGAAAGCATGGCTTTGGCTTCGTTAATAGGCATATCGTCCCCCTGCAGTTTGGGTAATGGTCCCCTGCTAATGCCCACGTAATGCAGAATCAGAGGTGGCTTATAACCGAGTGGCCTCGACACTCTTCTGACCGGAAGAAAAACCCTTTCACTGGGCCTGCACCGAGCCCACTTCCCGCACCCGCACCGGCACCCCCTCGAGGTTCCTGGGAACCCGCTCGTGCGGTTGCAAGGCCGCCAGCGGCAGCTTACGGCTCACCAACACCACCACCACCGCGCGGCCCTGCTCCTCCCCCCGCCCCACCCCCACCACATTGGGTAGGGCCATCAGGTGGGGGGTGTGTTTCTCGATGAGCGCTTGCAGGGTCTCCTCGGTCATACACCCTCCGTTCTCCCCGGGCTTTTCCGCGTCAAGTACCGGGGCAGCAATTCGGTGCTACCGGAAACACCGTCTACACAGCGTAACCCCAGGAGCGTTACATCTGCGTTACGGTTAGGATTGGGGCTCCACACCCGTTTTAGAGAATCGAGGCGATGCGCTCCAGGGCCTTGCGGATGTTGGCCTCGCTGGTAGCGTAGCTAAAGCGCACGTGGTGGGGGGCGGCGAAGTCGGTGCCGGGTACTACCGCCACCCGGGCCTCGTTCAGAAGCTTGAGGGCGGCCTGGTTTTCGTCGGGATCAATTTTGGACACGTCGGTGAGCACGTAGAAAGCACCGTTCACCTTGGGCGTGGGCAGGCCCAGTGCATTCAAGCCGTCCACAATGATGCTCCGCCGTGCACGGTAGGCCTCGCGGGCCATGGAGATAAATTTTTGCGCCTCGTCCACGTTGTTCAGGGCCTCGACCATGGCCCACTGGGCGATGGTGTCGGGGCTGGTGGTGGACTGGCTGGAAACGTCAATGATGCCCTTAATCACGTCCTTGGGGCCGCCAGCGTAGCCGATGCGCCAGCCGGTCATGGCGTAGGCTTTGGCCGCGCCATTGATGGTGATGGTGCGATCGGGGGCTACGTGGGCCGGCGAGAAGTGTTCGCCCTCGTAGATGAGGTGTTCATATATTTCGTCTGAAACAATATAAAGGTCGTGCTTGTTGGCCAGCTCGGCAATGGCTATCAGCACCTCTTTGGGGTAGACCGCTCCGGTGGGGTTGCCGGGCGAGTTAAGCACGATGGCCTTGGTGCGGGGGGTAATCTTGTGTTCGACCTCGGCAGGGTCGGGGATAAAGCCCGACTCGGGGCCGGTGTTGACCTCGACCGGCACGCCTTCGGCAAAGCGGGCCATCTCGGGGTAGCTGACCCAGTAGGGGCCAATCACAATTACCTCGTCGCCGGGGTCGAGAATAGCCTGGAACAGGTTGAAGAGGGCCTGCTTGCCACCTACCGTTACCACGGTCTGGTCGGGGGGAATCTCGAGGCCGTTTTCACGTTTGAACTTGGCGCTGATGGCTTCGCGCAGTTCGGGGATGCCCGCAGGAGGAGCGTATTTGGTCTTACCCGCCGCCATGGCCCTGGCCGCCGCATCCTTGACGAACTGAGGGGTGTCGAAGTCGGGCTCGCCGGCGGTCATGGCGATCAGGTCTACCCCCTGACGACGCAGCTCGAGGGCTTTGGCATTCACCGCCACCGTGGAGGAGGGCTTCATGGTTTTGACGCGCTTGGACAGGCCTCGCATACCAGTAGATTGTCCTGGGTTGAGCGGATGGGGTCAAGAGCCGGCTTGCTAGAACCGCTCGAGCCAAGCTCCCCCCTGCCCCGGCGGGAGCACCGGCCACTGCCGACGGCGCATGTGCCGCTGCACCTGTTCGACTGCGCGGGTGGCCTGCTCTACCCACTCGGTGGGGTACAGCGGGGCTTTGGCGGCGAACTCCTCGAGGTCGAAGGTCTGGCAGCGGTGATCGGCCCGGCACTTGATGTCTATTTCCAGGTCGTACTGCCAGATGCGGCCTGGCTCAAAGCGTGGTGGCGTCTGGATGTTCCAGTAGTATTCCAGCACCTTTCCCTCGGCGTCCAGGTCGGGCCCCCCCGAGTACCAGCGCCCCACAAAAAAAGCCACATAGGCCTGGTGCTGTACCCGCAGCACCCGGTTTTTGCTGACGTGGTGAAAGGTAAAACCCAGCGGCATGTAGACCAGCACCCCTTCCTCGCGCAGTTCGTATACCTGGGCCTCCCACCAGTAATGCAGCTTCTCGGCAGGGTATTTCCAGAACTCAATGCGCACCGTCTGGCCTATCTGGTAGTGCTCCATAGAAATCGCTCTTCCATCCGTACACGAAGCGTAGCCGATTTTTTACGGGGGTTTCAGGCATGGCGCTCTCAGCGTATCGCAAATGGGGTCAGTGCGGCTTATTCGCTTCAGCATCGTCGTCCCGGTCTTTGAAGCGCTCGAGCTCCTCGCGTTCCTCTTCCGGATTGGTAACACTCCAGATATAACGAACCAACACCACCAGGCCCACCAGGGCCAATAGGGTGAACAAGATCAAAAGAGCCGAAGAGAACACGGGACGCCTCACCTTTGGGCCATAGCAAAAATCGAACTGTACCGGGGAAGTACGGATTCACGAGTGAATCCAGATCGGTTGAAGCCTTATGAATAAGAGCATAACACACCCCTTGGCCCTGCCGTGACCAGAAACCTGCCCTGGCGAAGCGATGTTTTTTCGTTGCGAGTATAGCCAAACTACCTTGCTGTTAGAGAATTTCGAGCCGGATTTTGCTGCCGCCTTGCCAGATTTTATACCGGATTCAAAAAGACAGTTTACAAAACCAAAAACACCAGAGGCTGTCTTTTTGAATCCTAGAGCACTCCCTTCGGTCGGGTTAGTTCGTCACCATTCGGTGACGAACTAACCGAATCTGGTATTCGCTCCTGGATTGAAGCCCACCAAACCCTGGGGGATCAGCAGGCAGTCAAATAGAAAAAGCGCGTTCAGCACTGAAAAATCTGCGATATTTCGTTACTTCCGCGGGAGATCGGATAAGAGGCATATGAGTTTCGGCTCTCGGGCCATTAACGCCTTCTTGTCCTGGCCTCAGAAGCGCCGGTGCTAGGCTAGCGGACATGAAGTGGTCATCCTTGGGCCTGTTGGTATCGGGAAGTGTATTGATCTTCGCGGCCTGCGCCCCCAGGGCCAGCAGCCCCTCCGAAAGCAGTGTGCCCATCAAGCCGGGCGAAACCTACGTGCTGGAGGTGCGGGGCCTCCAGATTGCCAGGGGCAATAGCTTCACCCTGACGGTTGGAACCAACCTCGAGCGCCGCACCACCCTGGGGCGCGACTGGTTCTTCGTGACGGCCCGTCCCATCACGGCGGCGGCCCGTGGGGCCAACTTTAACTATTACCCCGACCGCCAAACCCTGAGCGTGGTGGTCATGCTGGATGCAGCCGTTAACCGTAACCAGGCCAGCCGGTTGGAAGTGCTCTACTGCGACCTGAAGCCGGGCCAGGGCGGCTGGACGGGCTCGGCCAACTACGACGCCAGCCTTAAGGACAAAACGCTCAAGGATGGAACCTGCACGCTCCGGCGAACTTGAGGGCACCCTAGAAGGCGCGCTAGCGTGCCACCCACTCAAGCTTCGCCACGCCTCCTCCGGATCTCCCTACGATGCCAAAGCGTAGGGAGATTTTATTGGTATGACTAATACCAGATTCGGTTAGTTCGGCGCCGGATGGCGGCGAACTAACCCGACCGAAGGGAGTGCTCTAGGATTCAAAAAGATAGCCTCTGGGGGTTCTTTGGTTTGGATGATTATCTTTTTGAATCCGGTATAATGTACACTGCCCCTGCCTCAGCTTAAGGCCTGATTTATCCAGTGACCCAAACCAGCTTCGAGAAGCACCGGGGGCTCGAGGCCCCACAGGCAAAGGACGCTTTAGCTACCTTGCCTGTACACAAAACCAGGCCCGAACAAGATATATGCGGTCATGGGCTTGCATTAGACCCACCACTCGAGCCTGTCCTCCCCAAACGCCAGCGGCGCCACCGCCGTGCCTTTCTCGAAGTAGACGGGCTGGTAGTCCGGGGCGCGGTAGACTTCTAGCTTTTCTTCCAGCAGGTTCACAATCCAGATTTCCGGGATGCCAGCGCGAATATACAGGGGAAGCTTCATGGTGCGGTCAAAAACCAGCGTTGCGTCACTCACCTCGATGATCAAAAGGATATCGGCAGGGCCGGGTGGGCGGTCGTCGTAGCGCGACCCAGGCGGCACTGTAAGGACAAAGTCCGGCTCGGGCTCCGACTTGTCGTCGAGCTGGATTGGAACCTGGCAGAACATGTAGGTCTTATCCTTCAGCTTAGTAACGATCTCGTAGTTCAGGGCTCCGATGTAGCGACGGTGCTTGTTGCCCATTGGGGACATGATGTAAACCTCACCGTTAATTAGTTCTACGCGGCCCTGCCCCAAGGCTCCGGCAGCATAGGCTTTGTGGTAATCCTCGACGGTGAAACGGTGCTTCACCATGGCCAAAGTATAGCAATCCTGGTTCGGGCCACTTTGAAATTTTGATTACCTCGAGCTAAACTAGCAAAAACTAACAAGCGTTAGTTTGGTAAACGGGAGGAGAGATGCCAGTAAAGTACGGAGTGCCCAGCGACCCTGATTACAACGAGCGCCTGGCCGAGTTCGAGGCCCGCATCAAGCGTGGCGAGAAAATCGAGCCTGGTGACTGGATGCCCGAGGAGTACCGCCGCCAGCTTATTCGCATGATCTCGCAGCACGCCCACTCCGAGGTGGTGGGCATGCTCCCCGAAGGGGCCTGGATTACCCGCGCCCCCACCCTCAAACGCAAGATGATCCTGGTGGCCAAGGTGCAGGACGAGGCCGGTCACGGCCAGTACCTCTACCACGCCGCCGAGACCCTGGGTGTGAGCCGCGAGGCCATGCTGGAAGCCTTGCTCGCAGGTAAAGCTAAGTACTCCTCCATCTTCAACTACCCCACCCTGACCTGGGCCGACATCGGCACCATCGGCTGGCTGGTGGATGGGGCGGCCATCAAGAACCAGACCATGCTGGCGGCCTGCTCCTATGGCCCCTACAGCCGGGCCATGGTGCGCATCTGCGCCGAGGAGACCTTCCACCACAAGCAGGGCAAGGAGATGGTGCTCTTGTATGCCAAAGGCACCCCCAAGCAGCGCCAGATGGCCCAGGACGCCATCAACCGCTGGTGGTGGCCGGCCCTGATGATGATGGGGCCCCACGACCAGGACAGCCCCAACACGGAAGTGCTGGTGCGCTGGGGCATCAAGACCAAAACCAACGACCAGGTGCGGCAGGAGTTCATCAACGAACACGCCCCCGAAATCCTGGAGGCGGGCCTCACCCTCCCCGACCCCGACCTGCGCTACGACGAGAAAACCGGTAACTGGCTGCACGGCCCCATCAACTGGGACGAGTTCTGGCAGGTGGTAAATGGCAACGGCCCCATGAACAAAGAACGCCTGGAAGCCCGGCGCCGCGCCCACGCCGAGGGGGCCTGGGTGCGCGAAGCCCTCGAGGCCTACGCGGCCAAACGGCAAAGATCCGCTGTTGCCGTTTAGTGGGCTATCGACAAGGCGCTGCGGAGGACAGCATGGATACACAGTGGCCCCGCTGGGAAGTCTTCAAGCAAGACAGCCCCAATAAGCCGCACCAGGCGGTGGGTTCGGTGCACGCCGCCGACCCCGAACACGCCCTCCTGACCGCCCGCAACATCTTTGCCCGGCGGCCTCAGGCGGTCAGTATGTGGGTGGTGCGGGCAGAAGACATTTACTCCTGGACCCAGGAAGAAGTTGCCGAAGGCCAAATGACGAAGGGGGAAAGCTACCAGGCCCAGGTCGGCCAGTATCTGGTTTTTCGCAAGACCAGCCACAAGCGCTCCATGACCTTTGTGGATTACGTGGGCGAAGTGCAGGCGGCCACCCCCGAGGAAGCCCTAAAGAAGGCCCAGGCAACCTTTACCGATGCCCTGGCCCTGGCCTGGTGGATTGTGCCCACCGACAGGGTGTACAAAAGCGACCCCAGCCCAGAAACCATCCAGAGCTGGTTCGCCCCAGCCAAGGACAAAACCTATAAGCAGCAGCAGTACTACGCCACGGTAGGCTCCCACATCAGCAAACACAAAGTGGGGCGGGGGGTGGAAGATGAGAAGTGAGGTTCGTGAGGCCCTGATTGCCAAACTGACCGCCCTGGCCGACGACGAGGTGATTCTGGCCCACCGGGGCAGCGAGTGGACCGGCCACGGGCCGATTCTAGAGGAGGACATTGCCCTGGCCAACATCGTGCAGGACGAACTGGGCCACGCCACCCTGTGGTACGGCCTGCGTCAGCAGCTCGATGGCTCCGACCCCGACCAGCTGGCTTTTTTCCGCGATGCCTACGGGTACCGCTGTTGTGAGCTGGTCGAGCTGCCCAAGGGCGACTGGGCCTTCACCATGCTCAGGCAGTACCTGTACGACCTGTACGAAGCTCTCTGGCTCGAGGCCGCCCAGCACAGCACGTACAAGCCCCTGGCCGAAGCGGTACAAAAAATCATGCGCGAGGAGCGCTTCCACCTCCAGCACACCCAGGCCTGGGTGGAGCGGCTGGGCCAGGGCACCGACGAATCCAACCGCCGCTTGCAGCAGGCCCTGGACATGCAGTGGGGCTACGCCCAACAGCTTTTTGTGCCCATCCCCAGCGAAGAGCTGCTGGTAGCCGAGGGCATCGTACCCGACCTTTTGCCCCTTAAGGAGCGGTGGCTCGAGCACAGTACCCGCCACCTGCAAAACGCCGGCCTCGAGCTGCCCATCAACCCCGGCTACCAGCCCACCTCCCGCACCTACCACACCGAGCACCTGTGGAGCATCCTGGCCGAGATGCAGTCCACTGCCCGCTGGGACACCGAAGCCAAGGTCTGGTGATTATGACCACCCTGCCCAGCACCAAGCAAGTCTGGGAGGCCCTGGCCCGGATTCCCGACCCCGAGATTCCGGTCATCAATATAGTCGAGATGGGCATTGTGCGGGAGGTGCATATTGAGGGCCCCAAGGCCATTATCAGCATGACCCCCACCTTCTCGGGCTGCCCGGCTTTGCACCTGATCCGGGAGCAGTTGGAGCAAACCGCCCGCTCGCTGGGCTTTGCGGAGGTCGAGGTGAAAACCGTGCTCTCGCCGCCCTGGAGCACCGACTGGATCACCCCCGAGGCCAAGGAGCGGCTGCGGCAGTACGGGATTGCGCCTCCCAAGCCGGCGCAGGAGCAGGGTTCGTTGATTGCGCTCGAGGCTGCCCCTACACGCTGCCCGCGCTGCGGCTCCTTCAACACTTCGGTCAAGAACACCTTTGGCCCCACCCTGTGCAAGGCTATTTATGTGTGCAACAACTGCAAAGAACCCTTCGAGAGCTTCAAAACGGTCTGATGTAACGCTGGCAAGCCCTTTGCAGGTCAAATGTAGCTACGTTCCTCCAATGCTTGGGTATATAATTGCATCGCTATAAGCGGTCAGGAGGAATCCTATGAAACGTTTAGCGCTACTCGGCAGCGTGCTGGCCCTAGCTTTTGCGGGTTGCGGGCTGATCAGCAGCCCCCCCATCGATAACCCCTTCCAGCTAGGAGGTAAGAGCATCACCTTTAACCTGGTTTCGGCGTCCGCTACCGGTTCGGCCAATGTAACCGCTACCTTCGAAGACCTCACCAACCTCAACCTTCCCGCCAACCCAAGCGGCTTCACTTATAACCTGGCCATCCAGAGCGTGAGCTTTGGTGCGGGCTGCCCTGCGACCATTCCCTCGCCCATCAACGTCACCCTGAACGCTACCCTGACCGTCTCAGATGGTAGCGGAGCTACTGCCCGCAGCAGCACTGCTTCTGCAAGCAACGTACAATTCACCCTTACCAACAGCGGCAGTCAAATTACGGTGGGCAATCTAACGGGTGGTACCCTCAACCTCAACGTCGGCCAAATTCTACCCATCATCCAAAACGGTGGAACGAACACCGCTGTGCTCGCAGCCCAGATCACCACCGTGAGCACCCCCGACCTGGCGGGCTGCGCCATGACCATCACCTGGGGCGGTGGACAGGGCACACTCAAGTTTTAGCGTTTCTCATCAACAAAACAGCCCACTCCTGGCGGAGTGGGTTTTTATCGCTGGGGTAGCTCGAAATAGCGACGCACAATGTCGCGCACCTCGGGGGGCAAAGGTTCGGACTCGAGGTAGTTTTCGGCCTGGCGCTGCACGTTTTGCGGGGGCTGGCCCGACTGCCAGGGGCTGGGCAGGGGCTGGGGTCTTCCCTGCCGGTTTTCACCCCGGCTGAGGGGCGCTTCGCCCGCCGGACGCTGCGGGTTGGCTGGAGGGCTCAGGGGGGGCCGAATCTGCTGACCCTGGGCCCCAGTACCGCCCTGTTCACTGCCCCCGGGCCGGCCCTGGCCCTGGGCGTTCGGCGCTGGATTATCGCGGGAAGCCTGGCCCTGCCCGGGTTGCGGCTGCGCCTGCCCAGGTTGCTGAGGCTGCGCCTGCCCAGGTTGAGATGGCTGCGCCTGCCCAGGTTGAGATGGCTGCGCCTGCCCAGGTTGCGGGGAGGGCTGCCCGGACGGGTTGGGCTCGCTTCCCTGAACACCAGGTGCAGCTTGTCCCTGCGGGGCTTGTTCGGAGGGCGAACGGCCTGTTTGAGACGGCTGTGCTTGTCCAGGTTGAGAGGGCTGTGCTTGTCCAGGTTGCGATGGCTGCGCTTGTCCAGGTTGGGATGCGGGTGGATTTTGACCAGGCTGGCCGGTCTGCGGTTGCCCGGTCGGGTCGGATTGGGGCTGCCCCGTGGGTGTGTTTTGCGGTTGTGTGGAGCCCTGACCGTTTGGGCTGGATGCAGGCTGTTCACGGCTTTGAGGGCTCCCGCTGGGGCGGGCTGCATCTTGGGTGTCTTCCTGGCTCGAGGCCGCGCCCGTGCGATCCTGCGCCTCCTGGCTGCCTGAGCTTTCAGGCCTTTCCGCAGGCCTGGCTGCTTCCGGGCCTTGCTGCTGGCTTTGCGACGAACCTTCGGGCGACTGGGGTTGTCCGGTTTGTGGGCTGGTATTGGGTTGGGCCGGGCTGGTCGTGGGGGGCGAACTGGGGGAGGCCGGGCTGGAAGGGGTAGGAGCCCCTGCCGGCGACGGTCCAAAGGGCAGTTGTAATGGGGGCAAGACCCACACCACACCCACCAGGGCCAGGTAGAGGGCCGCAAAAACCCAGGGCAAAGCCGGGGGTCGCGCCTCGCGCAAGCTGGCTTCCGCTTCGGTTTGGAGTTGGCCCCGCCAGGGGTGGTTGACGGGCGCCTCGAGCACACTGCGGTAGGCCAGGCCATAACGCCGGTCGAGTTCGGCTAGGGCTCTTGGCTCTTCCCAGCGCGTGGGATAGAGCAATCCTACCAGCGAAAACAAAACCCAGGCCGGATGCACCAACCAGGCCAGCGGAAGCAACAAAACAGCCAGCCCTACAGCCAACAAGAGCCGCATCCGCCAGGCCCGCCTTGCCGCCCACACCCGGTGCATGGCCTCAGGGTAGCGGATGGAACCTGGCGTCGGTAGGGTTCAGTGCACGTTGCAGCTAACGCTGTACCAGCAGCGAGGTGTTGGTGTTGCTAAACAGTTTCAGGTAAATATGCTGGGCAACCGAATCGTAGAAGTAAGCGGGCTGGGTAGCGGCGTCGAGCCCGGCCAGGCTCGAGAGTGAAGTAAGCGCGGTTTTGCCGCGGTTGGTGCCAGACTGCAAGGTTTCCAGCGCACAGCGGTGCACCGCTTAAGGTTACGTTGCACAACACGCAAAAACCGGGCTTTTGTCCCAAGCGCCCGGCTACACCTAAAGCTGCTCCAGAACTTCCTCGGCCTGTTGAAAGTAGCCATCTTTGGGAATCAGCACATAGCCCTTGGCGCTCTGCGCAGGGTAATAGGGCATATCGAGGCGCAACTCCCGCGTTGCGCCCTCGAAGCGGCGGATTTGTGCCGGGTTGAAGGCGGGCCGGGGCCGAAACTGTACGGCCTGCGAGATGCGTTCAATAAGGAGAGCTAAATAAGCAGCAATTCCCCAGGTTCGGGCCGATTTCACAAAGGGTAGTGTAGCCAGAAACAGCAAAGGAAGGATGAGTCAAGTGCGCTCTTCACCTATTTTGAGCCATCCGACTTTAAGAAAGCTTTGTCCTGTACAAACCAGCGGTCGCCTGGATGGGCGGCTATGTCTGTGAAAGGCGCGATATGACAGCCTCGAGATTTCAGTTCCGGCTTACCTTGCGGTTCAAAAAGTCCATCAGCACATATCGCCCAATGTTCCCCGGCGTGGTCATGTAGGCCTTGCCTTTGGTAATTTGCGTCAGCTTTTTAACAAAAGCCAGCAACTCGGGCTCGCGGGCCAGCATGAAGGTGTGGATGGGAATACCTTCCTTGCGGGCCAGGGTGGCCTCCTTAAGGGTCTCGGCCAGAATGACCGGGTCGAGACCCCAGGCGTTCTTGTAAATCTGGCCCGAGGGCAGGGTGAGCGCGGAGGGCTTGCCGTCGGTAATCATGATGATCTGTTTCATCTCGCCGCTCATTTTTTTGAGCATCTTGCGGGCCAGCTTAAGCCCTTCTGCGGTATTGGTGTGGTAAGGCCCGACCTGCACGGTGGGCAGCCGGCCCAGCGGTACCTCCTCGGCGCTGTCGTGGAACACACCAAAGCGCACCTGGTCGCCCGGGTACTGGGTGCGAATCAGGTGGGCCAGGCCCAAGGCCACGCGCTTGGCAGGGGTGAAGCGGTCTTCACCATACAAAATCATGGAGTGGGAACAGTCCAGCAGCACCACCGTGTTCATGGCAGCGGTGTACTCGGCCAGCTCGATGGTCAGGTCGCGCTCTTCGATGTTTTCCAGCCCCTTCATGATCACCTTTTTGAGGGTCTCGCCGATGTTGATGTTGGGCTGGTCACCAAACTCGTAGGGCTTGGTCTCGCCGCTCGACTCTACCCCCGAGGCATAGTGCCTTGTAACGTGGGCGCCGGGGGCATTTTTGCCCAGCGAACCCAGCAGGGTACGCAGGCTTTTGAGGCCCAGAAAGTCTACCGATTTGTTGGTGAGCTCGAGGCGGGTGTCCTGGGCCTCGCCCTGAAAGCCCTGTCCTGACTCCGTGGGGTCGTTGCCGGGAAGTCGGATAAAGCCTTCGTCTTGCAGGCGCTGCATCAGGCGCTGCAACTCCCGACCTAGTCGGGTTTCCTGAAAGTTCTGGGCATTGCGGGCCTCTTGCAGCCACTCCTCGGGAACGCGGTCTTGCTCCAGCAGGGCTTGCAGCAGAGCGTCCATCAGGTCTTCGGCGGTGGGGCCTCGGTTGGGGTCGGGCTGGTAGCGGTTGTAGGGGTCGGAAAAGCCCGAGTCCATCAGGAAGTCCTGAATCATGTCCATTAGGTCGGCGCCGCTGAGGTCGTCGAAGCCGGGCTCGTATTTGGAGTATCGGACAGGCATATTTCCTCGCTGATGGCTTTTTGGCTCTGCTATGAGCTACTGGCTATGTCCCAGGTACGTCAATTTCCACTCCCCCACCGCTCGCGCTCACGCTCGATAGGGGCGCTGTAGCTCTCCTCTCCCCGGGCAATCTTGCGGCGACCTGCCAGGCCCTCCAGGATAAACTCCCCGGCGGCCACCAGGGCTTCAGGGGTGTTCTGGGGTTCCAATTTTTTTGCAGCAGCCAGCAGGCCCGGCACTTTTTCCATTTCCTTCAGCACTGCTTTAGAGCTGCCCTCGGGCAGGGTCAGGAGGTTGCCGTCGGCAAAGTACTGCACGATTTCGTCTACCTGCAGGCCCCGGGCCCGTTCGCCATAGGCCAGGCCAAACGCCTTAAGCAAGAGGTCGCGCGCTACCCGCTCGGCCCCCTGGAGTTCGCCTTCGTATTCCAGCTCGATCTTGCCGGTGATGGCCGGCAGGGCCGCATAGAGGTCGAGGGGACGGGCCACCGGATGCTCGCCCAGGAGCAACGCCCGGCGTTCGGCGTTGGAGGCTACGAGTTCCAGCAGGCTAATCGAGAGGCGCTGCGAAACCCCCGAGGTCTTGTCTACGCGTTTGTCTTCCCGGGCCACAAAGGCCACCGCCTCCGAGGCCTCGGCCACATAGGGCGGTACGTACATGCCCTCTTCACGGGCAATCCAGGCTTCTTGGCGGGTGATGGAGAGGCCCTCCTCGAGGGTGCGGGGGTAGTGGGTGCGAATTTCCGAGCCGATGCGGTCTTTGAGGGGGGTGACAATCTTGCCCCGGGCGGTGTAGTCCTGGGGGTTGGCAGTGAAGGCAATCCAGACATCTAGCTCGAGGCGCACCGGGTAGCCCCGGATCTGCACGTCACCTTCTTGCAGGATGTTGAAGAGGGCCACCTGCACCTTGGGGGCCAGGTCGGCCACCTCGTTGATGCCGAAGATGCCCCGGTTGGCTCTGGGCAACAGGCCGTAATGGACGGCCTCGAGGTCGCCCAGACCAGTGCCCCGCTTGGCGGCCTTGATGGGGTCGATATCGCCCAGGATGTCGGCCACGGTGGTGTCGGGGGTGGCCAGCTTTTCCACGTAGCGCTCGGAGCGGGGAATCCAGACGATGGGCGCCTCGTCGCCGGCTTCTTCCAGCAGGCGCTTGGCCTCGGCCGAGAGCGGGAACAGGGGGTTATCGCGGATCTCGGTGGGCAGGGCCGGCACTTCGTCGTCCAGGAGTTCGGTAAGCTGGCGCAAAATGCGGCTTTTGGCCTGACCGCGCAGGCCCAGCAAAATGAAGTTGTGCCGCGCCAGAATGGCGTTGACCAGGCTGGGAATTACCGAGTCGTCGTAGCTCTGGATACCAGGGAACAGCCTCTCCCCTGCCCGAAGCTTTCCAATCAGGTTTTCCCGCGCCTCGTCCTTGACGCTGCGGCGGAGCTTTTCCAGGGGGTAGGTGCGCTTGAGTTCGCCGAGGGTTCGGGCCTTGGTCATTGCTCAAGTGTAGTGCGGTATGGCCCAAGATTGTGTAAATCAGATTGGGATTGAGCAGGTCGCAGGTTCCAGGTCACATATCGCAGGTCGCAAGCTCAATGCAGGTCAAGGGTCTAGCGCCCAGGAGCGCTGTATTAGCCTGTGGCTTGTGGAGGCTATCGCCTCCATGTTGGTTTTCATCTGCCAGATATTACAGCCACCACCAGCCGCCCCGGCCCGTGTACCCCCTTCACCATTATCTGGCCAATGTCGGCGGACTTACTGGGGCCGGAGTGCAGCCCAATAGCCGATGGCAGCGAGGGCTTCAGGGCATTCAGGGCTTCAACAAGGGTGGGGTAAATGCGGGCTTCGGGCACAAAGACCAGGTGGACGGGGGGCAAAAGCTGGTTGCGGCGGCCTTCCTGGCTGCTCAGGACGACCGTACCGGTCTCGGCCACTGCCCCCAGCGCCCAGGAAATGCCCAGCGGAGCCTCCTCGGGGGGCAAAACTGGGAGTTTAGGATGAAGCACTGGAGGGACGGTCTGGCCTACTGCTACCCCGGCAAAGGTCTGAGCAAAGTGGCCCAGCCATTCCGCTGCGGCCTCCAGGTTCTCCAGCCGTACCATCTCGCCCCCATTCCCGCTCAGGCGCTCAGTAAAGAGGGTCAGGGGTTCTGCAGGAGGCAGGCTGCCCGCTGGCAGCGGCTCAGGTAGCAGGGTCTTGGGACGGTGCTCGAGGGCGCGGTGAATGCGGCCCAAAATTCGCTCGCGCATACAACAAGTATAACGGCCAGACCTTGCGCTCCCATTTTCTGATCACGGTTCTGGCTTCGACCTGCAACAGTCAAGCTCGGGGTATACGTTTGTCCCGCAATTGCCCATTGCAATCCGGCCCCCTTAGCATAGAAACAAATGATCCTGATTCTCAACGGCCCCAACCTGAACCTGCTGGGCAGGCGTGAACCCGAGATATACGGCCATACGACCCTCGAGGAGCTAGAAGAGCTGTGCGAGGCCTGGGGCGCCGAGCTGGGCCTGGGGGTGGCCTGCCGCCAGTCCAACTTCGAGGGGCAATTGGTGGAGTGGATTCAGCAAGCCGCGGACGAGAGCTTCAAGGCCATCGTTCTGAACCCTGGGGCCCTCACCCATTACTCCCTGGCCCTGCTCGATGCCATCCGGGGGCAGCGACTGCCGGTGGTCGAGGTACACCTTTCCAACATCCATGCCCGCGAGGAGTACCGTAGCCGCTCGGTGACGGCAGCTGGGGCCAAAGGCTTGGTTTCAGGCTTTGGCCCCATGTCTTACAGAATGGCGCTGGTTTACTTGGCAGACCTGTTAGAGGCCCAGCCGTGAAGGTACACTGGCAGGAAGTGGCCATGGTAGCGGCCATCGCCTGGATTTTTGGAATCGTTTGGCAAATTCAGCATAGTGGCTTCTGGCCGTCCTTGCTGGCAGGGTTGCCACTGGGGCTGTTGGCGGGGGTGGCTTACTGGCTCCTGATGCCCTGGGTGATTCGCTGGGCAGCCAGGGGTCTCCCAAAAGAAAACCTCCCTCCCATCGGGAGGGAGGACGAAAATCCAGATCCTAGCGACGAACCAAGCGCCAGGCCATAGGCAGCAGGGTTGCGGCGATGGCGGCCTTGACCAGGTCGCCCAACAGAAACTTGGTCATCCCGGCGTAGAGCAGCGCCGAAAGGCCCGAAAAACGCCCCGCGCTGCCCAGGGCAAAACCCAGCCAGGTCACGCCGATGGCGTAGATAATCAGGCTGCCCAGCAGCATCGCGGAAAAGGTCTTGAGCGGGCTGCGGTCGGTGCCGTAGCGCTCGACCAGCCAACCGACCACAAAAGCCGCCAAGGGGTAGGAGATCAGGTAGCCCGCCGTGAACAGTTTGCCGGGATCGAACCAGGTGGTTCCACCTGCAAAAACCGGGAGCACCAGGCCCTGTGCCAGATAGGTCAGCATCGCCCAAAAACCCAAACGGCTGCCCAGGGCCGCACCCACCAACAGCACCCCCAGGGTCTGCAGCGTGATGGGTACGGGCTGGGTTGGAATGGCTACCTGGGCGGCCAGAGCCATGATCAGGCTGCCCCCCAGCACCAGCAGCACGTCGCGGGTGAGGCTGCGGGCCGGGAAAAGGGACTTGGAAAGCGGTAGGTATGGCAAACTCTGGGTCGGATTCATCTCAAGCTCCTTTACAAAACCCCCACCAACTGTACATCGCCTGCACCGATGCGGTGCGTCTGACCTGAGCGTTCCACCAGCAGCGAGCCATCCGGGGCGATGTCGGTAGCAAGACCCCGGATTTCGCCCTGTGGGGTCTGAACCCTGATCTGGTGTCCCAGGGTGTGGCTCTTGGCCCGGTAGTCGCGTAAAAGCCCTTGAGCGTCGGCCTCGAGCCGGGCGTAGCAGAACTCTAACCGCTCCAGCAAACGGGCCAGCACCAAAACCCTGGAGACTGCCCCAAACTCCTCGAGGGCCGCAGCCTCGGGTGGAAACCCTGCCGCACGGTGCACATTGAGGCCAATGCCCAAAAGCACATAGGCCGCCTCTTCCCCGCTCACCTGGGCTTCCAACAGCACCCCCGCCAGCTTGCGCCCATCGGGGGCCAGGAGGTCGTTGGGCCATTTGAGCCCGCCCACCCCGCAAGCCTCGCACAGGGCCAGACCCGCCGCCAGGGGCAAAAGCGGCAGGCTGGAAAGGGGTAGCCGGGGGCGCAGCAGCACCGAGAAGGTCAGGCTGTGGCCAGGTTCGCTGGCCCAGGCCCGCCCCCGCCGCCCTCGGCCTTTCTCCTGGCGTTCCGCCAGCACCACCGAGCCTTCCTCGGCCCCGTCCAGGGCCCAGTTTTTGAGCACATCCTGGGTACTGCTGACCGTCCCCAGGTAGGCGTAAAAGGCCCCGAAGCTACCCCTTCGCCGGGCTTCCAGGGCGGCTGGGGTGGGGGTGCCGGGGGCCAACCGATACCCCAGGCCTCGCCGGGTCTCGACGGGGTATCCAGCCTGCCGGAGCACGGCCATTTGCTTCCACACCGCTGCACGGCTGACACCAAGCCGCCGGGCCAGGCTTTCACCGCTCTGGTGCTGGTCGGTGAGATAGGCTAGCAGTGGGGGCACGTCAACTAAAATACCTTTCACGGGTTGACAAGCGCAAGTGGCGATTACCCCCGAAGACGTTCCCGACCAACCCTCCGTCCTTCGGAGGACTCGAGGCCACCCTCCTTCGTACACCCTGTTCTAACAGGCCTGTGAATAAGCTATAGGGGTGTGGAAATGGCTTGCTTGGATGGTGGTGGGCCTGACCTGTGCGCTGGCCCAGCAGCCCGTGCAGCTCCTGGCCGGGCATCGGGCCCCGGTGGGCGCTGTGGCTATAGGCCCGGGTGGCATTCTGGCGGTGGGGGCCGACGCCTATGTTCAGCTTTACCGGCCCGATGGGCGTTTGGTGCGCACCTTGAGCGGGCATGCCGACACCGTGCATACATTAGATGTGGCCCCGGATGGAACCCTGTTGAGCGGTGCTGCCGACACCACCCTGCGGCTCTGGGATCCACTCAGCGGAGCGGCCAGGGGGGTGCTGCAAGGGCACCGCGATCAGGTCTGGTCGGCCCGCTTCAGCCCGGACGGCGGGCGCATTGTGAGCGGCAGCGCCGACGGGGAACTGTGGCTGTGGACCAGGCAAGGACAGGCGCAGCAACTGAGCCTGGGGCGCAACTGGATCTATGGGGTAGGGTTCTCGCCCGATGGCACGCTGCTGGCAGCAGGCGGGCTGGACGGGGCGCTTTTGTGGAATCCCCGCGATGGCAGCCGCCTTCCTCTCCTGGGGCGACTCTCGGTGCGGGCCCTGGCCTGGGGGCCGGATGGCCGCCTGGCTACCGCGGACCGCGATGGGCGAATTCAGCTCTGGGACGCCAGGGGTAGCTTTGTTCGGCAGTTTAGGGCCCACCGCCTTGCGGTTAGCGCCCTGGTCTGGAGTGGCAACGGGCAGCTCATTAGCGGCGGTCAGGACGGGCAGATTATCTTCTGGCGGGGCGAGCAGCCCCTACGAAGCCTTCAGACCGCCTCGGCGCTGAGCCTGGCGGTGTCCGGGAACCAGCTCTTGAGCGGGCACGACGATGGGCGAGCCCGGCTATGGAACCTGCAAGGGACACTGCTCCAGACCCAGGAGCCCCCCGCGGCCTCGGTAGCTGTGCTGACCTTCAGCCCGGATGGCAACCTCCTGGCCAGCGGAGGCTGGGAGGGCGAGGTCTGGCTGTGGAACCAAAGGGGCCAGCCCGTGCGAAGGCTCACCGGGGCCGAGCTAGAGATTACCGCGCTGACCTTTACACCGGACGGACAGTATCTGGCGGCGGGCAGCCGCGACGGCCAGACCCGCATTTACCAGGTGGGCAGCGGGCGGCTGGTGCAGACCTTGGGGGCCCACGGGAACGGGGTGGGGGCCCTGGCTTTTGCCCCCAACGGGCGGGCCCTGGCCAGCGGGGGCCGCGACCGGCTGCTCTTTGTTTGGGACTGGCAAGCGGGAAAGAAGGTGCTCGAGTTTCGCGCCCATGAGTCGCACCTCACGGGCCTGGCCTGGAGCCGGGATGGCCGAACGCTTTATAGCAGCAGCAGCGACGAGAGCCTGGCCTGGTGGGCGCTTAGTCCCGAAGGGGCACGGCTCGAGCGCCGGATTATGGCCCACCCCAGGGGCCTGTATGGCCTGGCCCTGAGCCCCGACGGACGCACCCTGGCCACCGCCAGCCAAGACCAAACCCTGAAGCTCTGGAATGCCCGCTCGGGTGCCCTGCTACGAACCCTGCAAGGCCACACCGAAGCCGTCCAGGCCCTGGCCTTCTCGCCCGATGGCAAGCGGCTCGCGAGCGTAGGCTGGGATAAAACCTTGCGGCTTTGGAGTGTGCAGGGCCAGCTACTGGAGACCATCCCCGGCTTCGTCCGCCCCCTCTACGCCGTGGCCTGGAGCAGAGACGGGCGCCTGGCTGCGGGCAGCGGGACACTGCGACAAGCCGGAACGGTCGCTTTGTTCAGGCGTTAATTCACCTCTTGCCAGAGCCGCCCATACGCCCGCACCTCCCCCTGAGGAAAGGCCTGCTGTAAAAGCCCCTGCAAAAACCGGCCAGCGCTGGGGAATAGACCTGAGCAACCCTGGCGCACATAGACGAACACATACCCGGGGGGGCGCATAGACTGGCTAAACACCAGCATCCCCCCGTATTCGGGAAAGGCCTCGTAAAAGGTCGCCAAAAGGCCCTCGAGCAAAGCCCGGGCCTCGGGCAAAGGGGCTTCGCCCCTGGGCCGCACCCAGAAGGTAACCACTTTCAGGGGGGTCATGGCCTTGCTCCGTGCTGCCAGACCGGCACGTTTCGTAAGAGTTCGGCCAGCCTTTTCACGCCCTCGGCCAGGCGCGGCCCCGGCCGGCCCAGGTAGGCTTCCTCGAGGGCATAGACCTGCCGATTCTTGAGAGCGGGAATGTCCAGCTTCCGACCCAGCACCACCTCCAGGCGCAGTTTTTTGGCGCCGCACCACGAGACCGTAATCAGGTCGGGCTGGGCTTCCTCCACCTCGGCGGGGGTGAGGGGCTTGGAGCGCACCGGCAGGTGGGCAAAGGCGTTTTCTGCACCCAGCACTGCCAGCATCTGCGTGACCCAGCTATCCCGTCCGGCAGCAATCATGGGCCGGGGCCACCACTCCACCATCACCCTGGGGGGCCGCACCCAGTGCGGCAGGGTGCCACGGGCCTGGGCCATCTGCTGCTGCATGGCCCGCGCCACAAAGCGGCCCTGCTGCTCCAACCCCAGCCACCGGGCCACCCGCTCGATATCGGCGTACACGTCCTGCAAGGTCTGGGGGTCAAGCACCAGGTGAGGTATTTTTCGCTTTTCAAGACCCTCCACCACCCGCTCCATCCCCGGCACGCTCAGGCTGGCCAGCACCAGGTCGGGCCGCAGGGCTTCGACCTTGTCCAGGTCTATTTGCAAGTCGGGCCCGACCCGGGGCAGGCGGGCCACTTCGGGGGGAAAATCGGAGTTGCTATCCACCCCCACCAGCCAGTTCAAGCGGCCCAGGGCCCAGATAATCTCGGTATTGGAGCAGGTCAGGCTTACGAGGCGCATAGCGTCATATCTGAAGGCTACCGTCTATCTGCGCTTTTTGACCAGCCACTTCTCTTCAGAGAAGCCTTCGCGCTTATTGACCACTCGAGCCAGCGTAAAGAGCAGGTCGGAGAGCCGGTTGAGGTAGCGCAGGGCCTGTGGGTTGACCTCCTCGGTGCGCATCAGCTCGACCACCCGGCGCTCGGCCCTGCGGGCGATGGTGCGGGCCAGGTGCAAAGCCGCTGAGGCCGGGTGGCCGCCGGGGTGGATGAAACCGGTAAAGCGGGGGGCTTCTTCCTGGTAGCGGTCAATCAGGGCCTCGAGCTTCTCCACATCCGCGGCGTCCATGCGGGCCAGGTTGCGCTCGTAAGGGCCACCCTTGCGGGTAGCGAGGTCGGCCCCCAGGTCGAAAAGGGCGTTCTGGAGGTACTCGAGGTCGGCCTGGACATCGGCATGGGCGGCGGGCAGGGCCGCGCGGGCCAGCCCAATGGCGCTGTTGGCCTCGTCCACAGTGCCGTAGGCCTCTACCCGGGGGTGATCCTTGCCCACCCGGTCGGCCCCGTAGAGGCCGGTCTCGCCCGCGTCGCCGGTTTTGGTGTAAATTTTCATGCACTTATTTAACCCCAATTCGACGGGGCTCGAGTGGGTCTGGACTGACATACCCGCCTCGATGGTCGCCAGGGCCAGGCTGTACTATGGTCTCATGCGCAGGGGAAGCGTGCTGGCCATTCTGGAAGAGCGCCTGCCAGGCCTGACCGAACGTTATCAGATCAAAAGCCTGTATTTGTTTGGCTCCACCGCCCGCGACGAAGCCAATGCCAGAAGCGACGTGGATTTTCTGGTGCGCCTGGAGCTTCCCACCTTCGAACACTACATCGGCCTTAAACACGAGCTAGAAGACCTGCTGGGCTGCAAGGTAGATCTGGTCAGCACCAAAAAGGTGCCCGCCGAGCTGCGCCCGCACATCGAGGCCGATGCGCTGCAACTGGTATAGGGTACTTATGCGCAACCCCGATCTCCCCAACCCCCACCTGCTCTTTCAGGTGCACCTGGGGCAGATGCAACAAGCCGCCCAGCGCATCCTGGACTACACCGCCGGTATGGAGTTTGCCGAGTTTGCTGCCGATGGGCGCACCCAGGACGCCGTGCGATACAACCTGCAGCAGATCGGCGTAATTGCCGCCACCCTGCGCAAAAGCGAGCGAGAGGCGCTGGCCGAGCTCGACTGGCGCAGCATCCTGGACCTGCCCGACCTGGTGGGCCGTCTGCACTTTGGCATCCAGGACGAGATTCTCTGGGACCTGATCCAGCGCACCCTCCCCTACTGGCTGGTCATACTGGAGGAAAACCTACAGGAGACCACCTGACAAAATCGGTAGAAAGCAGATGACACGCGCTCCCCAATGGCTCTTTGGCCTGACCCTTCTGGCGGGTTGGAGCCTGGCCCAGACCCTCTGCATACCCCCTGCGCCGACCTACCCCTCCGGTCGCCCCATCACCGGCTACAGCGCGGCAAGCCTCGAGCCCTATGACCGGGTGATGCAAAGACTCCTGGAGCGCTACCAGATTCCCGGTGCAGCCCTGGCCGTGGCCAAGGATGGGCGGCTGGTGCTTTCGCGGGGCTACGGGTTGGCCGATGTGCGAACCAAAGAACCGGTGCAACCCGACGCGCTTTTTCGGCTGGCCAGCCTCAGCAAGCCCATCACGGCCGTCGCGGTGCTCCACCTGGGTGAGAGCCTGGTCTCCCAGGGGGGTCTACCCCGACCTGAACAGCTTTTTGCACGAAAAAGCCTTCGATCTGGTTAAGATGCCCCCCTTTGGCGGCCAGATAGCCGACCCCCGCCTGAAAAACATCACCCTGCGCGACCTCTCTGCAGCACTCCGGCGGGCTGGCATCGGGGCTGGGCCGGCGACCCCATGTTCCGCCCCACCCTGACCGATATCGCCCGGGCCATGCAGCGGCCCGAGCGCCTGAGCAGCCAGGAGTTAATCGCCTTCATGCTGAGCCGCACGCCTCCAGTTTGCCCCCGGCAGCCGCTCGGCCTATTCCAACCTGGGCTATGCCGTACTGGGGCAGGTTATCGAGAAGCTCAGCGGCCAGTCATACGAAGCCTATGTGCAATCCATGCTGCAACCGCTGGGCATTTACAGCGTGCGCGCGGGCAAAACCCGTCTGCAAGACCGCCTCAAAGGCGAGGTGCGCTACTACGATTTTCCGGGTGCTCCGCTGGTCAAGTCGGTGGTGGACGGTAGCCTGGTCAACCGGCCCTATGGCGAGTTCTACCTCGAGGCCCACACCGCCAACGGCGGCCTGGTGGCCTCGGCCCCCGACCTGGTGCGCCTGGTGGTGGCCCTGGAAGGCTGGCGTGGGCCGCCTCTTCTCTCCCACGAAGCTCTGCACGAGATGCTGCGCCGCCCCAAGCTGCCCCCGTACGAAAAGACCCCACGCTATTACGCCCTGGGCTGGGGGGTGCGGGTTCCCCAGCCCCAGGCCCAGGCCCTGCCACCCGGCAAAACCTCCGGCCAGGGCAGCAGCGACCCCCGCAACCCACCGGCCAAAATGTCCCCGGTACTCTCCCTGCCCCCCGAGCAGCTCGAGTGGAGCCACGACGGAGCTTTCGCCGGAAGCCGTACCCTGCTGCTGCGCCTACCGGAGGGGGTGGTCCTGGCAGCCCTCTTCAACAGCCGCCCCTGGAACGACTGGAGCTTTATCGCGGAGTTGCGGCGGGGCCTGGAGAACGCCACCAAGGCCGTGCGGCACTGGCCCGAGTACGACTGCTTTTGAGGATTGCCGATAGCCCCTAACCAAAAATAGCCCAAACGGCTCCGCATTCGACCCTCGGCTGTTCCTGACCCCAAACCACCGCTTAGCCGCTAGACTGACCTTATGCGTGGCTGGCTTTTTGCCCTCCTTACCCTGTATTCCCTGGCGTGGGCCCAGACCACCCATACCGTCAGGCCCGGCGAGACCCTCTACCGCATTGCCAAGCAGTACGACACAACCGTGGAAGCTCTACAGGTGCTCAACAACCTCAGCGACCCCACCCAGCTTCGGGTGGGGCAGGTTTTGCGCATCAGCGGGCAGCCCAGTGTTAGCGTCTACCGGCTGACCCAGACCCCGGCTCCCATCGAGGCCCTCGAGTGGCCCCGCCAGACCGTTCAGGGCCATCTGGCCGTGGTCCGGATTATTGCCCCGGAGCCGGTACAGGGCGAGGTGCGCTTCCTGAACAGCACCTATCCCATTCAGCAAAACCGTGTTTTGCTCCCGGTTCCGGCCCTGCAAGCCCCTGGGGTCTACCCGGCCCTGCTGCGGGTGGGCAGCCAGGAGGTTCCGCTCGAGGTTCAGGTCGTGGCCGGAACCTTTGGACGCTTCATCCTGCAACTGCCCCCGGAGCGCCGGGCCCTGCTGGTACCCGAAAAACTCCGGACCGAGCGGCTGCAGGTGGTCGGCTCGTGTGACTTCAACCGCCCCCAGCAGTGGCGTAGCCCCTTCCGAAAACCCATCCAGACCAACCGCATTACCGATCCCTTCGGCACCCGACGAAGCTACGACCAGGGGCGCACCTACTCCTACCACGAGGGGCTCGACTATGGCGTACCCGAGGGCACCCCGGTCTACGCCCCGGCCCCCGGCGTGGTGGGCCTGGCCGAAAAGCTCTTCGTACGGGGGGGCGCAGTCACCCTCGACCACGGACTGGGGGTGTGCAGCGGCTTCTGGCATCTTTCGCGCATCGCCGTGCGGCCCGGCCAGACCATAAAGGCCGGCGACCTGATTGGCTACTCCGGCAATACCGGCCTTTCCAACGGCCCCCACCTGCACTTTGAAATCCGCGTGCGCGGCATCCCCACCAACCCCGCGCCCTGGTATCTGGCGGTTCCTTGAACGGGGCATCTTACGCACACAAGCGCATCTAACCTTCTGGCCTGCGACATTTTGCAACACTGCTCTGCATTACGGCGCTTCCAACGCAGCCCGCACCCCCTGCTCGGTGGCCAGAAACTGTACCGGCACATCCCAGGGGTCGTGGGGCAGTTCAGGCACCACCAGCGCTTCGGCTACCAGGCCAACGGTCAGGGTTCTGGGCGGTAGCTGGGCCAGAAAACGGTCGTAGAAGCCCTGCCCATACCCCAGCCGGTGGCCCCAGGGGTCGAAGGCCAGCCCCGGCACCAGCACCGCATCCAGAATCTCGGGATCTACTTTAGGGGTCTCGGCAGCAGGCTCCCAGAAACCATATTTGTGTTTGACCAGCTTGCAGGGCAGGGGGTGCACCTCGAGCTGATAGGTGCGGGCCCTGGGCAGGTAGTACGTAGCGGGGTAAAGCTTTTGCAGTTCGGCCGCGTCGAGTTCGGTGCCGAATGCGCTGTAGAGCAGGATATGCCGGGCCTGATGCGAGGCCAAAAAGCGGGCCAGGTGCCGCACAACCCGCGCGGATAACTGCGCTGTCGGCAACCCTTTGCGAACCTCCTTGGCCCAGCTTCGGTGTTCGGCCTTGTTCATGCCCACCAGTATTCCACGCGAGGGTGGTGCTAAAGAAAAGTTATGGCGGTTATAAAAAAACCCACGTTGACAGTCACAAGGGTTGTTTGTCAAAATGCCAGGGTGAGGGAGGTGACCCCTCAAGACAAAATTGTCCCACAGGAGTCAGCTATGCCCAGATACGTTTACCAGAACCTCGAGACCGGCGAACAGTACGAGTTCGAACAGCGCTTCCACGACCCCGCCTACACCCACCACCCCGAGACCGGCGCTCCCATCAAGCGCCTGATCTTTGCCCCGGCCGTGGTGTTCAAGGGCTCGGGTTGGTACGTCAAGGACTCCAAAGCCTCCTCCACTGCTTCCTCTTCAGCCAAGGAAACCTCGAGCTGCGCTACCGGCACCTGTTCGGCCGCAGCCGACTGAGCGGCATTTACCGCTTGATGTCTCTAGCCGCAAGCTCTGGCTTGCGGCTTTTATCTGCTTCTTTTGCAGGAGGCGCTCTATCCCGGATACTGGTAGCGTAAGCTGAAAGGGGTGAGGTGAACATGTTTTTACTCTTGGGCATCGTTGTGGCGGTCTTAGGCATCTTCTTGCTGGCTCAACCTGGAAGCCGGCGGGCTTTGGGGGTGCCGCTCTTGCTGGTCGGCCTAGCCATAGCAGCCATCTCGCAGAGCTTTGTGGTGGTTCCTGCAGGTAATGTGGGCGTGGTATTCAATGTGTTTGGCGGTGTACAGCCCACACCACTGGGGGAAGGTTTTCGCATTGTGATTCCGGGCATCCAAAGCGTGATTCTGTACGACGCCCGGTTGAAAGAAGTCACGCTCGCCAAGGGGCCCGCGCCATCCGGGGCCACTACCCCGGGGGAGGATGCCATCAATGCCCGCAGTAAAGAGGGTCTGGATATCGGGGTAGATGTAACGGTGCAGTACCGCATTAAGCGGGACGAAGCGCCGCTACTCCACCGCAATCTGGGACCCAATTACCTCGAGACCCTCATCACCCCCCAAATCCGGAGCAAGGTGCGCGACGCGGTGGGCTTGTTCAACGCTGCTGAGCTGATTAGCACACAGCGAACCCAGCTTGAGGCCGCCGTAACCAAGGAACTGCGCGAAGACCTGGGCGCCCAGCACATCGAACTGATTTCGGTACTCCTGCGCCGGATTGACATCCCACCCTCGGTCGCGAAAGTGATTGAGGAAAAGCAGACCGCCGAGCAACAGGTACAGGTCGAGGTCAACCGCCGCCAGCAGGCCGAGATTGCCGCCCAGCGGGCGGTCGTGCAGGCCAAGGGCGAACGCGATGCCGCCATTTTGCGGGCTGAAGGCGAGGCCCAGGCCATCCGGCTGCGCGGCGAAGCCCTGCGGCAAAGCCCCCAGGTCATACAGCTTACGGTGGCCGAAAAGCTGGCCCCCAATATCCAGACCATCATGGTGCCCACCACGGGCAACTTCCTGCTCGACTTGCGGAGCCTGCAAAGCCCCGCTCAGCCCGCCCAACCTGCACGCTAAAAGCGGAGCTGGCCAGCGCGATGGGCCGAGCCATTTGGTAGCCTGTGCGGTATGGAATGGGTGTATGCGGCCCTGGCGGGCTATCTGTTTGGCTCGTTGCCATTTGCTTACTGGTTTGGCGTCCTGCAAAACAAAAACCTCCTCGCCGAGGGCTCGGGCAACGTGGGGGGCACCAACGCCTGGCGGGTACTGGGCGCAGTACCCGGGCTAATGGTGATGAGCCTGGACGTGGCCAAGGGCCTTATGGCAGTTGCGCTGGGCGAATTTCTAGTGCGTGAACCGGGCGGCGGACTGCTGGCAGGTGCCCTGGCCGTGCTGGGGCACTGCTACTCGGTGTGGCTGCTGGGGCGCGGTGGCAAGGGCATTGCCCCGGCCCTGGGGGCCTTGTTTGCCATCAACCCCTGGCTTTTGGCGACGGCAAGCGGGGCCTTTGGGCTGGCCTACCTGATGACCCGCAACCCCTACCGGAGCGTGGTGCTGGCGGCGCTAACTTTTCCGCTCACCTCGAGCGCCATCGGGGGTAGCCTTAGCTATCTGTGGTTTGGCTTCGGCGTGGCGATTCCCATTCTGCTCAAGCATCTGGCCGAGTGGAACCGACCAACCGGGCAGTTACCCAGCAAACCCAAATAAGCTCAATCGAAATCGGGGGCACAGGGTGGTTCCAGGAATGATACCCGATCTGCATCCGCAAAAAACGCTACCTACCCATGCGGGCATCTCAGAAACTGTTGTAAAAGTCTACTATGCTTGAAGGGTGGCTTCTACACGTAGATTTTACCCCAGCGACTTGAGCGATAAGGAGTGGGCCATCCTGGAGCCCTTGATCCCTGCCCCTAAAACCGGCGGCCGACCCGCTAAGGTGCCCAGAAGGGAGATCGTCCATGCCATACGCTACGTCCTGGAAAACGGCATCAAATCGAAAGCGGGAGGGGCGGTACGCCTCTCCCAGCGCCCTGGTGATGGATAGCCAGTCGGTGAAGACGAGTGAAAAGGGGGGCCCCGGGGACACGACGGGGCGAAGAAGGTCAAGGGGAGAAAGCGGCAGATTCTGACGGTTACGGGGGGCCGATGGCTGAAGGTGTATGTGCACCCGGCCAACGAGCATGACAAGTGGGGTGGGCAGGCGTTGCTTTTGGGGATGGACCCCTCCATGTGGCCCCGGGTGCGCAAGCTCTTTGTGGACTGGGGGTACTGGGGCCTCAAGGGGCTGGCTTCCTCCCTGGGCTGGAGCTGGAGGGGGTGGCCCGTCCATATGCGGGGGTGCGGGGGGTCTGGGTGCGGGAGGGGGAGCCGCTTCCGGAGGTAGAGCGTGTGAAGGGGTTTAGGCCGTTGCCCAGGCGGTGGGTGGTGGAGCGGACCTTTGCCTGGATGGGGCGGAACCGACGGCTGGGAAAAGATTACGAGTACCATCCTGAGGTAACGGAAGCCTGGATGTATTTAGGCATGATACGCTTGCTGGTGAAGCGGCTGGCAAAGGCCGCATAAGCTGGAGGAGGGAACTTTTACAACAGTTTCTTACCTGGACGCCGCGGACCTCAGGGACGACCGAGTGGCTCTATGGCGCCACCTACGGCGGCGGCACCTTCGTGGCGGTGGGGAGTGGAGGCGCCATCCTCACCTCGCCCTGAACCCTCGGAGGCGGGCTTTGCGCGAAGAAAGTATTTCACGCAACACTCCCCCAGCCAGGAAGCATTTCGCAACATAGCGAATGCGCAGCAGAAACATATGGAGCAGGGAAAGTTTCGTACACGGGCCGCGCGGCTGCAAACCAAAATTCACCACAACCGGGCCTTCTCGGTAAGTGGCTGGCTGCTAATCTTGCCGGGATTGAGGAGATTATGCGGGTTGTACCGGGCCCGGGCGGCCAGCACCACCTCACCGCTCCAGCGCGGGTCGGCGTCGAGGAGGAAGGTGTGCGGATCGGCCACCTGGATGCCCAGTTCTTCGCGCCGGGCAATTGCGGCGTAGATCGGCTCTTTGTCCTGGTAGTAGATGAGGTCGAGCGCAGCCAGCACCAGCTCGCCGCTCTGGCGGATGTATTCGTGGTGAAAGGCCACCTTGTCCCCGTGAAAGGCCCGGAGTGCAGAGATTTGTTCGAGCGCCTTTTCCGGCTCCGGGCTAAAACGCGATTGCAGATAAGTCCAGCCGGGGTCGGTTTTCATCGCCCAGAGCGTGGTGTGGTTCCAACTAAAGTCCGAGAGACAGAACTTGCCCTTGTGATAAGCTGAAGCCGGGGCAGTATAGGTGAGCTTTCCCCCGTAAGGGGCGGCTCTCTCCGCTACGGCAGTGGTACGATCCTCGGCTAGCTCGAGCAGCACCGCCGCCTGTCCTTCTATGATCCCGCCTGCGTCCACCAGCGGCCTAAAAAAACTCGGGATGGGCCACTCGTTAAGCGAGATCAGGCGTTTGGCTTCGGATTCGTCGAGGGCGAGTTGGTGGGAAAACCTCAGCGCGTCGGCGTAGTCGGGGAAACAGATCACAGCTTCTTCCCAGGGTACCGCGGGCACCAGGCTGACCTCGAGCCCCACCATGATCCCGCTCGTCCCATAGGCGTGGATGAAACCGAAAACGTCGTGACCCTCGAGCGTATGGGTTTTGGCTTCCTCGGTCATCTCGAGAACCGCGATGCTCTTAAGAAAGCCGTCCCACAAAACCCCGTTGCGGATCGAGCCCACCCCGCCGAAGCCCCCGCCCACGAAACCCCCAATAGCCGCCGTAGCCCAGGTGCTGGGGTAGCAGCGAAGTTCCCAGCCGCGCTCGCGGGCGAAGCGCTCGATCTGGCCCATCCGTACCCCGGCCTCCACTCGGATCACCCCCGAAGCCCCGTCGAAGTCCAGGATGCGGTTCAGGCGGTGGGTCGAGACCACGATCCCGCCGTGAAGGGGCACGCACTGGCCGTAATTACCGGTTCCCGCCCCGCGCACCGTGACCGGGATGCCCTCACGGGCTGCGTGGCTCACCACTTTTTGCAGCTCCGCCACGCTCTGCGGGGCTACGATCAGGTCGGCTAGCTTGTCCTCGAGCTGGGCTTTCAAAACCGGCGAATAATAAAAGGCGTCCCTGGAGAACACCGCGACGCTCCTGGCGTCGGTGAAAACGCCCTTCTCCCCCACGATTTTCCGCATGACTTCAGCCAGATCCGTTGCCATCCCAACTCGCTCCTTTATCTCATCCCGGTATTCGGAACCCTCCGGCACAGCTCGGGGCAGGCTTCGTGAAGAACTCTCCCGCGGGGGGAGACCGCCGAATCATGTCTGTACGAAGACCGATCGCTATAACTGATCCATAGGTGGTTGACGCGCGTATGGGATATCCCGCTTCGCTCAACATGACAAACCCTCGACTCTAAAAGTGGAAGTGGACTTCACGCCGCTCCTCCGCCCGAATCTGACCGCCCAGGATCACGTAACGCTTGGCGACCTGGAACTGGAGCGCTTCACGCCAGCTTTTGGCCTCTAGCACCACCAGATTCGCCTGGCAACCGGGCTCGAGCCCGTAGCCCGGCAGACCCAAAGCCTCCGCCGACCAATCGGTGACCATATGTCTGACGGTCTCGAGTTCCTCCCCCCAGGCCAGTTGCCCAACGTGAGCCATCCATGAGGCCACGTCCAGCGGGTCGTTGCGCCCGAAGGGGTAGTAGGGGTTGTCCACATCGTCCTGGGCGGTGACGACCCGCACCCCGGCGGCGAGCAGCTCCTTGACCCGCGTATTTCCCCGTGGGATCGGCGGGCGGTTGACCCCGCAGGTCACGAGTTCGATGTGCCCGTTGCTGATGACGGTCGCCCCCGCCTGTCGGATGAGCCGGATGGTCTCCTCTGCGGTCGCGTCGTCCTGAAAGCTCAGCGAGCCGAGCTGGGTGAGCAGGAGCGGCCAGCTATGCTCGATCGCGAGCTTCGCCAGGTAGGCCCCGGTCGTCGAGTCGGGGTTCTCGGTGTCGTCGGCGACGGCGTGCAGCGGCAGTTTATATTTTCGGGCCAGCTCGAGACAGAACTCGGCGTGTGCCTTCTGGTCGGTCTCGCTGGGCTCGAGCCAGGGAACTGCCCCCACCGCGTCACAGCCCATCTGAACGGCCTGCTCGAGTAAAGCCATGTTTTCGGGATGATGGGCGAAGCCGTTCTGCGGGAAGGGCACGAGCTGAATCGTGAGAAAGGAAAACCGGGCTTGCAACCGCTTCAAACCCTCGAAGGCCCGCAAACCCGCCCCTTCGTCCACGTCAGCAAATAGGCGGATCGCGCACGTCCCGTTCTGGATCGCTAGTTTGATCAGTTCGAGGCCCCGCTCGTAGACGCTCTGCGGCGTGTAAGCCCGTTTTACGTAGGCGAGCGCCTGGAAACGGTGCAGGGCGCGGACTTCCGGTGGCTGGCGGTTGAGTTCCCAGGTCCAGAACGACTTGCAAGCGTGGAGGTGGGGGTTGACGAAAGCAGGCTGGGCATAGCGGCCCTCGAGGTCAATCTCCCGCCTAGCTCCTCCCGACAAACCCTCCCCCACCGCCGCGATCACGCCGTCGGATACGGCAATATCCGCCCTTCGACCATCTGGGAGGATCGCATTTCGCAAAATCAGTTCCAGCAAAGCTCACCCCACCTGATTCGTGTCATGTTGAGCAAAGAAAAGCATCCCTGCCGAGCACCGCTCATCAACTGCTCGGGTGAAGTAACCGGCCTGTTTACGGGTATGGGTTTGGCCGTGTCCGTGCGCAGGAGAGATCCCTCCCTCCGTTCGGGATGACAACGTTTTAGAGCCAAGACTGACCGACCTCCTGTTTATAGATGAGCCTTCCAGCCTTGTACACCCGCAGCCGGGGTGAAACCTGGGCCAGGGCTTCGTCGGCAGTCAGGGCGTCCAGAATCACCAGGTCGGCGGCGCAGCCCACCTCGAGCCCGTACCCTCGCAACCCCAGAATCTTCGCGGGTGCGCGGGTGATCATCTCGAGCGCCGCCACCCGCTCCTCCGGCATGGTCAGGTGCGCGGCGTGGACGGCCACGTTGGCCTGCCAGAGCAGGTCGTAGTTGCCCATCGGCTGGAAGGGGTCGCGCACGTTATCCGAGCCGAGGGCCACGTTGATTCCGGCCTGACGCAGCGCCTTGATCGGCATGAGTCCCCTGGCGGGCGGGTGTCCCTTGCCCTGCAGCACTAAATTCACGGCGGGCAGGCTGACCATGTGAATTCCGGCCTCGGCGACCTTTTCGATGACACGACTTTGCACCTCGAGCGTCTGGAAGGTGAGCGAACAGTTGTGATCGGAAGTCACTCGACCCTGCAAGCCTCGAGCCCGCACCATCTCGGCCAGGGTTTCTAGGTCCAGGTGCCGGGGATCTTCGTGCTCGTCCATGTGCAAATCCACCGGGCGGTCGTAACGCTCGGCCAGATCGAGGGCGGACTTCATGGAGGCCACGGGGTCGGGGGTGATGTGCGGGGCTCCACCCACCACGTCTATACCCATCTCCAGCGCCTGCTCCATCACCGCGTCTCCTTCAGGAGTTCCGGGCATCCCCAGCGCCACAAACTCGAGGTCAATCCTCCCGGCGAACTCGGCTCGCAGCTCGAGCATCCCTTCCAGCACCTCGAGGCCCTTGGGCGAGTCCATGTCGAGGTGGCTGCGCAGGCAGGTGGTTCCCCTCGAGATCGCCTGCCAGATTCCGGCTCGAGCCCTGGTTTTGTAGTCTTCCTTGGCCCGTTTTGTCTTGCTTTCGCGCCAGCGCTCGATGGCCTCGAGGAGCGTACCCGATTGGTTCTCAAGACCGTCTACCCCCAGCGACAGGGTTTTGTCGAGATGACAGTGCGACTCCACGAAGCCGGGAAACACCGCCCTCCCCCCGAAGTCCTCGCCTTTATCCTGCGCTGACCCTACGAAGACAATTTTTCCCTTATCCACAAGGATATCCACCGGCTCGCCCCGGCCCCACAACCGCAGGTTTTTGAGGATCAAGACAGACCCCCAGGGTGGGCAACGTCGAAGTAAGCCACTTCAGCGATCAAATCCGCCAGCTTTTGCGCCGCCGAATCCATCCAGGCTTTGCCTTGTTCGGCGCTCGCTACGGTCGGGTCACCGAAGTGGCCCTCGGGGCTCCAGTCCCTCGTGAGCCAGCCCACCTGCGGCAGTATGGTGAGGTTGAGCGTTTCCGATTTGAAGTTGGGGTAGTGCGGCTCTGCCCGATCCAAGTGCACCAGGTCGGGTCGCCGGTGCAGCAGCAGCGCGGTCTCGACGGTTCCGGCGTGGATGCCAAAGCGTTGCTCCGGCGTGGGCAGGCTCGACCGGGCCGCCGAGTGATCGGGCTGGGTCACGAAACACAGCAGGCCGTACTCCGTCCGTAGGTCACGGGCCATCACCTGTAACAGGGCCAGGTTCCCGCCGTGGGCGTTGAACAAAAGCAGCCGCTTGAACCCGGCCCCGGCCACAGAAGCCGCGATGTCGCGCACTACTGCCATCAGCGTCGCGGCGGAGAGGGCAATCGTGCCGGGATAGCCGATGTGCTCGTTGCTTTTGCCGTAGGAGAGCACCGGCAAATACCAGGCCGGAACCCCGTCGGGGAGGCGGGCGAAGGCGGCCCGGACGGTATCCTCGGCCAGCAGAGCATCGGTCAGCAGGGGCAGGTGCGGTCCGTGCTGCTCTATGGCCCCGATGGGCAAAACCACCACGCCAGGGTCTTTGGGCAGGGCCTTTAGTTCCTTCCAGGTGTGTTCGGCGAAAGCACGTTTCATAGCCAACCTTAGCGTTTAGCCTTAGCCAAAATGCCTAGCGTATTGCCTCCTCTCACAACAGACGAATTGCCATCAGGGAAATCACGAACACCCCGAACAGGCTGCGGTGGGCCGCGACCAGGTTGGGGTCGGTAAGCCAGGCCATAAAGAACTGGTTGGCGAGGATAAAGCCGCCCCACAGCAGGATGCACCAACCGAAGGCGGCGGTGGCGACCTCGAGGCTCCCCGTCACGAAGGCCCACCACAACAGCCCCGAAGCCACGGCCTCCCAGACGATCACCCCACCAAAGAGCAGCGCCACCAGCCAGACCGGGGGGTGATAGATACCGGTGGTGCGGAGCATCAGCGTCCAGTTGGAGGAGGTCTTCCAGTTTTGCGGCACCAGCCCCAGGGCTTTGAAGGCTTCTAGGATGTTCATCAAGGTGACCATGCTGAGCCAGACAGCCCACACAAGCACGATGCCCTGTTTGATCTCCGGGATCCCGATCATGGCAGCAGGTGAACCGTCAGCAGCGAGACCAGAAACACGCCGAACAGGCTGCGGTGGGTGGCGGCGATGCTGTAGCCACCCTGCCCCTCGACCACGAAGGTCAGAAAGACCTCGTTCATCAGGATGAACGCCCCCCACATCGCCAGTGCAACGGCGAAAGCCAGATTGGCGGCAGGCAGAAAGGCTTCCTGGGCCGGGCTCATCAGACCCGCCCGCCACAAGAGCATCGCAGCTATGGCCTCCCAGGCGATGGCCCCGGCAAACAAGAGCCAGACCACCGACCGGGGGGTGTCGTAGATACGGGTAACCTGGAAAAGGGTCTCGAGGTTGTGCGAGTGCACCCGCCACCCCACGGGCAACAGCCGGGCTCCCTTCAGGGCGTCTAGTCCGTTCAGGATCACCACCGTCGAGAGCCACAGCGCCCACAACAATACGATCCCCTGTTTGATTAAGTGGGTGGATTCCATAGAGGGTAGTGGTGCATCTAATGCAAGGGGATGCGCCGGATAAGCATGAGAGACGTTTCTCGGCTACGTTTGCGACGCGGTTCCGGATAATAGTACTCCTCGAGTCTAAGCTGCTAGCGTAGCCGGGCGAGCAGAGGTAGTTTACCCTCCCCTACTGCCGTCTCCCTAGCGCGGTTTGGGCACGAACTGGTTGGTAAAGACTTTGCTCAGGTCAATCTCGCTCTTGAGCAGCTCGAGGTCTTTGAGCTGGTTGTAGAGGGTTTTCCAGCGCTCCGGGCTCATGTAGCCGATGCCGTTTTGCACCGCGTCGCCGCGCTGCACCAGGGGTTTTTGCTGCTCCGCCTGCCATACGATCCACTCCGGGGTCTGGCTCTGGTTGACCTCCTGGATGGCCGGGACGTAGCGCTGGGGATTGCCCATATAGCGATACCAGCCCAGCTGTGAGGCTTCCACGAAGGCTTTTACCGCCGCCGGGTTGTCGCGCAAAAACTGCTCGGTGGTAACGATCAGGTTCATGTAGGGGTTGAACCCCGAGTCGGCGATGAGCAAAGTGCCGGGGTTGGCTCCTTGCTGGCGGGCCGAGAACGGCTCGGAGATGACAAAGCACTGGGTAACCCGGCTTTTGTCGCGCAGCCAGTCGGCCAACTGCCCGTTATAGTTCACTACCTGCACCTTGCCGGAGAGGTTGTACTTCTTCTCGATAAAACGCCAGTACGCCGCCCCCGGCGAGACCGCCACCGTGCGCCCGGCCAGGTCTTCAAACCGGCGCACCGGGTTTTCGGTGTGGAACATAAAACCCTGGGGGTTGGTCTGGAAGGGCGCGAAAATCGCCACCACCGGGATTCCCTGGTCGCGGGCGAACATCACCGCCGCCGCGTCGGTCATGGCGAGCTGCACCCGTCCTGCCGCCAGCAAGGAGATCGAGGAAATGTTGGGGCCGCCCGGCTGAATGGTCAGGTCAATGCCCTTCTGCTTGTACAGCCCGTCTGCCAAAGCCGCGTAAAACCCGCCCTGCGAGGGCTGGGGGAACCAGTTGAGCACCATGCTCACCTTGGGCAGTTCCCGACCCTGCCCCAACGCCAACCCCAGGATCACCCAGATTGCCATCAACACTCTCTTCATAGTTCTCCTTCCCCTCATTCTCGAGCCGACTCGTGCCAGCTTTGCAAAAAGTAGTTGCTGAGGCTGCTCACCACCGCGAAAAACACGATCCCCACCAACGCCGAGCAGATCGTCGCGGCGAAGAGGGTGGGCATCTGCAAACGGCTGGCCGCGTCCACCAGAACGAACCCCAAGCCCCCCCGGTTACCTCCGGCCCCTGCGAAATACTCGCCCACGATGGCCCCGATCACCGCCAGCCCGCTGGCGATCCGCAATCCGGTAAAGAAGAAGGGCAACGAATACGGCAGCCGCAGCTTGAAGAGCGACTGGGCCGGGGTCGCGCCGTAGAGGGTGAAGAGCTGTTTGAGCGAGGCGTCGGTGGAGCGAAGCCCGGTGGTGGTGTTGGCGATCACCGGGAACACCGCGATCAGGATACCGATGGCGATGATCGAGGGCAGACCGATGCCAAACCAGATGATGATGATCGGTGCGACCGCGATCACCGGGATGGTCTGGAGCACCACCGTGTAGGGGAAAAAAGCTTTGTAGAGAAAGGGGATGTTCGAGAGGAGCAAGGCCACCACCGCCCCGATCAGGGCCGCCAGCAAAAAGGCGAACACCGCCGCCCGCAGAGTGATGAGGGTCGCGGTGGAAAGGATGGCCCAGTTCTCCTGAAAGGCCGCCACCACGTGGGCTGGGGCTGGAACCAGATAAGGCGGCGGCCCGAAAACCATCACCCCGATCTGCCACAGGGCGATCAGCGCCAGCAGGGCCGAGGCGGGCCAGGCTAGGTTCTTGAGCGTGCTCATGCCTTCACCGCCGGGGGCAGGGCCTCGTACCCCTCGAGCGCCCGCAACACCCCGTAAACCAGCTTGCCGTAGGTCTCGGAGGCGCGGAAGGAGGAGTCGCGTGGGTAGGGTACGGGAACCTCGATGGTCTCCGCGATCCGGCCAGGGTGTGGGGTCATCACCGCGATCCGCTGTGAGAGATAGACCGCCTCGAACATGTTGTGAGTGACAAAAACCACGGTGGCCCCGGTGGACTGTTTGAGCGAGAGCAGTTCGTCGTTGAGCCGCTGTCGGGTCATCTCGTCGAGCGCCCCGAAGGGTTCGTCCATCAGTATGATTTTGGGGCGTGTGATAAGGGCTCGAGCAATCGAGACCCGCATCTTCATCCCACCCGATAAAGTACGTGGAAAAGCACCGGCCCTTGGCCCCAAACCCACCAAGTCCAACACCTCTTTGGCCCGCTCGGTGCGCTCCTTGATGCCCACACCGCGCAGCTCAAGCGGCAAGGCCACGTTGTGCAGCACCGTGCGCCAGGGCAGCAGCGTCGGCTCCTGAAAGACAAAGGACATGTCCGAACGCGCCTGGGCCGATTCGGGAGCATAACCCTCGACCTGCACCCTCCCGGCGGTGATGTCCTCGAGACCCGCCAGCATCCGCAACAGCGTACTCTTGCCACAACCCGAAGGCCCTACCAGCGAGACGAACTCCCCGGGGCGCACCTCGAGGTTCACCCCCTCCAGGGCCAGGGTGCCGTCGGGGTAGCGCTTATACACGTCTGAAACCGAAATCAAAGGCCTGCTATCCACTACAAACCTCCAAGCGCAGAGGTGTCGGAGTAAAGGTTGGCACACCGTATCGGGCACGCGGAACCTGGGACACACCTACGGTTGCTCTGTTTATGGAGAGAGCCTCGTGGCTCATGGGGGCAAGTATAAGTATGCAGTGCCTGAGTGTCAATGGTCTCGAGTTCCCATAGTTTGGCAAGCGCTATAACTGGTATCTTCTGCACAACTATCGGTAACGTCCCGACAGTCAGTTCAATGTATAAATATAACTCAAGCTGCTACCCAACCAAATAGAGCAGGCCGGGAAAAACCAACCGCTGCATACCCCTGAGCCATCTAAAAGCGGTTCGCACAAATACTCAATACAGCGGGGTTTGCTGGGCCAAGTACATTACGCCTCACCGTAGGAGGCGTAATGACGGCAAACGTGAACCAACCCTCAAACTTAGACATCTTTCCCCTGCCTCCCGTGCGATGTCCTGAGTCTTTTGTCCCAGCGCCTCCACCATCACCTCCTTTAGTTCTCCTGGGCTTTTGGCACTGGCAAGCCCCGCAGCACCCCAGCGTAGACCAGCACCTCCGCGACGGTGTAGTTGCGCAAGATGGGGGCCCGCTGGCCATAAAAGCTGACGTAGCGCGGCACTGCCCCAGGGTAGCGCACCACGTCCTGGCCCAGCAGCTCGATCTGCCCGGAGGTGGGCCTCAGGAGCCCGGTGATCTGGCGCACCAGGGTGGTCTTCCCGGCCCCATTGGGCCCGAAAACCCCCAGGATCTCCCCTGGCGGATGTCGAGGGAGATCGCGTCGTTGGCCAGCACTCCTCGCGCCCCGTAGCGTTTGGTGAGCTTGCGGATGACGTAGAGGTTCACAAGCTACCCTCCTGCTCCAAGACCGGCTGGGCCTTGGTGAAGCTAAGAAGCTAAATATATAGAACACGCTGGCGAACCACTGCACCTCGAGGCCACCCGCACCGCCCATACGCCAGCCAGCGAGGCCACCGACCCGGTGGCGGTGAAAACCACCACACTCAGGGCCAGTACCGTGAACTGACTGCCCAGGCTCGAGAAAGCGGTGGCCCAGAGCAGCCGGACGTACAGGGAATGCTCCAGCGCAGGGTAGTGTCGGTTTAACCAGGCACGGATGGGATTTGCTCTCAAGTTAGACCCCCGATTCGCTAAAAGGCTCTCTAACCGCAATACCGGCATATTTCCAACGGATGTAGAGGTCTATGGTCGCCCTTTCAGTACGTTCCCAACGAACCCTGTTGTCGAGCCCTCCGGATGGCGCGTTGAAAGAGCCCGATCCCTAGCGCCAGATAGGCCAGGGCATTGACCCCGGCGAGGAGAAGAAGCTCCCAGCCAGGATCTTGCCCTTGACCGAGCATAATTCGTAGCGCAGAAGCCGAAGGCACCAGCGGCAGGAGGGAGCCCAGAGCATTCCAAGGCAAGGTCAGCGCCTCAAAACGTACCAAGAAAAGACCCAATAAAACGTATTGTAGGACGCCCAGGAGTTGCCCTACCCGCTTGTAAACCAGGGCCAGCCCCCCCAACATAAGCCCCAGGCCCAGTGCACTGAAGGCCAGGGTAGCCAAGGGGAGAAGGGCCAAAGGTTGGAGATCCAGCCTTGCTCCAGAGGTAGCGAGAATAGATAGAAAAACCGGGATGTTCAACAAGCCAATATAGAGGATGGATAGGGCCGCACGAACCAGCACCAACCCCAACAGACCGGGGCGGGTGAGGGCCAGTTGCTCCATAAGACCCGTCAATGCCTCCTCCGAAATGGTAGAGGCCGAAGTAGAGAGCAGGGAAAAGGCTAGGGTCCAGGCCAGGAGGCTGATCACCATAGCCTCCAGTCGCTCACCGAAGAGGGCCGAGCCGGCCAGGTAGCGCACCCCTATGAAGAAGAGGGCAAAGCCCACCGCCGCACCCATCACACCCCCAATGAGCTCCAGAGGATAACGGATAATGGATCTCAAAAAGCGCCAGAACTCAATTTGGACAACCCGAATCAAGGTCTCTTCCTTTCCCCTAGCATGCGCCAGAAAAGCCCCTCGAGGGAGAGGCTCTCCCGCTCCACCCGCTCGAGGGGTAGAGGATCCAAGATTCTGAGCACTTCCCACAGGACTTCCTCGCCCACCACCCGAACCGCTGCCCCCTCCACTTCCGCTCCACAGGCCCATAGTTTGGCAAGACGCGGATCCCCCTCTTCCAGGGGAGTCTGCAGCTCCAATCGGTAGGGATCGCCTGGAGAGCCTTGCAGCACCGCTTGTTTTTTCCCCTCCAGGGCCAACACCCCATCGAGAAGGATAGCCACCCGGTCGGCCAAGGCTTCGGCCAAGTCCATCTGGTGGGTAGTGAGGAGAATGGACTTGCCGTCATTCTTCAGCTGTAGGATCCATGTACTGATGGCTTCCTGGGCTTCAAGGTCTACCCCCAAGGTGGGCTCGTCCAGGAAAAGGATGGGGGGGTCGTGCACCAGCGCTACGACCAGGGCTGCCCTTTGTTGCTGTCCCCTGGAGAGGGTGCCCACAATTTGATTGGCCTTATCCAGAAGACCCACGGCCTCCAAGAACTCCAGTCCACGCTGCCGAGCCTGCTTGGGACTGAGTCCGCGTAGTACGCCAAAATAGACGAGATTCTCCAGGATGCTCAAGCGCCAGTAGAGGTTGCGGTTGCCCTCCAGCACCGCACCCAACCAGGTTCGTCGCTCTACCTGCGGTAGGCTTATCTGCCCACCATCCGGCTCTACCAGGCCAGCTAGTATCTTGACCAGGGTCGTCTTACCCGCGCCGTTGGGGCCCAAAAGGGTCAGGATCTCCCCCTGGAAGAGCTTTAGACTGATCCCCTTCAATGCCTCTTGCCAGCCCTTTCCCTTGGGATAGCGCTTGTGCAATTGATGGGCCTCCAGGACTGGGGCCGGGCTGGTGGAGTTGGCGCTCTTCATGCTTGGGTTCATGGTCGGCTCTAGAATATTCGGGCTTCCATGCCGGGGCATATGAAGTCAATGTGAGCGCCGGTGACCCCATCGCCAACGGCAAAATGGATACCACGCGCCCCCTCATTGAGCACCGAATTGACGCTCCAGTTGAGGTTGGAAGCCTCTAGACCCGGGTTATGGCTGATGGCCATTTCCACTAGCATGAGCTCGAGCCGAGGGTTCGAGAGCTCCCTTATTTCATCTGCGAAGTCTGCCCCGTCCACTGAACGCACCTCCTTCAGTTGTGAATTTTCTATAGTGACCCTCAGCGGGACTCTCCTTTGCTTGACCAGGCCGCCTAACAGCTGCCATGCCCTAATAGGCAGTGAAGTCAGTTGAGCAGGCATTATTCTGTGATGAGCAACCGCTACCCCTGGAACTATAGCTTCGCCGTTAACAATGTATCCCGGGTGGAAAAGATCCTCGTTATCTGGAATCATAGCGATTTCAAAGAACATGCCTACTGCCTCCCACTCGCCTGGCAGTAAGCCTGCCTGAACGCGAGGGAGCATAAGATCTAGCCTCTCCTTCAGGACGATTTCTAGTTCGCCGTAGGCCCCCTTAAATTCGATGCGTTGAACATCACCCTTCTTTAGCAAGGAGATCCACTTCTCATTTTCCTTGGTAGCTTTAGTGAAGTCCGAGGAAGCAAGCAGCTCTACCGTATAGATGGCCGCCTCCAAAGAGGGGTCAAAAGCGACAAGGGGAATAATCAAAACCCGGCTGCCTTTGAAGTAGCGCTCGAGTTGAAAAAATGAGAATCCATCCGCTGTTGTAGGCAAAAGAATTACATTTTTGTGCAGTTTCTTAGAGAGGTTTGATATCTCTTTCAACAAGGAAGATGCGATGCCTTGAGCTGTGAACCAATTAACCAAATCGAGATAATCCGTCACAAAAAGGGGCTTGGATTTTCCAAAAACAGGTGCCAAGGATAGTTCTAGCCTGTACTTCAAATCGCTCCCCATAATAACCCCCTAGAAATGCAGCCCCAGCTCAACCCTGGTAGCTTGGTCTCCTAAGCTAAAGGACTTGGTACCCTTGACTGGAACCGGCTAGATCCCCGCCGCACATGGGCAGGTTACTGAAGGGATTTGTTCAGGGTTGTTGAGTTCTTTAGGAATCCAAGTGTATGCAACAGTATAACCGAAAAATCCAACGAAGGGCTTGTCAGCGCTGCTCCCTCCAAGGTTACACAGTGGGTTAGCAATAAGCACTGTAGCCTTCTTGTGGCGACCTTCCGACACAAAATTAAGCAACCTTGGTGCTTTTGACCTAAGCTGTACGGTTTTCTCCACTCAGACCACCTCTCTGAGAAACCTTAAATCTGAGTTGGGGCTGCATTCCCAAATTTGTTGTAGCACCCCCCACGTAACCAAACCCCCTCTCAGAATGGTTACGTTCTTAACTCATTTTGGTTACCTTCCCTCTCATATTGGTTACCTTTTGACGGTTTTTGTCACCTTGCCCTTGCTAGGGTGAGGGTATGCGCAGGGTGAGATGGTTTTTGTTGTCGCTGATTCTGCTGGCTTTGGGTTGGAAGGAATTGGGCTACGCCTGCACCCTCCCCGACTGTGTTCCACCGGGGGCGGTGCGCTCGGGGGGGCCTAGCGGTACTGGGCGCTGAGCCTCTTGACCCAGGATCGGGCCGCGGTGTAGCGGGGGTCTTGCGGGGGCAGGCGATGTAGGAGGGCCTCCCAGAGGGTGAGGTCGTCCGGGATTTGCTGGGCCAGGCAGTAGAGCAGCTCGAGGTCGGGCTGTTGCAGCACGGCTTCTTTGAGCTGCTCTTCGATGCGGTGGCGCAGGAGCTCGATGCCCGGGGCCTGGCTTCTGGGCAGGAGGGGGCCCTGGTAGAGGGCCAGGGCTTGGTAAAGCTGGTTTCGTTCCAGGGCTTCTTGCAGTTGTAGAAAGTCGGCCTCGATGGGGCTAAGGAGCCGGTAGGGGCGGCTCTGGACTTCCAGGCCCTGCTGGCGCAGGCGGCAGAGCTCGCTCCGGAGGGCCTGGGGGTTGGGTGTGGGGTAGAGCTCTTGGGCCAGCTTCTCCCCTTCGATCCCCTCAGGATGAGCCAGCAGCAGAGTGAGGAGTTCTATGCTGCGGGGCCTCAGGTTGGGGAAGCCCTGGAGCTGGGCTTTTCCCAGGGTTTGCAGGTAGGGGGTGGCTTGGGTAAGCGGGGGAAGTTCCGCTGGCAGGAAGAGGGCTCTAGCCTCGGGGCGGAGGGCGTGGGCCATGCGGCGGTAGGGCTCGGGGAGGGGCTCACTGTTGAGTGCGCAGAGGTGGGCCACCGCCCGCAGCGCCTCCTCGGCCCACTCGGCTTCCAGGGTGGGCAGGCAGTCTTCCAAAAGAGGGCGGGCCTCGGGCTGAGGGTAGCGGTACAGTCCTTCGGCCAGCAGCAGCAGGGCCTGGGGCAGGGCTTGGTTAGAAGGTTGAGCTTTAGTCGCCCGCAGCAGGCGGGCAAGCTGCGGGTCTGCCGGGGGAGTCGGGCGTGAGGAGGACGGGAAGCGGTCTTTGAACAGCAGCACCCAGAGGGGCAGGTCGTAGGGCAGCAGGTGGGGGCTATGGTAGCTACTTAGATAAGTTTGCAAGAGTTCCGGATTGACCTGCCCCTGCATCCGCTGCAGCAGCAAGGCCAGCCACAGGGCGTAGTAGCGCACCGGGGGGGCCTCGTGGGCCAGCAAGGGGGGCAGGGATTCCTCGAGCGCAGCGAGGGGCTCCTCTCCGGCATAAGCCAGCAGGGTCAGCTCCTCCAGGCGGTAGTGGGGCTGCTCGGGGGCCTGCAGAGCGGCCAGGCTGGCGTAGGAAAGGGCTTCCCCCCACCGCCCCAGCCGCCTGAGGGTGCGGGCCAGGGCATGGGCCAGGCGGGCCTGCTCTCCGGCTGGGGCGCCCTGGGCTTGGAGCTGGTGAAAGGCTTCCTGCAGGGCCAGCAGGCCATCGGCGGGCGGGAGCGAGAGGCCCAGGTGGTAGAGGGTCAGGGGGGTCTGGGCCGCCTGGGCCGCGGCCAGGGCCAGGCGGCGGTAGGCGGCGTGGTCGCCCTGCCGGAAGGCGGCGAAGCCCAGGAGGGCCAGGCGTTCGGCGCTTTCTGTCTCCTCCCGCGGCTGCCAGGCCTCCAGCAGGGCTGCGGCCTCGGCAGGCTTTCCCAAGGACAGCAGGGCCAGCGCCACCGCTTTAGCATCCCCCTGCTGCTGGGCCAGCGCGAGGGCCTCCGCGTAGCGGCCCCGCCGGTAAAGGGCCAGGGCGTCCATGGGGGGAGTATAGCAAGCCGTGCCCCTCCCCACTTGAGGCTCGGGAACGAATGCCAAACTTTCGCCGGGTGCGGTTGTGGAGAGAACAGGAACAACCAGGTCTGCAAGGATCCGTATCGGCAATGTGGAGCATTCTAAAATGTGGTACGATTCAATTATGAAACACCCCGTGGTGCAACAAGCCGTACAGCTAGGGGTCAAAGGGCGTCTGGTACTACCGGCTGGGGTGCGCCGGGTTTTGCGGCTGCGGGAGGGGGATCGCCTGCTGCTGCGGCTGCGGGACGATGGGGTAATCGAGTTGGTCAAGGCGGAGGAAGTTGTACTGGGGAGCAAGGGTCTGTTGCAGCGTCTCTATCCGGCCCTGAAGGGGAAAACACTGGCTCAAGAACTGATCCAGGAACGGCGCAGGGAGGCCCTGCAGGAATGAGCGTGGTGCTGGATGCCTCGGCCTTGCTAGCCTACCTCAACCAGGAGGCGGGGGCTGAGGAAGTCGCTCGGCAGATGGTTGGGGGCGGTTTTATTAGCGCCGTGAATCTGGCCGAAGTCTACAGCAAGGTGGCCGAGTGGGGCCAGGACGTGCACCTGCTGGAGCAGGCCCTGGTGCGGCAGGGTTTGCTGGGGGGTGTATTGGAGGTGGTGCCCTTCGGCCCTGAAGACGTCCAGCTTGTAGCAACGCTGCGACCCTTGACCAAGGCCCAGGGGCTATCCCTGGGAGATCGGGTCTGTCTGGCGTTGGCTATGCGACTGAAATTGCCAGCCATCACCACCGACAGCGCCTGGAACAACCTGGAAGCAGGGGTTGAGGTGCGGGTGGTGCGTTAGGGCAGGCTCCGCCTATAGGTCAGCGCCTCGGCCAGGTGGGCTTCCTGGATGGGTTCTGAGTTCGAGAGGTCGGCGATGGTGCGGGCTGTCCGCAGGATGCGGTCGTAGCTGCGGGCGGTGAGGGCTAAGCGTTTAGTAGCCGCTTGCAAGAGGGCCTCACTGGAGGGGGAAAGCACCGTGTGCTGCCGTAGCGCTCTACCGAAGAGTTCGCTGTTGGGCTTTCCCTGGCGGGCCTTCATCTTTTCCCGAGCCAGGCGCACCCGTTCCCGCACTGCGGCGGTGGACTCCCCTTCCGGGGCGCGGGCGAGTTCGGCGGGGGTGAGGCGGGGGACTTCCACCACCAGGTCGAAGCGGTCGAGCAAGGGGCCGGAGATGCGGTTCACGTACCGGGTGCGCTGGGTAGGGGTGCAGCTGCAGGGTCTTTCCGGGTCGCCGTGCCAGCCGCAGGGGCAGGCGTGTGCAGGGCAATCGGGGGATTCCCGTTCAGGTGGGGTACGTTCTTCCCCGCAAGAAGCCGGGGCCGGTGGGCAAGATAGAGCTACGAGCTTTGTTGGTAGACGAGCACCGCCGGACAGGAGCCGGTGCCCGCAGCCTGGCTCGGAAGTATGGGGTGAGCAGCGGGACGGCCTGGAGGTGGGTGAGTGGGAAAAGGGCTAAGCGCTTTTGAGGTTGTGTTCCTGCAGGGGGCTATGGCCCGCGATGGTCGCAAAGTGGGCATCGCCAAAGTGCCACAGTTCACAGCCATGCACCAAGGCCGCTCCGGCGATCAGCAAGTCCACCGTAGGTACCCGCTGGCCGGAACGGGCCAGTTCGTAGGCCAGCTGGCCAGCCACCCCCGCCTCTTCGCTTCCCAAGGGTAGCCAGAGCAGGGCCTGCAGGTCAGCGGCGAGAAGACCGTAGTCTTTCTCGCTCTTTGCGCCGGACAGAAGTTCCACGGCAATCGGCGCTAGGACCGCGATCTCATGTACCTCCAAGGCGTTACCCAGGGCTTGCTTGACCTGGCGGGCACCCATGGGGTGATAAAACTCAATCCAGGCCGATGTATCTACCAAGATGCGGGCCACTAGCGGGACTCCCGCAGCGCGCGCAGGGTTTCCTGGGTGAGCTCGAGCTCCACCCGCCCGGCGTGGGCCCGGATGCCCCGGCGGCGCTGCTGGCGCACCAGCTCCTGCAAGGCCCGCTCGATGGCTTCCCGTTTGGTGCGCACCCCCAGCACCCGGCGGGCCTCTTCCAGCAGGGCTTCGTCAATTTCGATGGTCATGCGGGGCATGGTGTTTCGAGTATACACGCCCTCGCGTGCATTTAAGTGTGCTTCTAAGTCAGATGTAACAGTCAAGACCCCAACCACCCCGTGACCCGCTTATGGGCGGGCATCTACAGTAGGCTGGATGGCAGAGTCATGGCCGGGGTCAACGTCCTGGGGATTAACCTAAGTGGAGACATCATCTCCTAGGGCGCAATTGTCCCCGAAACCCCCCTGCTGCCCGAGTTTTCCAGGTGCTGGCGTGGAGTTGGGCTCACCCCTTGCCCCTGAAGGAGGCGACATGAGAGCTGCGACCTTGATATTGCTGACCCTTAGCCTGAGTGCCTGTAGCCTGCTCTACCCGGTGTATCCCATTGAGGCTAAGGTGGTAGAAGGCACTTACTCCCGCTCCATCTTGGAGAGTGACGGCTACTGGGTGGTCACCAAACATTTCGATAGCGATATCTTCTATTTCACCCTGCGCAAGACCGACACCGCTGATCCTGCTCTGGACAACCAGTGGTTCTGGCTCACCGCTGAGTCCTCGGGGTATGACGTTAGCCTCTATCCACAGCAAGTGCAGCTAGGCCAGATGGTGTCGCTTAGGGTCCGTAACAAGCCCGGTCAGCCACCCCCTCCCGCAGATCGGCGGATCGTGGGGGTCTTGGTGAGTTGGCAAGAAAAAACCCGATCCATACGCTTCGTGGTGAACGACCTCAGCGCGAGAAGGTAAGGTCGGCATGTTTAGGAGGAGAACGGTGAAAGCAGTGGGTTTGGCGGTGTTGGCGGGCTTGGCCTTGTTGGTGGCCGGTTGTGGCACGCAAAAGGCCACGGACTCGGTGGGCAAACGGGTGATGACGGCCTCGGATTCCCTCGACTATTTCAACGTCAAAGACGTTGGAGAGGTAAAACCACTTCCTAAGGGCAAGCTTTACCTGACGGCACAGGACATCCGCGCCAGGGGCGATCTCAGCACCCAGTCGCTCCAAGTCCTCTCGACCAACCCGAACGAGGGATATATCGAGGTCGGAGACTGGTGCATACCGAGCGGTGTGTACCAAGGTTTGCAGGAGACCACCCCGTACAACGTGAGCGTGGAGGCGATGAACGTGCTCGAGGGGTCGGAGCTCCAGTTCCTGTTCAACGCCACCCCCGACGAGATGCGATCGGAGCTGGAAAAGGTCGGGTTGAGCGTGCGCGACGTGCGTGAGCTATCGGTGGACGGCGAGTTGAGCATTGACGACTTGAGAACGCTCGCGAGTATGGCCGACCAAAGAAGCGCGCCTGCAAGGCTGGCTGTGATGAGCGGCCGTAGCTTCCGCACCATTCTCGAGAGCCGGATCGCTGCGCGTCAGGGGAGGAATGTACGATGAGCTGGAAAATCCTTTACCCGCTGTTGTGCGGTTTGGTCTTGGCCTCGAGCCTGAGCCTGGTTTTGGCAAAACCCTCCCCCGGCCGCTCGACAAGCGACCCCTTTACCGTGCAGGGAGCTTCTCGCGCGTCGGATCCCAAAGCGGACTGCGTGGCCCAGATGGGCAGGGGATCAGCCACCGCTCGCAACACCGCCACCACCTCCAGCAACCGCCCCGTCGCCAACCTGTACTACCCCAGGTATCTCGCGGCCAAGGCGGTGCTGGTTTTCACAACCTTCGCAGGCGGTAGGCAACTCGTGGCTCAGTCGGACTATAAAGAGAGCTACAGCGGGAACATGGGTGCGCTCACTGCCGACACAACGTACACCTACAACTGCGCGGACTATGCCAACCTTTACTCCGGTATTCTCGGATACGGCTTCCACAAAGCCCTTCCTGCGAACGACGACCCGACCCCCAACGGAGGCCGCACCGTCGTCTACTCGGATAACAACGGCGGTCAATACTCCTGGCAACCCTGGTAAGCAGGCATGGGCTGAGGCAGGGAATTTCCGCCTTGGCCCGTCGCTTTGACTGGGCTAAAGCACGCAGGGAGAACCGTGAGGAAAGCTTTACTGCCGCTAATAGCTCTCACCATACTGATCGCTCTGGGCCTTAGGTTTCTCGCCGTTGCCCCCCTTTCCGCTCAGCGGGCCGGGTGTTTTTCGGCGAACGAAGCTGGTTTCACTAACGGCGTGGCGCTCAGTCCTGCAGGGGACCGCTCCAGCCTCGACCTACGCCTCGCACTGACCAAAGCTCCGGTACCGACGATGAATTTTGACGCCTTCGTGTTCGTGAACGGGCGCTTGCAGCACATCGAGTCCAACATCGCTGTGGCCTGCGACCGGCCCGTCACACGCTCGGTGCCCTTACGCATCAGCCTACGGGATTCGGTGTCGGTGGTGTTCACCCGGCACATCGCGGACAAAACCGGTTCGGCCAGTGAGCTGGTACGTAAAGGGGATTTGTCCCAGCTTGAGCCAAGGCTTCTTTCCGACGCGGTCACGGTCGCTAACGGGGAGGGACTCGGCGAGTGGGCCAGCCCCGCCGACAGCACACCCGCACGCCCTGACAGGCCCACCCTCAGCCACATCTCAGCGGTAGGGGCAGCGATCAACACCTTCGGGGGGATCATCCGCATCAGTACCGAAAGGCAGCCGGTCGAGGTGCTGATCTACAACGACACCGCCAGGGCCACGACGTACCATCTCGTCTGCTTGCATAACGACACACAGCTCGCCTTCGTGGGCGGTCAGTCTCTCATCACACTGCGGCTGCCAGCAAACCAATACGCAACCGTCAGGGCAATGCTCGAGGTGCCCGCCGAGGGTGAACTGGGCCTAGTCCACTGCTACTCGCTCTACTCCTACGGAGCTTCCGCCAAGCAGCCGGTAGAAGTGACCCCGATCTGGCCCGCCTTCACACTTCGTGGGGCGATACGGTGAATGGCACCAGCCTGCTTAGGCCGTTTATGAGGGTTAAGCTCACCATAGAGGCTCCGCTGCCCCTGGCCTTGTCCGCTGGTCTTGGTGGCCTGAGCTACCTCAGCGTCACCGGGCCACTGCCTGCTTGGGTTTCGCCGTTGGCCCTCCTGGCTGTCTTCGCCTTGGCCCACCGACAAGCCTCATGGCAGAACCGGGGCCTGGTTATGGCTAGCTACCTTTTCAGCATCAATCTGCTCGTTACCCGCTCCCTATTCGGCCTGTACAGCATAGAACCAGCGGCCATCGCCACGTTATACGCGCTGGTCATTCTATATATAACGATGCTTTCCGCCGTTGCCACCGCCACCTTCCCCAGTACGCTCACCCCGTCGCGTATCCTGCTGTTTGCATCTTCGATGAGCTTATTCGACCGAGTGTGCTCCGACCCCGACCTGCTGCACAACCGCGCGGTTCCGTTCTCACATGGTTACTACCTCTTCTCTCCCGCGTTGTCTGGGCTTTACGCGCAACTAGGGATGTACGGGGCGAGCTTTGTAATCTATGCCGCCCTACTGCTGGGCCTGTGGGCCTTTTACCGCCACCGGGCTACCGGCGTGGCGGTGTTCGCTATCGGGGTAGCCCTCGCCATCGTGCTGAGCAACGCGTTACCGCAGCCGCGGCTTGAGGGCTACCTCGAGGTCAACTTGGTGCAGCCAGGCATCGTTGGGGACGGCAAGCATTTTGTCACACGCAGTGAGGACTACTTGCGCCGCGAACTCTCCCCGCAACTCAGGGGTGGGGCGCTAAATGTGTTGCCTGAGAGCAGCCTGTTCAACTATGACTTCGACACCGACCGCCTAGGGCTGCTCGCCCACGACAACTTGCTTATTGGGGGTACGATCCGCAGCCAGTCCTTGGTTTACAACTCCGTCGTTCTGTTACAAAAAGGGCGGGTTACCGCCCGCTATAACAAGATCTTTCTGGTGCCGGTAGAGGAGGACGCCCGGCTTCAGGCGGGCAATGAGCGGCAAACCAACACCCTCCGCTTTGGTGATGTGATTCTGGGCGTGGGTATTTGCTACGAGTCTTCCTTTGAGCGGATCGGCCTGAAAGCCGTCCATAATGGAGCACAAGCCCTGCTGTTTCTTTCCAACACCCAAAGCCTTTCAGCCACCGCTCTACAACTCAGGAGTGTGCAGGTTCGTTCGGCAGAGACCGGGAGAGTCGCGCTGTTTGTCGGGATGGCGGGGAACACCTCGATGATAGATGCTAAAGGAAAAGTAGTGTGGCGAATGCCCTGGGCTAGCTCCGAACGCCGGGCAATATCCGTCCCGCTCTACTCCGGCCTCACCAACGCGGCGCACTTTTCAGCCCAATTGAGCTACATTTTGGTGGCAGTCACGTGCGCTACTTTGGTGAGCCTTCTGTGGAAAGGGCTGCACAGAAAAGCCGAGAGGGATCATCAAGGCAGGCGCGACTTTCTTTAAAACTCAAAACTTGCATTACCCGAATATCCCGCATAAACACGCGCCACCTGCTCCTCCTAAGGCACGAAGTTCCTACGAGAGCCTGCGCAAAGAAGTTCGGGGAAAGGAGGCCGAACCGCAGACCGCGCCGCAATAGCACGCCATACTGCTCCTATTCTAGTGAGGCAGGGATGCTCGTTTCATACGATCCTCACCCCAGACTCCGCCTATAGGTCAACGCCTCCGCCAGGTGGGCTTCCTGGATGTGTTCTGAGCTCGAGAGGTCGGCGATGGTGCGGGCCGTCCGCAGGATGGGGGTCGGTGTGTAAGTAGCCTGGCACCGAGCGCAAAGTCCACTTTAGAGAGCAGAAGTTACTCAGCAGACCAAAAGCGCTTCAAACGTGTTTGCAACAGGACTCGCCGCGGATCATCAGGGTGTAGTTGGTTCAAGAGGGCTTCCCAAAATTCTGGGTCTTCCTCCTGCATTGCCAGCTCGAAAGCTGGCTGGATCGCGCTCTGAGAAAGCAGCGTTTTCTTCAGTAGCAACGAGAGCTCCTCACGAGCTTCTATCACGATTGGGGCCTCCGAGCCGGGCAAGAGCGGCCCGCCATACAGTGCCAGTGCGCCCTCTAGGTTACCTTGTAAGAGCCGCTCTCGCAGCGTGACAAAATCGGCCCAGACCCGGCCTGAAAGCCGGTAGGGACGGCTCACCAGGGGGAGCTGCTGCCGCAGTCGCCGAACCTCGGCTTTCGCTACTTCGGGCCTACTCCCCTCTCCCCAGACCCGGAGGGCCAACTGCTCTGCGCTCAGACCGGCGGGGTTGAGGACTAGGGCCACCAGAATCTCCCGATGCCGTAGGGTGAGCTGGAGCGGAGCACCCTCGAGCCAGACGGTCTCACCACCCAGAAAGTGCAACCGGAGCTTTGGGGCCGGCTCGAGCAAGGCCAAAACCTCTTGAAAAAAAGCCGCCGGACCGGCCAGAAAGGCTCGCCCCTCTGCGCTCAAACCTTCGAGAGCCCACAACGCCTCAGCCAGGGTTGTGCGGGCTTTGGCTTCCAAGCCCAGGCTGAGATAGGCCTTGGCTAGGTACAGGGCCGTCATAGCCGCACGGGGCGCGCTAGGTCGCCGCAGGAAACGCCCCAGAAGCTCTGCTAGGGGCTCCACGGCCTCCGAAGGGTTCAGCAGAGAAAACGGCAGCAGGTAGGCTAGCTCACCCCAGTCACCAAACGTGTCCAGGGTTTCCGCCCCCAGCACCTTGGCCTCGAGGCCCAGCACCAGGGCCTCTTCCAGCCTGCCCAGCCCCAAAAGCGCCCGCACCTCGCGGGCCAGGATGGGCAGCCGACGGGCCCGGATGGGAGGCAGTTGATCGTCCACAGTTGCGTAAGCCTCGAGGGCCGCCTCGGCCTGCCCCAGGGCCAGCAAAAAGTCCCCCTGCGCCAGCAGGGCGTCTGGATGCTTTATTTCCAGCGGCGGAAGCACCTCCAGCCGTCCCCCTAAAATCTGGGCGTAGCCCCACGCCATGTGCAAAGTGTTGCGCAGGGATGGATGCTTTAGCCCAATGGATTCGGCAACCCGCAGGCCCCAAGCCGCCCAGACCTCAGCCTGGGCATAAGCACCCAGGGTCACCTCGAGCAGCGCAAGAGCCGCTGCCGCCTGTACCGCCCGCTGCGGCTGGCCCGCGGCTTCGGCCTGCCGTAAGGCCTCGCGTAGCCAACGCCCCGCCTCGTGCGGGCTGCGCAAAACGGCCGCTGTAGCCAGGGTGTAAGCGGTTAGGAAGCACGGGCTTTGCTGATAGGCTTGCTGGGCCAATTCTAGGGCCTGGGAAAGCTGGCCGCGCTGCCAGGCGATCCGGCTCAAGAGCGCCTGTACTTCTGGGTGCTGACTGTGGGTTAGGTCGGGGAACTGTAAAAAGAGCGCGTTTTCCTGCCCGAGCTCGAGGGCAAACTCGAGGGCATAGCGCAAAAGCAGCGGGTCGGAAACGGGGGTCTGGCAAAGCCGCTCCAAGCACCAGGCCAGCCCCTCCTGGTGCTGGCCTGCGCCCCAGGCAGCTTCCAGATCCATGGAAGCATCTTATGAAAGGCACAAGCCCAATGGGTGAGTCAGGGCACCCCGACGAACGAGGGCGTAGAAGGGACAACCACAAGCCGCCGCTCACAACGGCCGGGACAGCCGTCGGGCCGCCACAGCGGCCCCCAACGCTGCCCAGCAAAGAAGAATAAACAACGGGTGCAGCAGCATACCATCCCCTTTGAGGGCAGTCTGGATCAGGAGGGCCAGGTTTTGTAGCGGCAGCAGCGGGGTAAGGGCCGCCGCCCACTCCGGAAGCATCCCGCGCTGGGCTGCCGCCGAGAGCAAAAACAGGGGAAAGAGGGTGGCGTTGACCAGATACGAGGCTGCATTCGCGGTGCGGACTAGGCTGCCCACCACCAGTCCCCAACTCCCGAGCGCCGCAAAGCCCAGCACCAGGCCGGGCAGCAACCCGGCGAGGCCGGACAGACTAAGGGGCAGGCCCAACCAAAAGGCCCCCAGCCCCAGGGTAAGTCCGAGCGCAAACGTCCCCAGCAGCGCACAAGCCCCTACCCTGGCCGCGATGTGTACGACCATAGGTAGGGGCGTGCTCCGGAGCCGCTTAAGTAGGCCGACCTCCCGCGCCGAGGCAACGCCCATCGCCAGACCCGCGTATGCCGCCATGGCCAACGCCAGTGCAGCCACAAAGGCTGTTGCCAAAAGGATATCCTGCCAGGACTGCCTACTCCAGAAGAATAGCACCAGCGACGGGAAAGCGAAGGTGAAAAAGGTGGCGGCCCGGTCTCTGAGGTAAAGGCGAATCTGCCATCCGGTTTCATTGGCCAGCAAGCGAAGGGGTGCTGGCGTTCGGGTGGTGATGGTCATGCGATGCTCCTTTCAACAGGGCCAGATACGCTTCCTCCAGGGTGGGACTTTGTATGCTCACGTCCTCCAGTCCCACCCCGCTCTTGCGCAAGGCTAGGAGGTCTTCGTCCGGCTGCAAGCTCGGAAGGGTGATCCGATCCCCCTCGACCCTCGCCCGCACGGCCAAAGCAGGAGGCAGCGCGGCGTCAGCCCGCCGGAAGCTGATCCGATGAGGAAGGCCAGCCTGGGCGATCATTGTCTGGGGGGGGCCGTCGAAGATAAGCTCTCCTTCTCGCAGCAGCAGCACCCGCCGACCCAGCCGTCCAGCCTCCTCCAGGTTGTGGGTGGTCAGCATAAAGGTCACCCCGCTCCCCGCTAGCTCTTCGATAAGGTCCCAGATGCGCAGCCGGGCTTCCGGGTCAAGATTGGCGGTGGGTTCGTCCAGGAAGATCAGGCGGGGTCTGCCTACCAGGGCTACGGCGAGCTCGAGCCGCCTGCGCTCGCCCCCGCTCAGGTTGCGCACCCAGCGATCCCGCCGATCCGCGAGGCCCAGCTTTTCCAAAAGCTCCGAGGTTGGAAGGGGGTTGGGGTAATAGCTGCCGAAGAGCTCGAGGCTCTCCCGGACGGTCAGCTCCGGATAAAGTCCTGCTTTGTCCTGGAAGACAAATCCCATCTGCCTCCGCACGTTGAGCGGCAGGTGCGGGACATCGGCCCCCAGAACCCTGGCCCGGCCCGCAGTGGGCCGCAGAAAACCACCCAGAACATCTAGAGTAGTGGTTTTGCCCGATCCGTTCGGCCCCAGTACCACCACCCGCTCAGCCGCCTCCACCGTAAAGCTGATACCTTTCAGCGCTGGGATGGAGCCGTACTGTTTGCGCAAGTCGGAGACCTCGATGATGCCCACTTCAGAACCTCCGAGAAACAAACGGGCTGAACTCCAGAGCTGCCTGGGGGTGCTTGACACCGACAGCAAACATCGCCATCACCCCCTGCTGTGCACCGTCCAGGCATAGATCGGATTCGATATCGGCAGCATTGACTGCTGCTGCGAAGAAACAACCCAGATCAAGCTTTGTCGAAAGCAGGTACAGCGTCTGGCCAAGATGGCCTATGTCCATAGCCATAACCATGTAGGTTCGCTCGTTGCGCCTATACTTCCAGTGGTTGCGGTAAAACCGGGACGCCATGATGATCAGCGCACCCGCGTGCAACACGTAGGGCTGACCCGCTGCGTAGTGAACGGCCCTTTCTGCAGCCTCCCTCTCGATAAAGGTAGTCAGAACCTCCAGGCTATGATCCTGAGGAAGATAGTGGTAGAGCCCCGGCCTTAGGTTCTCCACCTTGCGCACCAACAGGTAAGCCTCCGTCGGGTGCAGACCGCCACCCGACGGGCTGGTCTTGTGAATAGCGGTGTACACAGACTTGGCGGTACCCAATGGTGCAAAGGCATAGTACAGCAACACCGAGAGATCGTTCAGGGTAAGGGCCGATTCAGGGTTAAAGTACCGGGTGGACGCTCTTGATAGCAGTGTGTCGAAAAGGTCTGAGTTTGTTGGCCGTTCAGGCGGATTGAGTGGAATCTGGCTCAAAGCAAGAGGGTGGTTCCAGTAGGGAGATGGGGGAGGCTCGAGTTTCTCCCAAGATTTTGCTCCCTCGGCTAGCTTTTGAAGGGCAAAGCCGTAAGGATTAGCTTCCTCCGCATTTATCGGTGGAAAAAGAGAGACTCCTTTCCACTTAGAAAGAAAGTGATAGACAGCGCTCCTACAATGCCAAAGTTCGGAATCTAGAATTTCTTCCCTTCGGCGATATGCGCTGGCCCAGTTTTCGCCGAGATCAGTGATCAAAATTCTGGACTTACTCCACGCCATTACGCGCTCGGGCTTTTTCAGGCTAGACGCCTCAACCCAGGAGCGAGAAGGAATGTTCTGAAGCTCAGTGAACTCATCTGAGCAAAGCAAAGATTCTGCCTCGGCAATAGCCGAGGCAGCAAGCACCATGGATTGGTTTCTCAGTGCGATCCTGCCCTGAAGTAGCTCGCTGAAATCTGGCATGGTGCCATCAGTAAGAAAAAAGGCAACATACTTGGATCGCTTTACGTTCATCGCCTCACCACTAGATGAGACTCAATTCAAGGGCTCTTGAGTTCCGTTGGTCTTTGCACTCAAGAAAGCAAAAACCCAAGCAGCCCAAGCTCCCCAGCCTTGTAGTTCCATACCATCGCCGGTATGCTCCAAGGCGAAGTCAAACTGCTCGAGTACTTGACGCACCTCCTCCTTCGGCGGAAGGTTTATATGCTTGGTATCCGGGATCACCGGAGTGCTATTTCCCAGCACACCCAGGTACTTCAGAGCCAACTCGGGATTCTGCTGCAATGAATCCCTAAAATTATCATCGTCGGCAAGAAGCCCCAAAAACTCACGAACGCTGTTCACCTTTTGAGCACCCGTACCCACCATCTCGATCACCTCCGTTTTTCCTAAACCTAGCCAGCCTGAGGTAGCAAGCAGGTAGCGAATGGAGCCCATTCCGATTCAGCCCCCGTACAGCCAGGAATCGCCTCGCGCACTGGTAAAAGCTAGGTTATAGGGTAGTGCATTAGAGCAAAGCCCTCCGATATGTCAGCGCCTCGGCCAGGTTGTGGCTGGTGAGCACCACCGTCACCCCCTGGTTGCGCAGCTCCTCCAGGAACTGCCACAGCCGCTGGCGGTTGGCCGGGTCGAGTTCGTTGGTGGGTTCGTCCAACACCACCCCTCAAAGCTTCCCCATAAAGGCCGACAGCAGGGTGGGCAGGCGCACCTGGCCACCGCTAAGCTGGGCCAGCCGCCGCTTGGCGATGGGCAGCGGGTCGAAGCGCTCCAGCAGGGCCTGGGCCTGTTGGTGGACTTTTGGCACTGGCAAGCCCCGCAGCACCCCAGCGTAGACCAGCACCTCCGCGACGGTGTAGTTGCGCAAGATGGGGGCCCGCTGGCCATAAAAGCTGACGTAGCGCGGCACTGCCCCAGGGTAGCGCACCACGTCCTGGCCCAGCAGCTCGATCTGCCCGGAGGTGGGCCTCAGGAGCCCGGTGATCTGGCGCACCAGGGTGGTCTTCCCGGCCCCATTGGGCCCGAAAACCCCCAGGATCTCCCCTGGCGGATGTCGAGGGAGATCGCGTCGTTGGCCAGCACTCCTCGCGCCCCGTAGCGTTTGGTGAGCTTGCGGATGACGTAGAGGTTCACAAGCTACCCTCCTGCTCCAAGACCGGCTGGGGCCTTGGTGAAGATAAGGGGCGAGCCTGGAGGACGGGAACGGGATTGTGCACGTTTGGATTCATAGCTTCTAGCAAGACGTGTTGGGAGGTTTCAATTCACCCTATACCCCTCAGCCTGCAACCGCCAAAGCTCGGCATAAACGCCATTGTGGCGCAACAAAGCCTGATGAGAACCCTCCTCCACCAAACGCCCTTCCCGCAGCACTAGAATCCGGTCGGCCATCTGGACCGAGGCCAGCCGATGGGTAATAAGGAGCACCGTCTTGCCCTGGGCCAACTCCGCAAAGCGTCCGTAAAGGTGAGCCTCTTCTTTGGGGTCGAGGGAGGCGGTGGGCTCGTCGAGGATCAGAAGCTCCGCCTGACGGAAAAAAGCCCGGGCAAGGGCGAGCCGCTGCCACTCCCCTAAAGAGAGCTCCGTACCCCCGAAAGCTTTAGAGAGAAGAGCCTCGGCCCCTAGCCGCCGCAGCAGTTCCGAAGCGCCCCCGGCCCGGGCGGCCTCTTCCAAACGCCCAGGGTCAGCTTGGTGCTCCAAATCGGCAAGGACAATGTTTTCCCGCAACGTCAGTGCGTAGCGACCAAAATCCTGAAACACCGCCGCCACCAGGCGCCGCCAGGACTCCAGGTCTAATTCCCGCAGGTCTACCCCATCCACCAAAATACGGCCCTCGCTGGGGTCGTAGAAGCGGAGCAAGAGCTTCACCAGCGTGGTTTTACCGGCCCCGTTCTCCCCCACCAGCGCCAGCCGTTCTCCCCGGCGCATTACAAAGGAGATCCCCTCCATCGCGCGCCGGCCATCCGGGTAGCTAAACCCCACGTTTTCAAAGCGAATCTCCTCAAAGTGCCGCACCATTCGGCCTGCGCTTGAAGGAGCCAGCGCAGAGGAGCGGGCCAGAAAACCCTCGAGCCGTTCGAAGTACAGAAGACTCTCGTATAGCATGCCGCCGTCCTGCACCAAGCCGTACAGGTTTTGCTGAAGGCTCCCCACCGACTGTAACAAGAGCACCAGGCTACCCAGCCCACCCGAACCCAAAAGAGCCTGGCGCAGGCCTAGGTACAGCGCTGCCGCCGTGGCCAGAGCGCTGACAAAAACCAAGCCGCTGGCCCCCAGGGCCTGCCGCCCGCGCGCACGGCGGATCTCTTGGTATAGCCGCCCAAAAGCGTCGAGATAACGCCCACGGAAAAAAGGAAGCAGCCCAAAGAGGCGCACCTCCTTGGCCGCCTCGGGGTTGAGCAAAGCCTCGGCATAGTAGCGCATTCTCCGGGCCTCGGGAGCGCTGAAGAGCACCGCCTCCCACACCCCTTTTTGCAACCTGAAGGTCAGCAGCGCTTGTGGCAGGGTGGCCAGAAGCAACAACAAGGGGAAAATAGGGGCCAAAGTCAGGAGCAAGAGCAGCACCCCGGCCACCGCAATACCCCCGCGAAAAGCGTTACCGAAAAAAACCAATAGATTGAGCGGCTGATAGGGTGCTTGGTCGCGCAACACCTGAAGTTCATCGTAAAAACTAGCGTCCTCAAAGGGGGTGAGATCGGGCAGGCCGGCCGCCTTCTCCATCAGCAGTAGGTGTACCCGGGCGGTGAGCTTTTCGCTTACCGAACCTTGCAGGTAGGCCACCCAGGGCACCAGCAAAAAGTCGAGGGCAAACAGCAAGGCCAGCCCTAAGAGCGGCCCTAGCAGCGCAGGGGTAAGGGAGCCACTGCCCAACCCATAGACCAAACCGTCCACCAAAGCCCGCGTCGCGCTTAACACCCCCACCGGTATCAGGCCGCTTGCGGCAAGGAGGCCCACCAAGAGGGTGGCCTCGAGGGGAGCCGCTCGAAAAACCTGATGAAGCGCCGGAACGGTTTGGCGTAGCAGGGAGCGCCTATGAGCCAGTCGCAACCACCTCCCGGTTTACCTCTCTAGCCCAGCGCCCGGGGTCTATGTAGTTGAAAGCAATATGGGCCCACTCTTCAGAGGTAATCGGGCAAACTTCCTCGACAATATACCGTTTCCGCATGGGCTTCATGGAATCGTGACGCAGGATTGCCTTATGTCCCTCAGGAACCTCTACTATCACGAAAGATTCGCCTTCTTCATCCCACTCCCAAATCGGTACCCTGCCTGCCAAGGCATAAAAGGCATCCCTGTTCTCATCAAGGTTTCGAGCATGCATGCTTGACGGGCAATACCAACAAGACGTGCGGTATTTCCCGCAAGCCACTACCTCAAGGGGTCGAACATAGTAGCGAAACTTGTACACTTCACCGAAGAAGATCAGAGAAGGCTGCTCAAATGGATGAGCAATGTTGCCCCCTTGTGGATCAAGGGCGTAGGCAAGTTCCGAACTAGGTCCCAGACGAACAACCAGACCAAAATCGTCCCGCACTTCAACCCAACCGTTTAAAGTTCTGAGCTGGTCTCCGACGCTCAGCACCGTATCCTCCGCCAAATGTGCCTCCTTCCCTTGGCGAAGAAGGATTGGTAGGTTGTGCTGGTCTTCCCGCATGATCCTGTTGATCCAGTATTTCATGGCCGTAAACCTCCTTTCACTTTTAGCCTGTTGAAGGCACTTTCACCCTACCACCCCCCCGGTAACCAAACCCCCTCTCAGAATGGTTACGTTCTTAACTCATTTTGGTTACCTTCCCTCTCATATTGGTTACCTTTTGACGATTTTGGTCACCACTTGAGGCTCGGGAACGAATGCCAAACTTTCGCCGGGTGCGGTTGTGGAGAGAACAGGAACAACCAGGTCTGCAAGGATCCGTATCGGCAATGTGGAGCATTCTAAAATGTGGTACGATTCAATTATGAAACACCCCGTGGTGCAACAAGCCGTACAGCTAGGGGTCAAAGGGCGTCTGGTACTACCGGCTGGGGTGCGCCGGGTTTTGCGGCTGCGGGAGGGGGATCGCCTGCTGCTGCGGCTGCGGGACGATGGGGTAATCGAGTTGGTCAAGGCGGAGGAAGTTGTACTGGGGAGCAAGGGTCTGTTGCAGCGTCTCTATCCGGCCCTGAAGGGGAAAACACTGGCTCAAGAACTGATCCAGGAACGGCGCAGGGAGGCCCTGCAGGAATGAGCGTGGTGCTGGATGCCTCGGCCTTGCTAGCCTACCTCAACCAGGAGGCGGGGGCTGAGGAAGTCGCTCGGCAGATGGTTGGGGGCGGTTTTATTAGCGCCGTGAATCTGGCCGAAGTCTACAGCAAGGTGACCGAGTGGGGCCAGGACGTGCACCTGCTGGAGCAGGCCCTGGTGCGGCAGGGTTTGCTGGGGGGTGTATTGGAGGTGGTGCCCTTCGGCCCTGAAGACGTCCAGCTTGTAGCAACGCTGCGACCCTTGACCAAGGCCCAGGGGCTATCCCTGGGGGATCGGGTCTGTCTGGCGTTGGCTATGCGACTGAAATTGCCAGCCATCACCACCGACAGCGCCTGGAACAACCTGGAAGCAGGGGTTAAGGTGCGGGTGGTGCGTTAGAGCAGGCTCCGCCTATAGGTCAGCGCCTCGGCCAGGTGGGCTTCCTGGATGGGTTCTGAGTTCGAGAGGTCGGCGATGGTGCGGGCTGTCCGCAGGATGCGGTCGTAGCTGCAGGCGGTGAGGGCTAAATGTTGGGTGACCGCTTTACAGGGAGCTGGAGCACAAATACCTTCGTATGCTACTTGATCTGAACCCCGAGTGCAGGGCCTAGTGACCTGGGTGAACACGGCCGCTACCGGGAGTCCAGCACCTGCGGGCCCGCCAGCTCCACCACCCGGTCGAAGCGGCTGTGCAGTGCCTCATCCCCGTGCAGTACCACGACCAGGGCCTTTCCCGCGGTCCGGCGCAGGATGAGCTCGAGCACCCCCTCGCGGCTCTCGAGGTCCAAGTTGGCCAGGGGCTCGTCCAGAAGGTAGAGGTCGGCCTCTTCGCAAAGCAGCACGCCGATGGCGGCCCTCTGCCGCTGCCCCGAGGACAGGGCCTCCGGGCGGCGGTCCTCCAGGCCCTCCAGCCCCAGTTCCCGGCGGAGCCCGGCGTCGGGAACCAGCTCGCGCACCGTCAAGGGCGGCAGCTCGGGGGGAGCGGTGAGCGCGGCCACCCGCGCGGGCAGCTCCACCTCACCCCTCTGGGGGGCTAAATACCCCGACAGCACGTGCAGCAGGGTGGTCTTGCCCGCGCCGTTGGGTCCTACGAGCAGTAGGCGCTCACCCGGGCGGATTTCCACCCGCGGCAGCTCCAGCAGGGCCCCGCCCGCGTAGGCCAGCCGCACCCCCTCGAGTCGGGCTTCGGCGGACGGCCGCCCGCAGGGGGCGGGTGCGGAGGAGAGCAGCCCGTGGACGCGCTCGAGGACCTGCGCGTGGCGGTGGAACTCGGGCACCCTGCGCAGCAGGGAAAAGGTGTTGTCTACCGCCCGCCAGAAGGCGTTGACGAAGGCCAAGTACCCGCCGAAGCTCAGCACGCGGACCAGGACGAAGTAGCCGCCCACCACCAGCGCGAGCGTGTTGGCCAGGTTCATGAACACGTCGCTCCAGGCCTGTTGGGCCTCCATCAGCCGGTGGCTGCGGTAGGTGCCTTCGAGGTAGGCGCCCAGGGCCTCCCGGTTGGCGGCCAGAGTCGGGGGGAGAAGACGGGGTAGGCCGCGTAGGGCCCGGAAGGCCTTGAGCGATTGGGAGAGAACCTCGAGGTAGCGGGCCTCCCCCTCCCGCTCGTCCTCGGCAGCCCGGCGAACCCGCGTCCCGACCCGCTGCGCGACCCACAGTAGCGGCGGGACCAGCATCGCCAGGGCCAGGGTAGCCTGCCACGACAGGTACACCAGCACCCCCAGGAAGGCCAGGGTCGCCAGGGCCTGGCGGGCCACGGCAACCAAGAGGGAAACCGCAGGGGCCAGCCCCTCGAGGACGTCCTGGTGAACCCGGCTCACCAAGGCCCCGGCTCCCTCGCGGCTGAAGTCTCGCCAGTCGAGGCGGAGGGCCTGGGCCAGCAGCCGCCCCTCCACCTCGAGCACCACCCGGTTGACGAAGGCCTTCTGCCAGAGCGAGACGGCCCAGAACAGAGCAACCAGGCCCAGTCCCACGGCAAGGTAGGCAAGCCCCAGGAGCCCGAAGCGCCGGAAGTCTTGCGTGACCACCGCCTCGTCGAAGAGCCACTTGAGCATCAACGGGTGGAGCAGGGCCTCGGCCCCGCTCACCAGGCTGCTAACCGCCAGCAGGCGCAAGAAGCCCGCTTTGTGCTTTCCCAGAAGATGCCAAAAGATGTTCATGGCGGGTTTACCTCGTCCAGGGTGAAATCCGTCAGCAGGCGCTATAGCTCATGCGATACTCCTGCGGTTTCGCTATCAAAATCGGTGGTTGTGCGCCTTGAGCCCTCTCCAGGTGCGGCACTTTCTTTCGGTAAATTGAGCTGGAGCAAGGGGCGAACGAGCGTGTTGGGATCAAAAGATAGACATCCGGCCAGGCGTTGCTAGGGTACAAACCCAGGCACATTTGCGGCAAAACCATGGCTTTTGTGAAATCCCACGAGGTTTGCCTAGCCGGAAGACGAATCACTCTTGACCGATCAGTCCTCTTTTGAGCATTTTACGCTCGCCCCACAGGAAGACCAGTACCCCGACCAGCAGACTGAACAAACAAGAGGCGATAAATGCCAACAGATCGATCTGTCCGGTTCTGAGGTAGAGCAGGCCCCCCGCGAATGGGGAGAAAGGGGCCAGGCTCCCCAGCGTGGGAGTGGAGGCGGCCAACGCAGTGCCGAGGAGAATAAGCCACAGAATTTGAGGCAGGGAGCCGATTTTATGGAACACCAGCCGCATTCCTGCTAACACCAGGCCCAAGCCCCACATCGAAAAGAAGACCGGGAACCCGGTCAACGCCAGGTCGAGCGCGCTACCGAGGCCGCTGCCCCTGATGAGACCCAAAGCGAGGACAAAAAAGACTAGGGTTGGGACCGTCTCGATGGAACGCCCAACGGCTATCGCCAGCAAATAGGGTATGGATGGAAGCGGTTTTAGGTAGAACTCCTCCAGCCGTGTCTTATTCCCCGCTAGGGTGTCCATGGGCAGATTCAAGGCACCCCCCGCCATAAATGCCAGGAAGAAGCTTGCCGTGTTTGCCTCGACGGTGCCGCCGCCTTGGATGGCAATGCTACCCAAGGCCAGAAGAATCCCCATAAGGAAGAAGGAAACATAGTTGGTGATGAACTGGAATGGGTATCGCGACTCTTCCAGAATTCTGTTTCTGAGGGTCAACCAGCTGATCCTAAGGTAGGTTGACATGAGGATCGGTCCTTTCTTCCAAAAGAGCCAGGTAAGCGTTCTCGAAGTCGAGCGATCTGCTAACGTCGATCAATCTTGCACCGAACCGGCGTGCCAAGTCCAATACCAGCACCAGGCTATCTCGGTCGAGTGGAACAGTGACTCGATGGCCTGTCACCGAAACTGTGTCGGGTAAAGCTCCTGCAAACTGGGTTGTAAACGTGTCGAACTCGAGCTCTACCTTGCCTCTCCCCACCCGCCGGATAAGTGCCTCGGGACCGTCCTGAAAAATAGTCTTTCCACGGTGGATGACCACGACCTTGTGTGCAATCTGTTCGATCACGGAGAGTTGATGCGAGGATATGAGCACCGCGCACCCGCTCGAGGCAAACGAACGTATTAGATCGAGCATCTCACGGGTCGCTTCTATATCCAGTCCTAGGGTAGGCTCGTCCAGTATCAGAAGTTGGGGCTCGTGCAGGAGGGCGAGGATGAGTGATAGTTTTTGCTTCATGCCCCGTGAAAAACTATTGATCACAGCATTTTTATGTTCTGCCAAACCAAAGCGCTCGAGCAAAACAGCCGCTCTGTGGCGGATCATTAGCTCGGACAGTCCGTAACTGGCACCCACAAACCTGAGCAAATCCAGGGGCGTCCACCTGGGCGGCAGTTCGCGCTGACCGTCAAGCAAAGCACCGCATTTCCTCACTACCGAGTGGCGGTGTTTGGCCGGATCGAGGCCTAGTACCGAGACACGCCCCGAATCCGCATGCATCAAGCCCAGCATCACGCGCATGAGGGTGGTTTTGCCAGCTCCATTGGGGCCCAAGAGCCCCACTACCTCTCCCTCAGATAGGGTCAACTCTGCCCCATCAAGGGCTTTGGTGGGTATCCTCCCTGGTGTCCGGTAGTAAGCAACTACCTCTTTTAGTTCCACTAACATGCTCTATTCACCCTGGCTCGTGAGGGCAGGCCGAATGTAACGAAGGTACAAGCCTACCGAACAGTTTAGTCCCCAGTGCATAATCCAACCAGGTATTAGTGAGCCGTAGAAAAGATTAGCGGCCATGAATATAGCAGGAAGGAAACAGAGTAGGACTGATTAGCGCGCCAAGAACGTAGCGGTCGGGGCGAATTGAGTGGTGCTTAGCATATGCCCGGAACGGCAGGTAATGCAGAAGTCCAAAAAGCAGTGCTGTGACAACAATGGAGATCACCGAACCAAAAAGAATAAACAGTCCAACACCGATTAATCCCCGAAAAACGATTTCCTCCCAAAGCGTTGTACCTCCGTGGGTAATGAAGTTTTTAGGAATGGCGTATGATCCAAGATATGGGCAGCCATCGCTTACAACACCGGCCCTAACCAAGCCAGGGTAGTCTGTGCCAGTCATGTACCAGCGATAGAGGAAGATATTAGCCATCATTGTTGCCAATGTTAGCAAGATAACTTCAACAAAACTCGAACTCGAGAGCCTCCACCAAGACCCTGGAACAAACCAGTAGTCCAACGCTAGCCAGACACAGAATAGGACAAATGAGATAGCTATTGAATTTCTGTATCCTCGGTATGTGGGATCGGTGCGAGAGGTGGCATCGTTAAGCAGGTAGGCGGAGAGCAAAATCATAACAGTTAGCATTATCTCAGTCATGTCTCCCCCGAAACAAAGAAGGGGTGGACCTTAAGCTGACGCCCACCCCAAGCTCCCAGATGATTACCGTTTAGACACAATCTTCCTGCTGGGATTTTCAAAAGTGAGTCTAAGTCTCACTCCTGAGCAAGTTGAGCAACTTCCCACGCTGATTCTTACAGATAGCAAGAATCTCATCAGCGTCAAAATCTTCCTGGCGGGCATGTTTAGCCAAAGCAATATGGTCCATGATCGTTGTAAGAGATACAAATGGTGTAACCACAGCAGCCAGCTTTGACACGCAGCAAAACTTTACCAATCCGAACCATACTCGCCTCCTAACTAAAGTAGTACAGAGGACCAAAGCTGTCGTAAATCACGATGCTTATCCCGCAGCACCCGCCCCGCACCACAAAGCGAAATTGCCTGAAAAGCTTTTTCAACCGAACCACCTCCTACTTGCGCTTTTCCGATTTACGGCGCTCGAAATCTTCCGTGGGTATCACTTCGATACGAATGGATCGAATCCATTGCAGAAGCGACCGGATGGCCTTAGCAAATGAAGTTATCGTTTTTTATCACCCCCTTTTTCTACTTTTTCAGCCCTGCAGGGCTTTTCTATTAATAGCACCCCCAACGTAACCAAACCCCCTCTCAGAATGGTTACGTTCTTAACTCATTTTGGTTACCTTCCCTCTCATATTGGTTACCTTTTGACGGTTTTGGTTAACTTGCCCTTGCTAGGGTTGTGGTATGCGCAGGGTGAGATGGTTTTTGTTGTCGCTGATTCTGCTGGCTTTGGGTTGGAAGGAATTGGGCTACGCCTGCACCCTCCCCGACTGCCTGCCTCGGGGGGGCCTAGCGGTACTGGGCGCTGAGCCTCTTGACCCAGGATCGGGCCGCGGTGTAGCGGGGGTCTTGCGGGGGCAGGCGATGTAGGAGGGCCTCCCAGAGGGTGAGGTCGTCCGGGATTTGCTGGGCCAGGCGGTAGAGCAGCTCGAGGTCGGGCTGTTGCAGCACGGCTTCTTTGAGCTGCCCTTCGATGCGGTGGCGCAGGAGCTCGATGCCCGGGGCCTGGCTTCTGGGCAGGAGGGGGCCCTGGTAGAGGGCCAGGGCTTGGTAAAGCTGGTTTCGTTCCAGGGCTTCTTGCAGTTGTAGAAAGTCGGCCTCGATGGGGCTAAGGAGCCGGTAGGGGCGGTTCTGGACTTCCAGGCCCTGCTGGCGCAGGCGGAGAGCTAGCTCCTGCGGCCCCGCTGCCGCGTTGATGGTTAAGTCAGCTTGATTTTCCATAACGACCCACCGAGGTTGCTAGCTCACAAGTTCCGATGGTATAAGAAAAGCACCAGAATGAGAACCAGCAGTGGCACGATCTCAAAAGCCAGCCCCAGTACGGTTAGGCTGTTGGGATCGAGCTTGGTGTAGCGATCTAGGAGTAGAAGGGCGATGCCCAGAACAATCATAACGATCGAGACAGTGATAGTAACTCGGCCCGCAAAGCGGTTGGCCTCGTACCAGATGGACGGATCGGCCAGGGTCTTGGACGTCCTGAAGCCATAGGTGCTGTTGGGAGGAACTTTCCCCTGCACCAGCGGGATGGACAGCCCGACCAACAGCGCCGCCACGATGAAAATTGAAACGGCTATAGCCATGGTTGTCCCACGCATGCTAAGACCTCAGGAGCGAAAACCGTAATAGGACGTCCCCCACGACCTCCTGATAGTGCTCGCGGATGACGCGCTTGATCTGCGGGCTTTGGTACATGAAGCGGCAGATGTCGCACTGGTGTGCGAAGCGGTTTTCCCACTCAATAGAGGGATCCTTCTGACCGGCCCAGGCCACGATCTTCTCCGGCCCGTCCACTGCAAGCCAGATCTTTATGAAATCATTGGAGGCCGCCTCGTACATATCGTGCATGTTGGCTTGATCGAGCAGCCCCAGTTTGACCTCAGGGATCTTCTCGGCCGTGATGCCACAACAGGCGAAAAGCTCCTTTTGGGGCGTAGGTACGATGGTGGAAAGGATGCTGGTACAGCCTGACCTCAGGTGGACGTTATCAGCGTTGATCAGACAGTTCGTGTCATACGGAACCTCGCCGTCCTCCATCGCGATCCACGGGCTTTCTACAATTGTCACGTTCGCATCCAGATCGTGCCCGTCGAACAGTCCCTGGGCCAGGGGGTGCTCGAGCAGTACCTGCTTGGTCACCCGGCGCTCGGCCTGCAGCTCCACCATGATAGCAACGCCTATACCGAGTTGGGCCGCTGCCTTTGCTCCATGGAGAATGTTTTCGATGGGAACGAACTTGGCGTGATTATCACCCGTGCTTAGATTCAGCTCAGTCAATCCAGCATCCCGTAATTCAACTAGCCGATGCAGAGCGGCCTTCTCTGACGACGCCCAATAGCCGTTAGTGACACACCGAGTGGCTAGGCCAAGGCGCGTAGCAAGAGCCACCGCCTCTACCAAGTCGTCGCCTAGAAGAAAGCACTCCCCGCCAGAGAATGTCACTAAGCTGAGGGATTCGAAGCGAGCCGCCTCACGGATATATCTGAGGATATCTTCTTGGGGTGTCCGGCCCGGTACCCAAGGGTGCGAGCCGAAACAGCAATTTGCGCAGGCCGCCGTACACCTAAAGGTGGGTAGTACGGTTAGACAGGACGGTCCTGGTTGCTGCAGCCTAGCCGTATTCATAGCGGCTCCCTAGCTTCACAGGCCTGACTGCTCCTGAGCATATTTGGTGAAGAGGTCGACGAACTGGATCCACTCCGTGACGTGCTGGCTGGAGCTTATTGAGTTGCCGTTTGAGTTCCAGTTGGCATTGGTATTGGCATTAGCATTGGCGTTGGCGTTTAAGTTAGCGTTGGCGTTGTAGTTGACGTTAGCGTTTACCTTCCAGTTGGCGTTCGCTATCACGTTAACGTTGACGAAGATGAAGACCACAGTAGGCCTGACCCCGGCTTTGCTTAGGTTTCCGCTGATCGCGGCTGCCAGGCGAGAGGCATACTCCCTTATCTGGGAGTCTGCAATCTTTAGCTCGAGGATTTCCCTGACCTTCGGGTCTGAGACTAACACGTTGACCTGATCCTCGATCACCCGTTTCCACAGAGAATCAGGGGAAGTCAGGTCTTTTTCTACCTCTCGCAAGAAGCGGACGTCAAGCCGGTCGTTGGTCATGACGTTCCGTATCTGGCTTAGGGCCGGGTAGCGCTGTACGATGGCCCCAAGCCGCTCGCGTAGCACCGTATTGCCAACGAGATAAAACAGCAGTCGGTTGGCCTTGCTGATGTTGAGCCGGCTGTCCTGGGAGACGATGTTGTGCTGCACCAGAGTTGCGACTGGGTTCTCGACGAACTGCGATTGCAGAGCGTGGTCCTTGGGTAGGGTGCTGACAAAGCTCAGAAGCTGCTTCTCTTGGGCCGTGAGCTCGACGATGAGTGGCTCTTCCGTCTCGTTGATTGGCTTAACGAAGCCGTGGCCGCAGGACGTGAGCAGGAGACCACTGGCTGTGCCTACGAACTCTAGGAACTTCCTTCGGGTGCTGGAATGCCGCTTGCCTTCCCCAAATTGTTCTTTCGTGCCGTTCTCCCCTTTCATGCTGTTCTCCCTTAGATATCCCTATTTTCGAGTGAGCACTCCAAGGAGGTCAAGAGAAAAACTCCCATGCAATCTAGTAAAAACTCACACTCCGCGCCATCCCCGGCAGTGGGGGAGCAGGCCCAAGTAGTACAGTGCCAGCTCCACCCGGTTCTCTAGGCCCAGCTTTTCCTGTAGGGAGGACACCCAGTTGTATACCGTTCGCCTGGACACGCCCAGCATCCGGGCGATATCCGCATCGCAAAGACCCAGCGCCACCGAGCGCATTACCTGCCGCTCGCGGGCGGTCAGGCTATCCGGGCCCAGGGGCGGGAGTTTTTGGAAACCCCGACCCTGCGCGACCTCCCGCAACCCCTCGAGGACATCCTCCGGCCTGGCCGAGGTGGCTAGGATCCCCTCCGGCTGCAAGTCCATCAGGTCGCACAGGTAGTGGGAGGAAGGGCACTGGGTCACGATGAGGCAGGGCCGAGGAAGCCGGGCTAAGCCCCACAGGACGAAGCCCCAGGGGGCGTCCAGCACCAGGTGGACGGGGCGGGAGAGCGAAGCGGACGCCAGGAGGGTCAGGCCGTGGAGCCGTAAGGTCTCGACGCCACTATGGCATAGCATGCCGTACTCATTCTAGGAGATCCGGAGCGAAGCGGCTTGTTGGATTAAGCCCTCACGCCAGACTCCTTCGGTAGGTCAGCGCCTCCGCCAGGTGGGCTTCCTGGATGGGTTCTGAGTTCGAGAGGTCGGCGATGGTGCGGGCCGTCCGCAGGATGCGGTCGTAGCTCCTTGCGGTGAGGGCCAGGCGTTTAGTGGCCGCTTGCAAGAGGGCCTCACTGGTGGGGGAAAGCACCGTGTGCTGCCGCAGCGCCCTGCCGAAGAGTTCGCTATTGAGCTTCCCCTGGCGGGATTTCATCCTTTCCCTCGCCGCCAGCATCCGTTCTCGCACCGCGGCGGTGGACTCTCCTTCCGGTGCACGGGCGAGTTCGGCGGGGGTGAGGCGGGGGACTTCCACCACCAGGTCGAAGCGGTCGAGCAAGGGGCCGCTGATGCGGTTCACGTACCGGGTGCGCTGGGTGGGGGTGCAGCTACAGGGTCTTTCCGGGTCGCCGTGCCAGCCGCAGGGGCAGGCGTGTGCAGGGTAATCGGGGTATTCAAGGTAACATGACCTACTTTCTTCCTCGACAAAAACCGGGGCCGGTGGGAAAGGTAGAGCTACGAGCTCTGTTGGTGGAGGAGCACCGCCGGACAGGGGCCAGTGCCCGCAGCCTGGCCCGGAAGTATGGGGTGAGCAGCGGGACGGCCTGGAGGTGGGTGTACGGGAAGCGCAACCTTCTCAAGAGAGGCTCCTGACCCTCGCTACCCCTATCCCCGCCCTGATGCGCTGTGGCAGCGGTTAGCGCCCCTGGTTCAGGGCGAAGGCAAGAGAGTTCCATCCCGGTATGCCAGATGCTCCCTCGAGGAGGCCATCTTCCTGGTGTTGCGGGAGGGGCGGCCCTGGGGGATACTCCTCCGGGTTACCCACCGGGGAAGATGGTCTACTGGCACTATAGGAACTGGGTGAGCCGGGGGTGTGGGCGGAGGTGGAGCGGATGCTGGTGGGTTATGCGCCCTCCTGACCCTCACCTCCGTCCTCAAGCCCGATCACTTCTTGGTGTACTATCCACCCAACCTCACCCAGGTGGTCACCCTGCTCGAGCACCTCAAGATCCTGGCCCTCCCCTACCTGCAAGAGCGAACGCTCGAGGTCATCCACCGCGAGTGGGGCGTGCACTCCCCATCCCCATCGCATACCCCAAGTTCCAACAAGTAGGCCACACCGCGTTCCTGGTGTAGTTGCCGCGGCTGGCGGGGAGCGGTAAGCCTTAAGCACGTCGGAAAAAGGGCGAGCCCCCGTGCCCGTCCCTAGAATCGGCGTTTTGCGTCTGGTGTTTCGCATTTGATGTTTAGTGTCTCACTCCGCCAGTTCCACCTTCGAGGCCCAAAGCGCCATCCGGGTGAAGCAAAACTGCCACTCGATGGGTGAGGCCGCGGGGGTAGCGGCGGCGTAGTGCGCGGCGCGGGGCGTGGGGGTGCGCGAGATTGACGGGGTCGAGTTGCCCGAGGCCCTGCGGCGGCAGGGGGCCAACCTGTGAGGTACAACCCCGGCCGGCACCACCGGCGCTCGATCCGGCTAAAGGGGTTAAAAGGGGTTAGATGATTCCTCGGTGGGATCCTATTTTGTGACAGTCTGTGTCCAGGGCCGGGTCGGGCCGGGCCCAGCAGCCGTACCCAGGTGCTTGCGCAGGGTACGGCCGGGCACCAGCTCTTCGGCGATGAAGGCGCGCCCCCCGTACTCGAAGCGATCCAGCGGCCGGGGCACCAGCCCCGTAGAGGCCAGCTTCTCCAGCAAGACGTACTCCTGCTGCAGCCGGAACACCACGTCGTGCCCCTGTGGATCGGTGCCTACGTGCGGACGAGCCTCCTTGAGAATGACTTCCGCCCCGGTGTGGACGTCGAGGGCTTTGTAGAGCCCGCCCTTGTTGCTGAAGTGCAGCGCCTCCAACACCCGGTAACGCTCCTTCAACACCACGCCGCCCTGGCGCGACGGCCGAGGCCCCGGTTGGGGTTGGGAGGGCTGGGTCTGGGGTTGTGGCGGTCGGAAGGGGTCCTGGGCCCAGGGGGGCGCGGAGAACCAGGGGTTATACCAGATCCGGTTAGTTCGTCACCCTTAGGTGACGAACTAACCCGACCGAAGGGAGTGCTCTAGGATTCAAAAAGATCGCCTCTGGGGGTCTTTGGTTTGGATGATTATCTTTTTGAATCCGGTATTATGCTCCCGCCCAGAACCTTCCCCAGGACTTCGAGGAGCGGAGCTGAAACGGCCTCACCGATCCCCGCAACGGCCGTGCCGTGCAGCCAACTTCCGTCCTCGGTTGCGAGGCGTATTGCCTAAGCATTGACATCGTCGTCGGGGATCAGGTTGATCCGCACGAGGTAGGGGTGCTGGGGCCCGGTACCGGGGTCGAGCCGGTAACGATTTATGAGCTCTGCCAGCTCCTGCTGTAGCAGCTTGGCCCTTTCTCGACTGAGGTGCAGTGAGCTCGTTAGATCCAGGGTCGCTTCGGGGGAGCTAAGCAAAAGGTTCGTGAAGTCGAGCGCTTCGCCGGGGCATGGAGAGAAGCGGTAGCGCAGACCGGCAGTGGGCTCGAAGTCAACATAAAGCCCCTCCATGGACTGCTCCTGGGAGGCCCGCTTGAGCGCACTGACCGTCCCGGCCGTGAAGACCTGGTCGAAGCGCTTGTGTACGTCGGCCAGCCAATCTTCTAAGAACAGCTCTGGGATGAGGCTTAGGGGCAGGTAATAACAGCCGGCGGTGGCGGTGTAGCGCTTGATGGGGCTGCCAGCCCGTGGGGTCAGCCGGGTTAGCCGGGCCAGCCCGAGGGTGGCCAGGCGCTTGAGCCTGTAGGCGGCGGCGTCTACCTTCAGCCCCAGCCCGAAGGCGTACTCACTGGCCGATAACTCCTGGAACACCAGGGGGCCGAGGGTGCGGGCGCTGTCTACGTTGAGGAGAAAGCGTATGGCGCGGGGGTCGTCAACCGTTTGAATGCTGGTGGAATTCTCCGGTTGCATTTCCATCTGCTTAGGATAAATCCTCTTCATAAGAGGTCGTTGAGTCCGGACACGGCCTCTAAAAAGGAGGTAAGGCATGTTAAAGACCGTATCTGCACGTCTGGAGATCCCCCGTCGGCTGAACTTCAGGGCGGAGGGAATTCACCACCTGCCCCGCCCGTCGCTCGAGCTCTGGATGGGCGAGGCCCTGCCCCGCTGCGCGAAAAAGGGCTCGAATATCTCCCCTGCCATCTCATACACGATCAATTACACCTGGGTGCCGCCGATGGAGGCCCACCGGTCTCAACTACCCGCCGTGTGCCCCTGCGCTTCTGGGATGTAGACCATGGCCACATCCGTAAGCGGCCTTTCGCAACGTCTCGCGAGCGCCCTGGAGCCAGTCTTCGGGCGCTCGCCCACGCTGATATCTGACAGCCCGGAGCTGGTCGAGTGGCTCGCAGACCAGGGGTGTGAGTCCGTCCTCCTGGAAGTGGGAGCGGTCGAGAGGTTGTCCAAGCGCCATCGGCAGAATGTGCTGATGATCCCCGCCACCGACCAGGCCTTCTCCTTCCACGTGCTCGACCGGGCGTTCCGGGGAAGCCGTGTCCTGATCGTCCCGGTGATCGCCTTTGACCCGGCCCTCGAGGCGGCGCAGTACACCGTCGAGATGGTGTCGCGCTCCGACTTCGCCGCGGCGGTGGCCCAGAATCGGGCCTGGCTGGATCTGGTGCAGTACGCTGCAGAACCCCTGGTGTTTGAGGGGCCCGCCGGGCGGCTGGAGTGTGGGATCAAGGAGCGGGTGCAGCTGATGAAGCCCCGCACCCAGACCATGCTACTCCCCGGGGAGTGGGAGGCCATCGGCATGTACTTCGAGGTGCCGATGATCCCGGACAACGAGGACTTCTTCCATCCGGGCTACATCGTCAACGGCCAACTGGAGGTTTGTGGCGCGGCCGTGGCCCGGCACCGGCAGATGCCCGCCCCACTGGTGCCCCTGCACGCCGAGGCGTGGGAGCTGATGAGCGGCCTACTGGCCGAGGGCCGCTTCCCGCTGAAGGTCGAGGTGAAGGACTCGCGGCTGGTCGGGGCCACCGCCGGCGGGCGGGACATCACACCGGAGCTGCTGCGGCTGTCCAACGAGAAGCTCGAGCTGCTGCTGATCGAGTTCGCCTTTAGCAACAACCCCAGCCTCAAGGCGGGCATGCTTGACTGGAGCGTGAACTCGGTGATGAATGAGGGCATCCAGGGCCTCCACATCGCCGTTGGCGACGGCCTAACGGGTGCGCACATCGACCTGATCTGCGCCGACCTGGAGCTGACCAGCCATGATCTCGGAGCGGCAGGCTAGCTTAGGCGAGGTCGGGCAGGTGGTGGTGCGGGCGACCGACCTGTGGAAGACTTTCCGGCCGGGCCGGCGCGTGATCGAGGCCGTGCGCGGGGTCTCGCTGACGGTGGCGCGGGGCGAGGTACTGGCCTTTCTCGGGCCCAACGGCTCGGGCAAGTCGACTACAATTCGGATGATGGCCGGGCTCATGCGCCCGGACTCCGGCAAGGTAGAGGTGCTTGGTGTTGAGCTGTCGTCTGGCCTGCGTGGCAGCGCGGGGGTCGGCGCGGTTCTCGAGGGCAACCGCAACATGTACTGGCGCATGACCGTCGGCGAGAACCTGATGTACTTCGGCCGGCTGCGGGGGCTCAGCCGCCGGGAGGTGCGCGCCGAAAGCGACCGCCTCCTCGAGCAGTTCGGGCTGGCCGAGCGACGCGATGACCTGGCCCAGCAGCTCTCGCGGGGCTTGCAACAGCGCCTCGCGGTCGCGCTGGCACTGCTGCACCGGCCCAGCTTCCTGCTGCTAGACGAGCCGACCCTGGGGCTCGACTTCGAGTCCACGGAGGCCCTTAAGCGCATCATCCATGAGGTCGCCGGGGCGGGCACGGCAGTGCTGCTGGCGACCCACCAGCTCGACGTAGCAGAGTCGCTGGCCACCAGGGTCTCCCTGATCCACCGGGGGCGGCTGGTTGTGGACGAGAAGATCCAAAGCCTCGTGGCTCGGTTCTCCGGCGACTCCTTCAGCCTCGAGGTTGCCGACGAGCTCTCGCCCGAACAGCACGGCCGGCTGGCGGATCTGGGGGCCCTGATCCACGACAACACCATCACCTTCCGGGCCGAGCCCGCGACGTTCTGGGCGGTTATGGACGCGGTGCGCCCTGCCCGCGTGGTGCGCTTAGAAAAGAGCCAGGCCGACCTGATGGAGATCGTTCTCAGGCTCATAGAGGAACACAATGCTACAACTGATCACAAATGAGGCCTGCCGCAACCTGATCCTGTTCCGCCGCTACCTGGGTGAGTCTGTCGCCAGCCTGGTGGTGCTGATGCTGGTCTTCTACGGTCTCTTCTTGGGCACCCGCTACATGGCCGGGCCCACCGCCCAGTTCGGCGACCGGCTCGACGCCATGGTCGTCGGCTTCGTGCTGTGGACACTGATCCTGAGCTCGTTTGCGGGGCTGGCCCAGAACCTAGCGGAGGAGGCCCAGACGGGGGTGATGGAGCAGGTCTTCCTCTCCTCCTACCCGCCTACCGTGGTGTTCCTGGCCCGGTGTGTCTCCAGCGTTGGGTTCATCCTGCTGGTCAACGGGGCTGTGCTAGCCGCGCTCATCCTGCTGACCGGGGCCAGGATCGTCCTGCCGCTAGCGGTGATCCCCCCTGTCATCACAATCCTCATGGCTTCGTACGGGCTGGGGTTCGCCTTGGCCTCGCTGGCCCTGCGCTTCAAGCGCGTCACCCAGCTCGTGAACCTGGGGCAGTTCGCCCTTCTGTTCCTGGTCATGACCCCTTTCGAGCATTGGCAGAGCCCCGTTCCGGGGTACGTGCTTCCCATGGCACCCGGCGTCGGCCTGACCCGCGAGGTTATGGCACACGGGGGCAGCCTGGACGGCTCGATGATGTCGGCGGCAGCCCTTAACGGTCTGGTCTACCTGGCCCTGGGCGTCTGGGCGTTTCAGGTCGGGATCCGCAAAGTTAAGAGCCAGGGGCTGCTAAGCGGGTATTGAGACTGGAAGCGGTCGAACGCGGTGAGGCGGTCGGCCGACGATGTAACGGCCTATGGTCGGGGCAGGCTCTAACCCACCGCATAAGCACCCCAGGGAAGGAGGAGGAGACATGGGAGCCGGTACCGTTGCAGCCGGGCTGGAGACGTCCCGGACGAGTCTGAGGCCGATCTCGGTCGGCGACGCCGACCTGGTGTATGCCACCCTTCAAAACCCCAGGGTCACCCGCTACCTGGATCAGCCGCCGCCGTCGCTCGAGGCGGCGCGGGCTATGATCGAGGTGATGGCTGCGCCTGAGACGGGCCGCTGGTGGGTTGTTCGCGCCCGAGACGGCCGGGCCCTCGGGTCCGCGGGGCTCAACAGGCTCTACACACCGGGCGTGGGCATCGTCCTGGATCCCGCGGCGTGGGGGCACGGGCTCGCCACGGAGGTACTCGGGGCGGTGGTGCGGTACGCGCTCGAGGCGATGAGGCTCAGCCGTGTCGAGGCCCAGGTGCATGAGGACAATGTCGCCGCGAGGGCAGTGGTTGAGCGCCTGGGATTCACGGTGCGGGGCCTAACGCACCGTTTCTACCCGGCCGAAGGCCGGGTGCGGCTTACGTCGGTGTGGGGCAAATCCGGGGAGAATCCTGCGGGCGCCGCGGGCCTCCAAGCCGATCCAGTGACGAAGGCCGAGGTCTGCAAGCAGCTTGTGCTGCTCCCGGTGCAGGACATCCGGGCCACGCTGGGCTTCTACGTCGGCAGCCTTGGCTTCCGACTCGACTTCGTCCAGGGCGACCCGCCGCAGTACGCTGCCGTCTCACTGGGGTGCTGGTCTTCCGATGTTGGACGCATACACTTTTTCGCCTCCCCTGATGCGGCTGTGGCAGGTGCACGGCCGACCGTGTACTTGTGCCTGGGGGATGACCTGAGCTCCGTGTACCAGAGGGCTCGAGAGAACGGTGCGGCGGTGACGCGCGAACTGTTGGAGATCCAAGCCGGCACGCGGGAGTTCGTGCTGACTGATCCAGACGGCTACAGGGTGGCCTTCCGAGACGTACTCTAGCGCGTACTTCTTCGGCACAGACGCTCCCAGTGGGCAGGGGTATCCGCGATCGGCAGGCTACGCAGCCCCAGTCGCGCCCAGCGATGGAAATCTGAGAAAACAGGGGTTCCCCGGTCGCGTTTGGCGATGGAAAAACACGACCAGCGCATCCAGTAGGACTTATACCAGATCCGGTTAGTTCGTCACCCTTAGGTGACGAACTAACCGGACCGAAGGGAGTGCTCTAGGATTCAAAAAGACCGCCTCTGGTGTTTTTGGTTTTGCAAACTGTCTTTTTGAATCCGGTATAAGAATCCCCAGGGTGCATAAGTGCAAGTTTTGAGACGAATTTTTCACCCCAGACTCCTTCGGTAGGTCAGCGCCTCGGCCAGGTGGGTCTCCTGGATGTTCTCGGCCCCTGAGAGGTCGGCGATGGTGCGGGCTGTCCGCAGGATGCGGTCGTAGCTCCTTGCGGTGAGGGCCAGGCGTTTAGTGGCCGCTTGCAAGAGGGCCTCACTGGTGGGGGAAAGCACCGTGTGCTGCCGCAGCGCCCTGCCGAAGAGTTCGCTATTGAGCTTTCCCTGGCGGGCCTTCATCTTTTCCCTTGCCGCCAGCACCCGTTCTCGCACCACCGCGGTGGGTTCTCCTTCTGGTGCGCGGGAGAGTTCGGCTGGGGTGAGCCGGGGGACTTCCACCACCAGGTCGAAGCGGTCGAGCAAGGGGCCGGAGATGCGGTTCACGTACCGGGTGCGCTGGGTAGGGGTGCAGCTACAGGGTCTTTCCGGGTCACCGTGCCAGCCGCAGGGGCAAGGGTTCATGGCCGCAATCAGGAGAAACCTGGCCGGATAAGTAAAACTAGCCCGGGCCCTCGAGATGGTCACTACCCCGTCCTCGAGCGGCTGACGCAGCACCTCGAGGGCATCGCGGGAGAACTCGGGAAACTCGTCCAGGAACAGCACCCCCCGGTGGGCCAACGAAATCTCGCCAGGCTTGGGGATGGTGCCGCCGCCGATGAGCCCGGCATCGGAGACGGTGTGGTGGGGGCTGCGAAAGGGCGGGGTCTTGATGAGGCCCTTCATCAGCCGTCCAGCGGCAGAGTGGATGCGGGTGACCTCGAGGGCCTCCTCAGAACCCAGAGGCGGCAAAAGCCCCACCATCCGCTTCGCTAGCATGGTCTTGCCCGAGCCCGGCGTGCCGCTCATCAGCAGGTGGTGGCCCCCGGCTGCGGCAATCTCCAAAGCCCGCTTGGCTTTGGCCTGGCCCTTCACATCCAGCAGGTCGAGCAATGTTTCTGGCGCTTCGATTGCGGTGCTCGAGCAGACCACGGGCAACTCCTCCTGCCCCAGCAAAAAGCGCACCAGTTGCGCCAGGTGGGTCGCCCCAAAAACCTGCACCCCTTCAATCAGGGCGGCTTCTTCGGCAGAGGCGTGGGGCATGAGGAGCTTGTAGCCATCTTGAAGGGCACCCAGGGCCAGGTTCACCGCCCCCGGCACCGGGCGCAGTTCGCCATCCAGTCCCAGTTCGCCCGCCGAGGCAAAGCCTTGCAGGGCTTCGGTTGGAATGCTCCCCTGGGCACAGAGTAACCCCAGGGCAATGGGCAGATCGTAATGGGTGCCTTCCTTGCGCAGCTCGGCTGGGGCCAGGTTGATGACGACGCGTCCTTGCGGATAGGGAAAGCCCGCGTTCTTGAGGGCGGCCCGCACGCGCTCGCGCGATTCTTCCACAGCCTTGTCGGGCAGGCCCACCACCGCGTAGAAGGGCATCCCCTGAGAAACGTCCACCTCCACCGTGATGGGCTGGGCCTCGAGGCCAAATAGACTATAGGTTCGTACTTGCGCCAGCATAGCTACCGCTTTATAGCTTAGCGGGCCGGTTTGCAAAACTTGGGTAATTGGAAAGGTTGGGTCAAAGGCAAGCCAGAGGCCCCTTCCCTTGGGCTGTTATGCTGTTAGCCAATGAACGACCACTCCGTCATGGATGAGCAAGACCCGGTTCAAAACACCCTTCCCCGTCGCCTAATCGGGGAAGTAGCCTATGTGCTGCTGCTTTCGGCGCCCAGGGTGATCGCCGAGGGTATTAGAGTGCAGTTGGAACAGCGCCGGATTCCGGTTTACCTCGAGACCCCCTTTACCAGCTTTGGTCTGCCGGAAGCTTACCTGGGCACCTACACCGGGGATGTGGGCCTCTGGGTGCCCAAGGTACTGCACGAGGACGCTGTACTGATTGTGGAGCGCGACCACCAAGGAGAGCCATCATGAGCGTAGTGGGGATTGATCTGGGCGGAACCAAAATTATGGCAGGGGTGCTGAGCGAGGGGGTCATAAAGGCCAGGGTCACGGTACCCACTCCCGAGGAGGGGGGCCAGGCGGTTATCGAGGCCATGGCCCAGGCTGCTTTGTCGGCCATTGAGACCGCAGGTATCGGCATCAAGGCCATTGGCCTGGGTACCCCCGGGCCTCTGGACTTCAAGCGGGGCCGCATCAAGTTTGCGCCCAACATTGCCAACTTTACCGATTTTCCCATTGTGGAGCGGCTCGAGCAGGCCACCGGCTACAAGGTCTACATGGAAAACGACGCCAACGCCGCCGCGCTGGCCGAACATAAGCTAGGCGCAGCCCAGGGCGCCGAGAGCACCCTTTACATGACGGTCTCGACCGGGGTCGGGGGTGGTTTTGTGTGGGGCAACAAGGTGCTACGTGGCGCAAACGGCCAGGGGGGCGAGATCGGACACATCACCATGCAGCCCGGCGGCCCCCTGTGCGGCTGCGGGCTGGATGGCTGCCTGGAAGCCCTGGCGACAGGCCCCGCCATGGAGCGCATGGCCCTGGCCTCCTTCAAGCGAGAGATGGGCACCCGCGAACTCTTTGCCCTGTTCCAACAAGGCGATCCCAGGGCCAGCCGGATCGTGTTGCAGGCCGCAAGCTGGGTGGGCATTGCCCTGGCCTCGCTGGTCAAATGCTACGACCCCGAGGTGGTGGTGCTGGGGGGCGGGGTGGCGCTCAACGCCGGCCCAGCTTATCTGGACGAAGTGATGCGCTCGTACCATCGCTACATGGAAAACTGGATCATCCCGCCCGTCCACCTGGCCAAGCTGGGGAGCGAGGCCGGACTGCTGGGGGCGGCCCTAACGGCGGCCCTCGAGGTCGGCGAGGCCTAGCCAGCGTTATCAAAAGCACACTGTTTCATCCAGGGCCCACGTACACTCGCTGCTGGCTATGATTATCCTGTACACCACCTCCTGGTGCCCCGACTGCCGCGCTACCAAACAAGCCCTTGCTGCCCTCGGCCTGCCCTATACCGAAGTGGACATCGAACAGGACACGAGCGCTGCCGAACTGGTGATGAAGGTGAACAACGGCAAGCAGAGCGTACCCACCCTGGTTTATGGCCACCACGCCACCTCAATGAGCCGTTTTTCTATTGCCAAACTCAAGAGCTGGCTCGAGCAAGTGGGCCTTTAGGCGGGCAGCTACCAGACACAAAATTGTTATACCAGATTCGGTTAGTTCGCCGCCGTATGGCGGCGAACTAACCCGACTGAAAGGAGTGCTCTAGGATTCAAAAAGATAGCCTTTGGGGGTCTTTGGTTTGGATATCTTTTTGAATCCGGTATTACGCGCTCTGAAGAGCCGTCCAACCAGATCAAAGCTGGGGCTTGGAGCCCCAGCTTTTGTGTTGGAGGATTCAGTGTTTCCTCGCGGCTTCTACCGCGCTACGAAAAAATTCGAGCACCTCTACTTTTGGCGCAGACTGGGCCTGGGCTGCCGGGGCGATGCGGTAGGAAGTGACCTCGAGGTCAATCAGGCCGCTTTCGGCGCTGCTGGTGAGGCGGATGCTGGCCCCTGCCGGAACCCGGAACCACACATCAAGCTCTTCTTTCACGGGCAGCAACAAGGCATTGTCGGCCAAAGCCCCGGCCTGGATGCCATGAAGAAAAATCACCCGGGCCTCGCGGGGCTCCTGGATCTCCAGCATGAGGGGCGCCGCACGGCCCGAAATGCCCACCCCCAGGGGGTTCTCCACATACACGTGGCCCTTGAGGTGCAGCAGGGAAGCTTCATCTTGGCCCGCCCACATGATGCCCGAAGTGGTGGCCTGGGAAGGGGTGCGTACCCAGCGCACATGGCGGCCGTCCACTTCGAAGCCCTGGCCAAAACGGGCTTCTTCCAGGAGGGCCAGCTCGCTGCCCCGGGCCATCTCACCCACGCTCGGCCCCATCGGGAGGGCTTCGTTCATACCCAGCCAGGCCTTGAGGCCGTAGCGGGTCCAGCCCGGCAGGGTATTCACAAAAGTGCCCCAGTCGGCGGTGTCGCCAGCCATCAGGCGGTGGTAGGCCTCGGCCATGCGCTGTTCTTCCATGGCGCATTGCAGGGCAGCCTGGCGGTGGTACTGCTGGCGGCGCCCCGGCTGCAGTCCCAGGTACAGAACCCGGCGGCTGGCATCGTCGGAGAACTGCCACTGTCCAGCATAAACCAGCCAGCCCCGGCGCTCGAGCTCGTCCAGATAGGGTGTGGCCTCCAGCGCATCCAGCAAGCCCTGGCTGTAGGGGCCGGGGTGCACCGAGAGACGCTCCAAGGCCAGGCGCGCCTCCAGCGAAAGCATGCGGGCCTCGAGCTGTACCTGGGCCCGTACCCGCTGGGGCAGGGGCACTTCGGCGCCGGTGTGGGGCACCGCCAGCAGCTCGCGCAGGTGGCCGGGCGAGCCCCCCGAGGCCAGGAACAGCCGCGCCGCCTGGGCAAAGGGCAGGTTTGCGAGCATCGAGGCGCGGGCTTCGGCCCACGACAAAGGCGGCAGGGTGATGTAGCGGGTGCGTTCGGCGGGATAGTGGCTGCGCAACTCCAGGATCAGTTTAGGGTCTTCCCCATAGGAGGAGCGCTCAACCACCCACAGCCCATCACGGTCGGTCAGGATGCGCTCCATGGAGACATCGGTGTAGGGAGGGCGTAGGTAGTGCAGCGCCTTACCACCCCCCCTGGGGCCTTCCAGGAAAGGCACCCCCAGGGCTTTGGCCAGGGCCTGGGCAAAGGCCGTGCGCCCCGAGCCAGGTCGGCCCATCAGGATCAGCACCGAGGGCAGGGTCAGTTGTGAAGCCACCTCCTGCACCAGGCGTTCGCGTCCGACGGTACCCGAGCTATTGGCCATAAGCTGCGAGCGCTGGCCCTCGAGCCAGGCTCTAAACTCCACCGAGAGCTCCTCCAGCCCTTCCATGGGTGCCCCGGGCGAAGGGGTACGATCCAGGGAGACAAAGGGCGGAAGTTGCAAGGGATCTTCGCCCGCTTTGAACAGGGTATAGCCCAGGGGGGCCAGGGCCTGGCTCAAGCGATGCAGTTCGACCCGCAGGTTCTGCGAGGCCGCCGAATGTCCCCAAAGCAGGTCGGCCAACACCTCACGCCGGGTGGCTCCTTCCAGGGCCAGGTAGTACAGGATGGCCAAACCCTTGCGCTGGAGCTTTAGCTCGCGACCCTGATACTCCAGCCGGGCCGGCCCCCATAGTTTGAGTTGGATTGGTCCTCCAGCTTTATTCATCATCTACACTCCTTGCAAATCTCCCTGGGGCGTGGCCAAAGTCCCGGTGCAAATCCCTTGCCGGCAATTTCCGCGATATTCGCGGAGCATGAGTGCATTGGGGTATACGACCAGGGCCGATTCATCACGGGATTGCTTCCACAACCCCTGCCGGGAAATAGACGTAGCCCGGTGACAATCATCACCGATCCGAGTCTTTTGCTCTTTACCTCCCTTTCTCAAGCGTGAACTCCTTCGTTAAACCTCTCATGCAGAGTAACACGGTGAAAGGGAATCCCGTGGTCAAAATGCACAACCCAGGTCACACCCCTTTTGGGGGGTGTCGGTCGTTGATCAAAAGGGAATTGCTCGTAGCGAAACAAACCCAACATACAGCAACTCGCTGCGTTCTGCTGGGCCTATTTCATCTAAGGCAACTGCACCGCCATGCCTCTTTCCCTTCCAGCCTGCACCGCTGTGATGAATAAACAGCCCAAACATTGGTACTGTAGGACAATCACCCCTATGAAACACATCCAGGCATTGATTTTTCTAGCCATCTTCAGTGCGGCTTTGGCCCAAAACCCATGGCCTCCAAAGCTCGAGCAAGGCCAGGTATGGAACTTCGTCATCGAGGCCCAGGGCCAGCGCCTTGCCTGGAACGTGCGACTGGGCACAGCCCAGAATGGGGTCTTCGAGGCCCAGGCCCAGGGGGTGGACACCCGGGCCGCCCAGGTGGCCTACTTCGCCGAGACCCTGCCCGGCACCAACTACAAAAACGTGCTGGTGTTCGACTTCAAGGCTCCCACAGCGGCCTCGAGTGTTGCCTCGCCTTTTACCTGCCTCATCCAGCCGGACGGCAAGGGCACGGTCGCGCTGATTGGGCTGCCTTGCAGCGCCTCTTTGGGCAGCGCCGCCGCCGGCACCTCGGGCAGCGCCGGCGCCCCCACCTGGCTCAAAGAAGCCCGCAAGGAGCCGGTAGCAGGCCAGACCTGGCGCCTCGAGACCTTCAACGTGGCCTGGAACCTCACGTTGAGCAAGTCCGAGAGCGACGGGTTCTCGGGCAGTGCCAAAATGGTGGAAAACCGCAGCGGCGACCTGCTCCCTACCGACTGGGCCATGCGCCTGTACTATGTAGGCCGCACCCTGCGCCTGGATGTTTCCGTGGGGCAAGCCCTCATCTCCTGCCTGCTGGACGACCAGTACCAGAACGCCGTGGACGGGGTGCTGCGCGGCGAGGCTAACCTTTACAGCCAGGGCCAGCAGGGCAGCCGGGGTCAGGGTGGTTGCCGGGTGGTGCTGCGATAAAAATCGCTTTTTCCTCGCTTATGGCGTATCCTGATTAAAAGTTCAGGACACGGGGAAAACCACTATGGGCGAGGATGGCGGGGTCGAGATTCGGCAGGGGCGGTTCTTTCGCTATGCCCTTCCCAGGGGCTGGAGGGTGCTCGAGGATGGGAATTTTGCTGTTGTCCTGGTCGCCCCCGACCAGGCAGCCCTAACCATCATGGTGGGCAACGCGGGGCTGCCCCTTGGCTACAACCCCATGCAATATGTTTACGAGCGGCTCGCACCGCAGTTCCCCAATTTGGGCTTAGGGCAGCCCCAACCTGTCCAACCCGCCATGTGGATGCAGGCAGCCTGGGGGTTTGAACTTGCCTACAACGCAGGCGGGGTGCCTTGCCGTGGCGTCGCCAAGTGCAGCATGACCGCGGGCTACGACAGTTGCACCCTGGTCATCACCTGTGCCGCAGCCCAGGAGGTGCAGTGGGCAGACTACGCCCCCTGGCTGCCCCAGATAGCCGATCAGATTGTCCCAACCCACAGCGCAGCTTTTGGAGCCAGTGCCCTGATGATGCAAAGCCTGCAAAACTCCATAGCGCTGAGGCAGCAAGCCCAGGAATACTACCAATGGTCACAACAAACCTGGCAAGAGGTCATTGCCCACCGTGACCGGATTCAGGAGAAAAACAACTTCCACTTCCGCGAAAACCTAGGGGGTGTGGAGACCTTTGTTAATCCGTATGATTCAAAGTTGGTCGAGCTCTCCAACCAGCATACCTACCACTGGGTTAATCGCCAGGGGCAGGTCTTTTCCACCAACGACCCCAGCGAGAACCCCAATGCAGGTAGCAGCGAGGAGTGGCTGCCCATGACCCGGCACAAACCCTGAAGGCTCGGATCGGTATATTCCTTTCAGTTTACCTCCCATCCAACAGCTCTCAAAACCCTGGCAAATCACCAAACCTACACCTTCAGACCGTGTAGTTTGCCCTGAAGGCTGGCTTTTCTCTTTGGGCTTTGGGCCTTAGGCTATGTAACGTGCCAGGAATTGCCATCATTGGAGCCCAGTGGGGCGACGAAGGAAAAGGTAAAGTAACCGACGCCCTCGCAGAGAATGCCGACTTTGTGGTGCGCTACCAGGGCGGGGCCAACGCTGGCCACACCGTGGTAGCCCAGGGCAAAACCTTCAAACTGAACCTCCTGCCCACCGGGGTCATCCACCCCCAGGCCACCAACATCCTGGGCGACGGGATGGTGATAGACGCCTTCCGCTTTGCCGAGGAGATGCAGAACATCCGCGCCGAGGGCCTGGAACCCAAGGTGCTGGTGTCGGACAAAGCCCATCTGGTGCTACCCCATCACAAGGCAGTAGAAGCCCGCAACAACTTTGTGGGCACCACCAAACGGGGCATCGGGCCGGCCTACTCCGACCGGGCCCGGCGGGTAGGCATTCGGGCGGGCGATCTGCTGAGCGAGGCGGTATTGCGCGAGCGGGTCGAGACCCTGCTCACCGAGAAACCCAACTCGACCCGGGAAGCGGGCTGGGACACCCCCACCAAAGCCCTGGCCGACCTCGAGCGGATGCGCGAGATTCTGGCCCCCCACATCGCCGATACCGGCCACCTGCTGCGCGAGGCCATCAAGCATGGCAAAAAGGTACTCTTCGAGGGCGCCCAGGCTACTTTGCTCGACCTCAACTACGGCGACTATCCCTACGTGACCAGCTCGCACCCCACTGTGGGTGGGATTATTGTGGGCACCGGGGTAAACCACAAAGCCATTAACAAAGTCTATGGCGTGGCCAAAGCCTATGCTACCCGGGTGGGTAACGGCCCCTTCCCTACCGAACTCCACGGCGAAGAAGACGAGTTCCTGCGTCAGAAAGGCGGCGAGTTCGGCGTAACTACGGGCCGGGCAAGGCGCACCGGCTGGCTCGACCTGGTGCTGCTCAAGTACGCCTGCGAGGTCAACGGCTTTGATGGGCTGGTGATAACCAAACTGGACGTGCTTTCAGGCTTCTCCACCGTGAAGGTGGGCATCGAGCACCTTCCAGATGGCAGCGTGAAGTACGAGGCCATCCCCGGCTGGGGCGACCTATCGGGCATTGGAAGCCGCGAACAGTTGCCCGCCAGCGTCAAGCACTTCGTCGAACTGATTGAGGACTACACCCAGACCCCGGTGGTGATGTTCTCCACCAGCCCCCGGCGCGAGGACACCTTCGGCGCGGTAAGCTGGGTTTAGCGCAGCACCTCCCCCGGCTTGATGCGCAAAGCTCGCCAGAGGGGCAGGAGTGAGGCCAGCATCACCACCAGCAGGCTAAAGCCTGAGACCCACACAAAGTCGGAGGGCTTGATGTCTACCGGGAGGCGGGTCAGGAAGTACAGTTCGCCGGGAATTTCCACCGGGCGCCACTGGAAATAGCTGGACAGGCCCCAGCCCAGCAGGTTACCCATCAGAATGCCCAGCGCACCCAGAATAAGGCCCTGCAAGGCAAAGACACCGGCCACCTGGGTTCCCCGGGCCCCCATCACCCTTAAGAGGGCGATGTCGGGGGTTTTTTCGATCACCGTAAGCACCAGAACGCTGGCCATGCCCAGGGCCGCCACCACCACAATCAGGAAGACCACAATCCCAATCACCCGCTTTTGCAGGGCCAGTTGCTCTATGAGGGTGCGGTTGCTGGACTGCCAGGTCTGGGGGAAGTAGGCCCGCCCCGCCAGGGCCATCCCCACCTCGGGGGCTTTGTCGGGGTTGCGCAATCGCAACTGATAGCCCGAGAGCGCATCGGGCTGCTCCATGAGTTCGCGGGTATCGGCCAGGGTGGTAAAGGCAAACCCGGCATCGAGCAGGTAGTTGCCGGTTTGGAAGGTGCTCACTACCTCGAGCTGAATTCGCTTCTGGTTAATCGAGACCAGAAACAGCCTGTCGCCCGGATAGGCCCCCAGGCTGCGGGCCAGCGCACTGCCCAAAACGATGCTGCCGTCTTTGAGCCTGGACAGGTCGAGCTCGGGGTAGACGGCCTGTCCACCCGCCCCCAGCCCAATCAGGGTGGCGAAGTCGGCCCCGGCCCCTCGGCCTGCCTCGGCCCGGCGGGTCAGCAGGGCCTTGGTCAGGAGCACCGGTGCCTGGCCTATTACCTCCGGGTGGGGCGGTGGAACCGGGCTATCCTCGGGGTTCAGGCTTTGCAGGTAGAGGTGGGGCACGGCTTTGAGGGTAGCTTCTACCAACCCCTTAATGAAGCCGTTGGTGAGCGAAAGCGCGGTGGTGAGCACCATAATCCCCACTGCCACCCCCAGAAGTGTGATGAGGCTCTGGGTGCGGCGGTAGCGGAGTTGGCGCAGGGCAAGAAACCAGACAAAGCGCATAGATGGGGGCGAGGGTCGAGAGCCCTGCGATTTTTCGGCCCTCGACGCTCGAGTATCTTACCCCCGGCCTCGTTGGATCACCGTTACCCGGACGTTGCGCACCCCAAAGCGGATGGCGGTGCTGCGGTCTGGCAACCACACATCCAGCCGCTCCCGTTTGCGGGGGTGCATGGTATCCTCTACAACAAAAACCCGGTTTTTGAGCAAGTAGTTGAAGCGCCCTTTACCTACTCCCGCCGGGGTGCCCAGGTCTTCGAGCATCACCTTGGAGCCATAGGGCAGTTCGCGGAGCATATCCCGGCTTACTGCGATGATACCGATGCGGGTGCGGGCCCCGGTAGCGGTGATGAAGGGGGTGCTGTCGGTTTCCCGCACCGAGGAGGTGTAGGCCGTAGCCTTGAGGGTCATTACCCTGGGGGCCTGGGCCCAGCCCAATCCAAACACTGCCAATAGCAGGATTAGACTCGGAATGCGGAGACGAAATAACCGTTCCATACCCCTTGAGGGTAGGAGGGCAGTTCTCAGATTCTCTTAGAAAGAGGCGTCACGCCTCTCATTATTTTGTGAGATTTAACTGGGGTACTAACAGATTCTTTTAATTTTTACTTGCTGGACAGAGATAATTCACGATTACACTTTATGAGTTCAACCTAAAGGGCTTCTTGAGATTTCTCATCTCAAGCATGACGGCTCCCTGACAAAGTTTATAGACCGGTATACCAATTTTTTACCGTGCTGGACGAGTTTTATCTGCAACAAACCGACAGGCTTGCATTACGCCTGCGGCGTACAAAAGTAACGCTTGCCCGAAACACCCTGTCGGATTTGAACATCTGACCATGTCTGTGGGGGTGGGTTCGAATTATTCCAGCACGGCAAGGTAATCGTAGAGGTCGGGCCCACCGGGGTGAACCTCAAGACTGAGGTCGGGGAAAGCCTGGGAAATCCGGGCCGCCAGGGTGTTCAGGGTGTCTTTTGTGACCGTAGGGCCGTGGAAAATGGTCAGTATTTCGTAGTCGCCCTCCTGGGAGGCCAGCTGGATCATGTTGAACAGGGCCTCCTCGGGGGTGTCGGCGGCCAGGGCCAGTTTGTCGTCGCGCAGGCCAATGGGCTGGCCCTCGGTCACGCTCACCCCGCCAATCTCCACGCTGCGGCTGGCCCGGGTGACCTCCAGGGTGATCGCTCTCCTGGAGGCTTCTTCCATCTCGGGCAGGAGTTCGCTCGAGGGCAGGTCGGCCTGGTAAAGCACGCTGGCAGCCAGCCCCTGGCCCATGGTGCGGGTCGGAATCACGTGTACGGTCTTGCCCTCGGCCAGACCTGCCGCCTGCTGGGCCGACATAATCACGTTGCTGTTGTTGGGCAGCACGACTACCTCGGGGTTGGGGAGGCTCCTGATGGCATCCAGGATGTCCTGCACGCTGGGGTTGGCGGTCTGGCCTCCAGCCACAATGCGGGCCCCGAAACCCCGAAAAGCCTTGACCAGTCCCCAGCCGTTGGCCACTACTACCAGGCCCGTGGGTGGGGGGGCTTCGTCGGCAGCCCCGGCCATGGAAAGGATCTCGGTGTGCTGCTGCGACATGTCCTCAACCTTGGTACGCACCATCTTGCCGTAGCGGGCCACGCTGGCCAGCAGGCCGTCGGGATCGTTGGTGTGGATGTGGCCTTTGACGTAGCCCTCGGCCCCTACCACCAGCAAGGAGTCGCCAAAGGACGACACCGCCTCGCGGATTTTCTCCACGGGTTCGGCCACCCCTTCCATTAAAAACTCGGTGCAGTAGCCGAATTCTTCCTCCTCGAAGGCGGTCTGGGCATACTTCTCGATTTTGGGCGGTTCGGGCAAGGGCAGGCCCTTGAGGTAGCCCTCGAGGCCCTCCACAAAACGCAGCAACCCCACGCCGCCCGCATCCACCACCCCGGCCTGTTTGAGCACCGGCAGCAGCTCGGGGGTGCGATCGGAGGCTTCGCGGCCACTTTGCAGAGCCCCTTGCAGTACCTCCTCGAGGCTGGCTGCCCCATTTTCCATAGCCTTGCGGGCCCCTGCGGCAATCCCCCGCGAGACCGTCAGGATGGTGCCCTCCACGGGCTTCATCACTGCCTTGTAGCCCATGCGGGAGCCCTCCTCGAGGGCCTGGGCCAGCAGGGCTGGAGAAACCACACGGGCCTCTTTGATGGCCTCAGCAAAACCCTTGAGAATCTGGGAAGTAATCACCCCCGAGTTACCCCGCGCACCCAGCAACGAGCCATAGCTAATGGCCCGGGCCACCTCGCTCATCTTGCTGGTGTCGGCCAGATCCAACTCGCGCCGTACCGATTGCAGCGTAAGGTGCATATTGGTGCCGGTGTCGCCATCCGGCACCGGATACACGTTCAGGGCGTTGGTCTCCTCGACATACACCGCGAACCAATCGGTCGCATAGCGAAAGGCCTTGGCGAGTTCAGCAGGCGAAAGAGCCTCAGCCACGGCTCACCCCCACCACATGGATTCGCACGCTGGAAAGCTCGGCCCCTGCCAGGCTTTTGGCGGCCCAGTGCACCCGCTCCCCAATGCTATCCACCACCGTGGGAATGCGTGCACCAAAAGCCACCACCACATACAGATCGGCCTGATACTTGCCAGCGGCGTTCGGGTCGGGCTTGACCACCACCCCTTCGCTGGCCTCACTACGGCCCAGGATACGGCTGATGGATTCGCGGATACCGGCAGGACTCATCCCGAGCACACCCGGCACTTCATGCGCAGCCAGGCCCAGGATAGCCGCCAGCGCACTTTCTGTCACGGTAATGTTCCCTTTCAAAATTGGCCTCCAGATTTGGCTAGTTTACCCTTCAACCCCACCCTCTCCTATAGCCGGAAAACTATTGCACGGGGTTGATTTGATTCCTTATGGCGCAACTATAGCGTACCAAAACCCAGTTTCCAACCCTCCAGTATTAGTGAAAACAATTAGCGGTTGTTGTTCTCGATAAGGGTCGCTTCCAGCCGGCCAAAATCACGCCCGAAGATGATGCGAACTGGGGTGCGGCGAGCGTCCGGGCGATACCAGACCTCGACCAGCAAATCTTCGCGGGCAAAGCGGTAGCCCACCAGGCCATTGCTGACGGGCAGAACCTCCAGACGGCCCTCGACCAGCTTGGGGTAGTCCACCGCACGAATCAGGCGGGTTTCGGGGCGAACCCGCAGATAGTAAATGAGCGAAACCTGATCCATCACTTCTTCACTGGCGCTGTTCCAGCTTGACTGTTTGCCGTCAGGATAGACCACCCTGGCACGGGAGCCGTTGTGCTCCTGGCGCTCGAAATAGAGTCGGGTAGTGCCCTTGAGGGGCTCGGTCAGGACTTGCCAGAAGCGATCCGTGAAGAAGTCGTAACCGACCTGGCTCTCCGACTCGAGGCCATAGCCCAGCGCCTGAGCCAGCCCGGTGGTCTCGAGCTTTAGGCGAAAGCGCCAGCCCCCCTCTATGGGATCGGCGCTGAGGTAGAGCCGGCCTACCCCGAGTCCCTGCCAGGTTACGTTGTAAACCAGCCGTTCACCCGGCAGCCAGGGTACAGCCTGCGCCAGGGCGGGTGGCCCCAGGCTCGCCAGCACCCACAATAGAAACCACCCTCGATAGCGCATAGGCTTTCCCCAGGGTACAGCAAGCGCCTGCGATATTCCGGGTTAGGGCGGGTAGGGGCATGTTTTATTCAGGGCCCCTGCTCCCAAAAAAGTATTTACAAACACGCTACAAGACTGTTATAGAGCTGCCCTGGGCTCGGTGTAGGGCAACCCGAAGGCTTCCGCTACGCCCAAGCAGGTCAGCTTGCCCTGGTGGGTATTGAGGCCGAGCATCAGGGCCGGGTCGTCGTGGAGGGCATCCAAGCCTTTCTCGGCCAGTTTGAGCAGGTAGGGCAGGGTCTGGTTGGTGAGGGCAAAGGTAGAGGTGCGCGGCACCGCCCCCGGCATGTTGGCCACACCGTAGTGCACCACCCCATCCACCACGTAGGTGGGGTCGGCGTGGGTGGTGGGGCGAATGGTCTCCACACAACCGCCCTGATCTACCGCCACGTCCACAATCACCGCGCCCTCCTTCATGGTGGAAAGCATCTCTCGGGTAATCAGCTTGGGGGCTTTGGCCCCGGGAATCAGCACCGCCCCAATAAGAAGGTCGGCGTGGCGAATGGAAGCCGCCACGTTGGCCTCGGTGGAAGAAAGGGTAATCACCCGCCCACCAAAGACATCGTCGAGGTACTGCATCCGGGCTTTGCTTACGTCCAGGATGGTCACCTGTGCGCCCATGCCCAGGGCAATTTTGGCAGCGTTGGTGCCCACAATGCCTCCGCCGATAATCACCACGCTCGCCGGCGCCACTCCCGGCACCCCACCCAGGAGCACACCGCGCCCGCCGTGGGGTTTCTCCAGTGCTGCAGCGCCCACCTGTGGAGCCATGCGCCCGGCCACTTCGCTCATGGGCAGCAGCAAGGGCAGCGAACCATCCTCGAGCTGCACCGTTTCGTAAGCAATGCCGGTCGTACCCCCCTCGAGCAAAGCCCGGGTGAGGGGCTCGTCGGCGGCGAGGTGCAAATAGGTAAAGAGAATAAGCTCCCTGCGCAAATACCTGTACTCCTCGGCGATGGGTTCCTTCACTTTGACCACCAGGTCGGCGGCCCAGGCCTCCGGGGCACTTACAAGTTCGGCCCCGGCTTTTTGGTACTCGGCATCGGAAATACCGGAGCCCACCCCGGCCCCCTGCTGTACCCGTACCTTGTGCCCCCGCCGCACCAGGCTGGTCACGCCCCCGGGTGTGAGGGCTACACGGTTCTCGAGCGTCTTGATCTCTTTGGGCACACCAATCACCATAGCTACCTCCTGTTTTTTTCAAGATTAGACCGGTCTGGCGGCAAAGAAAAGCAAGTTTTTACGGGCTGCGCGGACTTTGGCTTTACGTACTTAAGCCATAATGATTTATATGGCTTCCAAACTGCTTGACAAAGTCAACATCGCTATCCTGAGCGAACTACAAAAGGATGGCCGAATCTCCTATAGCGAGCTCGGCCGACGGGTGGGGCTCTCGACCCCTGCCGTCACCGAGCGGGTGCGTCGCCTGGAGGATGTCGGCGTTATTTCCGGCTATGGGGCGCGGATCAATCCGGGAACCCTGGGCTACACCATCACCGCCCTGATCGAAGTGGCTACCCCGCCGGGCCGCTACCAGCAGATGCTCGAGTTTGCCCGCGCCACCCCTGCGGTGCGCGAATGCTATTTTGTGACCGGCGAATCTTCTTTTGTGGCCAAGGTCATGACACCTTCAGTAGAGCACCTGCAAGAACTCATCCAGCAGCTTGGCTTCTACGGCAGCACCCGTACCTCGGTGGTCTTATCCCAGCCCATCATCAAGGAGACCTTCGAACTAGGTTGAAGGCTACCGAGGGCCGACTGGGATTAGATGCTTACTCCTTGAATACCCGCTTGATGCGTAGCTTGAAACCATCCCCCTCGGCCATTGCCACCAGGCGGCCCTTGGGGCCGACCAGGGCCACCAGTCCCTTGGCCGGAATGGGCAGCGGTACGCCCTCCATCACCCGTTTGGTCTCGGTGTGGGACAGCTCCACGCTGGGACAGGAGAGGGCCTCGAGCTCGTCCAGGGTTTTATTTACGTCCAGGCGATCGATCTCCTGGGCCTGCTCGAGGCCAATCCTACCTACCCGGGTTCGCACCAGCCCCGAAAGGAAGGCCTTGCTGCCCAGTTGTTCGCCCAGGTCTCGAGCAAAAGAGCGTATATAGGTACCGGGCCCTACCACCAGACGTATCACTGCAGTTGGGTAATCGCCCAGGGGCCTGGGCAACTCCACCTGGCGACCCCGTTCCGATAGCAGCCAGCCCGCTGCCGAGTGGGCAATGCGGTAGGCGATGGGTGCCGGGTCGTAAGCCAGCAGGGTCACCTCGTGATACTTGACCGGGCGGGCCTCGAGCTTTAGCGCCTGTCCTTTACGCGCCGCCTCGTAGGCCTTGATGCCCCCCACCTTCACCGCCGAGTGAGCCGGGGGCGTCTGCTCCATCAAGGCCAAAAATGCAGGCAAGGCCGCTTCAATCTCGCGTTGGGTTGGACGCCGAGAACTTTCTTCTACAATCGGCCCTTCAGCATCTAGGGTATTGGTAGTTGCCCCAAAAGAAACCCAGGCGAGATACTCCTTTTCTTCTGCGGACAAAAATGGTACCAGCTTAGTCGAAACATCCGAGGCCAGGATCAAGACCCCAGTAGCCAATGGATCGAGGGTGCCGGTGTGGCCCACCCGGCGTGTGCCCAGCAGTTTTCGGGCCATGTCTACCACGTCGTGCGAGGTGCGGCCCAATGGTTTGTTCACGGCAAATAGGGCCATGCCAGCGGATTCTACCCAGAAACCCCCCAAAGGGGTAGCCTCAGTCAGGCGCCAAAAGCTGAAGGCCGAATGTGGCCAAAGCTAGAAGATGCTCCATGTTTAAACTGAAGTACTTCTGCAGAAAAAAAGGCCGCTATCCCACCCACGATGCCGCTATGGATTCCACTTTTGGCTTTCAGCCAACAGGGCTAGTGCGTAAAGTAAAACCACGCCTCCCTCCCCCAGCGGGGGAGGCCAGGTGGGGGCATAACACCCAGCCAGACGCCTACCTGCGATCATTTGCTGTAACACCAACTGTCTGAAGTGCTCCTGGCTGAGGTTTGCGAGGGTTCACGCACTGACCCTGTTTCAGCCAATTGCGTAAACTGCTGGCATGAACTGGCAACAACGCTACGAGCGCTTGAAGTTTGACCAGCCCAGTGAAGGGGTGCTCGAGGTCGTTCTCTCCAATCCAGGCCGTCTGAATGCCGCCGATAGCCATATGCACCGCGAGCTGGCCTATGTCTGGCGGGATATCGATGCCGATGAAAATATCGGCGCGGTACTGGTGCGGGGCGAGGGCGGGGCCTTCAGCAGCGGCGGCGACTTCGAGATGATCGAGGAGATGATCCGTGATTACGAGGCCTTGCTGCGGGTCTGGAAGGAAGCCCGCGACCTGGTATATGGGGTGGTGAACTGCTCGAAGCCCATCGTGGCAGCCATCGAAGGCCCGGCGGTGGGGGCCGGGCTGGCTGTGGCACTGCTGGCCGACATCAGCGTGGCCGGCAAGACCGCCCGCATCGTGGATGGGCATGTGCGGCTGGGGGTGGCAGCGGGCGACCATTCGGTAATGGTCTGGCCTTTGCTGTGCGGGCTCAGCAAAGCCAAGTATTACCTTTTGCTCAACGAGCCCCTCTCGGGGGAGGAAGCCGAGCGCATCGGGCTGGTGTCCCGCTGCGTGGAAGATGGCGCAGTTTATGCCGAAGCGCTCAAAATTGCACAGAAGCTGACCCAGGGCTCCCCCACCGCCATTCGCTTCACCAAGTATGCCCTCAACAACTGGTTGCGCATGATGGGGCCCAACTTCGACACTTCATTGGCGCTGGAGTTTATGGGCTTTTTGGGCCCCGACGCCAAAGAGGGGCTGGCGTCCCTTCAGGAAAAGCGCAGGCCCAGGTTTCAGAAGAAGTCCCCGCTGTAAAAATGCTGATAGCGGATATCTACGCAGGAGGGAGGGGGCTATAAGGTATTCATGGCTCGAGCTCCCATACGCAGCAATACCTGCGTTACTATAATGGCTATGCGCCTTCAACAATTCTTAGCTCGCTCGGGCATTGCCAGCCGCCGCAAGGCAGAGGATTTGATTCGGGCTGGACGTGTTTCCATCAACAATCAAATTGCGAGCATTGGGGCGGTGGTGCAAACCGGCGATATTGTACGGCTGGATGGGGAGCGGGTGCGAATGCCCCAAAAAAAGGTGGTCATCGCGTTGCACAAACCCAAAGGCTACACCACCACCCACGAAGACGAACACGCCGAAAAACTGGTCTACGAGCTGGTACCCAGACACCCGGGTCTGCACTCGGTGGGGCGGCTGGACAAAGATACCGAAGGGTTGTTGTTGCTCACCACCGACGGCCAGCTTACCCAGCTCCTGACCCATCCAAGTAATCAGGTACCCAAGCTCTACCGGGCCTGGTGCAAAGGCGGCAAGGTGAGCAAGGAAGCTTGCCAGCAACTCACACAGGGCGTAGTGCTGGGGGATGGGCTGGCCAAGGCTCTGGCAGCGCAGCCCATCAAGGACGGCATCAAGCTCACACTGACCGAAGGGCGCAAGCGCGAGGTACGGCGTATGCTGCGGAAGGTAGGCTATCCGGTCGATCGGTTGGTGCGACTGGCGGTAGGGCCCATTGAACTGGGTGAGCTCGAGGTCGGCCAGTGGCGCTACCTTACCCCAGAGGAAATTAAGCTGCTGTACACCAACGCTGGACCGCCCAGGTTACGCAAGCCTGCCCAAAGCCAGCGCCAGAAGCCCGCTGCGCTCAGCAGTCGAGCCCTGTCCCCCGGCAAACGCAAGGACAGTGCCAGCCGAAGTGCATCCAGGCCCAAACCGGCTAAATTACCCCAGGCCGATGTACGAGCCAAAAAGAGTACCGTAGAATCGAGCAGTGAGCATCTTTCAACCCGGAAAAGGCAAGGTACAACTCAGCGAAGTCCAAATCGCCGCCCGAATACGCGAACTGGGCGAGCAGATAAAACATGACTATGCAGGCCAGGAGCCCCATCTGGTCTGTGTGCTGAACGGGGCTTTCATCTTTATGGCCGACCTGGTGCGGGCCATAGACATGCCGCTCACCATGGACTTTCTGGCGGTTTCATCCTACGGCAACGCCCAGAAAAGTAGCGGCGAGGTGGAGCTCTTGAAGGACTTGCGGATGCCCATTGCAGGCCGCCAGGTGATTATCGTCGAGGATATTGTAGACACCGGCATCACCATCAACTACCTGCTGCGTATGCTGGAGGCCCGCCAGCCCGCCTCGCTCAAAATTGCCGCACTGCTTTCTAAACCTTCACGGCGCAAAATCGAAGTGCCCATCCATTACCTGGGCTTTGAAATTGAGGATGCTTTTGTCTACGGCTATGGCCTCGACCGGGGTCAATTCGACCGCAATCTGCCTTTCATTACCTCTCAAGCCTGAAAATAGATGCTGGGAAAGGCTTATGCGGATTATTGTGGCGAGCGATTTGTATCCAGAAAAACCCGCCCTTACCTTAAAAGCCCTGGGCCCAAGAATCAGCCTTTCTAATCCTCGACATTTTTACATTAGACCCCAAACTGACTTTTGGCCTACAACCTTAGACTTTCGACGTTTGACATGACCCAAGCAACCAAAACCCGATCAATCACCCATCGGCGCAACCTATGAAAAGCTATCGTTACCTGGACTTGATTACAGCCCTGTTTGTGGTGGTGCTGATTGCCTCCAACATCGCCTCGACCAAAGTGGTGCTTCTGGGCCCTTTCACCTTCGACGGCGGTACTTTGTTGTTTCCGCTGGCCTACATCTTTGGGGATGTGCTCACCGAAGTATATGGCTACAAAAAAAGCCGCCGGGTTATCTGGACGGGGTTCTTCTTGCTGCTGCTCTCCACCCTCACCTTTGGCCTGGTCAATGCCCTGCCTGCTCCATCAGACGAGTTTAGCCAGAAGTCTGCCGAGGCCTTTGCCACCATCCTGGGTCTGGTGCCGCGCATTGTGCTGGCCAGCCTGGTGGCCTATTTTGTGGGTGAGTTTGTCAACAGCTACATCCTGGCCAGGCTCAAGGTAGCCACCAACGGGCGCTGGTTGGCCCTGCGTACCATCGGCTCTACCCTGGTGGGGCAGGGGCTGGACACCGCTATCTTTTTGCTGATTGCCTTTTATGGTGTCTGGGACAACAGCCTGCTCTGGACGGTATTTGTCTCCAACTACATCTTCAAAATGGGAATCGAGGTGTTGTTCACCCCCCTGACCTACACGGTGGTGGGCTTTTTGAAGCGAGCTGAGCAGGAGGACTACTACGACCGCGACACCAACTTCAATCCCTTCTCGGTTCGGTAGAACAAAAGGCGCTTTGCAGCTCTTGCAATTGACCATTCCAGCATCGCGTTCCTGCGTTTCATGGACCAAAACCTTAAGCCGAAGGCCAAAAGCGTTCAGGCTTGTGAAATGGAGCTAAGTACAACAACGTTAGGAATTTGCTCTAGCCGAAAAGGGGAGCCCATAAGCTGCGCCGCTTTTAAAGACCGGCCACTTCTTTCACCGAGACCGTCACCACAAAAAATCTAATGTGGGCGCACTTAAAAACCTGAGGCTTGTGATAGTCTACTGACACTCTTACGACGCTGTACTTAGCGCCCTAGCTGCACATTCAGAATGGTTTCCCCATCTTCGTTCTTGCCAACCTCGGCCATAGCTGTATGGCTTTGCCCGTTTACACTGACGGTCACGCGGTGCGAGCCCAGAAAGGCTCGAGTACGAAATACCCCATCTTTGTCGGTTTTTCCCTGGGCTTTGGTCCACCACCGGCCCTTGATCAGCGTTCTGAGGCGTTCGTAAGCCGGCTTGGGGCTCATGTCCGCACGCAGCAGACCCGCGGGCGCTCCCATCCAGGCATTCAGGTCGGACAAATCCCACCAGGTGATGGCTTCTATGCTGGGGTGGCTAAACAGCACTCGGTAAAGGTTCTCCACATATTCGGCCTGGATGGCCTCTCCTTCCGGTGTGCTGGGCCAGGGACTGGGGCGGGAGCTGTCCCAGGCGATGTTTGTCCCGCTTAGAACGCTAATTTCGCTGAAGCGCACCGGACGTCCAAACTGGGCAATCCGGTCTACCCTCTCCCAAACTTCTCGCATACTCCAGAGTTGCTCGTGCATGTGGGACTGGATGCCAAAAGCATCGGGCAGGCGGTTGAGCCGTGCAAGTTCGGCGTATAACCGGAGGACAAAAGGGCCCGTCTCGTAATCGTTGTAGATGTAGGTCAGGGCCTCGCCGCGCCCTGCCGCTCTTGCCCATTCAAAAGCAGTGAGTACGTAGAGTACCGGACCATCGCGCCGTAGCCACTGCTGAACCCCATTGGCTTCTTGAAGGTTGTTGGCTTCGTTGACCACATCCCAGTACTTGATGCTGCCCTTGTAGCGCTGGATGATCTCGTTCACCCGCTCGCGCACCAGCCCAATGGTCTGGTCGGGGTCGCTGGGAATCCAGCTGGGGTTGTAGAAAGACCACACCAGGGGATGTCCCAAAAGGCTGAAGTTGTGTTCTTCCAGCCAGCGAACCATGCGATCCAGGCGAGCGTAGTTACGCTGTCCCTTTTGTGGCTCGAGCTCGGCCCAGTAAAAAGGGAGGGTGGCATAGTTGAAAACCTCGAGCAGGCGGTTCTGATACGAACGCTGCCAGGCTGCCCCATTTTGAGGCTCGAGGTTGAAGACATTGACACCAAACAAAAAAGCGTGACGGGTCTGCTCGACCCGCACCTGGGCCTCGGGCACGGGCTGCCCCCTGGCATCGCGCACCCGGACTACCAGCACACCCTTGCGGTAGCGCTCGATGCGGGCATCAACTCCGGCCATGATGGCCCCATCATAGGTTGTACCTACCGTCATGGCAGCTATAACGGTAGGGCTGCATCCGCTCAAAGGAAGCACCAGAAGCAAAAAGGCTGTATAAAAAAAGTATCTAATCCGCACTTTAGCTTATTGTCCCTATGCAGGTGATACCCGGGTGTAAGAAGCCCAACAAATACCCGCGCCAACGCCCCCCTAACTACGGACGCCATAGAGCGTGTTCGCTGGAGCCAAGCACAAACGCTAAGGCCTCTCGAGGCCGACAGAGGTTTCGGCATGGGAGGGCCTGGTTTCCCTTTCCATCAAGGCCCAGCCCAAACCAATCAAGATCCAGTGTGGAATAGCCACCTGAGGGCTTTCCAGATATACATCGGTAGCCCCGTTGATGAGGTTGGCGATGGTGCATACAAAAATAGCGATCAACAAAGTGCGATTAGCATAGCTATAGTGTTTGCGTGCCAGGCTCCAGACCATCGACACCAGAAAAGTAGCGTAGGTTAGCAGCCAGGCAATGGAAATAACCCAGCCCCCTCGAGCCAGAATGCCCATCAAGGCGTTATGGGGGTTGCGCAACACATCCAGCGTATCGGCCTCGACGGTCTGGAAACCGTAGTGATCGGCCAGGTTAACCCCCCAGCCCAGCCCCATGAGGTAGTACTCATTGACCACGGCCTCGTTCCAGATGGCCGTCCACCAGGCCAGGCGCCAGTTGGCGTTCTGGGTGGTGGTGCTGTCGAGCTGCCCCGCCTGGTCGGGCTCGAGGAAAAACAGAGCATTGGCCGCCAGCTGGTTGACGCTGATCTCCCGGTATCCCAGGCTGATCCGAACATCGAAGATGGCCAGCAAACTTACTGCCACAAACACCGCCACCATCAACCACAAACTGCGAGCCCGGAATGGCCCCTGCAAGACAAAACCCACCGCGTAGGCGGCCAGAGACGAGCGGCTGCGGGCAGCCGCAAACGCTACCAGGGCCAGAATCCAGGCCATGAAAGCCGGCGGCAAATAGCCTCGTACCCATATCACGGTAAAAAACAGCAACGGAATAATCGCGTCGGTAGGCTTGTAGGTCAGAATGGGCACGGTGGTTTGTGGGAAGTACGGCAGATAATCCACCAGGAAAATAAAACCGGTAATCGAGATGCTCATGCCCAACAAGACCGCCCAGGCCATTTTGGGCATCAGCCACGCCAGCGCCTGGTCATCCAGGCGTACCAGAAGTCTCCGAGCCGCAAAATAGGCCAAAAACCCGTACAACCCGTAGTAGAGTGTGGCAAAACTGCGGATGACTTCCAGCAGCGGCTGTTCCAAAAACCAGGCTGAGTAGATGATCTGGCCCAGGCCAAACAGGAAAACAAACACAAATAGCCAGGCTGAAATCTGGCGAGGAAAGTGCAATCCCCCCGACCAGACCGCCAGCGCCACTCCGACCAGCAGGGCGACCTCGCCAATCAGAACCGGATAGTAGCCGATATAGCCAAAAGCCCGACTAAAGGCCCAATACCCTGCCACCAAAACCAGCAGCAACCCGCCCAAAAGCATCGATGGGCGTACCACCCATTTGCTCGAGCTATCAATCAGCATCTAAACCAATCTCCTGCAGTTCCCTGGGGGGTTGTGGGCACGGTGTGCTTCATAGGGCCTCCGTAGACTATCTGATTTTGACTGATGCAGCAGCCAAATACCCACAACACTCTTCTGAACAAATATATAACCGACCAGGGGCAGTTCAGGTTTGCAACGGTTACGCCCAACGTTACGAACCGATTATGCAATGTGAACTAAAGGAGTTGTTTAGCGGGTAGGGAGTTTTTTGTTCGGTGGGTTCTCCCTGCCGGCCAGTATGCGCCTGTATAGCTGAATCATTCGCTCTGCCCGAACCGACTGGCTATTGGCCTTGACATATTCCCAGCCAGCCTTGCCCATCTCATACCTTAGCTGGGGGTCGGCATGTAGCTTTCGGATTCCCTCGGCGAGCCCTGTAACCGCTTCGTCGGGGGTGGTTACGGGAACCTTGAGCGTGGCAGCATCGGGCAAATGGTAGCCCACCCCTTGATGGCCCAGGGTCAGGACGGGCAACCCCTGGGCCAGGGCCTCGAGGGTTACGTTACCGAAGGTATCTTGTAAGCTGGTAAAGACAAAAATATCTGCTTCGAGGTACAAACCGCGCATTTGATGCCAATTCACCATCCCCAAAAACCTCACGGTATCTGCCAAATTCAGCCTGACCACCTCGGCCTCCCAGGATCTACGGAGCGGCCCATCCCCCGCAACCAGTACCCGCAGGGGCAAATCCCGCAGACGCTCGAGCGCTTCCAACAGCAGCGGCAGCCCCTTCCTGGGCTCAAAGCGGCTTGCCCACAATAGGGTCAGATATTCCTTGGGCTCTCGCTTGGGAAACACCATTGGGATATGCTCGTCTGCTATACCAATAATGTTGAACATCTCCATCCGCCTGGCCCCGGCCAGGCGCAACACCTCCACGGTTTCTGGGTTAATGGTCAGGATCATGGCCGATTGCTGCACGGCCTTGCGGATAGCAGGTATCCAGGGCAGCAACTTGACCCGCAGGGTTCGTAAGAATTCACTGCGCCAAGCTGCCCCAAAATAGCGCCGAAACGCAGTCGGGGCCACCTGACCTCCCCCGACCGGCCCCCACACAAACGGAACCGGCAAGCGCCAGAACTGCGGAGCCGAGCTGATGGTTGCCCAGCTCACGTAATGAACCAGATCAAAAGCCTTTTCCTGATGGAGTTTTCTAGCTACCCGGTAAGCTTCTTGCTGCCACAAAAGATAATGCAAACGCAATTTTCCCAGCTGATGGGTGTCCCAGGGATTCATCCAGCCCGCTAGTTGCACAAAGCCCGCTAGTTGCACAAAGTAAAAATGCAGATTGGGATTGGGATGTTTGGCTAAAAAATCCTCGATGTTCTGGCGGTATTCAGGATGGGTAATGACCCACACCTCACAGTGTTGCGAGAGCGACCAGGCCCATGACCAGGTGATGGCTTGCTCAGAACCATGATCTGGGCTGCAAGCAAAACCCACCAGCAAAATACGCATTTCTAAAGACCCACCCCCGTCTACTTTACTTGTTTTTCAAACCCATTTTGGGTTGTTTTTGGTGCTGGCTATGGGCTATCTTTTTGATAGCAGGCTGCAATTATAGTCAGCATGTCAATTACGAAAATGTGCCAAGGTCGTCACCTGACAACTACCCGCTGGTAAAGTTCGATGTATTGTGTGGCGATGCGTATGGGGGACAGTTCGGTTCTGCAATAGTCCCTGGCGCGTTCGGACCAGCGTGCTAAAGCCGCCGGATCGCTCAAATAGTTGCGAACTTGTTGGGCCATTTGCGCCGAATTGCCCGATAAAGGCAGCGCCAGGCCAGCCTCCTGAAGAGTTTGGGTCATTTGCAAACCACTGCTGACCAGGCAGGGCGTGCCCACCGACATGGCTTCCAGCACCGACATGCCAAACCCCTCCCAGCGCGAAAGCTGGATATAGGCTTTAGCCTGGGAAAGCACCGCAAGTTTATGTTCCCCAAAAACCGGCGCCTCGAAATGCACATTGGAAGAGGCGGTCTCTTTGAGCCGATTCAGCCAACGGAGGGTTTTGGCATCCTCGGTTCCATAAAGCCTGAACTCGTACTCCGGCAGTTCGTTGGCCAGGGCAATCAGGTAATCTATTCCCTTTTGCATCACATCAAAACGGCCCAGGTATACCAGGGTTTTGCTCTCAATCCCTTGCCACACGACCTCTTTTATGGGTGGGGCCGGATTGGGAATAACCTGCACCATACCCTTGAAACCCGGCACAAAGGCTTTTATATCGGCAGCCTCGCCGGTAGTCAGGGCGGTAATGGCAGCAGCCATATAGAAGCGCGGCTTCTCGATAAAGCGTGCATAAGGCCATTTTTTGAGGCGCCCACGCCGTAGCGATTGAGATGACAACTGACCGTGGGAGGTGATGATGAAAGGAATCCCTCGAGCCCGCAGCACCCGTGCTAGCTGGTATTGCTGCGGGATGAAGACAGAATGCATGTGAACCACATCGGGCTCAAAGCGATCCAGTAACCCGGCCAGGGTGGTTGAGTCCCAACCCAGGTTTTTACGAGGCAGAAAGCGATGCTCGAGGCCCGCTTGCTCAAGGGCAGTTTGCCCAACTGCATTGAGCGGATCACGGCTTACGATCTGAACCCGATGACCCAGGGCAGCCTGGGCCGGAGCAATCGCCCAGAGCGTGGTACTGACCCCATTAACCTCGTCGGATCCGCTGGTATCACACACGTGCCAGATCTTCATCGCTACGCTCTCTCAGGCAATTTTGCGCCCATACCGATACCAGACCAGTGCAGCCAAAACCGTCAGCAATACATTCGACGAGACCTGTATCATAACTGCTCCCTGCACCCCGTTGTGGCTGATTAGAAAAATGCCCGCAGATACCATAAAAGTTACAGTTATCGCGTACAACACAATAATCCAGCGCAGTTTTTCCTGCGAGCGCAAGGCCGACAAAAACACGATAGAAAACCCGACCAGCAGGGGCAGTGCGCCATAGGCAATCAGGAGATAGCTGATGGTTTGGTAGTTCTCTCCATATAACAAAGCAAAAATCCAGCTATGCAGAAGCGCCAGTATCAACCAGGCCAGCAGCCCCGTAAAGAAAAAAACGGTTGCGTAGCGCAACACCACTCGAGTGAGTTCGGCGGTGGTGCGGGCCCTGGCAAAAATCGGTATCAACAAAGCGCCAAAAGCATTCATAAAGCTATAGACCGGCAGCACCGTATTTTCCAGCGCCCGCAGGCTACCCACCGCAGCCAGGCCGCTGATATGGGACAGAATCAAGTAGGGAAAGGCTGCGATTACAACGGCCAGCAAGCTCGCGGGCAGGCTCCACCGGCCATAACCCCAGTGGCTGCGCAATACCACCCTGAACAGCGACATCCACCGACCCAGACCGCCGCCGTTTTGGGTAGGCAGTCCCATCTGCACGCTGCCCAGCCCCCTAGAGGACTCGGCCACCAGGCCCCGCCCCAGACTGCGTTCTACCCACAACCCCGAGCACAAGGCCGAAAAGCCCATCAGGCAAAGTGCCGAAAAAGCATTCAACCAGGACAGGTGATTAAAGAGCAAAGCCGAAGATAAGAAAACCGGCATGTAGATCAAGCCACCCTTGGCGGCAAGGGCCGGAGTAAGGTTGGCGTAGCACACCCGGCGCACCAGCATGGTGTAAAGCATCAGCGGCATGGCCACCGCCAGACCCAGGTACATTCCGGTAAAGGTTGGATCACGCTGCAAAGAAGCCACCAGCAGAATTACGCCCGTAGCACTCAAAGTGAGAATCCAGTTGAGGTGCACTACAATTTTTTGATAGGTAGCGGGCGCCTGACGAAAGCGGTTAGAAGAGAAAACCATCATCGGCTCGATAATCAGAGGGTTTTGAATCTGGTAGGCGATACTCAGAATGGCCCATCCCAGGGCAAAAGCACCGTAGGAATGCGGCTCGAGCCAGCGGGCCAACAAAATATTGATCAGGAAATTGGAAGCACCATAAAGCCCCTGATCCAGCACCGCCCAGGCGAAGCGGCTCGGAAAGCGCTCACGAATGAAATTGTTAATCCAGAGAATCGTAGACATTGATGCCTCAGGTCATGAGAAATTTTGTGAGAGGCATATTTTATTCACTCAACAAAATATCGTTTTTCAACACCTACTATAGCGTTATTCAATTCTGTTAGCTCTAGGCCAATCCACATAACGCACCTATTGTATTGGGCCAGGGGTCGCAGTTTATAAAGCTATGCCTAACAGGACGTGATATCTGACAGCCCAAAAATACCAAAGGTTTATATAATACTTCGATATGAATGGCATTTCTCAAATTCCTCCAGAGCCAGAATTGGATCTTGTGCGTTTGGGCAGAACCCTCAAGCGCCATGCCCTGTGGATTCTGGCCTTTGCTGTACTGCTAAGTGTGGCAACTTTTGTGCTCTCGAGCCTCCAAACACCGGTTTACCAGGCCAGTACCCGGCTTTTGGCAGCCCAGAGCAACGTGCTGTCGGGCAGCAACCTCCTGGGCACCGTGCCGGCTTCGGCCCTGATTGACGCGGGGGCCTACCGCGAAGCCGCCCTGAGTAACCTGGTTTTGGGGCGTACCTTGCAAGCAGCGGGCCTGGGCACGACCCCCCGCGACCTCGAGCGTTTTGCTCGCAGCTCACGAGTGCGTACCGTAGAGGGCAAGAATTCCAACGTCATTGTCTTGAGCGTTCGCAACCCCGACCCAGACCGCGCCGCCGAGATTGCCAACATCTGGGCCAGAAGCCTGCGCCAATGGGATGATGAGCGGGTACGCGGAAGCTTCGGCAATTTCCGTGAGTCCCTCGAGGCCCAGCTTGCCGTGGTGAGCGGCCAGATTAACCAGACCACCAACCGCAGCAACGAAAACCTTGCCAGCCTGCAAACCCTTCGGGCCAGCCTGTTGCGCGATATTGACCTGATGCGGGCCCTGGAGCGCAGTGCCACCGGCCAGTTGAGCCTGATAGACCGGGCCATTTCGCCTTCGCGTCCGGCCAGCCCGCGTCCGCTACTGTACGCGGTGGTGGCTTTTCTGCTGGGGCTAACCCTTGCGGTGGGGCTGGTACTTATGCGCGAGGCCGGAGTACGCAGTGTGCGCAACGCCGACGAAGCCTTTAGCCTGACCTCCCTGCCTCTGCTGGGTGAGTTTCCCAAGATGCCTGCGGGCGCAGGGCGTACCCTCTCCCCCGAAGTGGCCAGCTATTTGGACATCAACGTAACCCACACCATTGCGGGGGGTGGCCCTCGAATTATCGCCATTACCAGCCCGGCGGCCCTCGAGGGCAAGAGCAGCGTGGCCATCAGCCTGGCCCGGGCCTGTGCCAGGGCAGGTAAGCTCACCCTGCTGATGGATCTTAACAGCCGCAAGCCGGTGTTGCACAAGGAGTTCAGTATCACCCAGGGCCAGGATATCGTGAGTGCGCTGGTCAACCTGCCCCGCGTGCTCCCCCAGCCCACCCTGGTCGAGAGCAACCTGTACGTACTTCCCTGCCTGCAGCCCCTCGAGAACCCACCCCGCCTGCTCTCCGAGCTGTTCCGGCCCTTCATCACCCACCTCAAAGAGAGCGGCCAGTACGACATGATTATTATTGACACGCCGCCCGTGCTGAGCGTGACCGATACCCTGATCATGGCCCCCTATGTCTCCGGGGTGCTGATGGTGGTGCGCGAAGGCCAGACCGACCGCCGCCAGTTGCGCACGGCCCTCGAGATCCTCAAACGGGTCGGGGCCCAGACCCTGGGCCTGGTGATGAATCATGTCCGCGAGAGCCAGACCCTGCCCAAACCCGACAAGGTATACGAGGGCAGCAGCAGGAGCACCGGCATCTTTAGACCTGCTACTGAAGAAAAGCCATAACCTGACCCTGTTCCCACGGCCCAGGTTTGTCCTGGGCGGTTTTTTTTATTCTTGTGAGTTTCTCCATAGTCAAGATGCACGATGAGATCCCGAAAGATCTGTGGGGAATTGCGCAAGGTACACATGGCCGATTCCGCCAGTTTTGCCAATCTACCTTGGCGCAACTTCGCACAACGTCAGGAGCATCGGCATCCACCTGGATTGCAAACACCAACTTGCCTTGCTGGCTGGCATACTTCAAGATGGGAACCTCCCCACACTGCAACTTGAGGAAGGAAACCCTATCGCTGCAGTTAAGGCGGATCAACTGTAGCGAGTAAAAGTCCCTACAACTCTTTTGCGGCAGCGGGAGACTGAGGATTTCCTCGCGCAAGGAGCGGGTGGCAGACCGGTTCATCTGGAACCGAACCGCCGAGTAACCGCCTTCAAGTTTGGCAGGCTCCCATTCGGCACGAGCCTCCTCTGAATCGTGCTTCGGTTGTTTCCCGGATTGAACAAAAGTGGGCGAAAAAAGTACCCATCAGTACCCGGCACCAGGCGCACCTCGGCCCGGATGCCCTCCAAGCCCGGGACCGGGCTTTCCGGGAAATAGAACAAATATAGTGGCGCAGGGGCTGGAGACGGGAAAGCACAGCCCGAAAGCAAGGGGAACTGCTGAGGCTTACGGCCTGTGGCCAAGACTTAGCGGAACACTTCGTGTGGCGTTCTTATCACAGTTAGAAATCCACTACGTCAATGTTAAATCCGTGGGGCGAGGTAGGATTTTCGGTGATGCGCAGCCCTTTTAGCGGTCTCTGTTTACTATAAAAAGTAAACTGCAACCGCAGTGGTTGTTTATCCGGCAAACACCTCCAGGTTAGGTCTACCTCCGCCGAGTTGCGCTCAGAGTAATCAAAACCAAAAATGTAGTAGGTTTTCCTGGGCTGAGGGTTCGGATCTGGAATGCGGACGGGCTGGCCAGGCGTCAGAACCACCGCATCGGTTCTCTCCTCTGTTCTGTACAAGTAGCCAATACTCCTGTTTTTTTCGTTGTTGTTTGTGAGTTCAACTCCCGAGCATACCCCATTCGATGTATATTCCGCTTCAGTAACAGGTACGTAGTAAGACAACTCCAACTCGCATGCCGCTAAGGCAACGGCCAGGGTTGGAAACAGCCAGTGGAACTTAATCGTAACCACCTACCTTCTGTACATTCCAAATGCCCCGCTATAGAAACTCGCCATGTCGGTAACGTTGACAAAACTACCTTGCAACATATCTTGCATCCATGAGTTTGATTCTCTCCGAATCCACAAAAACACGTTTGCTGAAAACCAGCCCTCGTGCACAATATAGGCCTGCGACACAGCAAAGTGGCCTACTACGCCCTGCCCATACATAGAAATCACCGGCTCGTTGTCCCGACCAATTTTTCCACGCACTATATCCCACACACGCCAGGTGTGTTGACTGAAGTCTATCCAAGCGATGGGCAAGGCCACGATAGTCCATCCAGTAGCCGAGTAAACTACATTCACCCAGGCCTTATGGTTGCCCCGCATCTCCCAGTTTTTCCCTTCCGCACTCGCTCTGTCCTGAATCCAGTTGTTGGCACCTGGAATCATGTTGGTATCGCGGGTACTGCCTTGGTTTGAGTTTTGAAACCACCAGGTGTCGGTATAGCGAGCAATCCGCGGCTGATATACATTTTGACCGTCTCGCATGCCAAGGTAGACGGGTTCAAACATTTCCTGCGCGACAGCATACGCTGTACTGGGTGCGGAACCAGAATTGAGGATGCCTGCGGCTGGGCTTAGAAAACGTCTGAAGGAAGCGGCTTTGGCCCTTGTGTCGCTCAGGCTCTTGAAGCTACCGGCTGGCAGGATGAAGGAGAAAAAGCTGCGTTTATCGGTGGCCCCTACTGCATACAGGGCATGGGTAGGCTTGGGGTTTTGCAGTGTTCCCCAGAGGTCGGTAGTTTCAGGCCCCATCAGTACCAGGTGGTGTAGAGGCTTGTCCGATAGATCGTAGACGGTTTCATCGACAAACTTCAGGTCTTTGGCTTCTTGCAGGCTGACCCCGCCGGCAGAGACTTTCATCCCCAGGGTGAGGGCTTGGGCCAGGGCTAGCGGCACGGGTTCACCGTCTGAGGGAGAGGCGTTGAGCGGAGCGTTGGCGTGTTGCGATCCGCACGCCGCCAGCAGCAGTATTAGCCCAACGACCAACGATAGGACTCCACATAACCAAATACACCTCCGTATGCTCAGCTACACTTTCGTGTTCCAGAAGCATTCTGGCGTATCAAGTACACGTTGTCAAGTGACAAATGTATTTTTTTACTTAGTTAAATTATTGCCCATGTGCGGGCTCGGGATTGACCAGATGTGTGTCGTAGTTGCAGGGGAACCGGGAGGTCTAGCGTAACCATCTGCCCCTTGTGGTGGAACTCGAGGGTGATGGGGTGCACCAGCAACCAAGGCTGGCTCACGTTGGCCTTCCAGCCCTTGTGAGGATGCGTCTAGACACAGACCACATCCAGCCGGTCAAAGGAACATAAGGCTTCCTCCACCAACCTGTCTACACCTTCAAACTCGGAAAGTCTGCCCCTATAAGATTTGTATCACAGCGCTTCACACATCAACCAGTCCAAGAATAGGGTCTACCAGTGGAGTAGAACTCGGATGCAAATGAGGAGGGCGGCAAAAACCATCATCCGCATGACTCCGCCATCGGGCGGCGTAGGCCATCTTTTTCAAGGCGAACCTGGCCGCTGGTTCGTGAAATATTGACAAACCCCTAAACTATGGCTAGCTTCAAAGCACACCAGGAGGCCGCTTGCATGAGGTTTGTAGTTCGAGAGAGTTGTAACCAATACATCCATCTGGCAAATAGTGCCAAGATGGGGGGAGCCGCGTGAACCCAGCTCTGAGTGAACTCGAGCGCCTCTTTCCCCCTGGCCGCTTTCTGGTCAAACCTGGCGAACTGGCTCCATATGAATCCGATGCCCTTACCGCCTTCCGGGCCCGGCCCCTGGCGGTGGTGCTGCCAGAGAGCCACGAAGAGGTGGTTGCTGCAGTGCGCTGGTGCGCAAAGCACCAAATCCCCTACGTGGCGCGGGGCTCCGGCACCAGCCTCTCGGGGGGTTCACTGCCCATTGACGGCGGGCTCTTGATCGGCCTCAACCGTATGAACAAGCTGCTGCGGCTGGATGCAAAAGAGCGTCTGGCGGTGGTACAGCCAGGCTTCATCAACCTCCAGGTTTCCAACGCCGCTGCGCCCTATGGCCTCTACTATGCCCCCGACCCCTCCTCGCAGCCGGTCTCGACCATTGGGGGCAACCTGGCCTTCAACTCCGGCGGGGCCCACTGCCTCAAGTACGGCATGACCTCCAACCACGTGCTGGCCGCCCGGGTGGTACTGCCGGATGGCGAGACCATAGAGCTGGGCAGCGAAAGCCTGGAAAACACCGGCCCCGACTGGCTGGGCCTGTTTGTGGGTAGCGAAGGGCTTCTGGGCATCGCCACCGAAATTACCCTGCGCCTCCTCCCCAAGCCCGAGACCTATCACACGGTACTGGCCGCCTACGACTCGCTGGAAAAAGCAGGCGAAGCGGTGGCAGCGGTGGTGGCTTCTGGGCTGCTACCGGGTGCCATGGAGATTATGGACTCCCTGGCGATTGAAGCGGCGGAAGCCGCGGTCAAGGCCGGGTATCCCCTGGAAGCCCGGGCCCTTTTGATTGTGGAGCTCGAGGGCGAAACCCCCCAGGTCGAAGCCGAGGCGCAATACCTGGAAGAGGTCATCCAAAAGTCGGGGGCCTACGAGGTGCGGGTGGCACAAAACGCCGACGAGCGCATGAAAATCTGGAAAGGGCGCAAGGCCGCCTTCTCGGCGGTGGGGCGGCTCTCGCCGGACTACATCGTGCAGGACGGGGTGGTGCCGCGCTCCCGGCTGGGGCAGGCCCTCGCCGAAATTGAACAGCTCTCGGCCCGCTACGGCTTGCGGGTGGCCAACGTTTTTCACGCAGGCGATGGTAACCTGCACCCCCTCATTCTTTACAACGGACGGGTGGAGGGAGAACTTCAACGGGCCGAGGAGCTCGCAGGGGAAATCCTGAAGCTGTGCGTGGCCCTGGGCGGCTCCATCACCGGCGAGCATGGGGTGGGCATGGAGAAAAAGTCATACATGACGGAGATGTTCTCGGAGGACGACCTGGACGCCATGCAGCGCATCCGCCAGGCCCTCGACCCGTGGGCGCTTTCCAACCGGGGCAAGATGTTCCCCGGCGAAGCCCCCGCCCTCCGCTTCCATGGGGCCCATCCGCTGGAGAAAGCCGGGGTGATCTCGCGTGAGTAGTGCGGTTCTCGGAAAGTATCCGGCCGGGTCTGCAAGCCATAAAGCCGGGCAGGGGGGGTTTGTTGCCGGCATCGCAGGAGGTGCGCGGTCATGACACTTATGCCTTCCAGCCTTGCCGAAGTCCAGGAGGTCGTGCGCACGTACCCACACATCCGGCCCCGGGGTGGCGGCAGCAAGCCTGCGCTCTGTGCTCCCCTCGAGGGCCAGACCGTGCTGGAGATGGCAGGCCTTTCGGGAGTGCTCGAGTACGACCCCGGCGAGTACGTCCTGGTAGCCCGGGCCGGCACCAAGCTCGCCGAGGTGGAGGCCTTGCTGGCCGAGCACGGGCAGTATTTGCCTTTCGATCCGCCCTTTGTGGAGCAGGGAGCCACGCTCGGCGGCACAGTAGCGGCAGGGCTCTCGGGTCCCATGCGGCAGCGCTATGGGGGGGTGCGCGATTTTATTCTGGGGGTGCAGTTCGTGGATGGTGAGGGCCGCCTGGTGCGGGGTGGGGGCAAGGTGGTCAAGAATGCCGCCGGGTTCGACCTTCCCAAGCTGATGGTGGGCAGCCTGGGGCGGCTGGGCATCCTGACCGAGGTGGCCTTCAAGGTGTTTCCCTTTCCCAAAGCCACCGCCACCTTACTGGTCAATTTTTCCGGCCTGGAAGAAGCGCTAAAGGCCCTCTACCGCCTAGCGGGCTCGCCCATCGAGCTCTATGCCCTAGACCTCGAGCCCCCGGCTACCCTGGCCCTGCGGCTGGGGGGCCTGCCAGAAGCCCTCCCGGCCCGGCTGGAACGCCTCCAGTCCTTTTTAGGCCAAACCGGCGAACTTTTACGAGAGGCGGCCGAAGCCCGCTACTGGCGCCACCTGAACCCCCTGCCCCTGGGGGAGGGCAGGCTGGTCAAGGTGGCCCTCACCGCGCGGCATATCCCCGACCTGGAAAAAGCCCTGGGCAGCACCCCAAGGCGCTACCTGAGCGCGGGCAACCTCTTGTACCTGTCCTGGAACGACGAACCGGACAGGCTCGATGCGCTGCTCAAGGCCCAGGGCCTGTCCGGCCTGGTGCTAAAGGGCACTGTGGCGCGGAGCCAGCTTGGAATAAACTTGGAGCACGTACTGGGCCACAAAGTGTCCCGGGCCCTCGACCCCCAGGGGAAGTTTTCTTTGCATGCCCCTTTACCGTAGGAAACCCTATGCAGCACAAAATTGATGTCGAAAAACTTGGCCCCCAGGGCGAAATCATGGCCCACGCCATCGAAGCCTGCGTGCACTGTGGCTTCTGCCTGCCGGCCTGCCCCACCTACCAGGTGCTGGGCGAGGAAATGGACTCTCCCCGCGGGCGCATCTTCTTGATGAAGGAGGTGCTGGAAGGCAACCTCCAGATGGAGGAGGCCCAGCCCTACCTGGACAAGTGCCTGGGCTGCCAGGGCTGCGTGACGGCCTGCCCCAGCGGGGTGCCCTACGGCGAACTCATCTCCACCTACCGGGGCTTTAGCGAGCCCAAGCGCCACCGCTCCCCTTTCCAGAAGCTCTTTCGCATCGGCCTGCAGGAAACCCTCCCCTACCCGGCCCGCTTCCGCGCAGCGGCCACGCTGGGCCGGCTGGGCAAGCTGATCCAACCGCTGCTGCCAGCCGCGCTAAAAGCCCCCCTCGAGCTTTTGCCCGAAGCCCTGCCCAAAAGCGAACCCCTCCCGGCGTTCATCCCCGCCGAGGGCCCGCGGCGGGCCCGGGTGGCCTTCCTGGCCGGCTGTGCCCAGCAGGTGCTGCAACCGGGATTCAACCAGGCCACCCTGCAGGTGCTGGCCCGGAACGGGGTGGAGGTGGTGATACCCCAAAGCCAGGGCTGCTGCGGCGCGCTGGCCTTGCACACCGGCGAGCGGCAGCGGGCGTTGCAATTTGCCCGCAACAACCTTAAAGCCTTTGCCGGCGACTACGACGCCATTATCACCAACGCCGCCGGCTGTGGCTCGGGCCTCAAGGAGTACCCCCTGCTCTTTCACGGCGAGCCCGAACAAGCCCAGGCCGAGCAGCTGGCGGCCAGGGTCAAGGACATTTCGGTCTTTCTGGTAGAACTGGGCTTGCAGGAAGTCCCTGCCATGGAAAAACCCCTCAGGGTGGCCTACCACGACGCCTGCCACCTGGCCCATGCCCAGGGGGTACGGGCCGAACCCCGCCAGTTGCTCAAAAGCATTCCCGGTGTAGAACTGGTGGAGATTCCCGAGGGCGAGCTTTGCTGCGGCTCGGCGGGTACGTATAACCTCGAGCAGCCCACCATTGCCGCCACCCTGGGGGAGCGCAAGGCCCGCCACATTCTGGCTACCGGGGCCGATATGGTCGTAACCGGCAACATCGGCTGCTTTACGCAGATAAAGAGCCACCTGCGCAAACTGGGTCGCGAGATTCCGGTAATGCACACGGTGGAACTGCTCGAGCGGGCCTACCGCCACGAAAGCCCCGCATGAGATAGCCCAAAGCTAAAGACCAGAAGAAAAAGCGAGCTTTAGATAGCCGGTCTGTGCGCTCTTTTTCAGTACAATGCCGGTTATGCGCAAGCAACTTGTGGCCAGCTTCCAGCACGCCCTGGCACAAACCCACCCGGCCCACCTCACCGAACAACACCTGCCCGAGGAAGCCCCGGCGCTCATCGTGGCGGTGGGGAAAGCCGCCATCAGCATGTTGGAAGCGGCCCGGCAACGGTTTGCGCAGACCCCTTTCATCGCTGTACCCAAAGCCGAGGCGGGGCGGGCCTGGCCCGACGCTTTGCGTGGGCGCATCCTGCCCGCCAGCCACCCGGTACCCGATGAACGCAGTGTGGAGGCCGGGCAGACCATTTTGCAAGCGGTCTCCAGGCTGAAGCCAAGCGACTTGCTGCTTCTGCTGATCTCCGGAGGTGGCAGCGCCCTGATGTGTGCACCCTGGGGGATCAGCCTGGCCACCAAGCAGGCCCTGACGCAGGCTCTGCTGCGCTCCGGAGCCGATATTCAGGAGATGAATGCAGTGCGCAAGCACGTCTCGGCCCTCAAGGGCGGGCGGCTGGCGGCGGCCACTCCAGCCCGCATTCTGGCGCTGTACCTCTCCGATGTACCGGGCGACGACCTCTCGGTGATAGCCTCGGGGCCTACCGTGCCGGACGAAAGCACCTTTGCCGATGCCCTCGAGGTGCTGGACAAGTACCGCCTGGAGTTTCCCGAGGTGCGGGCTCACCTCCGGCAGGGCCTGGGGGGCGAGCTACCCGAGTCACCCAAGCCGGGGGATGCCCTCTTCGCACGGGTGGAAAATCGGCTGATTGGCAGCAATCAGACCCTGCTCGAGGCCGCCCAGAGCTACTGGCAGGCCCAGGGCTACCGTGCAGTCATCCTCTCCGACCGCTTCCAGGGCGAGGCCCGCGAACTGGCCCGCTTTCACGCCAACCTGGTGCAGAGCATCCGCGCCCACGGGCAGCCCTTCCGCCCTCCTGTGGTGTTGCTTTCTGGCGGTGAGGCCAGCGTCACGGTGCGCGGCTCGGGCCGGGGAGGGCGCAACCAGGAGTTTCTGGCCTGGCTGGGCTTTTATCTGGGACAGGCGGGCCTCTGGGCCCTGGCCGCCGACTCCGACGGGATTGACGGCAATACCCGCGCCGCAGGGGCCATCTGGCAACCGGACACCTGGGGGCGGGCCCGGGGGCAGGGGCTGGATCTTAAAGCCCAATTGCAAAAAAACGATTCGCATGGCTTTTTTGCGGCCATGAACGACCTGCTCGTCACCGGCGAGACCGCCAACAACCTCAACGATTTTCGGGTGCTGGTGGTCGAATAGAAAGTCGTTTCTAAGGGCCAATTCACATATAAGCTGAGTACAAACTGTACACTAAAGGCCGTGTATGCCCTCTCCCAGGCCTTGCGTTCGCTGCGCCAACACCTGACCAGTACGCTGGCAACCTTTTTTACCGCGTTGGTATCGTTTTCGCTGCTCTTTTTGCTGGGATTGGTGCTGTGGAACTTAGACCGGGTGGTAGCCTCCCTCGAGCGCGAGCTGGAAGTAGCCGCTTTCCTCAAACCGGAAGCACAAGCAACCGCCATTCTGAACGAGATCAAAGCCTGGCCGGAAGTCAGCGAGGCCAAACTGCAAACCAAGGAAGAAGCCCTGGCCACCCTCCAGCTCGACTACCCGTACCTGGCCCAGGCTCGAGAGTTCATCCAGAACCCCCTCCCGGACACCATCCGGCTCAAGTTAAAAGACCCCCAGCAGGTGCGCGAGGTAGGCCGCCGGGTAGCACGAATCGAAGGTGTAGACGGCGTGGAGTACGGGGGCGCCCTGACCGAGCAACTGGTGCGGGTGCTGGCGGGCTTGCGGGTGGCGGTCAATATTCTGATCGTGTTGCTGCTCCTGGACACCCTGTTTAGCGTGATGGGCACCATCCGGCTCTCCATCGAAAACCGCCGCGAGGAGCTACGGGTCATGCAACTTGTAGGGGCTACCCGGCGCTTTATCCAGGGGCCTTTCGTGGCCGAGGGTACGCTGCTCACCCTGGCTGCGGGCCTGGTGGCGCTCGGGCTGGGGGTGGTGTCCTACCGCTTTCTGGCCGAAGCCCTGCAAAACCTGCTGCCCTTCGTACCGGTGCTGGCCGGGGGCGACCTGATCCGGGCCGCTCTGGCCATGCTGGTGCTGGCGGTGCTGTTGGGGGCCACCGGGGCCTACCTGGCCAGCCGGGCCAATTTGCGGGAGGCCGATTTATGAAGCAGCGCTCTGGGATCGGGGGTCGGGGGTCAGGAAAGGGAGGGGTCGAAGCCGCTAGACGATTCCCAATAAACCTGCTTCTTATCCGCAAACATATCCAGCAAAGCCTCTGGATGCTGGTGCTCATGGGGGCTTTTGGCTTTCCGCCCTGGGCTCTGAGCCAGCCCAACCTGAACGAGCTGCAGCAGCAAGCCGAGCAGAACCGCCGGTTACAACAACTCCAGCAACAGCGCATCGCCCAGCTCAACCGCGACCTGGCCAACCTTGATGCCGCGACCCGGCAGCAACTGGCCGAGCTGCGCCGCCTCGAGGCCGAGATTACCCGCCTCGAGCGCGAACGCGCCGAACTGACCCGGCAGATAGACCTGCTGGAAGGCCAGAAAAAACAGGCCGAGGCCCGCATTGCCAGCCTGCAAAAGGAGCTACAGGGCCTGCGAGAGCGTCTTTCGGCCCTGCTGCAGAGCCTGCACCGCGAACGGGCCGGGCGCTACCTGCCCCTTCTGCGAGCCGAATCCTTCACCGATTTGTCGGTACGCAGCAAGTGGGTGGGGGTGCTGGGGCAGCACCAGACCGACCTGATGAACCGCATCAAGAACACCGTGCGCCAGCTCGACGAGGAACGCATACGGCTGGGGCTGCTGGTAGACACCCTTACCGAGCGCCGGGCCGAACGGCAGCAGCGCATCGCAGCCCTGGCGCAAAACCGCCAGACCGTGCAACTGACCGTGGCCAACCTGCGCCAGCAGCAGGCTGGGCGGCAGGTCATCCTGCGCGAAACCCTGCAAGCCCAGGCCCAGCTTCGGGTGGAGCTACAAGTCTTGCAGGGCCGCATTGCGGCCGAGCTGCGCCGCATTGCCGAGGAGCGCCGCCGGGCCGAGGAGGAACGCCGCCGCCGCGAAGCCGAGGAGCGCCGCCAACGCGAGCTACAGGCCCAACGCGAGCGAGAGCTACAAGCCCAACGCCAGCGCGAGGAGGCCGCCCGCCGCGAGCGCGAGACCGTGCGTGAACTCCCCTCGGTTCCCCGCGAGGTGGTGGGGGCCTTGCAGTTCCCGGTGCGGGGGGGCCGGGTAGCCGAGCCCTACGGGTTCCAGGGCAACGACTGGCAAACCCTACAGGGCGCAGAGGCTTCCAGCCCCATTGTGGCCGCTGCCAACGGGGTGGTGATTGATAGCCTGTTCATTGCCAACCTGGGCTATACCCTGACCATCCGCCACTCCGACCAGCTTGCCACCCAGTACGTGAATGTCCTCGAGCCCCGCGTCTCGGTGGGCCAGCGGGTGGGGCAGGGCCAGGTAATCGGTTTCACTGGAGGCGGCGTGCTGATTCCCAGCGACCAGATGTGGTTCCGGGTGATTGTGATTGATAACAACGGCAACTTTCGCTACGTAGACCCATCGCGGTATTACTGAAATCCACGCTTTTCCCAACAGGCTTGTTGCGTGGGTTACCGATGTACCGATGGCTGATAGCTCATAGCGGATAGCTACATTTTGCAGCTTCCAAAGTCCACAACAACATAGGCCCCCGAACTTGGTCAGGGGCCCCTCGTCTACTCTTTTGGTGGGCGATCCGGGACTCGAACCCGGGACCTCACGCTTATCAGGCGTGTGCTCTAACCAGCTGAGCTAACCGCCCCCACAGCGAGTTATGAGTATAGCGGTGGCTTTGCTGGAGGTCAAGCCAACGTGTTGACGATTCGGCCAAGGGTCGCTAGACTTGACTGTGCGCCTGGGGTCTTGTCGCAGGCAAAGTTAGATCGAGGCGTAGCGCAGCTTGGTAGCGCACACCCTTGGGGTGGGTGTGGTCGGAGGTTCAAATCCTCTCGCCTCGACCAAAATAAAGGCCGTTCGGGAAAAAACTTGCACCATGACAAGTTCAACCTGAATGGCTTTTTTCTATTTAGTACAGCGTCGTAGAGATGGCTATACCTGGGGGTTTTGCCCTTCCATGGCAACCCCACCCTTGCCCTACCCTGCTAGGGGAGGGTAGGCAGTGTATGGGGGTCTATACGACGCTGCATTTAGTTTGTTGCACCGACTTTACCTAGGTAGTTAGCTTTGAGGGTCGTCCCAAGCTCCCTCATCCGGCGACACCCCAGGTGCAGTTAATCGTGTTCCTATCGATGTTTGTAAATAGCGCGGTCGGGGTGTCACCACCTTCTCCCCCTAGGGAGAAGGCAAGGGGTTCATGTGGATTTGGTATTACACGACAACGAGTCAAGTGTCTTTTCCGAAAGAACAAAGGGTTTGCAGGCAACAAGCTCAGATACCTCTTTTTCCAGATAACTCACGCTTGCCCAAGCCCCGTGGTAATGCCCTGGTAACGACCCCACCCTACCCTTGATTGCAAGGGGGCCCTATGACCACGCAGCTTGGGCGCTGGGAGCACTTTCACCACCAGGCCGACATAGGGGTGCGGGGGATCGGCCCGACCCTGGACAAGGCCTTTGAGCAGGCGGCCCTGGCCCTCACTGCCGTCATTACCGACCCCGCGCGGGTACGGCCCATCCAAGCCGTGGAGATTGAGTGTGAGGCCCCGCGGATCTCGCTTCTGCTGGTGGACTGGCTCAATCGGCTCATTTACGAGATGGCCACCCGGCGGATGATTTTTGCTCAGTTCGAGGTGCACCTGAGCCCGCCCGACCTGGGGGGGGCTTTGAGCCTTCACGCGCTGGCCTGGGGAGAGCCGGTAGACCCCCTGCGACACCAGCCCGCAGTGGAGGTAAAGGGGGCGACCTACAGCGAGCTCGAGGTCAAACAAGACCCACAGGGCCACTGGGTTGTGCAGTGTGTGGTAGATGTCTGAGGAGGGTGCATGGACACAACCCGTCTCATTCAAAAATCCGAGTTTGAGTGGTGGCTAGAAGCCACCCCGCCCATGGGCGTACCGGGCATTCTGTACGCCAGCGAGGCCCTGCTACGCGAGATGGATGACAAGGTACTGGAGCAGATGGCCAACGTAGCCAGCCTGCCGGGCATTGTGCAAGCCGTGTACGCCATGCCCGATGCCCACTGGGGGTATGGCTTTCCGATTGGGGGGGTGGCAGCCTTTCGGGAAGACGACGGGGTGGTCTCGGCGGGCGGGGTGGGGTTCGACATCTCCTGTGGGGTGCGCACCCTGCACACCGGCCTGACGGTGGAAGACATCGCGCCCATCAAACAAGACCTGGCCCAGGGGCTATTTCGCCACGTCCCGGCAGGGGTGGGGAGCATCGGCAAGATTCACCTGGAGCCCGCCGAGATGGACACCATGCTGCAAGGCGGGGCCGAGTGGGCGGTGAAGCAGGGCTACGGCAGGCCCGAAGACCTCGAGCGCATCGAGGAGCATGGCCGCATGGAAGGGGCCCGGCCCGAGCTGGTCTCCCTTCAGGCCAAACGCCGGCAGGCCGACGAGATGGGCACCCTGGGCTCGGGCAACCACTACCTCGAGGTGCAGCAGGTGACCGAGGTGTTTGACACCAGGGTCGCCGAGGCTTTTGGGGTGGCGGTGGGCGATGTGCTGGTCAGCATTCACAGCGGCTCGAGGGGGCTGGGCCACCAGGTCGCTACCGACTATAGCAGGCAAATGGTAGAGGCCGCCCACAAGTATGGCCTGGAGCTCGCCGACCTCGAGCTCGCCTGCGCCCCCATCCAGTCCGAGGAAGGCCAGGCCTACCTGGGGGCCATGCGGGCCGCCATCAACTGCGCCCTGGCCAACCGGCAGATCCTGACCCACCTGGCCCGCGAGGCCTTTGCCTACCTGCTACCCAGGGCCGATTTGCGCCTGATTTACGATGTCTCACACAACACCGCCAAGCTCGAGGAACACCTCATCGAGGGAAAGCCCCAGCGCCTGTATGTCCACCGCAAGGGGGCCACCCGGGCCTTTGGCCCCGGCCACCCGGCCCTACCCGAAGCCTTCAGGGCGGTGGGCCAGCCGGTCTTGATCGGGGGGACGATGGGCACCGCCTCGTATATTCTGGTGGGCACGCCAGAGGGTGAAGCTCGGTCGCTAAGTTCCTCCTGCCACGGGGCCGGACGGGCCATGAGCCGCCACCAGGCCCTCAAGCAGTGGCGCGGCAAGGAGCTGGTGCGGGAGCTGGGCCAGCGGGGCATCATCGTGCGCAGCCCTTCACCCCGGGGCGTGGCCGAGGAGGCCCCCGGCGCCTACAAGGATGTAACAGCCGTGGTGGACGCCGCCCACGCCGCAGGGCTCTCGCGCAAGGTAGCCCGGCTCGAGCCCCTCATCTGTATCAAGGGATAGGGCCTAAGGCTTCGAATACCCAACCTGCCCCGAGCCGCATAACAGCTGTCCTATGGGTAAGAAGTGCCTATAGTAAGTTTGCTCATGGACTGTATGGCCATGCTGCCGTGTCCGGCGTGATCGGTCTGGGCCAGGCCCCCTGCAAGCAACAGCACCAAGAACATTCCCCACGCTTTTTGCATATCCTCCTCGCTATCAAGCAAGCGCTGCCCTTACAACGGGTACCTGGGCCCTGGGCTCAAAAAGCGGCTTGAACGCCCGCAACCTGAGCGCGTTGGAGAGCACGAACACCGAAGACAGACCCATCGCCGCCCCGGCCAGCACCGGCGAGAGCAGCCAGCCCGTGAAGGGGTAGAGCACACCTGCGGCCACCGGGATCAGCACGACGTTGTAGGCGAAGGCCCAGAAGAGGTTGAGCTTGATGTTCTTGAGGGTGGCCCTCGAGAGCGCGATGGCGTTGGGCACCCCACGCAGGTCGCCCGAGATCAGAATCACGTCGGCGGTCTCGATGGCGACGTCGGTGCCGGTGCCAATGGCCATACCCACATCGGCCTGGGCCAAAGCCGGGGCGTCGTTGATGCCGTCGCCCACGAAGGCGACGCGGTAGCCCCTGCCCTGGAGCTGCTTCACCGCGTCGGCCTTGCCCGCGGGCAGGACCTCGGCCAGCACCTCGTCGATGCCGAGCTGCCGGGCGATTGAGCGGGCGGTGCGCCGGTTGTCGCCGGTGATCATCGCCACCTCGAAGCCCTGGCGGTGCAGGGCGGCGATGGCCTCGAGGGTTCCTTCCTTGATGGGGTCGGCCACCGCCAGGATGGCCGCTAGCTTCCCGTTAACGGCGGCGTAGAGGGGGGTCTTGCCCTCGTCGGCCAGACACTGGGCCTCGGCGGCGAAGGGGCTCACGTCGACGCCCAGTTGGGCCATGTACCGATCCGCCCCCACGTCCACGCGGTAGATCCCCACCTGCCCGCTCACCCCGAAGCCGGGGAGGGCCTCGAAATCCTGGGGCTCGAGCAGCTCCAGCCCCCGAGCCCGCGCCTCCTTCACAACGGCCCGGGCGATGGGGTGCTCGGACTTCTGCTCGAGGGAGGCGATCAGGCGGAGCACTTCGGCCTCCTCGAAGCCCTCCTCGGTTCGCAAATCGGTGAGCTCCGGCTTGCCCTGGGTGAGGGTGCCGGTCTTGTCGAGGGCGATCACCTGGGCTTCCTGCAGGGTCTGTAAGGCCTCACCCTTGCGGAAGAGCACGCCCATCTCGGCGGCCTTGCCGGTGCCCACCATGATGCTGGTGGGGGTCGCCAGGCCCATCGCGCAGGGGCAGGCGATGATCAGCACCGCGACGGTGTTGACCAGGGCGTAGCTGACGGCGGCCTCACCCCCGAAGAGCAGCCACACCCCCGCGGTGAGCAGAGCGATCCCCAGCACGATGGGGGTAAACACCGCCACCACCCGGTCGGCCAGGTTCTGGATGGGGGGCTTGGATCCCTGGGCCGTCTCGACCAGCTTGATGATCTGCGCCAGCACGGTGTCCGCGCCCACGTCGGTGGCCCGGAAGGTAAAGGCCCCGTTTTGGTTGAGGGTTCCCCCGATGACTTGGGCCCCCTCGGATTTGAGCACGGGGATGGGTTCGCCGGTGATCATGGATTCGTCCACGTAGCTCTGGCCCGAGACCACCACCCCATCCACCGGGATCTTCTCCCCCGGGCGCACCGCAATTAGGTCGCCGGGCAGGACCTCGTCCACGGGGATTTCCCGCTCGGTGCTTCCCTCCACCACCCGGGCAGTCTTAGCCTGCAGCGAGAGCAGCCGCTGCATGGCCTCGGAGGTGCGGCCTTTGGCGAGGGCCTCGAGGTACTTGCCCAAGAGGATCAGCGTGATCACCACCCCCGCCGCCTCGAAGTAGACGTGGCGGGCCTGCGGGGGGAAGAGGCCGGGGAAGAGCACCACCGCCAGACTGTAGAAGTAGGCCGCGCTGGTGCCGATCATTACCAGGCTGTTCATGTCGGGTGAGCCCGAGCGCAGGGCTTTCCAGCCGTGGCGATAAAAGCGCAGGCCGGGGCCGAACTGCACCGGGGTTGCCAGGGCCAGCATCACCCAGGAGAGTGCGGTCATGACGCCGTGCCCGAAGGTGCGCATCAGCCATTCCTCGACGGGCGGTAAGAGCATGGGCAGCATGGCGATGAGGAAGAGCGGGAAGGCGAAGGCAGCGGCCAAGAGCACCGCGCGGCGCAGGTTGGCGATCTCCTTGGCGCGGGCTTCGCGCTCGAGGTCGGCGCGGTTCTGGCCCTTCCCCAGCTCGAGCACGCCGTACCCGGCCTCCCGCACGGCCCGTTTGAGCTGGGCCAGGCCGGTGCTGGCCGGGAGGTAGCGCACTGTGGCCCGCTCGGTGGCGAGGTTAACGCTCGCCTCGAGCACCCCGTCGAGCTTCTTCAAAGCGCGCTCGACCCGCCCCACGCAGGCCGCACAGGTCATGCCCGTAATGCCCAATTCAACCTCGGCCACCACCGGGGTATAGCCCACCTCCTGGATCTTCTCAATGAGGGCCTGCGGAGTGGTAGTAGTGGGGTCGTAGGCGACCGTAGCGCTTTCAGCCGCCAGGTTGACCGAGGCCGCCTCGACCCCCTCGAGCTTCTTCAGCCCGCGCTCCACCCGGTTCACGCAGGCGGCACAGGTCATGCCCTGAACGCCGATTTGCAGTTCTTTCACAATGCCTCCCGACGCACCCCTCCTGGGGAGGGGATAGCTGAGAAAAGGTGGCCCGACGGGCTCATCGGGCAACTCGAGGCTAACGGTACTTCAGCACTTCCATCAGCTCGGCCACCAGCTCGTCGGTGTCGCCGCGCTGGGCTGCGCTGGCCACGTGGTGCTCGAGGTGGCTCTTCAAGACCAGGTCGCCCACCTTGTCCAAGGCCCCCTGCACGGCCTTGATCTGCTTGAGCACGTCCACACAGTAGGGCTCGCCCTCGAGCATCTTGAGGATGCCCTCGAGGTGCCCCTTGGCCGAGAGCAGCCGGTTGCGCGCCTCCTGCCGCACCTTGGGATCAAGGTGCAGGGTGTGCTCGGCGATGGGGTTCACATTCCCTCCCTCTGGGTCACGCACGGACGGAGGCCGCATAGCCCTCTTCTTGCACCGCGTTGATAAGCCGCTCCACAGGAGCGTTGCCCTCGACGATGGCCCGGCCCTCCTGCAGGAAGACCTCCACCTTCTCCACCCCCAGCACACTCTTAAGGGCCTTCTCGACGCTCATCTTGCAGTGGCCGCAGCTCATGCCTTCGATTTTGAGTTCAATGCTCATCTTTCACCTCCACCCCCTCCAGGGGAGGGGTATATTCCCAGCTTAGGCTTCGCTGGAGATAAAGTCAACCCCACCCAGGGAGGGGTGGGGTTAGCGCAACACTCTGCTTCAAAGGGACTTTAGCCACTCCCGATACTGCTCGATCTCGCGGCGCTGCACGGCCATGACTTGCTGGGCGAACTCCTTGAGCTCAGGCTTGGTGGCCTTCTTCAGGGCCAGGTCGGACATGTCGATGGCGTCTTGGTGATGGGGGATCATCCCCTCTAAAAAAGCCCGGTCTACCGGCATGGAATGCCCCGGCATGGCTTGCATGCTCATCATGGCCGTGTCCATCATGGGCTTCATATCGCTTTTCATCATGTCCATGTACATCCGGGAGGGCGCTACCCCGTACCAAGCTTTGAGCCAGGCCGTGAGCTGGCCAATCTCCTTGTTCTGCACGGCGATGATCTCCTGGGCTGCTTTGCGGATGCGGGCGTCCTTCGAGACCTTGAGCACCGCCTGGGCCATCTCCACCGCGCCCTTGTGGTGTTCGATCATCATCGACATGTAGGCGATGTCGAAGTCCTTGCCAGTGAGCTTTTCCAGCGCAGCCATGCTCTGCATGGCCATGCCCCCGTGTTGCGAGTGATCGGTCTGGGCCAGGGCCAAGCCGAGCGCGAGTGTAAGTGCCACGATCGTTCGAATCATCTCTCCTACCTCCGTGCAAGATAGTGGCGGATTTGTGTTAAGCCCATGTAAAGCGCTGCCGCGACCCCACCCCCAGCAGCAGGGCATTCACCGTCACGATCACGGTGGAAGCGCTCATCAGCAGCGCTGCCCACTCCGGCCGCAGCAGGATACCGTAGCTGTTGTAGAGCGCTCCCGCCGCAACGGGGATGGCCAGCACGTTGTAGATTGCGGCCCAGAAGAGGTTCTGCTTGATCTTCCCCCGCACCTTGCGGGCTAGTTGAATAGCCTTGGCGACATCGGCGGGGTCGTTCCTTACCAGCACCACGTCGGCGGCCTCCACGGCCACGTCGGTGCCGGCCCCGATAGCGATTCCCACCTCGGCCTCGGCCAGGGCGGGGCGACTAGGTCACGGTCTCGACCTCGCGGTCGCGCCGGCACCCCGCTGCGGCTAAGCCCTGGGGCGTTCCTGCAACACCCAGCCGTTGCCGTCGGGATCGGTGAAGAAGACGAACGAGTTCCATTTCCCGCCTTTCCCCTCCAACCATACCCCCCCTTCGAGGTGCCGGACAGGGCTTACCCCCACCCCCCGCTCGAGCAATTCCCGCCGCGCGGCCTCGATGTCACCCACCACGATCTGCAAGCCCTCCAGCGAGCCGGGCGGCATGCTGTGGATCCCGCGGCTGAGGTGGATCGAGCAGGCCGAGCCGGGGGGGGTCAGCTGCACGACGCGCACGGAGTCGCTGACCTGTGCGTCGAGGTCTACGGCGAAGCCGCACTGCTCGGCGTAGAAGTGCTTGGCACGGTCGATGTCGGAGACGGGAATCTGGACCACCTCGAGCTTCCAATCCATCGCGCTCACGGCCGGCCCCCTGCCTGCGCGTAGCTCAGTAGCACCACGCCGGAGCCCAGGGTGGGGCTGCCGAAGTCGAAGATCCAGAGGTTGAGGGACTCCACTACCCCGTCGAGGGTCATAAGCAGCGAAGCCACGGTCTTGCGCATGCCGGTCCTCCTTTTCCCGCCCGCAGGCGGCTTATAACGCCCGTTGCCGATTCGCTAAAATGCAGATAACCATGTACATTCTGACTATAGCATATCCACTCCTAATACCGGATTCAAAAAGATAATCATCCAAACCAAAGATCCCCCAGAGGCTATCTTTTTGAATCCTAGAGCACACCCCTCCCGAACAGTCGGCGAAGAAAGCGTCTGCCTTCCAAAGGGGCTTACGCCCTCCGCTACGCGGATAACTTCCAAAGGGGCTTACGCCCTCCGCTACGCGGATAACTTCCAAAGGGGCTTACGCCCTCCGCTACGCGGATAACTTCCAAGGGGCGGTATCGCCCTCCGCAACGCGGATAACTTCGGCCCTGTTAGTTCGCCGCCATCCGGCGCCGAACTAACCGAATCTGGTATAAATCACAAAAATAGGTCACGGGTTTGCTAGTTAGCGGACACAGGCGCCCGCTGCGGGCCCGGCGGAGGTGGGAATGTACGGATTGATCAGCAGGTTGAAGGCCGTGACGGGGCGGTGCTGAGCAACCTGGGGCTGGGGCCGGAGAACCCGGTTCGCTAGATAACCTGGAGAAGCCGGGGCGGCTCGAGCCCTTTATAACGCTCTAAGGGGCCTCAGGGTGAGGGGGCTGGGGCAGCGTAAACCAGAAGGTGCTGCCGCGCCCGGCCTCGCTCCTCAGGCCCATCGTTCCCCCCATAGCCTCGACCAGGCCCTTGGCGATGGTCAGGCCTACCCCGCTTCCGCCGTCCTGCCGGCTGCGGGCCGAGTCCACGCGGTAGAAGCGCTCAAAGACCCGCGCCTGGTGCTCAGGGGGTATGCCCGGGCCGGTGTCGCGCACGCTGAAGCACACCCCGCTGGGCACTAGCCCGGCCTTGAGCACCACCTCCCCGCCGGACGGGGTGTGGCGCAGGGCGTTGGCGAGCAGGTTGGAAAGCACCTGTTGCAGGCGCTCGAGGTCGGCCCACACCGGGGGCAGACGTGGGGGCACGTCCAGGCGCAAAGCCACCCCCTGCTCGGCAAAGACCAGCTCGAAGCGCTCCGCGGCCTGCCTGAGGGCCTCGGCGGGATCGAGAGGCTGGGGGCGGATCTCTACCGCACCAGCTTCCACCCTCGAGACCAGCGAGAGGTCCTCGACTAGGCGGCGCATGGCCCGCACCTCGTGGGCGATGCGGTGGGCAGCCTGCTCGGGCGGTAGCACCCCGTCGGCCAGGGCCTCGGCGTAGCCCTGCAGCCCGGCCAGGGGGGTGCGCAGCTCGTGTGCCACCGAGCCGATGAGTTCGATGCGGCTGTGTTCGACCTTCTCCAGTGCCTCGGCCATGCGGTTGAAATCCTGGGCCAGCCAGGCCAGCTCGTCGCGCCCCTGAACCTTCAGGCGGTTGCGGTAATGCCCCTGGGCGATCTCCCGGCTGCCGCGGGCCAGCAGCCGCACGCTCCGGCTGACCCGCCTCGAGACCACCCAGGCCGTGCCCGCCGCCAGCAACCCGGCCAGCGGCAGCGAGGCCAGCCAGGCGGTGGTGAGGGTCGAGCGCAGGCCCTGCTCGAGGTCGGCGTGGAGGTCGGGGCCTTGTGGCCCGATGGCTGCCGCCATTTGCTCGATGTGCTTTTGGTAAAAGCGCGGGGCCAGCCACTCCGCGAAGCCCAGCAGCGCCACCACCGCCACCAAGGCCGCCAGCAGGTGGGTCAGGAATAGCCGTGTGAACATCACTCCTCCCGGAAGCGGTAGCCCACCCCGCGCACCGTCTCGATGTAGCGGGGGTTGTCGCCGTCCTCGCCCAGCTTTTTGCGCAGCCCGGCGATATGCACATCCACTACCCGATCCACCCCGGGGAAGTCGCTTCCCCAGACCCGCTCCAACAGGCGCTCGCGGCTCCACACCAACCCGGGGTGCTGGGCTAGGGTCAGGAGTAGGTCGAACTCGAGCTTCGAGAGCGCCAGGGGTTCTCCGGCCAGGTAGGCTTCACGCTCGCGGGGTCGGATCACCAACTCGCCGAAGGCCAGTTCGGCCTTCAGCCCGCTGCGGCGCAGCAAAGCCCGCACTCGAGCTACCACCTCGCGCGGGCTGAAGGGCTTGACCACGTAGTCGTCGGCCCCCAGGTCAAGCCCTCGGATGCGCTCTTCCTCTTCCCCCTTGGCGGTGAGCATCAAAACGGGCAGCTCGGGGTAGTCGCGTCGGAGTTCGCGGGCCACCTCCCAGCCCGAAAGCCGGGGCAGCATCAGGTCGAGCACCACCAGGCTGGCCTGGGGGATCTTCGCCAGTGCTTCTAGCCCGTCTAGGGCCTCTACCACCTCGTAGCCTTCCTGGCGTAGGTAAACACCTAATACCTCGCGGATCACCGGGTCATCATCGACCAGCAGCACACGAGCCACCCCAGCACCTCCAGGTTATCTAGCGAACCGGGTTTTCCGGCCCCCGTCCCCGGTAGGCATCTATAAAAGCCGCCGCCAACGCGGCATCCCAAGTCTCCAAGCGCAACAGCCTGTTCCAGGCAGTGAGCTCGAGGGCCTGACCTAGCCCTTGTCTGGGTACCACCACCAGCCCATCCCACTGGCCGGTAAATAGGCGCTGCCAGTTGCGAATCTGGTTCAAGGCCTCGGTAGGGGGTTGGTCGTAGTAGATCACCACATTACCGTGCTCCAATGCATGCACCAGCTTTTCCTTGGGTTCAGGACGTTGGTAAAAACCAGGGTTTGTCCAGTTGGGCCAGTGCACCCCGGAGGTAGGAGGGTCGATGGCATACTGCACTGGTGAGCCTATATTGATATGGCCCCGCCCGGCATCGGTATGTGTGACCACTCGAGCCTGTAAACCCGGCTTGCCCTGGTCAACCAGCGCGTCAAAACCGGCTGCCGACTGTTGTCCCTGCCACCAAAAAAAACCCCCAAGCAACACCCCCAAGACACCCACCCCTCCCCAGAACCAGAGCATGGGCGAGGGCTTGGGTTGAGCACCGTACCTGGATGCAGTTTTCTTTTTCTTTTTAGGTTGGGTTGCCATCGGATCACCTTGGTTGATTAGCTTAGGGATACTTTAGAATCTCGAGTACCCCATCATCCCACATTTCCCTCAAGCAGCCCCCCATGTAACCTTTCCTTCAGCTTCGGTTAAGCATTCACCCCGCATCCCCTTCAGCTTGACGGAGCATTCTCTAAAGCAGGAGGTAAAACTATGAATCCTATCCTGCGCAACTTGGCCGGACTCGCCCTGGCGGGCGTGCTTGCCGCCTGCGGAACCCAGCCCCAAACCCAGGACTCCCTGACCCAGGCCGATGCCCAGGCCCTCTCCGAAGCAGCCCAGGGCGACCTGCAGCTTACCGGTGCCATGCTGGGGGATGCTAGCGCCGGCGCCTTGAACACCCAGGGTGGGGTGGATAGTCTGGAAGCCCAAGCCCAAGCCTGGGGCCTGCCCCGTCGCATTAGCCTGATTTTGCGCGCGGTGGGCGTTCTGCACCTGCCGCCATCCGGCAGTGGAAACTGCACCCTCAGCACCACCCCCGTTTCACCAACCGATGCCGACGATGACGGCGTGCCGGCTGATGCCACCACCACCTACGATTGCAGCTATACCGGCCCCGGTGGAACCAGCTATAGCCTGAATGGCTCCATCCAGCTCCAGGATACCAACGACAACCAGCCCTACAGCGGCTACAGCGTCATCTTCAACAGTTTCCGATCGCGGGTCAGCAGCAGCAGCCTTTCGGTAGAACGCAACCTGAACGGCAGCTACTCGATGGATAAGCAAGATGCTACCTTGTTCAAAATCAGCAAGAACTACACCCACAGCGTAACCAAGACGGCTCTTAATAACACCTATACCGGCTCACTGGTCTTCAATGTCAGCAAGACCTACGCCCCCGACAACGACGGCGACAGCAACCCCTGGAATGCCGGCACCATCACCGTGGACAAGGCCAGCCCCGGCAGTGCAACCTGGACCCGAAACGGCAACACCCGCAATCTCGTTTGGTACACCGACCCTACCCTGCACTGGAACCGCTCGGTTTGTCAGAATCCTTTAGGTCGGCTAATGAATTTCGACCGTGGGGCCAAGGAGTATGTCTACACCAATCCGGCAAACGAAAAATCAACCCTGCGCATCGAGTTCAGCGCTTGTGGTCAGTTCACCGTAACCCTCAACAGCCAGACCGTGCAGTAAAACGCCTTGCAACGGCCAGACCGCGCAGTAAAACGCCTTGCAACGGCCAGACCGTGCAGTAAAACGCCTTGGCTGCAACCACCCCGGCTCTCCTGGGGTGGTTCTTTTCGTTCTGATACTGCTTAGTGGTCAGGTAACCAGGAAATCGGTATGCACTACTATCCCCTTCAATAAGCCGCACATCGCAACTATGGGCAATCAATGTGCTTCAAAACGTACCGCAAAACAAGTTACCGGTGCACTTAGAGCGCTCTTCACAAAGATCGAACCTCCCAGGGTTAGAAGTCCTTTGTCCCAGACAGAACAGTTGCCGCCCATCCGGGCGGCAACGTCTGTGAAGGACGCGATAAGAAGGTCTTTTTCCCGCCCCTGGAGTGATACCCTTGAGGCAGGAGGTACTTTATGTATGCCCGAACCCATATCGAACAACACTTCACCGGCTCCGAGACCATCCGGGATGTGGTGATCGGCATGTCCGACGGGCTCACGGTGCCGTTTGCGCTGGCAGCCGGGCTATCGGGCGCAGTGGATAATAGTTTTGTGGTCTTGATTGCCGGCATCGCCGAGGTAGCCGCGGGCTCCATTGCTATGGGGTTGGGCGGTTTTCTGGCAGCCCGCAGTGAGTCAGACCACTACAAAGCCGAGCTCGAGCGCGAGTGGCGCGAAGTGCGAGAGCTGCCCGAGAGCGAAACCGAGGAAGTGCGAGCAGTGTTCAGAAGATACGGGCTGGAAGGTGAGCCCCTGGAACAAGCCACCCGGGCCGTCACGGCCAAACCCCAGGCCTGGGTGGATTTCATGATGAAAGAGGAACTGGGCCTGGAAAAACCCAATCCCAAAAGGGCCTTGAGCAGTGCGCTCACCATTGGCGGCGCGTACATTGTGGGGGGAGCCATTCCGCTGATACCGTATGCACTTCGGCTTCCGATGTCGAGTGCGCTCTTGTGGAGCGTGGCAGTAACCCTGGTGGCGCTGGCAGTGTTCGGGGCGGTCAAGGCTCGCTTTACCGGCATCAGTATGTTCAAAGGCGCCTGGCAGACGGCCCTGGTAGGTGGCCTGGCAGCAGGGGTAGCGTTTGCCATAGCGCGGCTGGTGAGCGGGCTCGAGTAGATCCAAAAGCCAAGGTTCACCCTTAAGAACGCCAGGTGCCCATGACCCGGCGCAGCACAACAAGTTCGCCGGTATGGTAGGCGTTGTGAGCAGCGATGATGTGAATTTCGCGCAGAATGTTGTGCCGATACTGGCCGCTGTTCGGCAACGGTGCAAACAGGTCCATAGCCGGATTCTGCACGATTTCGACCAGTGCTTGCCGGTCGGCCATGAACTGCCGGACACTTGCATTCCAGCCTGCAAGATCGGTTGTGGCCTGGGCATGGGGCCAGTAGTCGTCGGGAAAGTGGGGCCAGCGGTATTGATCAGAAGCAATGTAGTCCAGAATGTCTTTCTGGGCCAGGCGCAGGTGCTCGACCAGGTGCCAGAAGGTGTAGGGGCATCCGGGAGGTCGGGTGTTGATGTGCTCCTCGGGAAAATCCGCTACCGCGTCCTCGAAGTCGGCGTGGGCTTGCCGGAGGGTGAGCAGGTTTACCAGTTGGCTGCGGAGTTCGGGGTTGCTCATGTGGGACTCCCATCCCCTTCTAAAACATATAACTCCCTTGCTTCAACCACACTCGCCCAATTATGCTCCGCCCAGCGGCACAGCGGTGCCAACACCTCATGCAGGCTATAGCCCAGAGGGGTGAGGGTATATTCGGTGTGTGGTGGTACTGCTGCATACACTTTGCGGGTGATAAGACCATTTTTCTGAAGATTCCGCAGGGTTTGAGTAAGCATTTTTTGCGAAATTCCCTCGATCAGGTGGAACAGCTCACCGTGCCGCAAGGTTCCCCGTTTGAGGGTATAGATGACGAGTACACTCCATTTGTCGGCCACCATGTCCAGGACTTGGTTTGAAGGACAACGACGACTCAATACATTGGCGATGGAGTTGGGGCGCTCGAGGCTCATATCGATTTTATAGAACTTGCAAGCCCAGTTGTCCATTACGCACCAAATAGTGCCTATAAATCGGCGTTGTTGCAAAAATAAAGAGCTACGCACCCCGTGGTAGCTTGACAACTGATGAAGAAAACAAGCAAAGACCACTATAAGGTGCAGGATTACAGCATCCTGAGCCGTCGTAGGGCAGGTTTATCGGTGAAAATGGAAGTCCATGCCCAAGAACTTTCTGGCAAACGGACGATTGCGGTGGATTCGACGGGGTTGAAAGTCTATGGGGAGGGCGAGTGGAAGGTCAGGCAACATGGAGTGAGTAAACGGCGAACCTGGCGCAAGTTACACCTGGCTATAGACACCAAAACTCCATCAGTGACGATCAGATGATGCCAATCCTGTTGGAGAATATCGAGCCAGAGATTGAAGTTGAGCAGGTCTGTGCCGATGGGGGATATGACCGAGGGGGCAGTTACCAAGCGATTGCTCGGCGCAAGGCTAAAGCCACCATCCCACCGCGAAAGGGAGCCCGAATCTGGCAGCATGGTAACGCTAAAGCCGAAAAGCTGGATCGAGACCAAAACCTCAGACGCATCCGTAAAGTCGGTAGAAAGCAATGGAAGAAGAAATCGGGCTATGATCAGCGAACTAAGGCTGAAACCGCTATGTTTCGCTACAAACGAATCATTGGCCATCAACTCTCAAATCGTCTTTTACAAAACCAGATCGTCGAAATGAAGCTGGGAGCGAAAACCCTAAACACCATGAGCGCTGTGGGGATGCCGGACAGCTTCAAAGTATCAGCCTGAACTTACGAACCTGGAGGACGGATACCTATTTATGCAACAAAGCCTTTGTAAACTGTCTTTTTTGAATCCGCTATAAGTGGTCGCGAACTTCCTACAGGCCTTCTCATGTCGGGCCATCTGACCCAGGATTACATTTTCTGTACGCAGACTCTGTTGGATTCACAAACAGGCGCAAACCCCTCGAGATCGCCTTGGTCATGGCGCTGACCGATGGTATCTATTTTGAGACTACTTGAGCAAAATCCTTCCGTCCAGTGGTGGAATCGTTATTCTGGTCACGGTAGCCCCATTATTCACGCCAGGATCCTGGGTGCCTTGAAGGGCTTTGAAGGTACCGCCTAAGTCTACGGTGATGGTTTGGGTTTTGCTCGAGTTGAGCAAGGCGATGCCGTTGTCAAAATCTCGTCGCCACACCGGCGAGCCGGAGGCAATGGGTGCTCCGGCTGTCCTTGGATAACCCAAATTGATGTCATATTCATCGAAGTAGGTGTAGTATTTCCAGCCCCCGTGCAGGAAGCTACCCCCAGACATTAGCGCAGCAGCCAATCCAAAGCGCATGGCCTGCAGGGTCTGGTAAGCTTTATCAGAATTAGGTGATTCGTCGGCGACAATTTTATTGGGCACCAGCGTAAAGCAGCCGGTATCCCGACACCAGGCCCGGTAGCGCTGCACGAACTCTTCAAAGCTGAGCCAATACTCGCCCTGGCTGAGGGCCTCGAGGTCAGTTTCAAATTCCATGCCATCTATGCTCTCGAGGTAGGAATAAGCCTTACCCTGGCGGTCGCGCAAGGGGCCGGTATTTCCGTTGAGATGAAAGCGGTCCGGGTAACCAGCAACGGAATTGGCCGTCAATATAGCGTTGGGCATAACTGCGCGCAGCTTTTGTAGAAACTCAATGCGGCCCATCTCAAAGGCCCGGTCGCGTTCTTGTACGGGATCCGCACGCCCATCGAGGTCGAGATCGAGCAGGTCTTTATCCGGCATGTAGGGCCCGTATACATAGCTGAAGCCGCGCCAGGTGCTATCCATGAAAGCCCCATCAAACAGCAGCAAATCTTCGCGCCAGACCCGGTAGTGCAGCTGCACCAGCAAGTCTACGGTGGCCGGATTGGCTAGGTTAAAGACCGGATAGTCACCAAAGGCATAGGCGATTTTACCGCTGGCGGTTCGCACGAAGACCTTACGGTAGAGTTGGGGATCGCTGGGATCATTATCGGCAGCCTCGAGGGCTGCACACATGCTCTGGGTACAACCATAGGTGCTGAAGTACTGGGTAAGCAGCTTGAGGTGGGGATTGCGTTTACGGGCCTCGGTCAGCACCCTGGTGTCGAAAGGCACCCGGCCCTCACCCGGGTGGATATTCAGAATAAACACACTGAGTTTCAAGAGCTTTTCGAGCGTCAGTTCACTCCAGTTGCCCCATCTGGGCCACCATAACGTAAATAGTCGCGGATAGGGAGGGTTGTAGGGCTGTAGCACCCGGTAGTTTACCTGACGGGTTAGCGCGTAGGGCTGGGTCGGATTACTTCGAGGAGCCGCCTTCACGAAAAAGCGGTGGGGTTGGTCGGGTTGTAACGCCACCGTGAAGCGATGGGTAAGGCCATCGCTGTAGCTGGCGGAAAGGCTCATTTCAGCAAAGGGTTTATCGCTGGTATCGGCGCGAACCAGCGCGGGTTCTTGGGTAGTGACACTAAAGGTGATGGAGTTGGCGCCTGCAGGTAGCAAGCGGCTGAAGGGGGTTATAGGGGAGAGCCTGGGATCGGCAGGCTCGGTCAGCGGCTCGGGGGCTATTGGAGGCGCTTCAGGGTTTGGGGCTTTGCATGCAGCTGTACCAAGCATAAACCCAGCAGCCAGCAATCCCATCGTGCTGATTCGAATAAAACGCAGCAAACGCTGCAACTGGGTAAAAACAAGATAGCTCGTAACTTTTGCTCGTGTATACATGATATTTATCGTCTAATTCTTCCTGGATATTGCCTTTAGGGCTTAGAGCTTGGTTAATATCTTTTGAAGATATTCTAATTCCTGCTGCTCTGCTGCCTGGTCTTCTGGCTCGCCCGGACTACCCGCTTAGCCCGGCCCCACGGTTCGTCGCCCTCAAATTCCCTCCACACCGAAACGACGGTATCGGGCCAGGCGGCCCTAAACCCGTCCATCAAACCCACAGTCCACCAGAATCAGGTAGCCCCCGCACTTAACATGAGCGCGAAACCTGCGTTTGAGCATTGATACATAGAAGAAGCCGCTGCTCGAGACCACTCTCAGGATGATCTGGCTTTGTGTCTCCACCGCATAGCTCTATTCACCACGCTCCGAGAGGGTCGACCCAGCCGGGCTTGAAAGTGGGCGCTGGTTTGGATGAGGCGAAATTCCGTGAGGTCTAAGTGCGCCCACATTAGATTTTTGTGGTGACGGTCTCGGTGAAAGAAGTGGCCGGTCTTTAAAGCGGCGCAGCTTATGGGCTCCCCTTTTCGGGTAGAGCAAATTCCTAACGTTGTTGTACTTATGTTGCGCCACATCCGGAAGATGCGCGAGACGACAACGCGGAGAGTGTTGGGTTGCTGCTCGAGGCGCAGTTGCCCAATCTCCTGGTGAGTACGCATGTCACAAAGCTATCGTGGAGATACTTGATACCACGGCCTCCTCCACCACCCCAGGCTCAGCGGTAACCGCCGGTTCATCTCATTGAATCCGAAATTGGCGCAAAAAACGTGCCCAGCTTGGTTTTTGCTACCAATTCCTGCAGTAAAATATTGAGCAGACCGCGAAAGCTATTTGCGGGGCCGCTTGATGGTCTCGATGTGGGCCCCGTTGTGCAGCACGGCGGTAAAAAGCTCCCACAGGGGTACAGCCAGCTCGGGCTCGGTGGTGAGTTCGCTAAAGCGAAAATAGGCTGCGTCGCCCGAAGGCAGCACAAAGGTGGGCGTGCCGAATACCCCCAGCTCCCCGGCCTGCTCCAGGTCGCGGGCGAGCTCGAGCCGCCGGTTTTCCTCGTCTTCCAGGTCGGCCATGAAGCGCTCCAGATCCAGGCCGGCCCGGTCTACGGCCTCCACAAAGGTTTGGTCGTCGCCCAGTGACCGCCGATCCTGGTGGCGCAGCCGAAACAGCTCGAGGGCAAAGCGCAGGTGGGCCGACTTCCCCTGTTGACGGGCCGCATGCGAGGCCAGAAAGGCCCGCAGGGACTTGGGGCCCTCCAGCGGCTGCTCGGCCAGCTTCCAGACCGGGGCGCTCTGCGGCAGACCCTGGTTTTCCGGGTGGTTGCCCTGCTCCAAGCTGTAGTGCCGCAGCTCCAGCTCCAGGCCCATTTGGGGGGCCACCACATGAATCAGCTCGAGGCCCCGCCAGGCGAAGGGGCACAGGTAGTCGAGGTACAGCGTAACGGTCTGCATCGTCAATATCCAAAATACTCGTAGGTGTAGGGGCCCTCCAGGCCCAGCATCAGGTCGAGGTTCTGCACCGCGGCCCCCGAAGCGCCCTTGCCCAGGTTATCGAATCGAGCTACCAGGAGGGCCTGCTCGCGCGCGGGGTTCTCGAAGACGAAGAGCTCGAGCAGGTTGGTACCGTTGAGGGCCTGGGGGTCCAGTACCGGGTGGTGCGCCCCGTAGGTCTCCAAAGGCATCACCCGCACAAAGCGCTGACCGCGGTAGCGCTCAACCAGGGCCTCATGCAGCTCGGCCCCGCTGACTTTTTGGGGCAGGGCCCAAAGGTGGATGGGGATAAAGTCCAGCATGCCCTGCCGAAAGCGCCCCACTGCCGGTGTGAAGATGGGGGGGTGCTCGAGGCCCGAGTAGAGGGTCATCTCGGGGATGTGTTTGTGGGTCAGCTCGAGGCCATAGGCCCGGTAGTCGCCGGCCAGCCGGTGCTCTCCCCTTCCTTCCATGGCTTCTATCAGTTGCCGCCCACCCCCCGAGTACCCCGAGATGGCATTCACCGAGGCCGCAAAGCGCCTGGGCAACAGCCCAGCGTCTATCAGGGGCCGCAACAGGGCAATCACGCCGGTGGGGTAGCAGCCGGGGTTGGAAACCAGGCGAGCCCGGCGAATATGTTCGGGTTGCGCAGGGGTTAGCTCCGGAAACCCATACACCCAGCCCTCGTCCACCCGGTGGGCCGAACTCGCGTCCAGAATGCGGGTCTCGGGGTTCTCCAGCATCCCCACCGCGGCTTTGGCCAGGTCGTCGTGCAAGCAGAGGATGGCCACATCCACCGCGTTTAATAGCCGCTTGCGCTCAGACTCATCCTTGCGCTTAGCAGGGTCAATGGAAACCAGTTCGATATCGCCGCGGCGCTGCAAGCGCGCCCGAATCTGTAGGCCGGTGGTGCCCGCTTCGCCATCAATAAACACGGTGGGTTTTTTCATGTTCTTTCCCGCCAAAAGTCAGCTATGTGAAATGTTCAACTTGACGTATGCCTCAGGTTTCAGGTCAACCGCGAACCCCGCCCTTATCGAAGGGCCAGCCGACTTTCGAAGGCAGGGGGGCTCATCGGGGTTTACACCCAGTTCCAAGAGCATGGCTCTCAGGCGAAAAACCACCGCCAGGGGCGATTCTTTTCGCGGCTAACCGACCAGCTTGCGAACAGAGTTCGAAAAGACCCACCTCTCTAGCTTAGCAAATGGTAAAGCAGCGCTTTCTGCGCGTGCAGGCGGTTTTCGGCCTGATCGAAGACGCGCGATTTCTTGTGCAGGGTGGCCTCCTCCACCACCTCCTCGCCGTAGTGAGCAGGCAGGCAGTGCAAGAAGATGCCATCGGGGTCAATCAGGTCGAGCATGGCCGGGTTCACTTGAAAACCGGCGAAGTCTTTGATTTTGCGCTTCTGGCTGGCCTCGGCCTCCTGGCCCATCGAGACCCAGACGTCGGTGTAAAGCACCTGGGCCCCTTCGGCAGCAGCGCGGGGGTCGTGGGTCAGGGTGATATCGGCTCCTAGCTTGAGGGCCTCCATGTAGATAATCGCGTTGGGCTCATAGCCGCGCGGGGTCGCGATGGTGAGCTTGACCCCCGACAGCACCGCACACTGGATATGGGCGTTGGCCATGTTGTTGCCATCGCCGATGTAGGCCACCTTGAGCCCCCGCGTATCCGGGAAGGTTTCCTCGATGGTCTGGTAGTCGGCCAGCAGTTGTACAGGGTGCAGCAGGTCGGAAAGACCGTTGATGACGGGCTTGGAGGAGTATCGGGCCAGCTCCTCGAGGGTGGAGTGCAGATAGACCCGGGCCATAATGCCCTCCACCCAGCGTTCCAAGTTCAGGGCAATATCGCGCACCGGCTCGCGGGTACCCAGGCCAATTTCGGCGTTGGTCAGGTTGACCGCGTGACCCCCCAGCTGGTTCATGGCCACCTCGAAGGTGGTTCGGGTGCGCAGGCTGGGCTTTTCGAAGATCATGGCTAAGGTCTGGCCCTCGAGGGGCCGCAACCCCTTGAACGCTCCCCGCTTCATGGCATGGGCCGTATCGAGCACTGCGCGGTATTCAGCCGGCGACAGGTCGAGATTCGAGAGAAAATCGCGGCCTTTCAGGCTGGAAACTGGCTTTATTGCTTCAACCACAGGTTGCCTCCGGGAATGCCTGATGCGCATAAAAACGCAGGCATGGGGTTTGATTATACAGGTTGGGAATATTCTGGCAAAAAATCAGATGGTCTCGAGAGCCACCTCGACCATCTGATTGAAGGTCTCCTGTCTTTCTTGTGGCGTTGTTTTCTCACGGGTAATCAGATGGTCGCTGATGGTCAGGATACACAAAGCTTGCACCGCAAACTTGGCCGCCAGGGTGTAAAGCCCTGCGGCCTCCATTTCAACCGCCAGCACCCCAAATTGCGCCCAGATTTTGTAAGCGTCGGGCTGGTCGTGATAGAAGGTGTCGGTCGAAAGCACATTGCCCACCCGCACCGACATCCCCCTGGCTTTTGCATGGTCGTAGGCTCGCCGCATGAGCTCAAAGTCGGCAATGGGGGCATAGTTCTGACCGGCAAAGCGCAGGTTGTTGATGGAGGAATCGGTGCTGGCCGCCTGGGCTATAACCAGATCCCGCAGTCTGAGGTGCTCCGTAATGGCCCCCGCCGTACCTACCCGAATGAGGGTCTTGCAACCATAAAACTGAATGAGCTCGTGGATGTAGATGCTGGCCGAGGGGATGCCCATTCCGGTGCCCTGTACGCTAACCCGTTTTCCCTTGTAGGTTCCGGTATAGCCAAACATGTTGCGTACCTGGTTATAGAGCACTGGATTTTCCAGAAAGTTCTCGGCAATGTACTTGGCCCGCAAGGGGTCTCCCGGCAGCAGGATGGCTTCGGCAATGGCACCGGACGGAGCGGAGATGTGTGGCGTCATGTCTGTACTTTATCGTTTAGAGCAGATACCGTACATGGCTGCGGTTCGCCGGCTCGGAACCAAAGGTGGGCAAAGACCCCCGTATTTCCGCATTATTCGTCGGCCCAGTCCCCAAAGCCCTGATTATCGGACTGGCGCAGGATGGCGAGTTCAAACTGGGTGGGGTTCTGAGCATACAGGCGGGCCGTCTGGTAGTCCACCCGGCCCTTGTTGTACAGGGAGAGCAGGTTTTCGTCGAAGCTCTGGTAGCCTTCCAGGCCCTGTTCGCGCAAAACCTCGCGCAGGCGGTCGGTCTGGCTGGGCTGCTTGAGGGCCTCGCGGATCCGGGGGGTCATGGTGATGACCTCGGTCACGGGCACCCGCTCGCCATCGGTGGTGGGTACCAGGCGTTGGTGGATGATGCCCAGGAGGCTTTCGGCCAGCAGCACCCGGTTGATGTTGCGCTCTCCCTGGCTGAAGAGCTCGAGCATCCGGTTCAGCACGCTGCTGCTGTCGCTGGACACAAAGGTCGAGAGCACCAGGTGGCCGGTATAGACCGCATTGAGCACCGCCGAGGCAGTGGCCGGGTCGCGGATCTCGCCTATCACAATCACATCGGCATTCTGGCGCATGGCAGCCAGCAGGGCTTTTTCGTAGGAAACCGCATCGGAACCAATTTCGCGCTGGATCACAGCCGAGCGCTTGGGGCGGTGCAGGTATTCGATGGGGTCCTCGACGGTGACGATGACACGGGTGTGGTGGGTATTAATCTCGTCTACCAGACGGGCCAGGGTAGTGGATTTGCCGGCACCTATGGGCCCCGTGACCAGCACCAGGCCCCGGCGCTGGTCGCGGAAGAACTCGAGGTACGCCGCGTCCAGGCTCACCTTGCTGAGGTCTTTGTCCTCGCTGCTCAGGGTATGCAGCACCGCACTGATAGAACCCCGCTGGTAAAAGAGGTTCACCCGTAGCCGGGTCAGGCCCGGCAGGCTATAAGCCACATCCACCTGACGAAAGGTGTGCAGGCGGGCTTGTTGTTGGGGTGTACACAGTTTCTCGACCAGGCTGGTGGTGAACTCCGGGGTGATGGCACTCTGGGTGATGGTTCTGAGTTCGCCCCCGATACGGGCCAGCACCGGCATTCCAGCATGCAGGTGGATGTCCGAGGCACCTTTATGCACAAGCAGGGTGAGCATTTCTTCAAAATGCATAGGCAATCAAGAGGAAGCCTATCATCTTTGCTGTCGCCCTGAGGCTGTTTGCAAACCGTAGAGCGTTACGGATCTTGCTACCCTTTTTGTTTTGGGGCCATACACGCAGGTCTTTTGGGGCTTGATAAGGAGAGATAGCGCATATAAAAACTCCCCTTGCGGGGAGTGGATGGTTTTTTGAAAAGCTCAGTCGAAGGAAAGGGCATTGTCCAGCCGGGCCACCGGACGACCGGTGATACGCTGCACGGCCTCGGGGATCAGGGGCAGGATGACCTCGAGCGAATCCTTGCACCCCTGGGGGCCACCCGGCAAGTTAACGATCAGGGTTTTGCCCCGCACACCGGCCACCCCTCTGGAAAGAGCAGCCAAGGGGTTTCTTTTGTAGGTCTCCATACGGATGAGTTCGGCAATGCCCGGAGCTTCTTTTTCCAGCATGTCGCGGGTGGCCTCGGGCACGTGGTCGCGGCTGCTCAGGCGGATGCTGCCGCTAGTCAGGATCAAATCCAGGCCGTCCCGGTCTGTCCACAAGCGCAGCATGCGCTTGATCTGGGCAGGCTCGTCGGGGATAATCTCATAGTTGGTAATTTCGTAGGGGCCAAAGGCTAGGGTTTCGCGCATCACCGCGTAGGCGCGGTCTTCGACCTCGCCACGGGCCTCGCGGTCGGATATGGTGAGGATGCCGACTCGAATCATTTGCCATCCAGTTTAGACCACAAAAATGATAGTTTTAGGTTATATGTGGCACGAGAGCGTTATACTGGAGGGCCGCTTTATTAAACTCGAGCCCCTGAGCCTGGAGCACGCCCCCGCCCTGCTCGAGCACTTCGACGCGGAGATGGTGCAGTACCTGAGCAATGCCCCTCGGGAAGCCACCCTGGAGGCCATGCAAAACTACGTCCGGTCGCTGCTTTCGGCCAAAGACCGAGTCAATTGGGCCATCTTCGACAAAGCCAGCGGCCAGATGGCGGGGCGTACCGGCTATGTGCGGGTCAACCCTGAGTACCGCTCGCTGGAAACCACCACCTGGATTTTCACCCCTTTTCAAGGGGGTTATACCAATATCGAAAGCAAATATCTGCTCCTCTGCCATGCTTTCGAGCAACTCAAAGTCATCCGGGTACAGTTTCGGGCCGATGCCCGCAACAGCCGCAGCTGCAAAGCCATCGAAAAGCTGGGGGCCACCTTCGAGGGTATCCTGCGCAAAGACCAGATTTATCCCAACGGCGTCATCCGCAACACGGCGGTTTACTCCATCATTGACGACGAGTGGCCTCAGGTCAAAAAGGGGCTCGAGGCCAGGCTTTACCGACTATAGGCGAAAAGATACCCATTTAGAATGACCCTTGAGGATGGCCGCCGTATGGGGATGGATTCCTTCTCGAAAAAAACTGCCTGTTGCATTCCATTTCCCCTTGGGGAAAACCCCCTTTTCCTCCCCCAGCGGGGGAGGTCAGGTGGCGGGCCGTGCCCATCCGAAGAGGAATCTCTAGCAAGATCTTTTCTTTCGAGCAGCATTTTGGGCGATTGTTAGGAAAATTGGGAACGAAATAAACGGATTTCTTATCAACTCCAAGCTGTTCAGTTTCAACGGTATACAATAAAATGCAAGCAAGCGTCGGCCGTTTGAGCAGTGCGGGTCTTTGATAGTAAATCTGCCTGACGTCTGCAATTGGGGGGCGCATGCACCTAACCAGCATTCCCATTTACGATCACCACGCGTATTCGTTGTTCAAAGAGGAACGCTGGCGGGCCGAACCGCTCGAGCGCTACTTCACCCAGAACCCAAGCCCCGAGATGCGCCCCTTTATGCGGGACAGCCTTTTTTTTCGTCGCAGCCTGCGCGACCTGGCCGAGTTTTTTGGCTGTGAACCCAGCCTGGAGGCCCTCGAGGAGGCTCGTCGGCAGCACAACTACCCCGAACTGGCCCGCTGGCTCTTTGCCGAGGCCAACATCTCTCACCTGCTCATTGAGGACAGCCAGGACAGCGAAAACCTGTGGCATGCGGAGACCTATGCCCCACACCTGGCCTTGGGGGTAGGGCGGATTGTGCAGCTCGAGACCGAGCTGGAGAAATTGCTGGATCATCACGACAGCGCGAGCCGACTCCTACAGGCCTTTGAAGCCCACCTGCGCGGGCTGGCTCCCTCGGTGGCTGCCTTTAAGAGCGTGGTGGCCTATCGCAGCGGCCTGGATGTCGGGCGGCACAATCTGGTCGAACTCGAGCGGGCCTACAGCGAATTGCGCCGCAGCCCGACCTCCAGTCAAACCCCGCGCATCACCAGCAAGCCCCTGCTGGATTCCATGTTGTGGATGGCCCTCAAGATAGCCAGCGAAACAGGCAAGGTAGTGCAGTTTCACACGGGCTATGGCGATCCCACCCTGGATATGCGCCTGGCCAATCCCCTCGGGCTACGCACGGTGCTGGAGGCCCCCGAACTGCATGGGCTGAAAATCGTCCTGCTACATGGCTATCCCTACGTGCGGGAAGCAGGCTATCTGGCCAGCAGCTACCCTGGCGTTTACCTGGACCTGGGGCTCACCATCCCCGCCGGAAGCGTACATGCCATGCGCACCGCCCTGCATGAGGCTACCCACCTGGCACCCATCAGCAAGGTGCTCTTCTCCACCAGCGCCCGCCACAGCCCCGAAATGTTCTGGATTGCGGCTCGTTGGGGACGGCGCATTGTGGCGCAGGTACTGGAGCAAGCCGTCTACAACGGCGACCTCACCAACGAGGAAGCCGAATGGGCCGCCCAGCGCATCCTCTCCCTCAATGCGGCCGAACTCTACGGCACCTTTGCCAGCCCTCCTACCGAGCCGGTGGTGTCGTTGTCTTAGTTCTATCGAGAACGGTCTAGTTGAGCTAAGCTACCGTGCATTTGCCGAGGGCTTCCCCCGAATAGTCGTGTAACAACTACTGGCTACCCTCAGGCAGTCTCACGCTGACCAGCGCGCCGGGTTCCACCTGGTTCTGGGCAAACCATCCCCGGGGCACCTCGAGCGCTTGCCGGTAGACCACCCCTGGATCGTAACTGCGACAGCCTTTGCCCTGGAGGGGTGTCGGGCAGGGCTCGACATCCAGAATAGTCAGGATTTTCCCCTGGCTGTCCAGAAAAGCCACCGACGCTGCGGTTTTGAAGCCCAGGCCCGTCCAGCCATCGTCGCGAGCCTGTGGAAAGCGATACAGAATGCCCTGGTTCGCTTTCAGGTTTTGCCGGGCAAAGGCCTCGAGTTGCCGGGGGTTGCTTATTTTGTAGACCGGTAGTTCCAGGGAACCTCTGGCGCTCGAGATGCTGACCACGGTTCGGGTTACCAGTGGCATGCGTTGTTGCGCTGGGCGGTTGAGGATCTGGCCTGCCAAAAAATAGCCTGTGGTAGATAGGGCTACCGCCAGGGCAATCAGCCCCAGGCCATAGCCGCGAATACGTCCGAAGCGGTTCATGGGTTGGGCACAACTTCAATCTCGAACAAGAAGGGCCAGAGTTTCCCGGTCACGAACACGCGGCGGTTCTGGCTGTCGTAGGCGATGCCGTTGAGCACGGCGTCGGGGTCGGGGTTGCGGGCCAGGGCCAGCAAGGCGAGGCCGGTCAGGTCGAGCCAGGCTTCCACGTTGCCGCTCTGGGGGTTAATGATGGCAATGCGGTTGGTCTGCCAGACATTGGCCCAGATGCGCCCCTGGATGTACTCGAGCTCGTTGAGCCGCGTCACCGGCTGCCCCCCTACCCGTACCGTAAGGGTACGCTCGGGCCGCAGGGTACGCGGGTTGAGAAAGAAGAGCTGTGCGGAGCCATCCGACATAATGAGCCGAGCCCCGTCGTGGGTCAGGCCCCAGCCTTCGGTCTGATAGGTAAAGCGCCCCACCGGACTAAAGTTCAGGTCGTAGATGAAACCCTCCTGGTTCTGCCAGGTGAGTTGGTAAAAGCGGTTCTGAAACAAAGTAATGCCCTCCCCGAAATATTTCTGGGCCAGCGAACGGCTTTGCAGCACCCGCCCGGTCTTAAGCTCCACCTTACGGATGCTGGACTGGCCGTAAAGGCCGGTGCCTTCATACAAAAAGCCGTTGTGGTAGATGAGCCCCTGGGTAAAGGCGGTGGGGTCGTGGGGGTAGGTACTCACCACCCGGAAGCCCCACACCGGCACCTGGGGCTGGGCCAGGGCCATACCCAGCAGAAGCCAAAGGAATAAAAAGGTGCGAAGCACGCCTTTACCTTACCGCAAGGCCCCAAAGATGAATGAGACCTGGGTCAAGCCATTCCTCTTTCCTCCAGGTAGCGGCGCAATTTTGCTTGAACTTCGTTAGCATATGGCTTCTCTACATCCAAAACAACGAACCGATCGCTTTCTTGCCGGGCAAGCTCCAGGAAGCCATCTAAAACCTTTTGATGAAATGCCAGTTCCTCGGCTTCAAACCGATCAGGTTCGTTGGACACCCGCCGATGTTTTGCCCGCCAAAGCCCAAGCCGGGGCGAAATCTTAAAGAGGAACGTAAGGTTTGGCTTCAGCTCTCCTAAGAAACCACTAGAAACGGCTCGGAGCCAGTCCAAAGAAAGCCCCCGGCCATACCCCTGATAAGCCAGCGAAGAGTCTAGCCAGCGGTCACAAAGCACCACCGCCCCCCGGGCAAGGGCTGGACGTATGACCGTTACGGCGTGCTCGGCGCGGTCAGCGCTATACAGCAAGAATTCCGTCTCTGGCTGCATGGGTCTCGTAAGAATCAACTTGCGCAGCTCAGTGCCCAACTCGGTACCGCCCGGTTCTCGAGTTAGCACAACCTCACGGCCTTTTTGCCTGTACCAGTCAGCCAAAAGCTGCGCTTGGGTAGACTTTCCGGCACCCTCGGGGCCTTCAAAAGTAAGGAAGAGGCCCTTCACCAACCCTCCCCAATAAGAGTACCCATCTTCATAACCCCGTCGGGTGGGCCAAAAACACCCAGGGCAGGCCAAACTCCTCTTCCAGCCGGGCGGCCAGGGCCTTGACCCCGAAGGTCTCGCTATCGTAGTGGCCGGCATAAATCACGCTGAGGCCCAGTTCGAAGGGTTCGTGGTAGTGGGCGTGCGAAGGCTCGCCGGTGATGTATAGGTCGCAGCCGAGGGCATTGGCCAGGCCCACGTCGCCCGCCCCACCCCCAGAGACAACCCCCACCCGCCGTATCTCATCCGGCCCCCCCTGGTGCAGAAGCGGCTGCATTCCGGTTAGCTCACCGATGCGGTCCATCACCTCGGCCAGGGGTTTTGCCGTTGCAAAATGCCCCACAAAGCCAATGGGGCCGTACCTGGGGTGCGGGAAAGGCTCCAACCCCTGCAAGCCCAGCTCGCGGGCCAGCACCGCATTGTTCCCCACCTCGGGATGGGCGTCGAGCGGTAGATGGGCCGTATAAAGGCTAATACCTGCAGAAAAAAGCCGCTCCAGCCGCCTCTTCTGGTAGCCCACAATGGCAAAGGGCTGCCCCCAGAAAAGCCCATGATGGGTAATCAGAAAGTCTACCTGGGCCTCTGCCGCCTGGTCGAAGATCACCTGGGCCGCGTCCACCGAGACCCCAATTTTTCGCACTTCGGTTTTCCCCTCCACCTGCAAGCCGTTGAGCGAGGGATCTTTGAACTCGCGTATTTTGAGGTAGTCGTCCAGCCAACGAACCAGCACGTCGCGTTGCATGGCTCTAGTCTAAGTCACCCAGTCTTCACCCCGTCTTAGGCCCGGTGAAGGACTTGAGCTTGGTGAGGGCTTTCGTGATGCCCCAAGCACACCCTCAGGCCCAATCAACAACTTCTCGAGCCAGACAAACCCATGTTTTTTGCCTTCATATTTCAGCTTTTATCTTGCGTTCCTCCAGCGCCAGGCGCACCTCCTCTACCTCGTTCCAGGGCAGTATCTCGGTGCCCCGCTCGAGCGTCCGCTCGTGGCCTTTGCCGCTAAAGAGCAGGGTGTCGCCAGGCTGGGCCAACCAGACCGCATAGCGGATGGCCTCGCGCCGGTCGGACACCAGGGCGTAGCGGCGGGGTTCACCGTGAGCCCGGGCCATGGTCTCCAGGATTGCCTCCAGGGGCTCGGTGCGGTGGTCTTCTTCGGTAAAGATGGCAAAGTCGGCCAGCCGACCGGCCACCTGGCCGATGCCCGTACGCCGGGTGGGATCCTGATTCCCGGCAGCCCCAATCACCACCACCAGGCGGTTTCGGGTGGTAGGGCGCAGGGTTCGGAGGGCCGCTTCCAGGCTGGCCCCGGTGTGGGCAAAGTCCACCACCACTCGGAAGGGCTCGCTTTGGAGTAGCTGCATCCGACCCGGCACACCCGGAAAGCAGGCCAGTCCAGCCTGGAGTTGGGCCACCGAGAGGCCCATCCGGCTCGCAGCGGCCAGGGCCGCCAGGGCGTTCTCGGCGTTGAAGCGCCCCACCATGGGCAACTGCACCGGGAACGACCCGATGGGCGAGATGACCTCAAACCCCAGCCCGCTGCTACTTTCCACCAGGTGCTGTAGCCGCCAGTCGCCCTGGGCGCCATAGGTCCAGGTCTGGGGGCGCTTGGCCAGGGTTTGCGTCCAGGGGTTGTCGCTATTCACAATGGCAAACCTCGAGCGCTCCAAAAGCTTCTTCTTCTCGGCGAAATAATTTTCCATGCTGCCGTGCAGGTCGAGGTGGTCTTCGTACAGGTTGGTAAAGATGCCCACTTCGTACAAAAGCCCCCGCACCCGCTCCAAAGCCAGCGCATGGCTGCTCACCTCCAGCACCGCCTGCTGGCAGCCTGCCGACACAAAGCGCTGCAACATCTCCTGCACCTGCGGGGCCTCGGGGGTGGTGAAGTGGCCGGGTAGAAAAAGCTCCTCATCCCCTATTCTGACCCCCACTGTGGAGAGCCGACCCACCGGCGGAGCGGCCGATTGCAACAGGTGATGGAGCAGCACCGCAACGGTGGTCTTGCCCTTGGAGCCGGTCACGCCGAGCAGCCTCAACTTTTGCGCTGGATAACCCCAGAAGGCTGCCGAAAGGTCGGCCAGGGCGGCCCGCGCATCGGAAACCCGCAGGTAGGGTACGTCCAGGTTCAGCTCACGCATCCCCACCACCGCCACTGCCCCTTTTTCGATGGCCTGGGGAATGTAGTCGTGGCCATCAAAAGGCTGGCGGCTGGGCAGGGGTACACCCGGTATGGCCACGAATACAAAACCGGGTTGCACCAAGCGCGAGTCGTGGGTTATACCCGCCACGGCCAGGGCGGGGGCGTTCTGACCAAACAGGGAAAACAGCTCTGCCAGCGTCGGCATGGGGTTTAGTTTAGCGCCCGTTTACCGCTCCTCCAGCCGTTCTACGGCTCCACCTATCCGCACCCACTCGGCAAAACCGCCCTCGATGTGACATACAGGCTCCAGACCCATCCGCTGTACCGTCTGGGCCGCCAGGGCCGAGCGCCAGCCTCCCGCGCAGTAGAAGATAAACTTCTTGCCTGAAGCGAAGATGGGCTTGTGGTAAGGGCTTTCGGGGTCTACCCAGAACTCCAGCATGCCCCGTGGGGCGTGGAAGGCCCCGGGAATCTTGCCCTCGCGCTTGAGCTCGCGGATATCGCGCAAATCCACGAACACGCAGTCGGGGTCGCCCAGGTAAGCCCTGGCTTCCTCGGCTTTGATGGTCTCGATCTCGGCCAGGGCTGCCTCGAGCAGCGCTTGGTAGCCGATTTTCATACCCATACCCCAATTTACTCATCTGGGCCATTTAAGCTAGGTGGGCTATGCGAATGCTTTTGTGGCTTTTGCCCTTGCTGTTCTCGGCCTGTGTGTTCGTGCGGCCCGAGCCCACCCCACCCCCACCGGTGCGGCCCGTACCCGCACCGCAGCCTACAGGCTTTGTGCTCAACGCGCGGCTGGGTTTGCCACCCTACCCTGGCAGCATTGCCCTCAAGCGCGAGGAGCGGGGCGGCTCGAGCAAGGCCGAGTTCGAAACCCGCGACCCCCTGGAGCAGGTCTATGCCTTCTTCCACAACTGGCTCACCAGCCGGGGCTGGGTACGCACCCGCCTCGAGTACAAAAGCCCTGCCACCAAGCTGGAGGCGGTGTACCAGCGGGGCGCCGAACGCTTCCAGCTCGAGCTCGACCAGCAGGGCCGCAGCGGGCGGTACAAGCTCGAGATAGATTTTTAGGATTCGCCCAGGCACAGGTTGCCACGATAGCCGTGCCCAGGTAGCCTGGAAGCCTCGATACCTCCTGGAGGCGTATTTACAAAGTTCCCTTGGAGCCCATCTCGCCCTGGGTAAGATCGAGGATACCGGTGCTTTGCCGGAGGTTCCTGGCGCGGTTCAATAAACCTCCACAACGCAATTCCCCGTCATCGGGATGCGGGGCGATCGCCAATACATCCAGACCCATAACCCCAGGGTTATATCACAGGGGCAGGGGTTGGCGGTTGGGGTAAATTGGGGTAGCTCGAGTACCCATGCTTGTTTGCACGGTCTCGTGAGTCATTAGGGGGAACCCACATGGTAATTACATCATTGGAAGATTTGGACGGAATGACCGATGTTATGGGCCTATTGGACGAGGGACAGCGTCTACAAAGCCGCCTGGGGGAATTGGGTGGGGTATTGCGCCAGGTGGCCAGCCAACTGGACAAGGGCAGCCCCCCCTCCCCTGGTATGGCCGCCAGCGTGATTGAAGTCTCCAAAGCCTTTGAAGGCTGGCACGAGCGAGCCCAGCGCATTCTGGGGGGTACCCCGGTTGAACCGGTATTACCCAGGGTATTGGAAGCCCTCGAGGCCCACCGCAAGGCCCTGGAAGAAGCTGCCCTTCGCCAAAAAGCCATGAACGTACTCGAGCAGGTCAGCAGCCTGGTGTACCGGGGGGCCGACGAGTTCCTACCGCTCTCCACAATACAGTTCGACGCCCTGGGCATGATCCGCAAATTTAAGGACATGATCGGCCTCAACGATGTCATCCTCTCCCTGGCCGGCGGCAACCACCCCTACAATCTGCTGCTTAAGCTGGTGCTGGACAAAGAAATGAGCAACGACGAGTGGATGAGCGTCTATCAAAAAGTAGGTCAGGAAATCGGCCAAGACCTGGCAGTAGCTGCCGCGCGCGGGCGGGTCTATTTGCCCGAGCATTAAACAACGGGCCGTAAGCCAAAAGCCAAAAGCTAAAAACAACAAAGTAGCAGCGGGCCACAAGTCCGCTGCCCTTTGTTTGGTTGAGAACCCTACCCCTACCTTGGTAGGCAAGCACGGTTAATAGTGTTGCCGAGCGTAGCAGTTGAGTTAACAACTGTACCGAGGCCCATATTTGCTGCTTTCCCCAACAGAAGCAGCCCCACCTTGGCTCGCGCCGTCTCTCCCTATGACATAGAGAGGGGGCTCCAAGTCAACCCGCCCCTTGCCCGTCTGGTGGGTGCTATAGAGGTGTCTGAACACCTGGGTAACAGCTTACTAACAACAAATACAACGTGCGTAATCAAGCTAATCCTTCATTCTGCGATCCAGGGCCCGAGCATGGGCTTCCAGACCCTCTTCGCGGGCCATGCGGGCTCCCAGTACCGAGAGCCTGCTGGCGGCTTCCTGGGTAAGGCCCACCAGCGGAATCACCTTGAGAAAATCGCGCAGCGAAAGCCCGCCGCCAAAGCGGGCCGTGCCAGAGGTGGGCATCACGTGGCTGGGGCCTGCGATGTAGTCGCCAAGTGCTTCGCAAGAATGTTCTCCCAGGAACACACCCCCGGCGTTGCGTACCATTCCCAAGACGGCCAGGGGGTCGTGAATGGAGAGGCACAGGTGCTCGGGGGCGTATAGGTTGGCCAGTTCCAGGGCTTGCTCCAGATGCTCCACCAGCACCAGACCGCTACGTTCCAGGGCCTGACGAGCGATGGGGGCTCTGGGCAGGTCGGCTAGCTGGCGCTCGAGTTCCTCCATCACCCGCTCCAATAGCTCGCGGTAGGCCGAAAGCAACCAGGCTTCCGAGTCCGGGCCGTGCTCGGCCTGGGCCAAAAGGTCGGCGGCCAGTAGCTTGGGGTCGGCGGAGGCATCGGCAATAATGAGGGTCTCGGTAGGCCCCGGCAGGCCCTCCATCCCCACCACCCCATACACCTCGCGCTTGGCCAGCACCACGTAGCGGTTACCCGGCCCCATGATTTTGTCCACCCGGGGCACCGTCTCGGTACCGTAGGCCAGTGCGGCAATGGCCTGCGCCCCGCCCATGCCGAACAAGCGGTCGGCCCCCGCAACCCAGGCGGCAGCCAGAATGCCGGGGTGTACCCTGGGCGGCGAAGCCAGCACAATCTCGCCCACCCCCGCAACTTTGGCCGGAACTGCCGTCATGAGCACAGTGGAGAGCAGGGGGGCCGACCCCCCGGGCACATACACCCCCACCCGATCCAGCGGGCGCACCAGCTGGCCCAGCACCCCTTCCGGCCCGGCCTCCAGAAAACCCCCCATCGGTTCACGCCGGTAGAAGGTTTCTATGCGTTCCTTGGCGGTCTCGAGGGCATCGCGCAGGTCGGCATCCAGGCTCTCGTAAGCCTCCCGCCAGACCCGCTTGGGTATTTCCTCTACCGGATGCCCGTCTATTTCCTGACTAATCCGTTGTAAAGCAACATCGCCCTCGAGTTCAATCTGGTGCAGAATGTGCCGCACCGTTTCGAGTGCATCGCCATACTCCACCGTCAGGCGGCGGCTTTTGAAGTGCTCTCGGATTTGCTCTGGGGTTTTGATCATAAACAAGGCCCTTCAGCAGCACAAACAAGGTCACGTGTCGCAAGTTGCAGGTCAAAAGGTTTTAGGTCAAGAGACAGCGATCAAGCACAAGAGGCAGGAACTTTTTCTTGCTGTCGGTTATTGAGCATAACTATCGCCTCCCCCTAGCTATACCGTCTGCGGCGGCGACGGCGGCGGCTGGGGCTCTCCCCTTCACGTTCTTTTTCTTTGGGGGGTTCACCGGCAACCACCCTGGGTTTGCCCGGCTCTCCCGCCACGATGCGGGGATGGCCGTTGCGCTGAGCATTGGAACGTTGGGCCGGTTCCTGGCGGCCCTGCATGGGCGGTAGTCGTTGTCCGGCCTCGAGGCGCTGTACCTGCGTCAGCTCGGCCTCAAAAATGTGCTCCCCTACCTTCTGCGTGAGGCGCACCGGATAGCCGTCTTCATCGAAGTAAAGCAGGCTCAAACCGGGTCGCAGACGGTAGACACGCATATTGCGAGGGGTCTTCTCGCCTGCAGTGTCCCCCTCGAGGGTCTGGTCGGGCAGGCGTTCGACATAAACCCTGCCACCGACCAGCGCAAATTTTTCGACCTCCCCCACCTCGAGTTTGAGCCTCCCCACCGCCAGAATCAGCGAGAGCGGGTCGTGCATCTCGGCCAGATAGGGAATGGCAAAGTCGTCCTTACCCTGGCTCACCGTTACCAACCCGTCTTCACGGGAAAAATCCACCTCCATCACCCGGGCCCCGTTGCCCTCCACCCGCTCGCGGTAGCGGCGGGGCAGGCCCAGGGGGTCTACCTCGCTCTCCCAGCGCTGCCGGGTTTTGGGCGGCGGAAGCTCCACATTGGCTTCCAGGGTCAGGCGCAACCCATCCCGGCGCGGCTCCACGGTCAGGCGCTGCTCGCCTGCCGGAAGACCGGCGTACCGGAGGCTATACCATAGCGACTGCGGAATCGCCCAATCCATGCCCACCATCCTACCAGCCCTGGGTCAGAAGCAAGTCCAGGCTCGAGGGTCCAGCGTCAAAGCGCTCATCTGTTACATTACCCCGCTTTCAGCTATCGGCTATGGACTATAGGCTTGTGGACGATAGACTCCCCACCTACCCCAAGGCCTCCGCCAACAGCCGGTGAAAATGATGCACCCCCTGCTCCCGCGCCACGCTGAAGCGTCCCCGGTCATAGAAGCGCGACTTAACCCCCTTCTGCACGGCCTCCACCACCACTTCGTCCTCTCGCTCCACCCGGTCGAGGGCAGCCCCAGCCCCCGCCTCGAGCTTGCCGGCATCCCAGATGTAGGGCAGAAACGAGACCTTGGTCAGCTCCGGCCCCAACGGACGCACCACATTAACCGACAGGCCCCAAGGGTAAAAGTTCAGCATCAGGTTGGGGAACACCCAGTAGTAGTAGGCCGCAATGCGCTGGCCGTAGTCGGGGGAGTCCTTGGGCAGGTCGAAACAAGGCTCGCCGGGGGGCGCAATGCCCAGTTGCAGGTTGCACCAGTCGTAGACCTCGGTGGTGTAGCTGCCGTAGTCAATGGCGGTGTTGAGGGAGGCATGGATAAAGGGAATGTGGAAGCCCTCGAGGTAGTTGTCGCAGTAAAGCGCCCAGTTGGCCCGCACCAGGTAGTCCCGCGCACGGGCAGGCTCAAAATAAAACTGCCGCAAGGGCATCCAGCCGATGCGCTCCTGGATGGGCCGCAGCACCTCTTGCAGCAACACGGTGGGGTTCAGGCTGGCCCACAGAAACTTCCCCTGGCCCCAGGTCTCGAAAGCCACCTTGGGCAGGTCGTCTTTGGGGCTGGGGAAGCCTTGCACGCCCTCGAACTCCGGCATGGCCTGAAAACAGCCATCCAGGCCAAAGCGCCGCCCGTGATAGCGGCAACGCAGGTAGCGGGCGTTGTCACCGGTCTCGGCCACCAGCATCCCCCGGTGGGTGCACACATTGGAGAGCAGGTGCAGTTGGTCGTCAAAGTCGCGGGTGATAACCAGCGGCTCGTCGAGGCAACCCTCCAGCAAAGTAAAGGGCTTGACTGTACCGGGGGCCTTCAAGTCGTCGGTATCGCCCACCCACTGCCAGCTCCGGGCAAAGACCTTCTCTTTGGTTTCCTCGTAAATGGCGGGGTCTTGGTAGAAGCTCGAGGGCAGGGTGGCGGCCTGGGCAATATCGGGGTGAACTTCCAGTTTCTTCATGGTTGCTCCTTGGGCGAGGGGGCAGGGTTTTTGAGCCAACAAACCAGGTCGGTACAGCCAGGCTTCGACTGTACGAGGGCGGCTGGGGTCTTATTTACCAGCAGCAATAATGTCCCTGGCAAAGCGCAATAATTTGGTCTGAATATCGAGCCAGGAGCGCATGGCTCCCATTATAGAGCGCTCTTCACATAAAGTGAGCCTTCCTGGCATTAGGAATCCTCTGCCCCAGTCAGAACAGTTGCCGCCCGGAAACTCGAAAACATGCGCCTGGGCCCAGACGCATTCTCGTTTTCGCAGGCGGCAACGTCTGTGAAGGGCGCTATTAAAGCAAAGGCCCCCCGCGCCTCCAGCGGGGGGGAGAGGGGGTGGGGACTTACTTACCCCACTCGAGCTTGACCACCATCTCGCCGCCTCTGGGGCTTACGCTCACCTCGAGCTTATCCCCTCCCCGGCGGTACTCCGCTTCGTAGGCCGGGTTCTTCTTGCCCCCCTTAGACTTGAAGTTCACCTTCACCCAGCCCTTCGAGAGCAGGTCGCGGTGGTAATAGCTAAAAATCTGCTCCACATCGCCCCCCCGGTAGGCCACGCGGTACTCGGTGTCCTCGCGGTCTTCCCACAGCACCCCGTAACCCGGTATGGGGGTAATGAAGAAGATGGGCGGCCTGGGCGCCACTAGCACGGGCGGCTCGGGGTTGCTGGCCCAGCGGGGCTGCACGTTGTAGCGCACCACGTCGCTCACCCAGTCGCGGTCGGGCAGAGGGGTGACCACAATCGAGAGAGCCCGGGCCAGGTTGCTGGCCCCCTGCACCCGCATCTGCCCGCTTTTGATGTCGGCCACCTGGGCGAGCGAGAGCGGCGTGCGGCTGGCCACCGCTAGCACCTGGTCTACGCCGGCAGGCCCGCCGATGGTGAAGTCGTAGCGAGCGCCCGGCTCGGGGAAAACCCGGGTCTCGCCGGCACGCAGGTAGTTGTACTGGTTGAAGGCGTTGGGCAGGATCAGGTCAATCTGGCCGTCGGCGTTGATGTTGAACAGGTAGACATAGGCGTTCTGGTTGACGCGGGTGTAAATCCTGATTTTGTCGCCAAAGAAGTAGGTGGCGTTGCCCAGCCCCGAAGGGTCGCGGTCGAGCCAGGTCTGCACGTCCAGGTCGGTGGGCACCGGGTTGACGATGATGCCCTGGGGGCTCAGCACCGGCGCCGCAGAGGCCATCAGGCCCAACAGCCCCACCATGCTTGCAATCAGTCGCTTCATCTGGTTCCTCCTGAACCCAGGGTAGGAAACCAGAAGCCCCCTGCCATGAAGCCTGCATCAGCAAAACTTAACCTTGGCTTTGAGCGATTCTTTAGTCGCCAGACAACAAAACCCCCTCGAGCGAAACAGCATGAAGGGGTTTTGGTATTTTGGGCTTGGTGGGCGACGAGGGACTCGAACCCCCGACTTCATCCTTGTAAGGGATGCACTCTACCAACTGAGTTAGTCGCCCGTGTGGTGACCCCAAGGGGATTCGAACCCCTGTTACCGCCGTGAGAGGGCGGCGTCCTAGGCCACTAGACGATGGGGCCGCTGGAGTCTTTTTTTGGGTCTGCGGGGATAGGCCCGCAAACAAGACCGTCCATCAGGGTAACACAGGCCCGCCGGTTCGTAAAGCCAAACCCCCGGCTCGCGCCGGGGGCCTTTTGGTGGACCGCACAGGACTTGAACCTGTGACCAACCGATTAAAAGTCGGTTGCTCTACCAACTGAGCTAGCGGTCCGGTTTTGCAGCATGTGGAGCAAAAAGCTTCCTACAGCCTTAGAGATTATAGGCAAAGGGCCCACAGTTGTCTATAGCGTGGCGCGCATAAAAAAAGCCGAGGGCCGGTGCTTTACCGACCCTCGAGCCTTCCCAAACTACCAGATATAGAAGATGGTCACGATGAACAGCCAGACTGCATCCACCAGGTGCCAGTACATCGAGGAGCCCTCGAGGGTGCCCTGCTCGTGGTTGTCAATTTTGCCGGCCAGACCCTGGGCGTAGGCCAGGGTTAGGCCGGTTCCACCGATGACCACGTGGGCCCCGTGCAGGCCCACGATCAGGAAGAAGGCCGTGAACCACAAAGCCGCCTTCTGGGCCGCTTCTGACTGACCCGCCGCGTTCAGGGCATCGACATAGTGCCCCGAGGCAATAGCAAACTCCCAAATCTGGAAGAGAAAGAAGACCACACCCAGGAGGATGCTAATCAACATGCCCAGCTTGAATGGCGAGAACTTGTTGGTGCGCAGGTCGTGGTGGGCGTAGTGAACGGTGAAGGAGCTGGCTACCAGGAAGAAAGTGTTCAGCAGGGCCAGCCACAGGGCCGGGCGGTGGTCTTCGGGCGGTACCGCAGCCCCAGTAAGGCGCAGGTACAAGTAGCCCGCAATCAGGATCCCAAAGAGGGCAATTTCCGAAACGATAAACCAGGCCATGCCCACCCAGGCATTGGATTTGCCGGTAACGGTGTGGTGTACCACAGGGTGGTCGTACTCTTTGCGCAAGGCCCACTGGAAGAGGCTGTAAATAAACAGTACCAGCCCCACCGCCAGCCAGCCGCCCCAGCCGGCTACCCCGCCCACAGAGGCATTGCCCATATCAGGGGCCAGCGAGATACCGATACCTGTAATGAGCAGGCCCACGGCAGTCATAAAGGGCCAGACCGTGGGCGCCGGCAAGTGGATGGTAGCGGGGTCAACGGGGGTCGGCTTTAAACCCTCCTTCTCCCAGTCGTAGAGGGGCCGCTCGGACTTGAAAACCGTGGGGAACTGCACCGCAAAGTTGTAGGAGGGCGGGGGCGAGGAAGTGGCCCACTCGAGGGTATACCCCCCCCAGGGGTTATCGGGGGCCTTGACGTTCTGACGGAAGCTCTGGATCACCGCAATCATCCAGGCAATACCCCCCAGGGCCAGAATGACCGCCCCCACGGTGGAAGCGAAGTTCAGCTCGTTCCACAGGTAGAGCCCATCCGGGTAGGTGTAGTAGCGGCGGGGCATCCCCAGGAAGCCCAGCACGTACTGGGGCATGAAGGTCAGCAAATAGCCCACCAGGAAGAGCCAGAAGTGCACCTTACCCCAGAACTCGGGGTACATGCGCCCGGTAATTTTGGGCCACCAGTAGTAAAGCCCGGCAAAAGCCAGGAAGCCCGAACCGGCCATCAGGACGTTGTGGAAGTGGGCCACCACGAAGTAGCTGTCCTGCACCTGGTAGTCGAAGGGCACCACCGCCAGCATGACCCCGGTAATCCCCCCCAGCAGGAAGTTGAACATGAAGCCCATCACAAAGAGCAGCGGGGTTTTGAAGTCGAGCTGGCCGCCCCACAGGGTGCCCAGCAAGTTGAAGATTTTGACCCCGGTCGGTACTGCAACCAGCACCGTGAAGAAGACAAACACCAGTTGGAACAGCAGGCTCTCGCCCACCGTGAACATATGGTGCGCCCAGACCAGGAAGCCCACCACCGCGATGCCCACCAGCGCAAACACCATGAAGCGATAACCGAACACCGGCTTGCGCGCGAAGGTGGAAGCTATCTCTGCAGCGATGCCCAAGTAGGGCAGCAGCATGATATACACCGCCGGGTGTGAGTAGAACCAGAAAAACTGCTGATAGAGCACCGGGTCGCCGCCGATGCCAGGGTCAAACAGGCTCAAACCCAGTTTGCGCGAGAGCAATACGGTCAGACTGGCTGCGGTAATGCCGGCCAGAGCAAAGAGCGAGAGCATGGAGGTAGCGAAAATGCCCCACACAAAGATGGGCATCTTCCAGAGGCCCATGCCCTTGGCCCGCAGATTGTAGACCGTAGCAGCGAAGTTGGCCGAACCCAGGAGGCTCGAAAGCCCCACCAGAAGTACGCCCATCATGAAGAAGTCGGTGCCCAGGCCCGTAGTGCGCGAGAAGGGATAGTAGAAGGTCCAGCCCACATCCGGCGCCCCACCAAAGAAAAGCGAGGTGTAAATCAGCACCCCCGAAAAGACGAAGAGCCACGCCGCAAAGGCGTTGATGCGCGGCAAGGCCACGTCTCGCTCGCCCAGCATGAGGGGCAGGATAAAGTTACCGAAACCCGCCAGCCCCGCCGGGATGATGAAGAAAAAGAGCATGGTAGCCCCGTGCAGGGTGAGCACCTGGTTGTAGGCATCGCCCACCAGGAACTGCTGCTCGGGGCCCGCCAGCTGCCAGCGAATGGCCACCGCCATCAGGCCCGAAAGTCCGAAAGCCACGAAGGACGTGACCAGGTAAATCATCCCGACTTTTTTGTGGTCACTGGTGGTCAGTAAGTCCCAGACCGAGGCCCAGAAACCCAGACGGGAAGTGGTTTGTGGAGTTGCGACAGCCATAATTTATTCAATCCTCCCGTTAGAACTTCTCCAGTTTGCTAAAGTCGAGACCATCCACTTTGTGGCTCATCAGGTAAGCCGCAATGGCCTTCACGTCGTCGTCGGAAAGGTTGAGGAAGGCAGGCATCTTGATGCCAGGCTTCATGCCGGGGGAGTTTTTGATCCAGGGCTCGAGGTACTCCGGCTTGTTCGGCCACATCCCGGCGCCCACCGTGGTACGGTTACCAAAGAAGGTGAGGTCGGGGTTGCTGGGAAGCCCCTGCGAAACACCTTTCAGGGCGTGGCAGGCCGCGCATTGCTGTTTGTACAAGGTCTCGCCCCGCACCAGGGTTGGGTCGCTCGGAGCGGCGGCCTGGTAGGCTTTGGCCCCCTCAATCCAGCGGTCGAACTCTTCCTGGGGCACCACCTTGACCCTAAAGCGCATGTTGGCATGCGAAGCCCCACATAGCTCCACGCACTGGCCGTAGTAAGTACCGATTTTCTCCGGGGTCACTTCGATATGCGTAACGACCCCCGGTATGGCGTCTCGAGCCCCCACCATGCTGGTGATGCGGAAGGAGTGGATGACATCGTAGTTGGTGCCGTCGCCGCCCGTAATCTCAAAGCGCACCGGCTTGCCTACCGGCAAAATGAGTTCGTTGGAGTTGCGAACCCCCTGCTCTTTGTAGTTGAAGTCCCACCAGAACTGCCACGCGCGTACCTCCACCACCATAGCGCCTGGGGTGGGACGATCGAGCTTGAACATGCTCTGGGCGGTAAGGCCAAAAATGATCAAGACGATGACGGTAGGAATGACCGTCCAGGCCACCTCGAGGCGGTCGTTGCCGTGGGTCTGCTCGGGCTCGGCGGTCTCCTGGCCGGTGCGGCGGAACTTAACGGTCACGTAGACCAGCGCCCCCGTAACCACCACGAACACCAGGGCCGCAAAACCCATCACCCAAGCCAACAAGCCCCAAACTTCCCGGTTGAACGCCGAAGCATCCCGATCCAGGATGTTGAGGGTGTGTCCCCCTGCTTGACCCGGCTCAGCCGCCAGCACCAGGCCCAGCATTAGAAGAACTATCAAACTTATACTTCGTTGTAGCATTCCTAGCATCCTCCGTTGGTTGTACTCGGTCATTCTAGCGCATATTATTTGGAAACATTTATTATTTGGAAACATTCCGGGATTTTGCCGAGGGCGTATCTTACCCCGCTAGGGTATTGTAACTACATCCACAAGGCACGGTCTATGGCCATCGCAACAAAAAGTAATGCCAGGTATAACATGGAGTATTTGTAAAGCGAGAGCGTCCAGGCGCGCTCGAGGGTCTGGTATAGGCGTAAGCTCCGCACCAAAAGCAACCCATTCAGCACCAGCGCTGCCACCAGATAAAACCAGCGCAGCTCGCCCATCAAAACCGGAATCAGGGCAATAACCACGGTCAGAATGGCGTAGAGCCCGATCTGATAGGCCGTTTCTCGCTCCCCCCGCACCACCGGCAGCATGGGAATGCCCACCGCGGCGTAGTCGTCTTTGATCATGAGGGCCAGCGCCCAAAAGTGCACAGGTGTCCAGAAGAAAACGAGCAGAAACAGATACCAGGCAAATAGGTTCAGCTCGCCCGTTACCGCAGCCCAACCCACCAGAGGCGGGAAAGCACCGGCAGCGCCGCCAATCACAATGTTGCTCCAGAAGCGGCGCTTCATGTAGAGGGTGTAGATAAGCACATACCAACCCAACCCCGCCATAGCCAGCAGCGCGGTGGTCAGGTTAGCGCCCCACCACAGCAGCAGAAAAGAGAGCACCATCAGGGCCGTGGCAAAAAGGGCGGCATCGCGGGTACTAATCTTGTGGGTGACGGTAGGGCGCTGGGCGGTGCGCTTCATGCGGCCGTCAATGTCACGGTCAATGACCATGTTGAAGGCGTTGGCTGAACCCGCGGCCATGTATCCGCCCAACAACACCACCACAAACAAGCCCAGACCCGGCCAGCCACCCGCCGCAATGAACATGGCCATCAGGGTGGTGAAAAGGAGCAAGCTAATTACGCGGGGCTTGGTCAACCAGAAATAATCGCGCCAGGTTGCGCGTTCGGGATTGGCAACAGAAACCACCATATCAGTTTACCTTGCTTCAGGTGTAGGAACCCTGGCCGGAGTAGCACGATAGCCCAGGCTCAGCGCCGAAACCGTAAGCAACAACCAGGTAAGCCAGACCGCATCGGAAAGCAAAAGATGGGGCAACTGGGTGTAAAGCGGCGCCGCCTGGTGCACGTTGAGGTAGCCCATGCCCAGTTGCAAAATGAACACCACCCCGGCCATCCGAGCAAACAATTTGGTGTAGGTGCTGGGTCGAAGAGTCGCCACCAAATTGGCAACCAAGACCACATACACACTCACCATCACCGCAATGAAAGGATGGTAGATGCGAAGTTGCACCAGAAAGTGCTCGCCAGGGGTGAGCGCGCGGCCCACCGCCTCGGCGGTGTTGCGCACCGGAAACAGGGCATCGCCCAACGAGGTCAGCGCCCCCGAGGCCGCTACCCCCAGAATCCCCACAAAGCCCAAACCCAACGCCCAGCCCAACACGCCCTGCCCTTTCCAGACTGGCCGGTGCTCTGGATGAATCGACCACCACGCCGCAAGGGTTAGGGAGCCAATCAGAAAAAGGGTGTTGATGAGGTGAATGGGGGCAATGACGGCCCGGGCAATGCTAGCATCCTGCCCTACCAGTCGAAAGAGCACCAGTCCCGCTCCCACCAGGCTTTCGGTAATCATGAAAAGCATGGCCAGACCGGCCCCCAAGCGGGCCAGGTGGCCTTTGGGAAAAGCCCGGCGCGACCAGACCAGAAGCCCAATTGTCAGGAGCAGCGAGAGGCCACTGGTGATCCGGTGGAAAAACTCGATGAAGGTCTCGAGGCCCCGAAAAGCGGGCAGCACTTCACCATTACAGGTTGGCCAGTGCGCCCCACAGCCATCTCCGGAGCCGGTGGCCTGCACCACATCGCCCCACAGGATGACCACCAGGGTAAAAATCACCAAACCCCAGGCGTAAGCAGTAAAGCGTCGGTTGGTCATAAGAAAAAGTCCCCCCTATGGGGTATGAACTTTATTCTGCCAGAATCACTCCAGAACCTCCATAAGGACAATTGTCCCTAATTGCGGGCTGAAAAACAAAAGCCGTATGCCGAAAGATCAAACAAGCGGACGGCTCGCACGATTGTCTCAGTGCCCGTGGCCGGGCATGGCGCTTGGGTCAAAGGGCAGTTTCTCTTCCCCACGCTCGGTGAGCCAGCGTTCCATGGTCTGAATTTCGCCAACCTGGCTTTGGCCCATGGCTTCAATCAGGTCTCGTGGGAGGCCCCCTGTTTTAACCTCGGCCAGGCCCTGCTCGATCATGGGCAAAGCGCCCTGGTGGTGGCGAATCATCAGTTGCAGAAACCGGGTCTCGGCAGCGCGGCCTTGTAGGGCCAGCAGTTCGGCAATCTCTTGCGGAGACGCCATGCCCATTGCGGCGGCGGCTTGGGCACTGGGGCGCTCAAAGCTAACCGTGAGTTGTCGCCACCAGGGTAGCCAGCCTCGCATCTGGGCCATCTGGGCCTGCTGGGTCTGGGCCACATCCAGGGCAAAGTAGCGCAGGTTTTCGTCGGCGGTTCGACGCTCAAAAATCCTGGCCAGCTCTACCGCCTGGGCATGGTGGGGAATCATCTTCAGGGCAAAGCGACCCTCGGGGCCGAGGGGTTGGGCCAGCAGGAGGCCCATCACAATAAGGACCAGTCCCCAAATGCCCCAAAGGGGCAAGGGGTATCGGCGTGGTGTGGGCGCGGGTCGTTGCATGGGTTTGTTTTAGCCAGGTGAGGCTTATCTGGTTTCAGCAAAGTTAGAGAAAAGGCTATGCTGGAGGCGCGATTATAGCTCCTCTCCAGATTCAGGAGTCAATACTACACTAACAAGCTCTATTTCTCCGGCTGCTGCCTCAAAACCTACCCGTTTGTGGCTGCCATCGCAAAAGGGCTTGTTTTCTGAGTGACCACAGCGGCACAGGGCTAGTTTAGCGCGCTCGAGCACCCGTTCTTCCCCATTGAGGACAAATTTTGTGCCTTCAGGCAAATCCAGCACCAGCGACCCATTCTCCCGCAAGCGGATTTTCATGAACTTAGTTTAGGCCCTGCCGGTTGGCTCAAACCGGGGCGATTGCCCCTACTGGGTTGAGGGCGCTTAGTAGAGACTGATTGCGAAGGCCAGTGAGAGATTTATCAAAGTCGCCAGCCTGCCCGAGGAGGAATCCAAATTCCCGTGAAATATCCAGGAACTACCGTTAGAGTTAAGGGCAATATGCCAAACCTCGAGTTCCCCCCTTACATCAAGAGCGAACGCGTCAGGAACTGGATCGCTGAGGCAGTTGCTTTGTGCAAGCCCGATGCTGTTCACTTCTGCGACGGCTCCGAGGAAGAGTACAACGCCTTGTGCGACCAGCTAGTCGAAGCCGGAACATTCATCCGCCTCAACCCTCAGTTGCGCCCCAACAGCTTCCTGGCCCGCTCCGATCCCAGCGACGTCGCACGGGTGGAAGATCGCACCTTTATTTGCTCCATCAACAAAGAAGACGCCGGTCCTACCAACAACTGGGTCAATCCCAAAGAAATGCACGCCACCTTGCAGGGCTTGTTCGATGGCTGCATGCGGGGCCGTACCATGTATGTAATCCCCTTCAGCATGGGACCGCTGGGTTCTCCCATTAGCTATATCGGCATCGAGATCACCGACTCGGCCTATGTGGTGGTCAACATGAAGATCATGACCCGCATGGGCAAGGCTGTTTACGACGTGCTGGGCGAGGATGGCGACTTTGTACCCTGCATGCATACCGTAGGAATGCCTCTGGAACCCGGTCAGAAGGACATCCCCTGGCCCTGCAACCCCAAGGTCAAATACATCGTGCACTTCCCCGAGGAGCGCAGCATCTGGAGCTATGGCTCGGGGTACGGTGGGAATGCCCTCTTGGGCAAAAAATGCCTGGCCTTGCGCATTGCCAGCGTGATTGGACGTGACGAGGGCTGGTTGGCCGAACACATGCTGATCCTGGGGGTCGAAGACCCCAAAGGCCAGAAGACCTATGTGGCCGCTGCCTTCCCCTCGGCCTGCGGCAAGACCAACTTCGCCATGCTAATCCCGCCCAAGCCCTTCCAGGAAGAGGGTTGGAAGGTCACGACCGTGGGCGACGATATCGCCTGGATCAAACCCGGCCCCGATGGGCGCCTTTATGCCATCAACCCCGAAGCGGGCTACTTTGGCGTGGCCCCCGGCACCTCCTATGCCACCAACCCCAACGCCATGGAGTCAATCAAGGCCAACACCATCTTCACCAATGTGGCCCTGACGCCAGAGGGCGATGTGTGGTGGGAAGGCATGGACGGCCCACCCCCGGCCAAGGCCATTGACTGGCAGGGCAACGAGTGGACCCCCGATTGTGGCCGCAAGGCCGCCCACCCCAACGCCCGCTTTACCGCCCCGGCCAGCCAGAACCCGGTTATTGATCCCGAGTGGGAAAATCCCAGGGGCGTTCCCATCAAAGCCTTTATCTTCGGCGGGCGCCGCGCCACGGTGGTACCGCTGGTCTATCAGAGCTTCAACTGGTCGTTTGGGGTCTACCTGGGAGCCACCATGGGCTCGGAAATGACCGCCGCCGCCTTTGGGCAGATCGGTGAGGTGCGCCGCGACCCCTTCGCCATGCTGCCTTTTATCGGCTACCACATGGCCAGCTATTTCAACCACTGGCTGGATATGGGCCGCCGGGTGGTAGACCCACCCCGCATCTTCAGCGTGAACTGGTTCCGCAAGGATAAGGATGGCAACTACCTGTGGCCCGGCTATGGCGAAAATATGCGCGTGCTGAAGTGGATTGTGGATCGCGCAAACGGGCGCGGCTACGCTACCGAGAGCCCTTTGGGCTACGTGCCTCATTACGAAAGCCTGGACTGGCGCGGCCTGGACTTCAGCAAGGAGCAGTTCCAGGAGCTAATGGCCATTGATCGCGACCTGTGGCTCAAGGAAATCCTCTCCCACGAAGAACTCTTCATCAAGCTCTACGAGCGGATGCCCAAAGAATTCCTGGCCATGCGCGAGCTCCTGATTTCCAACCTCTGGCGCTCGCCCGAGCACTGGGATGTGGGGGGATTGGAAGGGTGACGACTCCCCGCTCTGAAGAGCGGGGCTTCGCGGTTCTCACGGGACGGCCCTTGCCGTACCCATCCCCGCAGGCTCCGTCCGAGCCCATCTGCGGTCGGGTGCACGCCCCAACCGTGCCAGGACGTTGATGGCCGCAGCCACATCCCGGTGAAGAGAGGCCCCACAAGCGGGGCAGGTGAACTCCCTGACCCACAAGGGCCTCTTCTCCCGGTGCCCACACACCGGGCAGTCCTGGCTGGTGTGTTTGGGATCAACCCCCACGACCCGCCTACCAGCTTCTTCCGCTTTGTAGGCGAGGATTGCAAGAAACTGCGCCCACCCCGCGTCCTGCACCCCTTTGGCAGTGCGGGAGCGGGCCAGGCCGATGACGTTCAGGTCTTCGTGGACGACGGTGCCATACCGGTTGACCAGGTTCCGGGCCAGCTTGTGGTGGAAGTCTTTGCGCTGGTTGGCTACTTTGCGGTGCAGCCGGGCCAGGCGCATTTTGAGCTTCCTGCGTCGGTTGGAACCCCGCCGCTTCTTCGTCACGAACCGCTGGGTGCGGGCTAGTTTGGCCTGCGCCTTCTGGAAGTACCGAGGGGCCTCGACCATCTCCCCCTCCGAGGTGACGAGGAAGTGGGGGTTGGTGCCCAGGTCTATCCCGATGGCCTCTTGGTTTTCAGGAAGCGGTTGAGGGTCTACTTCGCAACTGAAAACGATGTACCAATGTTCGCCTTCCCGCTTCAGCGTGGCGGTCTTCAGTTTCCCCTCAAGGGGCCGGTGCAGCTTGACCTTCACCGAGCCGATGCCGTGGAGGAGCACCCGCTTCCCGCCCTCCTGAAGCTTTACCCCGGTGGTGCTGGCCTGGGGGAAGGTGAACGAGTCGTAGCGCCCCTGCCCCTTGAAGCGGGGGTATCCCGCTTTCTGTCCCGCCTTAACCCTACGGAAGAAGCCCTGGAAGGCTTTGTCCACCCGCTCAATGACGTTCTGCAAGACCTGGGAATGAATGTGCTTGTACTCCGGCAGGTCAGCCCGTATCTCTGGCAAGGAGCGCTTCTGTTCGTAGAAGCCCACCGTCCTCCCGGCCTTCTTGTAGGCATCCCTACGCTCTTGCAAAGCCGCGTTGTAGAGGTGGCGGCACAGCGCGAGGGTGCGCTCCAGGTCGCGGGCCTGGGGCTGGGTGGGGTACAGGCGGTACTTGAACGCCTTTCTAGTCATCGTCCACCTGATGCTTGCGTTGCAACTCGATGTAGCGCTGAATAGTCTGGGCTGAGATATTCCCGGCGCTGCCCACGTAGAAGGAGGGCGTCCACAAATGACCGCCGCCCTTGCCCCGCCGTAGCTTCGGGAACTCTTGCAGGATGCGCCGAGCCGATACGCCTTTCAGAATCTTCGCCACGTCCGAGGGCGGCCACTTGGGCGGCACGGAGAGGAACAAATGCACGTGGTCAGGCATGACCTCCATCCCCAGCACTACCCAGTCCCTCATCAAGCACGTCTCCCGCAACACCTGCATCAGCCGTTCGCGCACCTCGCCAAAGAAGGCATGTCTGCGGTACTTGGGGGTGAACACCAGATGGTAATTCAGGTTGTAATAGCTGTGACGTGTGGTGCGCTCTTCAAGCACATGCACATGATACCACAAAATGACCACCCACCATGCTATGTGCTCCTTCGGAGCACGTGGGGGAGTCCATGTATCCCCGCTCTGAAGAGGCGGGGGATTATAGCTCCCCCACACCCCCTCTTTCCTCTAAACCTCAGGTGTAACGCTTCATAGCCTCCCCTGGGTCAAGGGGAGGTTTTTGCCACACACCCTGTATCAGTTATCTTGTCGCTATCAACATTATCCAGGTATTCAATCGGTCGGACCAGGGCGGGGCGCATCCTATATTGGATACCGTGAACCGCTCCGATTTTTCCTTCTTCCACCGCTTGCGCGTCCGCTGGGCCGAGACGGACCCACAGGGCATCGTGTTCAACGGACACTACCTAACCTACTTCGATGTAGGTATTACCGAATACTGGCGGGCCTTAGGCATCCCCTACCCCAGCACGATAGGGCGCTTTGGGGTGGACTTGTTCGTGGTCAAGGCTACCGTGGAGTACCATGCCCCTGCCCGCTACGATGATGAACTCGATATTGGCGTGCGTGTGGGGCGTATTGGCAACAGCAGCATGCAGTTTGTGCTGGGCATCTTTCGGGGCGAGGAGCATCTTATCAGTGGTGAGGTGATATATGTGGCCGCCGATGCCCAAACCCGCAAGCCGCAGACCGTTCCACAAGCCATGCGCGAACTTCTCGGTCACTAGATTGAGAACTTGCAGTTATTCATTCGAATTGTTTCCGTCGTATAAAAAATGCCCTTTTATTCCGAAAAGGTGTACCCAACGAGGAATCTGATGCACTCGCGGACTAAGAAGGAATTGTTATCGCATCAGATTTCTCGCTTCGCTCAGAATGAGCATTGCGGGGTTGAAATCTGTGCGTTAATTGCAAAGAAGCAGGTTCACAGCAGTACAATTTCCAAAAAAAAGCTCGGTTACTCCACGCCCTCGGCTTTCAGTTCTTGGGCCAGGGTCTCCCAGCCCTTACGGCCCATCAGGGCGTAGGTGTATTCCTTGCCCAACTCCACCCCCGGCTGATCGAAAGCATTGATGTTCCAGAGTTCACCCAAGAAAGCGGTCTGCCACATCAGGTGTTGCAGCAGCCAGCCCAGGTTATAGGCATCGAGTTTTTCCAGGGCGAGGGTGTAGTTGGGCTGTCCAGCTTTGGCCAGGGCATGGGCAGTGGCCTTGGCCTCGGCATCCAGGAGTTCGAAAAAGCTCTTGCCGAAGAGGTACTCGAGCCCCTCCAGGCCCTTCACCGCCGGGATTTCCAGGTTCTCACTGGGGGCCAGGAGCCGCACAAAGGTGGTGAGCTTATCGCGGGGGCCCTCGCGGAAAAGCTGCACCTGGGCGTGCTGGTCAGTGGTGCCGATGGCCCGCACGGCGGTGGTGCCGGTGCGGACTTCATTCCCCTGACGGTCGCGCATCTTGCCCAGCGATTCGTCGTGGAGTTGCACAAACCAGTCGGGCAGATAGCGCAGGCGGGTCGAGTAGGGCATGAAAACCACGATGTTCTTGCCCCTCTGGCTAAAGAGGTGGTTGACCAGAGCGGTCTGGGCCGGGAGGTTATGTTCCAGGGCCCCCCTGGCCTGCTCGTTGGACTTGCGCGCTCCGGCCAGCAGGCTTTCCAGGTCTACCCCGGCAAAGGCCAGCGGCAGGGTGCCGACCGGACAGGTCACGCTGAAGCGCCCACCTACTGCAGGGGGCACCTCGAAGGCCGTCAGGCCCTCGGCCTCTGCATAGGGCCGCAGGATACCCTTGGCAGGATCGGTGGTGACCACCACGTGTTTTTTCCAATCGGTCACGGCCAGCTCGAGCCACTGCCTGAACACCAGAAAAGCCGCCATGGTCTCGGCCGTAGAACCCGATTTGGAAATCACATTGACCAGGGTTTTGTGGGGCTCGAGGGTGCGGAGCAGCCCAATGATGGGCTCAGGCTCCACATTGTCCACAAAATGCAGCCGCACCGAGCCATTCCCCAGGGCGGCATTCACCGCCTGCGCCCCTAACGCAGAGCCCCCAATACCCAGCACCACCAGGTCTTCGACCCAGCCGTTGGCCTGGCGGTAGCGCAGCACCCGGCGCACGGTTTCGGTGTCTTCGGGCACGTCAATCCAGCCCAAAAAAGCTTCGGGGTTGGATTTGCGCTCCCACAGCGCATCACGCGCCGTTTCCAGGCTATGCCCATGGACAGCCAGCATCGCTGGCCAGTCAATCCCCTCGGGGCCGATGCGTTCAGAAAACAGGTTGTTAAGGTCCAGGCGAAGCATGGGGTCAGTCTACCAGCCCGCAGCAAGTCTCTCGATATCGGATTCAAAAAGACAGCTTACAAAACCAAAAACTCCAAAGGCCGTCTCTTTGAATCCAGAGCACTCCCTTAAATCGGGTTAGTTCGTTACCGTTCGGCAACCACGCAACCGAATCTGGTATGCGGCGGGGCTGCCCTCACCTGCCTTTGTGCAAGCGGGTTTGTATACCCTTTGCCCAGTCCAGCCCAGGTATGCATGGCTGATTTATGGAGTTTCTCTTGAGATTTACATTTCCAGCATTGGTTAGACTCCGAGCGAAGTGCTAGACTTAGTAAAGTGTCTTTTGGGGCTAACCGAAGGCAAAGCCCACAACCGCTATGACCAAACATTCCCATGAACCCGTGGTGACCCCTCTATCGCCCGCAGAGCGTTCGGCGGTGGAGGCCCTGTGGCATGACCTAGAACCTCATCTACACTATCTCTCTGCCCACGCCAGGTCGCAAGTACGCGCCGCCCTCGAGTTCGCCCACGTGGCCCACGAAGGCCAGAAGCGCAAGAGTGGGGATCCCTACATCATTCACCCGGTCGCAGTCGCGCAAATCCTGGCCGAGCTAGGTCTGGACGCCGAGACGCTCATGGCCGGGCTCCTGCACGACACCATTGAGGATACCGAGGTGCGCCCCGAGGAGATCGAGGAGCGCTTTGGGGCGGCAGTACGCAAAATCGTGGAGGGCGAGACCAAGGTTTCTAAGCTCTACAAGCTGGCCCATGCCGCCCAGGAAGACAAACCCGCCGAGGAAAAGCACGCCGAAGACCTGCGTCAGATGTTCATCGCCATGGCTGAGGATGTGCGGATCATCATCGTCAAACTAGCCGACCGGTTACACAATTTGCGTACCCTGGAGTTCATGCCCCCCCACAAACAACAGCGCATCGCCCGCGAAACCCTGGAAATTTATGCCCCGCTGGCCCACCGGCTGGGCATTGGTCAGGTCAAGCTCGAGCTCGAAGACCTTTCTTTCCGCTACCTCGACCCCGAGAATTACCAGGCCTTAGAGGCCCGCCTCAAAAGCCACCGAGCCGAGCGCGAGGCCGCCGTACAGGCCGCCAAGGAGAAGCTCGAGCAGGCCCTCTCGCGCGACTTCATCCTCAAGCAGTCCATCAAGAACATCGAGGTCACGGGCCGCACAAAACACCTTTTTTCCATCTGGAAAAAGATGGAACGGGAGGGTAAAGCCATCGAGCAAATCTACGACCTGCTGGCCCTGCGGGTAATCCTGGAGCCACGTCAGGGCAAAGACCCCGAAGAGAACGCCCTGCGCGAGAAACAGGTCTGCTACCACGTGCTGGGGCTGGTACATGCCCTCTGGCAACCCATTCCGGGCCGGGTCAAGGACTACATTGCGGTGCCCAAGCCCAATGGCTACCAGTCGCTGCACACCACCGTCATTGCGGTGAATGGCCTGCCGCTGGAGGTGCAGATTCGCACCAAGGAGATGCACCAGGTCGCCGAGTTTGGGATTGCCGCCCACTGGCTCTACAAGGAGGGTGTCACCGACCCCGAAGGCCTCAAGCGGCGGGTAGGCTGGCTCAAGAGTATTCAGGACTGGCAACAGGAGTACAGCAGCTCGCGTGATTTTGTCGAGGCCGTCACCAAAGAACTGCTGGGCGGGCGGGTGTTTGTCTTCACCCCCAGGGGCAAGATCATCAACCTGCCCAAGGGCTCGACGCCGGTGGATTTTGCCTACCACATTCACACCGAGGTGGGGCACCACATGGTGGGGGCCAAGGTCAACGGACGCATCGTACCCCTCAGCTACGAGCTGCAAAACGGCGAGATCATCGAGATTCTCACCGCCAAAACCGCCCATCCTTCCAAAGACTGGGTGGACTATGCCAAAACCCGCTCGGCCAAGCAAAAAGTGCGGATGTTCTTCCGCGCCTTCGAGCGGGCCGAGACCCTGGAAAAGGGTGCGCGGATGCTGGAAAAATACTTCAAGCGACGGGGGCTCCCCAAACCCCTGGAAAGCCAGCTCGAGGAGGTGGGGCGCAAGCTCATCAAGAGCGCCTCGCCAGAGGATTTGTATGCCGCCATTGCGGGGGGTCGGGTGGCACCCCAGCAGGTTGCCCGCATCCTGGCACCCAAAACAGAAACGGTCGCTCCCAAAACCAAGCCGGTCAGGAACGAGCTGGGCATCCGCCTCGAGTCCAACCTGAACGTCCCCATCAAGCTGGCCAGTTGCTGCGAGCCCGCCAAGGGCGATGCCATCCTGGGCTACATCACTCGGGGGCGGGGGGTCACGATTCACAAGGCGGGCTGTCCCAACATGCGTCGCCTGATGGAGCAAGACTCGGGGCGGGTGGTGCTGGCCTACTGGGAAGGGCTGGGCCGGGTGATGCAGATTGAAGTCCTGGCCGACGACCGGGCCGGCCTGCTGCGCGACATCATGGACGCCATTGCCTCGATGGGCAAGAGTGCCATGGGCGTGAACTCGAACCCCACCTCCCCCCTCTCCTCGCTGTTTCGCATCAGCACCCGGGTAGACCTCACGGAAGGCGAACAGAAGGTGCTGGATGAGCGTCTGCGCAGCGTGCCCAACGTGCGCACAGTGAACTGGTCGCAGGTATTGTAGGCGTCGAGGGTCCAGAGTCGAGGAATAAAAGTGCGAAGGGCCTTGTGTACCTGGCTATGGGCTTTAGTACAGCGTCGTAGAGATGGCTATACCTGGGGATTTGCCCTTCCATGGCAAACCCACCCTTGCCCTCCCCTGCTAGGGGGAGGGTAGGCAGTGTATGGGGGTCTCTACAACGCTGCATTTAGTCCCTCAACCATCGGCGACTTCCCCCTTATGAACCTGCTTTTAGCCCTGCTCATCGCCTTTGTTGTGGCTGTACTGACCGAACGCATGGGCTGGCTCGGGCCCAAGACTGCCTGGGCTGCGGCACTGGTGGGTGGGCTGCCGCTGTGGGCCGGGGGCTTTAGCGCCGCCCTGGCGGTCATTTTTTTTGTGGCGCTGGGCAGTATCGCCAGTCGGCTCAACCCGGGGAGCCATGACCGCACCGGTCGCAGGGCTTTTCAAGTGCTGGCCAACGGACTTCCGGCTGCGCTGGGTATGGCACTGGGGTCGCCCATCTTCTTTGCGGCTGCACTGGCCACCGCCGCCGCCGACACGCTGGCCACCGAAATAGGCAGTCGAAGCCGGTGGGCCTGGCACCCGCTCAAAGGGCGGGTGGAGAGCGGAACCAACGCGGCGGTAAGTGCGCCCGGAACCCTTGCGCTGGTGCTGGGCGCGGGGATGTTTGCGCCCTGGGCCTGGTGGCTGGATGTGCCCGCTGGGGCTGTGGTGTTTGGTGGCATTGCTGGGGCTTTGGCCGACACGCTGCTGGGGTTGTTTGAAGACCGCTTTGAATGGTGGAGCAACGACCTGACCAATCTGCTGGCCACCACCACAGGCGGTTTGGTGGCGCTGTGGCTTGCTTGAAGGGCTGGCATCGGTTCAGGAGCAATCCCCTGACTCAAACCTAGGGTCGGTGCGTGAACCCTCGCAAACCTTAGCCAGGGGCGTTTCAAACGCCTGATATTGCAAAACATGCTCGTAGGTAGGCGACCCGGCTGGGTGTTATGCCCCCACCGGGCCTCCGCCGTTGGGGAAGAAGAAATGTTACTCTATGCACCAGCCCTGGACTCAAACCTTGCTTCCATCAGGGCAGTATATGCTGATGGTGGAAGGGCATTATCATCTAAATGGCTTGCCCTTTTGAGGAGGTCAGGTGCGCTGGCACAATCTATACCGTCGCTGGGTCTTACAAAGGCACTTCCGCTTTGCCAAAGAGCACCTGGGCGATTATTTTTTTGATGCCCTTACGGCCTATGCCCTGGGCCTAGGCAAGCTCAACATTGCCGAGGCCAAAGAGGCCGCCTGGGCTTTGAGCGAGCTGCGCAAAGACCCCATTCCAGGTTTTACTGGTCAGCTCGAGGATATTTTTTTTACCATAGACTTTCATCTGCGCGAGCGCTACGGTCACGAAATTGCAGGGGCCCTGCGGCGCGGCCTCTCCCGCAACGACCTCGACCTCACCGTGTTTCGGGCCTACGCCTGTGAGCGGCTGCTGCGGGTGCTAACGGCTTTGTCCGACCTGCGGCGGGAGTTGCTGGGTTTAGGACAGACCCACCGGCAAACCCTTTTGACCGCCTACACCCACCACCGCCCGGCCCAACCCACCACCCTGGGGCACTATCTGACCGGGGTGGAAAACCTGCTCTCGCGCGACTATCAGCGCCTGCGCTCGGCCTTCCAGACCACCGACAAGTGCCCCCTGGGCGCTTCGACCCTGGCGGGCAGCCCCTATCCGGTAGACCGCAAGGCCCTGGCCCAGTGGTTGGGGTTTGGGGGCACCTTAGAACACACCTACGACGCCATCGCCGCAGGCGACTGGGCCCTGGAAATTGCCTATGCCCTGGCGGGTATGGCCACCAGTTTGTCGCGTCTGGTGGCCGACCTCTTATTCTGGGCGGAGCAGGGTGGCTTCCTGGTGGCCGAAAAAATCAGCCAGGGGTCTTCCATCATGCCGCAGAAGGTAAACCCGGTGGTGCTGGAGCACGTGCGGGGTTTCCTGGCCGAACTGATGGGCGGCCCCACCACCCTGGGTCATCTCAACTACAGCACCCCGTTTGGCGATGTGAACGACCACGGGCCAGCGGTACTCGAGCCCCTATACAACCTGTTTTACGCTGCCGAAGGGGCTGTAGCACTTCTGCGGGTGGCCCTACAAGAAAGCCGCTTTGTACCCGAGGTGCTGGCCCAGGGCCTGCGCGACCGCAGCGTGCTGGCCTCCGAGCTGGTAGATGTGCTGGTCTCGGGTAGGCATCTCTCGTTGGCCGAGGCCTACCCCAAGGTACAGGGCATGTTGCGCGAGCTGAGCAGCAAGGGGCGCACGGTGGCCGAGCTGGGCCTGGACGACCTGCAAAGCCACCTGGGGTTTGGCGACCCCGAGCTGCTGCAAGCCCTGGAGCCCGAGCGCTTTATCGCCCGTCGGCGGGTGCTGGGCGGGGCCGCTCCGGAGGCCCAGGCGATTTACCTGGACTACGCCCTGAACCGGCTGAAGCTCGAGCGGCTAGAGCTAAAGGAACTCAAAAGCCGACGCCGCAAAGCCCTTCGAACCCTGGCCCAGGAGCCTTTGAGCCTGCTGGGTGAGCCCTCTCGAACCGGCCAGACCCTGAAGGCCGCCCCGTAGTTCAGTTTGGCGAGTCGCATACCCCACCGCAAGCCGACTTAGAAAAGCAAAAGTTGGTGGGGCGCTCAGTTGGTGGGGCGCTCAAGGGATAGGCCTACCCGCTGGCCAAATGTGAGTGGCTCATGCGGAAAAGGAATGCGGCAGCGCCCAAGCGCTTAAGCTACAATCGTTTTTGAATGCGCTCGTATTGGACACCTTCCTGGACATCCGGCCCCTGTGGAACCTGCCCCGCTTGGTTAGGCCTGCTCACCCAACTGCATAGCAGCGTATAGGAGATTTATGCTCGAGACCCGTCTGCAACCTCACCGCGAATACCTGCTGGCCAACATGCCCGGCCAGAAGATGTTTTTGGCCCTCAAGGTGCGCCCCGAGGCCCAGGCCGCGGGCGCTCGGCCCCAACTGGCCATTGCCTTTGTGGTGGATACCTCCGGCTCCATGCGCGAGGTGGTGACCGAACCCAAAGAGCGCACCGGCCAGAGCGTGCGGGTGGATGGCAAGGAGTATGAGGTCGTACGCGGCGCCAAGAGCAAGATGGATCTGGTGGTAGAGGCGCTGCAAAACCTGCTCCATAGCCGCGAGCTAAAACCCTCCGACCGCCTGGCGCTCATCAAGTTCGACGACCACGCCAGCGTGGTACAGCCCTTTACCGACGCCGCCCACAAGGCCCGCCTGATCGCAGCCGTGGAGCAACTGCCCCAGTTCTCCGGCGGAACCCACATGGGTGCGGGAATGCTGGAAGCCCTGAAGCAACTGCAAAAAGAGGCGGGCAGCCGCCGCATGATTCTGCTGACCGACGGGCAGGCTTTCGACGAGCCCCTCGTCGAGCAGGCCGCCCAAGCGTTGGCCGAGGCCCACATCCCCGTGACCGCCATTGGTGTGGGCGACGACTGGAACGACGATCTTCTTACCGACATCACCGACCGCACCCAGGGCAGGCCCTTCCACATAGTGCCCGATACCCAGAACCCGCTGCCCCCCAGCCTCAGGGCCACCGAGCTACCCAGGGCCATTTTGGGCGAGCTGGAAAACGCCGCCAGCGAGGTGATTACCCACATTGGACTATCGGTGCGAACCGTAAAGGACGTGACCCTGGATCGGGTCACGCGGGTCTACCCCACCCAGGCCGAGGTAGACCTGAAGGCCAAGCCCTACCCCCTGGGCAACGCGGCCAAGGGCGACTGGACGGTGTTTATCCTCGAGTTCACCCTACCCGCCCGGCCCCCGGCCCGCATTCGCATCGCCCAGATGGGCCTGACCTACGAAGTGCCCGGCCAGGGCTACCGAGGCGAGGTGCCCCCCATGGACGTGGTGGTGGAGTTTACCACCGACGAAACCCTGGCGGCCCGCATTGACCCCGAGGTGATGCAATGGGTGCAGCAGCGCAACATTGAGCAGCTAATCAAGCAGGCCACGGTGGAGGCCCGCACCGACCCCAGCAAGGCCGCCAAGACGCTGGAACTGGCCCGCAACCTGACCGTCAAGCTGGGCAACACCGCCATGACCCGCGCCCTCGACCAGGCCGTAGGCGAGCTTAAGAGCAGCAAGACCATCAGCATCGGCACCGCCAAGACCATCAAGATTGGGGCCAAGACCCAGGTGCTCAAACAAGGGCCCGAGGCCGCGCCGGGTAGGGAGGATCTGCCCTCCGACGAAGAAATTCGCAAGATGACCGGCGCCTAACTTGGAGCGGAGGCGCTCTGCCAAGCCCCTCTGCTTTGGATATGGAACGTTGTCCCTACTGCGCTAGCCCCGTACCTACTAATGCCGCAATCTGTCCGACCTGTGGCATGAGCATTGCCATGCCGGGTGAACAACATCTGCCCGTAGGAACCCGGCTCAAAGGTGGGCGCTACACCCTGGGCAAGGTGTTGGGGCAGGGTGGTTTTGGGATTACCTACCTGGGAGCCGATACCCAGGAAAACCGCCCCGTGGCCATTAAGGAACTGTTTCCCGAGGGGTCGTCACGCCGCGCCAACTCGCGCAATGTAGTACCGCCTACCAGCCTGCTGGGGGGCGGTTTTACCGAAACCATGGAGAAGTTTGAGGACGAGGCCCGCGTGATGAGCAAGTTCAACCATCCGGGTATCGTGCGCGTATTCGATATTTTCGAGGAAAACGGAACCGCGTATCTGGTGATGGAGTTTCTGAAAGGCCAGACTTTGGGCAAGCGGATCGAGAAGCAGGGCAAGCTGCCAGCCCGCGAGGTGCAGGATATTGCCCTCAAGCTGCTGGATGCCCTGGAGGTGGTACATGGCGCGGGGATGCTCCACCGCGACATCAAGCCCGACAACGTATTCTTGCACCAGGATGGCCGGGTGGTGCTGATCGACTTTGGCTCGGCAAGGCAGTTTGCCCAGGGCAAAACCCTCCAGCACACCCGGCTGGTTACACCGGGCTACGCGCCTTTGGAGCAGTACGGCACCGCCGGCAAGTTTGGCCCCTATACCGACCTCTACGCGCTGGGCGCTACGCTTTACCATGCGCTGATGGGCGTGGTGCCCCCTGCCGCTACCGACCGGGTGCAGAGCAATCAGCCCCTGCGGCTGCCACGCGAAACCCCCGATGGCCTCGAGCAGGCCGTCAACCGGGCCCTGGAAATCCGGGTGGACCGGCGCCCCCAGAGCGTGGCCGAGTTTCGGGCTATCTTGCTGGGCCAGCGGCAGCCCACCTCCACCGCACGGCCCACCTCCACCGCCCCGTCTGCAACCGGCAATCTTTCGATCCGGGTCAGCCCACCCCAGACCGCCGTGCGGGTGCAAGGCCCCAACAATTTTCAGCAGGTCGTGCAGGGCAATACCGACCTGGAAGGGCTCCCCTCGGGCACCTATACCCTCTATGCCGACGCCCAGGGTTTTCAGCCCCAGCAGGTCAAGGTACAGCTCCGGGCCGGGAGCGTCCTCGAGGCCCGCTTCACCCTGGCCCCCGTGCGGCGCCCGGCCCCAGCCCCTCGACCAGCGCCCCAGCCCACCCCCGCACCCCAACCCATCCCAACGCCCATGCCTGGGCCCCAGCCCAGCCCCACCCCCAGTCCTGCACCTGCACCACTGGCTAGTAGGCTCTACAACCTGAGGCTCAACCTGCTCACGCTGGCAGCGTTTCTAGCCTTGTTTTATGTGTTCTTCGAGGTGCGCCCTGCCACCTTGCAAACCTTCTTGCAGCCCCTCGACGAACAGCTCCAGCGCGACTTCAACACCTGGGTGCCGGGTTATCCTGGGGTCTTTGCCTGGCTGCGGGCGGGGTTTTATAGCGCGATTGTGCTGGGGGTTTTCTACACCCTGAGTTTTCTGGTGACCCAGGTGGTCTGGCTTTTGCCGCTGCTGGTGTTGGGGGGGGCAGGCTTGCTCTTGTACAGAAAACTGATCTCGCTCGAGCAGGGCGTCCTTGCCGCGGTTGTTCTGGGCGCGGTGTATCTGGGGGTGCTGCTCCTGGAGCGTCTGAGCATCCCCCTGGCGGTGGTGCTGGGCCTGGTGGCGGCTTTTCGCTGGGCCGACCCCGCCCGGGGAGAAATTATGGGGCCCGGTGGTCTGGCGGTCGCCGTGCTGATTCTAAGTTTTGGTGGTATCGTTCGCTTGACCCGCGAGCGGCAAAGAGAGGAGCGTAATCCATGATCGTGTGTAAGGTATGCGGAACCGAGAATCCCGATGGAACCCAGTATTGCGAAAGCTGCGGGGTCGAACTCACCCCAGCAGCCACCCCAGAACCTGGGGTAACTGAAGCTCAGGCGCCCGAGCCCGTGGTAAACGAAGCTCAGTCGCCTGAGCCCGTGGTAACCGAAACACCGGCTGCACCCGAAGTACCCACCGAACCCGCGCAGCCCGAGGCTCCCACCGCCCCGCCGCCCGCCCCCCTCTTCCGCCCGGCCAAACTGGTCTTCAAGCGCTTTGGCGCCCTTACCAACGAAAGCATTCCCCTGCAAGGCCCGCGCCTGGTGGTGGGTCGTTTTGATGCCTCCACCGGGCCGGTGGAGATTGACCTAACCGGCGTGCCGGGCGCCGAGAACATCTCGCGTCGCCATGCCGAACTGTTTTTTGAGGGGGTCTGGAAGGTACGCGACCTGGGCTCCACCAACGGCGTGTTCATCAAGCGGGCCGGTCAGGAGGCCTACTCCCCCCGCCTGGTGGAACCCGCCGAACTCAAGGACGGCGACGAGATTGCCTTTGGCAATGTAATTGTGGTCTTCCAGGAGGGCTAGCCATGCCGGACGAACGCTCCGGGTCGGAGCAGGGCACTCCCAGGGCTTACGACGCGGAGGATATCCAGGAAGTGGGTCGGGCCGAGGAAGAGGGCATGGGACCCCCCTCGAGCCAGCCTCCCCCTGCGTCAGAGGTGCCGCTGGATACGCTGGATTTGCAGGAAATTGCCCAGGCCGAAGCCGAAGGCATGACCCACGCCGATATGGGCCTGCCCCCCGAGGAAGAGCTGGCAGACCCCGCTAAAGAAGCCCCCCTTTCTGGGCTCGAGGGAGACTACCTCGAGGAAACCGTACTACCCTCCACCGTGGAAAACTACGCACTTACCCCCGGCTCCACTCACACCTGGGGCTCCCTGACCCTTCAGGTGGAAAGCCCCTACCGGGCAAGCTGGATGTGGGCAACCGAGGGGGGCCAGAGGCTTCTGGTAGGGCCCAAACAAGATGGCCGTCTGCTGGCTGGGCTGGACAACCACCGCCTGCTGCCCCGGCTGATCTATGCGGGCCCCGAAGGCATGGCCGTCGAGGCGGTAGAGGGCGAGCCGATAGGCCGCAAACTCTCGCTGCCGGCGGCCCTGGGGGTGGTGCAGCCGTTGGCCCAGCTGGTGTACTTCCTCGAGCTCAAGGGCTTGGCACTGGTAGACCTCGAGCCCCAGGCGCTCTGCCAGACCAACCAGGGGCTGCGGCTGGCCTTGCCGCCACGGCTGGCCCGCTTGGGCGAGCCAGCGCCCCAGGTCTGGCGGCAGGGCTACACCCCCCCCGAGGTTCTGGCCGAAGCAACCGTGAGCAGCAAGACCGGGGTGTACCTGCTGGGGGCTTTGTTGTTCGAACTTCTCACCGGCACGGCGCTGCCGGTGGAGGGGCCCAGCGAGTTGCTGCTCTCGAGCATCCCCATCCCGGGCGTGCCCCAGGCGCTGGCCCAGATGCTGGCCCCCCCCGGGGAGCGGGCAACCCCCAAGCAGGCTTTGGCCCTGCTCAAAAAGCTTTCGCACCCCAGCGAGGTGGAGGTGGTGCTCGAGCTCGGCGAGGCCACCAGCGTGGGCCTTAATCCCAGCCGCCATTACAACCAGGATGCCTATGCCTACCGCCTCGAGCGCGTCCAGTCGGAGTTTGGTCGCACCCTCTTACTCCGCGCCTGCGTAAGTGACGGCATGGGCGGCATGGCCGCCGGCGAGCGGGCCAGCCAGGCCGCCGTCGAGACCTTCATTGCGGGCCACCCGCCCCATCCCATTGACGACCCCCAGGCCCAGTCCGACTGGGGGGTGCGGCTGGTCTGGGCTGCCAATCAGGCCGTGCTCGAGACCCTGGCGGGCCTGGACGGGGGCTGCACCCTGAGCGGGGTGATGCTCTGGGGAGCCCGCTACACCGTGGCCCACGTGGGTGATACCCGCGTTTATCTCTGGCGTCAGGGCCAGCTCCAGCAGCTTACCCGCGACCATTCGTTGGTAGCCGCCCTGGTGGCCAGCCAGATGATTACCCGTGAGGAGGCCATGCGGCACCCCGACCGCAACCAGGTTTTGCGTTCGCTGGGCAACCTGCGCCAGCCGCAGGGGGGCTATGTGGAAACCCTCGAGGCCACCACCGGGCAGGTTTCAGGGGTGCTCGAGCCCGGCGAAGCCCTGGTGCTTGTCTCCGATGGGGTCTGGGGCGAGGTAACCGAGGCCCAAATGGCCGAGATTTTGAGTCAGGCAGGTAGCTTCCAGGCCGCCGCCGAAGCCCTGGTGCAGCAAGCGCTGGCCGCAGGCGCCCCCGACAACGCCACCGCGCTCATCGTCTGCCGCCGGGCTTAGTCCGATTTGAGATGAGACCCACCCCCCGCACCTTTGCCCTCCTGGGTGCTGCCGGCGCACTGCTGGGCGGCCTCCTGGGGGAGTTGCTGATTCCCCGGCCCAACCCCCAGGCAGCCACTTCCCAGCCAGCAGCCATTGCTCTGGTAATCGATGCCTCGGGCAGCATGAACGAGCAGAACAAACTGGCCGAGGTCAAGCGGGCCGCGCGGGACTTTGTGCTCCGGCAAGACCTGCAGGTCACCCAAATTGCGGTGGTGGGTTTTGGCAGCCAGGCCCACCTGGAAAGCCCCCTTTCCAGCAACCGGCAAGCTTTGCTCGAGGCCCTCGAGCGCATTCAGGACGGGGGCGGCACCATGATGGCGGAGGGCTTGCAGGCCGGGCAGGAAGCCCTAGGCCAGACCGAGGTGGTATCCCGTAGCATCCTGCTCTTTACCGACGGGGTTCCGGGCAGCACCCTCATGCCCGAGTCGGTGGCCCGTCGCCTGGCGCTGGGGGTGGCCGAGCAGATTCGGGCTCAGGGCATCCAGCTGGTAGCGGTGGGCACCGAAGACGCCAATTTGCGCTTCCTGGCCGAACTCACGGGCTCGCGCGAGTTGGTTTTTTCCACCACCTCCGGGCAGTTCGACCAGGCCTTTCGCCAGGCCGAGCAGGCCATCCAGCAACTTTTTGGGAACCGCGCCCCCATCGGTGCAGGCCGGGCTTTGCAAGAAGCCTTTTTGTGGGGGGGCCTGGTGGCTTTGGGGCTGGGGCTGGTGTTGCTGGTGGGCCAGAACATCCTGACCCTGCGCGGGCGCTGGTTCCGCGATCTGAGCTGGGTGCCCTTTGGCGCTGCCCTGCTGGGTGGGGCCTCGGCAGGGTTGGGACAGTTGCTCTTGGTGACCGGCAGTGGCCGGGGCCTGGGCTGGGCCATTCTGGGAGCCGGGGCCGGGCTTTTCCTGGGTCTGGCGGATCGCTCGAGGGCCAAAGCCCTGCGGGGCGCCCTGGGGGGCGCAGCAGGGGGTTTTCTGGGCGGCCTGGTGTTCGAGTGGCTGCTGGGCGGCAGCGGCACCCTGGCCCGGCTGGTGGGGTTCGCAGTCCTGGGAGCGGCCATCGGGCTGATGGTGCAATGGGCCCAACAAGCCTTCAAAGCAGCCTGGCTGATGGGCCTCACCACCGGCCCGTACGAGGGAAAGGAATATATTCTGGCCAAGCCGGTGGTCACGGTAGGCCGCTCCGATGCCAACGATATCGGTCTCTACCGCGAGCGCGATCTGCCGCTCAAGGCTGGTGTGCTGCGGCAGGAAAAGGGGCAGTGGGTCTGGGATGGCGCTACCATTCTGGTCAACGGGCAGGGCACCTCCCGGCAGGCATTGCAACCAGGCGACCGGCTGGGCTTCGGGGCTACCGAGTTTTTGTTCCAGGTGCGTGGGGCCCTGCCGCCCGAAGCCAAAGAAGCCTGGGTTTTGCATGGCGACCAGGGCTCGTATCCCCTGCCCTTCCCGCTCCAACGAGCGGTCATCGGCTCGGCCCCAAGTTGCCAGGTACAGGTGCCTGGCATTGCCGACCAGCACGTCGAGATTCGTCTGGGCCACGAGGGGTTGAAGCTTGTGGTGCGGGCCACGCCCACCCAGCTCAACGGGCAAAGCCTAAGAGCAGGTCAGCAACTACCCCTCAAGGCGGGGGATTTGCTCGAGCTTGGCACGCAAGAACTGGCCCTGGCCCGGCAGCGCAACCTGCCTGAATCTGGGTGATAGCTCTGTGCACCGTTTTCGGAGGTGACCCATGTTCGACGGCTTCGAAAGTCTGGATGTCCAGACCTCCACCGTGCGCATTCACCTGGTCAAAGGCGGCAGCGGCCCCCCGGTGCTGCTGCTGCACGGCTACCCCCAGACCCATGCCATGTGGCACCGGGTGGCCCCCCTACTGGCGCAGCACTTCACGGTGGTGGCGTCCGACCTGCGCGGCTACGGCGATAGCGAGAAGCCGCCGGGCGACCCGGCCCATCAGCACTATAGCAAGCGCCAGATGGCCCAGGATCAGGTCGAGGTGATGCGGGCCCTGGGCTTTGAGCGGTTCTTCGTAGTGGGTCACGACCGGGGCGGGCGGGTGGGCCACCGCATGGCCCTCGATTACCCCGAGCAGGTGCTAAAGCTGGCCGTGCTGGACATTGCTCCCACGCCCTACGTGTTTGCCCACCTAAGCCGCGAGCTGGCCCTGGCCTACTACCACTGGTTTTTCCTGGCCCAGCCCCCTGGCTTCCCCGAGCGCCTGATTAGCTTCGACCCCATCGGGTTTTTGCACCAGAAGCTGGGCGGCTGGGGAACGGGCCTGGCAGCCTTTGCCCCCGAGGCCCTGGCCGAATACAAGCGTTGCTTCCGCGACCCCGCCACCATCCACGCCACCTGTGAGGACTACCGCGCAGCGGCCGGTATAGACCTAAAGCACCACGCCGCCGATAGCCACAAGGTGGCGTGCCCCTTGCTGGTGCTGTGGGGCGCAAAGGGCATAGTTCACCGTACCTGCGATCCCCTGGCGGCCTGGCGGGAATACGCCCTGGATGTGCAGGGAAAGGCCATTGAGGCGGGCCACTTCCTCTGCGAGGAAAACCCCACCGCTACCACCCAGGCTTTGCTGGAATTCCTCCGGGCGTAGCTGGCCCGGAAGGTCAACCAAAAGTGTCCACCAGACCAGCCCCGCCCCCTACCGCCAGGGGGTGAGGGCCTGCTCCAAACGTGCCAGCGTCCAGTCCAGCAGCACCGCCAGCAAGGCCACCGCCGCCGCCCCCTGCACCACATAGGCCAGGTTGCTCACAGCCAGCCCGGCGATGATCGGTACCCCCAGGCCTCCCCCGCCCACCAGCGGGGCCACGGTGGCAGTAGCCAGAATCAGCACCAGGCTGGTACGAATGCCTGCCAGTATCACCGGCAAAGCCAGCGGCAACTCCACCCGCCAGAGCATCTGCCAGCGGGCATACCCCATGCCCTTCGCGGCATCCAGCACATCGTGGGGCAGTGAAGTGAGCCCTTCTAGACCATTGCGCACTACGGGCAGCAGGCCATACAAGAACAATGCCAGCACCGCTCCAGAAGAGCCAAAGCCAAAAAACGGCAGGGCCAGCACCAGCACCGCCACCGGGGGGAAGGTCTGCCCCACGGCCACCAGGTTCTCGAGCAAGGGGCGGAAGGCCGCCCCCGCGGGCCGGGTAACCAGCACCACCAGCGGCAAACCCACCAGTACCACCAGCGCACCCGCGCCAAAGGTGATGGCCAGGTGCTGCAAAGTGAGGTTCAGCAGGGTCTCGCGCTCGAAAAGGGGGCCCTGGGCACTGGGAAATAGAAGGGAAAAAAGAACCTTCCAGATAGATTGCTGGGCCAATAAGAAAAGTACCAGCCCCCACCCCAACAAAGGGAGCCAGAGCGGGTGGGCCGGTTTGCGGAGGACTCTGCGAACTATGCTTCCTCCTCCGAGACCGCAGCCAGCAGGGTCTCTAGCCGCACCAGACCGACCAGCCTGCCCGTTGCGTCGCTCACCCCCAGGGTGCGAAGGCCGCTCGCAAGCAGGGTCGCAAACGCTTCACGGGCACTGGCCGAATGAGGAATGGATACCGATGGACGGTGCGAGTCCAGCGGCTCAATCAGCCCATCTAAAGGAATTCGCGAAAGGCGCAAAAGGGTGCGCGAGGGCCCCAGAAAGCTCTGAACGAAGGAGGTTTTGGGACGCCGCAAAAGCACTTCGGGGGGGTCGTACTGTTCAATACGCCCCCCGTTCATCAAGCAGATGCGATCCGAGATTTTGACCGCTTCCTCGAGGTCATGGGTGACAAACAGCACGGTCTTTCTGAGTTCGCTTTGCAGCTTCAAAAACTCGTCCTGCAAGCGTTCGCGCGTGGGGGGGTCTACCGCACCAAAGGGCTCGTCCATTAGCAGCACCGGCGGGTCGGCGGCCAGGGCCCGGGCCAGGCCCACCCGCTGGGCCTGGCCACCCGAAAGCTCGCGCGGGTAGCGGCCTGCAAAGGTCTGGGGTTCCAGACCCACCAGGGCCAGCATCTCTTTGGCTCGAGCCTCGCGTTTTTCCTTTTTCCAGCCCAAAAGGCGCGGTACTACCATCACGTTCTCCAGCACACTCATATGCGGGAACAGCCCGATGCTCTGGATTACGTAGCCCATGCCCCGCCGGAGTTCCACCTCGTCCAGTCCGCGCACGTCCCGATTGTCCACAAACACCGTGCCCTCGGTCGGTTCAACCAGGCGGTTGACCGTGCGCAGCAGGGTGGTTTTGCCGCACCCCGACGGCCCCAGCAAGGTGACGAGTTGCCCCTGGGCGACCTCGAGGCTCACACCCCCCAGCGCCTCGAAGTCCCCGTAGCGCTTGACGACATTCTCAAAGCGGATCATAGGGTTGGGGCAGAGGGGTCAGGGATGAGGGGTTTTGGCCAGTTGGACAATCAGCGCCCGGAGCATCTTCTTTATTTGTGTACAAGATTGCATTAGTCGCCAGGTCTGCCCTTTCTCCATCAAGCCCAATCGCTCCGATAGTCCGATAGTAAGATATGCGCTTTCAGTTCGCATGACGAGCCATGGGCAATCCACAAAAATTGTACATACCCCTTTCTCGACCCACGCTCATGTCCTTCCGCTATGTTGGCCGGAATGGAAGCGCACGAGCGGTTGATCTGCAATGCCAAGCCACACAGTTCCTTCGTGGAGAACGACGCCGTCAAGTTGTAGCGCTGCACTGCCAAATCCATGCTTCGTTACCAAACTATCAGATCCTGGTAGGTCTTAATCAAAATCTGCATTCTTTCTAAACACTCCTTTTCCCATCAACTGTCGCCGCGCCCCTGACCCCTAACCTCTATATTCCCATCCTCCGCCTAAAGACCCCACCCACAAACCGCAGCACTGCGTCCACCAGCAGGGCCAGAAGGATAATCGGAATCGCCCCCAGCAGCACCATGTCGGGTGCGCCCCCTTCTACCCCGCGCAGGATGAAAAAACCCAGCCCTCCCGCGCCAATCAGGGCCGCGACGGTGGCGATGCCGATGGTCAGGGCAGCGGCACCACGCATACCCTCGAGCATCAACGGCAAGGCCAACGGCAGCTCGACCCGCCAGAAGAGCTGTGCCGGGCTCATACCCATGCCGCGTCCGGCGTCTTTGACTGCCTCGGGCACCCCGCGCAGGCCGGTATAGACGTTGAGCACCACCGGTAAGAGCGCATACAGGGTCAGGGCCAGCACAGCGGGGGCCGCCCCAATACCCCGAATCCCCGAGGCCTGCAGGGGGGCCTGGAAGGCAATCCGTAGCGGGTCGGGCCCCAGGAGGCTGTGGAGCCAGGCCCCCGCCATCACCAGGGCCAAAAGACCCAGCGGCAGCATGAGCAAAACCGCCAACCCCCCCGAAACCGCCCACAGCAAGCGAAAAGCAAACACCCCCACCACCAGCAGGGCCAGGGCGGTCTCGAGGCGCAGGGTTTGCGAAACCTGGGCCAGCAGCGGCAGGAGCAGGCCAAAAAGCGCCAGCGAGGGAATGGTCTGCAAAAACCCCATCACCCCCAGCACCCAGCCAAAGCGGGGGCTGCTGGCAGCCAGCACCCCAAGCGGCACCCCCACCCCAACGGCCAGCAGCACCGCGCTACCCGAGAGCGAAAGATGGCGCCATAGCTCGGTGGCAAACTGCTCACGCCAGGATCGCCACTCCACCACAGGCCCCAGTTGATCGAAGGCCCCAAGCCCAATCAGCAGCGCCAAGGCGAGCGGGGCCGTGAGCACCGCCCAGCCGCGCCCCTCGCGGTAGACTGCAAAGTAGCCCACATACAGCGCCAGCAGGGAGAGCCACAGGCCCCCCGCGGCAGAGACTCGAGCGCTCTCGGGCTGGTTGCTCAATAAATATGCTGCACCCTGTCCGACCAGCAAACCCCAGACCAGCAGGGCCATTCCCAGCAGCAACCCCCGCCAGAACCCCCGGACAAAGGCAATCAACAACCACAGCCCCAGCAACAGCAGGCCCCAGGAACCCGGCCAGCCCCACACGCCAACAGCTTCACCGGCGGCAATACGGCTTGCCTTAAGCTCGAGCCAGGGCAGCCCCAGGGCCACTAGCCCCAGCCCGACAGCCAGCAGGGCCACCGGGTGGGGGTTCAGGATTGTCCGCCGGGTCTCACCCTGAGCCCTGGGCCCTGGGCTCACCGCTCTCACCGGATAAAGTTCTTGGAGCGCAGGTAGGCCCGCGCCACCTCGGCGGGGTTTTTACCGTTCACCGCCACTTCCGCGTTGAGCTGGGAAAGCGCGGCTTCGCCCAGGCTGGCAAAGACCGGGTTAACTAGGGCGGCGAGTTCGGGAAAGCGGTCGAAAACGGCCTTGCGCACCGTGATGGCTGGCTGGTACACCGCCACCGCTCCCCTGGGGTCGGTCAGGGCCACCAGGCCCAGGGCCGCAATGCCGCCATCGGTGCCATAGGCCATGGCCGCATTCACCCCGCCCGTACCCCGGGCTGCCGCCTGCTGGGTCTGGGTGGTGTTGCCGCCGGGCAAGATTACCAGTTGCTCGGGCTTCATCTTGAAGCCGTAGACCTTCTCGAAGGCCTTGAGGGCATCGTCGCGGTCCACAAACTCCTGGCTGGCCGCCAGCCGCACCTGCGCCCCACCGTTCACCCAGCGGGCAAAGTCGGCCATGGTGCGGAGGTTATTTTGCTGGGCCAAAGCCTGCGGCACCGCAATGGCCCAGGTGTTGTTGGCCGGGGCCGGATTCAGCCAGACGATGTTGTTTTTGGCGTCGAGTTCTTTGGCCTTGGCAAAGCCTTTGGCCGCATCGCGGGTTACGGCCTGGGCGCTGGGATCATCCTTGAAAAACACCCCCAGGGCCGTACCGGTGTACTCGGGGTAGAGGTCTATCTCGCCGGAAAGCAGGGCCTTGCGCACCACATCGGTGGTGCCGGTGCTGCAACGGTCGTTCACCCGGAAGCCGTTGGCCTCGAGTAAAATCTTGACCATCTGACACAGCACTGCACCCTCGGTATCAATCTTGGAGCCCACCGTAACAGGGCCTTTCTGTGCCAGGGCCAGGCCCAGAAGCAGCGAAAGCAGGAAAGCCAATACATTCTTCATACCTCTCTCCTTTCCACAACGCCCTACGTTGCAACCATAACACACCCTGCAAGGCATTGTGTTCGCTGGCTTACCTAGCCCATGCTCAGCAGAACCGGTTCAAATGGGCAGCAAACGCACGGTAGCCAGGCGGCCCTTGCAGTAAAAACTAAGCATGTCAGGGTTGCCTGCCATGCGGGCCATGGTGCTGGAAACGGTGCATCAACCGTTGCGGCAGCAGCAACTAGCGGTACCCCAACCCCTGGGCCGCCAGATCCTGCTCCGGGTGCGGGCCTGTGGGGTCTGCCGCACCGATTTGCACATCTACGAGGGCGACCTGAAGGAACCCAAGTTACCGTTGGTACTGGGCCACGAGGTGGTGGGCGAGGTGGTAGCGCTGGGGCCACAGGCACAGCGCTTCCGAGTAGGCCAGCGGGTGGGGGTGCCCTGGCTGGGCTCTACCTGCGGCACGTGCCGCTACTGCCGGCGGGGCCAGGAAAACCTGTGCGAACAGGCCCGCTTCACCGGCTACACCCTGGACGGGGGTTACGCCGAATACACCCTGGCCCACGAGGACTACTGCTTCGCGCTGCCCGAGGGATATGGCGACCTCGAGGCTGCCCCCTTGCTTTGTGCGGGTCTGATTGGCTACCGGGCCTACCGGCTGGCCGGCGAGGGGGTCGAACGGCTCGGCCTTTATGGCTTTGGCGCGTCAGCCCACCTGCTTGCCCAAGTTGCTGTCTTCCAGGGAAAAGAGGTGTATGCCTTTACCCGACCCGGCGACACGGCGGCTCAGCAACTGGCGTTGCGATTGGGGGCGGTCTGGGCGGGAGGCTCCGACCAGCTTCCGCCCAAGCTCCTGGACGCAGCCCTGATTTTCGCCCCGGTAGGGGCCCTGGTGCCCCAGGCCCTGCGGGCTACCACCCGGGGCGGGGTGGTGGTGTGTGGGGGCATCCACATGAGCGAGATTCCCGCCTTTCCGTACAGCCTGCTCTGGGAAGAACGCGTGGTGCGCTCGGTGGCTAACCTCACCCGCCAGGATGGCGAGGCGTTCCTGGCTTTAGCCCAGGCCGCCGGGGTGCGGCCAGAGGTGATGCCTTTTGCCCTGGAGGAAGCCAACCAGGCCCTGATGGCCTTGAAAGAGGGGCGGGTGCACGGTGCGGCGGTGCTCCAGGTTAGCGCGGGGTGAAGAAGAAGGCAAAGCCCAGCAGGGCATAAACCCCCAGCAACAGCACCCCTTCCAGCCAGTGGCTTTCCCCATCGCGCACGACTGCGTTGGTCGCCAGAATCGAGGCCGCCAGGGCGGCAAGTTCCAGGGGGTTCTGAAACACCAGATCCATCGGGCGGCCCGCAAAATAGCCCACGATCACCAGAATGGGCGCGACCAGCAGGGCAATCTGCAAAGAAGAACCCACGGCAATCTGTACGGCCAGGTCCATCTTGTTTTTCATGGCGAATACCACCGCCGCGAAATGCTCGGCGGCATTGCCCACCAGCGGAATCAGGATGATGCCCACAAAAAACTCCGAGAGGCCCAGCACCTTGGTGGCCTCTTCCAGGCTGCCCACCAGAAACTCGGCCATTACCGCCACCCCCACCGTGGCGGCGGCCAGCACCCCCACCGCGGTGGCCACACTCCAGCTGGCCTCGTGGTGCCCCTCATCGGAAAGGCCCGAGACCAGGTCTTTGTGGGTGCGCAGGGAAAAATAGATGTTGGACAGGTAAATCAGAATCAGCACCCCTGCCGTGGCCAGGCTGAACATCTGGTCGGGCAGGGCGGGATTTGGCACCTTGAAAAAGTTGCGCTCGGCGATGTCGAAAAAGGCCGGCAGCATGAAGGCAATCAGGGTGAGGGTCAGGAGTGAGGCCATCAGGCCCGCGGCCTGGGCATTGAAGCGCTGGGTGCTGTAGCGCAGGCCACCCATGAATATGGAAAGCCCCAGCACCAGAAGCAGGTTGGACAGAATGGAGCCGGTGATGCTGGCCTTCACCACCTCGATCTTGCCAGCCAGCAGGGCCACCAGCGCAATGATGAGCTCGGCGGCATTCCCAAAGGTGGCGTTGAGCAAGCCCCCTACGGTGCTACCTGCGCGGGCCGCCAGTTCCTCGGTTGCGCGGCCCATGAAACCCGCCAGCGGCAGCAGGGCCAGGGCCGAAACCAGGAATATCCACACCGCCGGGGCATGTAGCACTTCCAGCGCAATCGCCAAGGGCACAAAACCCAGCAAAATATAGTTCCACATGGTCTATCCCCCCAGCCACTTCTCCATAAAAATAAGCTCATCGCGGCGGTAACCCAGCCGCTCGAAAAAATCCTGTGCCCCACTGTAGGAAGGCTCCACCAGCAGGTTCAGCTTCTGGCAACCCTTGGCCCGAAGGCGGGCCTCGAGCTCCTCCATCATCCGCTTGCCCCAGCCCTGCCCCTGCCCAAAGGGGTGGATGGCCATGTGGTACAGCCAGCCCCGGCGTCCGTCGTAGCCTGCGAGCAAGGCCCCCAGAATCTGGCCGTCTTCCTCCACCACCAAAAACAGGTCGGGGTCGCGCTCGAGCTTCTTCTGCAAGCCCTCAAAGCTATCCGAGGGGTTGAGCTCCAGGCCCGCGTCTTGCCAGAGGGCCATCACGCTGGAGTAGTCGGCCATGCGAAACTCACGGATGGGCATGATGCCATTAGCCTAGCGCATAGCCCTGTCTAAACGAAAGGGTAACCAGGATTTCCGGTAAGTTCTTATACCAGATTCGGTTAGTTCGTCACCATTCGGTGACGAACTAACCCGACCGAAGGGAGTGCTCTAGGATTCAAAAAGACAGCCTCTGGTGTTTTTGGTTTTGTAAACTGTCTTTTTGAATCCGATATTACGGCTTTTGGGGGAAAAACGCCTGGGCCATCTGGGCCATAGGGGCTAGCTCATGGTGCTGCTCGGCCATCACTCGGACAGCGGTACTCAGACTTTGGCCCTTGGCTTCGGCCTCGTGGGCCCGCTGGCTCCACTGCTGCCACTGCTGCTCGGCCTGGCGGGCGCGCAGCTCGGCGCTCTCGGCCCGCTGGCGGTGCACCTCCCGCCCAAAAAAATACCCCGCCGCCGCAAAAGCAATGGCCTCCACCCCGGCAAAAAGGTAGAGGGCACGGTTCCAGGTGGTCTCGCTCGAGTCCAGCAGGCTCAACATGTACACCACCAAAACCGCAAACCCCACCAACACCGCCGCCCCTATCCAGAGGGTGGCCCGCTCCCTAACCTGGGTCGGTTTGTCTTCGGTCATAAATCCTCCCATTTGCTCCAAAATCGCCGCGCTAACCGCCTACCGTGCAGTGGATGCAGGAACTATGCGTTGGGGGCATTGCGCCAAATGCTAAGGGGTCTGGTAACCAGGAACTCGGCATGCACCACTGTCTCTTCAAATGAGCCGCACATCGCATTTTTGGGCAATCAACGTGCTTCAAAACGTACCACAAAACAAGTTACCGCTGCACTAAGTAAGCTGGCCTGAGGTTCAAGTACCTACAACCAAAAGATTCCGAAAGGGCCTGCAACAATAGGTACTCTGCTGTTGGGCTATGATCTATCAGCTATGTGGCATCAACGCTCTAGGGTTTGAACACCACTTTGATGCCCCGCCGGGTTGCTGCGGCCTTGATGGCCTCGGGCCAGGCTTCCAGGCCGAACCGGTGGGTCACCATGGCCTCGATGCCGTTTAGCTCGGGCAGCAGCTTGACGGTCTGGGCAAAGTCGTCCCAGCTATAGGCATAGCTGCCCAGAAGCCCGATCTCGCGGAACCAGTAGGGCGAAAAATCGTGGAGGGCCGTGGCCGGGGCGCCCAGCAGCAAGACCCGCCCCCCTTCGCGCACCGCCCAACTGGCCTGCTGCAAACCTCCGGGAGAACCGGAAGCCTCCACCACCCCCTCGAAGCCACCCCGCCAGGAGATCGCCCCCAGGATGCCCCGGTAGCGCCGGGCTCCCACGGCTTGCTGGGCGGCTTGGGTGGAGGGGAATATCTGGTTGGCGCCCAACAGTTGGGCCAGTTCGGCCTGGCGGGGGTGGCGGGCTACGGCATACAGAGGCCCCTCAAAGCCCAGCACCCGCAGCATTTTGACGGTCAAGAGCCCAATGGTTCCCGCCCCGATGACCAGCATCTGCTCAGGCCAGTTCATGCTGTCGGCAGATGGGTACGAACCTTCCGGGCTTGGCCGGAGATCCGTCGGTGGCCTGCCCTTCCCCCAGGCTTGCCGCAGCCCATGCAAGACCACTGCCGCCGGTTCGGTCAGCACGGCACGTTCGTCGGGCACCTGCTCGTTTATGGGAAAAATGCGCTCGCGGTGGGCCACCATGCGCTGGGCCCAGCCACCGCCCAGGCTATTGCAAAAACCAATCATGCCGGGCCCCAGGTTGCCTTCGGCCACGTTAAAGCACAGGTGATCGTCGCCCCTGGCGCAGGCCGGGCAGTCCGGTAGGCCGCGCTCGAGGCAGGCCAGTACTGGATTGACCACCACCCGTACCCCCCCCAGTTCAGCCAGAATTTCGTGCCCCAGCACCGCCGGAAAGGAGAACATCCCCGAGAGGGTGGGGGCTTGTTTGCCATAGAGCAGGGCCAGGTCACTCCCGCAGATGCCCGCAAGCCGCACCTTCAAACGCTCGAAGCCCGGAGGACGTTCGGGCTCGGGCAGGGTGGTTAGTTGAAGGGACAACGCCCTGGTGGGATAGCGCTTGCCCAGCAACTTAGCAGCCACGTAACGCGGTATGGAAGGGGTAAAAAGCAAACCGCGCATGAGTACCTGGGCACCTGCACTCTGGCGGGTCAGGCTTTGGGCGGGGGCCGTTAACGTGGTTTGCATTTCCCCCTATTCTGCCCCTAAATGTGGCCTGGGAAAAGATCACCGCAGCACCGTTTGCAGGTTCTGCATCACCCTCCGGGTAGCGGGCGATTTGTTGAGGGTATAAAGGTGAATGCCCGGAACCCCCGCTGCCAGCAGTTCCTGGGCCTGGCGGGTGGTATGTTCGACCCCAATTTCCAGCACTTCCTCGGGGGACTGGGCTTTCTCCAACCTGGAGAGCAACGGCCCCGGGATGCTGGCCCCACACATGTCCATAAAGCGGCGAATCTGGGCCAGATCGGTGATGGGCATCAGGCCGGGTATGATCGGAACGGTAATCCCCATGCGGCGGGCCCGCTCGACAAAGCCAAAGTACAGCGCATTGTTGAAAAAGAGTTGGGTGACCACAAAGTCGAGTCCGGCCTCCACTTTGCGCTTGAGGTTTTGCAGGTCGGCCTCGAGGCTTACCGCCTCCGGATGCCCCTCGGGGTAACCCCCGCCGGCCACCGCGAAGGTGTCGCCAAACTCGGCCCGGATGAGCGCAATTAACTCTGAGGCATAGCGAAACCCCCCGGCCACCGGCTGGAACACCCGCACTCCCTTGGGGGGATCGCCCCGCAAAGCCATGATGTTCTGCACCCCCACCCGGGCATACGCATGCAACACCTCCAGCAGTTCTTGGCGGGTACTGCCCACGCAGGTCAGGTGGGCCATGGCCACCAGGCCCACCTCGTTCTGGATACGGGCCGCCCATTCGGCGGTTTTGCTGCGCTCGCTGCCCCCGGCCCCGTAGGTGATGGAGACAAAGCCGGGCTCGAGAGGCTTTAGCTCGTGCAGGGCACGAAACAGTGCAACCTCGCCCTGGGGGGTTTTGGGTGGAAAAAACTCAAAGGAAAAGACAGGCCGGGCACTTTGTAAAAGGGTGCTAATCTTCATGGGCCACCCCCTCCACCGCCCGCAGACCTTCTTCAAGCATCTGCTGAATGTCCTGGGGACTCTCGAGCCCCACCGAAAGACGGATCATCTCCGGCCCTACCCCGGCAGCCCGGCGGGCCGGTTCGGGAATGCGGGCGTGGGTGGTGCTCCAGGGATGCACGGCCAGGGTGCGGACATCACCCACGTTGGGGGCCTGGAGGATTCTCAACTGGGCCAAAAAGCGGCTGGCCCCCTCAAGCCCACCCCGAATCCCAAAGGTCAGGATGCTGCCAAAAACCCCGCGCAGATACCGGGTAGCCCGAGCATGGGCTGGGTCTGGGGCCAGGCCCGGGTAGCGCACCCAGGCCACCTGCGGCTGGGACTGGAGCCAGCCCGCCAGGGCCAGAGCGGTCTGGCTGGCGCGCTCAACCCGCAACTCCAGGGTCTCCAGGCCCTGAAACAACAGGTAAGCATTGAAGGGCGAGAGTACCATACCGCCCAGCGACAACCCCAGTTGGCGCACCCGCTCCAAGAAACATCGCGCCCCATGCTGTTCCCAGGGGATTCTGCCCTGGGCATCGGGGCTGGTGAACTGGGTATAGCGCTGCCAGAGCGGGGTTTCCCGCGACAGCACCGCTCCTCCCAGAATGGAGCCATGCCCGCTGGCCCACTTGGTCAGGCTATGCACCACCACATGCGCCCCGTGCTCGAGCGGGCGGGCCAGCGCCCCCACCGCGCCAAAGGTATTGTCCACCACCAGGGCCACTTGCCGTTTATCGCAGAGCCGGGCCAGCCCCTCCAGGTCTGGGAGCCTGAGCGAGGGGTTCCCCAGCACTTCTACAAACACGGCGCTGGTTTTCTCACTCAGGGCGCTTTCTACCGCTGCCGCCTCGGGCTCCACAAAATGAACCCGAACCCCCATCAGGCCCAGCACCTGGTTCAAAAGACCCACCGTCCCCCCAAACAAACCAGGACTGGCCACGATTTCATCACCCGAACGCACCAGGGCCAGCAAGGCAGCAAAGCTGGCTGCCTGGCCCGAAGCCAGGCACACCGCACCTAAGGCTGCCTCCAGGGCTGTTAAGCGGGCCTCGAGGGCCGCTACTGTAGGGTTTTGGATACGGGTGTAGGTGTAGCCCTGGTTGGTAGCAAACTTGTGAGCGCCGTCCTCCAGGTCTGCGAAGCCATAAGCAGCCGTGGCGTATATCGGCACGCCCACCGCGTTGTAGGGGTCTTGTTCGGGAAGCCCACTCAAAACAGCCAGACTGGAAAAGTCCACATACCCTCCTTCAGTTCTGCTCGAAGAAGGGCCTTTGTCCCTTCTTCCATCTTTCCCCTGAAGGCCTTTGCTGTGCCTAGCGACCTAGGGGGCGGATTTGGCACCAAGCGCGGGGGTTTCTCGGTAATGGGCGATTGTCCCCCGCAGGTTGCCGCAGCTTCGTCGGGCCGTTCCCTCCACTGCTCTGGATAGAAGAACTGCTTACCCTGGCCGGGTAAGGTTCTATGCAATGGTATGGGCTGGGAGAATCAGCGTCAAGCGACCTCGAGGCTCATGTTTCTGCCTCCGGTACACAGCAAGTCCTGCCCCCACACTTCACTTTTTTGCCCAGGGGGTTCTTGAAGCCCTAGATATAGCCCACCCGCCGGAGTTCTTCTTCCACGGCTGCCAGCACCTTCGGGTAGGCTTCGTCCAGGGTCAGCCCCCGCAAGGTAGCCCCCGCCGCAGGCACATGGCCGCCCCCACCCAGCTTAACCGCCACTGCCTGGGCCGAAACACCACCGCGGCTGCGGATGCTGAGCTTCACGCCCTCTTCCCGCTCGCGCAAAAAAACCGCGATCTGGCTGCCCTCCGCGTAGCGGATGATACCCACAAAATCGTCGGAGTCCTCTACGCTGACCTCGGAGGGCATATGAGCCGTCACCAGCAGGCCCCCAAAGTGAAACCCCACCGTGGAAAGCACCGCCCCCATGGCCTTGAAGTAGCCCACCGGTCGCCACTGCAAGCGGTCGGTAAGTTCGGCCAGTTTCACGCCGTGCCCCACCAGCTCGGCAGCAGTGTGGAGTACCTCGGGGGTGGTGTTGGCAAAACGAAAGTTGCCGGTATCGGTAATCAAGCCGGTCAGCACCGGTGTGGCCATCTCGGCAGTCCAGCCTACCCCCAGCGCATCTATCAGGTCTTTGACAATCTGGGCCGTGGCCGCTTTAGAAGGATCCACCACCGAAAGGTAGCCGAAGCGCGGGTTGGTGCCGTGGTGGTCAATGTTGATAACAAACCCCTCTACCGGTGCCCCCGCTACCCGGCCCGGTTCGGCGGCATCCAGCACCACCAGGGTGGCCCCTTCCGGTACCTGAGCGATGGGCTCGCTGTACTCGTCTTCTTTGACCAAGAAGCGCAGAAAACGCGGAGGGTCGGCAATCCAGGTCACTTTTTTGTCCATGGCCTTGAGGGCCCGGGCCAGCCCCAACGAAGAACCAATGGCATCGCCGTCGGGATCCACATGCGAAACAATAATGATAGGACCCTCGAGCTCCCGCAGCGTGTCGGCCACGGTGCGAACCTTCTCCCAGTAGCGCGGCTCGGGGCCGTTATGCAGAGCATCCATAGCTCTTCAACTATACCGGCTGGCTCTATAGCCGGATGAGTTTTCCATGCATTACGGCGCACGGCAAACAAACCGACTGGATCCAGGCCGTTGCAAGCCCCAAGGGCCCTCACAGGCTATAATCCCGGTTGGACTTATGGAACGGCTCATCCCCCCCACCCCGTCTCTAAAAGGCACCCTTCGCGTTCCAGGCGATAAATCGGTCACCCACCGTGGGCTGATGCTGGGCGCGCTGGCCCAGGGCGAAAGCACCCTCTACTACCCCCTCAAGGCCGGTGATACCCTCTCGACCGCCCAGGTCATGCGCCAGCTCGGAGCCGAGATTACCGAACGGGGCGAGCATTTTCACATCAAAGGGGCAGGCCTTCGGCTCCAGGAACCCACCGATGTACTCGACTGCGGCAACGCCGGAACCCTGATGCGGCTGGTGGCCGGGCTGCTCTCGGGGCAGGAAATCTTCACGGTGCTCACCGGCGATGCCTCGCTGCGGCGGCGGCCCATGGGCCGGGTCACCACCCCTCTGCGGCAGATGGGAGCTCGGATCGAGGGGCGTGAGGGCGGCAAGCTGGCGCCTCTGGCCATACGCGGCGGCGGCCTGCGCGGCATTCACTACGAGCTGCCGGTAGCCAGCGCGCAGGTCAAAAGTGCGGTCTTGTTGGCAGGTTTGTTTGCGGAAGAAGATACCGAGGTAGCCGAGCCCGCCCCCACCCGCGACCACACCGAGCGGGTCTTCCGGCACTATGGCCTGCCCATCGAACTCGAGGGCAACCTCATCCGCACCCGCCGGGCCGAGCCATTCGCCGCCAGAGACCTTATTGTTCCGGGCGATTTCAGCAGCGCGGCCTTTTTCATCGTAGCGGCCCTCATCACCCCCGAATCTGACATAACCCTCGAGGGCGTGGGCCTGAACCCCACCCGCACCGGGCTGCTTACGGTGCTCAAGGAGATGGGCGCCGACCTGAGCTGGGAGGTGACCGAGGGGCAAGACGGTGAGCCGGTGGGCGCTATTCGGGCCCGGTCGTCCAGGCTCAAAGGGGTCTCGGTAGACCCCAAGCTGATCCCGCTGATGGTGGACGAGGTGCCGGTGCTGGCGGCGGCAGCGGCCTGGGCCGAGGGCGAAACCTATATTCCTAACCTGGAGGAGCTCCGGGTCAAGGAGTCCGACCGTGTAGCGGCCATCGCCCACAACCTGCAAAACCTGGGTGCGCCGGTCGAGATGGGCCCCGACTGGCTCAAGATTCGCGGTGGTAGCGTGCAAAGCGGTGTGGTGGAACCTTTCCATGACCACCGCATCGCCATGGCCTTTGCGGTCTGCGGCCTGCCCAAAGGTGTAACCGTGCAGGATGCCGAGTGGGCCAGCATCAGCTTTCCGAGTTTCTGGGAAGCGTTAGAACGACTGACCGGTAGGGTTTAGTGCAGTCCGGCCCCGGGCGTCTGAGCCAATGTTGAAATGTACGAGCAAACTCGAGTAAGGCAATCTCAGACTCGTATGTGCCCTGATCTCTGGCTTTCCGACCTGCGACGTGGAACCCGAGACATGGGGCAACATACAGGCCTCTTTGCAAAAGTGTTCTGGTACTTCACCTAGCGTATGCACGACATCATCACCATAGACGGCCCCTCCGCCTCGGGCAAAACCAGCGTGGCCAAGCTGGTCGCCCAGCGCCTGGGCATTCCCTACATCTCCAGCGGCCTTCTGTACCGGGCGGTGGCCCTGATGTGTTTGCTCGAGAACGTCTCGGCCGAGGAAATTGAGGGGCGGCTGGAGAAGTACCGCCTCGAGCTCAGACCCACCTCCACCCAAAACCTGGTTTATCTGGACGGCCACGAGGTCAGCGAGGCTTTGCACAGCCTCGAGGTAGACCAGATTGTTTCCGCTGTAGCTGTGCGACCTGCCATAAGGGAGTACGTTAACAATGTGCTACGCAAAATTCCGCCCCCGTTCGTGGTAGACGGACGCGATATGGGCAGCACGGTTTTTCCCCAGGCCCGCTACAAGTTCTACCTGACCGCCAGCCCCGAAGTGCGGGCTAAGCGCCGCGTGCCCGAGCGCGACGCCGCCTACGAAACGGTGCTGGCCGAAATTATCCGACGTGACCAGGCCGACCAGAAACAGAGCGCTCCCGCCCGGGATGCCATCATCCTAGACACCAGCCACCTCGACCTCGATGGGGTAGTGCGGGCTGTGCTAAAGCACCTAGCCCCACCGAGCTAGAGCGATCTGCACAAAGATCGAGTCTCCCCTGCATTATCGCGCCCTTCACAGACCTTGCTGCCCATGTGAGCACGTGGCCCCTCTGCTCGCCCACAGGCTGGGCCGGTCTGGGTCATACCAAATCCTCATGAACCCCTTGCCTTCTCTCCGTTGGGAGAAGGTGGCGACACCCCGACCGCGCCATTTACAAACAGCAATAGGAACAAGATTGACTGCACCTGGGGTGTCGCCGGTTGAGGGAGCTTGGGACGATCCTCAAAGCCAACTGTCTAAGTAAAGTTGGTATCACACAAAAACCCAGACCACAGCAAGAGCCAAATAGGCCGGCCCCCACGCCTTGCAGGGCAACCCAAACAGCCGCGCCGACCTTACCTAACCCTCAAACCCCAACAAGAAGGGGTCTTCCAGCATCTCGGCCACAAAACGGCAGAAGCGGGCTGCATCGGCGCCGTCAATCAGGCGATGGTCGTAGGAGAGCGAGAAAGGCATGATGTTGCGCGGCTCAAAAGCGCCCTTCTCGGCGTTCCACACCGGCTCTATGCTGCTGCGCGAAACTCCCATGATGGCCACCTCAGGCCAGTTGACGATGGGGGTGAATCCCGTCCCGCCGATGCCACCCAGATTGGAGATGGTAAACGAGGCCCCTTGCATCTCTTCCGGGGTTAGCTTGCGGTCTCGAGCCTTAGCGGCAATCTCGCCTAGCTCGGCGGCCAGGGTGATTACCCCCTTCTTGTCCACATCGCGCACCACCGGCACCAGCAAGCCCGTGGGGGTATCCACAGCCACGCCAATATGGATGTACTCCTTGAAAATGACCTCGTTGGTAGCCGTATCTATGGAGGCGTTGAACTTGGGGAACTGCTTGAGGGCCGCTGCCGCAATCTTGAGCAGGATTGCGGTCATGGTGACTTTAGCGCCCCGCTTTTCCGCCCTGGGACCCATCTTCTTGCGCAGGGCCTCCATCTCGGTGATGTCGGCCTTGTCGAACTGGGTTACCATCGGGATGGTGCTCCAGGCCTGGGCCATGCTGCGCACGGTGGCCCGGCGAATCCCCGACATGGCCTCGCGGCGTACCGAACCAAACTTGCTGAAGTCAGGTAAGGGCATTGCAGGCACAGGGGCAGAAGTGGTGGGCGCAGGGACAACCTCACCGGTCGCAAACCGCTTTACATCGCTTTCGGAGATGCGGTAGGCGGGGCCGCTGCCCACCACATCCAGCAGATTGACCCCCATTTCTCGAGCCAGCCGGCGCACACTCGGTGCAGCCGGAATCAGCTTGCGCTGCCCTGCTGGCGCACTGGGCACAGAAGCCGCACCACGTGGGGGAGCCGGTACACTGGGGGGTTGGGCTGATGGTGCCGTACTGGCGGGCTGGGCTGAGGCAGGTGCAGGGGGTGGGGTTGTAGGGGTCGGCGGGGGGGGCGTTGCGGGTGCAGACTTGGGGGCTTCCGCGGATGTCGCAGCACTCCCCAGGACCGCTATCACCTGCCCGCTTTTCACCTCATCGCCGGGTTTAACCATCACTTTGGAAACCGTGCCCCCTTCAGAGGCGGGGGCTTCCATCACCGCTTTGTCGGTTTCCAACTCCAACACCGGCTGTCCTGCCGCGATGGTATCGCCCTCTTTGATCAACACCCCCACCACCACAGCGGAGGCCACATTATCGCCCAGGTCGGGTAGTTTTAGTTCTGCCATGTATTGCTCCCTTCCTTCACGCCCATAGCTCAGTGCGAATAGCGAATGGCTGCTCTTTTGCTGTGGGCTATCAGCTATTGGCTATCAGCGTTTGTATGGCGCCTCCCGCTTGGGGTCGATGCCCAGTTTCTTGATGGCTTCGCTAAGGGTATTGACGTTTACCTTGCCCTCGCTGCGCAGCGCCGAGAGGGCCGCCACCACCACATGTTTGGCATCCACCTCAAAGAAGTCGCGCAGGGCCTCGCGGGTCTCGGAGCGCCCGAAGCCGTCGGTGCCCAGGCTGTGGATGGGGCGGTTTAGATAGCCCGAGACCATATCCGGCAAGACCTTCATGTAATCACTCGCAGCGATGATGGGCCCCTCGGTTCCATTCAAACACTGCGCCACATAGGGCAGCTTGGCCTTGCTACCGGGGTTAAGGCGGTTCTGACGCGCGGTCTCCTGGGCCTCGTAGTAGAGGGCTTTATAACTGGTCACGCTCCATACATCAGCGGCGATGTTGTAGTCTGCCAGCATCTCGGCGGCCTTGAGCACCTCGTTCAGGATGGTGCCGGAACCCAAGAGCTGCACCCGGGCTTTGGGCTTTTTGAGGTCGCTTTTCTTGAACAGATAGAGGCCCTTCAGAATGCCCTGGCGGGTCTGTTCGCGTGGCTCGGGCATGGCAGGCTGGACATAGTTCTCGTTCATCAGGGTGATGTAGTAAAAGATGTCCTCGCCATCGTGGTACATGCGCTTTAGGCCGTCTTGCAGGATGACCGCCAGCTCATAGGCAAAAGCCGGGTCATAGGCGGGCATGTTGGGCACCGGAAGGGCCAGTACATGGGAGTGGCCGTCCTCGTGTTGCAAACCCTCGCCGTTCAGGGTGGTGCGGCCTGCGGTAGCCCCCATCAGGAAGCCCTTGGTGCGCTGGTCGCCTGCGGCCCAGACCAGATCGCCTACCCGCTGCAATCCGAACATCGAGTAGTAGATGTAGAAAGGAATGGTGGGCACGCCGTGGTGGGCGTAAGCGGTTCCGGCAGCGATAAAGCTGCACATGGCCCCGGCCTCGTTGATGCCCTCCTGTAGCAGTTGGCCGGTCTCGGACTCGCGGTAGACGGTCACGGTTCCGGCGTCCACAGGCGTGTAGAGCTGGCCCTTGGGCGAGTAGATGCCCACCGAGTTGATCACGCCTTCCATGCCGAAGGTACGGGCCTCGTCGGGCACGATGGGTACGATGAGCTTGCCCACCTCGGGGTGGCGCACCAGCTTGGTCAGTATCCGCACGAAGGCCATGGTGGTGGAAATCTCGCGCCCGCTCGAGCCTGCATAGAACTCCTCAAAGAAGGCACTATCGGGGGTGTTCAGCTTATACTCGCGCACACGTCGCTCGGGAATCAGACCCCCCAGTGCCTTGCGGCGCTCGAGCATGTAGCGCACCTCCGGCGAGTCGGGGCCGGGGTGGTAGAAAGGGGTCTTCTCCAGCTCTTCGTCGGGGATGGGAATACCCAGGTGATCCCGCGCTTCCCGCAGGTCTTCCAGGGTGAGCTTCTTGACCTGGTGGGCCACGTTCTTGGCCTGAGCGCTGGGCCCCAGGCAGTAGCCCTTGACCGTGCGGGCAATAATGACGGTGGGTGAACCCCGGTGTTCAGCGGCCGCTTTGAAGGCTGCATAAATCTTGTGGTTGTCGTGGCCCCCGCGCGAGAGGGTCAGACGGTCGAGGTCTTCGTCGCTCATCCCCTCGATGAGTTTTCGGAGGGCCGGGGTATTGAAGAACTTTTCGCGCAGCTCCTTACCGCCGTAGGCCGCATAGCGCTGGCTCTCGCCGTCTACGAGTTGCTCCATGCGTTCCAGCAACACCCCTTCGGTGTCTCGGGCAAAAAGCTCGTCCCAGGCACTGCCCCAAACCACCTTGATTACGTTCCAGCCCGCGCCCCGGTAGAGGGCCTCGAGCTCCTGGATAATTTTGGAATTGCCCCGCACCGGCCCGTCCAGGCGCTGAAGGTTGGCGTTGATCACAAAAACCAGGTTATCGAGTTCCTCGTTGGCAGCTACCCGCAAAGCCCCGGTGGTCTCGGGCTCGTCCTGTTCGCCGTCGCCCAGGAAAGCCCAAACCTTGGCATCGGACTTAGGCTTAAGGCCCCGGTCTTCCAGGTATCGCAGGAAGCGGGCCTGGTAAATAGCTTGCAGCGGCCCCAATCCCATGCTGACGGTAGGGAACTCCCAGTAGTCGGGCATCAGCCAGGGGTGGGGATAGCTAGACAGGCCGCGTCCCGGCCCACCCAGCAATTCGCGGCGAAACTTGCCCAAGTCATCTTCGGTCAAGCGTCCCTCTAGGTAGCTACGGGCATACACCCCCGGCGACATATGCCCCTGATAGAAGACCAGGTCGCGGTCGGGAGAGTCCTGGCCACGGAAAAAATGATTGAAGCCCATCTCCATTAGCTCGGCGATGCTAGCGTAGGTGGAGATGTGCCCCCCGATGCCATCGGCTTTTTTGTTGGCCTGCTGTACGATGGCGATGGTATTCCAGCGCAGGATGTTGGCGATGCGCTGCTCGAGCTCCATGTCGCCCGGATAAGGTGGCTGGTGCTCCAGCGAGATGGTGTTCACGTAAGGCGTATTGACCTTGTCGTGGATGACCACCCCGTAGCGGTAGGCGTAGTTCTCGAGCATCTCCATGAGCTGCGCCACCCGGTCACGCCCGGCAGTACGCAGGATGTACTCGAGGCTTTCGCGCCACTCCTGGTTCTCGAGATCTTCTAGTCGGATCTGCTCTTCGGCAGATAGCCCGGCACGGGCAGCAATTAGTTCGCGGTCTTCAACCATGCGGTGCTCCTTTGAGCCAGTAACCAAACACCCATGACCGAAGACGCGATTCCGCGGCCATTGGCGTTCGGCGTTTGGCGGCCGTTCTTTGTCATCAGCCTTACATTACAGCAGATATTTTCAAGGCCAATCGTAAGGAAGTATGTTTTTTACAGCATATAAAAAACTTTTACCAAATGGTAAATCTAGACCGGCTAAAAACCCGTAGCCAAGAGGCTAAGCAAGGTTTTTCGGAAGAACCACCCTGAGTGAGCCGCCGCTACTTACTCAGGCGCTGTTCCTTTACCGTAACCTGTGGATTTCGCTCCACGATGCCACAAATCTACTCCGTCCGCGCCCAACCAAACAGCTCGCTTCCCTACCCTGCCGCCCCTTCTCCGAGTGGATTTCGCACGGGGCCAGCGGCCAGTTAGATAGACTAATGTCTCAAGGCCCCAGCTTGCGCTTGAGGTACAAAAGCAAATCCTCCAGCGCCGTGCGCAAGGCCCGCTGCTCACGCAGGATGGCCTCGATGCGGTCTTCTGGGGTGGCCAGGGTAAGGGTTTTGAAGATCATGTTGGTGTTGCCGCAGCGCGGGCAGGGGATGGTGGGGGGTGAGCTGGTAGGGGCGTAGAAGATGCGGGTGTTGTCGCGGGTGCAGAGCATGTACTTGGCCCCGGCAGCCTCGCCGCGCCGGATGGCCTCGGCCAGCTCCCTGGCTTCTTCGGTAGCGTAGCCCAGGAAAAAGTCGCCCCCTACCTCTTCTATTGAAGGGAGCACTTCCCGGGTGGCGGTCAGGTCGGACTTCAGACCGCGCGGGGCAGTCCAGGAGATGCCGTTCCACTTGAAGTGGCGCAGGTGGCGCTTGCGGGCTTTGTCTTCGATTTCAACGATCAGGTTAACCTCGGGGTCTTTGGGGTAGTAGTACAGACGCACTGCCGCTACCCCGCTCAAAGCTGGCTCAGGGGGCATGGTATACGAGAGCGGGCCATCGGTTTTGATGCGGCTGTTGTAGCCGACCAGGTTTTGCAAATCGTAGAGGGTGAGTCCCGGATGCTCAAAGTCACCCTCTAGAAACGCCCGAACCTTGGCAAAGGCTTGCTCGAGACCCACATCTACCATAACTGGCTAAAGTCTACCATCCAGGTCAAGGGGCAAAAAAACCGCAACCTGGCACCCAGACACCCCAGAGGTTGTGTTGACCCCTCGACCATACACTATGGACTATTGGCTTTGCTTGCGCTTTCGCCCACAAGCCCAAGCGCCAAACCGTATAATGACCCCCCGTGTTGATCCGCGTCGGCGACACCGACTTCCCCCTATCCAGACCCCCCCAGGTGCTCGAGGTGGGCTTTGGCGATGGCCGTTTTACTGCCCAACTGGCGCGCCTGTACCCCGATTGGCAGATTCTAGGGGTAGAAATTTCGGCAGGCTCGGTGGCCAGGGCCCTGAAGCGCTTTCGGCGGGAGGGCATTGGGAATGTGCAGGTCTACCACGGCGAGGCTCTTTTTGCCTTGCGCAACCTAATCGCTCCACACAGCTTGCAGCGGGTCTATGTTAACTTCCCCGACCCCTGGCCCAAAGCTAAGCATGAACACAACCGCCTGCTGCAGCAGGCCTTTTACCGGCGGCTTTCCACCCGCCTGACCGATGGGGGCGAGCTGTTGCTCACCACCGACCACGAGCAATACTGGCAGTTTGCCCAGGCCGAGGGCAGGGCCAGCGGGCTTTTCGAGGTCGAGACCCCCCCGCCGCCCGAACACCACCTCACCACCAAGTACGCCCTGAAATGGAAAGAACAGGGCCGCAGGTTCTACCACGCGGTTTTTCGAAAGATTGCCGAAGACCCCACCCCCTGGCCCCCCCTTCGGAGGTATCCCATGCCCCATGCCCTAATGTCCGGTACCCTACCCGAACTCCACAACTTCGAGAAAACCGTAGTTCGCTTTGAGGGCGGCACAGCGGTGCTGCTCGAGGCCACCCGCACCCTCGGCCCTCAAAGCGGCTATTATTTCCATACCCATATCGAGGAAGAAGACCTTATTCAAGACGTACTGCTGGAAGCCCGCCCCAGCGCCCACGGGTTGTATGTGGGCATCTCGCGTTTTGGCGCACCCCTCAGCACCGCGGGGGTACGGGCTGCGGTGGAGTGGCTGGTAGGCTGGCTCGAGGGCCAGGGGCTTCGGGTTATGCAGCGTTCGTATTAGACGGTGCTTCGCAAGGCCACGTCAACTTTGCAGATGTGCTGGGTCAGCCAGCCAGCCAGTGTGGCATGCAGGTTTTCCAACGCCGCAGTGGAGATGCTTTGGGGCGTGTGCTGACGGTTAAATTCCGTCCAAAACTCCAGAAACTTGTTATGGGCTTCTTTGTTCTTTTGCGCTACCTTGCAGCCCCGCAAAGCCATACACAGCTCCTCATAGGCAAAATGGGTGTTTACGTAGGCATCTAGAAAAACAAACAAATGCTCAACCGCCTGGCGGTCAAGACGTCCGGCTCGAGCCTGCTCAATGAGTTGCTCGATCTGGTTGGCGTAGTCAAACAGGTTTCGGTGCTGGCTGTCAGTTCGAGGGTCTCCTACTTCGTACTGTTCACTCCACTGAATCGGCATATCCACCCCGTTGCTGCATTGTAGGCAGTTGGGGGCGGAAAAATGTCCTTTACGGGGTTGCGCTGCTGCCCAGCTGGTTGAACAAGACGAAGCCCAGCAGGCCAAACCACAGCAAAAGCAGAATCACGCTCCCCCAGCGCTGCCAGAAGGTCGGTTTTTTCTCCGGTTCGGCAATCTGGGTGGTGAGCACTTCCGGATCCGTGCCGCTTTGCAGGTGTACCGGCTGGCCGTTGTTGGCATCGAGCGGGAGGGCGTAGGGCTTGGGGCTCTCGGCCACCTGGCTGCCAATGGTCACCACCACCGCGCTGATATTGTCGGGGCCGCCCCAGTCGTTGGCCAACTTGATCAGTTTAGCCACCGCCGGTTCGGGCGGGTTGGTGAGGATCATCTCGGCAAGCACCTTGTCTTCCAGCACGCCGCTAAGGCCGTCCGAGCAGAGCAAAAACACATCGCCAGGCCGCACCTTGAGGCCTATCAGATCCACCCGCGCATTGGGAAACGAGCCCAGAGCATTGGTGATGACGTTGCGCCAGCGATGGTTGCGGGCCTCGTCCTCGGTCAAGAGGCCCTGGCGCACCCGATCGGCCACCCAGGAGTGGTCCTGGGTCAGTTGCAAGAGTTCCCCATCGCGCAGCAGATAGGCCCTCGAGTCGCCCACATGGGCAATCAGGGCATAGGGTAGGTCAAGCCATAGGGCCGTACAGGTAGTACCCATCCCCCGCGATTCGGGCTTTTGCCCGGCCAGGTAGATGGCCTCGTTGGCGGCCTCGTAGGCTTCCAGCAAACCCTGCGGCGAGGGCTCGCTGCGCTTGAGCACCTCGACAATCTGGCTCACCGCCATCTGTGAGGCTATCTCGCCGGTTCGGTGCCCGCCCATGCCATCGGCCACGATAAAAATACCCCCATAGCTGGTGACGAGCTGGTTCACCGCATCCTCGTTGAGGGCCCGCTTGCGGCCTGGGTCGGTCAGGGCCGCTGCAAACACCATGGGTAGGCTTTCTGAGCCCGGCATATAAGGCGCATTATAGGCCACCCCAGGGCAAAGTAAGGCCAAAAATCACCCAGCCGTTGGCTCTACGGCCCAATTGCAGTTGTCTCATCATTTGCCTCATGGCTTTTGCCCTACCCTGGAGTGTGTGAGACAGTTTTATTCCAATCTTCCGCGGGGCCCTGTAGGGGTGCTTTTGCTGGTGCTGGCCGGAACGGTGGGGCTGTTTTTGGTGTTATGGCTCATCACCACCTTGTGGGTGTTGGCCGTAGTGGCCGGCATTGTCGGTGCTTTGGCCTATGGGTGGCGGCGGCTGGAGAGCAGGTTTCGCCGGGGCCGCTGGCGCAGGCTACCCCAGCGTGTTCAGCGCTGGGAGGACTGACCCTCACCAAGCACCCTTACTCAAGCACTCGGCCCAAAGTGGGCAGCCCTCGCACTGGGGCTTGCGGGCCGTGCAGCGGTAGCGGCCAAACAGAATCAGGGCGTGGTGAACAAAAACCCATTTTTCTTCGGGGAACAGGCGCTCGAGGTCGGCCCCAATCTTCTCGGGGTCTTTTTGCTCCGACAACCCCAGCCGCCGGGCCAGCCGGGTCAGGTGGGTATCCACCGCAATGCCCGGCACGCCAAAAGCCGCCCCCAGCACCACCGTGGCGGTCTTCCAGCCCACCCCCGGTAGCTCGCGCAGCTGGGCCTTATCCATTGGCACCTCTGCCCCATGCTCCTCGACCAGCTTCCGGGCCAGCATGACCAGGTTCTTGGCCTTGCTCCGGTACAGACCGATGGTCTTGATGTAGGGCTCGACTTCCTCGGGGTGGGCCTGGGCCAGGGCAAAGGCATCGGGAAAGCGCTTGAAGAGGGCCGGGGTGGCCTTGTTCACCGAGGCATCGGTGGCCTGGGCCGAGAGCACCGTAGCAACCAGCAGTTCAAACGGGTTGGTGTGGGCCAGCTCGGTAGCGGCCTGGGGATAAAGCTGCTCCATGACAGAGAGCACCTTGGTGGCTCGAGCCCTTTTACTCTTCACAGACACCAGCCTCTTCCCCGCTGACCCCTTACCCCGGCTCTGCACCCTCAGCTCTGGGCTTTTGGCCTTCGGCTTAGGGCTCTTTGCTTTCAGCTTCTGGCCTTCGGCTTTGGGCCTTCGGCCTTTCCCCACAACCCTGGGCATACTTCAGTACGCTTTGGCAAACAGAATCCGCTTGCCGTAAGCACTGGACTTGCCGCAGCGGATGCAAGCACCGTGGGCTTCGGGCTCGTCGTAGGGGATGCAGCGGGTGGTGGCAGTGGTCTCGGCCTTGATCTGCTTTTCGCAGTCCTTGTCGCCGCAATGGAAGGCCTTCACAAAGCCCTGCTCGACCTTTTCTTTGAACTCGCTATAACTGTTCACTTCCCAGGTGTGGGTATCGCGGAACTGCAAGGCCCGCTGGTATAGGTCATGCTGGAACTGCTCGAGCCTGCCCGGAAGCAGGTTCGGCAATTCGGAAACCTGAACGGTCTCCTTGCCCCCCAGCCGGCTGGCCAGCACCGCCGTGCCCGCCTCCACATCCCGTGGGCCTAGCTCGAGGCGCAGCGGCACCCCCTTCAGCTCCCACTCGTTGAACTTGAAACCAGGGCTGTACTGGTCGCGGTCGTCAAGGAAGACCCGGATGCCCATCTTTTTGAGTTGCTCGGCCAGTTGGATTGCAGCAGGCAGAACCGTCTCGCGGGTCTCGGCCTTATAGATGGGCACAATCACCACCTGAATGGGGGCCAGCCGGGGCGGCAGAATTAGGCCCTTGTCGTCGCCGTGGGTCATCACGATGGCCCCCACCACCCGGGTGGTAAAGCCCCAGGATGTGGTGTGCACGTACTTGTTCTGCTGGTCTTTGTCCTGAAACTGGATATCGAAGGCTTTGGCGAAGTTCTGGCCCAGATAGTGTGAAGTACATGACTGAAGGGCCTTACCATCGCGCATCATGGCCTCGTAGCTGATGGAGTACACCGCCCCAGCAAACTTCTCCGACTCGGTCTTGGGGCCTTCCCAGCCCGGAATGGCGCACCACTCGCGCAGCACCGTAGCGTACACCCCAGCCATGCGGCGGGTTTCTTCCTCGGCTTCTTCCTGGGTGGCGTGGGCGGTGTGGCCCTCCTGCCACAAGAACTCGGTGGTGCGCAGAAAAAGCTTGGTTCGTAACTCCCAGCGCACCACGCTGTTCCACTGGTTCAAGAGCTGGGGCAGGTCGCGGTAGGTACGGATCCATTTGGCCCACATGTGTCCGATGATGGTCTCGGAGGTCGGGCGCACGGCCAGGGGCTCTTCCAGGGTCTCGCCCCCTGCCTGGGTCACCACCGCCAGCTCAGGGGCAAAGCCTTCGACGTGTTCGGCTTCCTTTTGCAAAAAGCTAATGGGAATGAAGAGGGGGAAGTAGGTGTTTTGGTGGCCGGTTTCCTTGAACATGCGGTCGAGTTCGCGCTGGATGTTTTCCCAGATGGCATAGCCATAGGGCTTGACCACCATGGTGCCGCGCACCGGGCCGTAGTCCACCAGGTCGGCCTTGAGCACCACTTCGTTGTACCACTCGTTGAAATCCTCCGTTTGCGGAATAAGGCCTTTGTCCTTCGCCATACCGACCCATCATAGCGGATGAAGCCTGAAATGGTTCTGGTCGCAATAAAATAAAATGTAACGAATCCGGTCTTGATGAAACGTCTAAGTAACTGCATTCTGTAACCCACACGCAGGCCATGAAGACATAGCATTAGAGGCGTCTTCACATAGAAGCTTCAGAAAGGGGTGATCTGGTCAAGTCAAGCGAATCACGTTTTATAAACCCTACAAATCTTAAAGTTGGAGTATCACGCTTACGAGGCATTGCAAAAGCGAAAGGAGTACAAGTGAGAAGGTTAGCTTTACTAGCTAGCGTAGCTGCGATCCTGGCGGCCTGTGGAGGCCCCAGGAGCAGCCAACCCGGCCCCGAGGTAATCGGCAGCCTACCCCCGGCCCCAACCAGCCAGATGGTAGACGAGACCCCGAGTCGTTGGTTCGTTGAGCTATCGGGCGGCGCCGTGAACGATGGCATTAGCCTGCAAAGCATCCAGGCCCAACATGCTGCCTTCCGGCAGGCCGCGCAAGCTGCCGGTGTGAAAATACAGTACGCCTATACCCAGCTCTTCAATGGCTTCTCGGTCGAAGTGCCCGGCAACAACCGCAAGCTGCTCTATACCTTGCCCGGGGTCGAGGGGGTGTATCCCATCGGCACCTACAAACTTCCCCCACGCGAAGCGGCCAATCCCGACCTGGCCAGCGCCATTACCCAAACCGGAGCCGATATCGCCCAAAACGACCTTGGCCTGACCGGACGCGGTGTAAAGGTGGGCATTATCGATTCGGGCATCGACTTGCAGCACCCAGCCTTTGCTGGCCGGATTGTAGACGGCTACGACTTTGTGGGCGACGATTACGATGCCTCCGACCCTGCCAAGTCGACCCCCGTACCCGACCCCAACCCCGACGACTGCGACGGCCACGGCACCCATGTGGCGGGTATTGTGGGCGGAAAGGACAGCCAGATCACCGGGGTGGCCCCCGGGGTCACCTTTGGAGCATACAAGGTGTTTGGCTGCGAGGGTTCTACCGGCGACGATGTGATCCTGGCTGCTCTCGAGCGGGCCGAGACCGCTGGCATGGACGTAGTGAACATGAGCCTGGGCTCACCCTTCGGCTGGAGTGTGCTGGGTAAGGCCATTACCAAAATGGTCAAGCGCGGTACGGTGGTGGTGGCCTCGGCAGGGAACAACGGCAACCTAGGCTTGTTTGCCACCGGTGACCCTGCCGCTACCGAGGGCGTAATCAGCGTGGCCTCCTTCGATAACATCAGCGTGAGCGCCCAGAAAGCCATTGTGAATGCCACCGGCAACCCCCTGGGCTACCTGGTGCTGGGCGGTGCCGAAGCACCCCCTACCAGTGGCATCAGCGCCGAAGTAGTCTGGGTGGGCCGGGGTTGCAATGTCGATACTCTGTTGGCCGACCCGGCCGGTAAAGTTGCCTTGATCGAGCGGGGAGCTTGTACCTTCAACGAAAAATACCAAAAAGCAGTTGCGGCCGGTGCGGTGGGTGTCATTATTCATAACAACACCACTGGCCTGTTTGCGGGCGGCGGCGTGGTCGGTGTTTCGGGCAAATTTGGTATCAGCATCTCCCAGGCCGATGGGCTGGCCTTACGGGCCCTGGCCACCCCCACCACCCTGACCTGGACGCCCGATACCACCCTGGTGGCCAACCCCACCGGAAACCTCATCTCTAGCTTTAGCTCCTGGGGTCTGAGTCAAGACCTGAAGCTCAGACCCGATCTGGGCGCACCCGGCGGCCTCATTCGTTCAGCAGTGCCTCTGGAGCAAGGTGGTTATGCCATTTTGAGCGGCACCTCCATGTCCTCGCCCCACGTGGCTGGCGCGGTGGCTTTGCTGCTGGAGGGCAACCCGGCTTTCTGGCGCACCCAACGGCCCAGCGAGGTGCGCAAGTACCTGCAGAATACGGCCATGCCCAAGCCCTTTGCCTTGGCGCCTACCAGCGGTTTCCCCGAAACCAGCTACCGCGAGGGCGCAGGGATGATCGACATCGTGGCCGCAGTGCAAAACCGTGTTACCGTAACCCCCTCGGCCATTTCCTTCGCCGAGAAAGCCGGGCCCCATACCGAGCGGCTGGTGCTCAAGAACCGCAGCAATGTGCCCCTCATCTACAGTCCCACGCACGTGCCCGGGCCCTCGGCGCAAGGCAGTATTTACGCGCCCACTTTTACCACAGCGGCCGCAACGGTCAGCTTCAGCCCCAGCCAGATCACCGTTCCTGCTCGAGGCGAGGCCATCCTTACCGTGACCATCACCCCTCCCGCTGGACTCCCTTCCAAGGGTCTTTACGGGGGCTACCTGATTCTTAATCCGGTGGGCGCGGGTATCAAGATGAACGTGCCCTATGTGGGCATGCAGGGCGGCTACCAGTCCGTGCAGATACTAACCCCCGCTGCCCCGGGTTTCCCCCTGCTGGGCAAACTTAACGCCGCAGGTACCGGCTTTGACATCCTGCCCAGCGGCGGTAGCTTTACCCTGCAAGGCAACGATGTACCGCAACTTCTGGTGCACTTCGAGCACGGGGCTCAGGTCTACGAGCTGGTGATTCTTGACGCAGCCACCAACGCCCCCATCCACCCCAAGTTTAACCGGGCGGATTACGGCGAGTATATCCCGCGCAACTCCTCGGCCAATGGCTTTTTTGCCCTTCCCTGGGACGGCACCCGCATCACCAAGTACCAAAAAGAAGACGTTTACGGCAACAAGATTCCGGTACCCAGCGAGTTCCAGGCTGTGCCCAACGGACAGTACAAGCTCCAGATCCGGGTACTCAAACCCACCGGCAAGGTACAAAACCCAGCCGACTGGGAGTCCTGGACCTCTCCGGTCATCACCATTGCCCGCCCCTAAAGCAGCCAGCCGTGCTCTAAGACCCGCTTCGGCGGGTCTTTTTTCGTATGCTGGGGGTACATGGAACTGCGCGGCCCCCGCCTGCTGCTTCGCTCCCCTCGACCAGAGGACACCGAGACGCTGTTTGCCCTGATGTCCGACCTCGAGCTGGCCCCCTTTGTCTACTGGAACCCCCACCAGAGCCCCCACGAAACCTACGAGTACCTGGAGCACCTGCAAGCCCAGGAGGGCTTTTTCATCATCGAGACCGAGGGCCGGCCCGCCGGGGTGATCGGGCTGCACCTGGACTGGCCCAACAAGCTGGGCGAGACCGAGACCTGGCTGGGGCGGCCCTACTGGGGCACCGGCCTCAACACCGAGGCCAAGGTGGTGCTCTTCGATTTTGCTTTTGGGCCCTGGGACTTGCGCCGCATCCAGGCCATTGCCCATGTGCATAACCCCCGCTCGCAGCGGGCGCTGGAAAAGCTGGGCTTTCGGCGCGAGGGGCTGTTGCGCCGCTGGCGCTGGATTCGCGGGGAGCCGTGGGACTTCTACATGTACAGCCTGCTGCCCGAAGAATGGATGTCGAGCCGACCACCCATTTTTTACTAGCGCAACCGATGCCGTTACACTCCCGCGACTTATACCAGATTCGGCCAGTTCGTCATCCTTCGGTGACGAACTGGCCTGACCGGAGTTATCCGCGTAGCGGGGGGCTACCGGCAGACCTACATCTTTTCATCGGTAGAATGAGCGCATGGATATGCTCCCGGTGATTGCCGAGTTGACCCAAAAAACCCCTTCCAAGATTCTGCTGGTCGTGCTGGACGGCGTGGGCGGGTTGCCGCAAACGCCCGGCGGGCCCACCGAACTGGCTGCAGCCCACACCCCCAACCTGGATGCCCTGGCCCAGCAGAGCGCTCTGGGGCTCCTGACCCCGGTCTATCCGGGCCTGGCCCCCGGCTCGGGCCCCGGCCACCTCTCGCTCTTTGGCTACGACCCCTTCAGGTACCTGGTGGGGCGGGGGGCGCTCTCGGCCATTGGAATTGGGGCCGATTTCCAGGACGGCGACGTGGGGGTGCGCGGCAACTTTGCCACCCTGGACGCCTCGGGTCTGGTGGTAGACCGCCGGGCAGGCCGGCCCAGCGACGCCGAGAATGTGCGGGTAGTGAGCAAGCTTAAGGCTGCCATCACAGAAATTGAGGGTGTGCGGGTGAGCTTCTACACCGAGTCCGAGCATCGCTTTGTGGTGATTTTGCGCGGGGCTGGTTTGGGCGAAAAAGTGAGCGATACTGACCCCCAGAAAACCGGCGTAGCCCCCCTCCCCTCGCGCCCTCACGATGAAACCGACGCAGCCAGCGCCAAAACTGCCCGCGTGCTCAACGCCCTTACCGCCCGCATTCGGGAAGTGCTGCACAACGAGCCGCAGATCAACGGGGCGCTCTTCCGGGGCATCTCCGAGAAGCCACGGTTTCCCAGTATGGCTGAGGTCTACAAGGTGCGCCCGGCTTGTGTGGCCAGCTACCCCATGTACAAGGGGGTGGCCAGTCTGGTGGGCATGGACGTGCTGCCGGTGGAGGGAGCAGAAGACGCCCCCCAGGGCAAGGTCAAGGCCCTGCAAGCGCACTGGGAGCAGTACGACTTCTTCTACCTGCACTTCAAGAAAACCGACTCCACAGGTGAGGATGGCAACTTCCAGGAGAAGGTACACAAGGTGGAGCTATTCGACCAGTTGCTGCCCGAGCTGCTGGCCCTGAAGCCCGATGTGCTGGCCATCACCGGCGACCACTCCACCCCCTCGGTGCTGAAGGCCCACTCCTGGCACCCCGTACCCTTGCTGCTGCAAGCGCCTTTCCTGCGCAACGACCCCGCCCAGCGCTTCACCGAGGACGAAGCTGCCAAGGGTAGCCTGGGCCACCTGCGGGGGGTGGAGCTGATGCCCTTGCTGCTGGCACACGCAGGCAAGCTACAAAAGTACGGGGCCTAGTCGGTTTCTAGCGAATGCTCAGTTCCGCGTTGTGGCTCATCGCGCCCTTCAAAGATGTGGCCCCTCATCCAGACTGCCACTGTTTTCGTCCAGAAAAAAGGATTCTTATACCAGATTCGGTTAGTTCGGCGCCGGATGGCGGCGAACTAACAGGGCCGAAGTTATCCGCGTTGCGGAGGGCGATACCGCCCCTTGGAAGTTATCTGCGTAGCGGAGGGCGTAAGCCCCTTTGGAAGGGAGACGCTTTCTTCGCCGACCGTTCGGGAGGGGGGTGCTCTAGGATTCAAAAAGATAGCCTCTGGGGGTCTTTGGTTTGGATGATTATCTTTTTGAATCCGGTATTACTGCTGGATGGTTCAATTTTTGTGAAGCAGCGCCCTAAGCCCGCACTTCCCGCCGCTGGAAAAGCACATAGGCCAGGGCAAACAGCAGCAAGGTAAGCGCGATTAGGCCTGTCAGCTGGGGCCAGGCCAGTAAGAAACTCTGACCTATGGGGAGGGGTGAACCCAGCAAAGCCCCCTGCAGTTGAGTAATCAGCACCGGGCCCAGGCTCCGTACCCCAGGGTTCAGGAGGACCTGGATGGCCTCAGCGTACAGGGTGTTGGGTGAAAGACGGGAGAAAGCCAGCAGGGCTTCAGTCTGGCGCAGCTCACTCTCGGGGTCAAATGGGTCGAAAGGGGCTACAGCCTGAGCCAGAAGCTGGGCTATGATGCCCCAGAACAGGGCAAAAAAAAGCCAGACTGCTATGGCCGCCAGTGCCGAGGTGGCCGCGCTACGGAAAAGCACCGAGGTGACCAGGGCAACACCCAGCCAAACCCCGGTATAAGCCAGTGTAGCCAGCAAGAAGAGCAAGGCCCGTCCGACTTCCTCGCTTCCGGGAGGAACACCCAGAAAAACCAGACCCAGGCCCACCACCAGCAAAAACAGGGCCAGCAAAATCAAAGCCAGGGTGGCCAGTCCGGCCAAAAACTTACCCCACAAAAGGGCATCGCGGTAGATGGGCTGGGCGAGGATGCGCGAAAGGGTGTTGCGGTTATACTCGCCGTTAATGGCATCGAAGCCCAGGGCAATAGCTGCGAGGGGTAAGAAGAAGCTCAAAAAAGCTACAAACGAGGGTAAAGGATCCTGGGCAGCGGTAAAAACCCTCAGCAGCAGAAAGGGGTCTTCGCTGATGGTTTGGCGCAGGGTTTGAGCCCCTGCGTAGACCGCACCCACCGCCGAGAACAGGATCAGCACCTCCAGGATTCGCATCCGGGTACTGCTGAGGTGGTCGGCCATTTCCTTGAAAAAGACCGCCCATAACCCCGTCCAAGGCGATCCTTCACGCCGAAGTTTGTTGGGACTAGGCTGCATGGCGTACCTCCTGGAAGTAACGGGCGTAGACCTCGTCTAGACTGGGTTGCTCCAACAAGAGGCTATGGAGGGCTGCCCCGGCCTCGAGCACGGTGCGGGCCACCTGGGGCCGGATGTCCTGGCTGGCCTCCAGCCTGAGCCCGCGGGTATCGGTTTGAACCCGGCTTATCTCTGGCAAGGCTTGCAAACGTTCTACCAGGCCATCCAAAGGGGTGGCCTCGAGGCGAATCCGGTACGCACCCCCCAAAATCCGCTGGGCCAGCTCTTCTACCCGCCCCTCCAGTACCAGTTTCCCTTTGTGGAAAAGCCCCACCCGGTCGCAGATGGTCTGCACTTGGTGTAGCAGGTGCGAGGAAAGCAGCACCGTTATTCCCTCGGCCTTCAGGCTCTGGATCATTTTCAAGAACTCTTGCGCCGCCTCAGGATCGAGGCCCAGGGTAGGCTCGTCTAAAACAACCACCCGGGGCTCTTTGAGGAGCACCTCAGCCAGCCCCAGGCGCTGGCGCATACCCCGGGAAAACGCGCTGACCGGGCGATGGGCCACCTCGGCCAGGCCCATGCGCTGCAGCACCCGTTCAATGCGGATCCTGGACAGGTCTCGAGGCAGACCATTGAGGCGGGCGGTATAAGCGAGGTTCTCCCAGGCTGTCATCTCGTTATAAAAACCCACCGAGTCGGGAAGGTAGCCCACCTGTTTTTTGAGAGAAAGGGGCTCGCGGGTAGGGTCGAGCCCCAGCACCCGCACCGTTCCAGCGCTGGGCTCGGTCAGCCCCAACAGCATGAGGATGGTTGTGGTTTTACCGGAGCCGTTGGGGCCTAAAAGGCCGTAGACTTCCCCCGCCTCGATGCGCAGGTCGAGTCCATCTACCGCTACCACCTTGCCATAGCGCTTGGTCAGGCCTTGGGTCTCTATGACCATAGGGCCTCCCTAACGGCGTCCAAAGCGCGAAACGGCAAAGCCCACTGCCCCAACCGCCACCGCGATCAAGGCCACCCCCACCAGACCCCATAAAGTAGAGGTCTGCACCGTAACCCGGTAATCGGCCGAGGCCTGGGCGCTACCCGCAGATGTCCTCAGGGTGAGCATATAGTCGCCTGCTACAGCTCGAGGAGACGGCTTGATTTTAGCCGTGACCTCCGACTCGCCCCCCGGGGCCAGCTTCTCGATTTTGTCGGGTTCAAACTTGACTTCCCAACCCGATGGCTCACTGGCCGAGAACTCGAGGTTTTCTGCCGGTGCGCTGCCGGTGTTCTTGACCACCAGCTTGATGGGGTTTTCTCGGCCTGCATAGGCCCGCCCAGAAAGCCGCCCCTCGGGGGTGGTGAGGCTAAGCTCGGTTTGGCCGGTGATGTCCAGGTTCACGACCAGTTCAGCCTTGGCTTCCCCTGCCAATGCACGCAGGGTAACGGCATACACCTTGGCTTCTACCTGCCGCGGAGGCGTGACCTGAACATCAAGATCTTTGGTTTCTCCGGCCTTTAGGGGCAAGCTGTTGACCTCCTGGCCGCCAAAAGCGGTGCTGAAGCTGACCCGGAAGTTTTCCGGGGCCTCGGCCTCCAGGTTGGTCAGCAGGTCTTGGTCGCTTTCGTTTTTGAGGATGACACGATAGCGAAAGCTGGCGGTGGGGGTGCCTTTAAGCACCGGAAGCTCGGACTCGAGGGAGAGCCGTTTGGGTAGTACCTGACCCAGCGTGAGTGCAATCGGCAACTCGGCCCGTACCCCACTGCCCTCGGCGATTAACCTGAAGCGATAGGTGCCGGGTCGCACGTTCTGGGGGGGTTCGAGGCGCAGGGAAAGGCTTTGTTCTCCGTCGGGCAACACATAGACCGCACTCACGACCCGGCCTCCACCCAGCAGGCTGGCCTTCCAGCCCTGTGCCGACTCGGTGAGCCGCACCTGGACGGTTTGGGGCGGCAGACTATAGCCCTTGAGGGTAATGGGCAGGTTTATGGTTTCTCCCACGCGCACACTTTGGGAAGGATAAGGTGTGTACAGAGCCAGACCCCGGTAACCCTGGGCGAGGCCCAGGCTCGTCAGCAGAAGCATTAACGCAATCAGGCGTGGCACGTTTCACCTCCAGGCCAAGTTTTTTTCAACTGTGAATCTAGGCCAGAAACATGAAATATGCATTAGAACCATAACAATACTTGACAAAGTAACGCTCAAGTTTTATATTTTGTGATTGTAGGGAACAGCCCGCCCTACGAAAGGAGGTTTCAGTATGCTGGAGATTGTTCGGAACACACCTGTTCAGACCATGCCTCTGCGGAGCTGGAATCTCTCAACTACAAACGACTTCTTCCAAGAATTTGACCGGCTCTGGAACGAGGTAACCACCTCTCTAGGCAGCCCGCTGACGAGCAGGTATCCTTATGACCTCTACGAAACTGGAGACAGCCTGGTACTTGAGATGGCTGTACCCGGCCTGCGCAAGGATGACCTCGAGGTTCGCCTGGAGGGCAACCAGCTTACCATTCGCGGCACTTACCCCGAGACCCAGAACGCCGAGGAACGCCGCTATTGGTCGCGCGGATTGCCGCGGGGAAGCTTCGTTCAAAGCCTTACCCTGCCTGCTTCGGTTGAGGTAGACAAGATTCAGGCCACCATTACCGATGGTCTGCTGCGCCTGACCCTGCCCAAAGTCGAGCAGGCCCGGGTACGTAAAATCGCTATTAGCTCGGCGTAATAGAGCGTCTCGACGAAAATCGAGTCATTCGGGACCCAAAAATCCTTTGTCCTGAACAAAACAGCGGCCGCCTGAAAACTCGAGACCCAAGCGCCCGTGGGCCGGGCCCGGCCCACAGGTGGGGTGCATCACATGCGTCTGCCAGGGAGTGAGCCACTACGTGGCTAACCTGGCCCAGACGCATTCTCATTTTCGCGGGTGGCCGCGCCAGCGAAGAGCGCGATAGGGGCAGTAAATTGCCCGATATCGGCTCGCCAGGTTACCCGGATTTGTCTAGCGGTTGCTGGCTGGGCGCAGGGCGGTCTGGGTGGGCAAGCGGTAGCCGTGGTTGTCGGGTGCGTCGTCGGTGGCGGCGGTAATCACCCGACCCGAGCGCAGGCGGGTACCCTCCCCCACCAGCCAGACCGCACCCCAGGGACGGTAGGTGCTGGTCAGGGTGTCCCTGGTCACCTTACCGCTTGCAAAGCGGATGGTGCGGTAAACGTTCACCGTGGCCCCCTCGGCGGCCCAATCCACCTGCACAAAGCGCTGGGCGGGTAGCTCGGGGCTCACGATAAAGCGGGTGGGCGGGGCCGGGGTGCGGCTAATGGTAACCGGGTTGCTCCAGGTCACCTCTCGGTCTTTGGTGCCGAACACGCGGAAGGTGAGGCGGCTGCCGCTGACGCTGCTCTGGATGAGCAGGTAGCCGGGGGTGTCGTTTTTGAACCGGAGGTCGAGGGCGGGCAGAAACACTGCTGCATCGAGGCCGGTAGGCTGATAGTAGCGCACCTGGTAGCTGTGCGGGCGGCGCTGCACAATGGGCAGCCCGGAGAAGTAGGCCGAGCGGAAAAGGGTGGTAGAGACCTGACACATGCCCCCGCCCACGCCCTCCACGGTTTGTTCGCCGGAGATCACAAAGGCTTTTTTGAAGCCGGTGCGCTCGGAGACCTCGCCCATGGCTTTAGCAAAGGAAAAGGTCTCGCCGGGGGCAATCTGCACCCCGTTCAGGCGGCTGGCTCCCAGGGTGATGTTGTAGCGGCGTTCGTAGGAGGAACCGGCAAAGGAGGTGGTGGCCTCGGCCAAGAGCTGACGGATGCCCAGGTTGTAGTAGTAGGGGGCGCCTTTGGGGTGAAGGGTGTGGGAGACCGGCAGGATAAATTCGTCCTGCTTGTTGCTGAGGGCCTCGAGGTAGCGTTTTTTGGCCTCGGCAACCGCAAAGCTGTGGCCCATCTGGTCGGCGAGTACCCAGTCCTTCAGGGCCTCGTCGTAGAACCAGCGGGCCTCCCGCGCAGGTCGGGCGGCTTTGGTCAACAGAGTTTCAAGCTGGCCCACCCCGCCAATCTTGATGCGCTGAGGGGTGCCAATGGTGACGATCTGGCCTTTTTCAATGCGGTTCTCCAAGGCATAGTAAATGCCATCTGGCCCCGCCCACGCCAGAGAAATCCAGAAAAAAGCAGCGAGAATGGTTTTTCGCATACCTTACTTTAGGACATAAAGCATTCAAAAGCTGTGCAAACTAGCCCCGACCCCGCTCATGCCGAGCTACCCAGCTTCGCAGCACAGCCTCGTAGTGCTCTGGTGAAAGGCGGGGCTGTTCATAAAACCCCGCCTGTAGGCGCTGCCGCTGGGCCTCAAAGAGGATCACCGCCGCCGCTACCGACACATTCAGGCTCTGCACCATGCCCATCATGGGAATCTGGATATGCCCGTCCGATAGTTCGGCGGCTTCGGGCGAAACCCCCCACTTTTCGGTACCCAGCAGGATACAGGTCGGGCGGGTGTAGTCGGCCACGCGGTAGTCCACGGCCCGCTCAGAAAAATGCGCAGCCAGCACCTGAAACCCGCGCGCCCTCAGATGGGTAAAAGCCGAGGCGGTGCCTTCATGAAGGTGCAGCCCCACCCATTTGGCCGCCGAGCCAGAGGTCTCGTTGTAGGTTTTGCCCTCCAGGCTCAGGCCATCGGCTCCTTCCAGGTCGGGAATGCCGTGCTTAGCGGGAATTGCGTTGGCCTCCAGCACTCCTACCGCATCGCAGGAGCGCAGGATGGCCGAGAAGTTATGGGGCTTGTGCACCCGTTCCAGGAGCACCGTCAGGTCGGGCTGGCGCTTATCCAGCACCGCACGCATTTTGGCAAGGCGCTCCGGCGTCACGAGGGTTTATTGTAACGTGCCAAAATAGCACCATGAAAGCCATTGTGGTTGAGCAAAACGGCCCCCCCGAAACCCTGCGCTATCAGGAAGTGCCCGACCCCAGCCCCAAAGCGGGCGAAGTGTTGGTACGCACCACCCTCACGAGCCTTAACTACGCCGATGTGCAGGCCCGGCGGGGGGGCTACGAGGCGGGCTCGCCCCCGCCCTTCATCCCTGGGCTGGATGCAGTCGGAATCGTAGAGGCGCTGGGAGAAGGGGTGGAAGGCCTGCAGGTAGGGCAACGGGTGGCGGCGTTTGCCGCCGGGGGTTCGTATGCCGAAAAGGTGGTTGCAAAAGCGGTACTCGCCTACCCGGTTCCCCCCGAGCTGCCCGACGAGGCGGTGTCGGGCCTCACCGCGCTGGTCACGGCCTACAACACCCTGACCTGGGCCGGGCGGCTACAAAAAGGTGAGACCGTGCTGGTACACGCCGCTGCTGGAGGGGTGGGGAGTCTGGCGGTACAGATAGCCAATGCACTGGGCGCCGGACGGGTCTTCGGAACCGTGGGCAGCTCAGCCAAGGCCGGGTTTGTGCGCAACCTGGGAGCCGATGAAGTTTTGGACTACGATGGCTTTGCGGAAAAGGTACTGGGTCTCACCCAGCAACAAGGCGCCGACCTGATCCTGGACTCGGTGGCCGGCGAGGTCTTCAATCAGGGAATGCAGTGTCTGGCCCCCTTTGGCCGACTGGTGGTGTATGGGCACGCCAGCGGACAGGCTGGAACCTTCGAAACCCGCCCCCTGCACCGCCAGACCAAGGCGGTCATCGGCTACAGCAGCGGACACTACCGGCGCAGCCGACCCGAGCTGCTAAGGCCCACGGTGGAAGCGGTGTTTGAGCTGCTAGAGGCCGGGAAAATTCGGCTAGAAATTGGGGCCCGGTTCAAAATGGAAGAAGCCCCCAAAGCCCACGCCCTGATGGAGAACCGCCAGAGCATGGGTAAAATTCTCCTGTATCCCTAAACCTCCCGCTCGGTGCGCGAAAGGGGCCAGCTCGACACTTCGGCCAGCGCAGCTATCTCCTCCGGGCTCAACTGCAGGCGAACCGCAGGCATCAGGTCTTGGAGTTGTTGCACGCTGTTGGCCCCAATGATGGGCGCGGTCATGAAAGGGCGCGAGAGCAGCCAGGCCAGCGCTATCTGCGCCGGGTGTACCCCATGCTGCTGAGCGATTTCCAGGATTTTGTCCAGGATCTTCCAGTTCTGCTCGCTAAAGCGCCCACTAGCAATGCCCTGGGCCCGCACGCTTTCGGGCAGGGGCTGGTCGCGGCGATACTTACCGGTCAGGAAGCCACCGGCCAGGGGGCTGTAGGGAATCACCCCCAGACCGTAGGTTTCGCACACCCTGGCCAGTTCCCGCTCGAAGTTCATGCGGGTGGGCATGGCCAGGCTGTACTCGGGCTGGATGGAAACAAAGCTTTCCAGGCCATGCTTGTCCGAGGCCCACAAAGCCTGCATCAAGCGCCAGGCCGAGAAATTGGAGCAGCCGATGTAGCGCACGTAGCCCCTGCGTACCAGGTCGGTTAGGGCCGAGAGGGTTTCTTCGATGGGAACCTGGTTGTCTATCCAGTGCACCTGATAGAGGTCTATGTAGTCCACCTGCAAGCGGCGCAGGCTGTCCTCCACAGCCCGCATAACCCAGGCTCGCGATAGACCTTCGCGTTGCAAGGGATGGTTGCGCCCTTCGGAACCGCCGGGCCCCATGGCCCCGCGCACCTTGGTGGCCACAATCACCCGGTCACGCAGCCCCCGGCTCTTGAGCCAGCGACCAATAATTTCCTCCGAAACCCCGCCGGGGTTGCCGGCAGCCCAGGTGGTGTAGATATCGGCGGTGTCAATGAGATTACCCCCCGCTTCCACAAAGGCGTCCATAATGGCAAAAGCCGTGGGCTCGTCGGCGGTCCAGCCAAACTGCATGGTGCCGAGGGCGATAGGGTGAACAAACAGGCCGGATTTTCCCAGTCTACGGTAGCTCATAGGGTTCGATTCTACGTCGGCCGTGTTCTTGGTAAAGGGCACTGGCTGATATACCCAGAACGGCCTTGCGATGAGCTTGTATCTAGTGCAGCTCGTTCTTCAGCAGCGCAGTACATGAAGTACATCCGCCTCCACACCGTAGGGGTGTTTGTCCATCAACAAGATCCTCTTCGGTCAGGTGGAGGCTGGCAGGGTATGGGCATTGGCCCGCAAGCGTTCGATGAGCGGGCGCAGCAGATCGCGCTTGAGCTTGAGCGACTGCCGGTTCACGATGAAACGGGCGGTGGAGTGGGCCAGCACCTCGAGCTCCACCAGACCCGCCGCCCGCAGGGTGGCCCCAGTCTGCACCACATCCACCACGGCATCGGCCAGCTCGGTAAGAGCAGCCAGTTCAACGTTACCCGTGAGTTCGATGATGTCGGCGACTAAACCCCGTTCGCGCAAGACTTGGGCAGTAAAGCGCGGATACTTGGTGGCAATGCGGCGGATGGGGCCGGTGGCCTGGGGGTGGCGAATCAGCGAGAGGCGGCAGGCCCCTGTGCCCAGGTCTACGGGCTCGTATACATCGCGCCCCGACTCCAGGAGTACGTCGTTGCCTACCACGCCGACATCGGCAATGCCCAGGTCTACGTAGGTGGGGACATCGTGGTTGCGGAGCTCGAGGATCGCCACCCCCCCCTCCTGACCGTGCAGCAAAGCCCGCTCGTTTTCGAGGGTTGGTAGGGCCAGTCCTGCTGCTGCCAGGGCGTTGTAACCATCGGCAAAGTTGCGCCCTTTGGGCAGGGCTACCACCAGAGCGAAACGTCCCCTTATCATCCGAACTTTCTTATATCACAAACCGACCCACGTGAATCAGGAAAACCCGGTGAAATCGCATTCGCCTCGTATAACCTTGACGCATAGCGCATAAGGCGATATATTACTTTTATAGGCCCCGAAAAGCGGGGGTTTTTTGTTTAACATGGCCAAAGAACGCCTCGACAAAGTGCTGGGACACCTGGGGGTGGGCACCCGCAAGGAGATACACCGACTGGCTCGAGCGGGCCTGATTGTCATAGACGGCCACACCATCACCGACGCGGCCTTCAAGTTCGACCCCGCCTTGTCGCGCATCGAGGTGGCGGGGGAGTTGCTGGAGTACCAGGCTTATTTTTACCTGATGCTCCACAAACCTGCTGGCTACATTACCTCCACCAAAGACCGTGACGGCATTCCCATCACCGCCCTGCTGCCCGAGGAATGGCAGCGCAGCGACTGGATGCCGGTAGGCCGCCTGGACAAGGATACCGAAGGGCTCTTGCTGCTTACCACCGATGGTGAACTGCTACACCGCCTGACCCACCCGCGCTGGAAGGTAGCCAAACGCTACTATGTCGAGCTGGCCGCCCCGGCCACGCCCGAAGATGAAGCGGTGTTTGCATCGGGCACACTTGAACTCGAGGGCGAACCGCTCCAGCCTGCCGAACTGCACATTGGCCCCGACCCTCACAAGGTGGAGCTGGTAATTCGGGAAGGCAAGTTTCACCAGGTCAAGCGGATGTTTGCCGCCAGGGGCAACCAGGTAACCTATCTCAAGCGGGTTGCTTTTGGGCCGCTCTCCCTTCCCAGCGACTTAACTACGGGAGAATCGCGCAAACTACTTCTCGAGGAAATAGGTGCTCTATACGAGGCCGTGGGTTTGGAGTGGCAGGAATAAAAAAACGATATCCAGGAAACCCGCTTCAGGAAGAGTTCTTTGACACCTCTGATACCAGATTCGGTTGATTCATTACCGAGCGGTAACGAATCAACCCAACCAAGGGAGACGCTTTCTTCGCTGACCGACAGGGAGGGGTGTGCTCTAGGATTCAAAAAGACAGCCTATGGGTTATTTGGTTTTGTGAACTGTCTTTTTGAATCCGGTATGATTTTTGCTGAGATTAACTAACTTTTAGGATCCATCCTAATGGGGTGCAACTGTTCTAAACGCTATGAATTGTAAAGTGTGGCATGGTTGACCACAGAAGATAGGCTAGAGTAGGCCTTTATATGGACGCCGTTAGCGAACGAATTCTTTCGGTCAAAGAGGCTGTACTGACCCGCCGCAGCATCCGCAAGTTCAAGCCCGAACCGATTCCTCAAGAGAAATTGGAAGAAATACTTGCTCTTGCCCTGAAGGCACCCAGCTCAAACAATCTTCAGCCCTGGCGGGTGGTGGTGGTGCAAGACCCCGAACTCAAGGAGCGCTTGCGCGAAGCTGCCAACAACCAGGCCCAGGTGAGCTCAGCACCTGCAGTATTGGTGGTATATAGCGATATGAAGGACACCCTCGAGCGGGTAGAGGAAATCTTCCACCCTGGGTTTTCCGAAGAGCAAAAGCAAACCAGAGCCGCCAATATGCGCAAGGCCTGGGAGGGCAAAAGCGATGAAGAACGGGAAAACTGGGGCAAGGCCCAGGGCTTTATTTTGCTGGGTTTTCTGATGCTGATTGCCCGTTCGTTTGGTTACGATACCGTGCCGATGGGCGGCTTCAATGCTGCCAGGGTTAAGGAACTTTTGGGCCTGCCTTCCTATGTGGCTATTGCGGCCTTGTTGCCCATTGGCGTTGCGGATGAAGCGGGGCGCGAACACCACCGCCGCGACCTCGAGCGCGTGGTGCGGTGGCAGTAAGAGCAAAAAGGGTGTTCTTATAGAGAAATTTGCTCTAGTCTAAGAGCATGTACGATCTGCTTCTGTCCGTCCACAACATCACCCGATGGCTGGTGTTGCTGGCTGCCATTTATCTAATCTATCGAAGCCTGAGCGGGCTCAGGAGCCGCACCTATGCGTCCGCCGATCGCCAGGCCGGCCAGGTTTACACTGGCTTGATGGATTTGCAACTGTTACTGGGCATCTTGCTGCTCTTTTTGAGCCCTCTGGTACAAAGCGCATGGGGCAACCTTGGCGCAGCCATGCAAAATAGCCAGACCCGCTTCTTCATTGCCGAACACTGGGTGCTAATGCTGGCAGCAGTGGTGCTCGCGCATGTGGGCAGCACCCGCGTCAAAAAAGCTGCTGAGGCCTTGCTCAAACAACGCCAGGCCTTGATCTGGTACGGGCTGAGCCTGGCATTGATGTTGCTGGCCATTCCCTGGTGGCGGCCCTTGTTGCGCTTGGGTTGAATAGCTGATTTCTTGCAGTTTTGCGTTTCGTGCATGAAATCTGATAACTCCGCCGTAGGTTATTCCGAGCGAAGCGAGGAATCTGATACGTATCGCACAGCAGTAATCTTCGGCTTGAATTACAAGTTTGAGATAAGGCACTTTTGAAGCGGTTTACGCTTTGGTGTAAATACCAGATTCGGTTAGTTCGGGGCCGGATGGCGGCGAACTAACAGGGCCGAAGTTATCCGCGTAGCGGAGGGCGATACCGCCCCTTGGAAGTTATCCGCGTAGCGGAGGGCGATACCGCCCCCTGGAAGGCAGACGCTTTCTTCGCCGACCGTTCGGGAGGGGTGTGCTCTAGGATTCAAAAAGATAGCTTCTGGGGGATCTTTGGTTTGGATGATTATCTTTTTGAATCCGGTATAAATCTGTAGTGAGGTACGGTAAAAAGCAATAGAGGAGGCCGAAGCCTCCTCTATTGGAAGGGACTGCAAGTTTATTTCTTGACGGTTTCCTTCAGGGCTTTGCCGGGTTTGAAGGCAGGATACTTGGAAGCGGGGATCTTGATCTTTTGGGTAGTACCGGGCTTCACGCCAGTACGGGCCTTGCGGCTGCGCACTTCAAAGGTGCCGAAACCGGTCAATTGCACTTTGCTACCGGCCTTGAGCGCATCTTCGACTTTGCTGAGGAAAGCGTCCACAGCAGCCTTGGCGTCTTTTTTCTTCAAGCCGGCGGCCGCGGCTACCTGGTCGATCAGGTCGGCTTTGGTTCTGGTTTTCTTGGATCCAGCTCTTGCCATACAGTTACCTCCTTTATTTTCCCTTCAGCACGGAGTGTATCACACCTTATCTCCAAATTGCAAGCACCAGGGCGACGTTGGTAGCCATTTCGCCCTAGACAGAATGGCTAAACGGTGGGCTTTCTGTGATATTCAGGGGGCAAAAGCGCGGTCACGGCGGCCTCGAGTTGCCGGGTCACCTCTTCTAAGGTCTGGTGGTCGGTCTTTCCTTGGGGCAGGACAATGGGGTCGCCAAACACCACCCGAATGGGCCGCCGCAGGCGGGGCCCCTTGCCCACCGGCCAGGCCTTATCGCTTCCGATAATGGCAGCAGGGACGATCGGGGCATTGGTGCGCAGGGCAATCGCAGCCGTGCCGGTCTTGAAGGGTTCGATAAAGCCGGTACGGCTACGGCGCCCCTCTGGGAAAATGCCAAAAGCCATGCCGCTTTTTAGGGTACGAATAGCCGCTTTGACCGCGCCCAGGTCGCCCGCGCCCCTCGAGACCGGTATTACGTACAGCCGTGGCAAAAGCCAGCGCAGGATGGGGTATTTGAACACATCGTCGCGTGACATATAGCTCACCACCCTGGGGCAGGCCACCCCCATCACCACCGGGTCGAGGAAGGACATGTGGTTGGAGGCCAGGATGACCGGACCTTCCTTGGGAATTTTCTCCGCACCTTCTACCTGTAAACCAAACAGCACCTGAAGCAGTGCCTTAGCCAGCGCTTTGGTGTTGTAGTAGACCCTCAGACCATACTCGTACATGGCATCCCATCATAAGCAAATAAGCCAAAAGCCAGGCATCCGACCATGAAGCCACATGGCTTCAGGACAACCGCACCACCACCCGCCCCCGCACCTGGCCTTGCAGAATGGCCGGGGCCAGCCCCGGCACTTCCTCCAGGCTTACGGTCTGCATGGCCGCTTCCAGGAAGGGCTTGGGCAGGTCGTGGGCCAGGCGTTGCCAGGCCCGAAGGCGTTTTTCTCTGGGGCACATTACCGAGTCAATGCCCAGCAGGTTCACGCCCCGCAGAATGAAGGGGAAGACAGTGGTCTCGAGCTTCACCCCCCCCGCGTTGCCACAGGCCGCTACACTGCTGCCATAGGCCATGCGCGGCAAAACCCCCGCCAGCACCGCCCCGCCTACGGTATCCACCGCCCCACCAAAACGCTCGGACTCGAGGGGCTTGGCTGGGGCAGCCAGCACGCTGCGATGCAAAATTTCACCAGCTCCCAATGACTTCAAATAGGCTTCTTCACTCGTGCGGCCCGTAGCCGCCACCACCCGGTAGCCCAGCCGGGCCAGCAGGGCCGTAGCCACGCTGCCTACACCCCCTGCCGCGCCGGTTACCAGTACATCGCGGTTCTTATCTATGGTGTGGGCCTCGAGGGCCATCACCGCCAGCATGGCGGTAAAGCCAGCCGTGCCGATGCCCATGGCTTGCTGCAAGGTGAGCCCATCGGGTAGGGGCACCAGCCACTCAGCCCGCACCCTAGCCAGTTGCGCAAGCCCACCCCAGTGCCGCTCGCCCACGCCCCAACCGGTAAGAATCACCAAATCCCCCGGCTTATAGTCCGGCGACGCCGACTCCACCACCGTTCCGGCCAGGTCAATGCCGGGAACCATCGGGAAGCTGCGAATCACCTTGCCCGCGCCGGTAATGGCCAGGCCATCCTTGTAGTTGAGGCTGCTGTAAGCCACCCGCACCAGCACGTCGCCGGGGGGCAGTTCGTCTACCGAAGCCTGCCGAATCTGGGCCGTGTAGGGGTCGCCGGTTTCTACTACCAAAGCTTTGAAGGTTTGCATGGCAACAACATACAGGATGGCACCTGGAAGCGTCTTGAAACGGCCCCAAAGCTGAACACCCGCTGATCTTTACCAAAAGGCGGTTAGACTCAAGCCGGGCACAAAAACACCATCCACCACAAGCCCTAATACCAGATCCGGTTAGTTCGGGGCCGCATGGCGGCGAACTAACCGGGCCGAAGTTATCCGCGTAGCGGAGGGCGATACCGCCCCTTGGAAGTTATCCGCGTAGCGGAGGGCGATACCGCCCCTTGGAAGTTATCCGCGTAGCGGAGGGCGTAAGCCCCTTTGGAAGGGAGACGCTTTCTTCGCCGACCGTTCGGGAGGGGGGTGCTCTAGGATTCAAAAAGATAGTCTCTGGGGGTCCTTAGTTTGGATGATTATCTTTTTGAATCCGGTATAACCCGCGCTGTGGCCAACGCCCTCGACCCCCGGCACCCTGCTCTGTTAGGCTGCTGCTATGAATCCCCTGGTCAGCGTCGAATGGTTGCACCAACACCTCGGCCAACCGCAGCTTCGCATTGTGGATTGCCGCTTTTCCCTACAAGACCCTACGGCCGGAAGGCGGGCCTACCAGGTGGGGCACATTCCAGGGGCCATTTTTTTGGATCTGGAGCAAGACCTCTCTGGGCCCGTAAGGCCCGACCGAAAAGGTGGCCGCCATCCCCTACCCACACCGAAGGCATTGGCTGAGACCCTGGGCCGTGCTGGTATCGGCAACGAGCACTTTGTGGTGGCCTACGACGAGCCGCCTGCCGGTGGGATGTATGCCCCGCACCTGTGGTGGCTTTTGCGGTGGCTGGGCCACGACCAGGTGGCTGTGCTGGACGGCGGCATAACGGCCTGGAAAGAGGCCGGCTACGGAGTTTCTACCCTGGCCGTCGAATACCCCGCTACCTCCTTCAGGGCCTACCCCCGGCCCGAGATGGTGGTGGATGCCGAGGCGGTGGCCCAGCGTCCGCCAGGCACCATCCTGATTGATTCCAGAGCTCCCGAGCGCTACCGGGGCGAGGTAGAACCCATAGACCCCGTGGCCGGGCACATTCCCGGCGCCATTAACCGCAACTGGCTGGACAGCCTGGATACCTTGGGGCGGTTCAAGCCAGCCGAGGCCCAGGCGGCACGGTTTGCCGGGCTCGAGGGTGAGGTGCTTGCGTACTGCGGCTCGGGCGTCTCGGCTACAGTAAATGTGCTGGCGCTCGAGCTCATCGGCAAACCGGCCAGGCTCTACGCAGGTTCGTGGAGTGACTGGGTATCAGACAACAGCCGTCCGGTGGCAAAAGGCGAGGCTTGAAGAGCCGGGAAAAAGCGATGGAAACTCGTGTTAACCCATAGCAAAAGCCCCCACTTCTGCTCATAAGCTGTAAGTACGTTATTCTGGGGTAAATCGGTAAAGGGCAGCGGCCCGGGCCGCGCCTTCGGGGGGGCGACACCGCGCACAAACAGCCGTATGGTTGGAATCAACTCCAAAAAGATTTGAACCTGCAAACGGCAGGTTGAAGACCCCCCGAGTACGCGGGCAGGTGGTTGGTATGAGCGAGGCAGGTAGTAACCAAGCCGATGTGGTGGTGGTGGGCGCAGGAATTTCAGGGCTGGTAGCAGCACGAATGCTACAAGAAGCCGGGCTGAAGGTGATGGTGCTGGAGGCCCATCACCGGGTGGGGGGGCGGCTTTTGAGCAAAACTCTGCCCGATGGTTCGACCTTCGATTTGGGCGGGCAGTGGGTCAGCCCGGATATGCCCCGGGTCATGGGGCTGATTCGGGAGTTGGGACTAACGACCTTTGAACAACACAACTCGGGGCGGATTGATCTGGCCGTCCAACCGCTCTCCTCGATGGACCGGCTCACCCAGGCCGAGTGGGCCTGGGTAAAGGCCCAACTGGATTTTCTGGTCGAGAGCGTGAACGTAGAAAAGCCCTCGGCCACCCCCAACGCCTCGGCGCTGGATGTACAGAGCGTGGAGGAGTGGAAGCGCCTGAATCTTGATAGCCCCTATCTACGCAACCTGTTCGACCAGATCATCCGCACCGAGTACACCATCGAGCCCAAGGACTTCTCGGTGTTGCACCTGCTTTATAGCCTCAAGAGCGCGGGTGGCTTCGAGGGGGTACTGGGCCTCGAGCGCGGCAACGAAACCCTGCGGGTGCGTGAGGGGATGCAAACCCTCTGCACCCGGCTGGCCGAGCAACTAGGCGATGCACTCCGGCTGAACTGCCAGGTCTACGACATTCTGCACGACACCCAGGGCGTCACGGTCATTGCTGAAGGCCTGAGCGCGCGGGCCGAGCGGGTCATACTGGCCATCCCGCCCAATCAGGTCACCCGCATCGACTTTGAGCCGGTGCTGCCCCGCCGCCGCACCAAGCTCATGCAGCGGCTCGAGATGGGCTCGGTAATCAAGTGTTTCGCCCTCTACGACCACCCTTTCTGGCGCCACAGACCCGCCACCCCCATAGACCCCGACCGGCTGCTCTTCGACGACACCATTGACGCCACCCCCCACGATGAACGCAACCCCGCCCTGGTGGCCTTCATCGGTGGGGATGACGCGGTGCTGTGGAGCGACAAGCCGTTTGAAATTCGCCGCCGGGCGGTGCTGGAAGACCTGGCCCTGGTTTTCGGAGAAGAAGCCCTTTACCCCAGGCTCTACTTCGACCACGACTGGCTGACCGAGCCCTTTATCGGCGGAGGCTACCAGTGCTACGCCCCGCCGGGCGTAATGTCAGCGGGGTTTGAGGAAATACGTGTTCCCATCGGGCGTATCCACTGGGCCGGAACCGAGACGGCGGTCCACTACTACGGGTATATCGAGGGGGCCATCGAAGCCGGGGAGCGGGCCGCCAGGGAGGTTCTGGAAAACCGGGCATAGCAGTCTAGCAGTCTGCAAAACCCCCACCTGCCCACATTGCCGGCTGAGCCTCAGGGTAAACTTAGGCAGATGTATGGTGGCCCTGACCAGCCGACTCAAAACCTATCTCGATCTGGTTCGTTTTGAACATACGCTGTTTGCCCTGCCCTTCGCCTATGGCGGCATGCTGCTGGCCGCCCGGGGCTGGCCGGGCTGGGAGGTGTTTGGTTGGATCACCGTGGCCATGGTAGGCGCCCGCACTGGGGCCATGGCCCTCAACCGGCTCATTGACCAGCGCATAGACGCTGCCAACCCCCGTACCGCCGGGCGGCATCTGCCCAGGGGCCTGGTCAAGCCAAACGAAGTCCTGGCCCTGGCGGTAGTGGGCCTGCTCTTGCTGACCCTGGCCGCCTTGAACCTCAACCCCCTAACCGCACAACTGCTACCGGTAGCGGTTTTCTTTCTGGTTGGCTATAGCTACACCAAGCGTTTTACCTGGCTGTGCCACTTCTGGCTGGGCCTGACCATCGGGGCCGCCTCGGCAGGCGGCTGGATTGCCGTTACGGGTGCGTTTGAACCCGCTTTGTTTGCGCTGTGGGCCGGTACGGCCTTCTGGCTGGCAGGCTTCGATATTCTCTACGCTACCCAAGACTACAGATTCGACCGTGAAAACGGCATTTACAGCATCCCGGCCCGCTTTGGCATTCCTGTGGCGCTGCGCATCGCCCAGGTCTCCCACGCCCTCACCTTTGGGTTCTTCTTACTTACGGGGTTTCTGGTTGGGACAGGTTGGGTTTACTACCTGGGTGTACTGGGGGTGGGCGCGGTGCTCTGGTACGAACACCGGTTGGTAAAACCGGACGATTTGAGCAAGGTAGACCAGGCCTTCTTCCAGGCCAATGTGGTAGTGAGCCTGGGCATGCTGCTGATCATTTTGCTCGAGACCTTGATTTGAACCCCCCCAAAGCCTCTGGCCCGTTATCCTCGGAGGTATGTCGGTGTTGGGGCTACTGCTCTCCCAGGGGCTGGTAAGCATGGGGTTGATCGTTCTTGTGTACGTCATTTTCTACGTGTTTCGTCCGGGTAGCTACACCGAACTAGCCGTGGTTTTCTACGCCTGGCGGTGGCCAGCTGGCTTTACGACCTGCTGCGGCCTCCCGGGGTCAGGCCCCAAGCTCGGCCCAGACCTCGCGTAGCATCTGGGCTACGGCGTAGGCATCGTAGAGGTCGGAGTAGCCCATCAGCGAGAGCCGGAAGATCTTGCCCTTGAGCTGGCCCTGCCCGCCAATGATGGTGGCACCCCTCGCGGCAAAAGCGTTTTTGACCTGGCCATAGGAAACCCCTTCCGGCAGGTAAAAACAGGTGGTGGCAGGGCTTCGCACCTCGGGCACCACTTGCAGGCCGAGTTGCTCGCCGGTGGCGTACAGGAGGTCGTTCTGCTGTTGCTTGAGGGCGATGTGCTCGGGCAGGCGGGGCAGCAGGTCTTCCAGCACCGCGGCGGTGGCAGCGACCAGGTTGATGGCGGGTGTCCAGGCCGACTCGCCACTGCTTTGCACCTTCAGCTCCGAGGCCAGGTTGAGGTAAAAGCTGCGGGGCTTCAAGCGCTCCAGGGCGCGGGGCGAGAGGGCCGCATAGGCCAGCCCCGGCGGGCACATGATGCCCTTTTGCGAGCCACAGGCGGCCGCATCGAGGTCCCAGCCCTCGAGGGCGAACTCGCTTACAAACAAGCTGGTGATGGCGTCCACCACCACCAGGGCCTCGGGAAAGCGGGCCTTAAAGGCCTGGGCCAGGGCGCGCACGTCGTTCAGGGCCCCGGTGGAAGACTCGGAGTGGGTGAGCAGCAGCCCGGCAAAGGGGCCTGTGGCGCTTTCCAGGTGCTCCGGGCGCACCACCTGGCCCCAGGGGAGGTCTATACGCTCCACTTCTAGACCAGCTTCCTTGGCAATCTTGGCCCAGCGCTCGGAAAAGTTGCCGTGCACCGGCACCAGCACCCGCTCGCCGGGGGCAAACAGGTTCTGCACCAGCGCGTCCATGGCCGCCGTGCCCGAGCCGGTAAGCATAAGCACCTGGCCCTGGGTCTGGAAGGCGGCCTCGAGGCCCGCTTTGGCCTGCAAGAAGACCTGTTTGGCAGCGTCCGAACGGTGGTGAAGCTGCGGCCGGGAGAGAGCTTCCAGGGCTTTGGGATGCAGTTCAACCGGGCCGGGGGTAAGCAGGCGGGGGCGGTACATGGGCTCTATTTTAGGCGCACACCCCGACCATGGTCTAAAGCGAGAACCACCCTGTGGCTTTATGGTCACAAGCCAGCGTTCCAAGAGGCGAAGAAATAAGAGAAATGCTGAGAGAGGAAAAAGGAAAGGTCGGGCAGCTACTAGTATGGCTCCCAAGCTTTCCTCTTTCCTCTGGGCTCCTTTCCCCTCTTATGGCCGCGCCAGCCCGCTCAGGACATAGATGATGATGCTCCTGGAGTTGAACCCGCCGTTGTCGTCTTCTATCTGGGCCACAATGGTGCGGGGCCCCGGGGTGTTGAAACGGGCGTTCACGCCATTTCCGGTGCGCCCGTTGATGTTGTCGCCGGGTTCGCTCGAGCTCCACACCGGGTTATCGCCGCTCACTGTGAAGTTCACCTGGTCGCCCACGTAGATGTAGCGGCTGTTGCTGGGAGCGGTGTACTGAATGCTGCCGATGTTCAGGCTCAAGATTCTCGAGGCCGCCACCTCGGCGCTGTCCTTCACGGTCAGGCCGTCTCGGCTGAAGCGGGCGATGATGGTCTGGCGGTCGGCCATCTTGGGCACCGTAAAAGAGTGCTCGCATGCCGGGCCATTGGGGTCGGCGGGGGGGATAAAGACCCCGCTGCTGCCGCCCAAGCTACGGCGCTTGAGGTTGGAGCGCCAGTTGACCTCGTGGGTGGGGCAGCCCGCCTGGGAGAAGGGCGAGGTGCGGGCCTTGAGTAAAGCCGAGTAAGGGAAGGGCAGGGTCTCGTCGCTGTTGCCGGTAATCCGTACGGTGGGGATGCCATTCGGAAACTGGCACTGGTTGGCCGCCAGGCGCACCTCGAACTGGCGGGTGGTGGTGGCCTGCTGGCTATCGGTGAGGGTAGCGGTAAGGGTGTGGGTACCGTTGGGCAGGTCTACCTCCAGGGTGTGCCGGTCGGCCTGAAGGGTGGTGCCCAGCAGGGTGGTACCCCTGCGCCACTGGATGGTGCCGGTGCCGGGGCCGTCTTCCTTGTCATCGGTGACAGCAAAAAGGGTCACCTGGTTGTTGGCGTTGCGGGCGGCGTGGCCGCTGTCGCAGACAAACTTGGGGCCTACCTCCTCGAACTTGGGGCGGCTGTTGGGGGCTTCCTGGGTGTTCAGGAGGATGTCGAAGAGCTTGACCTCCCAGTCCTTGCGGAAGATGAGCAGGTCTATGTCTACCCCCAGGTTGCCCTCGAGGCCATAGCGCATGGTCCAGTAGGGCTGCTGGGGATACTGAGCGGTGAACTTCACGTAGGGCCCGGCCTCAGCAGAAACCCCGGCCACCCCATAGAGCATCAGCCGCAGTGCCCCGTACACCCCGGTCTTGACGTCAACGCTACCTTCGATGGTGGGGCCGATGATGCCGCTTTGGTTTTTGGTGATGTTATTGATTTTGTGAAAGGCGCCGTCCTCGTAGCGCACCCCGGCCTCGAGCTCGAGCTCCTGCCAGGCCCCCACCTCAAACTCCACCCGCAGCGTACCATCCACATCCACTGTAAAGACCATCTCAATCAGGAAGACCAGCGGCCCGGCGGTGATGGTGCCCAGGGGCACCCGGGCAATCTGGAGGGACTTGTGCAGGTTCTTCTCCAGGGTGGCATTGAGCCGCACCTCGGCGTACTCGTTCAGCACAAACTTGGACAGGAAGAAGGGGCTCGAGCAAAAACCACTCCCACAGCGGAACTGCACCACCACCGAGGGGGTAAAGCGCACAAAGCCCGAGAGCGTGACCCCTTCCACTAACTCCACCGGGCCGATGTCCCTTCGGATGGGGCCCAGGGCCTGGGTGCTGGGCCCCAGTTGCTGGGCGGCGTAGAGAATCTGACCCCGCTCGAGGGCCGTCGCTCGCTGGGCCTCGGCCTCGCTCAGGGGCTGGGTCATCTCGATGTCGGCCTGGTCCAGCAGGTCGGCCACGTCGGCCTTGGCAGTGCGGACTTCCACCTTGCCGTCGTTGGTGTTCTGGATGGCCGTCACCCGGCGCAGGAAGCCGTTGGGGGCGTTGATGCGGGGGGCGCTGGCGACAATCTCGCCCACCGCCAGGTTCCGCAGGTTGCCGGCCAGGCGGTTGAAGATCAGGGTGCCGTTCTCCTGGTTGAAGCTCACCAGCTCCGCGCCCGAGACGTTGCCCAGTTCTTTCACGTTGGTCTTGAGGCTGGCGGTAGCCCTCAGGCTGCTGGCGGGCAGGTTGCTCGAGGCCAGCGTCACGCCCTGGGAGGGCATAGCCAAAACCACCTGCCCCCGCAGACTGCTCCCACCCACGCCGGGGGCCAGGCTGCCCTGGAAGCTGAAGATGGTGCCCAGGTGGGTCTCCACGGCAGTGTAGCTCAGGGCAACGGGCAGGCTGGCCTCCTGGACCTCGCCGGGGGTACAACCCAGGGTGTCCCCGGCCTTCACGCCGGTCAGGGCGCCTGTAAGCTCGAGGCTGCCCTGCTTGAGGCTATACGAGCCGCTCAGGCCGTCCTCGGCGCAAACCCCCTGAAACTCAGCGCTGCCACTGAACTGGTAGATGGTGCCCGCCAGCGGCCCCAGGAAGCGGGCGTTCTGACCCGCTGCCATAAAGGCGATGGGGTTCAGGCTGGAGTTGGGGTCGCGAGGCACCAGCCAGCCCGCCAGCACTACCTGACCCTGAATGCGCCGGAGCTTAGCCTTTATGCGGAGCTGACCTTGCAGGGCCTCGGGATCCAGGCCCTCATCCCCCAGGGCAATAGCCTTGAAGGGTAGCCCCTTGGGCGTGGTGCCGGTAATCTCGTAGACAGTGAGGCCGCCAATGAAGGGGTTGAACTGGGTGGTAATGGTAGCGGGCTTGAAGCTTCTCTGTACCTCGAGCTGCACCTGCGCGTCGGCCTGGTCGCCCACCAACAGTTCGGCCAACTCAGCGGGCGGAGGGGCCACCGAAGCCCCCCCGCCACACGCCGCCAGCGCCAAAACCAGAATCGTACCGATAATCCACTGTTTGATGTCCATAACCTCCCCTTTCTGTATTTCTCCAAAAGATGCCCATCCAGCGTTCCACAGGCGTTCCATCCCCTAACGCTCTTGCTCCAGGGGGTAGGGCGGTGCCTTGCTCAGCGAAGCCTCAAGGAAGCTCGAAAGCTCCTTGGCGCTCTCGAACTGGCGTACCTCTCCAGTACGCACATCCAGCAGCTCGTAGGTCAGTCGACTGAGCCGCTGGGTAAGTCGCAGGATGTAGCTCGAGTGAACCTTACTGAGGGCCATGCACCCAGTCTGAAGACCGAGCGTTCCACGGGCGTTCCATGGCGATCCCCCAGGAAAGCCTGGTCAAATTGAAGCAGGCCCTACAGCGTATTGACCGCTGCTGCTCGCAAACTACCCTGACGCTTTAGCCAAGCAGTGGCTGCCCAGTAATCCATATCTTTGACCTGGGCACGAAACCTATCCAGCTCGGACTTGCCGGCCACTTCTGCGTATCTGGCAATCATCTCATCGGCTTCGTCGCGCACCCACTGCTCACATTCTCTTGTCTTGGACAGAAAACACGCCAGAATAAGCCCGTTCTCCAACAACCCTTTTCTCTCAAAGAACTTGCAGAACGACCAAAATGAGCGGGCCGTGTAGATCATCGCATGAACTTCAAGGGTCAGATCGATGACCTGGAAGTTGATTCTGTGCGCCGCTGCTTCTTGACCCAGTGCATACAGGACATCGGCCAGGTTGATCATCGAGATGGCCATAGCCACCGGCTCACCCAGGGTTTGCTTGATGTGCAAGCTCTGTTCGTAGTACTTGCGGGCCTCCAGAAACTCCCCCTTCCGTTCGTGTACGTGCCCGAGGTTGGTCAAGGCTGCCGACTGCCCCCGCAGGTAGCCAATGCGCTCGCAGATTTCCAGACTGGACTGGTACATCCGGATGGCCTCCTCGACCTGTCCGGTGGACTCGAAGTTGATGGCGTAGTTGTTGAGCAGGTTGCCTTGCTCGGAAAGGTCGCCGACCTCAACCGCGATTTCGAGGGCTTGCCGATAAAGACGATTCGATTGATCGTAGCGCTCGAGCTGTTTCAGCAACGCCGCCAGCCGATTGAGCACCCGACACTGTTCCGAGCGATTGCCCACCGTCTCGAAGACGGTCAGGGCCCTGCTGTACCAGTCCTGGGCTTCCTCAAAACGACCAGCAAAGTGATTGCAAAGAGCGCCTGCGCAGTAGGCAATACCAAGATAGTCGCTTGGAGAAAAGGTTTTCAGGTAGGCCACGGCAGACTCTGCATAGTGCTTAGCTTCTTCATCCCTACCAATCCTGAAGAGGAAGTAGCCCTTGATGGCCTCGAGTTCTGCCTGCAAAGTCTCGTCGTTGGAACCTCGGGCTTTGAGAGCTGCGGCCATGTCTTCGATCTTGGCAATCCCGTCCTTAAACAGACCAGTAATCTCAAGAATTGCATATAAGCTGAGTAACGCCCGATTTAGCCGAAGCGTATCTCCGGTAACCGCCAGGTAGTCCAGCACGAAGAAGATATTGCTCAGTTCCTGCCGACATCTTGTCACCGTGTTTCGCTGGATACTGGTGCGCACAGCAGTCCCCAAATCCAATAGTTGATACAGGAAGTAGTCGCCAAACAGGGCGTAAACCTTCGTCTTTTCCCCTTCATTTAGCTGCTTTTCAGCGAACTGTCGCACCAGCTCGTGCATCGCGTAGCGCCTATCTTCTCCCCGCTGCACCAAGCTCTGGTTGATGAAGCGCAGCAGCAAACCCAGATGCGCCCCCGCCACGATCTGGGCGGCCTCGAGAGTAAAACCCCCGCGGAAGACCGAAAGCCGGGCCAACACCCCCTGCTCGGCCTCGGAAAGAAGCCGCCAGGAGTAGTCCAGAATGGCCTCGAGGCTACGGTGCCGCTCGGGCAGGTCGCGCCGGGGAGTTTGCAAAAGCTCGAAGCTGCGACCCAGTTGGGTCAGGATCTCATTCACGCTCAGTCCCCGCACCCAGGTCGCCAAGAGTTCTAAAGCCAACGGCATCCCCTGCACCCGGCGGGTTAGTTCGGCGATGGCCTCGAGGGCGGCTGGGGTCAGCACAAAGCGGTTGGAGAGCCGCTCAGCCTGCGCAATAAACAACCGTACCGCATCGAAGCCATCCAGGTCTTCCTCGGTCTGGGGGGGTGGGTAGCTCAAACCCTCTAGGTCGAAGAGCCACTCGTTGGGGAGTTCCAGAGCCACCCTCGAGGTCACCAATAGCTTGAGGCCAGGGGCCTGGGACAGCAATTCCTCCAACAAAGGTGCCCCTTCGAGAAGGTGTTCGAAATTGTCCAGCAATAAGAGCAGCGCTTTGCTGCGCAAGTAGAGGAGCAACTGGAGTTTGGGGTCGGTGGGCCCGGCAAAGGTGAAGTTCAGGGCGCCGGCAATGCTGGAGACCAGTTGCTCGGGCGAGGCCACCCCTTCAAGCGCCACCAGCCAGACCCCTTCAGGAAAACACTTCACTTGCTGGGCGGCCAGTTCCAGGGCCAGCCGGGTCTTGCCCATGCCGCCCAGCCCGACTAGGGTTAGGAGGCGGCAGTCGGGGTTGGCCAGGTGCTGGGCCAGGGTTCGCAGCTCGCGCCGCCGTCCAATGAAACGGGTGCTGGAGGTGGGAAGGTTGTGCTTTAGGGGAGCGGTTTCAATCGGTACGGCCGTACCCGCATTAAGCAAGCTATCGGCCAGCGCCCGGGTGGCCTCCAGGGGCCCGACCCCCAGCTCGGCCTTCAGGCTCCGTCGGAAGCGCTCGAAGACCCCCTGGGCCTGGGCGGGCTTCCCTGCCCGGTGCAGAACCCGCATCAGCGCCTGCACCGCTTCCTCATCCAGGGGGTCGGCGGCCAGCAGTCGGGAGAGCCAGCGCTCAGCCTGGGGCCAGTCGGTCTGGCTTTCCAGCACCCGAACCTGCTCATGCACCGCCATCCGCCAGGCCCGCGCCAGATCCTGGCGCTCGAGCTCGAGCCAGGCCCCGTAGCCGCTCAGGTCGGGGAAGGCGAGGCCCTCCAGAAAGGTTCCCCGGTAGCACGCCAATGCAGCCTGCCAGTCCCGGCACTCCAGGGCGCTGCGAAACTCCTGCATGTCGGTAGGCAGGGGTAGCCGCAGGCGGTGCGCATCGGCTTCCAGCGCCTCGGCCCACCCCTGTTGCCGCAAGCGGTGCACCAGTTTGCGCAGGTTAGAGAGTGCGCTGGCCTCGTCGGCCTCGGGGCTGTAGAGGTAGGCCATCTCACTGCGGCGCACCCAGTCGCCGCGCACCGCCAGGTAGTAGCCCAGCGAGGCAGGCCGGTCGAGCGGGAGGTCGCTAGTGGTGCTGGCCGTCTCGAGGCGAGGCGTGCCCAGCAGGCAAAGACGCACATCCATTGGGGTTTATTGTATAAACTTTTCTTTCACCCCGTTGGGCTACATGAGTTGCGCAGGATGGGTTTGCGAAATGGTTGGACGCAGTAACCACATGCCTGGCGCAGCTCCACTTAAGATCTTGCCGAAGGGTGTTTCGCTTTTCAGTGATGGAGTCAGCCAGCCCAAACCCCAATTCCAGGTTGCCACCATCGCCTGCAAAACGCTTTGAAGTTAGCAGATGGCGGTGTTTGCAGGATGTCTTATACCAGATTCGGTTAGTTCGGCGCCGGATGGCGCCGAACTAACCCGACCAAAGGGAGTGCTCTAGGATTCAAAAAGATAGCCTCTGGGGGTCTTTGGTTTGGATGATTATCTTTTTGAATCCGGTATTACTTGACGCTGATCTCGAGGGTGAAGTCCGCCGCCGTCAGGTCTGCCGGGCCGCTCACCCCAATCACAATGCCCTCGCTCTTGGTGCCCATGGTGATGTAACGGGTATGATCCTGGGTCTGACCCTTCCAGGGCCGATCCCATTTGTAGTCGGCTTCGCAGCTTCGCACGCTCTGGATATTGGGCGGCAGGCGGTAGTCGTTGCTGGCGTAAACCCACAGGCTCAGGTTGACGCTGGGGTCGGTGGGAATTACCCGCACCATCAGCTCGCCGATGCCGCTGAGCCGGGTCTGGGTGGCAAAGATCACGTGTTTGGCGGCAAACTTGGGAGCCTGCAACTGCACGAAACAGGCCATGCTGGAGCGCCAGGCCCAGGAGAGGTCGGGCATCTCGATGCCGTTTTCCAGCTTGCCGCTGACCTTTACAACCTTGCCGCGCTCCACCGGGGGAACCACCGTAACATGGCCGGGCCAGCCGCTTTGCGCCAGGATGACCGCTACAGCAAGAAAGATCAGAATAACCAAAGACCGAACCACTTTCATAAGGCCTCCTCAGGACTGAACCTGCTTACCTTCTCTGTGCTCTGCCTATGGGATGGGGGAACGTGGAAGCCAAGACAATCCCTCACGATGAACCCCCTGAAGGTTTTGACGTGTACTTAGGGATGGTCTTGGCTTACGGTTGAAGCCCATTCCGGGCGTGTGGGTGGATTGAGCTGGCTGGCTCGATTGGTCTTATTGCGGGCCCCAGTTTCTTTAGCTGCTCAAGGAACCAGGAAGGTTACCCTGAGCTCGGGCGGGTTGGTGGTGCTCTCACGGGCGGTAAGGCCGGCCGCGTCGAAGACGCCATCGCCATCGGTCGCACGGGCGAAGAAGAACATGAACTGGGAGCGGTTGTTGCGGGACGCGCGGTTGGCCCAGTCGTCGCGCACGGACTCGAGCGCGTCCGAAATGAGCTTGTACTCGACAATGGCATTAGCGGAAAGCTCGCCCAGTTCGTGCAGGATCGAGGTGCTGAAATCCGCTGCGTTCAGCGAAGGTCCATAGTCAACATGAGCTGCCATCAGGTGTTTACCGCCCAGCACGAGATCCGTGTAAGGCGTACCCGCGATGCCATTTTGATAGACACGCAACTGGGCTGAGGTGATGCGGCCCGGAACCGTGAGGCCCTCCGTTGCGAAGCTGGAAAGGTCGAAGCTCACAAAACCCTTGTACTGGGCGTTACCGGAGGCCCCACTGTCACCCGCATTGATGCTCACATCATTCGTATCGACAGTGCCATCCCCGCGAACATCACCATCCAAGGCAGCCACGCTCGTCAGGGTTCTGGTCAGTTCGCGGAAGGTAGTGAAGCTCGAGGTCACCGGAGCGAGCTTGTTGCCGGCCAGGTCGGTGGCGCTGTTGTTGAGATTGAATCTGTAGACCTTGCCTACACTGGTGTACTCGAGGTCGCCCACCGGGTCAATCTCGAGGCGGGTGTCACCGTTTGACCAGGTGAAGGTCACGGCGGGTATATCGGCGGACTGGTAGGCCAGCTCGGTGGTCTGACGGTTCATGGCTTCGCTGAAATCAATTACGATCTTGACGTTCTTGTTCACACCAATCGAACCGTTGTTGGGGGTAATGGAGACGATGCTGGGTGGGGTGGTGTCACCGGGCGGCGGTGGGGGCGGCGGTGCATCGCCCTGCGTAACGTTGAGGTTAGCCGAGCCGCTTACCGCGCCAGTCGTGGCAGTGATGGTGGTGGTGCCCACCGATATGGCGCTGGCTACACCGGTAGCGCCGATGGTAGCGACCGCGGTGTCGCTGGAAGTCCAGGTGAAGCTGGCGTTCACCACGTTGCCACTGGCATCTTTGGCTACTGCAGTGAAGGTCTGCGTCCCGCCAACCCGCACCGTAGCGGGGCTGGGTGAGACCGACACACTGGCAATGGTGGGTGCGCCGGGAGCGCAACCGGCCATCAGGGTCAGAACCATCAGAGCGGAGATGAAGAAGAACCGTTTTTTCATACCTACCTCCATGACCTGCAAGCTTGCGGGCCGACCCAAAGCGGGCCGATGCTGCTTTGGCAGCCTAGCTTGGTTCAAGTCTTCCCGTTTGGGGTTACCTGGTTGGCGCTGGCGGGGCAGCGCTTGAACAAAGCGATAGAGATTGATGGGCAACAGCAGCGTGTGCAGTAGCAGCACCGGGACAATGTCGGCCAGCACTGCGTAGCCGATAAAGGCCAGGTTGCTGGCTATGGCTACCAGGCGCAGCGTGGACATGTCGCGCATGCAGAATGTGGCCAGCACCAACAACGAAGCCAGATAGCCGGTGGGTTCGTGGACGTTCATACCAGTCTCCTTTCTATTGGAAATTCCTGCTGCAGTCAGGAAATATTCCCTATATGTCACAGACCGATTAAGGCGGCCACCTCAGGCAAACCTTGCTCATGCAGGTCAAAGTGCAAGGTGTAGGTGTTGCGTAGATTCAGACTCTTCTCAAGGGCACCCTGCTCGATAAAAGCCACTGGTGCAGCGCCAGGGCGATAGCCTACGAAGCCAAAGCACCCGGCAGCCGAGCAGGCCTCGCCCAAAAGCACGGCTGCGCCCTGGGCAGTAAAGCCCCTGGCTTGCACTACCCTGGCCGCTATCTGGAGGGTCTGGGGGTGGCGCTCGCTGCGACCCAACAAAAAACCTTCTATGGCTTGTCCATCGGCCAACCTGCCCTTGTAGCGGTAGAGTTGTAGCTCTGCCAGAGCAATGGGACTGCGGATAGCCAGGTGTTGGACGGGTTCAGTCTGGATAATCTGTATGCGGGCCTCGGTATAAATCTGGCCCCGCGCGTCAGCCAGAGCCATGAATGCAGCCATGCTTTCGTTGCGGCCCAGCGAGCCTGATCCCATCCACCAGGCCCCCAGGCTCAGACCCAGAACCAAAACTGTTGCTTGCGAGCCAGTGCTAAAGCCTGTCATTGCGAACCTCCTGATGCGCATAGCCTGCCAGGGGGTTCTTGACGCACCCTTGACGAACCCTTAACAAGGACATCCGAACGGGGAGTACAATGGGCAAATGCGGCTCATCAGCCTTGGCCAGGTGAGCTTGGAGGGTACTGCCTTCTCCCGGCCCAAGCCCCTGCTGTTGCTGGCCTACCTGACTCTGGAGGGCCCGCAGGATCGCCGCCGGCTGGCCGAACTGTTCTGGAACGAGGTCGGCTCCAAGGCCCTCAGCAACCTCTCGGTGGTGCTGGCCCAGTTCAAAAAAGAGGGAGCCGCTGAGGCTTTCCCCGATAAACCGGGGGTCAACCCCCTCTCGAGCCAGGTCGGCTGCGATGCCCTGGATTTCCTCGAGGCCCTGGAAAACCAAGACCTCGAGCGGGCCATTCATCTGTACGAAGGGCCGTTTTTGCGGGACCTGGGCAAGCCCCTGGAGACCCTGGAAGTCTCCGACGAAATCCTCGATTGGGTGCTGGAGAAGCGAGAGTCCTTTGCCCAGAAAGCCCAGATGGCGATGCTCGAGCAGGCCGAGGAACTCGCAGAGCAGCAACGGGCCAGGGAGGCTCGAGTGCTGGCCGAGCGGGCGTACTCGCTGGCTGAAGCCCCGGAGATGGAACCGGCCCTGCTGGCCCGCCTTCAGCGCTTGCTGGTGCAGACCGGAAGCGATCTAAGTCGACGGGCAGGCTCGGCGGCAAAGGCCAGCCTCGACGACCTGCCCGAGTCCGCTCGTAAAGTGTTTCTGGCCCTGGCCTTGCAGGATCAGCCCAACCTCACCATCGTGCGTAGCGCCCTCGAGACCTCCCTGGGCGAACTCTCCCAGGCCCAGGAAACCCTGATCCTTTCAGGGTTGGTGGATGCCAATAACCGGGTGTTGGCTGAAGAAACCGCCCGCGGCTGGCTCGAGGCCCACCCCGGCGAGCGCCTTACACTCCTGCTGGCCCTGGCCCGCAACACCCCACCCGAGATAGCTTTTACTCTATATCGCCAAATCCTCGAGCACACCCAGGGCGTGGGCGGTGTGGGCGATTTTCCTCGCGCTCGAGCGGCCTTCGCCGTTCGGGCTAAAGCCCTCATAGACGGGCTCAAGTTTGCCGAGGCGGCAGCCCTCCTGGGGCAAATTCGCGCCGTCGAGCGGGTGCTGGAAACCTACCCCGACACCGAAAGTCGCTTTCTGGAAGCCTATGCACTGGAGCGACTCGGGCGCTTCAAGGAGGCCCTGGAGCTGCTCCAAACCCTACCAGAGAAACTTCACACCCCCAGCACTACCGCCCTTAAATCGGTGCTGCTATGGCGCCGGGGGATGCCCCAGCAAGCCCAGGAGGCTGCCCTGAGCGTCCTGGAGAGCGGCGTAAGCTGGCTGTGGGCCAAGGCCATTGCCAACAATACGCTGGGCTATCTAGCTGGTTCGGAGGGGGATTTTCTACTGGCTGCTTCACATTTCAAAAAGGCCGCGGCTTTGTTCCAGGCAGCAGGGGCCAGGGATCGCTGGGTGGGAAGCCTAAACAATTACGCCATAGAACTGGATAAAATTGCCAGAGAAGCTGAAAAGAAGGGCATGGATGCTATAGCCCTCGAGTCTGCCAGAGCCGAAGCTGAGCAAGCCTACCATCAGGCGCTGGAAGCCTTAGATCAATCGGGCGAGAATGCCCTTCTTCGGGCAAGAATTCTGCTCAACCTGGGCATTCTTTGGGAGCGCCGCAAAGACTGGGTGAGGGCTGAAGCGCATTACCTGGAGGCCGTTCCTTTTGCCGAGACAGCAGGGGCCTTAGAAATCATGGCCCGGCTGTACCTGAACCTAGGATATGTCCATTCTGCGCAGCATGATGCTTCTAAAGCCAGGTCACACTTCGGCAGCGCCCTGGACTTTGCCTCCAGGGCAGGTGAGTTGTTGACGCAGGGAGTAGCCATGGCCCACCTGGCCGACCTGGATGATGATCCGGATGTACTGGAAGTTGCTTTATCGCTGATGGAACAGAGCGGGCATCTGGATGAGGTCAGGGATTTCCTGGTGAATTACGAGGGTGTGCTCAAACGGTTGATCAACAAGGCCCACGCCCTCGAACATCATGAAAAGGCACGGCGACTCGAGGGTCGGCTGGTGGCTTTGTACCAACAATACCGCAAAGACGATGGTTCGGTAGGTGGCCCCGTTCAACCAGCCCCACCCCGGCGAAACTGACCCGCAAAAATGCGGATAATCTGAGCCCACACCTGCTGTTAAGAGCCCGTTAAGACCTCCCCTCTAATTTTGGGATCAGGAATGCTCGACCACCCGTCCGCATTCCTGCGAGGTGACGAGGATGAGTCGAACCGTATTATTGTCGCTTATACCATGGGCCCTGATGGCATGTAACGTGTCCATCCTGTCGGAAGAGACAACCCTGGGCCACGAGGTGGTTGGGGCCTCCACCTCCTCCGATCCCACCGCCCGCCCGGCCTGGGGGCAGCGGGTGGGGGTTGGCGTGGGGAACCAATCCATCACCAGGGTCGAGATCAACGATGAGGCGGTGGCCTGGACGAAGGTAGGAAGCCAGGTGGTGTTCGACCTGCCCAGTCCACCTCCCCTGCCCTCCAGTCTGCCCGGCTCACCTGCCCAGTACTCCGACCGGGCTACCGTCAAGGTTGAAGTGTTTGGTAACAATCCTAGCAATCCTTTTCTGACGAGGAACTGGACGCCCTACGGCTCGGCGGTGACCGGGGAAGTGAATGTGTTGCTGCTAACCAGCAACTGCCCTTCCCAGGACGCAAGCTTCATGGGCATGACCGTGGTCAATCGTTTTGCCGTGGAGCAGTTGTGTTTTTTTACCCTGAACATCGGCCAGCGCGACACCGTCACCACCATTCAGAACCTCAAGAACAGCTTGAGTGAACTTGCGGTAAGCCGGAACGTTTTCTTCAGCATGGATCAGGGCGGGGGGCTCAACTCCTACGACCCTACCTGTGGTCAGACCTACCACCACCTGGATCCCAATTCCTTGAACTTCCAACTTATACAGGGAAACAGCCTCAAATCGTTGGTCGGGGCCAATTTTTCCTCGGTGGGCGGCCCCACCGGCCAGGGGGTCACGGTGGCCGTGATCGGGGGTGGGGTCAACCCGGCCTGGCTGGGCAACCCCTCCCAGCTGGTGAGCGGCTACAACTTCGTCAACCCGGGCCAACCCACCACCGAGACCTTCGCCTGCGACTTCGACCGCGACGGCACCAGCGACCTGGCCGGTCACGACACCCATGTGGCTGCCATTCTTCATACCATTGCACCCCAGGCCCAGATCGTGCCGCTCAAGGTTTGCAACGGCGCAGGCGACTGCCGCTCGGCCTACATTGCCATGGCCCTGATGTACCTGATGAACCCGCCTTACAGCGGGAGGGTCATTGCCAACGCGAGCAACGGTGGCCCTTTGCCCGACGACACCATATTTGAAATCCTTCAGCGGCCCCAGCTTAGCGACCCCACTCGTTTTTTGCTCATCGCCTCGGCGGGCAATCAAAAAGAAGCGGTCTTGCATTATCCAGGTGGTTATGCGCCTGGGGCGGCCCCTCCGGGCAGCCTGCCCAATGTGGTGTCGGTCGGGGCTTTTGGTATCAAGAGCTCGAGCGGAGCCTACGAACCTGCCGTCTTCAACACGGCTTTGAACTACGAGATACTGGCACCCGGCATTAACGTCTGCACCGATCCCGTCACCCAGTTCCGCTGCACCGCAGGGGCGGCCTACCCCGACCACCTCGGCCTGAGCGGAACCTCTTACGCAACCCCCCTCACCGCTGGGGTAGCTGCGCTTTATGCCCAGGCTAAACCCGGCCAAAACCTGCGGAACCTGCTCTTAACAAATGCAATCGCAGATGTTACCGGAACCACCCTGGGCCGCGTACAGTACAAACCTTAATTGCTCCCACTGTGTGTGGGTCACTGCGTCCAACATGGCACATTGGAATACTGCGCCTTTGACCATGCTGCCCGGCAAAAGGTCTTCAAGGATTTGACCAACTCCATGTAGATTAGAGCGCGGCCAAATCCACCCGCTCGAGCACATCCAGGCCCCGCAGGGCCTCCAGCACCGCCTCACTGGGGCGCTCGTCAATGGCCAGCACAAACAGCGCCTTTCCGCCGGGGTTGTCGCGGCCTAGCTGCATGCCCGCAATGTTGATTCCGTTCTCGCCCAAGAGCGTACCCACCTTACCCACCACCCCCGGCCGGTCGCGGTTGACGCAGACCAGCATGTGCCCGCTGGGCACGGCCTCCACCATGTGGTCATCAATGCCCACAATGCGCGGTTTGCCGCCCAGCACCGCGCCGCGGGCCTTGCGGGTCTCCTTGTCGGTCTCGAGGCGCACCTCCAGCACCTGCCGGTAGTCGAGCGACTGCTCGACCTGGCGGGTAACGAGCGAGATGCCTCGGTCGCGCAGGAGGGGTCGGGCCGAAACCAGGTTGGCCGCACCTGCTTCCAACACCTGATCCAGCAGCCCCTTGGCCACCGCCGAAGCGATGGGGTCGGGGTTTTTCTCGAACTCGCCATAATACGAAACCTCGACCGTCTGGGGGCGGCCCTGGGTAACCTGGGCCAGCAGCTTACCCAGCGCTTCGCCCAGGGGCAGCCAGGCCGAGAACATCTGCAAGCCTTCTGCATCGAAGCCGGTGTTGAGGGCGTGGGCCAGGTTGCCCTGAAGGGTCTCGATGACCCGCTCCAGAACAGCCTCGCCCACCCGCTCCTGGGCTTCTTGGGTATTGGCCCCCAGGTGAGCGGTATGTACTACCCTGGGGTGGTGCACCAGGGGGTGCTCGGCGTTGGGCGGCTCATCCACAAACACGTCCAGTCCGGCCCCCCACAGGTGCCCCTCGTTCAGCACCTCCACCAGGGCCTTTTCGTCCACGATGCCGCCGCGTGCGGCGTTCACCACCACCGCCCCTTTGGGCAGCAAGTAAAGCTCACGGCGACCAATCATGCCCCGGGTTTCGCTCGTGAGCGGGGTGTGAACGGTCAGGAAGTGGCACTGGCGCAGCATATCGGCCAGGTCGTCGAAAAGCTCCACCCCCAGGGTCTGGGCCCGGCTGCGGGGAATATAGGGGTCGTAGGCCAGCACCCGCATATCAAAGCCCTTGGCAAACTGGGCCACCTGCCCCCCAATGCGCCCCAGGCCCACTATGCCGATGGTCTTGTGGTTCAGCTCCAAGCCCAGGTACTTGCGATCCCACTGGCCCTGGCGAATCTTCTGATCCGACTCCACCAGGCCCCGTGCCACAGCCAGCAACAGGGCCCAGGCCAGCTCCGCTGCCGAGCGAGTGTTGGCCTCGGGAACGTTCACCACCAGGATGCCCCGGCGGGAGGCGGCCTCGAGGTCCACGTTGTCTACCCCCACCCCACCCCGGCCCACCACCTTGAGGTTGACTCCGGCCTCGAGTAGCCTGGCATCCACCTGGGTACGGCTGCGCGTAATGAGAGCATCGTACTGCCCGATTACCTCTAGGACCTCTTCTCGAGCCATTCCGGGCCGATAATCGAGCCGAAGGTCTGGGTGCTTCACCTCACCCAGCCGCATTTCATCGGTTACAAGCACTTTCCACATAGTTTTGTCCTGGGAGCCAGCCGGTATACCCCGGCATTCGCCCCAACCTTATCACCTTGTCCCAGATGGCACAAGCTCCAGGAGAAGGCAGCAGGCTTTCATTCTCATGGCTGAGGTAGAGTTCCAGACAATAAAACAGGGCTCCAACAAACGTGTGGTGTCGCCCCCTCGCCTACCGTGGGGAGAGGAAAAAGGCAAACGATAACACCAAGTCCAATCCCGTACCGTTGAGATAGAACCAAGTTCAATCCCGTACCGTGAGGCCCACAAAACAAACCCTGTGCTAGACTTACGGAACAGGTGTGACCTAACCCAAAGACCCTGGTGACGGGCTAATAGCCCGAACCACAAAGGAGAGAACGCATGAAAATAGCCATCGTAACCGACTCGACCTCCGACCTGCAGGCCCGCGCCGCCGAGATGGGCGTAGAGGTAGTACCCCTCTACGTCAACTTCCAGGGCAAAATCCACAAAGACTGGGTGGAAATCACCCCTGCCGACATCTTTGCAGGGGTAGCCGCCGGAGCGGGAATGCCCAGCACCAGCCAGCCCTCCCCCGCCGACTTCAAGGCCGCCTACGAACGCGCCCTGCAAAAAGCCGACCACGTACTCTCGATTCATATCTCCTCCAAGCTTTCCGGCACGGTGGGTTCGGCCAACCTGGCCGCGCAGGAGTTCCCCGGCAAAGTCACGGTTTTTGACTCACTGGCCGCCAGCATGGGCATCGGGATGATGGTCGAACGAGCCAAGGAGCTCCTGGACCAGGGGGCCGACCTGAAGCAGGTACTTGTCGAGCTCGAGCGCATCCGCGCCGACCACATCGTGCGCTTCACCCTGGCCACCCTGGACTACCTGAAGAAAAATGGGCGCATTGGGGGGGCTCAGGCCCTGCTGGGAGGCCTGTTGGGCATCAAGCCCATCCTGACCGTTAAGGAAGGCAAGGTCGAGGCCGCAGGCCGGGCCCGGGGCGAAAAAAAAGCCCTGGCCGAGATGGTCGAATCCCTCAAGACCTGGGCCGCAGGCCGCCAGAAAATCCGTATCTACTACCTCTACAACGCTGAAGAAAGCGATGTAGCCGCATTCAAAGCCGCCGTACAAGCCACCGGGCTGCCCCTGGAAGAGCGCATCACCAGTAGCATTGGGGGCGTGATTTCCACCCACACCGGGCCGGGGCTTTACGGGTATTATGCCTACAGCCTGTGAAATCCAGAGTGGGTAGCCCAGATATCCGACCTGCGACAAAGAGCTGGCATCTTCGAGGTGCGGCCACACATAACCCGGCCTCCCTTGAAAGCTGTTGGGGCCAGTAGCGCCCATCACGTAACGCCTGCGATCAATACAACATCAGCTATACTCGGCTGAATCGGGTTTCTGGAAATACAGCAGGGAGGTGAAGATGGAACGTACCGCGTTTGTTGCCGATTCAACCCTGGGTTTGAGCCCCCAGGAGGCCCTCAAGCGGGATGTATACGTAATCCCGCAGCAGGTCATCATCGAAGGCAAGAGCTACCGCGACTATGTGGAGATGACCCCGGACGAGGTGATAAAGGCCCAACTCGCCGGCAAAAAGGTCAGCACCAGCCAGATTTCTGCGGTGGATCTGGAGGCTTTGTACAGGAATCTGCTCGAGAAGTTCGACCGCATTGTTTCGGTACATGTCTCGAGCAAACTTTCGGGTACCTGCTCCACAGCCCGTATGGTAGCCGAGAAGTTTGGCAACCGCGTCAAGGTGATAGACGGCCTGACCCTGAACGGCGGGCTTTCTTTTGTGATCGAGGAGGCACAGCGCAAGCTCTCGGCAGGGGTGCCCTGGGACAAGCTGGAGGAGGCCATTGCCCCACTGGTAGAGCGGGTGCGTGGCTTCGTGCTACCGGCCACGCTGGAATACCTGCACCGAGGTGGGCGCATTGGCGGCTTGCAGCACTTCATTGGTTCCCTGCTCAAACTGCTGCCGGTGCTAGAGGTGCGGGATGGGCTGGTGAGGCCCCTCGAGCGGGCCCGGGGCTGGCACAAGGGCTTACAGCAACTCGCCCAGGCTTTTCACCAGGCCTTCCCCGAGGGGGCCCGGGTCATCCTGGCCCACGCCTACAACCCTCAGGGCATCGAAGAGCTCCGCAAGCTGATTAGCCAGGAGGGTGTGGTGATTGAAGGCGTGCGGGAGTGCGGCCCCGCTGTGGCCGCCCACACCGGCCCCGGCACGGTCGCGCTGTTTGCGGCACCAAGGTAGGTTCACACACCAGAGCAAAGCTCGAGGGCCTCTACGCTGCGCCCTATGGCATTGGTCAAACCCAGGTTGCCTGTCTTCAGAGCGGCCTGGTCAAAGGCGCGATACCTAGAGCTATCCCGATTTGGATGTAAAAACACGATCGAAACACTTCGGCGTTCGCCCATTGGCCTCAGGCGTTCAGCTTTCGGCTGACAACACCCCCCCTTCCCTGTTATGGTCTGGACGTGCGTGCCGTTGTGCAAAGAGTTAGCCAGGCCCAGGTGGTCGTAGGGGGTAAGGTTGTGGGCCAGATTGGACAGGGGTTGCTGGTGTTGCTGGGCGTGGGAAGGGGCGACACCCTGGACGATGCCGCCTACCTGGCCCGAAAAATTGCGGGGCTGCGGGTTTTTGCCGACGCCGATGGCAAGATGAATTTATCCCTGGCCGATGTGGGGGGCGAGGTGTTGGCCGTGTCGCAGTTCACCCTGTTTGGCGATACCCGCAAGGGCAACCGGCCCAGCTTTATCGAGGCAGCAGCACCCGATGAAGGTCGGCGGCTCTACGAGGGTTTTTGCGACCTGATGACCCAGCAGGGGCTTCACGTCGAGACCGGGGTTTTCCAGGCTCATATGGAGGTACACCTGATCAACGATGGCCCTGTAACACTCTGGCTCGACTCCGCCGAACGGTTCCAGCACCGACGTAGCTAGCCCCCAGGCAGTTGACAGGCCGCAATCGGATGGGATATAGTTCGTTCGCTGAACTTACTAAGTTAACGCTTTATTTGAGGTGCCATGGCCCGCAACGCACCCCTTGACCAGCAGGCCATCAAGCGGCAGAACCGCCGCCTGATTCTGGAGGCCCTGCGCCGAAACGGCCCCTCGAGCCGGGCGACGCTGGCCCGCGCGGTAGGCCTTACCAAAAGCACGGTCTCTTCGCTGGTTCAGGAGATGCTTGAAGAAGGCCTGCTGGATGAAGGCAACCAGCACAAGCCGGGTGTGGGCCGCCCCGGCACCGAGCTCGAGTTCTCCCCCGAGCATACCCTGGCCTTGGGGGCCGAGCTGGGCGTGGAGAATACCCAAATTGTGCTGCTCGACCTGAACAACAAAATCCACGGCGAGTGGGACTGGGTCGAAAGCCCCTACACCCCGCTGGCCGAGCGGATATCCAAACTGGCCGAACAGATCAGAATCCGGCTGGCGGATCCCACACATCTGCTGGGGGTGGGGCTCGCCGTCCCCGGCGTGGTCAGCGGACGAAACCTTATCTATGCACCGGGCCCGGGCTGGCGCAACGAGCGGCCTGCCGATTTGCTCGAGGCCCTGCTAAAAGTCCCCGCAAACGTCGAAAACGACGCCAACGCTGCCGCCCTGGGCGAAACCTTCTGGGGCGAGAATCAAAGCCCGCTGGTCTACGTGGTCATGACTACGGGCCTGGGAACGGGGTTGGTGGTGGAGGGGCAGGTTTACCGGGGCCGCCTGGGGGCTGCTGGCGAACTGGGCCACTGGCTCACCGGCCAACCCAAAAGCCGCAGCGGCGGCGGGGATGTCGAAGACACCCTTTCGCTGCGCGCCATGGTGCGGCACTACCAGGCTGCCAGTGGCCGGCAGGAAGGCTTTTGGGGCATCCTGCAACGGGCCGAGCAGCAAGACCCCTATGCCCTGCAGGCCCTGCAAAACCTGGCCTACGAGTTGGGGCGTTTTGTGGTTAACCTATGTGTCACCTTTGACCCCGCTGTGGTGGTGCTGGGCGGGGCCGGGGCCGAGGCCTGGAAGTGGCTCGAGGCCCCCCTGCGACAGACCATCCGCAACCTGGCTTTTATCCCCGAACACGGCGAAATACCCGTCAAGCCCAGCGCGTTCGGACATCTGGCCCCGGCTATGGGCGCCGCTGCCTTGGTGCTGCAGCGCTTTCTAGCAAATGGTGGAACCAGGGAGTGGAGCCCGCCAATCTCCGCCCTGGGGACTCGGCCAACCATTGGCGCCCCATCTATGTCGAGGAGGACATAATATGCGAAAGTTTCTCTTAGCCCTGGTAGCCGCAGCCCTTGGCTCGCTGGCAGTGGCCCAGTCGGGGAGGTTGGAAATCTTCTCCTGGTGGGCCGGAGACGAAGGCCCCGCTCTACAAGCCCTCATTGATTTGTACAAGAAGCGCTACCCCAACGTGGAAGTCATCAACGCCACCGTGACCGGCGGCTCCGGGGTGAATGCCCGGGCCGTCCTCAAGACCCGCATGCTGGGCGGCGATCCCCCCGATAGCTTCCAGGTACACGCAGGTCAAGAACTCACCGGCACCTGGGTGGTCGCCGACCGCATGGAAGACCTGACCCCCCTCTTCAACCAGGAAGGCTGGATGAACCGCTTCCCCAAAGGGCTCATTGACCTGATTTCCTACAAAGGCAAGATTTACAGCGTACCCGTCAACATCCACCGCTCCAACGTAATGTGGTATAACCCTGCCAAGCTGCGGGAGTGGGGGGTACAGCCACCCAAAACCTGGGCCGAGTTCCTGACCACTTGCCAGACCCTCAAAGGCAAGGGACTGGAAGCGCCCTTGGCCCTTGGTGAAAACTGGACCCAGCAGCACCTGTGGGAGTCGGTGGCCCTGGGGGTGCTCGGTGCCAACGACTACACCAACCTCTGGAACGGCAAGCTACGTTTCAACGACCCCAAGGTAGTGGCGGTGTGGAACACCTTTGGCCGGGTGCTCGACTGCGCCAACAAAGACGCCTCGGGCCTCTCCTGGCAGCAGGCAGTAGACCGCGTACTGGATGGCACTTCGGCTTTCAACATCATGGGTGACTGGGCTGCCGGCTACATGACCACCACCAAGGGCCTCAAACCCGGCGAAGGCTTCGGCTGGGCCCCGGCACCCGGTACGGCCGGCGTGTTCATGATGCTCTCCGACTCCTTCGGCCTGCCCAAGGGCGTTAAGAACCGCGCCAACGTGCTCAACTGGCTGCGGCTGGTCGGCTCCAAAGAAGGCCAGGACGCTTTCAACCCGCTCAAGGGTTCGATTGCTGCCCGCACCGACTCCGACCCCAGCAAGTACAACGCCTACCTGCAATCGGCCATGCGTGACTGGCGCAACAACCGCATTGTGGGCTCGCTGGTGCACGGTGCTGTGGCCCCCGAGTCCTTCATGAGCCAGTTTGGCACCGTGATGGAAATCTACCTCTCGGGCCGCAACGCCCAGGCTGCCTCCAATGCAGCCCAGGCCATTGCCACCCAGGTTCGTCTGGGCCAGTAGTTCACCTGGAGGGGCAGGTACACAAACCTGCCCCTCTATCTTTTTTTCGCACAACCGCCCCCTCGAAAACGCTCATCCAATCAGTCCAAAGCGGCGTAGTCGACGAAGAATCTGCACCGCTCGGAATGAACCCGGCGAAATAACCCACCACGCTGCCACGCAAACAAAGAACTGCCTTTATAACTAGCGAGGCGCCAACCCCAGAGGTAAAGATGAACTGGCTCAAGAATAAAGACACCCTCTACGGCTTCCTGGTCATCCTGCCCTCGCTGGTGCTGCTGGGCATTTTCGTCTATGGTTTTATCCTTCAGACCTTTTATACCTCCCTCACCGACTGGGGTCGAGACCCGGCCCAGGCCCTCTCGGCCAACCCTCAGATTCGCTTTATCGGCTTTGAAAACTACCGCGAGCTTTTCACCGGGTTTGTGGATGCGCGGTTTCGTCAGGATCTGGTCAACACCTTCTTCTTCACGCTGTTCTTCATTCTGGGCTGCCTGGGGGTGGGGCTGGGGCTGGCCATTGTGCTGGATCGAAGCCCCAAGGGCGAGGGTTTTTTCCGCACCATCTTCTTGTTTCCTATGTCGCTGTCGTTCATCGTGACCGGAACCATCTGGCGCTGGATGCTGCAACCGCAGGGCGGTGTCAACCAGCTCCCCACCCTGGTGGGGCTGCCCAAGGGCGATTTCGCCTGGCTCACCAGCCGCGAGCAGATCTGGCAGGTAAGCTGGAACGACCTGCCCTTCCTCACCGCCCTGGTAGTGAGCGCAGTGCTGGTGTTCATCGCCCTGGGGGCTTTCCGGAGCGGTGAGCGCCGGCGGGGCTTTATCGCCTCCGGCTCGGCGGCTTTGCTGCTCCTGTGGGCCTTCACACTGGGCCGCACCCTGCAACCCCTCCCCTACGACGAACCCCACGGCTTTAACCTGGCCTTTATCGGCATTATCCTGGCCGCCGTCTGGCAGATGTCGGGCTACACCATGGCCCTGTACCTGGCCGGGCTGCGCGGCATCCCCGAGGAGCTGCGGGAGGCCGCCCGGGTAGATGGCGCCTCGGAGTGGCAGCTTTACCAGCGCATTATCTTTCCCCTACTGGCCCCCATCACGCTTTCGGCCATGATCATCCTGGGCCACATCAGCCTAAAAATTTTCGACCTGATTTTTGCCATGGCCGGGGCCGACAACGCCCCCACCGACGTGCCCGCCCTCTTGATGTACCTGACCACCTTCCGGGCCAACCAAATTGCCAAAGGGGCGGCCATCGGGATGATTCTGCTCTTGCTGGTGGCTGCGGTGATTGTGCCCTACCTGTACAGCCAGCTCAAAAGCGAGGTGCGGCGATGACCCTCGAAATTCACAAAACCCAACGCGAGGTACGGCGATGACCCTCGAAATTCACAAAACCCAACGTGAGGTACGGCGATGATGGGTCGGATTGTGCAGTATGGGGTTTTGTTCCTGGCCACGCTGTTCTTTTTGCTGCCGGTTTATCTGGTCATCATCACTGCGCTCAAAGAACCCTCCGCCATCACCCTGAAAGACACCTGGCGGCTCCCCGAGCGCTGGTACTGGGAGAGTTTTGCCCAGGCCTGGACGGCTTTTTTGCCCAAGCTGCAAAACAGCTTTTTCCTGACCATCATGGCCACCATTCTTTCGGCCTTGCTGGGTTCGCTGAATGGCTATGTGCTGGCTAAATGGAAATTCCCTGGGGCCAGTATCGTTTTTCCCCTGATGCTTTTTGGCATGTTCATCCCCTACCAGGCTGTGCTGATTCCGCTGTTCCAGTTTGTGCGCGAGATTGGGCTGGGTGGTACGTTATGGGGGCTTATTCTGGTACACGTGGTGTACGGGCTGCCCATCACCACCCTTATTTTCCGCAACTACTACGCTGAAATCCCCGACGAGATGATCGAGGCGGGGCGCATAGACGGTGCGGGGTTCTTTGGCATCTACAGCCGCATCGTATTCCCGCTCTCGGTACCGGGGTTTGTGGTGGTGGTCATCTGGCAGTTCACCCAGATCTGGAATGAGTTTTTGTTTGCCGTGACGCTGGTGAGCAGCCCGGCCAACCAGCCCATCACGGTGGCCCTGGCCCAGCTTGCGGGCGGCGAGGCGGTGAAGTGGAACCTGCCCATGGCGGGTGCCCTGCTGGCCGCCTTGCCAACGCTCCTGGTCTACATCTTCCTGGGGCGCTACTTCATTCGGGGGCTGTTGGCGGGGTCGGTGAAGGGGTAGAACCCCAGTGATCTGGCACAAAGAATTCGGCATACACAGCGGTTCCCCCCATCAGCCGAACATCGCAATTTTGAGCAATCAATGTGCTTCAAAACATAACTGAAAGCGATTTACCAGAGCACTAAGGTGCGGTGCTGAAGTTTCGGAGCACCGAGCTGGCCTGGAAAAACGACATATCCCAGCCAAACGCGGGGTAGCCTGCAGCCCAGGCAGGGCCTGCAAAGGCGTTGACGTTCTCGAAGGGGCCGTAGCATTGCACAAACCAGTTGTAGGTGCGGTTCGCCTCGAGCCCCGGAACCACCGTGGTGCGGTCGGTATAGAAGGTGCGGGTGGGCTGGCCTGCGCTGCTCAGGAACAAAAGGCAGGTGCTATCGGCCGGCCGCGACCACTGCAAGGGGGTGTTGAGGGGGAGGCCGCTTTGGCCCTGGTTGGGGCTCGAGAGTCCGGGGGCTACAGGCAGCACGCGGTCAATAAAGCCGCTGGATCCCAGGCCATTTTGCTGGAAGCTGAGGGTGCGGCCATCGGGGGCGTCGGCATAGGCGGCGAAGGTGAGGGTTTTACCCGGAATCACCGGGGTGGCCCAGGACAGGTTTAGCGGGCTTTCGGCGTTGTTGGAGGCAATCAGGAAGAGCGAGCGGGCCTCGAGGTTCACGTAAAGCTGCCTCGAGCGCAGGGTCAGGCCGCTGGGGTTGGTCAGGTTCACGCTCAAGGCCCCGGTGCTGATGGGGGCTACGCCCACGTTCAGGCTGGCGCTCTCCCCAGGGTCGAGCGAGACCACCCGGCTGCCGTAGGCCAGAAAGGCCTCGGGGGTGCCGGGCAGGTCGGGCACGTACCGCCACTGCAGGACATACACCCGGCCCTGCACACTGCCGCTGCCGTTCCAGGCCGCGGTCAGGGTGTAGGCCGGACCCTGGCCAGGAAAGAGGGTCTGCAGGTTGTAACCGGGGGGCACAAACTGGGTCAGCCTGGCCTGGGGCGCCCCAAACACCACCTGCACCCCGGTGTTGGCGGGGTTGGGGAAGGTGATGCCGCTGCCCGATTGGGGCAGAAGGCTACCGCTCAGGCCGGCGGTCTGCTCGGCAGAAGCCCCGCCCAGGCTGGTGAAGAGCAACAAAAGGGGGTCGGGCCGGCTCAGGCCCAAAAAGATGTGCTCCTGGGTAGCAGCAGGCCGCACGGTGAGGTCGTAGGGGGGTGTGATGCCAGACAGGCTAAAGCGGCCCTCGGCGTCGGTGTTCACACACCGGCTACCCTGGCAGACCGGCACACCTGCCAGCGGCTGCCCAAAGCGGTTCTTGGCCTGGCCGCTCACGGTCATCTGGCTGCTGGCCGAAACCCCCAGGGTGAGGGTGCGCTCACGCTTGAGCACCTGGCCGTTTACGCTGGCAGTAGCCCGCACCAGCAGAGTGTACTCGCCTGCGGCCAGCTCACCGGAGGGGTTCAGGGTCAGGGTGCTGCTGCTCTGGATGGGGTTCTGGCTGAAGCTGGCACTGACGCCCAGGGTGCTGGGGATACGAACCAGCGAAAGCTGCACCTGGGCGCTGAAGCCGCCGGTTTTTTCCAGCGTGACCTCGAGGCTTCCAGTAGTACCGGCCTCGAGGTTTAGGGTGCCGGTCGAAAGGGCAATCTGAAAGTCGCCTTCCACGGGCGGGGATGGGGGGGTGGGGTTTCCACCCGCACAACCCGCAATCAGCAGCAAAGAAAGCAAGCAGTAGCGCATCGGTACCTCCTAGTTGATGCAGGCCGGCAGCCGGAAGTCCTGGGTGGCGACCGTGGGGCGGGCCGGGGGGCCGGCATTGCCATCGGTGACCTCGAGGGTCAGCCGAAAGCGAAAACCACAGGTAGCCCCGGGATAGAGCGAGGTCAGGTTGGCGATCATCACCGTGGGCAGGTCGGTGCCGCCGCTGGTAAAGAAAATGTTCCCCGAACCGCCCGGTACGTTCTGCTGCGTGCCGGAGATAGGGTTGCCGCTGCCGTCCAGCCGCTGGATTTTCCAGGTGTAGGTAAGCATCTGGTTCTCGTTGTCCTGCACCCAGCCCTTGAGGGCAATCTGGGTGGAGCCGATCTCGGGGTTGACCCCGGCGGGCTGGGTGATGAGGGCGCTCGGCGGGTAGTTGGCGGGGGCCGGGCTTACATTGACGTTCACCGTGGCGCTGCCCTTCTTGCCCCGGGCGTTGCTGACCTCCAGGGTCAGGGTGCGGGAGGCCGTGCTGCTGCTAAGGGTTATGGTGGGGGTACCGCAGGCGTTGGCGGGCAGGGTGTCGGCGGCCACACTGCTCTTCCAGACCGCATTGGCGCAATTCTGGGTGCTAAGGCTGGGGTCGAGCCAGCTCCCCTGCAGGAGCACGGTCTGGCCGGCATAGAAGCCCTGACCCTGCTTGGGGTTCAGGATCTGGACGCTGGGCGGGGGGTCTTGCACGTTCAGGCTCAGGGTGGCGCTGCTGTTTAGCCCCGCGCTGTTGCTGGCGCTGGCGGTAATGGTGTGGGGGCCTTCGGTGGTGAAGGTATAGGTTAGGCAAGGCGGGTTGGCATTGGCAGCAATGCTGCCCAGGCTGCCCTCCACGCTGCTACTCAGGCTCACTGCCTTGGGCCCGTCCTGCGGATCGTAGGCGGTGGCGCAAAGGCTAAAGGGCTTGAGGAGCTGCGGCGATCCCACGCCTCCCTGCGAGAGCTTCACGCTGGACGGCTGAGGGGTGGCCTGGGCGATGGTACCCAGGTTTTTGTCGTAGACCTTCAGGTCGTAGTCCAGGCGGAACTCGATCACCTCCAGATCAATGCCCAGATGAAAACCCAGATAGGCCTCTACCCCGGCGGAAAGCCGCCAAACGGGATTGCGCGGCACCACCGCGTCCATCTCGAGGTAGCCCCCCAGCTTGGCGTAGGGCCCCACAATGCCATAAAGCAGTACATCGGCCTTACCCAGCAGGCTCCCCCGAACCTGAGCGCCGGTGTTGGCCCCGCTCAGACCGGCGTTAAAGCTCTCGTCAAAGCTGCTGCAGTTGTTGAAACCGCTCTTGTACTCCAGACAGGCCTGGGCGTTAAGGCTCTGGGTAGCGCCAAAGCTTAGGCCCGCGCTCACCTGCCCGGTGGCGCTCACCACCATCTTCAGGCTGGGCACAAATACCAGCGGCACCGGCCCCACAAACACCGTGATGGGCGTAAAGTTGAAGCTGGCCAGTTCCTTTTCCTTATTGATGCTGTAGCCCAGCCCGGAGCTCACCTTAACCTCGGCGCTTTGCTTTATGCCGTAGGCTGCCTTGAAGTAGACCCCGTTGGGGTAGGCGGGCACCCCAAAGACCTTCTTCCAGCTTACCCCGGCGCTAAAACCGTTCTGCACGTCGAAGAAGACCTTGCCCGAGACCCGCACCTGGTCGTTTGTGGTGGACGGGTTGTTGTCCTGGTCGTAGAGCACCTCGTCGAAGCTAAAGTCCAGGGTGGCCATGGGCCTGACCCCACCCTGGGCGCTGTAGGAGGTGAGGCCGCCGGCAAAGCGCACGCTCTGGGCCAGGGCCTGGGCCGATTGCAGGTCGGAGGGGGTGAGGGTCTTCTGGAACTCGGCCTCGCCTTGCTCGAGGGCCTCGCCAAGGTCGGCTTCCTCGGTCTGCACGGTTACGGTGTTGCCCGCGCGGCTGATGCCCTTGACCTTTTGCAGGAGGCCGTAGGGGGCCGCTGGGGTGGGCTCGCTCACCAGCACCTGTCCGACCTCGAGGGCCTGGAGCTGGGGGTTGTCGGCGCTAAAGATGAGGGTGGCCTGGCAGAGCGGGCGGTTCTGGTTGGTGTAGTCCAGGCAGGCCGGGGCGTTGGTGAGGGCGAAGCTGGACAAAGACGCCTGGCTCTGGGGGTTTAGCACCCGGGTATCGGGGTCGATTTTGGGCTCAATCCGGCTGGGGGGGCCACCCCCACAGGCCGCGAGCAGCAGGGCTAGGGCTGCGATTTTAGCTGGGTAGCGCATGCTTCCTCCTTTGCACGCTCGAGGGCTGCCACCAGATCTTCCAGGCGGGCAAAGTTGTACCGGGCTCCGCCCCGCAAGGGTTCAAGGCTGAAGCGCCACTGCTGCTCGCCGTCGCTCCACATGCGGAGCACATAGCACTGTTCCTGGTGGCCCTCTGGCATGGCAACCAGCGTAGAAGGGGGGGCGTCAATTGAGCGTCAAGTGGGGGCACGGGCGTATCGCCAAGTCATACCAAAACCACGTTAACCCCTTGCCTTCTCCCCTGGCGGGTGAAGGTGGCAACACCCCGACCGCGCTATTTACAAACAGTTACGCAAACGCAGTTGACTGCACCTGGGGTGTCGCCGAATGAGGAAGCTGGGAACGACCCTCAAAGCCACCTCTACAGGTAAATTTGGTAACAAACCCCCTTGCTTGCTCAAGGCAGAAGTGAACCACAACAAGGGCAATCCAGGCTTGCTGCTTGACCCTAGCGCAGGCTCCGAGGTAACCCTTCGAGCTGGCTTTGCCAGAGTTCCTGAGCCCTCCGCACCGCGGCAGTAGCCTGGAGGTGTTGCCCCAGGTGGGCATGGGCCTCGCCCAGCAGGCGGTGGGCGGGCACGCTCAGGCAGAGGGTTTCCAGGGCCAAGGCCCGGGCCAGCGGCTCGGGATCGGGAGAACTCCGCAGGAGCGAAAGCCGCAAAGCACCCATCTGCCAGGCCAGGTGCTGCACCGGGGTCTGGGGCCGGCAGCAGGCGAGAAGGCGCTCGAGTAAGTTTTCCTTTCGGCCAAGCGCCAGCAGGTCGAACTCGGCGCCCATGGCCAGGTCGTCCAAGCGGGCTTCCCGCAAGCTGGGTAGCAGGGTCTCGATGGGCCCGGTTTCCTCTGGGCAGCGCCAGAGACCCAGCAAGGCCCGGTTGTAGCGGCAGGCCCACAAAAGCCGCTCGTCCTGGGCCGCCTGGGCCAGCCTCGAGGCCTCTTCCAGCCGGCCTTCGGCCTCCGGGTAGACCGCCAAATAGCTCAGCAGCTCGACCTGCACCAACAAGACCTGGGCCTGCAAACCGGGGCCCAGGGGCCGGGCCAGCTCGAGGGCTTCCTCGAGGGTGTTCCAGGCCGGGCCGAACTGCCCCTGCAAAAAGTACAGGTAGCCCAGGTTGCGATAGCTGGTGGTCTCGGTACGGGCATCACCCAAACTACGCGACAGCTCGATGGCCTCGGTAAAGCGTTTTGTGGCCTGGGCGTAGCGGCCCAAGCGCAAGGTAGTGGCGGCCAGGTTTTGTAGCAGACTTCCTGCCAAGGCCAGCTGTCCCTCCCGCCGGGCCAGGGTCAGGGCTTCTTCAAAAGAGGCCTCGGAAGCCTCGTACTCACCTCGCAGACCGAACAAGGCCCCCAGGTTGCTCAGCGCCCGCAGGCGGGTCTGGGAGCTTTGGGCCCGTGCGGCGGCCTCCAGATGGGGCCTGGCCTCCTCCAACGCCCCAGCTACCAGATGGGCCGCCCCTAAAGAAAGCCGGGCCAAAGAGATTCGCTCCCCATCGCACAACCGCCGGGCTACTTCCAGGGCTTCCAGCGCCTCCAGGGCGGACTCCTGGGGTCTGCCCTGCCGCAGCCGAAGCCCGGCCCTACGCTGGTGGTGTTCGAAGTAGATCGAATCGCTCTGCGTGCACCTTGCCAGTACGCCCAGCCGCTCCACCAGGGCGTCCAGTAGGGCCAGGTTGCTCTGCTGCTCGGCGAGCTGGCTCAGGTGTAAAAGGGCTTCCACAGCCTCCGCTTCGCCGCTCACCCAGAGGGCCTGAAAGAAAGCGAGTTGGGCCTCATTCGGCTTGCCCCGCTGCAACGCCAGCCGGCCTGCGGCCAACAAGTGGGGGTAGGCCCGCTCCGGCTCCAAAGCCCACAACCAGTAGCGAGCTGTGGCACTGGGCTCTCCCCTCTGCGCTTCCAGGGCCAGCGCAATCCGGCGGCATAGATGCTGGCGCAGGGCCTTGGGCAAAAGGAGTGGGGGCGGGGCGGCCTCGAGCTCTGCCCACGCCCGCGCTACTGCGTAGGGCTCCTCTTCCAGCACCATAGCCCAGAACTCGGGACGAACCTCCTCCGCATAAAGGCTTCGGGCCTCCCAGAGGCGCTGGGCCAATGGATCCAAGACCGCGGACTGGAGTAAGGCCGCCTGGGCCTGGGTGGCCGCCAGGGGCTCCATACCCAGCTCCTGCCAGAGGGACTGGCGCAGGTTCTCGTAAAGCTGCCAGGCTGCCTGCACCCGCCCAGCCCTGGACTCCAGGCGCATGGCCTCGCGCACCGCGCTCTCGTGCAGGGGATCGAGCTGGATAAGCTCATAAAGGTACCCCAGCGCTTGCTCCGGCTGGTTCTGCGCGGCCTGCCAGAGCCGCTCGCGGCGCAGCTCCTCCAGCCTTTGGCGCTCGAGGGCCAGCCACTCCCAAAACGCAGGGGGCAGATCATCCGGCAGACCCCGCAAAAGCGGCTCGCGCAAAGCCTCCAGGGTGGGTGCCTGCGCGTCTACCTCGGCGTACAGCGCGGGCTGCTCCCCGTCTAGCAACCACGTCCCGGCCCCTGGCAGCCGACGCAGCAGGTACAGGGCCTGCCGCAGGTTTTGCGCTGCGTTTTTGGCCCACAGCAGCTCGGCCACCTCGCGCCGGCTGAGACCCCCGCCCAGCGCCAGCACCCCCAGCAAGGCCCACTGGCGGCCCTTAAGGGAGAGAGCTTCACCCTGCCAGAGGGCTTCGGGCGAGCCCAGGAGCCTGAGGCGCAGCATGGCTTTCATCCTACTGGTGTTTGGCCATAGTACCACAAAGCCAGAGCTCGAGGGGCTAAAAAAAGCGTTGTACGCTCCGGGAGAGCTCAAAACCCCGCTTATCTTTGTTGATGCAGCGCAGCCGGGCCTGGGTCACGTCGCAGCGAAAACCGCCTTCGCTCCAGACCTTGCCGTAGGCCAGCACCGGCAGGCGGGGGTCGGCCACGGTATCCCCTACACAGAGCCGGGTGGCCTGGCCCCGCTCGCTCAGGCCAAAGGCATTACCCCAGTCCAGCGAGCAGTCTTTGGGCTTGGCCGGTAGGCGGGCCTGGTTTTGCAACAGGTCGCAGCGCAGCACCGCCTCATCCGCTACCCGGTCCACATAAGCAAAGCAGTGAATGTTGCCCGAGGGGGTCTTAAAGCCCCCCAGCTCAAAGTAGCCCTGGGCCAGGGCCGGAAACAGCAAAAACGCCAGGAAAATCAGGTTTTTCATCGGTTACCTCCGCAGCCTAAGCGAGTCCACAATGGGCTTGATGAGGGGGTCGTAGGTGGCCTTTTCGGCGGTGGGGTACTCGAGGTACACGGTGAAAAATACCCCGTCCCTGAGCTTTTTATACTCGTAGACCACCAAATTGCCCTTAAACCCCGAGACCGCGTAATAGTCTGGCTTCAGCACCTTGTAGGTTACACGCAGGTTCTTCTGGGCCTGCGCGTAGTACTCGGGCAGGGTCAACACGTAAGCATCCAGGGCTCCCGAAACCACCAGCCGGGCCGCTCCCCGACGAAAGGACTGACCATCGCCGTTCTCGGGTGGGGGTTCGGCGGTCATGAAAGCCGGGCGCTGGATGCAAAAAGCAAAGCGGGCGTTGCAGTAGTTGGCCCACTCTGGCGCAGCCCAGGCCAGGCCCGTTAGCAACACCAGCAAAAACCAACGCAGCATGGCCTACTTCTTCTCCGGGGCAAAGTCGCTGAAGAGGTTAGCCCAGGTAACCCCGTCCATCACCCCATCGGTACGCACCTTCAGCCCGCTCACGTTGGCCAGACGCTTCTGAAAGGCACTGACCGCAGCCTGGGTCTTGGGGCCAAAAAAGCCGTCGGCCTCACCCACCTCGCGGTAGCCGAGCTCCAGAAGCCGCTGTTGCAGGCTACGCACCTGCACCCCGCTCAGGCGAGGGTTTTGCAGTTGCAAAGCACGCGAGAAGATGGGGGCCTGGATGCGGCCACTGTAAAACATGGCCACCCAGGTATTGGGCCCCACGGTACCTTTTTCATCGCCCTTGATTCCCTGCATCTCCTGAAAGTTAATCACCGCCTGCCAGGTGCGGGGGCCATAGATGCGGTCGAGCTCGCCAACCTCGGGGTAGCCCGCATTGAGGAGGTAGCTCTGCACGCTGTAGACGTCCTCGCCTTTCATTCGGCTGGTTTGCAGGCCCAGGGGCCGGGCGTAGAAACTGGCCTGAGCTAGGGCTTGCGAAAGCACCAGAAGGCTCAGGGCAACTAGAAAAAAAAGAATGTTTTTTCGCACAGAACTCCTCCTTGTCCGAGGTTAGCAAACCGGCGAAGTAGCCTCAGGTCATTTGCTCCTTCTTCGGCCCACAAACGCTAAAAGGCGATATACTCGGGCTACTCGTTATGGTCGGCTATGTGGTTAATCGTCTTCTTGCGGCCATCCCCACCCTCTTAGGGGTGGCCATCATCACCTTTTTGCTCATGCGGGCCGTGCCGGGCGATGTGGTCACCAGCCTGGTGGGCCTCGAGGCCAACGTCAACCCCGAGCGCATGGCCGAGCTACGCCGCCTGTTTGGGCTCGACCTGCCCCTGCATGTGCAGTTCGGACAGTGGCTGGGGGCTGTCCTGCAGGGCGATTTTGGCAGCAGCCTGCGCACCGGGCGCGAGGTAGCCCAGGACCTGGCCCTGCGTTTTCCGGTCACGCTCCAGCTCACCCTGATGGGCCTCTTGACCGCCCTCCTGATTGCGGTACCCCTGGGGGTGCTGGCGGCCATCCGGCGGGGGGGCTTTGTGGACTACTTTGCCTCGTTCTTTGCCATTCTGGGCCTCTCGGTGCCGGGGTTTTTCCTGGCCTTGCTGCTCATTCTGCTCTTCGCCCTGGCCTTGGGCTGGCTGCCCCCGGCGGGTTTTGTGCCCCTGGCCGAAAACCCCGCGCAAAACTTTCGGCACATGGTTCTGCCGGCCCTCTCGCTGGGCCTGATTCTGGCCGGAGCCGTCACGCGCATCCTGCGCAGCTCGATGCTCGAGGTGCTCTCGCGCGACTATATCCGCACCGCCCGGGCCAAGGGGCTCTCCGAGCGGGTGGTGATCTTCCGCCATGCCCTGCGCAACGCCCTGATTCCGGTGGTCACCGTGATCGGCATCCAGTTTGGCTCGTTGCTGGGCGGAGCGGTCATTATCGAGCAGGTTTTCAGCCTGCCGGGGGTGGGGCGCTTTGCCCTCGAGGGCATCAACCTGCGCGACTACCCGGTGGTGCAGGGCACGGTGCTCTTCGTGGCCACCGCGGCAGTGCTGGTCAACCTTTGGGTGGACTTGCTCTACTCGCTCATAGACCCTAGGATTCGGTATGAGTAAACCAGCGAGAGGCCTGCGGGCTTCCCAGTGCTTCAATCCACCACAGGGTTTGAACCTGGCCGCTCGAGTCAGCTTCTTTTCGCCATGACACCAGCTCCCCACTCCGGAGGACAACCGTGACCACCCCCGCTTCGGCCAGCCCATCGAACTGGGCCCTGACACTCAGGGCCCTCCTGCGCAACCGCTCGGCGGTCATTGGCGGCACCATTACCCTGGTGGTGCTGCTGGGTGCACTCCTGGCCCCCCTCATTGCCCCCTGGGATCCCCTCAAGTTCGACCCCCCCAACCGCCTCTCGGGCCCTTCCGCAGAACACTGGCTGGGCACCGACCAGTACGGGCGCGACTTGCTCTCGAGGGTGCTCTACGGCGCCCGCTTCTCGCTCTCGGTGGCGGCGGTCTCGGTGCTGGCCGGGCTGCTGGTAGGCGGAACCCTGGGCCTGCTGGCCGGCTACTTTCGGGGCTGGCTCGACCTCACCATCTCGCGCCTGGCCGACATCCTGATTGCCTACCCCGCCATCCTGCTGGCCATTGCTTTCCTGGCCTTTCTGGGGGGCAGTTTCATCAACCTGGTTCTGGCCATCTCGGTGGTGTTTGTGGGGCCTTTCATCCGGGTGGCCCGGGCCGCCGTGCTGACCGTGCGGGAAGAACTATACGTGGAGGCCGGGCGGGCCATGGGGGCTTCGGACGGGCGGATGATTTTCCGTACCATCCTGCCCAACGCAGCGGCCCCACTGATTGTGGAGGTCACCCTGCGTTTCGCCTATGCCGTGCTGGCCGAAGCAGCGCTGTCGTTTCTGGGGCTGGGCATCCAGCCACCCTTTCCGGCCCTGGGCTCTATGGTCTCGGAGGGCCGGGCTTTTCTTTCGCTCTCACCCTGGGGCTCGCTGGTGCCCGGTTCTGCCATCGTGCTGATGGTGCTGGGTTTCAACCTGCTGGGCGACGGTCTGCGCGACGCTCTCGACCCCCGGCTGCGGCAACGGTAGGCCTCACTTCTCAGCGGTACAATTGTGGTTATGTACCGGTATAATCAGTTGCTACACAAGGAGGCGCGATGAAAAAACTGATGGTTCTGTTGGTTCTGGCCCTGGCTGCGGTATCGCTGGCGCAAAAGTCGGGCGGCATCCTGCGGGCCGGCATGCAAACCGACCCGGTAGGGCTCGACCCCCACACCACCAACGCCACCGCCAGCCGCAACGTGCTGGAAAACATCTACGACACCCTGGTGATGCTCGACAGCAAAGGTCGCATCGTGCCCGGTCTAGCCCAGTCCTGGACGGTCTCGCAGGACGGCCTGACCTGGACCTTCCGCCTGCGGCCAGGTGTGACCTTCCACAACGGCGATCCCCTCAAGGCCTCCGATGTGGCCTTCTCCATCAACCGTATCAAAGACCCGGCCACCAAGAGCCCCCGCGCCAACGACTTTGCGGTGGTGCGCTCGGTCACGGCGCCCAACGACAGCACCGTGGTCATCACCCTTTCCCAGCCTTTTACGCCGCTGCTGGCCAAGCTGGCCTTCAGCACCAACGTAATTGTTTCGGAGAAGGTAACCAGGGAAAACAACAACGACCTGAACAAAGCGGTTATCGGGACTGGCCCTTTCCGCTTCGTGGAGTACATCCCCCAGACCCGGCTGGTAGTGCGTAAGTGGGACAAGTACTGGCAAAAGGACAACCAGGGCCGCCCCTTGCCCTACCTCGATGGCATCACCTACACCTTCTACCCCGACCCCGCCGCCCGCTCCACTGCCCTGCGGGCCGGGGCGGTGGACTGGATCGAGTACGTCACTGCTGCCGATGTGCGCCCGCTTAAGGCCGACCGCAACCTGACCGTGGTGGGCGGCCCCTCGGCCAACTTCCGGGCCCTTTATTTCAACACCACCAAAGAACCCTACAACAACCCCAAGGTGCGCCAGGCCATCGCCTATGCCATTGACAAAAAGGCCATTGTGGATCTGGCTCTCTTTGGTACCGGCGGCATTGTGGCCCGGGGCACCACCATCCCCGCAGGGGCCTACGCCTACACCAACAGCCCCTACAACACCCGCGATGTGGCCAGAGCCAAGCAGCTTCTGGCCGAAGCCGGCCTGGCCAACGGCTTCACCATGAACCTCTACGTCACCTCCACCTACGACTTCCTGCGCACTCCGGCAGACGTCATCCGCGACAACCTGGCCGAGGTGGGCATCCGGGTCAACATCCAGGCCGAAGACTGGAACGTCTATCTGCCCAAAGCCCTGCGCAGCGAGTTCGATGTTACCCTCCTGGGCACCTCGGGGCAGGCCGACCCCGACGACTACCTCTTCAATACCTTCCACCCCACCTCGGCCCTGAACCTCTCCAAGTACAAGAACGACCGCGTTACCCAGCTTCTGGAGCAGGGCCGCCGCGTAGCCAGCCAGGCCGAGCGCCAGCGCATCTACACCCAGGTGCAGGAGCTGGTCTTGCAGGACAGCCCCATGGCCTTCCTGTTCCACTCGGCCCAGTACGAGGCCATGAACCGCCGCGTGCAGGGCTTTTTGCATTTCCCCAACACCAGCTACCTGGCCTTCCGCTACACCTGGCTACAGTAGCATCTGATAGACGCTGGGGCGAACCCTCGAGTTCGCCCTTTTTTTGCGCTCTTCGCACCACATTTGCCGAGCAATTCCTCAGAGATAATCGGGCCATGCGGCTGCTGGCCTTTGGTTTACTTGGACTGGGTCTGGCCCTGGCCCACTTCGCCCCACCCTTGCCCGACGCAAAAATTGCTCCACCCTCTCGGCAGTTTGGCCTGCCGCTGCAAGGCCCGCCAGGCCCCGATACCTGGCTTTTGGGGCAGCTTTACGGCAACACCACCGGGGCCTACCGCCAGCGGAGTAGCGCCTACCGGGCCGGGCAGGGGATTCACTTTGGCCTGGACTTTTCGGCCCGTTGTGGCACCCCCGTGGTGGCCATTGGGGATGGGGTGGTGGTAGAGGTAGATGGGCCGCACGGCTCTCCGCCGCACAACCTGGTGATTGACCACGGTAACGGGCTGGCCAGCCTGTATGGGCATTTATTGGAGCGCCCCGCTTTGCGGGTGGGCACCCGGGTACGGCGCGGGCAGGTAGTGGGCAAGGTAGGCGATTCGCAGTATAGCTGCACCGCCGCCCCCCACCTGCATCTGGAGATCCGCGACAGCTCTCACCAGCGCTTTTTTAACCCGATTCCCTACATCGCTGCCGACTGGGAGACGCTGACTTTGCTGGGGGGGTTCTCGAGGGGGTTTCAGCGCGACCTGAACAACCCCCGCCGCTGGCAGTTCCCCGACCAGCAGCCCGAAGCCCGTCGCGGCGGCCCCCTGCTCAACAACTACGCTAAAGCCTGGCCAGCAACCCTGGCAAGCAAACCCCAGCCCAGCGCTGTGGCGAATAGTTTTGCCGATTTGCCGGGCCTCTCCTTGCTCTTTGGTGCGACCGGACTGGAGTTTACCCGCACCCCCAACCCCCGCCGCCTCACCTCCGGTGGCTGCTGCGTGAGCCCCCTCTGGAGCCCCGACTCCAGCACGGTGCTCTTCCTTGACAAGCCTGGCCCTCAAAGCCCCGTTGCCCTCTACGGGGTGTCTGTCCTGCAGCCCGGCACACCCAGGCCCGTGCTACCGGTTGCCCATTACAACAAAAACTTTACCTATGCCCTGCTCCCCGGAAGGCCCAGCCTGATCGAGCGTTTGTCCGATGGGCAGCTTTTTTACCTCGAGACCCAGGGCGGCAACGTGGTCTGGTCGCCCAGCAGCCAGCGGCTGGCCTGGAACACCACCCAGCTCGAGGGCAATTTCGACCGGCGCCGCTCGGATATCTGGGTAGCCCCCCTTGGAGGGGCGCCCCAGCGGGTAGCCACGGTGTATGGCGGCGGGCTCACAGGCTGGCTGGACGAGGAAACCCTCTTGCTCACCGGCAAACGCAATCCAGAAGACGCCTTAAGGAACCTCGAGACCCTCCACCTCCCTACCGGCAAACGCCGTGTCCTGGCCCGCGCAATGGCCCTGCGAAGCATCCTGCCCAGCCCCGATGGGCGCTGGATGGTCTTCTACGTGGCCTTCGACCGGCCTGAACGCAATGGCCTTTTCGTTGTCTCCCGCGAGGGCGAACAGCGCAAGCTGAACGGGTTTGGCTCCTACCGCTGGCGGGATAACCAAAGGCTGGTCTACACTCCCTTGGTTCTGGGCCAGCCCACCCACCGTCTCTTTGAGTACGACCTGCAAAACAACACCTCCCGTCTGCTGGCCGACCTGGGCGCAAAGGTGTTGAACGACCAGTGGCAGGTATCGCCAGATGGCGGGCGGGTGGTTTTTTTCAGTAGCCAAGACCGCAACCTGTGGGTGCTCGAGCTACCCTAAATTTCAATCTGCGCGAAGCGGGCGTTCTCCTCGATAAACTCGCGGCGGGGCTGCACATCCGAGCCCATCAGGTCATCGAAAATCTGGGCAGCGTAAGAGGCGTCCCGCATGTCCACTTTTTTCAACACGCGCTTGGCGGGATCCATGGTGGTTTCCCAGAGCTGATCGGCGTTCATCTCGCCCAGCCCCTTGAAGCGCTGGATTTCGTAAGGCTTGTCGCCAATACTGGCCAGGGCTTTCTTGAGCGCCTCATCGTCGAAGATGTACTCGACATTCTTGCTCTTGCCCACCCGCAGACCATAGAGCGGGGGCTGGGCCACGTACAAGTAGCCATGCTCGATGATGGGGCGCATATAGCGATAGAAGAAGGTGAGCAGCAGCGTGCGGATGTGGGAGCCGTCCACGTCGGCGTCGGTCATGATGATGATCTTGTGGTAGCGCAGATCTTCGATGTTGAAGTGAGTCTCTTCGTTGTCCTTACCGCCAATACCCGCACCGATGGCCGCGACCATGGCCCGCACCTCGGCGTTTTTAAGAGCTTTGTTGAGGCCTGCTTTTTCGACGTTCAGAATTTTCCCGCGTAAAGGCAAGATGGCCTGGAAGCGGCGGTCCCGCCCACTCTTGGCGCTGCCCCCCGCCGAGTCCCCCTCCACAATGAAGAGTTCGGCTTCGGCAGGATCTTCGGACTGGCAGTCGGCCAGCTTGCCGGGCAGGTCGTCGGACTCGAGGGGGTTAGCCCGGCGTACCAGCTCGCGGGCCTTACGGGCCGCCTCGCGGGCCTGGGCAGCCCGCTGGGCTTTTTCGTAGATGAGCTTGGCGATGCGGGGGTTTTCTTCCAGGTACTCGGAAAACTTCTCGTATACCACCTTGCTGACCGCGGTGCCGGCCTCGGGGTTGAGGAGCTTGCCCTTGGTCTGGCCCTCAAACTGAGGCTGAGGTATCTTGACCGAGATCACGCACGAAAGGCCTTCCAGCAGGTCGTCGCCAGTGGGTTCTAAGTCCTTGACCAGCCCTGCTTTTTTAGCATAAGCGTTGATGGCCCTGGTGTAGGCGGTCTTGAAGCCAGAAATGTGGGTGCCACCATCTATCGTGGGAATCATGTTGGCAAAGCTAACCAGATTAGCGCTGTAGCCCTTGGTGTGGATCAGGCCCACATCTACACCCACCGCCTCGACCTGGCCCTGCAACAGCACCGGCTTGTCGTAAAGCAGTTCCTCGCCATCGGCGCGGTACCTGGCAAAGGAGCCTACCCCGCCTTTGTCAAAGAAGACCTCTTCCTTCTGATGAACCTCGTCCTTGAAAACCAGCTTGAGGCCCGCTACCAGAAAGGACACCTCGCGCAGCCGCACCCGCAGCCGGCTGGCTTCAAACTTCTGCTCACTCCCGAAAATTTGCGGGTCAGGCAGGAAAGTGACGCGGGTACCGCGCTTGCCCTTGGGGGCATCGCCCAAAACATGCAAGGGCTTGGTGACATCCCCTCGGCTGAACTCGATCAGGTAGTGCTTACCATCACGAAAGACCTCCACGCGGGTGTACTCCGAGAGGGCATTGACCACGCTGGCCCCCACCCCGTGCAGCCCCCCCGAGACCTTGTAAGCCCCTTCTTCGAACTTACCCCCGGCGTGCAGCACCGTGTAAATCACCTCAACCGCGGGCTTCTGCTCTTCGGGCATGATGTCTACTGGAATTCCACGCCCGTTGTCCTCCACCGTAATGGAACCATCGGGGTGGAGGGTGGTGACGATTTCAGTGGCAAACCCCGCCAGGGCTTCGTCTACGGAGTTGTCCAGAATCTCCTTGAAGAGGTGATGGTACCCGTCGGCCTGGGTGCCGCCAATATACATGGCGGGGCGGTGGCGAACTCCTTCCAAGCCTTTTAGAACCTTAATTGCGGATGCGTCGTAGCTGGCAGTGACTTCAGTACTCACTTCGTCAGTATAACACATTTCGCCATTTACATAATAGCTACAACCAAAGCGCGAAAGGGTGAAAATGCTATCCAGGACTGGTTAATCCAGAGCAATTCGGAGGGTCTTAAGGTGGCATAAAAGCTCTAAATGGGTTACGGGTAAGCACTTTTACCTGTCTGGTACAAATTTCTACAAGGTGCTACAAATCGTGCACTCTGTTCTAATTCCGATAGAAGCGAACTGGGATGTATCGTTTTTTATTGCAATCCTCAGAATTCTGCGTAGTCTTTGGGAGAAAGGGGTTGCTATGTCCATGAGAATCATTGTTATTGTTGCAGGGCTGTTGGGGGTCGGGCTGCTGGGGGCTTGTTCGCAGATTGTGGGGGGTTTCAGTGCCTTCAACCTCACCACGCCCAAAGAACCCTGCACCCTCACGGGCAGCGTGCGCGAACTCAACCTTTCCTTCAACTACACCGGAACCCTCAAGGGCGTGAACCTGCTCTTTACCCCCAACGGCAAGTCGTCTGTTGCGGTCAATATCGCCGATTTGAGTGCCCCACCCACCGGCCTGCGGGTCAACACCCTGACCGCTGGGGAAGCCCGGCTCTTCATTAACCTCGCCACCCTCGAGCCCAGCGCTGCCTCGTCCCAGGCCATCCCGCAACCCAACCCCCGCCAGATCTACCCGATGGATATCGAACTACAGGCCATCGGCAGCAACGGGGAGCGCCCGGGTGTACTCAAGCTGCCCAATGTGGACGTAGCGAATTGTTACGTGCCCTAATCAGCGCTTGACCGATCCCACAGCGCTAATGGCGTGCTCGCTCGAGCTGGTGCTAAGCCGGAGGCGCCGGCCCAGTTCGCGCCACCAGATATAGGCGGGGCTATCCAGGCGTTTGATGTGCTCGAGGTCGGCTTCCTTGCGCCAGCTTTTCAGGCGCAGCAAAAAAAGGTTCAAGAACAGATCGCGGTACTCGGCGCTCGCTCGATCCATGTGAAAATGGAAACGCAGCCCCCGTTGCTGGGAGAAAGAAACGAGGATGGGCACTCCTTCGGGGCCTTCTACGGGTATCTCCACGGTGCTATCCGGGAAGGTCGAGGAGGTGAACTCGTACTCTTCTTGAATCATGCCGAGCTCGAGCAAAATCAGGGCAAAAGCCCGCATCTCGAGGCCATTGATCTCGCGGTAGATCCGGTCAAAAAGGTCGTAGGTAGAGCTATAGTGAAACAGCTCACCAGGCGCTTGGGCCCACCACATCGCATACTGCCCTTTGGGCGCAGAGAGCGCAGCCTGGATGTAGAGGCGGTCGCGGCGGGTGACGGGCTCGAGGGTTTCGGGGTAAATGGCCAGCAAATCGTCGGTGCTGTAAAAAACCGGGCGAATACGCCCCCACTTCTGGGCCAGCTCGTGCACCGCCACATAGTGGGCGGCTGCTTTTTCATCGGCGATGGGGTAGAAAAACAGGTCGTATTCGCCGTCCTCGGCCCGCACCCGCAGGGGAATTTCCAGCACCCCCTCGCGAGTCAGGCGCAGCACATCGGCCTCCAGCACCTGAATACCCGACTTACGAAAAACGGTCTCTACCGTGGTCGCGAACAACAGACGATTGGCCGCTTTCACCTCGGGGGCACTGCTTTCAATCAGGCCCTCGATATGAACCTTGGGCCAGTGCGCGGGAGCGTTGGAGAAAAGTTCTTGCATAAGAATCCAAAAGGTGCAGAGCTACCCAAACCAAGGGTAGCGAGGTTTTCATGAGCGCCCTGTGATATTTAAGCTGGAGCGGCGTTACGTGGCAGATGAGGCCCAGGTGCAGGTCTGTGGGTTGCCTTCAGGACGGGTTATTCCTTCACTACACCCCCAAATGGGGGTATCCACTTATCGGGGGGTTGGGTTGCTGCCATACTGAACCCTATGCCCAGAAGGCTACAACTGTTCTCGGCCCTGGTTTTCCTGGGTTTGGGGCTGGTAGTGTGGTGGGCGATGAGCCAGGCTGCCGAAAAACGTCTGAATCCGAATAAACGCGACTGGGAAAGCTTTGTGGCCCGTCAGGTGGCCGAACAAACTGCCGAGCACAGCTATCCACTGCGGCGGCCCCTGGACTTTGGCCCCTTCGAGGCGGCGCTGGCGCAGCTTGAGACACCCCTGCTCGAGCATTTGCAAACCCTGACCCAGCAGGCCACCATCCCAGAACTTCAGGCCGAAATGCAGGCCGGACGCCTCACCTCTGAGCAGCTCACGCTGTTTTACCTGTGGCGCATCCGGCGCTACAACGACCGGTTGCGGGCTTATCTGGAACTGAACCCGGCGGTGCTCGAGGAAGCCCGCGCCCGCGACGCAGAGCGTCGGCAGGGAAAGCTGCGCGGGGTGCTCCACGGCATTCCCCTCAGCCTCAAGGACAACATCTCCACGGTAGGCCCCCTGCACACCACCGCGGGCGCTGCCGTGCTGGCCGAGCACATGGCCGACCAGGATGCCTTTATTGTGCAGAAGTTGCGGGCTGCCGGGGCAGTGATTCTGGGCAAGAACAACCTTTCGGAGTGGGCCAACTTCATGACCAGCCAGTCGGTAAACGGCTACAGCACCCTGGGCGGTCATACCCGCAACCCCTACGGCCCCTTTGACGTGGGGGGCAGCAGCAGCGGCACCGCCGTAGCAGTGGCGGCCAACCTGGCCGTGGCCGGCATCGGCTCCGAAACCTCCGGCTCGCTCATCTACCCCGCCGCCCAAAACAGCGTGTTCACCCTCAAACCCACCCTGGGCCTGGTCAGCCGCGATCGCATCATCCCCATCACTGCCGCCCAGGACACCGCCGGCCCCATGACCAAAAGCGCCGCCGACCTGGCCGTGCTGATGTCGGTGATAGCAGGCCACGACCCTACCGATACCACCACAGAAATTGCCGCCCGATTCTCTTTCCCTGCCACCCCGCCCGCTTTCTCCCTGCCCCTTCGGGTGGGCTGGGTACAGCACACCCAGCGCAAGGGCGATGCGGAAGCCCTGGCGCAGGTGGCCCAGGTGCTCTCTACGCTGGGCGTAGAGGTGGTGGAAGTGCCTTTTTCGGAAAGCTCCATCCAGATGATGCCGGTGTTGCACGCCGGCATGCGGCGCGATCTGGCCCGGTATCTGCAAACCACCGGGGCAGCCATTCGGGGTCTGCAAGAGGTGATCGAGTACAACCGCCAGCACCCCGAGGCCATGCGCTATGGGCAGGATTTGCTCGAGGCCTCGCTCGCCCACCCGTTTTCCGAGGCCGAGTACGAAGCCCTGGTTTCCAAGAACCACCTGCAGGGCAGCGAACGTCTTCTGGACATGATGCAAACGAGCCAGGTGGAGGTGCTGCTGACGGTGAGCAACAGCCTGAGCGTGCTCACCTCCACCTCGGGTTTCCCGGTCGTGAACCTACCGGCAGGTTACCGCGAAAGCGGTGAACCGGTCGGGGCCTCACTGGTAGCACAACCCCTGCAAGATCCGCTGCTCATCGGGCTGGCCCAGGCAGTAGCAGACCAGCTTAACATCCACAAACCCCCTGTTCTTCCGTAAATTCTGGCTGGCATGGAAATTCCCCTTCCGGTTTACATCATCGGGCTGCGCGGCCTGCTCAACCTGATTGCGCTGCTTTTAATTGGGGCCTCGTTGCTTTATAACCTGCCCCTGCTGGTGCGCGAACCCAACCCCAGGCAGTTGCGCTTTTTCAAGTTAACGGCGGGGTTTGCCGTAGTGGCCATTGGGCTGGAGCTGCTGGTGCGCACGCTCTTTATGGGCGGGGTAACCTGGCTGCACGCCGTGTATGGCCTCCTGGCCGCCAGCATTTTGTGGTTTGTGAGCGGCCTGGGGCCTGGGGGCTGGTTTCGCAAAAGCCTGGAAAAAGCGCCCGAGCAGGTGGGGCCTTATTTTTTCTGGGCCAGCCTGGTGGGCTTGCTCTTGTGGTGGCGTTTCATCGAGACGGGGATTGCCCTTGGCCCGAATCCGTAGCCTGCAACAGCCCGTGAATCTCCAGGGCAATTCGCCGGGCCGCCCCAGGCACGCCCATGGCGGCCTGTCCGTCGGCCCGGGCTTGCTTAAGGCGTTCGGGCGAGGCCAGCAACTGCCGTACACCCTGGGCAATGGCCTGGGGGTGGGGTTCTACCAGCAGCAGGGCTTCGCCCAACAAGCGCTTTTGCTGGGCCGCGAAGATCCTGGTGTACTGCGGCCCACCGGTGGGAAACCCCACCAGCGGCACCCCAAAGCCAGCGGCCTGTTCGGCGGCTGTGCCGCTGGTGGAAATACCGACGGCAGCCCCTTCCAGCACAGTTTTGAAGGCTTTTTGCGCCAGGTAGACCCCCGTGCCGTCGGGGTGCTGAAAGCGGTGGGTCAGGCCCACCTCTTTGCCGGTGCTTTCCAGCCACCACCCGGCCACGGCCTCCATAGGCAGGCCGGCCCAGGCCACCACCGGTGTGAGGCCCAGATCGTTCAAGAGACGAACCGCCTCGAGCATTTTGGGCAGGCTTTCGTAGGCATCGCTGCGCGAGCCCGGCAGGAGCAGTAAATAGGGTGGGGTCAGATCGAGCGGCCCCTGTTCTGGCGCATCGAGCATGGGGTTGCCCAGGTAGCGGGCGTGAGGCACCCCGTGGGCCCTGAGCCAGTGCTCGCCCTCCGGTTCGCGCGGATACACCCCCACCGCCCGGCGCATCAGAAAGCGCTCGAGGGCGCTATAAGGCCGGCTCCAGCCCTGCGGCTGCCAGGCCCGCAGCGAGGAGCGGCACTGCATCAAAAAAAGCGGAGGTCGACCCATAAAATGGCCCACCAGCAGGGCATAGATATCCCCCACTACCAACGTAGCCACTGCTTCCCGCGTAGCCTCCCTCACGGCGCGGTAGTGCGCCAGGCTCATCGAGACCCAGCCCGCTTTCAGGTCGGCCCAGATGGCCGCCAGGCTTTGCAGTGCGAAGCCGCCCGAGGGCATCTCCTGGCGCGGCCCCAGCACAGCAAAGCCCGCCTGCTCGTAGGCTTGGCCGCGGCCCACCAGCGGCACCGCCTGTAGCTCGTAGCCCAGCCTTTGCAGCTCCCAGGCCAGCACCGCCCCGATGATGTCCTCGCCGTGGCCATTGGAAACCACCACAATTTTTCTCATGCCTGGGTGAGCTTGACCAGGCGCTCGAGCACCTCGAGGCCCGCCCCACTGTCCAGCAAAGTCTGGGCCAGCACAACCCCCTCAGCGATGCCGGAGGCTTTACCTGCTAAGTAAAAAGCCGCTCCGGCATTTAAAGCCACTGCATCGCGCTTGGGGCCTTTTTGTTGGCCGCCCAGAATGGCCCGTGCCTCCACAGCATTTTCGGCTGCGGTGCCTCCACCAATTGCGTCGTAGGGGGCCGGTGGCAGCCCCACTTCCTCAGGACGGAGCTCATACAGCCGAATCTGTCCGTCTTTCAGTTCAGCCACGATGTTTTCGCCCAGCACCAGTTCGTCGATGGCCTCGAGGCCCCCCCCGCGGGCCATCCGGCCATGCACCACCAGGGCCCGGCTCGAGCCCAGATCGCGTAGCACCCTGGCAAACGGTTCTACCAGCCCGGGGCTGCTCACACCCACCAGGTTCAGGCTGGCAAAAGCCGGGTTGGTCAGGGGGCCCAGCAGGTTAAAAACGGTGCGAACCCCCAGCTCGGCCCGCACCGGGGCCACATAGCGCATAGCCGGGTGGTGGTTGCGGGCAAACAAGAAGCCCAGGCCCAAGGTCTCGATGGCCTCGGCTACTTTTTCAAGCGGAAGATCGATGCGCACCCCCAGGGCCTCGAGCAAATCAAAAGACCCCGACCGGGAAGATGCGGCGCGATTGCCGTGCTTGGCCACCGCGACCCCGCCCGCAGCCACCACAAAGCAGGTGGTGGTGGAAATATTGAAGGCATCCGGGGCCACCCCCCCGGTGCCCACGATGTCCATAAGGGGCTTGCGCCGGGTTTCTACGCGCAGCGCTGCTTCGCGCATCCCCGCGGCAAATCCGGCAATTTCCTCAGCGGTTTCACCCCGGGTACGCAAGGCCATCAGCACCCCGGCGGTCTGCACCGGGGTTAGGTCACCCGACATGATGCGCTGCATCAGGGCATGGGCCTCGGTCTGGGATAGGGGCTCGGCCAGTAGGGCTTTTTTAAGTTCGTCCACATCTCCTCCAAAGGCATTTTTCTCCATAAAAGCTTATACCGAGAGCGGAAGCCGCCAGCCGCGCCTTAAGCCCCGCCACAAAGCCCCCACCCTGTCGAAGCGGCCCCGCAGGCTGAACTCAACCAGCCAAAAGAAGGCATACCCTGCCACCGCCAGTCCAGGCCGGGGAGCGTGCTTACGAAACAGGCGAACGTTGTACGCAGCAAAGTGCTCGTCGGCCTTCAGGCTTCCATGCCAGGAAGTGCCTCCCTTGTGCCACACCCGCGCCTGGGGCGCCACGGCCAGCTTGAAACCGCTTTTCAGGAGCCGCAACCCCATATCAGCATCCTCGCCGTACATGAAAAAACCTTCGTCCAGCAAACCCACCCGCTCGAGCGCCTCCCGCCGCAGCAACAGGCTGGCCCCACTGATGTAGTTCAACCGAGGGGTCTGCCCCGGATGGTTCAGCAAACGAATTAGACCCCAGGGCAGCACCACCTCGCCCCCACCCCAGGCCTGTACCTGTTCGGGCCTGTCCATCTCGTAGAGCACCGATCCCACCGCCCCGATCTGGACATCCTGCTGGGCTTGCTCAACCATGGCAGCGAGCGCCCGGGCGTCGGGCAGGGTATCCGGGTTTAGGAGCCAGACGTACGCGGCCCCTTCGGTCAGGGCCCGCCGGATCCCCACGTTGTTGCCGCCTGCATACCCCAGGTTGCGCCCCAGTTCCATGACCTCTACTTTTGGAAACGCCGCCCGGATCTGCGCCACCGAGTCGTTGTCGGAAGCGTTGTCCAGCACCAGCACTCGGTAGTTGGGGTACTCGAGTTTTTCCAAAGCCCCCAGGCAGGCCACCGTGTCGCGCCAGGCCCGGTAGTTGAGAATCAGAATGTAAATCAGAGGCTCAGCCACCCCTACCCTCCAGAAGCCCCTGGGTATAGGCGGCCTCGAGCAAAAACCGGTACCGCCTGAAAGCCCCCGCCCCCTGTTCCCAGCCGCGCTTTTCCAAAAGCCTCAGGGCCCTGTCCCACGGGTAAAGTCGGCGCTTCAGGGTCAGCGAGGCGGGATTAGCCCCGGTCCAGAGGGCCACCTGCGGGCTGGGGTGCATCCGGTAAAACTGCCAGGCCATGCGCCCCATGCTCCGCGCTTTTTTCATCATGGTTTCCAGGTTGACCCGGTCCTCGTGCGCGGCCCGTGCCCCCAAGGCCAGGCGGGGCCATAACCCTTTGCGCCAGAGCCGAAGACCCAGCTCATGTTCTTCCCAGCCATAGCCCCCAAAAGCAGCGAAGGGCTCGGCCAGCCCGCACGGCAGGGAGAGGCTGGCAAACCAGAACCCGCCCCAGCCTAAAGGCGAGCCGTTGGCCCTACCCCGCACCCCCGACTCGGCCCTCTCCCGCCAGAAACGGGTGAAGGGGTCTTGCCCCAGCGCTTCGGGTACATAGGTGCGGCTCACCGCTGCCGAGCGGGGATAGCGCTGGTGCAGTTCCAGATGGGCCCGCAAAAAGCCCTTTTCTGGCACCACGTCGTCGTCGTTGAAGAGCACATACTGGGCCCGGGCCCGGGCCAGCCCCGCGTTGCGCGCAGCGGCCAGGCCTGCATTCGGCTGACGCAGCACGCGCAGCCGGGGGTCGCGGAGCGCACCCAATACCTGGGGGGTCTCGTCGGTAGAGCCGTCGTCCACCACGATTACCTCAAAATCGACCCCCTGCTGCGCCAGGAAAGCCGCCACCGTCCGGATGACCAGTTCAACCCGGTTGTGCGTGGGAATTACGACACTAAAGTCCATTAGGTTCGTGTGTTCTTGCTGGCCTCGAGGGCCTCCCAGGCCCCCCAGGCAAAGGCCAGCTCATAATCGCCCCGGCCTCCCAGCAGCCCTTTCAGGCTGGGCAACAAAGCCATCTTCACGGCCAGCAGGGTGGGATGTACGCCCAGGGCCCAGGCAATCCGGGGGTCACCGTGCTTTTGCCAGACCCGCACATGGGCTGCACCCGCCTGCCGCGCTTTCTGGACAGCCCGGGTGCGGTGCTCGGGGGCTTCGTGCAACGCTACCGCCTCCCGCACGAAAACCAGCCGCATCCCTGCTCTCATCAGACGGTAGCCCAGGTCGGAGTCCTCACCGCCATAGGCGCTGAAGGCGGGGTCGTAGCCGCCCACCTCCTCAAACAGCGCTTTGGGCATAGAGGTGTTGTTGCCGGTCACGTGCCACCAGAAGGCCTTTGGCCCCAGGAGCTCGGCGGCCCCGCTGCCACGCAGTTCGGGGGGCAGTATCAGCCGCCCTACCGCCACCGTGCGGGGGTGGGTATGGGCCCGCCGGTGGGCCTCGATCCAGCCCGCCTGGGGCATCACGTCGTCATCGGAGAAGAGCAATAAGTTGCCCCGAGCAGCCTTGGCCCCCTGATTGCGGGCATTCGCGGCCCCAAGACCCTGCCCATAGCCCTGGCCGGTCTGAAGTACCTGCAGGGGATAGGGCGGATGGTAGCCCTGCAAAAAGGCCAGGGTGTCGTCGGTGCAGCCGTCGGCCACCACAATGACCTCGAGCTCGCCCGCCTGGGTTTCCAGGCCGCGCAGCTTTTTTTCCAGCAAGGTGCGCCGGTTGTGGGTCGGCACAATAACCGAAATCATGTTAGATAGCTTATAGCGGAAAGATATCAGCAAAAAAACTTATCGGCACACCTGCAGAAAATTGCCCAGCATCTGCTGGCCACCCTCGGTCAGCACGGACTCGGGGTGAAATTGCACGCCGTGGGTCGGGTAATGGCGGTGGCGCAGGCCCATCACGGTGCGGCCTCCGGCCTCCTCTACCCAGGCATTAACCTCGAGCTCCTCCGGCAAATCCTGCACCACCAACGAGTGGTAGCGGGTGGCCGTCAGGGGGGTGGCAAGACCGGTAAATACCCCGCTGCCGTCGTGCTCGATGCGACTGGTTTTGCCATGCACGATGACCCGATGTCGCAAAACCCGAGCCCCAAAGGCCTCGCCAATGCTCTGGTGGCCCAGACATACGCCCAGGATGGGATACTTGGGCGCGTACTGCTGTATCAGCGGCACCGACAGACCCGCCTCCCTGGGCGTACAGGGGCCAGGCGAAACCACGATACCGTCGGGGTCGAAGTCTTCCACGTCCTTCAGCTCGAAGCGGTCGTTCCGCCAGACCGTCAAATCTGCACCCAGCTCGCCCAGGTACTGCACCAGGTTGTAGGTAAAGGAGTCGTAGTTATCAATCATCAGAATTCGGGCTTGTGGCTCGTGGCCTGTTGCTTGTGGCTTCATGTTCTACCTCGAGGTTTGGGTTTTTTCAGATTGGGGTGGTTCTCCTGGTATCGAATAAAGCTGGATACCTGACGGCATTGCTGAACTATTTTGGTTTGCAGAGGCGCTATTTCATCGGCTGTGCTGAACCCCAGCTCTCGGGCAATCTCGAGCAGGGTATCGAGCTCGTAAGCTGAACCTAAGGCCATCTGAACAAACCGCGCTGTGTCGCCCGGAGAGGCTCGGCCTACCCCCTCGGGGATGTTTGCAGGTATAGATATGGCTGCACGTCGAACCTGGGCTGTGAGACCGTAGGCTTCTTCTTTGGGCCAAGTTCGAGTGAGGCGGTAAATCTCCTTTACAAGCTGTATGCCTTCTTTCCATATTTCCAGGTTTTGTACGCTGGAGGGCCCCATAGCCTACCTCCTTCCCAACCGACTTCCACCCACCACTTGCCACGGGCCACAAGCCACATGCCCACTAAAGCCCCTCCTCCGCCAGCCGCACCGCCTTAAGCATGGCCTGGGCTTTGTTCAAACACTCCTGGTACTCTGCCGAGGGGTTGGAGTCGTAGACCACCCCGGCCCCGGCCTGGATGTGCAGCTGCTCCTGGGCAATCACCATCGTGCGCAAGGTCAGGGCCACATCCATGTGCCCGTCGTAGGCCACATAGCCAAAAGCCCCGCCATAGGCGCCTCGACGCGAGGGCTCGAGCTCCTCGATAATCTCCATGGCCCGGATCTTGGGCGCTCCCGAGACGGTGCCCATCGGCAGCACCGAGGCCAGGGCATCGAGGGGGGTTTTATCCTCGCGCAGCTCGCCCTCTACCGTAGAAACGATGTGCATCACGTGCGAGTAGTGCTCCACCGCCATGAGCTGGGTGGGCCTGACGCTGCCATAGCGGCAGACCCGGCCCAAGTCGTTGCGCGAGAGGTCGACCAGCATCACATGTTCGGCCCGTTCTTTTTCGTCGGAGAGCAATTCCTCGGCCAGGGCCTGGTCTTCCGCTGCGTCTTTGCCCCGCCGGCGGGTGCCCGCAATGGGGCGGGTCACCACCCTCCGACCGTCCGAACGCAAGAGGCTTTCGGGGCTGCTGGAAATGAGCGTTACCTCTCCCAGATCCAGGAAACCCATGTAGGGGCTGGGGTTCACCGCGCGCAGCGCACGATAGACGGCAAAAGGGTGCACATTGAGGGGAGCCGATAGCCGCAAACTGGGCACCACCTGGAAAATGTCGCCCGCCCGGATGTACTCCAGCGCCCGCTCCACCATGCCCTCATACTCGGCCTGCGAAACGTTCTGGCTAAAGTCCAGGCGTCGCCCTGCCCGCTCACCGGGTACGCCGGGCAGGGGGCCGTGGAGCTTTTTCTCAGCCCAGGCGATGCGCTTCAGGGCCTCGGCCCGCTCTTCCTCCAGGGCAGGAGCCACGATGTGCATCTGCTGCTTAAACTGGTCGAAAACCACCACCACCTCGGGCTCGACAAATAAGAGGTCGGGGATCTCGAGCAAATCGGGCTTCTGGCTGGGTAGCTGCTCGTAATAGCGAATCAGGTCGTAGGCCGCATAGCCCACCGCGCCGCCCCAAAAAAGGGGCAGGTCGGGGTCGGGTACGATGGGCCGGTGGATGGCCTGGTAGAGGGTGCGCAGGGGGTCGGTGGTCTTTAGGGTTTGCCCATTCAGGGTAAACACCCCCTCCTTCAGCCGCCACACCTTGCGCGCTCCCACCCCCACAAAGCTCCACCTCGCCCAGGCCTTGCCCCCCTCCACCGACTCCAGCAGAAAGCTGGGGCTGCTTTTTTCGGAAAGCTTCAAGTAGGCCGTAACGGGGGTCTCGAGGTCGGCCAGCAGGGTTTTCTTGACCGGAACTGTGGGCATGGTTTTTGCCGAGGTTTGCATGGCTTCTCCTTTGAGTGCAATAAAAAATCCCCTGAGAAAAAAGCCCCAGGGGTACTGACCGCTACCGTCCCAGGGCTATCAGGGCCACCACCAACCCTTGACTTGTGCAGTTCGTACCATCTGGCCCTTAGTCTGCGGCATGGTGCCCCAGAATGCAAGCCACCTCTTTACGCTGTCCTGTACGCCGAACCACAAACCCGATACGCTAGGGCCTATGCGTTGGCTGACCTTCGACCTCGACGGCACCCTGGCCGACTGGCCCTTCCGTCATCTGATGCGGCCCCACATGGAGCCTTTGCTGGCCCAACCGACCATCCGAGCGGCCCTGCGCGAGGAGTACCTGAATCGGCTTGCCCAGGGTGACCCCACACGGGTCTACGACTGGGGCGACATTCATCGCGCCGTGCAGGAAAAACTGGGACTACCGCCCATCTTTCCTAATCTCCTCGAGGTGCTGGCGGAGGCCAGGTTTGAACACGGGATGGTCTACCCCGATGTACCCGCTGGGCTGGCGGCGTTCCGCAGCCAGGGCTACCGCATTGCGGTAGCGACCAATGGCCTGGCCAAGTATCAACAAATTCTGGTAGACAAGCTGGCCATCCCCTACGACCGGATTCTGGCCCCGGATATTTCGCAAGCCCTCAAGCCCGACCCGGCTTTCTGGAACCCGGTGCGAAACGAACTGGCAGACACTATTGTGCACATCGGCGACCTGCTCAGTCAGGACATCTGGGGAGCCAACGAAGCGGGCCTGGTCGCGGTGTGGATCTGGCGCACCATGCCCCAGGACTGGCGAGCAACGCCCGTACATGAGCGCACCCGCCACCCAGATCTGAACGCCGTAATCGCAGCCAGGGTACAGAGTGAACTCGAGGAGCACGGCTTTGTGGGCCGCGTTCGCCCCGAGGCCCCGCCCCGGCCCGATTACATCTTGGCCGACCTGCACGAACTACAGGCCGTGCTTCAGCAGGCAGATTAGCGCTCTTCACAAAAACTGAGCCATCCCGGATCAAGAATCTCTTTTCCTGCATAGAACCGTAGCCATCTGAATGGGCGGCCACGTCTGTGAAGGTCACCGATGGTCAGTCCTCAGGGCCACCCCAGCCCAAACGTACCGTGCAGGCTGCGAAACCAGCCTTCGGCATAGCCTCCGGCAATGTTGAGGCGGCTATAGCCAATCGTGAGCTTGCCCTCGAGGCCCGGTGTCACCACCCAGGGGGCTTCCAGACCCACCGCCCACTGCCCACCCAGGCCCCCCAGGTGATACCAGCGAGGGTCGCCATCCACCCCCCAGCCCTGGCCGCGCACCACGGTCTCGGGGTGAACCACCAAGGCCCCCAGACCCACCCTGGGTACCACCCGCAGCGGCCCCGCTTCCAGCGCGTAGGCCAGGTTAAAGAGCACGTAGTTGAAGCCATCGGTCACGTTGAACTGCTCAAAAATGCCCCTGTTGCTCTCGGCTGCGGCAAAGTAGAGCTTCTGGTGGATGAGCTCGAGCTCATATCTAAGGCCCACCCTTTCGCCGTACCACAGCCGCACCGTGTAGTAGGGAAATCCTTCCAGGTCGCGCCCCTCAAAACGAACCCCCTCCACCACGGTGGAGGGATACCCCCGCTGCACGACGCGCAGATCGGTGGGCGCATTGCTGGTCAGGCCCAGGGAAATTTGCAGGCCCAGGCTCTGGGCCACGGCGGTTCCCAACAACACCAGCAGGGCAACACAACCGCGCATACCCCAAGGTAGGGCCGCCTCATGAGGGGCTGCTGTTGAAAGGATAAACGGCTTGGGTTTGGGGGAATAAAAAAAGGCGGCTTTTCTGCCGCTGATAAAATAAATATATCATGCTATGCACTATGCGTCAAGCATATGCAGAGAACTCCCTCTAGAACGGCCATTCCGCCCATATCAAACCCCAAAACTCGAGACATTTCACCCAGGGCTGGTGCATAAAGTAAATCCACGCCTTCCTCCCCCAACGGGGGAGGCTAGGTGGGGGCATAACACTCAGCCATCTCGCCTTGCTACGAGCATTTTTGCAACCCCAGGCGTCTGAAGCACCCCTGGCTGAGGTTTGTGAGGGTTCACGCACCGACCCTGACATTTCACCCACTCTGACCCCTTTTTTACTTGAAGTCTGGGGGAGTGGACTGCCTACCGCCCGGCATACCAGAGCAGCTCGTGCTGCACAGGCCCCTCGTAGCCCGCCAGGTGAAAAGTCTCGCTGGCCAGACGGTGGCTGAAACGGTCCATGAAATTGAGCACTGAGAGCGCCTGGGTGCGGTGTTGGGCCATGGCCCGCAGTTTTTGCAGCAAGGCATCCATGGGCAATTGGCGCACATGGGTGGGGGGCAACCAACCCTCGAGGTACTCCGGCAGGGGTTGAGGCGGTGCATAAAAAAATAGTTTGATCTTTTGCCCCGACTTCCGGGCCGCTTGTACCACAAACTGGTGGGTGGCCACGTGGTCGGGGTGGCGGTTGGAGCCGTTGGGGGCAAAGGTAATAATGGCCCTGGGCCGCAATACTTCAAAGCGCCACAGCAGCAAGTCCACAATTTCAGGATGATCGGCCACCCCATTGGGGGTTGCAAAGCCGTGCCCCCTGGCCTCCCCTTCCAGCGAGCTATTGGGCCGCCCGTTGGGAAAATCGTGGAGTTCGAAGTGGCCCACCTTAAGGATGTCCACGGCGCGCTTCAGCTCCTCTGCACGAAAATCCCCCAGCCTCTCAGGCGCACACAGGCCCAGGGTTCGCCCTGCTTCGCCTTTGGTCAAAGTGATCAGGCCCGTTTCCAGACCCCAGTCGGCATATTGAATAAGCGTCCCCCCCGCACCAAACACTTCATCATCGGGATGGGGAACCACCACCAGCAAGTCCATGCCTCTATACTACCCAGAGCAGCTCCCTGTATTTAGTGCGATGCTCCGCCAGGCCCTGAAGATCAGGCCAGTAAATGTCTTGGATAGTTCGGTAGTTCCTTCCTATTGACAGAGCCTCAAGCATTTGATACTCTCTTCTTTGCGTCGCCAAACGGTGAGGCGAGAATCTTGAAAGCGTAGGTTAGGAAATAAATACGACCACAACGTGGTTTTTGCCACGTCAAAACTTTTGAGCATAAGCTCAAACCCAAAGCTCGCAAGAGCATTTTTGGAGAGTTTGATCCTGGCTCAGGGTGAACGCTGGCGGTATGCCTAAGACATGCAAGTCGCACGGACTGTTTCGGCAGTTAGTGGCGGACGGGTGAGTAACACGTAGGTGACCTGCCCCAAAGTCGGGGACAACTAGGAGAAATCTTAGCTAATCCCCGATGTGAACCTCGGTCCTGACCGATGTTCAAAGCTTCGGCGCTTTGGGATGGGCCTGCGCTGGATCAGGTAGTTGGTAGGGTAATGGCCTACCAAGCCGACGACCCATAGCTGGTCTGAGAGGACGACCAGCCACAGGGGTACTGAGACACGGACCCCACTCCTACGGGAGGCAGCAGTTAGGAATCTTCCCCAATGGGCGAAAGCCTGAGGGAGCGATACCGCTTGAAGGACGAAGCCCCTCGGGGTGTAAACTTCTGAACTGGGGACGATTATGACGGTACCCAGGTAATAGCACCGGCTAACTCCGTGCCAGCAGCCGCGGTAATACGGAGGGTGCGAGCGTTACCCGGATTTACTGGGTGTAAAGGGCGTGTAGGCGGTCTCTCAAGTCCGATGCTAAAGACCAAGGCTCAACCTCGGGAATGCGTTGGATACTGTGAGGCTAGACGGTCGGAGAGGGTAGCGGAATTTCCGGAGTAGCGGTGAAATGCGCAGATACCGGAAGGAACGCCAATAGCGAAAGCAGCTACCTGGACGATTTGTGACGCTGAGGCGCGAAAGCGTGGGGAGCAAACCGGATTAGATACCCGGGTAGTCCACGCCCTAAACGTTGAGTGCTGGGTGTCCGACATCTGTTGGGTGCCGTAGCTAACGCGTTAAGCACTCCACCTGGGAAGTACGGTCGCAAGACTGAAACTCAAAGGAATTGACGGGGGCCCGCACAAGCGGTGGAGCATGTGGTTTAATTCGAAGCAACGCGCAGAACCTTACCAGGTCTTGACATGTAGGGAATCTCGCTGAAAGGCGAGCGTGCCCGCAAGGGAACCCTAACACAGGTGCTGCATGGTCGTCGTCAGCTCGTGTCGTGAGATGTTGGGTTAAGTCCCGCAACGAGCGCAACCCTTGTTGCTAGTTGCTAGCGGTTCGGCCGAGCACTCTAGCGAGACTGCCTACGAAAGTAGGAGGAAGGCGGGGATGACGTCTGATCCGCATGGCCCTTACGACCTGGGCGACACACGTGCTACAATGCCGCGCACAAAGCGACGCTACTTCGCAAGAAGACGCTAATCGCCTAAATCGCGGCTCAGTTCGGATTGGGGTCTGCAACTCGACCCCATGAAGCTGGAATCGCTAGTAATCGCGAATCAGCCATGTCGCGGTGAATACGTTCCCGGGCCTTGTACACACCGCCCGTCAAGCCATGGAAGTGGGTTTTGCCTGAAATCGCCGGGAGCCTCAGGCAGGCGCTTAGGGTAAGGCTCATGACTGGGGCTAAGTCGTAACAAGGTAACTGTACCGGAAGGTGCGGTTGGATCACCTCCTTTCTAAGGAGTTTCATGCGCCGCTCGCGGCGCCAAGTCTGGCGGCCATCGTAGCCGAACCAGACCTTCGCGCAAGCGAAGACTCGCCTAACCTGCGCCAAGATTCGGCCCGCCCCGCAAGGGGCGGGTTTTTTTGCTTCTGAAAACAGGGTCGGTGTGTGAACCCTCGCAAATCGGCGACCTAGCTGGATATCGAAGCCCCCACCTAGCCTCCCCCGTTGGGGGAGGAAGGAGTAGTTTGCTTTATGCACCAGCCCCGCTTCTGATACCAGATTCGGTTAGTTCGGCGCCAAAGTGTGACGAACTAACAGGGCCGAAGTCATCCGCGTAGCGGAGGGCGATACCGCCCCTTGGAAGTTATCCGCGTAGCGGAGGGCGTAAGCCCCTTTGGAAGGGAGACGCTTTCTTCGCCGACCGTTCGGGAGGGGGGTGCTCTAGGATTCAAAAAGATAGCCTCTGGGGGATCTTTAGTTTGGATGATTATCTTTTTGAATCCGGTATGAAAAGGGGTTTTTCCCTCCTCCAGGAAGGCAGTAAACTCTTCTGAGGATGATCCTCGACCCCACCGAGCTCGAGCTGCGCCAAGACCCCCTGGCTTTTTTTGTTCACCTCTCCCGCACCAGCCCCGACATTACCACCTTCCGCTTTGCCTCGGGCAAGGAGATTGTTTTTCTCAACCACCCTGACCCGATTCGCGAAGTGCTCATCGAGCGGGCCGAGCTGTTCCACAAATCCGACCTGACCCGCGCCTTTGCCGGGGGCATGGGCAACGGCATTTTGCTTTCCGAGGGCGAGTTCTGGAAGCAGCAGAGCCGGCTGATGCGTCCGGCCTTCCACTACAAGCGCCTGCAGGGCTACGCCGAGGTGATGCGCCGGTTTACCCTGGAGATGCTCGCGCACTGGCAAAACAGCGAAATTCGGCACATCGACGAGGACATGAACGCCCTCACGTTGCGGGTGGTGGCCAAGTGCATGTTCGATGTGGAGGCCGGCGAAGACCGCGAGATCATGCACCGGGCCATCATGCTGGGGCAAAAGGTGGTGGGGCAGATGGTCTATGGCTGGCTCAACCTACCCGACTGGCACCCCGCCATGAACCGCGACGGCATCCGGGTGGTGCGGGCCCTGAACGAGATGGTGAGCCGTCACATCGCCTGGCGAAGGGAGCGCGGCGACCTGGGCGACGATCTGCTCTCCATGCTCCTGGAGGCCCAGAACCAGCCCGACGTAGAGCTTTCCGACCGGCAACTGCGCGACGAGGTGCTCACGGTAATCACGGCGGGCCTCGAGACCACCGCCAACGCCCTGATCTGGACGTGGTACCTGCTCGACCAGCATCCAGAGGTGAAGGCCAGGCTAAGGGCCGAGGTGGACAGCCTGGGCAAGCTGCCGGGCTTTGAAGGGGTGCAACGTCTGCCCTATCTGGATCAGGTCTTCAAGGAAAGCCTGCGGCTGTATCCGCCGGTCTGGATTATCGGGCGTGAAAACGTGGAGGCGCTCGAGCTCGGCGGCCTGAAGCTAGCCCCCAAGACCCAGATGGTGATGAGCCAGTGGACCGCCCACCGCGACCCCCGCTTCTTCGAGCAACCCGACCTTTTCCGGCCCGAGCGCTGGACCCCCGAGTTCGAAAAATCGCTGCCCAAGGGAGCCTATTTCCCCTTTAGCCTGGGGCCCCGGGTATGTACAGGTCAGGGTTTTGCCACGGTGGAGTACAAGATAATTGTGGCCACAGTGCTGCAAAAGTTCGACCTCGAGCTCGCCCGCCCGGCCCCCATCCGCCCTGAGCCCAACTTCACCCTCTGCGCTCACGGGGGGCTGCCCATGCGGGTGCGCGAGCGGAAGTAGCCCCCAGCTTTGCTAATCTGACCGGGCTTTGAGCACCTGGATGGAGGGCCCTTCAATCTGGCTACCCACGCCGATACCCTGTTGGGCAAACCAGCCCCAAGCCACCTCTAGCCGCCCCCGGTAAGCCACCTTGGGGAAGTAGCTGGGGCATCGGGCGCTACAGGGCTTTAGGTCAAGCACCTGCAAGATCACCCCATTGCGGTCGAAGAAAGCCACTGAGACCGGAGCGGTGTATGCACGGGCCTCGAGGGGCTGGTCGGTAACCTGCGGATGCAACCACATGAGCCCGCCGTGCTCGAGTACCATCCCCCGCAGTCGCTGCACTTTTTCGGGCTGTGCGGCCATGTCTACTATCTCCACGGTAAGGGCCACCGGCTGGGCATGCGGTGCTCTGAGGCTGATTCGCTCCTGGCCCAGGGCCCTGGAGGCAGTAACCGGGGAGGGGCGCCGGGCAGAAGCGGCCAGCAATACCATGGGCATTGCACCCAGAATCAGCAGCAGCACCATCAGGACTACCGAACTCCTGTACTCCCGCATGTTCTTATTGAGCACCCTGGCTGGCAATGGGAATAGGACACGGCCCACCGAGCCAGACATCCCGACAGTAGGATGGCCGGAAGACATCTTAAGCGAGTAAGAAAGCCAGGTTGTACTCGCCTAGGGCGTCACGGGCGGCACCTCCAGCCCAGGCGGCAGCAGGCCCAACTCGGCCCGGATGGGTTGCAGGCGTTCTAAAGCGGTTTGCAGCTCGGCTTGCGAAACCTCTACCGGCTTCAACACAAATGGGTTGACATTGAAGGGCCGGTCGGTTAGGGCACGAATTTTGCGAATCTCCTCGCCCAGCTTATCGGGCGGGAGCATGACCCCTGCCAGCGAGCCCAGTCCGCCCACGTTGGAAACAGCAGCCACCAGCTCGGGGGTGGTGGCCCCTCCCGCCATGGGGGCCTGAACGATGGGGTGGGGGGTCAGGTCAAAAGCCATGCCGGATTGTACTCACTTCCGCGCCACCGCGACCAGCGCCACCCCCAGCAAAATGATGGGCAGGGCGATAAAGGTGTAGATGTCCAGCTTTTCGTGGGCAATGAAAACCCCCAACAGCACCGCCACCACCGGGTTCACATAGGCGTAGCTGGTAGCCAGGGCGGGGCGCACGGTATCGAGCAGGTAGGTAAAAGCACTGTAGGCAATCAGGGAACCGAACACTGTGAGGTACAGCAGAGCCAGGATGGCCCCCAGGCCCGGCATCTGGATCATGCGCTCACCCAGGAGGAGGCTCAGGCCCAGCAGAAAAAGCCCGCCGGTGAGCATCTGGGTAGCCGAGGTCATCAGCCCGCTGGGCAGAGGAAGGTGGCGGCTCCAGGCCGTACCAAAGGCCCAGCACAGAGGCGCACAGGCCAGAATGAGTGTGGCCACCAGGTTGGAGCGCAGGGAGCCCTCGAGCGAGAGCAATATCACCCCACCAAACCCCACCAGGAGCCCCACCCACTCCGTGCGGTGCGGCCAGCGGCCCCACAGACCCGAGAACAGCACCACCAGCAGGGGAGTTGCGGCAGGAAAGATGGCGGTGAGGCTCGAGGCCACCCCCAGCGAGGAAGCCAGCATCACCCCGCCCATACCACCCCCCATCAGCAGAATGCCCACCCGGGCTGCACCCCCCCACTCCGCAGGTGTGGGCATGGGCATCCCCCGTCCACGCAAAAACACATACAGCGCTCCACCCGCCACCAGGAAGCGAATCGCACTACCCAGAAATGGAGGAAACCCCTGTACGGCGTAGTGGATGGCCAGGTAGGTCGAGCCCCAGATAAAGTACAAAGCCAGCAACGACAGCAGCACCAAGAGTGGGTTGTGGGGACGGAACAGGCTTGGCTGCACCGTCACAACCACTTTCTCTCCAGGGCTTCCTGGGTGCTGACCACCGTGCAGAACTCTCCCTCCAGGCTGGCCAGATGCACCCGGTGCACCTCGTCGGCCGGAATCATGCCCTCGGGGCTTTGCTTGGCAAAGGTAGCGCAGGCATCTCCCACCAGCCACACCTCGAAGCCCAGGTTGCCGGCCATGCGCACGGTGGTGGAGACGCAGTGGTCGGTGGTCAGGCCCGCCACCACCAAGCGGGCGATGCCCTCCCGGTGCAGATAGGCCTCGAGGTCGGTGCCTATAAAGGCGCTGTTGACGGTCTTGGCGAAGACCGGCTCCCCTTCCAGGGGGCGGGCCTCGAGCTTGAAGTCGTGTCCGGGTTGACCGGGGCAGAGCGGCGAGGTAAGGCGAAGCGAGTGGTGCTGGACGTGAAGAACCGGCGCACCGGTCTGCCGAAACTTCTCCAGCAAGGCGGCCACGTTGCGTTCGAACAGGGGGTTGTTGCGAGGGCCAAAGTAGGCGGTATCGTCGAGCCCTTGTTGGATGTCAATAAGCAGCAAGGCGGTTCTGGACATGGCCGGCCTCATTAGAGCACAAACCCAGAAAAGCTCAACCTGAGCCGGGACGGGATTGGCTAAAGCTGGCCTGCGGAGGATGACAGGCATCGGCTCAGGCTGAGGGTCTGGAGGTATTCCCCAAGCGGGGAATAACCCAATGATATACACTTTATGGCACTTTTGTCCATACATGGTTTGATATTTTGTTATCATACCGAATATGGTTCAGCTAGATATGCGCGACAAGGCGATTTTGCTCGAGCTACAGCAAGAAAGCCGGCTTTCCTATGCCGAAATGGGCAGCCGGGTAGGGCTTTCTCCGGCAGCCGTGCACGACCGGGTAAAAAAACTCGAGCGCAAAGGCGTTATCCGGGCATACAAAATTCAGGTAGACCCCGAAGCCCTGGGCCTCAAGCTAACGGCCTTTGTGGCCATTCGGCTGGACAACAACTTCACCGGACGGGAAATCCAGCCCGGCCTCGAGCAATTCCACCAGATCGAGGAGATGCACAGCATCGCCGGAGAAAATGACCTGTTGCTCAAGGTGCGCACCAGCGATACCAAAGCCCTGGAAGCTCTTATTTACCGTATTAAGGCCGTGCCAGGCATCGCCCGTATCACCTCGACCATTGTGCTCTCGACGGCGCTGGAAGGCCGCCCATTGGTTCCTGGCGAAAGCGACGAATCCATCGAGTTGCGTTGAGCGGGTATTGTAAGCGCTTACAAAAAAGTATGGCAGGTTAGCTTATGCCCAACTTTCTTTTGGAGTAGCAGGTATGTGCAAGCGGTGAAGAAGGGGAAGTGTCCCGGCTAACGTTTGCCTAGAGCCCCTGCGGCTAGACTCAGAGCCATGAGAGAGCGCATGTATGCCATTACCACCCCCGAAGAAGCCGACATATTTATCGACAGCCAGCCCGTTACCGCCATTTTCAAAGCCGGCACCTGCCACAAAACCATGCAGGGCTGGGGCAACGTAGAAAAAATACTGCGGGAACGACCCGAAATTCCGGTGGGCATTATCAAGGTGGTGGAGCACCGCCCGGCCTCCAACCGGGTGGCCGAGCGCACCGGCATTGTGCACCACTCACCCCAGATTATTCTTTTCCGCAACGGCCAGCCGCTCTTTGAGCTAAACAACTGGGACATTACCCTGGAAAACCTCGAGCCCCTCTTCAGCCAGCACCTGCCCGATGTGAAGGTAGAAAAACCACAGGAAGGTGGCACGAGCAACCTCGAGCCCTACAAGCGCCTGCTGGACGCTTACCTGAGTGGAGCTGTAAGTGAGTCACAGTTCACCTGGACGTATCTGAATATGTTCCGCGAGGATGCCTCGCTGCGCTCGCAGGAAGAGTTTGCGCTGCTCAACTCGCTGTTTGGCAACCCCGACGAGCACCACATTCACCCCAGGGCCATCATGCAATACGAGCAAGAAAACCCCCAGCCCACGCCTTTGCGCGAGCGGGTGCAGGCCCTGCGGGCTCAGCTCGAGACCCTGTAAACCCTGTCCGACGTGTTTTTGTCCCCGCCTTTAATGGTGGGGCTTCTCATTTCTCCCTGCATACTCAGCAATGCAAATAGGTCGAGCAGCCAACAATAAAAACCCCCTCAGGGCAGGGGGGTTAATGCGTATCTGGCGCAGTACAGCAGAATTGACGAGCCAGGTAAGGTGCTTAGCCTCGAGGGGTTCCAATGGGAACCTTATGAGCAGGGGTGGCTCGAGGCTAAGCAATGTAAATGTTAGGGAATAGTTGTGCAAAAGATATGGAAACGTTTACAAGATTAAGAATAGGCCTTACAGGAAGCCCCTACTCAAACCACACAGCGCATTGGGCCAATGTGGCATCTTGAGGAAGCATGTATCGGGCCTACTCCACCTCCCACTGCATCCTCGAGCTCCCTGAATATCACCCTTTCCCCAAGTACAAATACAGCGGGGTTGCCGAGGCGCTTAAGCAAGACCTGAACATCCAACCGGCCCCCGCCATTGCCTGGGAGACCCTGGCCCTGGCCCATACCCACGAGTACCTGCAAAAGCTCCGCACCGAGGGGCTGAGCCGCCAGGAGGCCCACAAGGTAGGGCTGCCCTGGACCCAAAGCCTGCTGACGCGGGCCTTACATGCTGCGGGCGGCACCCTGGCCGCCACCCAGGATGCCCTGCAAACCGGCCTGGGCCTCAACCTGGCCGGGGGCACCCACCATGCCTATCCAGGCCGGGCCGAGGGGTACTGCCTGTTCAACGACGTGGCCATAGCCATCGCCCAACTGCGGGCCCAAGGCTGGCGCGGACGGGCCCTGGTCGTAGACCTGGACGCCCACCAGGGCAACGGCACGGCGGTTTTTTTTCGGCATGACCCCCATGTGTTTACCCTCTCGATACACGCCGAGCGCAACTACCCCCTCAAAAAGGAGCAAAGCGACCTGGACGTGGGCTTGAGCGATGCCACCGGCGATGCCGAATATCTGGAAGCTCTGGAGCCCGCCCTGGAAAAAGCCTTCGCCTTCAGACCCGACCTGGTCTTCTTCAATGCGGGGGTAGATGTACTGCAAAACGACCGCTTTGGGCGGCTGGGCCTCAGTTTGTGGGGGCTGGCCGAGCGGGATCGGCGGGTGTTCGCAAAAGTGAAGCAGGCCCACGTGCCCCTGGTGGTGGTCATGGGCGGCGGCTACAACCGCGACCCCCACATCACGGTAACGGCCCATGCTCAGACCTACCGGCTGGCGCTCGAGGCCCGTTAGGGCGCGAGCCCACTGCGCAAAAGTGGGTGCACAACCCACTGCACACACCTCGTTTAGTGCTCGAGGCCCGCTAGGGCGCGAGCCCACTGCGTAAAAGTGGGTGCACAACCCACCACGCCGGCCTCGTCTTGCGCTCGAGGCCTGCTAGGGCGCGAGCCCACTGCGTAAAAGTGGGTGCACAACCCACCACGCCGGCCTCGTCTTGCGCTCGAGGCCCGCTAGGGCGCGAGCCCACTGCGTAAAAGTGGGTGCACAACCCACCACGCCGGCCTCGTCTTGCGCTCGAGGCCCGCTAGGGCGCGAGCCCACTGCGTAAAAGTGGGTGCACAACCCACTGCACACACCTCGTTTAGTGCTCGAGGTTCAGGGCGCTCATTGAACCCAGAATGGCAGGGTGCTGATGGCCGATAAAGCGCCATACGTCCTGAGACCTGCGGCCTCTGCAGCAAAATACCAAAGACCCCCAGATAGGCTGGCAGTCTCTTAAGCCTTTCCCTTAGACTGCCTGCATGCAACCACCCCGCAGTATTCTTTCCATTCAGAGTTGGGTCTCATACGGTCATGCCGGCAACGCTGCGGCGGTGTTCCCCTTGCAACGCATGGGCTTCGAGGTCTGGGCCATCCACACCGTTCAGTTCTCCAACCACACCGGCTACGGGCAGTGGAAGGGCATGATCATGCCCCCCGAGCACCTGAGCGCAGTGGTAGAAGGCATTGCCGAGCGCGAGGTGCTGGGGCAGTGCGACGCAGTGCTATCGGGCTACATGGGCAGCGGCGGCACAGCCGAGGCCATTTTGTCGGCCCTGGCCCGGGTACGCCAACGCAACCCCAGGGCGCTTTTTTGTTGCGACCCGGTGATGGGCGATGAGGGGCGGGGGTTGTTCGTGCGCCCCGAAATTCCCGAGATCATCAAGCACCAGGTGCTGCCCCGGGCCGACATCATCACCCCCAATCAGTTCGAGCTCGAGCTCCTCACCGAGCTTTCCGCCAAAACCCTGCGCGAGGTACTGGAGGCCGCCCACATCGTTCGTGCGCAAATTCATCAGGCCGGCCCCCGCATCGTGGTAGTCACCAGCATGCTGCGCGAGGGGGCGCCGGAGGGCACCATCGAAACCCTGGCCGTGGCCGATGAGGGGGCCTGGCTGGTGCGCACCCCCCGTATTCCCCTCGAGCCCCCCCGCAACGGCACTGGCGACGCCATCGCGGCGTTGTTCCTGGGCCATTACCTGAAAACCGGCAACGTGGCGCTGAGCCTGGAGAACGCGGTCTCGGCCATGTACAACATGCTCCTGCTCACCCACCAGATGAACACCCGCGAAATTCAACTAATAGCCGCCCAGGAAGAGTATGTGAACCCCAGCCAGCGCTTTTCCGCCGAACAGGTGGCGTAGTCGTAGAAGTAGGCCCAGCCCGCCACACGTACTGCACTGTAATAGGCGTAAGCCGCCGAGTAGCAGGCCGCCCGGCTCAAAAAGCTTTTGGGGCGGCAAATGCTGTTCATGTTGACCAGGAAGTTGTCGTCGGCAACAAATTCCTGTCCGACAGATGGTGGCTCATACCAGATTCGTTTAGTTCGGCGCCGGATGGCGGCGAACTAACAGGGCCGAATTTATCCGCGTAGCGGAGGGCGTAAGCCCCTTTGGAAGGGAGACGCTTTCTTCGCCGACCGTTCGGGAGGGTTGTGCTCTAGGATTCAAAAAGATAGCCTCTGGGGATCTTTGGTTTGGATGATTATCTTTTTGATCCGGTATAACCTGCTTCCGGCGGCCTGGGTAGGCTTCGCGGTAGCGGCCCCCAGCGGCTTTTTGCTGCTGTTGCCCGAGGCACAGAGCATTGGGGTAAGCCCAATATTTCTGGCCAAGATGGCCCTGATTGGCCTGGCCGGGCTCAACGCCTGGGTCTTCCATGCCCGTGTGGGGCGCAACGTGCAGGAGTGGAACCAGAACGTGGACCCACCCCCTGCGGCCAAACTGACAGCCCTCCTCTCGCTTCTGGTCTGGGTCGCGGTCATTGCCCTGGGACGGCTAATCGCTTACCTGACATGAAGCACAAAAGGTAGGGGGTCAGGGCTCCCCTCGAGCCCCAACCCCCTGGCAGCTTCGGTGGCCGAACAATGGCTTCTAGGTGGTTTGGGCCTGAAGGTGATCTCCCCTCGAGATTCATCGGCCCATGGACCACTGTCTCGCTCCGAAGTGGTTTTTTTAGTATGCCCTTATGATGAGCAGTTCCACGGTAATTTGACCAAAAAAACTTTAGCCCCCAAAGACACCTCGTTTTAAAGCGAGTCAAAACGGGCTTGCAGTGCTTTCTTCTCCTTACAGCACGTGTGTTGCAAAATCGAACAACGGTTTGAGCGTTAAAATGCGCACCAAAGTAGAGGCTATTGCATTCTCTGATTAAGTGTGATAAAAACGAGGACATACAGAACTGCAAACGATTGCAAAATAAGCTGGCACTATAAGAATATTATCACAAAATATCTTATGGCAGTACGGTTTATAAGCAATCATTAGTGCAAACGATTGCAAATTATGATTAGCCTCGACGATGTTGCCAAACTGGCCCAGGTCTCTCCTGCGACCGTTTCGCGCGCCCTATCCCGGCCCGAAATGGTCGCCGAGGCTACCCGCGAGCGCATTCTTCAGGCCGCCCGGGAGCTTGGTTACCAGCCCAACCAGCTTGCCCGAAGCCTGCGACAACGCAGCAGCCGTACCCTAGGCCTGATCATCACCGACATCCTCAACCCCTTTCACGCCACCCTGGCCAAAGGCGTGCAGGATGCCGCCGAGAAGCACAATTACACGGTTTTTCTCTTCAACACCGACGAAGACCCCGAAAAAGAGCAGCGTGCCCTCAACGCCCTGCGGGGTCATCTGCCCCAGGGGTTGCTAATCGTACCAACCCCTAAAGCCAAAGAAAACCTCAAGCTCGTACCCAAGCTGCCTACGGTAGAACTCGATCGCAGCAGCGGAACCCCCGGTGTACGCACAGTGATGGTTGACAACATTGGCGGAGCGCGCACCGCTGTGCAGCATCTGATTGAGCTGGGTCACCGACGTATCGGCATGATTGTCGGGCGTCTCGACATTTCCACCGCTGTCGAGCGTCTCCAGGGCTACCGAGAAGCCCTGACCGCAGCAGGTATCTCCTATTGCGAAAAACTGGTTCTTCCCGGCAACCACCGTGAGGAAGACGGGCGCCAAGCAGCCCTCACCCTGCTCAACCTTCCACCCGAAGAACGCCCCACCGCCCTGTTTGTAGGCAACAACGAGATGACCGTGGGCGCAGTGCTGGCGGTGCGTGAGCTGGGCCTGCGCATCCCCCAGGAACTCTCCATCGTAGGCTTCGACGACTCCCGCTGGGCGGCTACCATGCACCCAGCGCTAACCGTTGTGGCCCAGCCCACCTACGAGTTGGGCTTCCTGGCTTGTGAGACCCTTCTGAGTTCGCTTAGCCGGGGCCAGCCGGCCCTGCCAACCAGCATTCGGCTGGATGTGAGTTTCATTGTTCGAGAGTCCACCGCCCCACCGGACGGTTTTACCAATGGACTCAAGCGACGAAGGAGGCGGAAGCACTGAAGTATCAATGTCGGCGTCTGGCAATTAGGCTCTTTCTGGGTTGTTTGAGAGGGGTAACTATGCGCAAGGTAGTAGGCATTACAGGTTCGTTGGTGTTGGCAGTTGCCATGCTGGGCTTGGTCACGGCCCAAAACAAGACCCCTTATGTGGGCTTGATTACCAAAACCGAGTCCAACCCGTTCTTTGTCAAAATGAAGGAAGGCGCTCAAAAGGAAGCGCAGAAGCTGGGTGCAAAATTCATCAGCGCTGCCGGAAAAATCGATGGAGACAACGCCGGACAGGTTGCGGCCATCGAGAACATGGTAGCCGCCGGCGTGAATACCATCCTGATCACCCCTAGCGATGCCAAGGCCATCATCCCGGCCATCAAGAAAGCCCAGGCTGCCGGGGTGCAGGTGATTGCGCTGGATAGCCCCACCGACCCCGCCAGTGCGGTTGACGCCCTGTTTGCCACCAACAACTACCAGGCCGGCGTGCTGATTGGTAAATACGCTGCTGCCGCCATGAAAGGCAAGAAGCCGGTGATTGCTACCCTGGATCTGTTCCCCGGCCACCCCGTGGGGGCCCAGCGCCACAACGGCTTCCTGGCCGGGTTTGGGCTGAAAAGCCTTGGCGCTGAAAGCAACGAGCTGGCCAAGCCCGCCGAAGTAGTCTGCATGGCCGACACCTTCGGCGACCGGGCTAAGGGTCAGACCGCTATGGAAAACTGCCTGCAGAAAAACCCCAACATCAACCTGGTCTACACCATCAACGAACCCGCAGCCGCTGGTGCCTATCAGGCTTTGAAGGCCGCCGGCAAGGAGAAGAGCGTAATTATCGTTTCGGTAGACGGTGGGTGTGAGGGAGTACGCAACGTGGAACAGGGCATCATTGCCGCCACCTCGCAGCAATACCCCTTGCGCATGGCAGCCATGGGGGTTCAGGCCGGGGTCGAGTATGTCAAAACCGGCAAGAAGGCCTCGGGCTACGTGGATACTGGGGTCGAGCTGATTGCCAAGGCGCCCGTGCCCGGTGTTGCCAGCAAAGACGTGAAGTACGGTCTGGCCAATTGCTGGGGCCAGTAGTCTGCTGTCACAGGGGGTGGTGTGGCAGAGCGTCCACCACCCCCAAAATCAGAGCATGAACTCAAAAAGTGTAATATGGATCCGAAAAAAAAGTGAAGCCGCTATAGGGAAGAACGTATGGCAGAGCAACCATCCGGCACCACCCAGTCTCCCAGAAGCATACTGGAGAGGCTACCGAGCCTCACCATCCTGGGCCCCCTGGTAGCGCTTTTGTTGGCCATTGTCTTTTTTAGCCTGCAATCGGAACGCTTTTTGACCGGGCAGAACTTTTCCCTGATTTTGCAGCAGGTCTCGGTAGTGGCGGTGCTGGCGATTGGGCAGACCCTAATTATCCTAACCGCTGGGATTGACCTCTCGGTAGGCTTTGTGATGGCCCTGGGAACCATGGTGATGGCCAAGTTCGCGGTGGATCTGGGGATGCCTCCGCTGTTGGCCATTTTGTGTGGGATGGTCGTTACTACTGCTTTTGGCTTTTTGAACGGCTTTTTGATCACCCGCTTCAAGCTGCCCCCCTTTATTGTCACCCTGGGCACCATGAACATCGCCTTTGCCCTCACCCAGATTTACTCGAGGGCCCAGACCGTGAGCAACCTGCCCGATGCCCACCTGTTCTGGGGCAATACCTTTCGCTTGGGCGAGACGGTCTTCACCTATGGGGTGGTACTGGTGATTGTGCTTTACCTGTTGGTCTGGTTTTTCCTAAGCGAGACCGCCCCAGGCCGCCACCTTTATGCCGTGGGCAACAACCCCGAGGCCGCCCGCTTGATGGGCATTCCCACCCAGCGGGTGCTGCTCCTGACCTACACCATCGCAGGATTATTCTACGGAATCGCCGGTTGGCTTCTGATTTCCCGTACCAGTGTGGCCGACCCCAACGCTGGGCAGACCGAGAATCTCGAGACCATCACCGCCGTGGTGCTGGGCGGAACCAGCCTATTTGGGGGGCGGGGGATGATTCTGGGCACCCTGCTGGGGGCCATCATCGTGGGGGTTTTTCGCAACGGCCTGACCCTGATGGGGGTCTCCTCGGTCTATCAAGTGCTCATTACCGGCATCCTGGTGATCCTGGCGGTAGTGGCTGACCAAATCTCCAAACGGAGGGGCTAAGATGGAAGCGAATCCGGTGCAATCGACCCAGGCTAATCCAATCCCCGAACCCACATCCACCCTCCAGCCCAAGCTGGTACTCGAGGCCCGGGGTCTGGTCAAACGCTACGGGCATGTTACCGCCCTGGACGGCGCCGACTTTGAACTGCGCGAGGGTGAGATTCTGGCAGTGATCGGGGACAACGGCGCGGGCAAGTCCACCCTGATCAAGGCCCTTTCGGGGGCCATCGTTCCGGACTCGGGCGAAATATACCTGGACGGCAAACGGGTACACTTCAGAAGCCCTATCGACGCCCGCAAGAACGGCATCGAGACGGTCTACCAGGATCTGGCGGTGGCCCCGGCCATGACCATTGCCGAGAACCTTTTTTTAGGCCGGGAGATTCTGCGTCCTGGCTGGTTTGCCCGCCTGATTCGCTGGGTCGATAAAAAGAAGATGCTTGAGGAAGCCATTACCGATATGCAAGACCTGAAGATCGGCATTCGCTCCATGAGCCAGGCCGTCGAGACCCTCTCGGGCGGTCAGCGGCAAGGGGTAGCAGTGGCCCGCAGTGCGGCTTTTGCCCGGCATGTGGTGATTATGGACGAGCCCACCGCAGCGCTGGGGGTAAAGGAGGGCAACATGGTGCTCGAGCTCATCCGGCGAGTACGCGACAGCGGGCTGCCGGTCATCATTATCAGCCACAACATGCCCCATGTTTTTGAAATTGCCAACCGCATTCACATTCAGCGCCTGGGCAAACGGGCCGCCGTGGTTAACCCCAAAAAAATCAGCATGTCCGACACGGTGGCGGTGATGACCGGCGCCAAAAGCCCCGCCGAGCTAAACCCCGAGGCGCTGGCATAATTTCGACACCTGGGGTACTACACGACATATTCCCATACAGAGTAAGTTGGTGTTGTGTTTTTAGGCATCGATCTGGGCACCGGCTCCTGCAAGGCTTTGCTGCTCTCGAGCGGTGGAACCGTCGTTTCCGAGGCCAGCCAGGCCTATCCCGTAAACGCCCCCAAACCCGGCTGGGCCGAGTCCGACCCCGAAAACTGGTGGCAGGCGGTGGGTGAGGCTGCCCGCAGGGCTGTAAAGGGGCATGCCGACAAAGTACTGGCCGTTGGACTCTCGGGCCAGATGCACGGCGTCGTGCTAGTAGATGCCAACGGCAGTCCCCTGCGACCGGCCATCCTCTGGGCAGATGGCCGCGCCACCCAGGAGCTACAGGCCCTGGAAGCCCTACCCGACAGGCTGCGGCATCGCCTGGCCAATCCCCCGGCAGTGGGCATGGCCGCCGCCAGCCTGCTCTGGTTGAAAACCCACGAAGAAGCGCTTTATCAAAAAGCCCGTTGGGCGCTCCAGCCCAAAGACTGGCTGCGCCTTTGGCTCACAGGAGAGGCCCACAGCGAGCCCTCCGATGCCTCGGGCACCTTTCTCTACGACCTCCTGGCCGACACCTGGGCCTTTGAGGTCATGGAAGCCCTGGGCCTGCGCCCCGATCTCTTCCCCCCTTTGGTAGGCTCTGCCGAGATTGCCGGATACCTGGGGCCGGAGGCGGCCCGGCATCTGGGCCTGCCGACCGGGATTCCGGTAGCCGCCGGGGCCGCCGATACTGCCGCGGCTCTTCTGGGCTGTGGTTTGAAACTAGGCGAGGCCCAGCTTACGGTGGGCTCCGGGGCGCAACTCACCGTGTTGCTGGCCGAAGCCAAAGTAGACCCCACCCTACGCACGCACCTCTTCCGGGCAGCCCTTCCCGGACAATGGTACGCCATGGCCGCCATACAGAACGCCGGGCTGGCCTTGGAGTGGGTACGAGCACTGCTCGGCCTGAACTGGGAGCAGGCTTACCAAGAGGCTCAATCGGTAGCGCCTGGGTGTGAAGGGCTTACCTTTCTCCCCTACCTGACCGGGGAACGCACCCCCCATCTCGACCCCCTGGCCCGGGGGGTCTGGGCTGGGCTGGGCCGACACCACCAGCGGGGCCATCTGATGCGGGCTGCCCTCGAGGGGGTGGCCTTCAGTCTGCGCGACGGCCTCGAGGCTTTAGGAGAGGCCGTCGCGCCCCATAGCCCCTTGCGGCTGGCCGGCGGGGGTAGCACCCATCCCTTCTGGCAACAGATGCTGGCCGATGTGCTGGGCTGCCCTTTACAACCCAACCCCATTCCCTCGGCATCTGGAAAGGGCGCAGCTGTGCTGGCAGCGCGGGCTATAGGAACCACAGTGCACACCCCCCCAAGCCCTTTGCCCACCAGCATGACCCCTTCTGGCATTAGCTACCATGAGCACTACCTCCGTTTCAAACATCTTTACAAGCAGTTAACCGATTGGTTCAGAATGTAAAAAATAAATCGTGAATGTGCTTTCATGCAGTATTAGCTACAACCGCTTGCAAAGGCATCTGCATAACATAAAATCCTATCCGTGAACCTTCTGAGTGAGGCCGAAGTGCGGGTGCTGGGCACCCTGATCGAAAAGCAGTACGCTACCCCCGACTACTACCCCATGACCGAGAACGCCATACGGCTGGGGGCCAACCAAAAAAACAACCGCAATCCGGTCACCCAGCTGAGCGAAGCCGAGGTGCGCGAAGCCCTGGACTCGCTACAGCGCAAGCGGCTGTGTGGCATGTTCCGCGAGCACGGCGCGCGGGCACCCAAATACCGGCAGTTTCTGGATCGGGAGTACCGGCTCGAGGCCCCTGCCACCATCGTGATGGCCCTCCTGATGCTGCGTGGCCCGCAAACCCTGGGCGAACTGCGGGCCCGCGCCGAGAGCATGAACCACAAGTTTGCCTCGCTCCAGGAAGCCGAGGCGGTGCTGCAAACCCTGATTGGCCTGGCCCCCCAGCCGCTGGTGACACAATTGGAGCGCCAGCCCGGCGAGCGCGAGGTGCGCTATGCCCACCTCCTGGCCGGAACCCCGGCCCCCATCGTCCGGGTAGAGGAAAAAAGTGAGCTGGAAAGCCGGGTGGAAGCCCTGGAAGCGGAGGTGCGCGATTTGCGGAGGGCGGTGGAGGGGCTCAGGAAGGCGCTGGGAGGATAAATGCAATAACCGAGACCTTTGTGGCCTCGGTTGCCCTCTTGGTGGGCGATGTAGGATTTGAACCTACGACCCCACGCGTGTGAAGCGTGTGCTCTCCCGCTGAGCTAATCGCCCTTGTTTGCCGCTTACTCACGCAAGCGCATTCAAAAGGGTAACACCGGCCTCTGGACGTGTCAAGCCAAGCCAAAACCGCGCACTGGGTATGATGGACGCCATGGAACCGGCTTTGCTGGTAAAAATTGGGGGTAGCCTCAAGGAAGCAGGCGAGTTGCTGGATGAAATCGGGGGCTATCCCGGCCCGCTGGTGTTGGTGCATGGCGGCGGCCCCCGCATTGGCGAGTGGCTGAACCGCATGGGCTTCGAGACCCATTTTTACCAGGGGTTGCGAATTACCCCACCCGAGCAGATGGAAGTGGTGGAGATGGTGCTCACCACCCTGGGTAAACAACTGGCCGAGGGTCTCTCGCGCCGCGGGCGGCCCAGCGTGGCCCTGACAGGGCGCGATGCAGGTCTGCTCGAGGCCCGCCCGCTAGACCCCATACTGGGCCGGGTGGGCGAGGTCACCCGTGTCAACACCCCGGTTCTGGAAAAACTGCTGCAAGCAGGCCTGACCCCCCTGATCGCCCCCATCGGCCTCGATGCCCAGGGCCCCCTCAACATCAATGCCGACACCGCCGCCGGGGCCATCGCCGGGGCGCTACACCTGCCGGCAGTCTTCCTGACCGATGTGGTGGGGGTGCTGCGCGACCCCAAAGACCCCAGCAGCCGCTTCGCCGAACTCAGCGCGTCGCAGGTACAGGCCCTAATCCTGGACGGCACCATATCCGGCGGCATGATTCCCAAGGTCGAGGCCGCCCTGAATGCCCTCAGCAAAGGCGCTCCCTGGGCCACCATTGCCAGGGGAAGCCCGGGCATCTTGCAAGGGGTGCTGGAAGGCACAGCAGGCACGCGGGTTGCAGGCAGCTGAGATTTGACGTTCTGTAGCATCCGGTGGCACAATCGCCCCTATGCGAGCGGTCTGGATGGAGGCCAGGGGCGGCCCGGAGGTTTTGCGCTTTGGTGAACTGGCCGAGCCGGCAGCAGAGGCCGGGCAGGTTCGCGTGGCTGTAAAAGCCGTGGCCCTCAACCACCTGGATCTCTGGGTGCGCAAGGGGGTGGCCAGCCCCAAACTGCCGCTTCCGCACATCCTGGGTGCCGATGTGGCCGGGGTGGTGGAAGCCGTGGGGGCCGGTGTGGAGGGCCTGACGCCGGGGGATGCGGTGGTGCTGAACCCTGGGGTCTCCTGCGGCCGCTGCGAGCGCTGCTTAAGCGGGCAGGACAACCTTTGCCCCAAGTACCAAATTCTAGGCGAACACCGCTGGGGCGGCTATGCAGAGCTGGTGAGTGTACCGGCGGCCAACATCCTGCCCAAACCGGCCAACCTAAGCTGGGTCGAGGCCGCCTCGGTGCCCCTCACCTTCCTGACCGCCTGGCAGATGGTGGTGGACAAGCTCCAGGTCAGGCCAGGCGAGGACCTGCTGGTGATGGCTGCCGGTTCGGGGGTCTCGGTGGCCGCCATTCAGATTGCCAAGCTATATGGGGCACGGGTCATCGCCACCGCCAGCAGCGAGGAGAAGCTGGCCCAGGCCAGGGCGCTGGGTGCGGACGAAACGGTCAGCTACGCTTATCCGGACTGGTTCAAAGAAGTCCGCCGACTCACCGGCGGCAAGGGAGCCGACGCGGTGGTGGACCATACCGGGGTGCAGTACTGGGAAGGGGTGATCAAGGCTACCGCCTGGGGTGGGCGCATCTGCTTGGTGGGGGCTTCCTCGGGGTACGAAGCCACAACCCCCCTCGCTCATGTCTTTTACCGGCAGCTTTCCATTTTTGGCTCCACCATGGGTTCCAAGAGTCGCCTCTTCCCCATTCTCCGCTGGGTGGCCGAGGGCCGGCTCAAGCCCATCGTGGGGGCCACGCTGCCCCTCGCACAGGCCACCGAGGGACACCGGCTGCTGGAAGAGCGCCGGGTGTTTGGCAAGGTGGTTTTGGAAGTTTGAGGCAGCTTCCTCGAGATCAATCAAGCCCCTGGGAGTACCCTTCAAGCCGGCTGCATAACCTTGCACTGAGTTTGAATAACGCCTGCTCAAAGGCGCGCCTTCAGCCTCGAGCCCGGCATCTTTACATCGGCTGACCCATCTCACAAACACGCAGTTTGGTTCTTGTGGCTTTGCACGTAGACCAGCGCAGCGCGCACGGCATGGCGTGAAGCTCGCAAAGGCTGGCGGGGGTTGGGGTCGAGCAAATAGACCTCGATACTTTGCAGCAGCAATGCCTTGAAGAACTCTTCTTTACCGCGCCAGTCCAGTATTTGTTGCACCTCGAGGTTGCCCAAACCCGTTACAGCGCTTGGAAATTGACCCGCAATGTCGCATGATGTAAAGAGCAGAGCTAGGGGTGGCCCTGTCTGAATCAGCAACGGTCGCACAAGCGAACCGAGATAGTAGATTGGGCCGTCTAGATGTAGCATACACATCTAGGGTAGCGGATTGCCCCTCCGCAGACAGGAAGCGAGACTAAATAAGATGAAGACGGCTTTGTTTATTGACGGCTCCTACATGTACGATGCGGCCAAGCGATTGGGGTGGAACATTGACCACCGGAAGGCGATTGGGGTTTTCTCCAAGCCCGAGGACCTTTACAACGCCTTCTATTACGCCCCCGTCACGGACAGCAACGATGAGCGTCAGCAGAAATTCCTTGACGCGCTGGTGTTCATGGGCTACACCGTGCGCAGCCGGGAAACCCACGGCGACCCCCGCTTCGAGGCCATGATCGCCACCGACTTGCTCATCACCGCGCCCCGCTGGGAGCGCGCGGTGGTAGCCAGCGGCTCGGGCGACTTAGCCCATACCCTCTCGGCCCTCAGAGCCCAGGGCAAGGAGATTCACCTGCTGGGGGTGCCCGAACTGACCGACCTCGAGCTGCGCAATCAGAGCGACCGCTACCTGGACTTGCGCGAGTTGCAGTCCCAGCTCGAGCGCACTGGCGGTGGACGTCGCGCCTATCCCACCATCAGCGAGGAAAGCTTTGTCGGCGAAGAGCAGACCAGTACCGCCCGGCGACTGATGGACAACCTCGAGGACGAGTTGCAGTAAAACTGCCTTTGCAAGAACCCCTACCCTGCCGGTAGGGGTTTTTCACGTCCATTCCTTGATGGGAACCAGCTCACCCCCCTCTACCACCTTGCGCTTGGGGCGATAGGCGTGGTCGAACCAGATTTCCAGCACGGCCCGGTCGAGATGCTGCGGCGAGACAACAATCTTGCGCACGTAGTACCCGCCCTCGTCGGAGGCGGAAATTTCGTTGCCCTTGGTGAGGCGTAGCTCCACAATTTCGCCACTGCGCACGGTACGAACCCGCACCCGGAAAGCAGTATCACCCTCGCGCTGCACGTGTTCATCCGGTTTGCGAAACAAACCAAACATATCAATAGCTTATCGCACCATTTCTTTGGTTCTGCTGAAGGCGTCCAACTCATACCGTCAAAAAGACAGTTTAAAGAATCAAAAGCCCCAGAGACGGTCTTTTTGAATCCTAGAGCACACCCCTCCCTGTCGGTCGGCGAAAAAAGCGTCTCCCTTCCAAGGGGCTTGCGCCCTCCGCTATGCGGATAACTTTGGCCGGGTTGATTGATTACCGTTCGGTAACGAATCAAACGAATCTGGTATCATACGTGGCTCCCAGCCCACACATTCCCACAGGTAGTTTCGAATGGGCGCTAAGTCATTCGCATTATGCGGCCTCCGGTCAGGGCCAGCAGTTCATTTGGGGAAAGGCCGAAGAGGGCAAAAGGAGTACCGGCAGCGGCATAGATGCGCTCATATTGCAACAGATCGGGGTCAATCAGGGCTTCTAGTTGCTGGGCGTGGCCCACCGGCGGCACCCCTCCAATGGCAAAGCCAGTCACGCTGCGCACGTAGTCGCCATCGGGCTTGACCAGCTTTTCCCCCAGGTCTGCTTCGATGCGGTGGGTGTCTACCCGGTTGGCCCCCGAGACCAGCAGTAAATAGGGTTGTCCACTAATGGCCCCCCGAAAAATCAGCGATTTGACAATCTGGCCCACCGTGCAGCCCACGGCGTTGGCGGCTTCTTGGGCGGTACGGGTGGAGGCGGAGAGCTCCTGCACCCGCAGGTGGCCGAAGCCTTTCTGATGCAAGACGTCCTGTACCTTTTGCGCGCTAGGCGAGAGCTTCATCGGGAGAGTTCGTCCAGAACGCCACACAGCAGGGCGATGCGGGCCGGAATTTGCGGGATGTAGACATTCTCGCTAAGCTGGTGGGCCGCCTCGCCGAACAAGCCCAGCCCGTCCAGGGTGGGTACGCCCAGGGCCGCCGTAAAGTTGCCATCTGAGCCGCCCCCTACCCTTCCAGGGCCTAGCTGCAGCCCTACCTCGGCCCCGATGCGCCGGGCCATCTCGAAGAGCTCGAGCGAAGCCGGGGAAGGCTCCATGGGGGGACGGTTCAGACCGCCCTCGAGCGAGAGCGACGCCCCCGGCAAAACCGGCTGCAAGGCCTGGAGTGCGCGCTCCACCCGCTCGGCCTCGGCCATGGTCCAGGCCCGCAGGTCGATGTCTACCCAGGCCGAGGCCGCCACCACGTTGCTGGTCGTCCCGCCCTTGATGACGTTGGGCCCCAGGGTGGTGCCCCTGTCCCAGTCTTGCAGGGCCACAATTTTGGGAATCTGGTGGGCCAGCTCGACGATGGCGTTGATGCCCTTCTCGGGCTCGACGCCTTGGTGGGCGGGCTTGCCGTGGGCGGTGAGCCGATACTGACCCACCCCCTTACGGGCTACCTTGAGGTCGCCGTTGCCCATGGGCGCCTCCAGCACCAGCACCAGGTCGTTGCGCCGAGCCCCGGCCTCGATGGCCGCCCGCGAAGCCTGCGAACCCACCTCCTCGTCGGGGGTGAAGAGAAGCTCGAGGGCCGGCAAACCCAGCCCCAGGGCCTGGTTGGTGCGCAAGGCCCACAAAAGCTGCACGATGTTGCCTTTCATGTCGTAGACGCCGGGGCCGTAGGCCCGCTCGCCTTCAATCTTCCAGGGCACGGCAAAGACCCCCACCGGATGCACCGTGTCGAAGTGGCAGAGCACCAGCACCTTTTTGCCGGAGCCAGGCATCTGTACCCGCAGCATGGGGCCGTTGGCGGTCTCCTCGCGCTCCAGGGTTCCAAAGGGCTCGAAGTGCCGGGCAATCCAGCGGGCTACCTTGTCCAGGCCGGGGAGGTCGTGGGAGGGGGCCTCGAGGGTGACAATGGCTTCCAGGTCTTGAAGAATGGCGGGCAGTTGGGATTGCAGGTGTTCCAGAGGCTTCACAGGCCCATACTAACGCTCCAGGCGGGCAAAGGTGAATCTTTCTGCTATCCTATTGCGGTGTTAGCCCATCGCCCTGGTATCAAAGCTCAGCTCAAAGAAACCATCGCTCAGGCCCTGGAGGCCCTGGGTTTGCAGGAATGGCCCGAAATAGTTGTGCAGGAAACCCCTCTGGACAAAGAAGGCGACTACGGAACGCCCATTGCCATGAGCCTGGCCCGCACCCTGCGCAAAGCCCCCCCGCAGATCGCCGCCGACCTGGTGCAGAATATCCAGCTACCTGCCTGGGTCAAGCGCACCTTTGTGGTAGGAGGTTACCTGAACTTTGAGCTAGACCCCGCTTTTTTGGTGCAGACCGCCACGCTGCCCTTGGCTCCCTTCCCGCGAACCGGGGGCAAGGTGCTCTTGGAGCACACCTCGGTCAACCCCAACAAAGAGCTGCACGTGGGACACCTGCGCAACATCTGCCTGGGCGACTCGCTCTCGCGCATCCTGCGCTTTGCCGGGCGCGAGGTAGAGGTCATGAACTACATCGACGACACCGGACGGCAGGCCGCCGAGAGCCTCTATGCCCTGCGGTATTTCGGCCTGGACAAGGCCCCCGCCCACGTCAAATACGACCACTGGGTAGGCGAGGCCTACGTGCGGCTACACCAGGCCATGGAAAACCCCGACAAAAAAGCGGTTATCGAACAAGGGGTACAGGAGACCCTGCACCGGCTCGAGGCGGGCGAGCTACGGCCTGAGGTAGACAAAATCCTGCGCTCGCAGCTCCAGACCATGTACCGCCTGGGGGCCGAGTACGACGCGCTGGTGTGGGAGTCGGACATCGTGCGCGAGGGCTTGCTGGGACAGGCCATGAAGGCCCTCGAGGGCTCCCCCTACGTCTCCCGCCCCACCGAGGGCAAGTACGCCGGGGCCCTGGTCATGGACACCAGCGCCTTCATTCCGGGTTTGGAAGACCCCTACCTGGTGCTCATTCGCTCCAACGGTACCAGCACCTACACCGCCAAGGACATCGCCCTGCAGTTCTGGAAGATGGGCCTGCTGGAGGGCATCAAGTTTGTGGAGTACGACACCCAGCCCAGCGGCGCCCGGCTCTATAGCACCCACCCCAATGGAACGGTTATGCCCTTTGGCGGGGCCAGCGAGACCATCAACGTGGTGGATGCCCGCCAGAGCCATGCCCTGCGGGTGGTGCAGGCTTCCCTCGAGGTCGAGGGCCGGCACGACCTGGCCGAAAAGTGCTTTCACCTGGCCTACGAGACGGTACTGCTCGAGGGCAAGCAGATGTCCGGGCGCAAGGGCATTGTGGTCTCGGTGGATGAGGTGATGGACGAGGCCGTCCGGCGGGTGCTGAAAGTGATTGCCGAGAAAAACCCCGACCACCCCAGCCCGGAGGAGGCCGCCGAGCAGATCGGGGTGGGCGCGGTGCGGTTTGCCATGCTAAAAACCGAGGCCAAAAAGCAGATTGACTTCCGCTACGACCAGGCCCTGAGCTTTGAGGGCGATACCGGCCCCTACATCCAGTACGCCTACGCCCGGGCCGGTTCTATTCTGCGCAAAGCCGATGAGCAGGGGGTTTTGCAGGAAGAAGCCAATTACGCCCAGGCCACCGCCTACGAGGTCATTCTGGCGAAAAACATCCTGCGCTTCCCCGAGGCCGTGCAGGACGCCGCCCGCAACAAGGCTCCGCATATCCTGGCGCAGTATTTGCTCGAGCTGGCCGCGGCCTGGAGCAGCTTTTACAATGCCAAGACCCCAGATGGAAAGTCCGCTACCCCCGTTCTGACCGCACCTCCAGGGCTGCGCGGCATACGCTTGGAGCTGGTCAAAGCCTTGCGTCAAACCCTCAAACAGGGTTTGGAATTGCTGGGCTTGCAGGCTCCGGAGGTCATGTAGACTCGCAGGATTAAGGTTTCTTGAACGCCCCTAAAGCGCTTTTGGGCTTACAAAACCCTGCTGCAAATAAGCAAAACCCCACTTTAGGGGGTTTCTGAGGAACGGCTATTGATTACTCACCATCGGCATATGAGAATGAAAAAGGTTTGCCGATGAAGCGCACGATTGCCCTCCTGACCCTGTTGGCCCTGACCCCGGCTTTTGCTCAAGCGCCCCGCCTGACCACCCCCGAGGAGGTGGCCCGGGTGGAGGTGATTCGCCGGGCTTTACCTGCCGTGGTCAAGATTTTTGGCATCCTGCGCGACCCCCAGACCGGCAACGAAGGCCCCACCAACGGCTCGGGCTTTTTTTATGCACCCAGCCGCATCATCACCAACTACCATGTGGTGCAGGACTTGCGCGACATCAGCGTGGAGCTCTTTGATGGACGCTCCTTCCCGGCCCAGGTGTTTGCGGTGGACAAAGGCATTGATATCGCCATCCTGACCGTGCAGGGGGTGACGGCTCCGGCCCAGCTTTCCTTCGGCAGTTCACAAAATTTGCCGGTGGGGATGGGTCTGGTGGTCATCGGCAGCCCCTTTGGACAGCGCAACCTGTCCTCCTACGGCATTCTGGCAGGAACCGGCCCCACCGCTGCGGAGAAAAACGACCTCGACCCCGAAGTGGGGGCGGAAATTGGCGATTTGCTTTTCACCGATGCCCGCATCGTGCAGGGCAACTCGGGGGGGCCGGTGCTGGATTTGCAGGGCCGGGTGGTGGGGGTGGCCAACGCCACGCTGGGCGACCTGAGCGGGGTGGGCGGGGTGGGGGTGGCCATTCCGGGCGACCTGGTGCGGCAAAGTGTGAACGACCTCGAGCGCTTTGGGGTGCCCCAGCGGGGCAACCTGGGCGCTACCCTGCTCGACCTGGGCGAGCTCGACCCCATCCTGCTGGGGCGGGTGGGCCTGCTTTCCACCCGCGGGGCCATGATTGAAAAGGTGCAACCCGGCGGCCCCGCCGCACGGGCCGGCCTGCGCCAGGCCCAGCGCGACCAGCGCGGCAAACTGGTCAGCCTGGGCGATATCATCCTGGCCGTCAATGGCCGCACCATGCGCAATGCCAGCGAGGTGACCCAGACCATCGCCCGTTTCCGCCCGGGCGACCGGGTCAACCTCACCATCTGGCGCAACGGACGGCGGCTGGACGTCAGCCTGACCATGATTGCCAGGCGCTGATGCGCCTGCCGAGGGCCGAGGGTTAAGCGCTCGAACACAAACGGCCCTTGACACTCGGCCCTCAACCCTGGACGCTATAGCACGATGTATATCGCGATCGAGGGTGTGATTGGGGTGGGCAAAACCACCCTGGCCCGGCTGCTGGCCGAGCGGCTGGGGGCCGAGAGTTTGCATGAGGTGGTGGAGGAGAACCCTTTTTTGCCCCTGTTCTATCAGGATCCGGTGCGCTACGGCTTTAAGGTGCAGGTGTTTTTCCTCCTCTCGCGCTACAAGCAACTGCTGCCCCTCTCGCAGCCCAGCCTGTTTGCGCGAGGGGTGGTAGCCGACTACCTGTTTGACAAGGACGCAATTTTTGCTGCCATGAACTTGAGCGGGGCCGAGTGGGAGCTGTACAACGACCTCTACACCCACCTCTCGCCCAAGCTGCCCACCCCCGACCTGACCCTCTACCTGCGGGCCCCCCTGCCGGTCATACTGGAGCGCATCCGCCGCCGGGGGCGGGTCTTCGAGAAGCAGATGGAGGCCGAGTACCTGGCCCGCCTGAGCGAGTTCTACGAGCGCCACTTCGCTACCTACCCCCATCCCTTGTGGGTGCTGGATACCCAGGAGTTCGACTTTGCCGAGCGCGAAGCCGACCGGGACTGGGTGGTGCGGCGCGTACAGGAGAGACTGGGCATCTCGGCAGCCAATCCGGGGCATCCCGACCCTGCCGCAAGCCCTGCGGGTCTCGAGCGCTCTTGAAATTAGTACGCCTGGTTTTTTGGCCCTAGACCCCCGATGCTTGACCCTCAACCCCCATGTATATCGCGATTGCAGGCAACATTGGCTCCGGTAAGTCTACCCTGACGGGACTGCTGGCTGAGCGCTATGGGCTTTTGCCGGTCTACGAGGCCGTGGACGAGAACCCCTACCTGGCCGACTTCTACGCCCACATGGGGCGCTGGGCCTTTCAGTCGCAGGTTTTTTTCCTGGCCAAGCGGCTAAAGCAGCACCTCGAGCAGATCAACCCTGCCCAGCATGTGGTGCAGGATCGCACCATCTTCGAGGACGCCTTTATCTTCGCCCAGAACCTGTGGCTCGAGGGCCATCTCTCCGAGCGCGACTGGCAGACCTACCTGGCTCTCTACGAAGGCATTGCTCCGGCGTTGCGCAAACCCGACCTGCTGATTTATGTGCGCTCCTCGGTCGAAACCCTGCAAGCCCATATTGCCCGCCGGGGACGGGACTATGAGCAAAGCATCCCCACCCTGTACCTGGCCTCGCTTAACCGCCTCTACGAAGCCTGGGTTGGGGCCTACGACCTCTCGCCGGTGCTAGTGATTTCCAGTGACACCGTCAACTACGCCGAGGATGAAGAAGCCCGGGAGCTGATGTTTCGGATGCTGGAAGCCTACGGCCTGAGCACCCCGCTGGTTTAGTCCGCCGCTACGCCCACCTTCTGCCTGATCTCGGGAATCCGGGCCAGGAAAGCCCCGGTGGGGCTGGAAGTGCGGGCTACCTCCTCGGGGGTGCCTTCGGCCACAATCTGGCCCCCCCGTGCGCCGCCTTCGGGGCCCAGGTCAACTACCCAGTCGGCGGTCTTAACCACATCCATGTTGTGCTCGATCACCACCACGGTATTGCCCCCATCGACCAGGCGGTGCAGGACGGAGAGCAGCTTGGCGGTGTCCTCGAAATGCAGGCCTGTGGTGGGCTCATCCAGGATGTACAAGGTGCGCCCGGTGGAGCGACGGCCGAGCTCGGTGGAGAGTTTGATGCGCTGGGCCTCGCCGCCCGAAAGCGTAGGGGATGGTTGGCCCAGCTTCATGTAGCCCAGGCCCACGTCCACCATCAGTTGCAGTTTGCGGGCAATGGTGGGGATGTTCTCAAAGAAGCCCAGCGCCTCCTCTACGGTCATGTCCAGAACGTCGGCGATGTTTTTCCCGCGGAGCTTCACTTCCAGGGTCTCTTTATTGTAGCGCTTACCCTTGCACACCTCGCACTGCACGTAGAGGTCGGGCAGGAACAGCATTTCGATCTTTTTGGTGCCGTCACCGCTGCAGGCCTCGCAGCGCCCTCCCTTGACGTTGAAACTGAAGCGCCCCGCCTCGTAACCGCGCTTGCGGGCTTCGGGGGTCTTGGAGAAGAGGTCGCGGATTTCGTCGAAGATGCCGGTGTAGGTGGCCGGGTTGGAGCGGGGGGTTCGGCCGATGGGCGACTGGTCAATCTCGATGACCTTGTCCAGGTGTTCGATGCCCTCGAGGCCCTCGAAGCGGCCCGGAATGGCCTTGGCCCGCATCAGGTCTCGAGCCAGCGCGGCATAAAGGATGTCGTGAACGAGGGTAGATTTCCCCGACCCCGACGGCCCGGTAATGGCCACAAACTTGCCCAGGGGGATTTTCAGGTTAACGCCTTTCAGGTTGTGCTCGCGGGCCCCCTTCACCACCAGCCACTTGCCGTTGCCTTTTCGGCGGATCCCGGGCACCGGGATGTGTTTGCTGCCGCGCAGGTAGGCCCCGGTCAGGCTTTCTGGATGCGCCAGGATGTCCTCGAGCCGCCCTTCGGCCACCACCTCGCCCCCGTGCACCCCGGCCCCCGGCCCCATATCCACAATCCAGTCGGCCTCGCGCATGGTTTCTTCGTCGTGCTCCACCACCAGCAGGGTGTTGCCCAGATCGCGCAGCTTTTTGAGGGTGGAAAGCAGACGCTGGTTGTCGCGGGGGTGCAGCCCGATGGAAGGCTCGTCCAGTACATAGAGCACCCCGGTCAGGCCCGAACCCACCTGGGTAGCCAGTCGAATACGCTGGGCCTCGCCGCCCGAGAGGGTGTTGGCCGCACGGTCGAGGGTCAGGTAGTCCAGGCCCACATCCTCCAGAAAGCCCAGGCGGCTGTAAATCTCGCGCCAGATGGGGGCCGCCACCTGCATCTGGAACTCGTTCAGGTTGCGGTACTCGAGGGGCTCGGCCAGGCCCTCGAGGGGGATGCGAAAGGGCTTAAGCTTCTCTCCCACCTCCATCAGGTTGTTGTGGGCCACCGCCTGGAAGAACTGCCTGGCCTCGCGCACCGGCAGGTTAGAAACTTCGGCAATGTTAAACTGCCCCATCCGCACCGAGAGCACCTCGCGCTTGTAGCGGGTTCCCCCGCAGGCCGGGCAGGCCTTGAGGGTCATGTAGGCTTCCAGGGCCTCGCGCAGCCCTTCGGACTCGGTCTCGTTGTAGCGGCCCTCGAGCCAGGGAATCACCCCCTCGTAGCTCACCATAAAGCGCATGGTCTCGCGCCCGTTGCGCCGGAAGACCACCTCGAAAGGCTCGGGCAGGCCGTACAGCACCGCTCGCTGGGCCTCTGGCGAAAGCTGTTTGAAGGGGGTCTTCATGTCGAAGCCCAGGTGCTCCGAGAGCGCCCGCAGGCGATCCCACAGGTAGCCCTTACCGTTGTCGCGGCCCTTGCTCCAGGGGATGATGGCCCCCTCGGCCAGCGAGAGCTCGGGGTTCACCACCAGCTCGGGGTCGAAGACCTGGTTATAGCCCAGGCCCGAGCAGTCCGGGCAGGCCCCGTAGGGCGCGTTGAAGGAAAAGATACGGGGCTCCAACTCCTCCAACACGCTCCCGTGCTCCGGGCAGGCAAACTTTTCCGAGAAAAGCTCTTCTTTGCCCGTATCGGGGTACAAAACCCGCATCAGCCCCTCACCCCGCAACAGCGCCAGCTCCACCGACTCGGCGATGCGGGCACGTTCCTCTGGCTTCAAGACCACCCGGTCTACCACCAGGTCAATGTCGTGCTTCTCGTACTTCTCTAGCCGCAACCCCAGGGCTTCTTCCAGGGTATAGATCACCCCGTCCACCCGCACCCGCGCGTAGCCCTCTTTTTGTAGTTGCTGGAACTCCTTGCGATACTCACCCTTGCGCCCCCGCACCACCGGGGCCATCAGGATGGCTTTGGTTCCCTCGGGCTGGCGGAAGAGCCGGTCGGTAATCTCCGAGGCCGACTGCCGCTCGATGGGGCGCCCGCAGTGGGGGCAGTAGGCGGTGCCGACACGGGCAAACAGAAGGCGCAGGTAGTCGTGTACCTCGGTTACGGTGCCCACCGTGGAGCGTGGGTTGTGCGAGGTGGTCTTTTGGTCTATGGAAATAGCCGGGGAAAGCCCCTCAATGCTCTCCACGTCGGGCTTTTCCATCACTCCCAAAAACTGCCTCGCATACGACGACAAGCTCTCCACGTAGCGGCGCTGCCCTTCGGCGTAAATGGTGTCGAAGGCCAAAGTGCTCTTGCCCGAGCCCGAGACCCCCGTAATGACGATGAACTGCCCCCGGGGCAGTTCAACGGTAATGTTCTTCAGGTTGTGCTCTTTGGCTCCCCGGACGATAATCCTGTCCATCCGAGCACTATAACACCCACCCCTGGGTTATGTAAATAACATACACCACATGGCAGATAGGGTGTATGATAGTGCATTTGTAGCAAAAAGGCGGGGCTATGAAAGGCTGGCAAACTACTTCACGATAAGGTCGGCCACCCAGACAATCTCGCAGGCCCCGTTGCCGGTGTCATGACGAATGGTGGAGGTTTTCCAGAAAAAACCATCGGGGCCGCTCACATTGACCAGGTAGCCTTTGATTTTCACCAGATTGCCAGGTTTGACCCGCTCCAGACGCTCACGGATGTTGTCGTTGGCCGGAATCAGGTGCATGTTTGCGCTGCTGACCACAATCTCCCCTGGCGGGATGGGCGGCTCCTGGCTCCAGGCATAAAAGTAGAAGCGATCCGACTGACGGATGTTCAGCTTGCTGATCACCGCGATATCGGACATGCGGCCCCAGCCCAAAGCCAGGTCAACTGGGGAAATGGCGGCAGCCGCGTCGTAGCGGTAGAGGCGCTTCGAAAGCACGCGGGCCTCGAGCTCGAAATAGGCCACCGGCCTGAACTGGTAACCTGGTTTCTCCAGCCGTACCTCGTTCCAGGGGTTTAGCGGGGCCTGGTAGGGCGCTTGAGGAGCCAGCACCCCAGGCGGGCGGGCGATGGACCGGGCCTGCACATCCCGAATAAACCAGAAGGTACTCCCCGCCAGAACAACCAGTAGCCAGACCAGTCGCACGCTCGCAGTCTAGCCGCAAACAGCCGGTAAGTCCGGTCAAATTTCGTCTTTGGCCAGGTCGTTGAAGCGCACGTGCTGGGCATGAAACTGGAGCTCTACCGTACCGGTGGGGCCGTTGCGCTGCTTACCCACAATAATCTCGGCAATCCCGGCTTTTTCGGAGTGGGGGTTGTAGTATTCGTCGCGGTAGATGAACATCACCAGGTCGGCGTCTTGCTCGATGGAGCCGCTTTCCCTGAGGTCGGAAAGCATGGGGCGTTTGTTGGGGCGCGACTCCACCGCCCGGGAGAGCTGCGAGAGGGCAATTACCGGCACGTTGAGCTCGCGGGCCAGTCCTTTGAGCCCCCGGGAAATTTGGGCAATTTCCTGCTGGCGGTTCTCGCCGCCATTCTTGCTGCCGCCCGGGCCGGACATCAGTTGCAGGTAGTCAATCACAATCAGCCCCAGCTTGTGCTGGGCATGCAGGCGGCGGGCACGGGCCCGCAGCTCCATCAGGGTCATGTCGGAGGTGTCGTCGATCAGGATAGCGGCCTCGGAGATGCGGCCTGCTACATCTACCAGGCGGGAAAAATCGCGGTCGGTGAGCTGCCCCTGGCGTAGGCGGTTCATGTCGATGCGGGCCTCGGAGCAAAGCATCCGGGTCACCAGTTGCACCGCCGGCATCTCGAGCGAGAAGATGGCCACCGCGGCCCCTTCGCCCCGCAGGGCCACGTTTTGCGCGATGGTCAGCGCAAAGCTGGTTTTACCCATGCTGGGCCGCGCCGCGATGATGTTGAGCGAGCCGCTTGTAAGTCCACCAATCAGACCATCCAGCTCGCGGAAGCCGCTCTTGATACCGTCGACCTGGCCCTTGTTCTCGTACAGCAGTTGAATGTGCTCGAAGGTCTCGTGCACCAGTTCCTTCATGCTCTGAAACTCGGAGCGGGCCCCCTGGGTAGAGACCTCGAGCACCTTGCGGCCCGCAGTGTCGAGGATGTCCTCCAGGCTCCCCTCCTCGTCGTAGGCCATCTTCATGGCCTCACCTGCCGCCATAATCAGCTTGCGCAACGTCCACTTCTCGGCCACGATGCGCCCGTAGTAGTCGGCATAGGCCGCCGTGGGCGTGTGCTCCGAGAGCCCCACCAGGTACGACAGACCGCCGACATGCTCGAGTTCTCCGCTCTGGCGAAGCTGCTCGGAGAGCGTCACCAGGTCTACCGGGTCGCGCCGGGCCCGCAGCGCTACCATAGCCTCCCAGATTTTGCGGTGCGCTTCCTTGTAAAAAGCATCGGCAGCCAGCAGACCCTCGAGGCGATCCAGCACCTCACTATCCAGCAGCACCGAGCCCAGCACACTGGCCTCGGCATCCAGGTTATGCGGGGGTACGCGGCCCTCCAAGGGGGTGGTTGCCATGAGAATACTCCTATACACCAAACCAATATCAGCAAGTTCTTACTCTATTCAATCCAGGCTGGTTTGGCAAAGGCCATCCAATCACACCCCCAGGGTCGGTGTATGAACCTTCGCAAACCTCAGCCAGGAGCACTTCAGGCGGTTGGTGCTGCAAAAAAAGCTCGTAGGTAGGCGACCTAGCTGGGTATTATGCCCCCACCTAGCCTTCCCCGTTGGGGGAGGAAGGTATGGTTTTACTCTATGCACCAGCCCTGCCACACCCCTCCTGTGCTTGCCAACTATACCAAGCTCTGCTATATTTTTAGCTGCTATCGGTGAGTCGTTCCGCGATAGCTCAGCTGGTAGAGCGTTCGACTGTTAATCGAATGGTCGCAGGTTCGAGCCCTGCTCGCGGAGCCAGCAAACCCGGGGAAACCCGGGTTTTTTTGTTATAAACGCCCGGCCTCGATGATGCTGGCCAAAAACTGCTGGGTGCGCTCGCGCTGCGGGTCAGAAAAAATCTGCTGGGGTGGCCCTTCTTCATGCACCACCCCCTCGTACATGAAGCAGACCTTGCTGGCCACTTCCCTGGCGAAGCCCATCTCATGCGTGGCCAAAACCATGGTCATGCCCTCCCGGGCCAGTTCACGCAATAGGTTCAGCACCTCAGAGACCAACTCGGGGTCGAGGGCCGAGGTAATCTCGTCCAGCAAGAGCAGCATGGGCTCCATGGCCAGCGCCCGCACAATGGCCACGCGCTGTTGCTGCCCACCCGACAGCTGGTCGGGGTAGGCCTGGGCTTTGTGCGCCAGACCAATTCGTTTGAGCAAGGTCATGGCTTTGGCCTGGGCTTCGGCCTGGGGCATCCGCAGCACCTGGGTGGGGGCCAGGGTGATGTTTTGCAGTACGCTCATGTGGGGAAACAGGTTGAAGCTCTGAAACACAATGCCCACATCGCGCCTGAGCGCGTTTAGGTCTACCCCCGGCCCGGTGATGCGGTCGCCGTGAAGCCGAATCTCGCCTCCCTGGATTTCCTCGAGGCCATTAATGCAGCGCAGCAAGGTGGACTTACCGCAGCCCGAGGGCCCAATCAAACAGACCACCTGATGCTCCTCTACACTCAAGTTAAGGCCCCGCAACACCTCGTTGGAACCAAAGCGCTTGACCACGTTCTTAACTTCTAAAAAGCTCATACCGGGCCTCCCGGGCCGAAAGCTGAACAAGGGTCGGTAGGCAATGGTTGGCAGTCCGAGCGCATCATCGCTTCCCCCTACCCCTGCCGAAAGCGGGCCCGGTCGCGCTCCACCAGCCGATCGACCAGGCGGGTCTGGGGGATGGTGATGAGGATAAAAAGAAGGGCCACGGTGGTCACAGCAGACAGGTTGAAGTCGTTGGAGGCAATGATGCGGGCCTGGTTGAAAGCATCGATCACCCCCACCACATTCACCAGTGCGGTGTCTTTTTGCATACCGATGAAGTTGTTGAGCAAGGGCGGGATGATGCGCCGCACCGCCTGGGGCACCACCACAAAGCGCAGGGTCTGGCCGTAGGAGAGACCCAGGCTGCGGGCCGCGGCCCACTGGCTGGGGTGGATGCTTTCCAAACCAGCCCGGTAGACCTCGGCCATATAGGCCCCGTAGGTCAGGGTCAGGGCCAGCACCGCTAGGGCCTCTAAGGGCAGGCTGCGGAAAAAGCCAATACCGGTGAGAGGCAGGCCAAAGCCAATCAAGTAAATCACGATGATGGAGGGCAGACTCAGGAAAGCATCGGTATAAAAGGTAGCAATAAAGCGAATGGGCTGGGCGGGTTTGCCGGGCAGCAGCTTGGCAATGGCCACCACCAGGCCCCAAATCAGGGAAAAAAACCCGGCAAACAAGAAAATAACCACATTGACCCAGAAAGCCTGCAAGATAAGGCCAAAAGAATTGGCGATGAGCTCGAGCTGAAAAAAAGTGCGCCCGACTGCGACATTGTTGGCAATAAAAAACAGTACAAACAGTAAAAACAGCACCAGCGCCCCCGCGTAGCCCAGGGTAAACCAGGCCCAGGTATGGGCTTCCGCGCTGTGAACCCTGGCTGCAATCAGGTTTTCACTCTGCAAGGCCCGCCGGGCTGCTTGCGACTGCCCCAGGCTGCGGCTGGCTGGGAGCAAAAGACCCAGAGGCACCAGCGCCACCAATACCAGCAAGGCATCGGCCCATAGCGCCTGAAACTGGTTGGCGGTCATGGTCTGTTTGACCCCCCACATGACCATCCCCGTAGCCAGCATCAGCAAAATAGCCAGCCCCAGCGCTGCCAGCGCAAAACCAAAGCCATCCCTGGGCAGGGTGGGATTACGCCGCCGCGATTCTTTGCTGTTTGAATCTGGCTCCATCATGGATAAACGATTCTACCGAAAAAAGCCGGGGGTGCATCCCCACACCCCAGCGCGAACCAATGGTTCAGCATCCAGTTACCGCAAGTCTCAAGTCGCAGCCTCAGGGCTGTAGACCATGAGCTATTGACTCCTAACTAATGCAGCGTCGTATGGATCCCCATACACTGCCTACCCTCCCCTAGCAGGGGAGGGCAAGGGTGGGGTTGCCATAGAAGGGCAAATCCCCAGGTACAGCCATCTCTACGACGCTGTACTAAGGCCGCCAGACCGGCACGGTGGTAGGGTCAATGCCCCATTCCTTGGCAAGATATGTCTGGGAAAGCTTTTTGAGGGTGCCGTCTTTTTCCAGCGCTTCCAAGATCCTGTCAATCTGAGCCCGGTTGGCGTTGCCCTTGGCAAAAAGGGCTCCGTAGTTCTCGCCGGTCTGGAACTGGCCTACCACTGCCAACGCCCCGCCCGACTTGCCTGCCTCGGACAGCACAATCGAGGTGTCAATGATGAAGGCGTCTATCTGCCCCGCCCGCAGCGCTGTGAAACCTGCCGCCACATCGGGGAAGACCCGGGTCAGGTTTTGGGGGTGCTTGAGGGTATCGCTCAGGAACTTAGCCGCCGTCGTAGCCTGCTGCACCCCTAAGCGGGCCGTTTTGAGGCTGGCCGGGCCGCTAAACTTAGCCTTGTCGGCAGACCGCACCAAGACCCCGATATCCGAGGAGAAGTAGGGCCGGGAGAAGTCTACTACCCGCTTGCGAGCCTCGGTTATGGTGATCTGCGAGAGCGCAAAGTCGAAGTTGCGGGTCTGACCGGCAATCAGAGCATCCCAGGCCACATTCTGCACCACCACTTTATCCAGCCCGGCGCGGTGGGCAATGTTGGCTGCCAGGCAGTACTCGAAGCCGTCCTTGATGGTGGCGGGGCTGTCGCCATTCCAGAAACCGGGCCCCGGCAGGTTGGTCTGCACGGTGAGCTGACCTGCAACGACAGGACGGATGGGAAACTGCCCTTTCTGGCCGGTAACTTCGCAGTTACCAATTTTGGTCTGGGCCAGGCCCAGCGAAGCGAGGGTTACTAGACCTGCTATCCATAGTCGTTTCACTTCAAACCTCCCCGGTGCAATGGAGCTATTTACTGCTAAAGAACTTCGTGCTCAACATTACAAAACCCAGATGAGCGTGTCAATGACCTGATGAGAGCTGGTCTTGATGATGGGCAGTAAATGCCAATACCTGGCGACGATAGGCGGCGAATTCTGGGCTTTGTGCAGCCTTTGCTTACAGAGTTTCCCGCGGTATCGGCTACAATGTATAGGCTGTGCAGGAGCGGATTAGAAATTTCTCCATCATTGCGCACGTAGACCACGGCAAGTCTACGCTGGCGGATCGGATTCTCCAGATGACCAAAGCGGTCTCGGACCGGGAGATGCGCGAGCAGTTTCTGGACTCGCTCGAGCTCGAGCGCGAACGCGGTATCACCATCAAGGCCAGCGCGGTGCGGCTTTTTTACCAGAGCCAAGCCGGCGAAACCTACACCTTCAACCTGATCGATACCCCCGGCCACGTGGACTTTGGCTACGAGGTAAGCCGAGCGCTGGCCGCCGTGGAAGGGGTGCTGTTGGTGGTGGACGCCTCCCAGGGCGTGGAGGCCCAGACCATCGCCAACTTCTACCTGGCTATGGAGCACGAGCACACCATCATCCCGGTGATCAACAAGATTGACCTGCCGGGGGCGCAGCCGCTGGAGGTGGCCCTCGAGGTAGAAGAAGTGCTGGGCATCCCCGCCGACGACTGTGTATTTGCCTCCGGCAAAACCGGCCAGGGGGTAGACGAGATTCTGGAGGCCATCGTGGCCCGCATCCCGGCCCCTGCGGGAGCGCCCCAGAACCCCACCCAGGCCCTCATCTTCGATTCCATCTACGATGCCTACCAGGGGGTCATCCCCTATGTGCGGGTGATGGACGGCCGCATCAAGCCAGGCGACACCATCCGCATCTGGTCTACCGGCAAGGAATTCGAGGTGGACAAGGTGGGGGTCTTCCGCCCAGGGGCCCTGGAACCCGTGGCGCAGCTGGGCCCCGGCGAGGTGGGCTGGATTACCGCCTCCATCCGCGAGATTGGCGACGCCCAGGTTGGCGACACCATCACCTCGGCCCAGAGCCCCTGCCAGGCTCCCTATCCGGGCTTCCAGCCGGCCAAGCCGGTGGTCTTTGCCGGCCTCTACCCCACCGACACCCAGGATTACAACCGGCTGCGCGAGGCCCTGGAAAAGCTCAAGCTCAACGACGCGGCGCTCTCCTTTGAGCCGGAGACCTCCGAGGCCCTGGGCTTTGGCTTCCGCTGTGGCTTTTTGGGCCTGTTGCACGCCGAGATTGTGCAAGAAAGGCTCGAGCGCGAGTTCAACCTCGACCTCATCTCCACTGCCCCCAGCGTGATTTACCGGGTCAAGCTCTCGGACGGCTCCGAGATCGAGATTCACAACCCCTCCGAGCTGCCCAGCCCGGACAAAGTCGAGGCCATCTACGAGCCTTACGTCAAACTTACGGTCTATACCCCCGAAGAGTACGTGGGCTCCATCATGCAGCTTTTGCAAGAAAAGCGCGGCAAAATGGTCAACATGCACTACATCGGCAAGCGGGTGGAGCTGGTTTACCAGGTGCCGTTTGGAGAAATCCTCTACGACTTTCACGACCGACTGAAGTCCATCAGCCGGGGCTATGCCTCCATGGATTATGAGCAGATCGGCTACCAGGAAGGCGAGCTGGTCAAGGTCTCCATTTTGGTCAACGAAGAACCCGTAGATGCGCTGGCCTTCATCGCCCACAAGGACAAAGCCTATGGCATTGGGCGCGAGATTGTGGACAAGCTGGGGGAGGTGATTCCCCGCCAGCAGTTTGCGGTGCCCATCCAGGCAGCCATCGGGGGCAAGATTATCGCCCGGGCCACCGTCAAGGCCCTGCGCAAAGACGTACTGGCCAAGTGCTACGGCGGCGACATCACCCGCAAGAAAAAGCTTTTGGAAAAGCAAAAAGAGGGCAAGAAGCGCATGAAGGCCATCGGCAAGGTAGACGTACCGCAGGAGGCCTTCCTGGCGGTGCTGTCGGCTGGGCGCGACTAGTTGAGGGTTATATCGGTCAAGCGCTTGGGCAGGTTGCGGGGAGCCGCCTCGAAGCGCAGCGGATTGGCCGGTACACGGGAGTCTCGCCCACCCTGGCGGATTTCACCCTGGAGCGAAAAACGTACCCTCACCGCGCTGTGTTCCGGCCGAAGGGATACAGCAGGGGCGGCGGGACAAGGAGCCAGCGTGGCCAGGCCCGCCTCGTCGAAGCCCAGGCAGTCGCTGTAAGTCACCACAAAACCGCCCGGCTGCACATAGTCGGCCAGCAGATTGCCGGTGCTGTCTGAAATGTCGGTGGGAATGGTAGCCGGTAGCCCGTTGGGCAAGCGGTTGCTCCCCACCACCAGGTTGCGCTCGTAGATGTACAGCAACCACTTGTCGTTGTTGGCGGGGTCGGAGCCGGGGTTCTCGGCCCCGCTGGCCCGGCTCACCACCCAGCCCCGGTTAACGGGGTAGATCATTACAAACTTTACTACCTCTACCCCGCTCTCCAACCGGGGGGGCTGAAGCAGGGCAATGGCCGGGTCTTGGCCAATGCGCCAGGTGTTGTTGTTGGTATTGGGGTTTCGCACTGTATAGCCGCCCGCGCCTCCAATGGTGAGGGTCACGCCCGGAGGATAGATAAAAGCTGCCGTAGACAGATAATCGCTCACCAGGTTGCCCGCGTTGCGCAGGTCTTCGGTGAGGAGCTGGGAGTTTTGTACAAAGCGCAGGCTGTCGCTGCTGCTGCGCAGCCCGGCGGCAATCAGGGCCAGGATGGCTACGCCAATGACAGCAGCGATCAGCATTTCAATGAGGGTAATACCTGTTCTACGCATAGAACCTTTACAAGGGAGGCAGGGCCACCTCGGTGGCAAAGCGGTAGGGGCGGTTTTGCGGGCCGGTGAACTGAAGGGTGATCCGACGCAGCACCACCTGGGTTCCAATGGTCTGGATATTTTCAACGTTTACGGTGGGGTTGCTAAAGCCACCGGGGGGCGTTACCGAAGGAGGCACGGCCGCATTGAAGGTGGTACGAGTTGACCAACTGGCCCGCAGGTTATCAAAGTAGCTCCGGGCAAAGGCCTGGGCCTGGGTATCGATCTGGGCGTTGCGGGTAAGGGTGAAGCTCGAGCCAAAATAGGTCAGGATCAGAATGGTCAGGGAGAGGATGGCCAGCGCCACCATCACCTCCACAAAGGAGAATCCGCTACGGCGCACGAACCACCACCTTTCCCGTGCTGCCCACAATGTGCACATTGAGTATCCGGTTGCCAGGCCCTTGCAGGACGTAGGTTCTGTTCGCTACATCTACAATGCCGTATGGCGCCAGAAAGGTTACTCGACCCTCACCCGCTGGTACGCTCTGGAAGGTTACGCCCTGGGGAAGGGTCTTTTGTGGGAGCTGAGGGAGGCTGCTGCTGGGCCCGACCCCGTAGGTGCTGCTGTTAGCGTCCGCCTGAAAGGAAAAGTTGACCGACTGCCGCCGGGCTTGCTGGCGAATGTTGAGGAGCTCGGTCGCCACCTGGGTAGCTGCTTCGCGGATGGCCAGGCTCTCTTGGTAGGAGCGCAGCGAAACAAAGCCCACCCCCAGCAGGATGCCGAGCACCGCCAGCACGATCAGAAACTCCACCAGGCTGACGCCCTTTGGGGAAAGTCTTTTCATTGCCCCACCACTTCCCAGATACCCCGATTAAGTTGAGCCTGCTGCCCTGTCGCGATACGTGGACGCAAACGATTGTCGTGGTAGATGGTCAGGCCCGAGATGCCGCCTCCAGGGCCCGGTACAAAGATGCCGGTGTCGGCTGCGACCAGCCCGCCCCGCAGATCCCAGCGCCCATTCAGCTTGGAGTATTTGCGCTGCGAAAGGCCAAAAATAGCGTTGGCCGAGTAGAGCAGCCCATCGGTGCGCAGGGGGCCGGTACCTCGAGCATTTATGGAGTCGGCCCAAAGGTTCTTAAGAATGGCGTTGTTGAAGGTGGCCGAGGTTACCTCGTAGCGGGCTGCCCTCGAGAGGATGCTGCTGGCCTCCGCGGGGGTTAGGGTGACGGTGTTCAGTACAGTGTCGCCTCGGCAGAAGGAAACCTGGGCCCCGCTACGGATGGTGCTGTAGTTGGCGTAGTTCTGGGGGTCGTGGCTGCAACCGGTAGAGAAGTAAATCTGGTTTTCACCAAAGGTGTAGAGGCGGGGGCGGTAGCTGCTGTCGCGCAGGTAGCGCTGGAGCTCGCGGCGGTTGAAGTTGGCGATCTCGGTCAGGGCCAGGTTGGGTCGCTGACTGGGGCCTTGGGAACGGATCTGGGAACAGGCTGGGTTGGTGGTGTCGGCCCGGCAAAAGGTCATGGTTTGTTGGTTGCGGCTGGGGCTGAGCATATCCACGTTGTCGCGGGTGGGGTCGTTGAGCCAGGTGTCAATGGTCATGTAATCGCCCACCACAGCATTCCCACCCGCAATCAGGTTGAGTTGGGGCAGGCGGCTGGGGGTGCTGTAATCGCAGGCCGCCAGGGTGCTTTCGGTGCCGCAGTCGTAGGTCAGGTCGCCCATCACGTAGACGTTGCCACGGGCCAGGATGGTGCCGTTGCCGCGCACACGGCCCCGAATCACCACATCCCCATTGATAAAAACCGTGCCGCTCAGGGTAATGGGTGTCACGGAGCCATCCAGAATCACGTTGTTGGGGCTCTGGCCCAGGTTGGCCGAGGTCTGGGTCAGCACCGAACCCCCGCCGGGCCAGGTAATGCTGCCGCTGGGGTTGATGGTCATGGCCGCCGTGATGGAGCCCGCGCTGTAGCTCTCGTTGGTTCCGGCCAGGCTCGAGCTCACCTCAGCATTCCACTCGGCATCGTCAATCAGGCGGTTGTTGTTGGTGTCGGCAATGGGCAGGGGAAAACCATCCGGCAGCTCGCCATCCGGGGCCCGGTTGCCAAAAGCCGCCAGGTTGTTGCTGTCTGGATAGTTGTAGTAGAGGTTTTGCGGGGTGGTGCAGTTGCTGGGGGTTGAGCAGTCGGCGGGGGTGACGCTGACCAGGGCCGTCGAGCGGATGCGGGTATCGCCGGGGTTCATGGTGGTGCGGTAGCGGTTGGAGGGGCCGATGTTGCCGCTGTACTGCTGGCTGACCGTACCCCGGGCTACCAGCGAGCCATGCACCACCCCAGCTTCTTCGTTGTCGCGCATGATCAGGCTTTCCAGCACGCCCACCTTGGCCCGCCGCCACCAAGTGCTGGGGTCGGCGGTGGGGTTGCCCCTTAGTGCGTCCATGCTTTTTACATCCAGGTGGCAGAAAATGCACTCGGCATTGTTGGTCAGAAGGGCGTAATCGAAGGGGAAAAAGGCCCGATTTATCCGCAAGACTTGCCTTAGGCGCCGGGTGGTGCCATCGGCCAGGGTGCCGGTGGAGATGAGGGTGAGCACGATGGCATCGGGGTCGGTGCTGGTATCGTCCTGGCGCGAGACCCGTACCACAAAGCTCGAGCCATCCCCCAGGCTTTGCGGGTCGCCAAACAGGCTGGCAATGGTGGTGCCGTTGGTCAGGCCTATGCGGTTGAGCTCGGCTGCGTAGGCACTTACGCTGGGAGAGGCGGCAGCGGCCAGCACCTCGTGCCACAACCGGGCCACGGCCCGCTCGAGGCCTGCCTCGGCGGCGAACTGGGCCTGCGAGGTGCGCAGGGCGTCCTGGGCGTTGCGGCGGTTGTTGAGCGAGGTGAGCGAAGCCACGCTTACCAGAATGATAACGATGAACATGAATACCAGCGTTGAAACCAGCGTAATTCCCTTGGTATTTGGCATGAAACGCCTCCAGACCTCCCAAACTTACTTGAATGATTTGTAATCGCCTTCAATTGTAACACCCCCAAATGGGGGTATTTAATCTATACCACTTTTGTCTGTCCAGGAGGAAACCACCCTCTAAATGCTTAGCAACCCCAGGCTGCGGGCCCGCTCGAGGGCCTCCACGCGGTTGCGGGCCTCGAGTTTCTCGTAGAGCCGTACCAGGTGATCCTTGACGGTCTCGGGCGAGATGTGCAGGTTGCGGGCAATTTCTTTGGTGGAAAGCCCCTGGGCCATCCACTGTAATACTTCCTGCTCGCGGGCAGTCAGTTTGGGAAGTTCCGGTGCCCGCAGGCGGGGCTCTTGCCCCTGGCTGAGCCTACGTAGACGTTCGGCCAGAGCCTCAGGCGGAAGCTCTTTCGACCAGTAGGCGTCGGCACCAGCATAGGCCGCCTGCTGGATCAAAACCGGTTCGTTGAAGGTAGTCAGGAGGGTAATCAGGCCCCGGTAGCGCTGCTCGCGCAGCAAACGTGTGGCGGTGATTCCGTCCATTTGCGGCATTCGCACATCCAGCACCACCCCATCCGGCAGCAGTTGCAAGCACAGGTTCAGGGCTTCCTGTCCGTCGCCGGCCTCCCCCACCACCTCGAAGCCCTCGCGCTCGAGGGCCGCCCGCAGGCCCACGCGAAAAAGGGGGTGGTCGTCGGCAATGAGGAGTCTCATAGCATCTCTCAAGCCATAAAGCCTTCAAGCCAATTCTAAGGCCACCCGTAAACTACCAGATGTTCTTTTTTGGCGGTTTGGTTGGACTTGATCTTCACAAGTCAGGGGTATTATCGCGCTCTTCAAAGACGTAGCACGCCATCCATCGCGGTCGCCACAAATACTTGGTGAAGCAAACCCCGCTGTAGCGAGTATTTGCAGAAACCACCCTCACGTGGCAATCAGTTGCCAGGAGGAACAGCCCTTGGTATGCCCCTGGCAAGAATATCGGTCTGCCGGGTAGCCCGCAGGCCATTGGCATAGGCAACAGCCACTTCAATCCGTACCGATCCAATCAGAGCGTTGGCGCTGTTCAGGTTCACGCTGATTGTGTTGGTCGGGATCGCCAGAACTCGATCTATTTCACTGGCTATGCCAGCAAACGATAGGAGGCTCAGATTGGTTCCATCGTCGGTTACCGAATCGGCCACCACCCCTCTGGATTTGAATCCTGCAGAAGTCCAGTTGTTGGCTACGCTGGTTGGATTGGTGTTCGCATTCCAGGTCAGGCCTCTGGCCTGGTATTCCACCAGCACCCATCCGCTGTTACCCGGCGTATTACCCAGATCGGCGATGTAAGGATCTCGAGGCTCGAGGCGGTACAAAAAGCCACAGTACTGGTTCGTGGTCAGGGGGCAGTAAGCCGTTCTGGGGGGCACCAGAACTGCCAAGGCATCGTCTCCAGTGACCACTGCCGTATTGGTCACGCCTGTTTGTACCGTGATGGTGGCGTTGTTGGGGAAGATATAACCGGCTTGCGATATCACATCGCTCATACGTAGGGTAGCCTGACGAACATCCTCATTGACCCGTCCTGCCAGTACCTGGCGGGTGGTAATATCCTGGTTTTGGAAGATCAGTCGGCTCGACAGGCTCAAGACCAGGCCCAGCACCGCCATGGCAACCAGCAGCTCTACTAAAGTTATGCCCCTGGAGCTCAGGTGATTGGTGTATCCTGTGTTCATCAAAGCTCCCCCTAGCGAAGCCCGGTGGACTGCGGATTGCCGATATCGGTTACAAGGCGAGCGCGAAGGTTGGAGCCCTGCCGCACCTCCACCTCAATGCGTCGCAGGGGTGGCTGACCCGTACCGGTAAAAGCCGTGCCATCGGGGTTGATGACCTGAGCAGCGTTGATGGTAGCGGTCAGACCCACCGATGCGAGCTTGCTGGCCAGGGCCGACAGATCGGGCGGGGTGGAGCCTGCGGTGTAGTTGGCTGGTACGCTCCAGTGGGTGCGGTAGCGCTCTGTCACGCTTTGTACGTACTCGGAAGCAAAGGCGTTGATACGGCTCTGGCGACTGATCTGCAGGCTCGAGCCGATATTGGCTGCCACCACCCCCAGCACAATGGTTAAAACCGCCAGCGCAACCAGTACCTCCACCAGGGTGAAGCCTGACATGTTGCGGTTGGACTTCATCAGGGAATCACCACCTTTCCAGTAGGTAATAGCACGACCTCCCGAGCGGGCCTCGAGCCAATCTGCAAACCCAAGCGGTACTGATTGAGGGGAAAACCTCGACCCGCATACTGAATCGTTGAACCAGAAGGCGTAAGCGATACGATCTGTACAGCGTTGGGAACTACCATGCTACCCACCGGGCCCTCCGAGTTGGCCCACTCGAGCCGGCTGTTTGGGCCCGTGGTGATGGTAACGGTGTAGCCGCGGCTTTCCGTGAGTGCGCGGTTGCCCACCGAACGCAAGGCTTCGGCTACCTCTTGTAGGGCCTGGTTGAGGCGGCTACTTTGAATATAAGCGTTAAGGTTAGCCACCGCCAGTCCGCCCAGAATAGCCATTACGGCCAGCACGATGAGCATCTCGAGCAAGGTAAATCCCCGTCTCATGAACCACCCCGTTTGTAGTTCATTTGAAGCTGTAGCTGCTGGGGCAACTGGTTAATTTCAAATGGGTACACCTCACGCTTGCTGCCGTCCTGGAAGTTCAGCACCCATCTGCCGTTTTGCTGGGTAATGAAGTTCACCATCTCGGGTCGGATTTCCTCCAGCGCCAGGCTGCTCATGGGCCTGGCAGCGCCCGGTTGGGCTGGAGAAGCTTCCTGAATGGTCACGACAGCGGGTTTCGGGGTAGGTGCGGTGGCCTGGTTCCTTGGCCACAGCATCCAGACCAGATAGACCCCTACGGCCAGGGCCAGTGCGAAAATAATTCTGAGCACCATGGTCTCACCGCACCCTTTCGTTGGGGTCGGCAGAGAGCCGCCAGGAAACCGTCTGTCCGGGGTTGCCCACCACCAGGTTGAAGCCATAGCCCCCGTTGCGCAAACGGTGGTCGTAGTTGACCGTAAGAGCGCAGTCCTCTGTATCGGCTACAAAGTAGGTCTGCCCTGCGCTATTGCACTGCCGGTTCGTGTCGGTTGGGCTGGATAAGAAGTTATAACGGCTGCTCTTCCACCAGCCTTTAAAGCGCCCAGGCGCCAGAATGCCCAGTTCCTTGGCAATCAATCCCCCATTCATGGCTACGCCCAGCATGCTGGTTTTGCCCGCAATGCGAAAGTTGCTGTACAAGAAAGCATCCACACGGGTGACCTGGGTTTCATAGGAAAGCGCCTGGTCGCGCACCACCCGCAAGGTACGCCCACCCTGTATGTGGATGTAACCTACTACATTGCCTGCGTTATCGCGCAAGTCCTGCCCTCCGTTACTAGGAGGAATTGAAGAAGGGCAACCATTGCTGCCAGCAGAAAGATTGGCCAGCCGACACGCAATTGCCCTAGCCTGATTGGAGGGGATGCGGGCGTTGACAAGCTCGGTCTCGATGGTGTTGCGAAAACTAACTTTAGCCGATGTGCTGCCGGGAGGCATGCCAAAGTCCCAGCGCCAGGTGTTATAGGCCAGGTTGCTCGATCCCAACAGGGTATTTTTATAAAAGTCGTCCGAAATCCACCCGGTAAAGTTGCCGCTTGGGTCTATAGAGCCAGGTCTAAAGCTATAGGAATAGGCATCCTGAGCCGGATTGGATTGGTTGGCCGCACGGGTGATCACGCGGCTGGCAGAGATTTCGGTGCCTTCCACGTTGTAATAACGGCCATCTTTGAGCACCAGCTCGTCACCCGTCTGCGTATCGTAATAACGATTGCCACCGTAAAAACCAAACTGAGCCCGGTAGAAGTCCGCAGATTGGCGCAGGTCCACGGGCAACAAATTCCCACTAGCGTTGCGCTCGGTGTAGTCACCTACAATGGTGTTACCCCGCGCGGCCAGCCTTAGTTCATCCCGCCCATTGGCAATGTTGAGCCGGGCGCATTGATCCGGGTCGGTCACCCCCGTACAGACCCCTTGCCCTGGCTTGGAGGGGGGGTTCTGGTAGGTCACGTTGCCCGCGATGTACAAGTTGCGTCCGGCATAGATTGCGCCGCGTCCACGAACCACCCCCTTGATGACCACATCCCCGCTCACATACACATCTTTGTCCAGCACAATAGGGTTCTCGGGGGTGCCAATGAGTACCAGGTTGCCTTCGTGGGTTCGGCTAATTCCGCCCACCATCGCCGAGACCTGGGTCACCGGATTGAGCACCTGGCCAGAGCTCAGCGCTACAATGGTGCCACCTCTAAGACTACCGTTCGCACTGGCCATTGCTACCGAGCGCTTGATGGGGGGAAAATCGGGGATGCCGTCCCCGTCGGTATCTTGGGGTAGGGCCGAGTTGGTAGAGTTGGCTTCCACATTCCCGGTCACCAATGAGCCGTTGATCTTGTAGGCATTCAGTGTGCCGGTTCCGTTGGCCGAGTAGTTACCGCGCGTCAGAGCTCCTTCACCGTTCCGAGGGGTGTCGTCGTTGGTAATGGTGCGCGCAGCGTAGAGGTTACCCCGGATCACCGAGCCCCCCTCATGACCGCCCGAGCCCTGTCCACTTACACCCTCGGTACCCCAACCGGGCCGGTGGTGAAACAAAGCCCCCACATCCCCATTGACCCGCAGGTGGCAGTACATGCAGTTGGTGGTCTCGGAAAGCATGGCCAGCTTAAAGACATCGTTTTGTCCAAAGCTGATCCGCCGGACTACCGTCTGACTTTCGTTGCCTCGGCTGGCGGTAGAGGCCACCTCAATCCAGCCGTACTCCGCGCCCACGCCCGAAGTACCCAGTACCCGCCAGCGTCCGGTTATTCCATTGCCCAGGTCTACGGTGGCAGTGGGGGGGTTTGCGTTGACCTGGTCTAAATAGGCCGGCACACTGATGCCCCGGCTGCGGTAATCGAGCACCAGTTGCAACCGGGCGCGTTCCGAGAGGCCATCGGCGGATTGGGCCAGCTCGTCGCGGACGCTTACTGTTCGACCATTTCGTAGCTCGCTGAGCACGCTGGCGCTGAGGGTGGTAAAAATCGCGATCACGATCACCACCGCTACCAGCACAGTAACAAGCGCGATTCCTTTCCTAGCGAAGGGGTTGGTTTGTCCAGACTTCATGGCGACACCTCGTCAACTTTCCTTATAACCAGTGTGGGCAGGATTGGCCTTTCGCTACACCCCCAGATGGGGGCTTCGGTGTTACGTTAATGTGTTGTTAATGTATTAACCCAAAGGTTATTTTGTGGGCAATTACCCATCCTAGAGCGCGTTTCTGCATGTTTTCAAAGACCCCCTCGTCTATGGCCAAAAATCACAAGCCATATCCCGATAAGAGCAAATGTTTGCAGACAAAAAGGTTCCTTGCCTGGATTCACAGTAACTGAATGCGCAGCCTTGTTCCCTGGCCCCCTAAAGCCAGGTTTTCCAAGCGCCCCCCATGCACCTCGGCCACCCGCCGGGCCACATACAGCCCCAACCCCGCGCTGCCCGCCCGCACCCCCCGCAGGCGCTGGCTGCGGAAGGGCTGGGATAAGGCCTCCAAGCTATCGGGCAGGCCGGGTCCATCGTCTTCGACCTCGAGCCAGCCATCCCCCGCCCTGAGTACCACCCGGCTACGGGCATGGCGCAGGGCATTCTCGGTCAGGTTGGCCACAGCCCGCTCGAGCAAGAGCCGCTCGGCGCGGGCCTGCCCGGCTCCTTCAATCTCCAGTCGCAGACCGCGCTTTTGGGCCTGCTGGGCATAGCGCAGGCGAAAGTCTTCCAGAATCGAGCGCAGATTGAGGTTTTCCGGCTGGATCCGCTGGGCCTCGAGGCGGCTGGCAGTGAGCAGATTTTCCACCAACAAATAGCTGCGGTTCAGTTCGTCTTGCAAGCTGCGCAGCATTTCTTTGCGTTTTTCCGGCCCAATTTTGTCGGCCTCTTCCAGGTATTCCAGCGCCCTAAGGCTGGCCAGCAGGGGGGTCTTGAGGTCGTGGGTCAGGGCAGCGTAGGTGGCCTCGCGGGCTTCTAGCAACTCCCGCAGGTGATCCAGCACTTCCTCGAAGCCCTCGCGCAATTGGGCAATCTCGGCCGGGGGGCGCTGCTTGGGTGAGGGCAGCGAGAGATCGGCCAGGGTGCGGCCCGCCCCGCGCAGGTAGTACAGGCTGCGGGTTAGCTCGTCCATGGGGCGCAAAAGGGTATTGGCCAGGACATAGCCCACCCCCGCTGCAATCAGGGCCAGCACCAGCATCCAGGCCAGCAAAAAAAGCGAGGTCTCGAGGGGCTCCCCGCGGGCCGAGACCCAAAAGGTCAGCACAATCACCAGGTTAGGAACAAAGGCCAGTAAACCAATCACCCAGGCCAGTTGATGCTTGAGCGGCATAGCTTCAGTCTACCTATCGCTAGAGGAGTAGGAGCGGGCGAAGTTGGCCAGCACCACCCCCACCTGGTTTTCCAGAATTTGCCTTAGCTCGAGTAAAATTAACAAACTTCCCCCCCCCATTTGGGGGTACGGCTGCGCTTAGGAAACGGCTAGGCCTAGCCAGCCAGTTTGACAAAACCACCCACCCCCCCGCTAGGCTAGGCTCCATGACCTACGGCGACTGGGCCCTGCTGCAAGACCGACGGGGCCGCTCCTACCTGTTCCGCTTGCAAGAAGGGGGCAGCTTCAACTACCACCGGGGCTCTCTAAGCCACCAGGCCATCGTGCAAGCGGGCCCCGGCACCCGGATCGCCACCCCCCAGGGTGAGCCGTTCACCATCCACCGCCCCACCCTGGAAGACTACGTGCTGCACATGCCCCGCGAGGCCACCCCCACCTACCCCAAGGACGCTGCCACCATCTGCTTTTTGCTCGACCTGGCCCCCGGTATGCAGGTGCTGGAGGCAGGTTCGGGCTCCGGCGGCCTCACCCTCTACCTGGCCAGGGCTGTGGGCCCCACCGGCCAGGTGTGGAGCTACGAAACCCGCCCCAAACACCAGGCTCGAGCCCGCCGCAATCTGAGCGCGTTTGAAGACTGGGGCAACGTGATCTGGCTCGAGGCCGACCTCTCCCAGGCCGAGCTACCCCCCAACGCCTTCGACGGCGTGGCGCTGGATCTGATGGAACCCTGGACGGTGCTGGCGGCTGTGACCCCGGCCCTCAAGCCCGACCGCTTCCTGGCCTGCTACCTGCCCAACCTCACCCAGGTGGTCGCGCTTCTGGAGTACCTAAACGCCCATCGCCTGCCCTACCTGCACGAGCGCACCCTGGAAGTGCTGCACCGCGAGTGGGACGTGCGCCCCCCCATCGCCCACCCCAAGTTTCAGCAGGTGGGGCATACGGCGTTTCTGGTACAGCTAAGAAGAATTGGAAAGGTATAATGGTTGGGTTCAGTTGCGACACACAGTGCTCTCCGCCGCAACCAGTTGTTAGCTGCCCTTACATCACCTACTCAGCTTCCGAAACACACCGTCAGATACGAGTTTGCTCACTACCTTGCTCGATGCAGAGCTGATGAGGCCATCCCATCCAGCCAAGGCGTTTCCCTCCGACGCAGCAGTCGCGTACCAGACGGCCTTGTCATCGGAGGTCGACCAAAGAACTGCTTCGAAGTTCGCCCAGGGCGTTCTGATATTGTAGCCACCGTAGGTCTGGGTGGTACTTGAACCGATGACGGTGTTCCCGATGACGGTCGCACTCCCTGTGGTGTATGATCTCTGAGGAATGTACGTTGACGATGTTCCGCTCCCAGTCGGCTGAAACGTTAGAACGGCATCGATCTGAAGCTCGCTCAAGCGCTCCGCGATCTGCTCAACGGTGTACTTCTGACCAGGGAAGAAGACTGTGATGGATCTCAGGCAAGTCACTCCGGTAGCGGCAGCAAGCTCTGCGCAAAGCTTGTTTTCCGCAAGCTGTCGGTACTCCAAGTTCTGAAAGCTGCTGTGAACGAGCAACTTGCTGAAATTGCGTTGGACAGCCTCACGATTGACCTGCGAGGTTATACGAGTGGTCGTGCATCCCACCAGAATCACGGCAAGCACGACGGCCGCAACTGCGCACCACACTTTGTTTTGGCTCTTCATCCGATGTACCTCCTTCGTGCAACCAACGTTTGACTTAAGCGGACCGCCGTAGGCGGGTCCGCTTGAAGGAGGGGTTAGGCGCCACCGTTGGGATGCCGATGAATGAGTTGCAGGTATGCCCAATAACACTTTGCTGAGAGGAGTTATACCGAAGTGGCGAATGCTGATAAACCCTCGAGGTTTTTTATTCACCCAAAACCTCCGCCTTTCTAAACTCGGTTCGCGAGGCAACCCAGGTTCGCAGTTTAGCCCGGAGCACCAAGCAGGCATACATCTAAATATATATAACCGATTTTACCCGGTCACACGGTAAAATAAACATTCAAATGGCTTGGGCTAGAAGAGGTGAGGGCCTGCCTTACCAATATGGCAGTAAATCGGAGCGTATCGGCATCAACGCGGAATATGGCCCTGTTAGCCTTGCTTTTTGTGTACAAGGTGGTTCTTGAGAACCCCCTACCCAAGAACATCCAGACCAAACTAGCCCATACCCGTGGGGTTCACCATCTGGTTCTGTTGCTGCCATACGGAATTGAAATGCGCTTGATGTTGGCTTGCACAGGCTGGGTCGCTTAATTCTCCAGCGGAATTGGAGCAAGGCCTCCATGCAGCGCAAATAAAAGCCTGAAGTTTGTCTTCGGGGATCTTCGCCAAACCCCTATACTTGGCCGTGGAAGGGCCGGATGGAAGGTTTGCTGATTCATGCGGTGGTGCGCGAGCTGGCGGGGCAGTTGCCTCTGCGCAGCCTGGGCTGGGCTTTCCCGGACGAGGGGACAGCAGCGCTTTTGTTGGAGGGGGTGGGCAACCTGGTGCTGCGCTACCGCCCGCCTAATCCGATTTTCACAGTGGAGCCGGGTCGTCTGGAAGGCGAGGCCCGAACTCCTTTTCAGCGGCTGCTGGCTGCGCGCTGCAAGGGGCGGCTTTTGGCCTTAGAGCAGATCAAGCTCGACCGGGTGGTGGTGTTGGCGTTCGAGGGGGAAAAGGGCTTTGTGGAGGTGGCCCCAGCCCGGCTGGTCTTCGAGCTGACCGGGCGCAATGCCAACCTGATACTCTGCGACCTCGAGGGGCAGATTCTAGGCATTGACCGCCCGGTTACGTCCGCCATCAACCGCTTCCGGGAGCTGCGGCCCGGTCTGCCCTACACCCCGCCCCCGCCCTACCAGAAGCTCGACCCACGCACCCTGCAGCAGGAGGAACTTGCTCCTTTTGTGGGCCGAACCCTGGCCGAGCTGGCCCGGAAGCTGGATGGCGTAGGCAAGGAGCTGAGCGCCGAACTTGCGCGCCGCGCGCAGATGATCCCCCAAACCCCACTTGCCGCCGAACATCTGCCGCTTATCCACAGGGTTATCCACAGCCTGGTGGAGCAGCCCGGTGGGCAGGCCCACCTGTCTGAAGATCTGCGACAGGCCTGGGAGGAAGAAGAGACCGAGGCCCTGCGCAAGCCGTTGCGCGAGGCCCTCCAGCGGCAGATCAAAACCCTGCAAGCCCGCTTACAGGACTACCAGCGGGCCATAGAGCGGCTCGAGGAAGCCCAGCGTTTGCGCCAGTGGGGCGACCTGCTGATGGCCTACGGCCATACCCTACCGCCGGGGCCTGTGGCGCGCCTTCCGGACTTCTTTGGTAAGACCGTCGAAATTCCGCTGGAAAAGGGGCTCTCCCCCATTCAGAACGCTGTCAGGTATTACGAGCGGGCTAAGCGCCTGGAGGGAAGCGCCGAAAAAGCCCTGGCGCTGATACCCGCTACCGAGGCCCAGATTGCCGACCTCGAGGCCGCCCTAAGGCAGCTCGAGCATCTGTCCCGCACAGAGCTACTGGAGCAAAACCGCAAGATTCGGATCAAAGGCCCCCAGGTAGGGCTACGTTTCAGAAGCCCCGGCGGCTTCGAGGTCTGGGTGGGCCGAAACAGCAAGGAAAACGACTTCCTGACCCGCATGGCTCATTCCGAAGACCTGTGGTTTCACGCCCAGGGCCTCCCCGGCTCGCATGTCATCCTGCGCACCCAGGGGCAGCCCGCCGCCCTGCCCGACCTGCTTTATGCCGCCCAGCTCGCGGCTTATCACTCCAAGGCCAGGGGCGAGACAAACGTACCGGTGGACTACACCCCCAAAAAACACGTCTGGCGGCCACGCAAGGCGGCCCCGGGGCAGGTGCTCTATACCCAGGGCAAGACCCTGTTTGTGGATGCAGCGCTGCCAGAAGGATAAGCGCTTCAGGGCGAAGCGGAGGGCTCTTCATCGGCACGCACACGCAACCAGCGGGCCGCCAGGGGCAGGGTAGTACCCTGCACCAGCACCGAGAAGAGCACCACGAAAAAGGTTACGTTGAAGATTTTCTGGGCGGCCTCCACCCCGGCCAGCAAGGGAAAGGTGGCCAGCACAATAGGAATGGCTCCACGCAGGCCCACCCAGGCAATAAAGGCCTTCTCGTTCCGGGTGAAGCGGGGCGTGGGTAGGCTGAGCCAAACCGCCACCGGACGGGCTACCAGCATCAGGAACAAGGCCAGCAGAATTGCACTTGGGGCCACCGAGGGCAGTTGGGAAGGAAACACCAGCAGGCCCAAGGTCAGGAACATACCAATCTCCATCAGCCAGCTGTTGCCTTCATGGAAACTGAGGAGAGCAGTTTTGCGAGGAAAATCGCTGTTGCCCACCACCACCCCGGCCACATACGCGGCCAGGAAGCCGCTCCCGCCGAGTACCGCCGTTAGCGAGAAGACCAATAGCATCAGGGTGATGGAAAGAACTGCATACAGCCCATCGAAGCTAAGCCGCAGGTAACGCAGCAGCCAGACCGAGGCCCGCCCCAGCCCGTACCCCAGCAGCAGGCCCAGCAGCATCTGCTGGACGAACAGGGGCAGAATCTGCCAGCCGCTTATTCCGGGCTGGGTCAGGAGCAGGGTCAGGCCCGCCGTCAGGAAAACCGCCATGGGGTCGTTGGTGCCCGACTCGAACTCGAGCAAAGGTCGCAGCGGCTTGCGCAGACGCACCGCCCGTTCGCGCAAAACGCTGAACACCGCGCTGGCATCGGTGCTGGAAACAATGGCCCCCAGCAAGAGGGCCTCGAGCCAGCGCAGCTCGAGCACCCAGTAGGCAAAAGCCCCGGTGGCCAGCATGGTAATAAGCACACCCAAAGAAGCCAGCGAAAGCCCCGGCCCCAGAATGGGTCGCACCGTGCCCCAGCGGGTAAAAAGCCCCCCGGAGTACAAAATAAAAACCAGCGCCACCGTACCCACAAACTGGGCCAGGGCGTAGTTGTCAAACCAGATACCCCCCGGCCCGTCGCTGCCGGCCAGCATTCCAATAGCCAGAAACAACAAGAGCCCCGGCACCCCCAGCCGCCCACCCAGCTTGGTGGCCAGCACGCTCAGGAGCAGCAAAACGCTCACAACCAGCAGGATGAGTTCGGCCTTTGGCAACTACACCTCCTTGACCCGGCTGCTCTATTGGGCAGACAGCGCATTTTCTGGTGCTCAGGGGGCACCCTGGGGTTCAGTATGCCGCCAAAATCAGCGCCAAGCAGCGGCTCAGTTCTCAATTCGGGTGTGCAGATCGCCAATGCCTTCGATGGCCACTTCCACCTGGTCGCCGCGCTTGAGCTCGCCTACCCCTTCGGGCGTACCGGTCAGTACCACATCGCCAGGCTCTAAGGTCATGAAGCTGCTGATGTAAGAGAGGATTTTAGCCACCGGGAAGATCATCAGGCTGGTGTGGGCCTCCTGGCGCAGCTCCCCGTTCACATAGGTGCGCAGGGTGGTGTTCTGGGGGTCAAGCGAGGTAACCAGCCAGGGCCCCAGGGGACAAAACCTGTCGGCGGACTTGGCCCGCACCCACTGCAGGTCGGTTTTTTGTTTGTCGCGGGCGGTTACGTCCAGAGCGCAGGTGTAGCCCAGCACGTGCTCGAGGGCCTCGTCCTCGGGCACATTCTTCATGCGGCTCTCGATCACCACCGCCAGCTCCCCTTCGTAGTGCAGCAGGTTGGTGAAGCTGGGGTAGGGCACCACATCGCCGGAGCGGTCGGGGCGGGCCGGATTGGCCGGGTGGGCCAGGGTATTGGGCCCCTTGAGGAACAGCCCCGGCTCTTTGGGAAGTTCGCCGCCAAAATCGTGGCCCATTTCGCGGATGTGGTCGAGGTAGTTGCGCCCTACGCACACAATCTTGCTGGGCGTGGCCGGGGCCAGCAGGGTGACCCCGCCCAGGTCAAAGTGACGGCCCGTGGGGTTGCCCGCCGGGCCGTCGGTTTCGTGGATCGTCTCGCCTTCCAGAACCCCCCATTGACCAGCGCCAAAACGTACAATCTTCATAGTGGCTCAAGTATACCGTTGTGCATCTCCCCTGCCTTGGGACGTTTGGCTTACCTGGTTGCCTGCTCAACCGACACTCAAGACGCGCGGGCCGGGGGTGCTAAAGTCTACTTGGGCCGCCTCGAGTTCGGCTTTGTCGAGATAAGAATAGGAAAGGAGTGTACATGAACGCACTTTTGCTCTGGATTTTGGGCATTCTGGGGGTGCTGATATTAGTCTGGGGGCTCACCCGCCTGCAGCGCGGTGGACTGGCCTGGACGGGCTTCGGTCTGGTACTGGGCTTGTTTGGCCTGGGCGGGGCCTGGCTGCACCATCAGTACGGCGTCTCGGTCTTCTGGGGGCTGGGCGTGCTGGGGGTGCTGCTGCTGGTCTGGGCGCTACTCAACCTGAGGAGCCGGCTGGCCGGCTGGATCACAGCCCTGGCCGTTTTGCTGGCGCTTACCGGCTTTGGCAGCATTGCACTCTTGAGCAGCAGCAGCCCCAACCTGCTGACCTCCGGTGCCATTCCCGATCCGCTCAACAATTTCCGCACCAACCCGGCCATACCACCTACTGCAACCCCCACCACGCCCGAACCCGCCCCAGCAGCCCCCGCGCCCGCAGAGCCCGCCCCGGCCCCTACCAGCCCCGAGCCTGCCCCCACCCCACCGGAGCCAAGCCTGCCGCAATCCACTCCCGAACCCTCGCCCGCGCCAACGCCCACCACACCGTCGCCCGCACCAACGCCCACCGAGACCACCCCACCCCCGCCTGCCCAGCCTGTGACCTCGGGCAGCGTGCGCGAGGTTGAGCCAAGCTGTCCTTGCCTCCTGAACGTGAGTGTCAATGCAGCGAACCCCACCGTTCGCATCCTGCAAGGCAGCACCGAGATTGCCAGCAGCAAGCTGGGGCGCTCGAGCTTCTTGCTCGAGGCAGGCGACTACACCCTGCAGGTCGAGGCCCCCGGCTACCGTACCTTCAGCGCCCTGATTAACGTGCCGCGCAACAAAAACCTGGAAGTGGAGCTGGTGCAGTAGGGCTCAAGGTTCGAAGCCGAAGGCCATGGCCCCTCGTGACGGGCAGAACGGGCTGCGTTTTGCTTTCATTGGCAAGCTCAGATGGGCCCCCAGGGCATTCAGCATTTAGTTTTCGGCTCATTTTTCCTTGCAGATTACACTACACCCCGGTATGGTGTAGGTATTGTGGGAGAAGTGAGTACACTCTGGCAAAGCTACCTGGAGACCCTGCGCCCACACCTCTCCGGGCGCGACCACCGGGGCAAAAAGGGGAGCTTGCGCTGGCTCGAGGCTGCCGTGGCCGAGCGCGGTGGACGGGCCGGAACAGTTCGCAACATTTTGTACAAAGACCTGGGCAGCCCGGAAGAAAAGCTCCGCCTGTTCGAGGTGATCGGCGATTTGTACACCGAGTCGGGCCTGCAAGCGCCCTCGCTGCCCTCGGAGCTGGCCCTGGAGTCGGCCCGGCGGGCCTTAGGGCGCGACAAGCGCCGGCTATTCCGGCGTTTTGTGCGGGCGCTGGAGCAGGGCGACAAGCCCCAGATGGTGGTGGTCGGGGGGCCCGCTACCGGCAAGGGCGTGCTGCTGGCGGCGGTGGAGCGGGCGGTGCCCAACTGTCTGATGGTGAACCTGGGGGGGGAGCTGGCCCAGCATCTGCACCCCCTGGCCGAGAAGCTACATATCGAGCTCGAGGGCATCTTCTCCCAGCTCTCCCCTACCCAGCCCTACGCGCTGCAGGCCGCCCTGCAAGACGAGCTGCGCAACGAGATCGCCAAGGCGCTCAACGCTCACGGCAAACCCCTGCTCCTGCGGGCAGAAAAAGAGGGCCAGATTGGGGGGCTTAGCCTGCGCGACGCCCAGGGCAACCCGGTAGGGCTGGCGGCCTGGGTCGAACCCCTGCTGCGCCGTCTGACCATCCCCTTTTTGGCTGGTCTTTCCGAACCGCCACCCAACCTGGCCTGGAGCCCGCTCTCGGCCCCCAGCCGGGCCGAGGCCCGCCGCTACGTGAAAGACCGCCTGCCCGACCTGCCCCCCGAGCGGGTGGAGGCCCTGGTGAACCAGGCCGGGCGCAACTTTGCCGAGCTTTCCCGGCTGGTGCTGCTGGAAGCCGCCCAGACCCACGGGAGCACCCCGAACCTGGCCCAGGACACCACCCTGCGCCCCATCCTGCATGCGCTGGCTATACTTTCCCCCGAGGCCGACCCGGGGGTTCCGGTAGCTCTGCTGGAAAAAGCCCTGAACAAAGGCCTCGAGCACCTCTCGCAGGCTGAACGGGCCCTGCTGGCCCCCATGGGCGAGAGCAAGGTACGCCCAGCCCTGCGCACCCTGCTGCCCACCGTACCCGAAAAAGAAGCCCGCAAACTGCACACCCTGGCCCTGGATTTTTTCAAGAACGACCTGTTCCGACAGCTTCACCACGCCCGGGGGGCTCAGCGGCTCGACAGGTTGCTGGAGCTGCTTTCGCAAGACCCCAGCCGGCTTTCGCTCCTGCCCACCCTCTGGGCCGAGTCGCAGCACTGGCCTGGCCCCGAACGCGAAAAACTGGCCATGGCAGTGGTGCGCTACCGCGCCGTACTGGGCCAGTACGCCCACCCCGAGGCCCTGGAGGCCCTCGATTTACTTTTTCGCTCCGCTGACCCCGCCACGCAGTCCTGGGCCCGGGTCAAGGCCGCCGAAGCCCGGGTGGACGCGGGGGATTTCCCCGCTGCGCTGGAACTGTTGCCCCCACCCGAAACACTCTCGGGCGACGTGGGGGCCGAGGGGCTTCTGGTCTGGGCGGCGGTGGAGCGCTGGCAGGGCGATTACGCCCAGGCCGAAGCCTATGTGCAGCAAGCCCTCTCGTTGCCCATCCAGCCTTTTCTGGCCGACCGGGTGCGGCTATGGCAGGGCTTGGTGGCCAAGGACGCTGGCCGCTTCGAGGAAGCCCTGAAAGCCCTGCGGCAGGTCTCGCACGATCCGCTGCTGGTGGGGCGGGCCCGCTACCAGTCGGGCGACCTGCTTTTGCGTACCGGCCGGGTCTTCGAGGCCGAGGCCCAGATGCGGCAGGGCCTGGAAGCCCTCGAGTCCTCGGGCGCACCGCCCGAAGAGGTAGCCCGGGTACGGGCCCGGTTCGGCACCGCCCTGCGGCGCATTGGCAACTTCGAGGAGGCCGAGAAATACCTTTACCAGTCCATCCGCGAAGCCTCCGACGGGTTTATCCGCGCTCGAGCCATGAGCGAGGCCAGCGTATTGGAGCTCGTACGGGGTCGTCCCCTGGAGGCCCTGAACCTGCTGGCCGAGGCCGAGGCCTATCTGCGCGAGGTACGCGAACGCCCCGAGGAGGCCCACTACCGCCACCGCCGTACCCTCTACCGCATTGCCGTGGCCTACTGGGTGCGGGCCTGCGGCCTGCCCTATCTGCCCCCCTATGTGGGCGGGCAAAAAGCACCTGACGCCGAGCGGATTTTGCGAGAGCTGCGCGAAGAACTCCTTAGCAAAAAGCTTCCCGGCGACCGTTATATTGCCCTGGCGATTGACGTGGCCCTCAAGCTTTCCTTGCTCATGCCGCCCGACCAGGCCGAGGCCATGATGCAGGGATGTTTGCAGCAAAGCGACCCTTACTTCCAGGCCCAGGCCCGCTTGGGCTATGCCGAGACCCTCGCAAGGCAGGAGAAGTGGGCCGAGGCCCTGGCGCAGGTGGTGCAGATTGGCGATTTGCAAGACCCCGGGGTGCAGAGCTGGAAACTGGGTCTGGAAACCCAGGCCTTGCTGGGGCTCGGCCAGGAGGAAGCCGCCTGGAAGAAGCTGCAAAGCTGCATCGGTCTGCCAGCCCCCTACCGCGCCCAGCTGGGCCGGGTGCTGGGGAAAATCTGGCCCGCCCAGGCGCTGCGCCAGCGGCTCAAAACCCAGTCACCGCTCGCCCTAGACGACTGTTTGGCCCTGCACCTGAGCCAAAAGGCTCCCGCTCAGTGATCAATTTCCCTCAAGAAGCCCAGCAAAGCCGTATTAAAAGCTTTGGGGTTCTCCAGGTTGGCCAGATGGCCCGCCTGGGGAATGATGAGTATCCGGCTATCGGGAATTTGTGCTGCCATCTGCCGTGCGTCCGCAGGAGGGGTCAGGGTGTCCTCTTCGCCCACCAGTATCAGCGCTGGGGTGGCAATATCTGGCAGCAACGGTACCGAGTCTGGGCGCTCAGCCAGCCCTTTGAGGCTGGCAATGGTCTTGTCTGGATCGACAGCCAGCAAGGTCTGGCGAACCTGCTCCACCAAAGCTGGGTTCCGGGTGCGCGTAGTCCCGCCAAGGTGACCCGGCAACAACGCTTCGGGCAGAAAACCCGTTCCCTCCTGTCGAATCCGCAAGGCCATCTGGGCCCGAGCCGCTTTTTGTTCGGGGGTATCGGGGGTGGCGCGGGTGTCGGCCAGCACCAGGCCCGCAAAGCGTTCAGGCTCGAGGTTCCACAGTCTGAAAATCACATACCCACCCATGGAAAGCCCCACAAACACCGCCTTCTCCCAGCCACGCGCGTCCATCTTGACCAGCACGTGGGCCGCCGCACTTTCCAGATTCTCGTAGCCCAAAATATCCGGCACCAGCACGGGGTGCCTCTGGACGAGCAAAAGCTGCTCCTCCCACATGGCCGGGCCGTAAGGAAAGGCATGAAGAAAGATCACCGGAACAGACATGCCCCAAGCATAGCCGAAAGCCAAATGCTTCCACTACCAGGTGGCCCCGGCATCCAAACTGCGATACATCCAGACACCAGGCCCTTGACCGCGCTACCTGTCGCGTTTCCCATATTTACGCTACACGCGATGCAGCGTAAATTACCCCACACCCCATAGCTTCCAAAGGATGCTGTGTGGGGTATTCGTGGGAGGCCGCTCTGGCAGACAAACTTGAGGCATCGGACAAGCTCAATTGAGCACAACCTGGAAGCTCACTGTACGAAACCTGGGGGTCGGGCTTCCTTGGATAAACCCTTCAGAGCCGCCTGGTACAGCTTTTCAATATCGGTTTCGCCGGTTTCCAGTTGCCAGTCGTAGGCAGCCTGAAGCATCCGGCTAAAGTCCTTTCCGGGCTTGTGGCCCCGCTCGATCAGGTGCCGCCCCAACAAAACCGGCCTCACCGGCACCGGCTGGGGCTCAAAAAACTTCCAGGACTCTGACGACCGACGCTCGCCTCCATCGGCCTCGTACAGGGCCCTCAGGGCGGGCAAGTGCGGCCCGGCCTGGGCCTGAAACTTGCGAATGGCCGCCGGGGTGGGCCTGGTAAAGACCGGCACCATGTGCAAAGCCGTGGTGACCACCAACTCCTCTCGCAGGTCGTTGGGCAGGCGCAGGTCGCGGGCGATACGAGGAATCAGGTCGGCCCCTACCCGCTCGTGCCCGTGAAAGCTGTACCAGCCTTCGGGCTTCCAGCGGGCGGTGTCTTTCTTGCCGATGTCGTGCAACAGGGCGTGCCAGCGGTAGCGTGGCGGGGCCCGGTCAAGTACCTGAAGCACATGCGTGAGTACGTCCCCTTCAGGGTGCCAGCGGGGGTTTTGCAGGAGCAGGTGGGTGTCCTCAAACTCGGGGATCAGGCGCTGCAGGATTTCCAGGTCGTACAAGTAGCGCACGAAGCGGCTGGGCGTGCCATTCTGAAAGGCCTTATCGAACTCGGCGGTTACACGTTCGATGGCCACATGCGAGAGCACCTCCGGGGCCGCTGACCGCGCCGCTTCCAGGGTCTTTGGCTCGATTTCGAAGCCGTAGCGCGCCACAAAGCGGCCAGCCCGAATCACCCGCAGGTAGTCCTCGCGAAAGCGCTGGGCCGGGTCGCCCACCGCCCGCAGCACCCCCGCCTCGATGTCCTGCTGACCGCCGTAGGGGTCGATCACGCGCCCCTGGGCGTTCAAGGCAATGGCCCCGATGGTGAAGTCGCGCCGAGCCAGATCCTCTTCGATGCTCTGACCCCACTGGACCCTGGCCTTGCGCCCAAAGGTCTCTACGTCGCGCCGAAAAGTGGTGACCTCGTAAGGATGGCGGTCAATCAGCACCGTGACGGTGCCGTGCTCGATGCCGGTGGGAATGGCCTCGAGGCCATGGGCTCGGGCCAGGCGCATAACTTCCTCGGGCGGGGCCGGGGTGGCAAAGTCCAGGTCTTCGGGGGTCAGGCCCAGCAGAATATCGCGCACCGCCCCACCCACCAGGTACAGGTCGGGTAGGAAGGATAGTTTTTGCATGACAGCACGGTAGTCCATAGCCAGCGCCAAACCTTGAAGGTGACAGCTGCGGGGCTTATTGCCAGGGCGGTTTTACACTTCTAGACCCCGCAAACCCTCCACAGAAAGCCCCCTGATTCCGCCCAGCACAAAGCACTCCTCCTCGAGCAGACCCGGCCAGTCTTGTAGCACTTGAGCGAAATTTTCCTCCGGTCCGGCCTGCGAGGCATGAGCCAGCACCGCGGCCCGGATGGTCGCAGCATAGGGTCGCACATCCACGCGCAGTGCCACCGAGCAGGCCGAAACCCCGTAGCGCCCAGGGTCAAACTTGGTTCTGGCTACCTGTTCCGTGAGGCGCACAGGGAACAGGAGGTACTTTGGGGGGTCGGACATCACGTTGCCCGCCCGCCAGAACGCCCCCACAGTAGCCCGGTGCAGGTGAATGTGGTCTGCGTGCCCGTAGTAGCCCTGCGGGTCAAAGCCAATCATCACCTGAGGGCGGATCTGGGCTATGTGTGCGAGTAAAACGTCCTCCACCTGCTGCAAGTCCTGGTGCATGAAGCCCTGGGGATTGGCCCGGGCCACCTCGAGCGGATAGCCGGAGTCCTGATAGTCCAGAAAAATAGGCTTTTGCAGGCCCAGGATGGCGCAGGCGGCCTCGAGCTCCTTTTGGCGCAGCCTGCCCAGCGCCGGCCCTTTTGGATAAAGCGATGTATCAATGGCCGGATGCCGAATGCGGCCCTGCTCCCCCCGGGTCGCGCAGATCAGGAAAACTTCGTGGCCCAGGGAAGCGTATTTGGTCAAGGTACCGGCACAAAAAAACGATTCGTCGTCGGGGTGGGCAAAGATAGCGAGTAGACGCATCGCTTCTCAGTGTACCGCTCTTCACCCAGGAGGTCAGCGCATTTTTTTCGAACGCCCTAGCCTTTGCTTTTTCGATTTACACCCTCACCTTGCGCAGCTCGAGCACCCCCCGCACCGGATGCTTGCGGTCTATTTCCTGAATCAGGCGCAGCATGTACACCACCGCTGCTGAGTCCCAGGCTTGCGGCCTGCAGGAAGCCGGATATGGCACTGGGGGCTCCCCCTCCTGCCTTGGATAGCCCCCCACCAGCTCCGGCAAGCGCCAGTCGTGCTGGGTCATGGCCAGGCGGAACAGGTTCTCGGCGGCCTGCAGGGCCTCCTCGTAGAAGCCATAGCGCACCAGTCCGCCGATGAACAGGGCGGTATCGTGCGGCCAGACCGAGCCGTTGTGGTACGAGAGGGGATTGTAGCGCACCTCATCCGTGCCCAGGGTGCGCAGACCCCAACCGCTGTAAAGCGCCTCGGAAAACAGGGTCTCGACCAGTTGGGGCGCGACCTCATCCGGCACGATGCCGCTCCAAAGCAGATGTCCGGGGTTAGAGGTCAGAATGGCCATGGGCTTTTTTGCGCCATCCAGACCGGCTGCATAGGTTTTGCGTTCCGGCAGCCAGAACTTCTGGTGAAAACGGGTTTTGAGGGCTTGGGCCCTGGCGCCCCATGCTTTGGCCTGATCAACCTGGCCCAGCGCCCGATAAAACTCGGCTGCACCCTGATAGGCCATATAGGCATAACCCTGCACCTCACAGACCGCAATAGCTCCCTGGGCCAACGAGCCATCCTGGTGGCTTTGCGAGTCGTGCGAATCCTTCCAGGACTGCACCACATGGCCCCGGTTGGTGTTGGGAGCGTACTCCAAGAAGCCGTCCTGGTCGGGGTCTGCGTAGTCGGTCATCCAGGTGAGGGCTGCTTCCCAGTTGGGTTGTAGCTGGCGTACAAAAGCCATGTCGCCGGTATCTTTCCAATGCTGGTGCAGCAAGATCAAAAATAGCGGGGTGGCGTCCACGGTGCCGTAGTAACGCGTAAAGGGCACTTTTCCGGTGCGCGAGAGTTCGCCCAGGCGCATCTCGTGGATAATCTTGCCGGGGGTCTCGTCCAGAAAGGCATTGACCTCGGTGCCCTGGTATTTGGCCAGGTAGGCTAGCACCCCCCGGGTCACATCGCTGGCCCAGGGCTGCATCATGTAGGCCGTAAGCAGCGAGTCGCGGCCAAAGGGACAGACATACCAGGGGATGCCTGCCGCTGGGAAAAGCCCCTCGGGCAAAGAAAAAAGCAGGGCCCGCAGGTCGGTAATGGCCTGCTCCAAGACCCGCTGGCTGCGCCCGCTTTCCATATAGAGCGGGAAGCGCTTCTTCCAGTCCTCATAGTCGGGCAGCGGCGGGGTGTGGGGCTCGAAGGGGCTCTCGAAGCGGCCCTCCAGGCGCAAGCTTACTTTTTGCTTGGGGGCGAGTTCAAACCTCCACTGGAAGGTCTTGCCGTCAGTGGGGGTGGCTTCACTGGATAAATCCGGGGCCGATGGTGGGGCAGGCAAGGGATCAAAAGAGAGATGGGTCGCGACCCGCAGGCCATCCTCGGCGGTATATTCGAAGCCGCCAATCTTGCGCGAAACCTTGTGCCAACCCTTGGCCTCGAAGAGGTCGGCAAAGTCGGCAGCGGCCTCGAGGGCTATCTCCACGGTCTGGGCCTTCAGCGAGGTGTTTTCCAGCTCGAGCCGCTCGCTAAAGCCACCCCGCACCATATGCAGCTCGCGCCTCATACCTACTAGCTGGTCGGGCCCCACCATCAGGCTCCAGTGCTGCACCAGGCGATCCGGGCGCGGCGTCTCGGAAACCAGCAGGCCAAAGCCGGGCATGTTCCACAGGTAACGAGAGAGGTAGCGGGTGTCGTGGCGATAGAAACCTCGTTCGTCCTTATCGGCCATCCCCTGATCAGACAAAACAGCGTAAGTATCGTCTTCTTTGAGCGGCAACATGTAGAACCTCGATATGGCCGGAGGCTAAAAGCGCAGGCGAAATCGGTTGTTGGGAAGCTATATGCATCATATCCTGCTCTGGTCGATCATCCAACTCAGCTTTTGGCCTTTCGGCTTTGAGCGTTCAGCCGACTAGCCTTTCAAAGCGCTGGTCGAAACCCCCTCCACAAAGTAGCGCTGAAACACCACAAAAAGAATGATAATGGGAATCATGGAGAGAAAGGCACTGGCCAACATCAGGCCCCAGTCGCCCGCCACCCCGTAAGCGCTGCGAAAGAAGGAAAGGCCCAGGGGCAGGGTGTAATTGGTCTGCTGACCCGACAGCACCACCGCCGCCTTGAAGAACTCGTTCCACATGCCCTGGAAGGTCAGGATGGTAAGGGCCCCCAGCGCGGGCGTGGCCATGGGGATGATGATGCGAAAAAAAGTGGTGATGGGGCTGGCCCCGTCAATCAGGGCCGCTTCCTCAATTTCGCGGGGAATGGACTCGAAAAACTGCTTCATGATGAAGACGGCCCCCGCCCCCACCGCACTCCAGACCACCATGCCCCACAAGCTGCCCAAGAGACCCAGGTCGCGCAGCACCAGGTAGTTGGAGATGAAAATGGCCTGGGCCGGCACGGTCATGGTAAAGACCACGAAAGCAAACAGGTAGTTCTTGCCGGGGAAGTACATCCGGGCCAGGGCGTAGCCGGCCAACGAGGCAAAAAGCAGGGTCGTCAGTACCACCGCCAGCGAGACCAGAAAAGTATTCAGCGTCCAGCGCAAAAAGAAGCTGGCCCCGGTGTTGGGGTCGCGGGCCTCGTTAAAAACCCGCACATAGTTGCGGAAGGTATACCCCAGAAAGCCAGGCGCTGCACTGTCCCAGCTGGCCACCCGCCCCCGGCGCTCGAGGCGGTTGGGATCCAAGGTTGCCGAGTGATACATCTGCCCCCTGGGTGCTTCGATGTCCAGGGGCAGACGGGCCGCTTTAGGGCCTTGACCCTCGTAGGTGATGGTAAAGCTGTAGGTGACGATCTGGCCCGGCTGGCCCCCCACCAGCGCCGAACGGCGGCCTATCTCCTGCACCTCCGAGACCTTGGCATACTGCGCCGCCTGCACTTCATCGAAAACGGCCCCCAGGCCCGCCCCCGCCCGCCGGGTCGGAACCGTCACTATTGGGGTTTGGGGCGCCTGGCCTTCTTCCACAAAATAGCTGACCTGAAAGGGAATCTTGGCCCCTGGTGCGAATCCCCCCGTCCAGGGGTTTCCTGCACCCAACTGCCCTAGCCGCCAGGCCGCTGCCCAGTTTTTGGGCTGGGTCTGGGCAAAGGAGTAACGGTAAGGCCACTCGAGGGGATTGTCCTTCAAACTACCCAGGTAGGCCACATAAAATGGCCCAATAAAGAAAACCGCCAGGGCCAGCATGGCCCCATAAATCCAGGCGGCCCTGGCCCAGCGCTGCCTGGCCAGGTGACGCTCATCCAGCTTGCGCACGGGTTTTATTACTTGCGCCGCCATAGCTCCTCCTAGTGGGCCTTCTCCGAAATGCCCAGGGCCCGCTGCAGCAGCACAATCGCAAAGGTCAAAGCCGCCAGAATGATGGCTGCTGCCGAGGCCAGCCCTACCCTACCCTCTCCACTGAACACGTTGTTGTAGACGTAGTAGGCCAGCACAATTATGGAATCCAGCGGAGCCGCATCGCCCATCAGGGCCACCTGGTCGAACATCTGCAAGGTGCCAATAAGCGAGAGCGTAATCACCAGAAAGGTTACCGGGCGCAGCATGGGCACGGTCACGTTAAAAAACTGCTGCAGGGGTGAGGCCCCATCAATTGCCGCCGCTTCGTAGATGCTTTTGGGAATGTCCTGCAAACCCGCCAAAAAGATGAGCATCAGGGTGGGAATAGTGGTGAAGGTGTTGAGCATAATAATGCTCCACAGCGGGATGGGAACCCCCAGGAAGCGGTCGGAGTTGGTCAACCAGGTAAACTCGGGCGGCTGGGCTTCCCGTGGCACCACCACCCCCAGGGCTACCAGGAGCCAGGTTAGCACCAACCCCACCGCCAGCGAGATGGTCGCTAGGGCCGGGTCAGTGGGGGCCACAGGCAGACCGCGCATGCGTTCCCAGCCCACCTGTAGGGCCTGAGCCAGTACAAAGACAGCAAGAAAGGTCAGGAGCACCGGGGCCAGCGAACCAATCCAGCCAACAAAGGTGTTCAGAAAACCGGTTTTCTGAAAGAACCAGATCGCAATCACGGTTACGGCTGCCGAAGAAAGCACGCTGGGGATGTAGTAAACGGTACGGAAAAAGGTGATCCCCCGCAGGCGCTGATTTAGGATGGCCGCCATGCTCAAAGCCAGAAAGGTCTGGAGGATGGTCACGATCAGCATAAAGCTGATGGAGTGGGTTATTGCCGCAATAAAGCGTGGATCTTGAAACAACTGGACAAAATTTGCAAAACCAACGATCTGATAGGACTGCCCAATCAGGGTCTTGTCGGTAAAGCTAAAGCCCAGGGTGCGCACAAAAGCAAATACAAAGAAAACGCCCAAGTGAACCAGGAAAGGAGCCAGGAACAAGAGGGCATAGAGCGCTTCAGTTCGTTGCGATCTAAGCATGTATCCCCCTTTCAGTAGTAAGCCCGCGATAGGAATGTCGGCCCAAACCAGACCACTAGTGCACCGGTAACTTGTTTTGTGGTGCGTTTTGAAGCACGTTGATTACCCAACATTGCGATGTGGGGCTCATTCGAAGAGACAGTGGTGCATGCCGAGTTCCTGGTTACCAGACCACTAGTTACGATGCTTGGCACTGGCACGGCCTTATTACTGGCACAGCCTGCATATCCCATTTCTACGCTGCGGAGTGGTTGACATGGATCTGAGCGCCAAAGAACCGATCTCAGCGCTCAGACCCACATCTTGGTTCGATTTATCGCACCAAGCGGTTGAGCTCGGCCTGGGCATCGGCCAGGGCCTGGTCAACCGACTTCTTGCCGGTGATCACCGCCAGCAAGGCTTCGTTGATGGGCCGCATCCACTCGCCACCGTCTAGTGCACCAAACTTGAAGGGTAGCACCGCTCCACCCACGCTGGTCGACCCCTGGAAGACCACCCGGTTCAGCTCGTTTTCCTTACCGGGGCGCTGGAAGATGGGGCTGTTGGCCAGAGCGCTGCGGCTGGGCAGGGCCAGGCCACGGGAGAGAATCCAGTTCTGGGCCTCGGGGCTGGTAAGCGCCCGTAGTACCTTGGCGGCGGCCTCCTTGTTGCGTGAGGCGGCGTTCATGCTCCAGGAAACGGTGAAGATGAAGTTGCCCCGCTGCTTGGTTACCGGGTCGAGAGGAATGAGCGTGGTACCGTAGCGCATGTTGGGCGCCTTGTCGCGCAGGAAGCCCCCAATCCAGGCTCCCTCGATAGCTACCGCGGCCCGCTCGGCGCCAAAGCAGCCGCCGGTCCAACCCTCGCCCAGATCCTGGGCATATTTACCGGCTCCATCTTTTACCAGGCTGGTATACCACTCAAAGGCCCGGCGGAAGTTGGCATCCAGTACGGTACGCCCCTGGGCATTGAAGGGCCGCCAGCCGGTCGCATAGGCGAAGGCGCCGAAGCGGGCGTGGTCGGCCACCACGCAAAGCCCTGCCACATCCTTGACTGTAGCTTGCACCCGCTTGAGTTTGTCCTTGAAGGTGTCCCAGGTGTCGGTCTGGTTGGGGTAGGGTACCTTGGCCTCGTCAAAGAGGTCGCGGTTATACTGCACCGCCAGGGTGTTGAAGTCCTTGGGCAAACCATAGACATTACCCTTGAGGGTGAAGGCGTTCAGGAGGTTGCGGTTGAAGACCCCTAGCTCTTGTGGCGAGAAGTATTTATTCAAAGGCTCCACCCGGCCCGAAGCAAACAGCGGCTCCGACCAGAAGATATCCACGTAAAACAAGTCTGCGGCAGTACCCGCCGAGAGCGCGTTCAAGAGCGCTGCGCGATAATCGCCTTCTACCCCCTGGTATTCGGCGCGGATGTTGTCCTTTTGGAGCGCCGGATTAACCACTTCCCGAACCAGGCTGCTGATAATGGCTGTATCGTTGCCACCAAAGCCTTGCAACCGTACCACCGTTTGCGCCGAGGCCACGCCCAACGCGGCTAAAGCCAGACCTGCTACCCACCATCGCTTCATAATTTCCTCCTCAAGTTAGTGTGCAAAGTACTCGAGCCCCCAAAAAGCCAGAACGCCAATGTGATGTTTCCCTTTCGAGGGGCCTGAGGCCAAGCGGCACTCAGGCGGTTTTCACCTCCCGCAGGCTGGTGGTGCCCCGAAGCACCATTTGCACCGGCACCCGCATCCCATGCGGGGTACCTCCGGCCAGCGATTCTTTGAGCAACCGAACCGCAGCCCTGGCAACCTGCCCGATATCCTGGCGCACCGTAGTGATGGCGGTGCCTATCTCCGGCAGGTCGTCGAACCCCACCAGCGAAACGTCTTGAGGAATTCGCAGACCCAGATCTTCCAGGGCTGCCGCAGCACCCATGGCCATCTCGTCGGAGGCGGCAAACAAGCCCGTAAAGCGCAGCCCTTGCTCCCAGGCTTTACGCAGAACCCGGTAAGCCGTAAGAGTAGAGAAGTCGCCATCCAGCACGAGATGCGGTTGAAAGGGAATGTTATAGGCTTCCAGCGCCTTGCGGTAGCCCAGCAATCGCTCGCGCCCCACCTGCTGCTGGGGCTGACCGGTGAGGTGGGCAATCTCCCGGTGGCCGAGCTCGAGCAGGTGCCTGGTAGCAGCATAAGCCCCTCCTTCGTCGTCTGGGGCTACCCAGTAAGCGCCGGGATAGACCCCAATCAGCACGTGGGGGGTTTGGGCGTTTTGTAAGGCTTCCAGGCGTGGGTCGTGATCGTGCGCCCCCAGAAGAATATAACCTCTGGCGGGCTTCAGGGGCAGTCCGGCTGCATCGGTAGGGGTCTCCTCCAGACGCATCCCCTCGCGCCAAAGAGCCTCTGTCAGGTGTTCAAACAGCAAGACGAAATAGGGAATATAGCGCCGCACGCCTGGAGCCAATAAAATCCCCACCGTATCGCTGCGTCCGGTCAGTTCGCGGGCGGCCTGCATGGGCACATACCCCAGCCGCTCCATCACCTCGAGTACCCGCTCACGGGTTTGTGGGTGTACCCCAGCGCGCTGGTTCAGAACCCGGCTCACCGTCCCGGTTGAAACCCCTGCCAGGCGGGCGACATCTCCAATGGTGGGCATCCGGCGATTGTCCATAAGACCTTTTGTAAGCGTTTACAGTTTTTGTTTGATAAATATACAAACCTTTCCAAGAATTGTCAACCTCCATATATATTGTTCTCTAAGAAAGAATTCACAATCACTCAGGCTGTTTGCCAACTTTTTTCAACTAGTTGCGGGCCAAGGTGTAATCGATTACAACACAGTATTATACCGGATTCAAAAAGATAATCATCCAAACTAAAGACCCCCAGAGGCTATCTTTTTGAATCCTAGAGCACCCCCCTCCCGAACGGTCGGCGAAGAAAGCGTCTCCCTTCCAAAGGGGCTTACGCCCTCCGCTACGCGGATAACTTCCAGGGGGCGGTATCGCCCTCCGCTACGCGGATAACTTCGGCCCTGCTAGTTCGCCGCCATACGGCGCCGAACTAACCGAATCTGGTATTGGCTCACCACATAAGGCAACCGTAAAGTCAGAAAACCACAAGGCAAACTCCCCTCTCCCTTGATGGGAGGGGGAGCTTAAGGCAACTTTGCGGTTGCCCCAGCTCGCCACACCCTCCCACACCTTCAGATGCACAACCCCTCTCAACCACTGCTAAGATAGGCCTCAGCATGAAAGGATTGATTCTCGCTGCCGGACGCGGCACCAGGCTACGTCCCCTTACCCATACCCGGCCCAAACCGGTCATTCGGCTGGGTGGTAAACCCATCATTTACTACGCCGTGGAAAACCTCTTCGAAGCAGGCATTACCGAGGTGGGGGTGGTGGTCTCACCGGATACCCAGGAAGACATTCGGCAAGCCCTCAAAGATTTCCCAGGCGTTCACCTTACCTACATCGTGCAAGAACACGCCCTGGGTATTGCCCATGCGGTGGGCACCGCCAAGGAATGGTTGGGCCAGAGCCCCTTTGTGCTCTATCTGGGCGACAACCTATTCCAGCAGGGAATCAAGCCTTTTGTCGAGGCCTTCAAACCCGGTGTGGGGGCGGTAATTGCCCTGGTGCGGGTGCCCGATCCCCGGCAGTTTGGGGTGGCGGTGTTGGAGCAGGGGCGGATTGTCAAGCTGCTCGAGAAACCCAAAGACCCGCCTTCCAATCTGGCCGTAGCGGGGGTGTACGTATTTAGTCCGACCATCATGGAGATTATCGCCAACCTCAAGCCCAGCGCCCGTGGCGAGTATGAAATCACCGACGCCATCCAGGCCCTGATGGATCAGGGTCATACCGTACTGGGACAAGAAATTGCCGGCTGGTGGAAAGACACCGGGCGCCCCGCCGACCTGCTTGATGCCAACCGGCTCTTGCTGGTGGAGCAAAAAAGCCCCACCCCGGTTGTGGAGGGGCACGTACACGACAGCCAGATCACCGGACGGGTGGTGATCGAGAAAGGAGCGGTGGTCAAGAACAGCACCGTGTTGGGCCCGGTGCACATCGCCCAGAATGCCATGATTGAGGGGGCCTATATTGGCCCGTTCACCTCGGTGGGGCCAAATGCCATCGTGCGGCAAGCCGAGGTGGAGTTTTCCATTTTGGAAGATGGCGCGGTAGTAGAAGACGTGCCTTTGCGGCTTCACGAGTGCATTTTGGGGGTGGGCGCCAGGGTAACCAGGCGCAACGGCCTGCCCAAGGCCCACAAGCTGGTGCTGGGCGATTTGAGCAGCCTCGAGCTGGCCTGAGGCGGTTTGCATAATCCTTTGATAGAGCCGGGGTATACTCCGGTTGGAGGTAAATTATGTGGCCGTTTGGAAAGTCATTGTCTGCTCGAGTTCAGGACGCCATCAACCAGTGGCCCCCACTCCAGGGGCTGGGGCTCAACATTCAAGAACAAGGAGGCAATATTCGTATCACCGGGGCGGTTCCCCGTCAGCCCCACCTGTCCCTTCTGCAAGCCACAGTTGAGGGGGTTAAGGGGGTCAAATCGGTGGACTTGAGCGGTGTTATCGTGGCGCAGCAAGAGGTCTCCGAGGCCGCCATTGCCGCCGAAGAGGAAGCCATCCGCAAAGCCACCGAGGCCAGCAAGCTGGCCAAAAAAGTGCTGGCCACCCTGGAAGCCAACGGTGAACTCAAGGATGACCCCATCGCGGTGTTGCAAAAGGGCACTGGGGTTGTGCTTAAGGGTGCGGTGGACAGCCAGCACGAGTACAACTTGGCGGTTCAACTAGCCAAGCAAGCCGGCGCCACCGAGGTTGACGCTAGCGAACTGCAAATTGTGGAAGGTGCTAAGGCCAGGTTCGCCGCCGAGCAGGGCGGGGTCAACATCCCCGACGAATGGTACACCGTGCAACCCGGTGATACCCTCTCGGGCATTGCACTGAAGTTTTATGGCGATGCCTCCCGCGAGAGCTACATGAAGATTGCCAAGGCCAACAACATCGCCAACCCCGACCTGATCCGGGTGGGCCAGAAGCTACAAATCCCGCGCTAGAGCGCTCTTCACATATTTCGAGCTATCCGACTTTAAGAAAGATTTGTCCTGTACAGAACAGTTGCCGCCCGGATGGGCGGCAACGTCTGTGAAGGGCGCGATAAGGCCTACGTACGCCAAGCCCCCGCCTGGAGCGCTTCCCACGAATACCCCACACAGCATCCTTTGGAAGCTATGCGTGTGCGGTAATTTACGCTGCATCGCGTGTAGCGTAAATGTGGAAAACGCGATGGGGGCTTTTTTCGTTCCCCCGTGGCTTAGCGCCCTTCCCGATAGCGCCGCAGGTTCTGCATATCCTCTTGTACAAGGTCGTCCCGCCAGGCCAGCGACTCCAGATGGTGGCGCAACTCATGCAGCAGGGTCTCCCAGATTTCACCCTCCCAGTCAAACGCGGGGTCTGCGGCAGCCAGCGCTGCAAAAGAGCCATAAAACAGGGCAATATGCCGGCCTATGCCTGCATGGCCTCCCAGCACCGAGGGATAGCCGGGATCGTAGTATTCACCCAGGCGCAACAGGTCGGGCTCGTCGGGATCGGGCTTGAGGTGCTCCAGCACATGAAGGCCGTGCAGGCCACGCTTATACTCGGCGGGTATTTCCTCCCACAGTCGCTCGGCGGTCTCGACAAAGGTCTCGTAGGTCATTGGGCCCAGTCTGGCACAGATAAGCGAAGGCAACCGTGAGGCGGATAAGGGTGATGAGCCTCGAGCCAACCTGCTGTTCGCACCTTGCTAGCACGCAGGTAACTTGCGGTATGTGCTGAAGCACGTTGACTGCCCAAAAATGCGATGTGCGACTCATTGAGAGGGACTGCTGTGTATTCCGAATTCCTGGTTACCAGAGCGCTAGATATCTGTGGCGCTCTAAAATACGCATATGGAATCCCTCAAACTGGTAGGCACGCTGTTGTTGGTGCTAAGCGCGGCTGAGATAGCGCTATGGCGGGTGCTGGCCCCACGCAACCCAAACCTGAACAGGGTTTTTCCCATCCTGATATCCAGCGCCGTAGCGAGCGCAGTACTGGGGCTGGTTTTGTTTGTGGTGGGCTAGCAGTGATTGACCCAGCTTTCACCCGGATGGTACGCTAAGCCACAAGTATGGCCAGGAGGTGGTTTTTTAGGTAGGCCTGCGGGAGATGCAACACTCTCTCGTGGGCGGCCTGTGTGCCGCCCATCGCTTTTAGGTAGACTGGGCGAGGTTTTGTTGGAGGCTCGATGAACATTGAAGCAGCACTGGATGAAATCGGCAAGGCGTCCACTTTGGAGCACCTGCAGGGCCTGAAGGTAAAGTATCTGGGTAAGAACGGCCTGGTCACGCAGGAAATGAAAACCCTGGGTCGGCTATCCCCGGAAGAGCGTCGGGAAAAAGGTCGGGTGCTCAACGAGCGGAAACAGATCCTGGAAAGCGCCCTGGAAGCGCGCGAAGCCCAGCTCAAGGAACTGGCCCTACAGGCGAGGCTTCTGCAGGAGTCGCTAGACGTTTCGCTCCCCGGCTATGCCTTTCCTTCGGGGGGGCTGCACATCACCAGCCTGATTTTGCAGGAGCTGGTGGGCATCTTTCGCAAGCAGGGCTTTAGCGTGGTGGAGGGCCCGGAGGTCGAGAGTGAGTTCTTCAACTTCGACGCCATCAACATGCCTGAGTGGCACCCTGCACGGGACATGCAGGATACCTTCTGGGTGGAGCTTAGCCGCCGGTCAGCGGACACCCACGCCGGGGAAGAAGGCCCTGAGGGAGGCTTCACCATCCGGGGCCCTTTTGGCGAGGACGTCAACGGCCTGGGAGGGGCGGTGCTGCGTACCCACACCTCGGGAATGCAGATTCGCTACATGATCCAGCACACCCCGCCCTTTCGGATTGTGGTGCCGGGGCGGGTCTTTCGCTACGAGCAGACCGACGCTTCCCACGAGGCCATGTTCCACCAGCTCGAGGGCCTGGTGGTGGGGCCCCACATCACCATGGCCGACCTCAAAGGGGCCATCAGCGAGCTGGCCCGGGGGCTTTTTGGCGAGGAGGGCAAGGCCCGCTTCCAGCCAACCTACTTTCCCTTTGTGGAGCCGGGGGTGCAGTTTGCCATGTGGTGGCCCGAGCGGCAAAAGTGGCTCGAGCTCGGCGGGGCGGGCATGGTACACCCCTACTTGTTCAAGGCCGTGGACGACTACCGTGAACGGCAGGGCCTGCCCAGGGCCTACGAGGGCATGACCGGCTGGGCTTTCGGGATGGGGGTCGAGCGGCTGGCCTTGCTGCGCTATGGAATTCCAGACATTCGCTACTTCTACCAGAACCGCCTGAGCTTTTTGCGGCAGTTTAGAGGTTAGCCATCGCTCCTACCTGATAGCTGTCGTGGCCCAGGGCCAAAGATCTGCAACATGAGACCTGAAACATATAGCATTTCGCAAGAATCCAGGCCGACAGAACCGAATGTAAGCCGCCTTTGCCAAAAACGAGGTTTCCATGAAAATTGTGCGTAGCTGGCTCAAAGAATTTCTGCCCGACGCGCCCGGTAGCGAGCGCCTGGAAGAGCTTTTGGCCGGGCTGGGCCTCGAGACCGAATCCATCAGCCAACTGACACCTCCCCACCGTAAAGTGGTGTTTGCGCGCGTGCTGGAGGTGCAAAAGCTTGAGGGCAAAGAAGTCCGTAGGCTCGTGCTGGACATCGGACAGGAGGTGCAGGTGGTCTCGGGTGCGCCCAACGCCAAAGCCGGAATGGCGGTGGCGCTGGCGCTGCCCGGGGCGGTGCTGCCCGACGGAACCGAGCTGGGGGCGCGTAAAATTGCGGGCCTCGAGTCTTACGGCATGGCCCTATCGGCCAAGGAGCTGGGGGTGGGCGAGTATGCGGGGGGCTTGCTGGAGTTCGCCCCCGATGCTTTACCCCCTGGAACCCCTCTGGCCGAGGTCTGGGGCCCCGACGAGGTCATCGAGGTCGAGATTACCCCCAACCGCCCGGACTGGCTCTCGGTATACGGGGTGGCCCGCGACCTGGCCGCTTTGGGTCTGACCCTGGTGCGGCCCAGCCCTAAGCCCCAGACCACCCCTTTGGCCCTACCCTTTGGGGTCTGGATTGAAGATACCGAGGGCTGCGACCGCTTCACCCTGTCTTATGCCCGGGGGGTCAAGGTGGGCCCCAGCCCGCTAGAGGTGCAGCGCCGCCTCTACGCCGCCGGGATGCGCCCCATCTCCAACGTGGTGGACGCCACCAACTACACCATGCTCGAGCTGGGCAACCCCATGCACGCCTACGACGCCGCTTTCATCCGGGAAGGGCTGGTGGTGCGCCGGGCGCGCCCGGGCGAAAAGCTGATCACGCTGGATGGGGTGGAGCGCATCCTGGACGAGCGCGACCTGCTCATCACCGTCAAGGAAGGCCAGGAGACCCGCCCCGCCGGACTGGCCGGGGTAATGGGGGGCCTCGAGGACGAAATCCGCGATACCACCACTGCGGTGGCCCTCGAGGTGGCCCACTTCCACCCCGTGCGGGTGCGCCGCACCGCCAGGCGCCAGGGCCTCAAGACCGAGGCCTCCTACCGCTTCGAGCGCGGGGTAGACCCCGACGGGCCGCCTCTGGCCGCCGAGCGCTTCATGGAGCTTCTGCAAGCCTGGGGGGGCGAGGGGGTCGAGGTCGCCCACGAACGCCTGGACCTCAACCACACCCGGCCCCCAAAGCCCATCGCTTTTCGCCCCAGCTATGCCTGCAAGCTCGTAGGGATGGACTACCCCCAGGCCACCCAGCGCCAGGTGCTCCAGCGTCTGGGCTGCACCGTGCAGCCCACCGCCCAGGAGGAGGTCTGGGAGGTCATACCGCCCAGCCACCGGGTAGACCTCACCATCGAGGAAGATCTGGTGGAAGAGGTGGCCCGCATCGTGGGCTACGACCAGATTCCTATCACCCTGCCCAGCTTCTTCCCCCACCCCGACAACCTGGGCGTAGACGCCCCTTACGAAGCCACCCTTCGGCTCAAGCAGGTGATGGCCGGGCTGGGTTTCCAGGAAGTGTTGAACTACGCCTGGTCGTCGCCGCAGGAGTGCGAGCTAATGCGGGCACCGGCCCCCACGGTCTTTATGCACAACCCCCAGACCCCAGACCGCACCGCCCTGCGCACGGCCCTTTACCCCGGCCTGCTCAAAAACCTGCAAACCGCGCTGGCCCAGGCCGAAGAGGGCCCCTTCCTGCTCTTCGAGGTGGGCAACGTGTTCAACCAGACCGAAACCCCCCACATCGCAGCCCTGCTGTGCGGCGACCCGGTGCCGGGGCTATGGCAGAAGGGCCTGCAAAGCAGTTTCTTTGCTCTCAAGGGGCTCCTCGAGACCGCCGCGCGCAACCTGGGCAGTCTGGTGCGGGTCGAACAGGAGACTGTGCCCCACCTGCACCCAGGCATCAGCGGGGCGGTCTACTGGAACGAGCAGAAGGTGGGGCATATCGGCGCCCTGCACCCGGCCATTGCCGCTGCCCTGGAACTACCCGAATTGTTCCTATTCGAGCTCACCCTTCCGTTGAGCAAAGGCTCGAGCACCTTTACCGATCTTGCCAAGTACCCCGCTTCCATGCGCGATCTGGCGGTGGTGGTGCCGGAATCTACCCCCTTTGCCGAAGTTCAGGGTCTGATTCGCGCCAGCGCGGGCGCGCACCTGGAAAAGCTCGAGATTTTCGATGTTTACAAAGGCAAACCGCTCGAGGAGGGCCAGAAGAGCCTGGCTTTCCACCTGACCTTCCGCCACGAGGGGCGCACCCTGACCGACCTCGAGACCGACAGCTTCATGCAAGCCATTATTGCTGCTTTGGAGCAACATGGTTTTTCCATCCGCCGTTAGCCGCTGTTGCTGCTATTTGCAGTCTACCTTTACAGACCTCTAGTTGCTCGCGGCAGACTTTGATATAAGCCTGGGCTGAGGTCAGAGCTGGGTCAAAACAGCACTTGAAAATGCAGCGGCATGGGTATACTTCAGTTTGATGCTAAGCTGGCTCGATCTAATGGCTCTTCTTGTGCTGGCGGCAGCCGTGGCCATGGGCATTCGTCAGGGTGCCCACTTTGCCCTGGCCGCCATATCGGCGCTGGTGCTGTATGTATTGCTGGCCCCACTGGTAGCGCCTTTGGTTCCCAGCTTTGTTCTGCCCTTGCTGGCCCTGGTGCTGGGTCTGGGGATGGCCTACATAGCCCAGCTCATTCCCCTAACCTTCCTGACCCCTACCCTCGAGGGCATCATCGGCGGTGCGGGGGGTCTATTGTGGGGCCTGTTCCTGGCTATTACCATCTGGGTGAGCTTCCCCAGCGAGTTTGTGGCCTCTACCGGCGCTTTGCGCTACCCCTCCGAGCAGATTCCCAGCGGGGTCAAGGATGGCATCGTGAGTAGCCCGTTTGCCCGCCCCTTGTTCGACTGGGCGGCCGGAAACCCGATTCTCAGAGCAGCCCTGCTCCCCTTCATCCATCATCCCTGAACGCGGCTATTTACGCCCAAAATCGGCGGGGTTTTCGCCCCAGCTCTCGGTCTGCCATTTGAGAATCGGGGTGCAGTAGGTATTGGAGCGCAACCAGTCCTCGGCCCAGGCGATGCGCTCGAACAAGACCGCGTTTTGCGGGGTGCGTTTTAGGTGGGTGCGGGCTTTTTTGGCCTTTACCCAGGCGATGGCATTCACCGAGTCCGAGTAAATAGGCCAGGGGTAACCCTTTTCCTTACATAGCATCAGGGCCTCCACAATGGCCAAAAACTCGCCCACATTGTTGGTACCCTGGGCGAAAGGCCCCCGGTAAAAAATTTCCTTCCCCGTGGCAGTATCCACACAGCGGTACTCGAGCAGCCCCGGATTGCCGCTGCAGGCCGCATCCACACAGTAGCTGGGGGTGATCGGTGGAGGTAGCTCCAATAGCCTGCCCTGATTGGCTTTCCGACCTTTGTAGTGGTCGTATTCTCCAGCAAAAGCCCGCCGAGCCTCGTCCAGACTGTCAAAAGCCTTGAACTGGGCCCCTGCAAAACCCCTAACCTGCGCCTCGGCTTCGGGCCAAAAAGAGAAAATTCCGGTTTTGCGGCCTTTCCAGACCACGTAATACTTGCTTTTGCTCTTCCCTTGGGCCATGCCTCAGGGAGTGTACCGCAAAAGACCCCCTCGAGGTTCCTCGGCCCCCCAACCGAGCCCTACCCGGCCACCGAGTTCTTTTTGAGCCGCTCAAAGTACTGCTTGCGAAACTTGGCTACCTTGGGGCCGACCACAAACGCACAGTAGGGCTGGTAGGGGTTACGCTTGAAGTATTCCTGGTGATAGTCCTCAGCGGGATAGAACTTGTCGAAAGCCACCAGCTCGGTCACGAGGGGATTCTCCCAAACTCCGGCTTTGGTAAAAGCCTGCATCACCTCCTCGGCCACCTCTTTTTGCGTAGGCGAGTGGTAGAAAATGACCGAACGGTACTGAGGTCCCACATCGTTGCCCTGGCGGTTTGGGGTGGTGGGGTCGTGAATGGTGAAGAAGATTTCCAGAATTTCCCGGTACGAAATCTGGCTGGGGTCAAAGGTCACCTGTACTACCTCGGCGTGGCCGGTCTGCTGGCTGCACACCTGTTCGTAGGTGGGGTTGGGCACGTGCCCCCCGGAATAGCCCGAGACCACATCCACTACGCCCTTTAGTTCATCATAGACTGCTTCCAAACACCAAAAACATCCGCCTCCCAGGGTAGCGACTTCCAGGTTTTGACCCATACCCTACTATTCTTGACGGAACTTTAGAAGTGCGATGTAATACGGCTAACTGTCACAAAGCCAGTACCCTGGCAAGTTCATATTTCTTGTGGTTGATGTCCTTGCGCTTCTCGATGGCTTCCTTGAAGGGGGTGAGGCGAATTTCGTCGTTCACCTCGCCAATGGCCACCCCACTGGCTCCACTCAGGAGGGCCTCCACGCAGGCGGCACCTAAACGACTGGCCAGCACCCGGTCTTTGGCAGTCGGGCTGCCCCCGCGCTGGATATGGCCCAGAACCGTGACCCGGCCCTCAAAGCCCGAGTACTGGCGCACATCCCGGGCGAGTTGCTCGGCCCCGCCCTCGTAGCCCCCTTCAGCCACCACCACAATGGAGGAGCGCTTGCCCTTTTCCGCCGACTTGTTAATTACCTCGGCGCAGGCCTGGGCGTCGGTGGGTATTTCGGGAATCACCACTACCTCCGCCCCTCCGGCAATCCCCACCTCGAGCGCAATAAAGCCCGCATGGCGGCCCATGACCTCGATGAAAAAGACCCTCGAGTGACTGGCAGCAGTATCGCGGATGCGATCGATAGCGTCCAGAGCAGTGTTCACCGCCGTATCGAAACCGATGGTGTAGTCGGTGCCGTAGAGGTCGTTGTCTATGGTCCCCGGTGCGCCCACCACCGGAATGTGATGCTCCGCCTGGAGTTTGGCCGCCCCGGCATAGGTTCCGTTACCACCAATGGCAATCACCCCATCGATTCCAGCTTTTTTCAGATTTTCCGCAGCCTTGGACCGACCTTCGGGGGTCATAAATTCCTTGCTGCGGGCCGTGAGCAAAATGGTACCCCCCCGTTGCAGGGTATTGGCCACATCCCGCGGCCCCATCGGTACAAAATCGCCCTCGATCATGCCCTGGTAGCCACTGCGGATGCCGATCACTTCCAGGCCGTGGGCCACACCAGAGCGCACCACCGCGCGAATAGCCGCATTCATGCCGGGTGCATCGCCTCCACTGGTAAAAACCGCAATTCGTTTCATCAAAGCAAACTCCACAAGCAGAAGTTGTTCTACTCGAGCCCAAGGGCCGCCAGCCAAAAGCTGCCTGTTAGTTTACTCAGAAAGGTCTGGTTTGTGTCATCAAGGGGCCCAAAGCCCAGGGCTCAGGGCCGAATGCACGCCGGCTTCAAACATTTCTCACATGGAGCATCAAGGCCTTTGATACCAGATTCGGTTAGTTCGTCGCCGAATGGTGACGAACTAACCCGACTGAAGGGAGTGCTATAGGAATCAAAAAGACAACCTATGGGGTTTTTGGTTTTGTAAACTGTCTTTTTGAATCCGGTATGACTAGCTATTCAATGGCTTTTTCGTGGCCGCTTGCTTGTGGGCCAGTTCATAGGCCTGGTTGCGGGGAACCCCCGCCTCAACCAGGGCTTTGACCAGTTCCTTACCTTTGAGTCCCTGTCCCTTGAGCTGTATCAGCAAATCTTCGGCTTTGGGATTTGAGTCCTCGGCCTTTGGCGTCTTTGGCCCCAACACCAGCACAAACTCGCCCCGTGGCTCTTTGAAATGCCCCTGCGCATCGCCCAGGCGGCCCCGCCAAATTTCCTCGTGCAGCTTGGAAATTTCGCGGACAACGGCCAACGGGTGTTCGGGGCCGTATATCTGGAGCAGGTCTTGCAGGGTTTCCTGCAAGCGATGGGGGGCCTCGTAGAGTATCACCGTACGGCCCCAAACCTGTTCCAGCCGCGCCTTACGCACCGAACGCTTTTGGGGCAGGAACCCCTCGAAAACAAAGCGGGCGGCTGGCAGGCCCGAGGCCACCAGGGCCGGAATCAGGGCTGTGGGGCCGGGCAATACCTCCACCTGCCAGCCTTCCTTCAGCGCCAGGGCCACCAGCTCGGCGCCAGGGTCGGAGATGCCTGGTGTGCCAGCATCGGTCACGTAGGCGACCCGCTCGTAGCCTTCCAGCAGCCGTTTGGCGTTGCCCACGGTGTGCTGGTCGAGCCGCACCATCGGTTTGGAGATACCCAGGTGCTTGAGCAAAATGCCGGTGCGCCTGGTGTCCTCGCAGGCAACTACCTCGGCTTCCTTGAGAACCCGAATGGCCCGCAAGGTAATGTCCTCGAGGTTGCCAATGGGCGTGGGAACCAAAATCAGGCGCATCAACCCAGTGTAACCGCTACTTCCTGTGCCGCCCGCTGCCCCGAGTGAATGGCCCCCTCCACATACCCCGTCCAGACGGTTGCGGTCTCGGTTCCGGCCCAGTGAATAAGACCCACCGGCTCGCGCAGGGCCGCGCCGTAGCGGGTCATCACCTGGGGTGGCATGTAGCCCTCGTAGCAGCCCCGGCTCCAGGGCTCTTTTGTCCAGTCGTGGTCGGCATAATCCAGGGGGTGCGCGGCTTCGGGCCCAAAGAAGCGAACCATACACCGCACGAACTCGGCCCGGCGCTCCTCGGGCGTTTTTGCACTCCACACCCTGGCCATAGCCCCATCTATAAAACCCACCAAAATACCCAAACTGCCGTCCGGCGGGCTCAGATCAAACACCGGGCTCACCACCGCGCTATCGCTGAAGGCTTCGCCGGAAAGCCCCTGCGCTCGCCAGAACGGCTTGGCATAGGCGGCAAAGCACTTGATGACCGAACCCATCGGCATCGAAACCTGCAGTTGCCGGCGTCGGTCTGGTAGGGGCGGGCTGAAGGCAATTTCGGCGGCCAGCACGGGGGGCACCGCCACAATCACCCGCCGGGCTTGCCAGCGTCCGCTCTGGGCATGAACCGTGACCGAATCGGTTTCCTGCACGATGGATTGAACCGGGCTGGAAAGCACCAGGCTTTCCCCCAGGCTCTCCCCCAGTTTTTGCGCCAGCCCGTGCATGCCACCCTCGAGGCGGTCTTGCTGGGCTCCGTTCTTGACCTCGGCCAGGCTCTCCAGCGAGCCTGCGGCCCGTATGTAGGCCAGAAAATATAAAAGCGAGACCTCCTGGGGTTCGGCGCACAAAATAGCCCGGGTAGCCACATCAAACAACCGCCGGGCCGCCTCCGACGAGACCCCAGCCTGCCAGTCCGCCACGGTCTGGGCATCCCAGGTAGCAGCCACCGGGGCTTGCCAGGGGGCCTCCTGCGGTAGTTTCCGGGCCATTTGATTGAGCTGGGCAATGGCTTTTCCCGTCTGCCAGGCCGCCCGCAGGCCAACAGGCGGTACCAGACCCCGGTAGGTTTTGCGTTGCCTCCCTATTTCCAGCACCCGTCGCCCAGTCGCGTACTGGGGAATCCGGCCCACCCCGAACTCGGCGGCCAGTGTGTCCAGTGCAGTTTGGTGGGCGCCCCGCCAGGTGCCGCCGAAGTCCACGCGCAGCCCGCCCACCTGTCCACCCAAGACCCGGCCCCCCACCCGGTCACGGGCCTCGAGCACCACCACTCGGTAGCCCCGGCGCAGCAGTTCCCGGGCCGCCACCATCCCGGCAAACCCAGCCCCAACCACCAGCACATCGGTCATGGTTCCAGGGTAGAAGATCGGGCCACTCCCCACGTGAGAGCGAGACAACCCAAAGGCCAGATACCGATGCAAAACCATCTCACGCAGACCTTTTGGCGCGGGTGTAGTATGGGCGGGATGTTTTCCCGACCCATCCGGCTTCCCTTCCGGCTTTTGGGCATCCCGGTCTCGCTCGACCTGAGCTTTCTGATCGTGCTGCCGCTGTTTGCCTTCCTGATTGGCAGCCAGCTTCCGGTCTATTTGCGGCTGCTGCAAATCAGCGCACCGCCCGAATTGTTGCAAGGCCCCACCCCCTACCTGCTGGGCCTGCTGGCGGCACTGGGGCTCTTTCTCAGCGTGCTCATCCACGAACTCGGCCATGCCCTCACTGCCCGGGCCTACGGGGTACAGACCCGCGAGATTACCCTGTGGCTTCTGGGCGGGGTAGCCCAGCTCGAGCAAATCCCCCGCGCCCGTGGCGCCGAGGCCGTTATTGCCATCGCCGGCCCCATTGTGAGCGTGTTGCTCTCGGGGTTGTTTGGCCTGCTGCGTGGGTTTGTACCCTCGAGCGCCGCCGAAGGGCAGTTTCTGCTGGGGTACCTGGGCATCATCAACCTGAGCCTGGCTTTGTTCAACCTGCTTCCAGCCCTGCCGCTCGACGGCGGGCGCATCCTGCGCAGCCTGCTGGCGCTATACCAACCCTATCTCGTAGCCACCCGCACCGCCGTGGCTACCAGCAAAGTCCTGGCCTTTGGGCTGGGTCTGCTGGGCTTGCTGGTGGGCAACCTCTTCATGCTCCTGATTGCTTTTTTTGTCTTTATGGCGGCCAGCGCCGAGGCCGAACAAGCCGTGCTGAACCGCACCCTCGAGGGTCTGCGGGTGCGCGACCTGATGACCCGGGAAGTCAGCGTTGTATCGCCCAGCCTGAGCGTGGCCGAACTTCTGGAAAAGATGATGCTGGAGCGGCATGTGGGCTACCCGGTGGTGGAAGAAGGGCGGCTTCTGGGCCTCATAAGTCTGGAAGACCTGCAAGGGGCCTCCCCGCAGACGCGGGTACAGGAGCGCATGCGCCCCCCTTTGCAGCTAGACGAATACACCGAGGCGCTCGAGGCCCTGCAGCGCATGGCCCAAGAGGGGTTCTCGAGGCTCCTCATCACCGACGCCGAGGGCAACCTGGTTGGTATCCTCAGCAAAACCGACTTGCTGCGGGCCTTGCAACTTCGGGCTGCCCAGATGAACTTGAGCGATCAATCCGGTCCTCCTCTGGGGAGGGCTTGACAGGTTTGAGGGTAGTCGGTACACTTCTCGTTGCGCTGCCGCGAGGTAGCCAAGCACCTTGACAAAGAAAGATCAGCAGAAACACGTACTAAACGTCATTTTCTCGGACGTTCTAAACGAGAAAAACCCTGGTTCGCCTTTTTTGGCGAGCATTTTTGGAGAGTTTGATCCTGGCTCAGGGTGAACGCTGGCGGTATGCCTAAGACATGCAAGTCGCACGGACTGTTTCGGCAGTTAGTGGCGGACGGGTGAGTAACACGTAGGTGACCTGCCCCAAAGTCGGGGACAACTAGGAGAAATCTTAGCTAATCCCCGATGTGAACCTCGGTCCTGACCGATGTTCAAAGCTTCGGCGCTTTGGGATGGGCCTGCGCTGGATCAGGTAGTTGGTAGGGTAATGGCCTACCAAGCCGACGACCCATAGCTGGTCTGAGAGGACGACCAGCCACAGGGGTACTGAGACACGGACCCCACTCCTACGGGAGGCAGCAGTTAGGAATCTTCCCCAATGGGCGAAAGCCTGAGGGAGCGATACCGCTTGAAGGACGAAGCCCCTCGGGGTGTAAACTTCTGAACTGGGGACGATTATGACGGTACCCAGGTAATAGCACCGGCTAACTCCGTGCCAGCAGCCGCGGTAATACGGAGGGTGCGAGCGTTACCCGGATTTACTGGGTGTAAAGGGCGTGTAGGCGGTCTCTCAAGTCCGATGCTAAAGACCAAGGCTCAACCTCGGGAATGCGTTGGATACTGTGAGGCTAGACGGTCGGAGAGGGTAGCGGAATTTCCGGAGTAGCGGTGAAATGCGCAGATACCGGAAGGAACGCCAATAGCGAAAGCAGCTACCTGGACGATTTGTGACGCTGAGGCGCGAAAGCGTGGGGAGCAAACCGGATTAGATACCCGGGTAGTCCACGCCCTAAACGTTGAGTGCTGGGTGTCCGACATCTGTTGGGTGCCGTAGCTAACGCGTTAAGCACTCCACCTGGGAAGTACGGTCGCAAGACTGAAACTCAAAGGAATTGACGGGGGCCCGCACAAGCGGTGGAGCATGTGGTTTAATTCGAAGCAACGCGCAGAACCTTACCAGGTCTTGACATGTAGGGAATCTCGCTGAAAGGCGAGCGTGCCCGCAAGGGAACCCTAACACAGGTGCTGCATGGTCGTCGTCAGCTCGTGTCGTGAGATGTTGGGTTAAGTCCCGCAACGAGCGCAACCCTTGTTGCTAGTTGCTAGCGGTTCGGCCGAGCACTCTAGCGAGACTGCCTACGAAAGTAGGAGGAAGGCGGGGATGACGTCTGATCCGCATGGCCCTTACGACCTGGGCGACACACGTGCTACAATGCCGCGCACAAAGCGACGCTACTTCGCAAGAAGACGCTAATCGCCTAAATCGCGGCTCAGTTCGGATTGGGGTCTGCAACTCGACCCCATGAAGCTGGAATCGCTAGTAATCGCGAATCAGCCATGTCGCGGTGAATACGTTCCCGGGCCTTGTACACACCGCCCGTCAAGCCATGGAAGTGGGTTTTGCCTGAAATCGCCGGGAGCCTCAGGCAGGCGCTTAGGGTAAGGCTCATGACTGGGGCTAAGTCGTAACAAGGTAACTGTACCGGAAGGTGCGGTTGGATCACCTCCTTTCTAAGGAGCACATAGCCTCTCCCCTATGCGGGATGGGTTCATAGAAGCTCGGCTGATCTTTCTTTGTTCAAGCTAGCGCCCTTCGGGGCGCTTTTTTGTTTCCAAGGCAGGTATACTCTCTGTGTGATCGATATCTTCAAAGATGTAGCACATCAAATAGCTTCATTTGAAGATGACCCGAGCAAGGCAGGTAGGCCAACTGGCTCCGCCAAGGGAGGTTTTTCCTTTGAAGGTTTGGTTGCCAAAGGGCTCAATCAAGTAATTGGTGCTTTGAGGGGTCTACATGGTGCTACTCCTCATTCTGTTTTAGTGGGTACCCTATCACCTCGAAAGCTAAAAACAAACGACGGTATCTTTGCCATAAGCAAGGATCAGCGACAAATCGTATTTAGAATGCGAAATATCATTTCTGGAGAAACACTTACCACACCTATAGTGGTAAAAGAGCAATGGCTCAAACGTACTTATAAGGTGGAAGAATGGTATGACGGAAAAATAGCGGAGCTTTCAAGCAAGGGTTGGATCCCCGAAGATGGGGAAGTTTTTTCTGGTCACAATTACAGCAAAATACATAAGGGATTGACCATAGAGTTTGATGGCACTGTACTCTTCATCGAAAAAGGGGCTTTGTGTTGGAAAGTATTGTTGGAATGTAAGTCTGCCAAATCATCTAAAAAGGGCCGTATTGATGGTAATGCACACGAGCGGTTTGCCTATCAAAACCTCGAATATCTTGAGCTGGCTGCTTTGTACCCAAGAACACAGCTTATTTTGCTTACTAACGATGCCTTTGTTCGCTATAAAAACAAATACCATACAGGCTTCGGTGTTCATGGCATTCGCCTCTCAAACGCATTTGCTTGGTACGACTTCGACATGGTTAGTACTGCTTCACAGTATGTAAGGCTATTTAAGCGTTGGCATGCATGGCTGGAGGGTAAATGATTAAGTATATCGGTTCAAAGCGTGCTTTATTGCCCTGGATAGTTGGAACAATTGAAGAAATACGCAGGCTGGAAAAAGTCAATACCGTAGTAGATCTGTTTTCAGGCAGTTCTCGTGTTGGTCATGCTCTGAAAGCCAGAGGCTTTCTGGTAACTGCCAATGACATAAACTCCTATGCTTTTGTACTTGCTAAAGCATTGATTGAAGCAGATGCCCGCAAATATGATCAATCTTACATATCAAAAATTCTAAATGAGCTTATGCAAGTTACACCTGTAGCGGGTTGGTTTACAAAAGCTAACTGTGAAGACGCTCGGTATTTTCAGCCCAAAAATGGAGCTAAGATAGAAGCCATTCGTGAAGAAATCGAAACAAAGTATTCGAATGATCCATTGCTCAAGGCAATACTAATAACCAGCCTGATGTTAGCAGCAGATAAAGTTGATTCAACAACAGGCGTACAAATGGCTTATCTAAAGGACTGGGCTCCCAGATCTTACAAAGATTTACGACTTGAATACCCTCCTCTTCTTCCAGGAACGGGCGAAGCTTTTCAAGGCGATGCTCTTGAAATAACTGGAAAACTAAATGCTGATATTTTTTATCTAGACCCTCCTTACAACCAGCACTCTTACCTGGGAAACTACCATGTATGGGAAACTTTAGTGCGTTGGGATAATCCCCAAACTTATGGCATCGCACAGAAACGAATCGATGTGCAAGAGCGCAAAAGTCCGTTTAACTCAAAGCGTGAAGCTCGTGATGCAATGATCACTGTCCTAGCTCAAATAAAGGCTAGCCATGTGGTGGTATCGTTCAATGATGAAGGGTTTTTCACTGCCGAAGAAATCGAATCCATGCTCAAAGATTGGGGGTATGTGGCACGCTTGACGCGCCAGCATCAACGCTACGTCGGAGCAAGGATTGGTATCTACAACCCCCAAGGGGAAAAAGTGGGGCAAATTTCCCACACTGAAAATCACGAGTTCCTATTCGTTGCAACCCATAGCCAAAAACTATACAGAGCTTTTCAGGAACAGCCCGAAATGCAAGTCGTCTCACAACCTACCTTGCTCTAATCGTCAGAATTAAAGCCACCTACTTGCTTGATATTGGTGAGCGGTAAGAATATGTGCCTTTATGCACGACAAATACCCTAGTTCCGTGTACACTATCTTTAGGCACCCATTCTTGGGTCATTGGGAAGTAGTTACAGTATGCGTTATTCAGTTGGTTCGCGCCGCCGTAGGTCCAAGCGCGGCATGACTGGGGGCAATGGGCCTCAGTCACTGCCGCAATCCCGTCGCCGTGTGACTTCGGCCGGCGGGGTGGTGTTGCGCGAGCGGGCTGGGGGAAAGGGCCTCGAGGTACTTCTGATTGCCATCAAGGACGGGCGGGTCTGGAGCCTGCCCAAAGGCCAGGTGGAGCCAGGGGAGCGTTATTTTCAAACAGCTATCCGCGAGGTACGGGAAGAGACCGGCATCGAGGCCAAGGTGCTGGCCCCCCTGGGCAGCATCCGCTACCACTTCACGGTCAAGGATGACGGCGTCCAGACCACCGTCACCAAGGAAGTCCACCACTTCTTGATGGGCTATGTGGGGGGGACACCCCGGCCCCAGAAAGAAGAGGTGGACGGGGTGGACTGGTTTCTGGTGCCCGAGGCCCTCAAACGGCTCTCTCACCAGAACGAACGCGACGCCGTGCTCAGGGCCCTGGCCCACTGGGACACCAAAGCTATCGCTGGCACACATGGCTAGGCGTTGCTTTCAGCGTCCAGTGCTCGACGCTGGCATCTAAAGCCAGCTTTTGTTATACCGGATTCAAAAAGACAGTTTAGAAAAACAAAAACTCATAGGTTGTCTTTTTGAATCTTAGAGCACACCCCTCCCGAACGGTCGGCGAAGAAAGCGTCTCCCTTCCAAGGGGCGGTATCGCCCTCCGCTGCGCGGATAACTTCCAAGGGGCGGTATCGCCCTCCGCTGCGCGGATAACTTCGGTCGGGTTGATTCGTTACCGTTCGGTAACGAATCAACCGAATCTGGTATTATCTCTTCTTCTTGAACGCATCGGCGAAAGGAGCTGTGATGAGCAAAATCAGCACCAGCAGGCCAATGCCCACCACGCCGCCCAGAATCCATTCCATTGGGGTTACGCTCGAGATCATCGTCTTACCTCCGCATCTTCGTAGAGCATAACATACCCCCTATGGGTATTTGAAGCTTGGCGTCTGGGCAAGGGCTTTAGCCCCATACTGGTCGCTGGACCAGGCGAAAAGGGGCCAGATCAAATGGGCTTCGCCCATGCAAGGCCAGCTCGGCCAGGGCCTCCCCTACCGCCGCCGAGTGCTTGAAGCCATGTCCGGAGCAAGGCGAGGCCACCAGGATGCGCTCAGAGTCGGGGTGGAAGTCGAGAATAAAGTCGCCATCGACGGTCGAAGTGTACAAGCAGGTAGCGCTCTTGAGACAGTTGGGGCCCAGCCCCTTCAGGCGGCCTTGCACATAGCGGGTGAGGAAAGCCCGGGTTTCGGCCTCAGATACCTGCCGCTCCACCTGATCGGGGTGGGTGGGGGTATGGGCCTGTTCGGTAGCTACCTTCACACCCTGCGAAACCTGCGGGAAGCCGTAGAAGTGCTCTCCCTCGGCGCTGCCGAACATCCAGATAAAGATGGGAAAGCGCTCCGGCTGGTAGGCTTGGGGGTCTGGGGCCTCGAGCCAGAACAACACCTGCCGGTAGACCCGCAGCACCTGCGCCAGGGGTTCACCCAACAGTTGGGCAGCCCAGGCCCCCGCACCTACCACCACTTTAGCAGCCCGGTAGCGGGTCTGGTCGGTTTCGACCTCTACCCCATCATTTAGGGGAACGATTCGCCGAACGGTTTCGCCGGCATACACCGCCGCGCCTAAGCGCTGGGCCTGCTCGAGCTGCACCTGCACACAGCGCTCGGGGTAGAGCAGCCCTGCCCCTGGCTCAAAGTAGCCGGTCTCGTCGCCTTGCAGTATGAACTGGGGAAAACGCTCTTGTATTTGCGCCGCATCCAGTACCTCGTGGGCGATGCCAAACTGCCGGGCAGCCTCCAGGGTGCGCTCTAAAAACTGCGGCTTGCCGTGGTGCAGGGCCTCACCCACCTGACCGCTCAGAATCAGGCCCCCACAGGCCCAAAAAAGCGAGGCGCCGGTCTGGGCCTCGAGGGTCGCGCCAAATCTGGTGCGAACGCAGCACCAGCGGCACATAAGCAGCTCCCTCGCCGATGGCCTGCCGGGTAATGCGGGTCTCGCCGTGGCTGGAGCCGTAGATGTGCGGGGGCCGATGCCGGTCTATTCCTATCACCCTGGCCCCGCGCCGGGCCAGCTGGTACAGGCTGGCGCTGCCCATGGCACCCAGGCCTACTACGATTGCCTCGGCAGTGTTCATGGCTCCAGAATCACCTTGCCGGTGTTCTTACGGCTCAACACAAACCGAAAGGCTTCGGCTGCCTGCTCCAGCTTGAACCGCTCCCCCACCACCGGCCGCACCCGGCCTGAAGCCAACAGGGGCATCAGGAAAGCGGTGGCTTTTTGCATCTCGGCGGGGTCGCTGAGGAAGGGGGTGAGCCATACGCCCATCACACTCTGGTTGCCTTTCATCAGGCTCACCGGGTACATCTGGGCCATCTCGCGCGAGGCCGAGCCAATCACCAGCAGGCGGCCCCGGTAGGCCAGCATCTTGAGGCTCTGGGCAAAGCCTGCGCCCCCCACCACCTCCATCAGGATGTCCACACCCCTGCCTTCGGTGGCCTGCCTGACCGCATCCACCAGGTTGTCCTGGGTATTGAGCAGCGCTACGTTGGCCCCCAGGCTACGGCAAAGGGCCAGTTTTTCCTCGCTGCTGGCCAGGGCCACCACCCGCAGACCCAGGGCCCCGGCAATCTGAATGGAGGCCGTACCCAACGCCCCAGCTGCGGCCTGAATCAGAACCCACTCGCCCGGTTTGGCCTGAGCCTGGGTTTGCAGGGCGAAATAGGCGGTGAAGTAGGAGACCGGAAAGGCTGCGGCTTCGGCTGCGCTCATCTGGGGCGGTACTGGCAGTACCGAACGGGACTGCACCACAGCATACTCAGCAAAAGCACCGCTTCCGCCGAGGGCCGCCACTCGTTGGCCTACGTAGAGCCCCTCGACCCCGTCGCCCATAGCCTCCACGACCCCAGCAAACTCCATACCCGGAACCGTAGGGTAGCGGGTACGCACCAGATACTCGCCCGCCACATAAAGGATGTCGGCGAAGTTAAGCCCCGCCGCCTCAACCCGGATGAGCACCTGCCCCGCGCCGGGGCTGGGTTTGGGCAGGTTGGTGAGCTCCAGAACCTCAGGGCCGCCAGCGCGCTGTACCTGGATGGCTTTCATGGTGCATAGCATAAGGCCCTCAACAAAAAGCCAAAAGCCAGAAGCGGGCTCGCATCGCTCGGTCTGGGTAGCTCTACTTTTGTACCCAGCGTTGTAGCGTGGGAAGCCACAGAATGTAGCTCTGCCGAAGAATGTCCCTGCTACCCCAGGGTATCCTTGGCGGTGATATGAAGAGAACCGCCATTGTGATTGGGTCGGGTATTGGAGGGCTGGCGATGGGCATACGCCTGCAAAGCCTGGGCTTCGATACCACCATCGTAGAAAAACTGGACGGCCCCGGTGGGCGGGCCTATGTCAAACACGTAGACGGCTTTACCTTCGATATGGGGCCTACCGTTATTACCGTGCCGCACTTCATCGAGGAGCTTTTTAGCCTCGAGCGCGGCCAGTCCAACCTGCACCTGCCCGATTTTCCCCCCGGGGTGCTGGGCGAGGACAAGCGCATCCGGGAGGGCATCTCGGGGGGGCCCCAAACCAGCAAGTACGTGCAAATTATCCCCATCCTGCCTTTTTATCGTATCTACTTCGACGACGGCACCTTCTTCGACTACGACGGCGACCCCGAAAACACCCGCCGCCAGGTAGCGGCCCTGGGCGAGCCGGGCGACCTCGAGGGGTACGAGCGTTTCCATGCCGACGCCAGAGCGATTTTTGAGCGGGGCTTCCTCGAACTGGGCTACACCCACTTTGGCGACCTGGGCACCATGCTGCGGGTAATTCCCGACCTGCTGCGCCTGGACGCCGTGCGCACCCTGTTCAGCTTTGCCAGCAAGTATTTCAAATCGCCCAAGTTGCGCCAGGTCTTTAGCTTCGAGACCCTTTTGGTAGGGGGCAACCCCTTGAGCGTACCGGCCATCTACGCCATGATTCACTTTGTAGAAAAAACCTGGGGCATCCACTTTGCGCTGGGGGGTACGGGGGCTTTGGTGCGGGCCTTTGTGCAGAAGTTCGAGGAACTCGGCGGCATCATGCGCTACAATGCCGAGGTCGGGAAAATCAACGTAGTGCGCGAGGGCAACAAAAAAATTGCCAAGGGCATCACCCTGGCCGACGGCACCGTGCTGCACGCCGATATTGTGGTCTCGAACGCCGACTACGCCAACACCTACCTGAAACTGATTGAGCCCCAGTACCGCTTCTGGCAGTCGGATCTGGTGGTGAAGAACCGCCCCCAGAGCATGTCGCTGGTGGTGATCTACTTTGGCTTCCGGGCCGACGGCCGCGAAGGCCAGAAGCTGCGCCACCACAACATCGTCCTGGGGCCCCGCTACGAGGAGCTCTTGAAGGACATCTTTGGGCGCAAGGTGCTGGCCAGGGACTTCAGCCAGTACCTGCACATCCCCACCCTCACCGACCCCAGCCTGGCCCCGCCCGGCCACCACGCGGCCTACACCCTGATTCCCGTACCCCACAACGGCAGCAAGCTGGACTGGGACTTGCTGGGCGAGCCGTTTGTGAACAAGGTGCTCCGGTTCCTGGACGAGCGCGGCTACCTGCCGGGGCTGATGGAGCGCCTGGTGCACAAGAGCTTCATCACCCCGGACTACTTCGAGCACACCCTGAATAGTTACCTGGGCAACGCCTTTGGGCCGGAGCCCATCCTGGCCCAGTCGGCTTTCTTCCGGCCCCACAACAAGAGCGAGGACATCACCAATCTTTACCTGGTAGGGGCAGGCGTCCAGCCTGGCGCGGGCACCCCCAGCGTAATGATGTCGGCCAAGATGACCGCACGGCTAATCGCGCAGGATTTTGGGATTGTGAGTAAGGTCAAGGAAAATCAATTCATACAAGAACCTGTGGGCGTTTAGTATGGGATTGTAATGAATTTTGAAGATCTTTTGACGTCAGCTAAAAGCACTGTGCGAATACTCGGGAAGCCCTGGGATAAACGCCTCGAGGTCATCCTAAGCTATTGCTGGCAAAGTCCTAAACAAGGAGCATTTCCCAAAATTGGGAGGCTCAGTCTACTCGAGAATACCAGTGCTTACCTGGAGCGTTACATTGAACGATATTTTCAAGCTCAAGAGCAAAAGTTATACCTGCGAGAAGTAAAAACCAGTGCGGATCCTGCCTTGGGCGTCATCCTTGGGGCATTTGCTAAGGTGGAGAACTTACCAAAGGCTACAGAACACCACCGCATTTCCATGGCCGCTGAGAACCTGCTGGGTGAATTGTTGGAACGCTACATTGCCGAGCGCCTCGAGCCGTATGGCTGGGTCTGGTGCGCCGGTAACACTGTCCGATCGGTTGATTTTCTTCGCCAAGACCTCAGTATTGCGCTGCAGATTAAGAACCGGGACAACAGCGAAAACAGTTCCTCTTCGGCTATTCGTGCGGGAACGAACATCCAGAAGTGGTTTCGCATTTACTCAAAAACTGGCAAAACCAACTGGGAAAACTTTCCTTTTGGGGAAGGTCTGAGCGAGGAAGATTTTCACAGGTATATCCAAAATTACGCAAAAAGCCTAAAATAATAGCATGCATCGCTTATCGCATATTTCTCTGTTCTCGGGGGCGATGGGTTTGGACTTAGGCTTGGAGCAAGCAGGTTTTGAAACGCGGGCCTTTGTTGAACTTGACCCCATGGCTCACTTAACTATTTACCATAATCTAGATCGCCTCGGTAGGAAGGCAGTGGTTTTTGAAGACGTAACGCAAGTAACCGCTAAAGATTTGCTAGATGCAACAAATTTACAAGTTGGTGAAGTCACGCTGGTTTCAGGTGGGCCTCCTTGCCAGCCCTTCAGCACCGCTGGTCGCCGTACAGCCATACAAGATCCAAGAGGTAGCTTATTCCGTGATTTTGTTCGCCTCATCGAAGGCATTCGACCGCGTTTTTTTGTGATGGAAAATGTGCGGGGTTTACTCTCAGCAGCCATACGCCACCGTCCTATTGCACAACGAGGTAAGGAAGCCCGTCCGTTGGAACCCGACGAGTTACCAGGTTCAGCTTTTCAAGTCATTTTAGACGAGTTTACTCGCCTCGGTTACACCTATGTATATGGTCTCCTTAACGCTGCAAATTATGGCGTACCGCAGATACGCGAACGAGTAATTATCATCGGAAGTCGCGATCACGAGCCGATTGCTCTACCCAAACCTACTCACAGCCAGAGCGGATTAGGGCTTCCAAGGTGGCGTACTCTAAGAGAAGCCCTCGCAAACCTACGCGACCCCGAGCCCCTATTTCCACCTTATCCCGATTCGCGCTTGCGATTCCTTCGGCTGATCCCTGAAGGTGGTAACTGGCGAAACTTGCCGCGTGAACTGCTTCCAGAAGCCATGGGAGGGGCGCTTGGCTCCGCTGGAGGGAAGGTAGGCTTCTATCGTCGCTTAGCCTGGGATAAACCGTCTCCTACAATCACAACAAGCCCTGCTCAAAAAGCCACCGATATGTGCCATCCTACTGAATTACGGCCCATTAGCGTCCGTGAGGCTGCGCGTATTCAGGGGTTTCCTGACGACTGGATTTTTTGTGGCTCGATGACCGATCAGTACCGCCAAATTGGAAATGCTGTTCCTCCATGCTTAGGAAAAGCTATTGGGGATTCCATAATTGCAACCATCAAGGGAGAGCATAAATCTACTGCTATTCAGGCTGGACTGTTTGAGCTGGCAAGTTAAACCGCATGCTCAACTTTCCTAAATAAAACCTAAGCATCCAGATGAATTAACACGGGGTAAAAACGTGACCAGCACGTAATTCGCACTATATCTCTTCTTAGACTTCTAACCGTTGACGCCCAAAGAATGGATTGCGACGAAAGGGGTGTCAACCATGCAAAACCTGGGTTCGGGCAAATGGCTTTTAGCGCTGGCAGGTGCGCTGCTGCTCGCGGCTTGTGGCAGCCCCAGCAACTCCACACCCTCCGCAACACCCATCAGCGAAAACATGTCGGTGGAAGAGGCCCGCTCCGTGAGCAACAACCTCGAGCTCCAGGGCCGGGCCCCTGAGCAGCAAGTGGTCTTCGACTTTAGCGGCAAGGTGGAAGAAGGCCCCAGCAAGGACACCACCCTGATGGGCAAATTGACCCTCGAGCTCAAGCCGGTAGGGGGCGGCCACTTTGTATTTATGGGCGCACTGACCGGCACCAACCTGAATGTGCCGGCCAAAGGGGTGCTGACCCGTGGGGGGCGCATCTACATCTTCTTCGAGGTGGACAAGGCCAATAATTTGCTGATTATCGGCACCGGTAAGCGCGAGGCGGGCGGGGTGTTCAAGGGCCCGTTTGTGGGGCCTGCCGCCGGCGACCGGGGCAGTTGGACGGCCACGCCCGTATCGGGGCCGACCCCCATGCCCACCCCCCAGCCGCAAAAGCTCAGCTACGACTTTAGTGGGCTGGTGGAGGATGGCCCGGCCAAGGGGACAAAGCTGGAAGGCAGGCTCAACCTGGAAGTCCGGCTCAAGGAAGGCTACGGACGCTTGGAGGGCAAGCTGGTACTGGCCGATGGCAGCGAGATTCCGGTCAAGGGCGCCCTGGCCGGCGACAAGAAGGTGTTTGTCATCTTTGACCTGGGCAAGGGCGGGCGCATTGTGGGCGAGGGCGACGTCCAGGCCGACAAGAGCATCCAGGGCCCTTTTATCCTAGTGCAGCAAGAGAATGGGCGCACCAGCCTGAGCCAAGGCTCCTGGACGGCCATGCCGATTCCTTAGAGATTGAGGAAGTTAGTGCACAACGGCTCGAGGTTCTGCCTCGAGCCGCCTGCTTGGGCTACCGGGGGGCAACGACCTCGAACGTCGCCGGCGAAACCACCAGGGTGCAGGCTTTGATCAGCACCTTGTTGACCGTGGCCCCTCCGCCAAAGTCCAGGCTCCGCTCATTGCAGGCGCTGGCCCCGGCATAGCCCTGAAGCGAACCCGCCACCCAGCCACCCCCCGAGCCGGCCAGCGAGCCATCGGGGGGAATGCGCCGCGACACGCTGCCAGGGTTGGCAATCAGGTGGGCCAGGGGGGTCTGAGCCGGATTGGTACGGCTAGGGTACAGCTTCAGCGAGCCGTAGTCCGGGGCGCGGTCGATGGCATAGGCCGGGGCCATCTCGAACGACCACTCGACCGCCCCAAGGCGAAGCGGGTTGGGCAGGTTCAGGCGGTAGGGCGCGGGATAGGCCAGCGTCCAGCGGGGCTGGCTGTAGAGGTCATCTGCCGATACGTACGTGGGGAAAAAGCGAGGGTCGAAAAAAGCGTACCAGTTGATCCAGGTCTCGAACAGGGATTCCGTGGGCACCTGCTTCAGGGCGTAGGAGGGGCCAAAGCGGTTGGAAAGCTCCTGGAGCGGCATCCCGTTGAAGGCAATGCGTTGGATGGGGTCGAGGCCGTTGCGCTCGCGGTCGTACCAGGCCGTGGCATAGATGAAGTTGGGCCTGCGCCAGTCGGTGCTCTGGCCGGGGTTCACCACCCAGACCCTAGTGGACTGGAGCACCGCAATATAGGCCTGCCCCTCAATCACCGTGGGGTGGTTGCTCACCAGAAAATTGAGGATTCGATCCTGATCGGTAAAAGGAGCCGTCTGAGCTAGGGCCAGGCCAAACAAAAAGGCACACGCTGCCAAGGACTTTTTCATACCCATACTGTACGCGACCGAACGTCACCCAAACGTCATCGGGAAAACTGGCCGACCTTCAATCCGGCCAATCGCCCACGTTTTCGCGCTCGACTGCGTAGCCGGCTCGCTCGAGGCCCACCACCACCTCGTCGCCGTGGGCCGCATCGCGCACCTCGAGCACCAGCTCCACCCCCACCTTGCCCAGGGGGGCCAGCCAGAGGGCCCGGCGGTGAAAGATGTCGATGATGTTGGCCCCGGCCCCCGCCACCAGGTCGACCACCCGGGCCAGGGCCCCCGGGCGGTCTATGACGGCCAGCTTCAGGAGCAGGTAGCGCCCCTGCCGCACCATGACCTGCTCGATCACGCGGGAGAGCAGGTTGCCGTCGATGTTGCCCCCGCAGAGCACCGTGGCCACGGTCTGCCCGGTCTGGGTGGGCACCTTGCCGGCCAGGATGGCCCCCATCCCGGCGGCCCCGGCCCCCTCCACCACCAGCTTGAGGTTCTGGGCGCAGTGGGCAATTCCTCGGGCGATTTCGTCGTCGGTGACCTCGACCACCTGGTCTACGTACTGCCGGATGAGGGGCAGGGTCAGGTCGCCGGGGCGCTTGACCGCGATGCCATCGGCGATGGTCTGGGCCACCGGCACGCTGACCGGCTCCCCGGCCTTGAGCGAGAGGTTGACCGGTGCACAGCCCACCGCCTGCACCCCCACCAGGCGGGTCTGGGGGCGCAGGCTCTTGACCGCTACGGCAATGCCCCCCATCAGGCCTCCCCCACCGATGGGCACCACCAGCACGTCCAGGTCGGGCAGGGCTTCCAGGAGCTCGAGGCCAATGGTGCCCTGGCCAGCGATGATTTTTTCGTCGTTGAAGGCGTGGACGTAGGTGTAGCCGTGCTGCTGCTGGAGTTCGTGGGCGTGGGCCACCGCATCATCGAAGCTGGTGCCGTACAAGACCACCTCGGCCCCCAGACGGCGGGTCGCCACAATCTTGGTCAGGGGGGCGTGCTGGGGCATCACGATCACCGAGCGGATGCCCTGCATGGCCGCAGCCAGGGCCACCCCCTGGGCGTGGTTGCCCGCCGAAGGGGCAATCACTCCCCGGGCTTTTTCTTCCGGGGTGAGGGCGGCTATTTTGTGGTAGGCTCCGCGAATCTTGAAGGAGCCGCTTTTTTGCAGGCTTTCAGCCTTCACCCACAGCCGCACCCCAAGCTCTTCGGAAGCCAGGGGGTCGGGCAGGGTGGGAGTGGGCGCGATAATCCCGCGGATCACTTCGCGGGCGGCCCGGATGTCCTCGAGTCGAACAGTCATGTGGTGATTGTATCGCTAGTCATGTGGTGATTGTATCGCTAGTGGTCTGGCAACCAAGAATTCAGTATGCACTTCAGTGACTCCCAAATTAGCCGCACATCGCAATTATGGGCAATCATCGGGCTCCAAAACATGCCGTAAAACAAGTTACCAGTGCACTAGAGCAAGCGGGCAACCTCACCAAAGGGAAAAGCGCCGGACTCGAGCCCCCCCGGGGCCACCACCCACAGGGTGGGGAGTTGCGGGGCCTCTGGGGGAAAGTCGCCGTAGCCGTCGGTCAGATACACACACACCCCTTCCGACTGGCGACCTATGCGGTCAAAAAACGGGCGGAAATCGGTGCCGCCGCCCCCCTGGGGCGGGGGGATTTCGTCGCCCGGCTGCAGCACATAGGGGCCGTATAGGGCAGCATCGGCGTAGAAGAGCTGGGCCGTGAGGTGCGGGTAGGCCCCCAGGATGCCCTGTACCTCGCCCAGAAAGCGTTGGATGAGGATATCGTCCACTGAACCCGAGGTATCCACAGCGATGTATACCGGCAGACGCTCGCCCTCGAGGGTCTCCAGGTACCAGCCCCGCCCCACGTGGCGGCGGTCGTAGCCGGCAAAGTCGGTGGGGGTGCGCACCAGAAACCGCCACAGCAGGGTTTTCCAGTCCAGTTCTGGCGGCTGCAAAAGTCCAAAAGCCCGCTCGAGGCCCGCTGGCAGACTGCCCTTGCCCTGGCTACGGGCAACGGCCTGGGCCTGCTGGATGGCTTTCTTCCAGTGCTTCTCGATTGCGGCCTTCTCGGCCTCGCACAGGGCGTCGCTGCCCAGGCGCTTTTTGCCGCGGAACAGCTTACCCTTGTCCTTTGGCTGGCCTTGACCCTCTTTTGCCTCAGCACCTTCGGACTTTGCATCGTTTGGGGGGGCCTCGAGCAAATCCAGTACCACCGGCTCTTGTGGCCTGGGCAACAGAGCGTAGACCTCCTCAACGGCGCGGTGCTCGAGCTCGGTGTTGCGCAGATGCCCCTCCGGCAGGCCGAAGCCGTTGTGCAGCAGGATGCCATTGACCACAATGTCTGCGGCAATGTTCCAGCGCTCCGGGTCGCGGTGCGAGCGGCGGGTCACGTGCAGCAGAGCAGCGTGCAGGACCTCGTGCAGCAGCACCCCATCGAAGTGCTCGTCGGAAAGGGCCGCCATGAAGCGGGGGTTGTAGAAAACGTCGCGCCCATCGGTGGCTGCGGTGGGGAGTTCCAGGCTGGGCCGGTAGTGGGCAAAGAGGGCCAGGGTGGCCAAAAAGGGCGAGCGCTTGCGCAGGCGAAACAGGCTGGCGCTGATACGGCGGTCGAGCACGGGCGGTGCAGTGGGAATCCGGGATGGAGGGTTCTTTTCGACTTCGGACATTTCAACCTCGCGCAAGTCGTCTGGATTATGAACCGCCAGCCCTCGATCTTAGACGCTCTACGGCCCTGTTCCGCACCAGTCGGTTGCCGTCCTGGGCCAAGCGCTCCAGCACTGTGGCGGGCGTATTGGGGTTCTGGGCCACCGCGTAGCGCACCAGCCACTCCGGGGCAGCCCAGTGGCGCACCTTGGATAACTCCTGCGCAGGGATGTGAGGCCCGGCCAGGGCCACCGCGCGGTTCAAAGCAAAGGGCGACCTCGAGGCGGCCAGCGCCAGCCGGGCGCGGTACACCGCCAGGGTCTGGGGGTCGAGGTGGGGGTTCTGCAGGGCTGCGAGGCGCACGTTTTCGTCTGTATCCCGCAGCAGAACACCCAGGGTAGCCTGGGGGGTCTGGGGGTGCTGGGCCACGGCCTGGCGCACATCCCGGTCGGCGTCCTGGGCCAGAATGGCCAGCATTTCGGGGCCGAGGGCCGGGTTCCTGGCCAGCGCCTGCCGCACCGTCCACTCGCCGTCGAAGAGCAGGTCTTGCAAAGTCGAGGGCGGCGTGGCCGGGTTTTGTGCAGCCAGGGTGCGGCCCCAGACACCCTGCTGGGCCAGTTGCTGCAAGAACCGGCCTTCCAGGCCCGGATCGAGGGCCTCGGCCCGGCGGTACTGCGCCACCAGGTCGGCCGGGGCACGGGGGTGGGCCTGAGCCGCTTGCCGTACCTGCTCGTCGGGGTCGGCCAGCAGTCTGTGCAGGGCGGGCACGGGGGTGAGGGGGTGCTCGGCTACCCGCAGCCGAATGTCCTGCGGGTCGTCGTTGGCCAGACGCCCCAAAATTTCTGCGGTCACCTGCGGGTGCATCAGCACCGCCCGCCGCACATCGGCATCGGGGTCTTGCGAGAGCAAAAACAGCAGGTCGCGGTTCACACCCGGGTTGGAGGCCAGGGCTTGGCGCACCCGCCAGTCGGGATCCTGGGCCAGGACGCTCTGGGTATGAAAAGGGGTCAAGGGGTGCTGGGCAGCCAGGCGTCGGGCCCACTCGTTGCCTTGGGCCAGCCTGTCCAGCAGTGCTGGCGGCAGGGGCTCTGCGAGTTTAGCTCTTCGGAAAAACTCCACCAAACCCATTTCCACCTGCGGTTCCAGACCTTCAAGAAGCAAACGCAAGGCCCCTTCCGGCACCCGGGGGTGGTCGGCTACGGCCTGGCGTACGTCGCGGTCGGGGTCCTGGGCCAGTTGGTACAGTACCTCGACAGGGGTGGAGGGGCGGGCCGCTACCGCCTGGCGCACCCGCCAGTGGTCGTCCTGGGCTAGTTGTAAAACCACCGGCAGGGGGGTCTGGGCGTTCTGGGCCACCTGGGCCCGCACGTCGGGCTGCTCGTCGTGGGCCAGGGCTTGCAGGCTTTCCGGCGGGGTAAAGGGGTGTACCGCCACCGCCTGTCGCACGTCGGGATCGGTATCGGCGGCCATGGCGGCCAGGGTGGCGGCAGGGGTATGGGGGTGGCGGGCCACTGCCAGACGGGCGAGCCAGTCGGGGTCGGTGTGGTAGCGGTGTAAGAACTGCACCGGGGCGTGGGGATGGGCCAGGGCTAGCCGCCGGGTGTGCGCACCCAAGGCGGCCAGGCGCTGGAGTTCCTGGGGCGAGAGCCGGGGGTCGTGGGATTGAAGCTGCTCTAAGAACCGGCGCATTTGCGAGGGGAGGGCAGGGTTTTGGGCTGCAGCCTGCCGCACCTCTTCGGATTCATCTGCCAGGAGGCGCTCGAGCAGCCCCGCGGGGCACCGGGGGTTGGCGGCCACCGCCTGTCGTACCTCCCGGTCGCCGTCCTGGGCCAGCGTCTCGAGCCAGGCCACAGGCAGGCCCGGGTTGCCAGCCGCGGCGATGCGCACCCGCCAGTCGTCGTCGGTGGTCAGGCGCTCCAGTAGCGAGGGCGGGGTTTGGGGGTGCCGGGCCACCAGCGCACGCACCCAGGGGGTGGCCTGAACCAGGGTCTCCAGGGGCATCTCCACCGGAAGCCCGGCCTCCAGCCGCTCCACCCAGTTCAGGGTCTGGTGGGGGGTAGCCGGATGCTGGCGGGCCGCTTTGCGTACCGTCTCCTCTTCATCGAGCAGGAAGGCTTCCAGCACCGCTTTAGGCAGGTCGGCCTGTTCCAGGAGGGCTAAGCGCAGGCCGGGGTCGGGCTCGAGGGCCAGGCGCGGGGCCAGCCAGGCCGGGGTCATGCCCAGCAGCACCATCTGTCGCAGCTCGAGGTAGTCCATGTCCGCTTCGCACCAACCCAGGGCCGCCTCCAGGGGCTCGCTTTCGAAGCCCACGTGCAGCCGGGCCGCCTCGGCCACCCCCGGCAGGGCATGATCGGTTAGGGCCTCTACAAGCTCGAGGGGCGCCTGTGGATTGCGCAGCACGCTGAGCACAGCACCATAGTCGCCCTCCCGCACCGCCCAGCGCAGGAAATGCGAGGAAGCCTCGGGGCTGCCCAGCAAGCGCAGACGGGCATATCCTGGAAGCTCGGCCAGCCAGTTGGCATTCACCAGCAAGAACAGATCCAGCACCGGGTTGCCCAGCACTGCTTCGGGAAAGTGCACCGCCAGCCGCCAAAGCACCGCTTCGGGGGTATTGGGGTTAGCCGCCACCGCACGGCGGATTTCGGCTTCGGGCCGAGCGGCCAGAGCCCGCAGCCGCTCGGGCGGGGTCTGGGGGTTCTGGGCTTCTTCAAGCAAGGCCTTCATACGCACTTCGATTCCACCCCACAGGGCCTTCGGGGCTATCCCCCGCCGCTCAGCCCAGTACCAGTTCCCGGTAATCCTCGAGGTAGGCCCGCAGGCGGGGCTCTTCGTGTATCAGCAGGGCAAACTCTCCCACCCCGTGCTGCTTTAGCCGCGTATACAGGTCGGACACCAGTAGCTGTACCCATTCTGTGGGGGCCACCTCGACCATCCAGCGGAAGGCGTTCAGGGCCTGGCGGGCGCTTTCGGCGCGAAAGGCCAGCCCCATCGTGAGGGCATAGCGGGCCGAGGGTTCCTCGGGGAAAGGGGGGCTGGCCTGGCCGTGCAGAATTTCGCTCAGCTCGGGCAGCGCCCGGTAGACCTGCTCGTAGGCCGCGAGTTCGGCAGCAGCAGCCTCGCCCACCACCGGGGCGATGTCGAGCCCAGCCTTGAGCAAATGTGAGGCCATCTCCCAGCTCCGGGGACTGGGCCAGGCCGGGCTTTTGGCGTCCATCTGGTGCAACAGGGCCGGGCGAAAGGCCAGGAAAGCCAGAATGCGCTCGTCAATACCAACCTGCAAGCCATAGGCCTTGAAGCTCTCGTAGTTTGGGGCGACCTCGAGATGAATGAAGCGGTTGGCCAGCGGGGCCGGCATATCAAACACCGCTGCGCGGTCTTCCTTGCGGTTGCCCGCCGCCCAGACAAACCAGCCCTCCGGCAGCTCATACGAGCCCACCTTGCGGTCGAGGATGAGCTGCTGGGCCATGCCCTGCATGGTCGGGGGGGCCATGTTGAGCTCGTCCAGGAACAAAATACCCTCACCCTCCCGGGGCAAAAACTCGGGCGGATACCACCGTGAAACCCCGTCCAGGGGCACCGGCAGCCCGCGCAGGTCGGTGGGGGCCAGTTGCGAGAGGCGCAAGTCAATAAAGCCAAGCCCATACTTGCGGGCGGTCTGCGCCACGATGGAGGATTTCCCTACCCCCGGCGGCCCCCATAGCATGGTGGCAATCTGTATACGATGCTCAATTAGACCCGAAAGGTACTGGGCAAGTTCGGTAGGGCTCACGCGCCCAGTGTGGGGGATGCGGGGGCGAACTTTGTAGGCAAATGAACATTCGGGCCTGGTTAAATTTGCGCTAAAGAAAATATCCCCTGTGGCCTTAGGGCTTGCCCCACCTCGAGAACGGGTGCACCACCAGATTGGCGTTCAGGTAGCGGGGGTCGCGGGTCACCTCCTCCCCCACCCAGTCGGGCAGCTCGAGGGGTTGGTCGGGGGACTTTAGCTCCACCTCGGCCACCACCAGCCCCAGGTTTTCACCCGCAAACTCATCTACCTCCCAGACCCGTCCGCGGTATTCGATGCGGTAGCGGGTTTTCTCGATGAGGGGCCGCAGGCAAAGTTGCTCGAGCAGTTCCTGGGCCTCGGCCAGCGGGAGGGGGTACTCGTACTCGAGACGGGTTAACCCCTGGGCCTGGCCCTTGATGGTCAGGTAAGCCTGATCGCCTGCAATCCGCACCCGCACAGTGCGGGCCTCCTGGCGGCACAAATAGCCCTGGCGGTACAGCACGCCCACCGCCCCCGGCTTCCAGTCTGAAGAGCGAACCAGGAATTTGCGCTCGGTTTCGGAGCCCATACCCCATTGTATGGGCTGAATTCGCAGGCTTTGTTGCTGGAAGCCGCGCTATTTTCCCACCGCTTAAACCTCGAGGGTCTTCTCGTAGACCTCCAGATACCGGGGCAGCACCACCTCGGGCCGGAAACGCTCGATGGCCCGTGTGCGGGCGGCCTCGCCCATGTTGCGGCGGCGGGTGCGGCTCGTGAGGATTTCCAGGCTGGCCTCGAGCATCCCCTGCACATCGCCCATCGGGCGCAAAAAGCCGGTTCGGCCCTCCTCAATGAGTTCGGGTAGCCCCCCCACCCGGCTCGCCACCACCGGCACGCCACTGGCCATAGCCTCCAGGGCCACCAGTCCAAAGGACTCCTGCTCGGAGGGCAGCAAAAAAAGGTCGGCCACGCTCATGAACTTCTCAATGGTGGGGGTAGACTCCAAAAACTGTACCCGTCCGGCTATCTCGAGGTCGTGGGCCAGCTCGATGGCTTCCTGCCGCAAGGGCCCCTCGCCAATCATGAGCATCCGCGCGGGCATCCGCTCCACAATGCCGGCAAATACCCGCAAAGCATCCAGCGGGCGCTTGACCGCGCGGAAGTTCGAAACGTGCATTACGATGGCCTCTTCCGGCTGGGCAAAACGGGCCCGGTAGGCTGGATCGCGGTTGGGCTTGAAGCGCTCGGGATCCACCCAGTTGTAGATCACTTCAATCTCGCGCTCCACCCCCAGTTTGCGGTGGGTGTCGTGAGCCAGCGAGTGGGAGACCGCCGTCACCGCGTCCGAGGTGCGCACAGCGTGCTGGGTGGTTTTGGCAAAGGCCGGTTCAGGCCCGATCAGGGTCACGTCGGTGCCGTGCAGGGTGGTCACGACCTTGATATCCAGCCCCATGTCGCGGGCCAGAATGGCGCTGGTGGCGTGGGGAATGGCGTAGTGGGCATGCACCAGTTCAATCTTGAAGCGCTCGATGAGCTCAGCGATGGAGTTTGCGGCAGTGAGCGGGGTCAGGGGTTCCTGGAACAGGGGATAATCGGCGCTCAAAATTTGATGAAAATGCAGCGAACCCGCCCTCAGGGGTCGCTTGAGCAACCCCAGCCAGCGGGCCACGCTCTGCCTGGAGGCCTGGAATATGCGGCCCAGCCCACCTACCGGATCCTGGCCCATCGAGATGGGGCCCGCACCCAGCAGGTTGCTGCTCAGGCCCAGCTGGCTCAGCCTCTCTTCGGTCAGGCGAAAGGGCCGCTCGGTGGCCACCACATGCACCCGGTGTCCCAGCCCCGCCAGGGCCAGCGCCAGCTCGGTAGCCACCACCCCCGAACCCCCTGCGCTGGCATGGCAAAGAATCGCTATGTTCATACAACCTCCCTTCGTGCGGCCTCGAGATCCGGACGACAATGGCCGATGCCTCTGCCCAGAAGCATGTTTCCATACTGAGCGTGCCCGGTCAGCACAGCTTCAGATTTTGGGATCGACTCCTGGGGGCGTGTCCAGGCTAAAACATAAAAATGAGAAACGGGCTAAAAGCCAGCTTAAGAAAACCTAAAGGAACGGGGCTACGTGGTGCGCATGAGCCAGCCCCACCGCCACTACGTGGGGATTTGTATTGGCATCTATAACCCCCAGGGCCAGAAGGTAGGTCAGGTCTCTCGTACCGAAAACGAAGAGTATTTGTTTGTGGCCACCCACAGCAAAAAGGTCTTCTACGCTCTGCGCTCGAGGGAGGCGGGGCGGCTGGCAGGCTAGGGTCTGGGAAACAGGGCCAGCCCACTCACCACCGGGCGAACCCCCAGCAGGCCCCCGTTCGGGTTCTTGAGCTGTCCTTTCACCCATAGTTGCGCCGAGCCGCCACCATCCATGCGAATGGCCCCCCAGAAACCCAGTTCCTGCAAAGTGCGGGCCAGCGCCTCGGGGCGCATGGGCTCGGTCACGATGAAGTAAAGCGCGCCCTCCTGCGTCCAGGCCACCGCCGACTGCGCTGCCACTGCCTCCACCGGGGCGCGGTCGCGGAAGGGTTCGGCGTTGGGGCTAAAAACATTGACCCCGCCCTGGATGAGCAGGGGGCCCGCTTCCAGGGCGTGGCTCACGGGCGGCTCGAGGCCCACCAAAAGCCGAAGTGTTTCGCCGGTGCGGGCCAGGGGCTCTTCGGCCGGGAAGCTCAGCGCCCAGAAGCCCTCGGGGAGTTCGTAGGGGGCAGGGTAGGTAGCAACAATCTGTTCGCCCTGCACCAGGTGAATGTTCTCGCCCGCCCGCCCCACCGGCCCCGGCAGGGTGTGCACGGTGTAGCGGGCCCGGGCCAGGTTGAGCCCCACCCGCAACGTGCGCCCATCGGCCAGCTGCACCGAGGCCGTAAAGCGGGGCAGGCCGGCAAATACATTGTTGTCCTGCCAGAACAAGGCACTGCGCCCGTAGGGAAAACTGAGGGGCACCCCACCCCGCACCCACAGGCCGATGGGGGTGCCGGTGCGGCCATCGAAATAGCCCCCGTTCAAGAGGGCCAGCGCCCCGGGGGCCATCTCCGGCAGCGCCCGGCGCTCGCCAGGGCGGCCTACGGGCTCCATGCGCCAGCGCCCCGGCTGGGCCTGAAGCCAGTAAACCCGCACCGGCTCGGGCGTCCAGGCCCACAGCTCTCGGTAACGGAAACCGGGCTCTACGGTCTCCTCGCGCTCGGGCTCGAGGTAGTACACATCAAGCACGTAGCGGCGGGGGTTCTCAAGCACAAAGCTGCGATAGCGGTAGAGGCGGCCCAGCGGGGCTTGCAGGGTCAGGCGGGTGCTCTGCACCTCGTAGCTAGCCAATACCTCCACCCCCGCAGGCCGCAGGCCCTCGAGGCCCGGCAAAAAGTAAGGCAGACTTAGCTCCAGGCGGCCCGGATAGGGTGCTAAGTCGGAAGGCGCAGGCAGCACGGCGTCGCCCTCGGGCAGATCCAGCACCAGGCGCAAGCGGCTGGCGTCCGCGGAAAAACGCACCCGCGCCTCCGGGGCAGTTATCAGGCCCACCGCGCGGATTACTTCTATGGGCAACAGCATCCCCTGGGGCGGGGGAAGGCCGGCCTCCAGCGGGGGGGCCCAGCCAATCCCTTCTACGTAGGTAAAACTTAGCTCAGCTTTGCGAAAGGTGAGGGCACCATTTTCCTGCGTGACACTGAGCCCCAACCTGTTTGCCGGGAGCATCGGGTTTCCCGCTGGGGGGGTCTGGGCGTAAACCATTGCCCAGGGCACAGCCAGTATTATCAGCCAGCGCAGCATGGTTTTATTCCAAACCATATCTATACCTGCAAAAATGGGTAAAGGCTCAATCGTTGTTGAGGAGAGCCAGCATCCTGGCCACCAAGTTTTAGTCCGATGCGGACGAAAGCGGTACAGCCAGCAATAACCTCACGGGCCAGAATTGAGTCAGCTTTCTACCAGCCAGTCCTGTTCTGGACACACAAAAGTATCGTCCAACCGCTGAAGCCGGGCTGCCAGCAGGGGCACCTTGTCGAGTTCGTAGTGGTAGAAGTAGCGGGCAGCTTCCAGCTTCCCCCGGTAAAAAGCCCCTTCCTTCCCTACCGACTTCTGCGCCTGTTGCAGCCACAGCCAGGCCAGGGTCACGGTACCAAAAAGCTCCAGATAGGCAAATGCGTTGGCAAAGGCCCGTTCTACCTCGCCCTGGGCTGCTTTGTTCAACAAATGCTGGGTGACTTCGGTGGTGGTCTTGAGCGCTTGCTCGAGCTCGCGCGCATACCCGCACAGGCTGCTGTGCGCCTGGCAGGCCCGGATGGTCTCTTCAATGGCCCCTGCCCACAGCCGAAAGCCCGCCCCACCCTCCATCCCCACCTTGCGGGCCAGCAGATCGAGGGCCTGGATGCCGTTGGTACCCTCATGGATGGCGTTCAGCCGGTTGTCACGGTAGAACTGCTCCACGTTGTAGTCGCGGGTGTAGCCATAGCCCCCATGAACCTGGATGGCCAGCTCGTTGGCTTTAATTCCAAGCTCGCTCACCCAACCTTTGACCACCGGGGTCAGCACCTCCAGCAGCAGGTGCGCCTGTTGAGCGGCTTCTGGAGTGGGGGCAGTGCGCTCTTCATCTACCAGCCGGGCCGCGTACAAGCACAGGTGCAACGAGCCTTCGGCGTAGGCTTTTTGCGCCAGCAACATGCGCCGCACGTCGGGGTGCTGGATGATGGGCACGGCCGGGCTGGCCGGGTTTTTGTCGTGCATACGGCGGCCCTGGGTACGCTCCTGGGCGTATTCCAGGGCGTGCAGGTAACCCGTATAGGCCAGCGCCATGGCCCCCATGCCCACCCCAATGCGGGCCTCGTTCATCATGGTGAACATATAGGAGAGGCCCTGGTGCGGTGCACCCACCAGCTCACCTACCGCGTCCTCGAGGCTGAGCAAACAGTTGGGAATGCCCCGGTAGCCCATCTTGTGGTTGAGACCGGCCACCTTGACCCCGTTGCGTCGCCCCAGGCTACCGCCGTCGTTCACCAGGTACTTGGGCACAATGAAGAGCGAGATCCCCTTAACCCCTGGAGGCCCGCCGGGAATCTTGGCCAGCACCAGGTGCACGATGTTCTCCGAAACCTCGTGGTCGCCCCCGGAAATCCACATCTTGGAGCCGTTGAGCCGGTAGGTGCCGTCGGGCTGGGGTTCGGCGCGGGTCAGGATATCGGTCAGGGAAGAACCGGCGTGGGGCTCGGAGAGGCACATGGTGCCAAAGAAGCGGCCTTCCAGTTGGGGCAGCAGGTATTTTTTTTGTTGGGAAGGCGAGCCATACTTCCGGAGCACGTTGGCATTGCCCGCCGTCAGCAAGGCAAAGCTGGCGGTGGCAATGTTGGCCGCCTTGAAAAAAGCCCCGTAAGCCGTGGAGATCACGTAGGGCAGTTGGATGCCGCCCAGCTCGTAGTCGTGGGTTGCGGCAAACAGGCCCGCCTGGCGGTAGGCCTCGAGGGCCGCCTTGACCTCGGGGTTGGTGTGGACTTTTTCGCCATCGAAGTACGGCTCTTGCTGGTCGTTTTTCTTGTTGTGGGTGGCGAAGTGTTCGGTGGCAATCTTGTAGGCCACATCCAGAATGTCCTTGAAGGTCTGGCGGCTGTGGTCGCGGTAGCGTTCGCGTTGGGTCAGGGCCTCGACCTCCAGCACTTCGTACAGCAGGAACTCGAGGTCGCGCCGGGAGATGAGCTTGTCCATAATGCTGCGATTTTACCCAACCTCAACCGGGCCGCTGACCCAGATCACACCCCCACCCCCCGAGCGCTGTGGGGGTCTCTATTAGCGGTTGAGCACGCAGGTTCGAAGTCTACCGCACCACCGTACCGGCCCCCGCCAGGGCAGCTGAAATCGGATTTTCGATTCGGGCATCGCCAAAGACCACCCGGCCCACCCCGCCCTGCACCGCTTCCACTGCACCCAGCACCTTTTTTTTCATGCGCCCCTGGGCCACGCTCATGTACTGCGGGTCGTTCACCCGGGCCGCGGGAATTTCGCGGATCAGACTCGACTCATCCGGAAAGTTGGCCAAAAGGCCCGGAATATTGGACAAAAGCAGCAAGGCTTCGGCTTTGAACGCCGTAGCCAGCATGGCCGCCGCCGTGTCGCCGTCGGTGTTGATGGCCTCGCCCTGGTAGGACACCGCTGGCGGGGTGAGCACCGGCAGATAGCCCGCCTCCAGGAGCAGGCTTAGCAAGGCGGTGTTCACCTTTTCCACCGAACCCGTGTAGTCGCCCCGGTGAACCTTGATTTTGCCGTTCTCGAGGTACTTGACCGCCTCCTTGCGCTTGCCCTCGAAGATGCGGCCATCGAGCCCCGAGAGTCCCACTGCGTTCACGCCCTCCCGCTGCAACAGCTCTACGATGCGCTTATTGACCAGGCCGCAGTAAACCATCTCGAAAATTTCCAGGGTCTTGCGGTCGGTAAGGCGGCTGGTCAGGCCGCCCGGGTGGGTCAAAAACTGCGGGGGGTGGCCCAGCGCCTCGGCGATTTTGTTGGTCTCGCTGCTGCCGCCGTGAACTAGAATCAGCCTCTGGCCTGCTTTCCAGCGCTGCGCTGCGTCCTTGGCCACGGCCTCGTAGTTGATGCCTTCCGAACCCCCTACCTTTACCACAATCATCGGCCAACCTCTAGCCAGCCATCATACCGATTTTTTGTACACATCGGGGAAATGCCGCTCCATGAAGCGCTCAGGAACCGCCAGTGGCCGGAAGCCAAAGCGGGCATACAGGCTGTGGGCGTCGCGGGTAGCCAGCATCCAGCGTCGCAAGCCCTGGAGTTCGGGGTGGGCCAGGATCACTTCCATCAGCCACTTGCCCAGCCCAGCCCCTCGGTGGGCTTTCAGCATGTACACATCGGCCAGATAGGCAAAAGTGGCCCGGTCGGTAACCAGCCGCGCCCAGCCTATCGGTTCCTCGCCCCGGTAGATTCCAAAAGCCAGCGAGTTCTGGAAGGCTCTGGCCACCACTTCCAGGGGAATCCCCGGCGACCAGTACGCCTCGTGGGAAAGATGGTGATGCATTAGGGCCAGGTCAAGCCTGGCAAAATCGGTGCTGATGGTGTACTCGCCTTTTTGCCACTCCACCTTTCTACTCTAGCGGATAGAGTTCCGGGCGCAAGAAAGGGGGTAGGGCCAGCTCTATGGTGTGCCGCCAAAACTCCACCCGTTCGACGCGGGAAAGGGTCAGGATACCAACCGCCCCACTGCCCTTTTTGGTATCTTTTTGGCCCATCAGGTCGTCCATCACCAGGCCCAATTCCTGCCCCCCACGCAGCCGCTCCCCCACCACCGGCGGCAGCAAAACCGAGCCCCCCCGGGCCATCCCCCTGCGCCCGTCGGCCCGCAGCACCACTGCAATATTGAAAAGCCAGCTCCCGTAGGTGTTGAATTCCACCCCAGCTTCCAGCCCCAACCCCCAGCTTGCTCCCGGCTGGGCCAGGGCCGCTTTGGCTCGGTTTTCTGCTCCCAAAAAAGTTTCTTCGTAGCCAATCGGCTGGTCAGGCACTCCACTGGGCACCTCCACACCGCGAATTTCAAGCTCAGGGAAAAGCTCTGCAAACACCAGACGAACGGGCTCGAGTTTGGCCGGGTTGGTACTGCCGACGACTAACATGGCCCTAGGGATGCAGACCGGGGAACTCGAGGCCAGTGGTCTCAGGCCAGCCCATCCGCACATTCAGGCTCTGGATGGCGTGCCCTGCCGTGCCCTTGACCAGGTTGTCGATGGCCGAGATCACCACCAGCCGCCCGGTGTCCTCTTCCAGTTCGAAGCCCACATCGCAGTAGTTGGTGCCCTCAACCACGCCTGGGTCAGGGTAGCGGTGGATGCCCTTCTTGAGCTTCACCATGCGAATGAAGGGCTCTGCACCGTAGACCTTGCGATAGGCGCCCCATACGTCTTTCTCAGTGAGGCCCGCACGCAAAAAGGTCTGGGCAGTCATCAGGATGCCGCGCACCCGGTCAGTGGCCACGGCGGTAAGGTGGACCTGGGGGTGGCCCGGCAGGTTCTCGCGTATTTCGGCGGTGTGGCGGTGCCCGGTGGGCTTGTAGGCCCGGATGCTGCCCGCGCGTTCCGGATGGTGCGAGGCCAGGCTGGGCTCGGCCCCCGCCGCACTGGTGGAAATCATGACGGTAGCAAAAATGGGTCCATCCACCAGCAGGCCCTCCTGGACGAGCGGGTACAGGCCCAGAAGGGTGGCGGTGGCGTTGCAGCCGCAACAAGCGATGTGGTTAGCGGTTTTGAGGGCTTCGCGGTAGAGCTCGGGATTGCCATACACCCAGCGGCCCAAAAGGTCGGGGCGGGGGTGGTCTTCGCCGTAGAATTTTTTGTACAGACCCAGATCTTTCAGGCGAAAGTCTGCCGAGAGGTCGAGGGTGATGGGGGCCAGGCCAGCGTACTTCTCGAACTCCCTGGCCGCGACGCCGTGGGGCATGGAAAGCACCAGGATATCGCAGGGCTCCAAACTGGCCGGGTCTACGAACTTCAGGTTGGTGCGGCCCCGCAGGTTGGGGTGTACCAGGCTCACGGGGTCACCCACCATCCGGCGCGAGGTTACCTGCTTGACTTCCAGGAAAGGATGCCCCAGGGCCAGCCGCAAAAACTCTCCCCCCGCGTAGCCGGAGCCGCCCACAATCGAAACGGTCTTCTTCTCGCTCATACAATCAACGGTCTAGAATACCCGATAAGCACCCCTATGCAAACCGGCAGATTCTCCTACGTGGTCGGCTTTGACGACTTTCCCTTCGAGCGCTTACACCGGGGCAACGTGCGGGTGGTGGGGGTGGTGTACAACAGGCTGCGGCTGGAAGGGGTGTTGAGCGGCCAGGTTCGGCGGGACGGACGCAACAGCACCCGCGTTCTGACCGGGCTCATCCAGCACTCCAAGTTCTACCCCAGCCTGCAACTGGTGCTGCTGCAGGGCATTGCCCTGGGCGGGTTCAACGTGGTGGATATCCGGGCCTTATCGGAAAACCTGGGCCTGCCGGTGCTGGTGGTCTCGAGGCGCAAGCCCAATCTTGCCACCATCGAGGCCGCCCTCCGCAAAGTGCGCGGTGGCAAGCAGAAATGGGCGCTGATTCAGAAGGCTGGGGCTATCGAGCACGTGGCTGGCGTCTACGTGCAACGTGCCGGGCTGAGCGTAAAGCAAGCCGAGCAGGTTATCCGGCGCCTGGCGGTGCACTCCCGCATCCCCGAGCCCCTGCGGGCCGCCCACCTGATTGCAGGCGGCCTTGCCACAGGGCAGAGCCGGGCTCGGCCCTGAGCTACCGGCACTTCTAATGAAGCCACAGACTCCAGGCATACTCCAGAATTTTGCCCGGGATGTCCACGCCGGTGGTGCTTACCGAGTTCTTGAACTCCATGGTGTGGTTGACCTCGTTCACCAACAGGCCCCGGGGCGACTCGAAGAGATCAATGGCCACCACCCCGCCCCCCACGGCTTTGGCCGCGCGCACGGCCAGGTCGGCCAGCTCAGGGGTCACTTCGCACCTGGAGGCCTTGCCGCCGCGGGCGGTGTTGGTAATCCAGTGGGCCGAGCTGCGGTAGATGGCCCCAATGCAGGTATCCCCCACCACGAAGGCCCGGATGTCGCGGCCCCCTTTCTCTACCAGTTCCTGCACGTAGTAGAGCTGGTGCTGGTAGCCCCCCAGCACCTCCTTGTGCTCGATTACCGTTTCGGCGGCGTCGCGGTCGCGGATGAGCGAGAGCAGGCGGCCCCAGCTTCCCACCACCGGCTTCATCACCACCGGATAGCCCATTTCTTCGATAAGCTTGAGGGCCTCCTCGGCCTCGGTGGCCAGGGCGGTTTTGGGCTGGGGCACCCCGTGGGCCTCGAGGGCACAGCTCGTGGCCCACTTATCACCACAAACCTCGATGACCTCCGGCGCGTTCACCACCGGAATCCCCAGGCTTTTTAAGTAGCGCGAGACCGCCAGGCCTTTGCTCTGGGAGACCAGGCGCTCCACCGCACAGGTGATGCCCTCGAGTTCCGGTGGGCGCTCTCCCAAGCGCATGGGCAGTTGCTTGGCATAGATTTTCTTGAAGGGAATGCCCAGCCCCTCGGCGGCCCGGAAGAGCATCTCCTCGTCGGGGCGGATACGGTCGTAGAGAATGGCTAGCATATTAGTCTCAAGTCATAACAGATTCGGTTAGTTCGGCGCCGGATGGCGGCGAACTAACCCGACCGAAGGAAGTGCTCTAGGATTCAAAAAGATAGCCTCTGAGGGTCTTTGGTTTGGATGATTATCTTTTTGAATCCGGTTTCGCAAGACAAAGGTCGCAGGTGCGCTATACAGCAAGAGACATGCGACCTGAGACCCGCGACGCGCTGGAAAGCAGCGCTATTCGCCCCAGTCCTCCGCTTCTTCGGGCGCGGCTTGCAGCCTGAGGGGCTCCAACCCCACCACCTCGAGCTCCGCTCCACAGGTATCGCAGACCACCAGCTCGCCTAGCTCGGGGTTCTCCAGTTCAATCGGGCTTCCACACTCTACACATTCGACTGTCATGGTTTCTCCTTGGGTTGGTTGATTGCTATGCCTAAAGCGCCTGGCTTTCGGCTATCAGCCTAGTATCGTTCGGCATCTTCTTCGTCCTCGTCCAGTTCCGACCAGTCGGGCGCGAAGCGGTGGCCGCACTCCGGGCAGATTGCCTCTTCCTCGCCTTCCCCCACTTCAAAGGTCAGGCCGCACTCGGGGCAGTCTACAAAAAGCCCCTCCTCCCCCTCTTCAATGACCACCACCTCGAGGGGATCGGCAGAGAGAATCTGCAAAAAGGCCCCACAGGACTCGCACTCAAAGTAGTCGTCGGGGGTCAGTTCCTCCAGGTCTTCGCTGGCGAGGTAGTTGGGCTCGCCGCACACCGGGCAGATCACTTCCAGGTCTTCCATAAATCCTCAACCCCACCAGTCTACCCCTCGGCGCTTTCCCCGGGAAACCGCCCGTACTTGCGGTAGTACTCCAGAATGCTCCCTTCCTTCAGGGCTTCCAGCAAAAAAGCAGGCGGGGGCCTGAGTCGGAAGGTTTCTGCTCCGCGCCGCAAAAGGCCCTGCTCGAAGTCCAGCTCTACTTCATCGCCGTCCTGCAAAGCATTCACCACCTCCGGGGCCTCAAAGGGCATGATGCCCAGGTTGACCAGGTTGCGGTAGAAGATGCGGGCGTAGCTCTTGGCAATGATGGCCTTCAGGCCCAGTTTGCGCAAGGCCTCTGGGGCGTACTCGCGGGAAGAGCCCAGGCCGGTGTTTTTGCCACAGACCAGGATGTCCCCCGGGCGATAGTTCGGCGCAAAATCGGGGCGAAAGTGGGCAAAGGCATAGGTGTGAAACTTGTCTTCCCCCACCATGAAGGGCGCGTACTTGCCGGGAAGGATATCGTCGGTGTTGATGGCGTCGCCAAATTTCCAGACCCTGGGCATTATTTCCACTTCCTTTCGTTCCAGTAATCGGGGTGGTCTACCGCAAACACATCGGGCGTTAACAGCCCAAGCTGCCGGGCCAACCCGTAAAGTTGCCCCCGGTGGTGCACCTCATCCTGATAGGCGTGCTGCAGCAGCAGCCAGCCGCGCATCCCTTCGTGCCAGGGGTTGTCGGTAGCGAAGTCGCTCAGGCGGGAAGCCGGCGCCTCCAGGGCCCAGGTTCGCATCCGTTTTTGAACATCCTCCAGCCAGTGGTGGAGCGTCTCGAGCCTGTGGATGGTCAGATGCTTGTGTAGCTCCCAGTCGGCGTCGGGGCTCTCTTCCAGGGTTCCTTTGGGCTCCCACTGTTGCAAAAGCAGACCCCGAGCCGCATAGAACTGGTGCGCCCCGATGTGATGGAACATCTCCCCCACCGTCCTCGAGCCCGGCCACAGGGTGCGCCGCAAATCCGCTTCTGAGAAGCAGCCGAGCAGCTTCAGCGTGACCATCCGCACCCCGTCCCAGTGGTCGAGGAAGCGCTCGAGGGTAGTGTAAACGGTTGCAACGCCGGTCATCTTGCCCCCCGAGCCTAACCCCCCAACAGTTCCTCCGGCGTGGTGATGTACCCTGCCACCGCCGTAGCCGCTGCCACCCGGGGCGAAGCCAGATAAATTTCGGCATCCGCCGCCCCCATGCGGCCCCTAAAGTTGCGGTTGGAAGTGCTCACACACACCTCGCCCGGGGCCAGCACGCCCTGGTGGCGGCCCATACAGGGCCCGCAGCCAGGAGTACCCAGGGTCGCGCCCGCTTGCAACAGGGTGAGCAGAGTGCCGTCGGCGGTGGCCTCCTCGAGCACCTGCGAGGAAGCCGGAATAATGAGCATGCGAACCCCCGGCGCCACCTTGCGGCCCTTCAGAATTTCGGCCACCTGGTGCAGGTCGTCGAGCCGCCCGTTGGTACAGGTGCCCACAAAAACTTGGTCTACCTTCTTGCCCTTGACCTTGGCCACATCTTCCACGTTGTCCACGTAAAAGGGCACCGAGACGCGGGGGGTGAGGCTTGTGAGGTCAATTTCGACTTCCTTAGCGTAGACCGCCCCCTTGTCGGGGTAGAGCCAGTCGGGCACCGCGTAGAGTTCAAGAATCTCGCCGCTAGGCACCACCAGCCCGCACTTGGCCCCGGCTTCCACGGTCAGGTTGGCCAGGGTGAGGCGCTGACTGCGGGAAAGGGATTCGGCCCCGTCCAGAAGGTGCATCTCGATGCTCATGTAGGTCGCCCCGTCGGCGGTGAGGACGCGGATCATCTCGAGGGCCGCGTCCTTGGCCGTGGCGCCGGGGGCCAGCGAGCCCCTGAAGGTTACCTTGACCGTCTCGGGCACCCGCAGCCAGGTGCGCCCGGAGGCTGCCGCCAGTGCGATGTCGGTAGCCCCCATCCCGCTGCCAAAGCAGGCAATCCCGCCGTAGGTGGTGGAGTGCGAGTCCGAGCCCAGCACAATGCCCCCCGGTAGGGCCAGCCGCTCCTCCACCAGAACCTGGTGGCAGATGCCCCGCCCCACATCAAACACCCGGCAGCCGTGGCGGTTGCCCCACTCGCGGATTTCTTTTTGGGCCTTGGCCACCTCCACATTGGCCGCCGGGGCCACGTGGTCTATCACGATGGAGACTTTCTCGGGGAAGCGCGGGGTGGCCCCAAGCTGCTCCAGCCGCTTGAAAAAGCTACCGGCAATGGAGTCCACTACCATCACCTGGTCTACCTCCACCACCACCAGTTCGCCCGCCCGCACCGCGCGGCCCGCTCGTTTGGAAAGGATTTTTTCAGCTAAAGTCAGGTACACGCCGACCTCCTATCAGGCGCCTCTATACGAATGAAACCACGCGGCAGCACACCGTGGTTGTGTTTGCTGAACCACCGTCCCAATTCGTAGCGGTGAGTTGCCCACGTGAACCTCGCGCGAAATTCTTAAGCACATCGGCATCTCGGTGGATGAATATCAAAAGCTCTGACATATCTTAGTCCAGGTTCTCCAGCCGTGCGTTGGGCACTTCCTCGGGCAGGGTATGGCGAGAAAGGCCTTGAACCTCGGCAATCTCGAGCAAAAGTTCCTCAGGCTTCTTGCTGCGTCCAATCTCGGCGGTGCGAGCCTTGAACTCCTGGGCAATCAGCCTGGCCTGCTCCTTGCTGATTACAAAGTTCTCCACTTCCTTCAAATAGTAGTAGATCAGATGCCAGCCTGAAAGCGGGCCCAAGAGAAGCTGATTTTTGTCCACCCCAAAGTCGTGCAGGCTGTGGGCCTCGTAAACTTTTTTCTCGTTCAGTACTGCTTTCTGATGCACCCCGGCCGTATGGGTGCGGTTGGTGAGCGAAACCGGCTCAGTATAGGGCACCAGGGTGCCCAGAATCGAGGCCATCAAAACGTTCAAGGGGTAGCACTGGCTGAGGTTGTACTGCGAGGCGATTTCGGGGTAGCGCTTGGACAGGTTGAACAGCACGCCCGTAACCGAGGGAATCCCGGAACGCTCGGCCAGGCCCCAGATGGAAGCGTCCACGTAGCGCACCCCCGCCCGCACGGCGGCATTCACATTCGCCAGGGCCAGGCCCCGGTCGTTGTGGAAGTGGCATTCGAGGCTCACCGTGGGATATCGCTCTTGCAACCGGGTAACTACGGCCACCACATCCTCGGGCTCGGCGATGCCCACGGTATCGGGCATGCCCAGGGTATTCACGTAGGGGTACACCGCATCGTAAAGGCAAAAAACGTCCTCGAGCGGGGTGCGAAAGGCATCCTCGGCGCTGAAGCGGATATACAGGTCGGGGTAGGCCTGGCGGGTAGCTCGGATCACCTCTCGGGCCAGCGTCACCGATTCTTCCAGGCTTTTCTGCGCGTTGTACTGCTGGGCCAGGGGTGAAACCCCCAGGTACAGGTTCAGCCCGTTGCAACCGGCCTCCAGCGCTTTTTCGATGTCCAGTGGATTGGTACGGCAGTGGCCCAAAAAGCGCAGCGGCTTGTCGGTGAGCGTTCGGGCATGGGCAATGAGCTCGCGCACGTCCTCCGCCTCGGCCTCTCCCACCACAGGCGAGAAGAACTCGAAGTGCGTCACGCCCAGCTCAATCAGACCTACCAGCAATTGCTTTTTCTCCTCGAGGGTAAAGCGGTACTTCTCGGTGTCGAACAAAAGTGGTGACTGCTGACCATCGCGGAAGGTGGTGTCCACGATTTCAATACGGGAGTGGGTAGGCTCTGGCATAACATCCTTCATAAAAAAAATCGCCCGCAAGCAGGTGCGGGCCGGGATACGCAGCTGCGCGGACTAGCTCAGACTAGCCCCCCGGCACTGGGTTTTTTTGCACTTACGATCATCACTGGCAGAAGTGTACGGGTGGTATACCGTGCTTGTCAAGGTTGGTGTGGTTTAAGGTTTGTGCCCTCTTGTACCAGATTCGGTTAGTTCGTCACTAAACAGTGACGAACTAACCCGACTGAAAGGAGTGCTCTAGGATTCAAAAAGATAGCCTCTGGATTTTTTTGTTTGAATGACTATCTTTTTAAATCCGGTATTATTCGGTTGGATCAGACTGCCCTATATGTGTACAGTGCGGTGCGGATCCCCCGTAGCCGTAAACGCCGACCAGAAGTAGGGGTTGGGATACTCCCGGCGCAACACCAGTTGGGCCTCGCGCAGGGCCGTAGCCACCGTCATCCCCGCCCGCAGGTTGGTATAAAAGGTGGTCATGAACCTGGCGGTAGCATCGTCGCGTACCGGCCACAAGCTGGCAATCAAGCAGGGCGCACCTGCATAAAGGAATCCCCGCGCCAGACCCATCAGTTCGTCGCCGCTGGTTTGCTTGGCCAGACCCGTCTCGCAGGCCGAGAGCACCACCAACTCGGCCCCCAGGCGCAGGTTATAGAGATCGCGGGCCGCCAGCCAGCCGTCGGTCATACGCAGCCCGGAAAACATAGGGTTGTCGGGGCGGAAAGCCCCGTGGGTGGCGATGTGCAAGACCTCGGCCTGGGGTGCGGCCGCAAAGAAGTTTTGTAGTGTGGCCGCCTCACCCACAAACTTGTGGGGGGTCTGGGCAATCTGGCTGATCTGTTCCACTTCGAGGGTAGCCTGGGGAATGTTTTCGATAGGCACGCCAAAAGCCACCAGCGAGCCGGGGTCGTGCCGAACACGTTTACGGCACAAGGCGTACACCGCCGCGCTGGGCGAGAGGGAAAGCTCTGCACGGTCGAGTAGGTATTGTTCGCCATCATATAAAGCTGCAAAAGGCACCGCGTGGAGTATCCCGTGCGGGACGATAATGAGGGGCTGGCCGGAGAGTTGGAGCGGGAGGGGTTCGATGAGTAGCTGGTAAAGGGCATGGAGTTGGTCGTCTACCGAGCGCTTGAGGGCTTCCTCACCATATATCTTCAGCATTATGCCGCCTTGAGCGACCCGGCTGAGAAAGAACTCGAGCTGTTCGACGTGCTGCTGAACCTGCTCGAGGGTGCCCAGCCCCCGTACCGCCTCGACGCGACCCCCGTCCACCACAAAGGCCATCAGACCCTCGCGGGTATGGAAGTACTCGAGCAGGGTGGTGCCGGGCTCCAAGGTTTGCTGCAGTTCGTGCAGGCGAAGCTCCTGCACCTGTTCGACCATGACGATTTCGGGCTGGAGGCGCTCAAGCTCGCGGATGAGCTGTGTGACCCGCTCCTCCAGAGCCACCATTTTTTCCCAGTTGTTGCCACGGATTCCCGTTGCCGCTTCGGCTTCTACCGCCAGGAAGTGCTGGTTGAGCTCCTGGCGCGCCTGGGCGAGTTCCTGTTGCAAGCGTTCAACCTCGGGGTCGGCTGAGCTGCGCGGGCTTTCGCCGCCACGGGCCAGCAGGTCTACCAGGGCCCGCGACTTGGCGCGTTCGGCATATTCGAAGGCTTCACGGGAGTGCTTTGTGTCCAGAAGCAAGTTCACCAGGTCGCCGTAGACCTCCAGCTTATCGCCCAGGTAAGCCGACTTGAACTCGTCCACGCTGAGGCTGGCCCGCACGCCCTCGAGGCGCTCGATGGCGCGTTTGAAGTGCAGTTCGGCGGCCTGGGTGCGGTTCTCCAGCAGGGCCATCTGACCGCGCAGGCGTTCGATGCGGATGGTGAGGTCGGGGATGCCCAGCCCCACGGCCAGTGAGGCGGCCTCTTCCAGGCAGCGCTTGGCCTCCGGGCGGTTGCCCAGCTCCAGCAGGGCTTCGGCCATCACGCTCAGGCCCAGGGCCTTGGCTGAGGGCACCTCGCTCAGGGCCTCAATGGCCCGACCCGCTATCAGCACAGCCTGCTCGAGGGCGGCCATCTGGCCCTGGCGGCCCGATTCCAAAAACAACGAGGCCACCGAAACATCTACCAGTGCCGCCTGGATGGCGTTTTGCAGGGACAACCAGCCCTCCCGCGCCCGTTCCAGGGTCTGGCGGGCTTCCTCGAGTCTGCCCTGCTTGGCCTGGGCGCCCCCCAGGGTGGTCAGGGCCTCGGCCTGCTCCATCTGCATACCCCGCGCCGCAAAAACCTCCACCAGTTCCTGAGAGAGCTTGCGGGCTTCCGACAGCAGGTTTAGATCGAGGTGGATGCGGGCCTCCTCGAGCTGGGCAAAGGCCGCGTTGGGGTTGCCATTGAGCCTGCCATACATGGCCCGCACCCGGCTCAAAAGATCCAGGGCCTGGTTCAGTCGGCCTTCCTTTCGGTAAAGCAGGGCCAGATTCACGCTGTTGCCGATAAAGTCTTCGGTCAGGTTGTGGGTACGAAAAATGTCCAGGGCGGTCTGGTAATGGGCCACCGCCTCGCGGTAGCGATCCTGGGCCTCGTAAATCAGGGCCAGGTTGCCGTGGGCCTTACCCTGGCCTACCACATCCCCCACCCTCGAGAGTTGTTCCAGCGCATTCTTGATGGCGCTCTCGGCCTCGAGCATCCGCCCTGAGCGGTAGTGAATGATGCCAATGTTGATGCTCACCAATGCTGCATCGCGAAACAGCCCCAGCCCCATAAAGGCCTCGCGGGTTTTTTCCGCCAGGGCCAGGGCTCCGCTCATGTCGCCCATAACCGCCAGGGCCTGGATCTGCCGCATTCCAGCGCGGGTCGCGTCTTCCTCGTATCCCAGGCTTTGCAGCCCCTTGCGGGCTTCTTCATAGACGGGGATAGACTCGGCAAAATTGCCGCGTACCGTCAGGCCTACCGCATAGGCCCACAGGGCCAGCGGGCGGGCCCTGGCGTCGTGGACATGGGCTGCGACTTCTACAGCCCGTTCCCCTGCCAGCAAGGCCCTGGCGGTATCCACGTCTTTTTGACGGTCTACTTCCGCCTTGAGAACCTCGATTAATTCAATCGCTGGCATGGTCTGCTGTAAACGCGCCTGCCTTTTGGCTGGATCAGGCTCGTCCATCAGATACCGGGCCAGGTCAATGGTATTCATAGCCGCAACGTCCCAATCTTAAGGGGAATTGCTACGTAAACACAATTTTGGCGGTTTACACACAGGCTCAAGCGGCTGAATCTTCGCTCAGGAAGCCCCTGATAGAAAGCAAGGCCTCTACCACCACGGGGTCGAAACGCTGCCGGGCTTCTTTGGTAATATCTTCCAGGGCTTCTTCGATGCTGCGAGCAGCCCGACCTTCCACGGGTTGTACCGCGGCTGTAAATTGCCTGGCCACTTGCAGTACGCGGGCAGCCCTGGGAATTGGTTCACCCGACCAGCCCAGCGGTTGATCCCTTCCATCCCAGTGGCTCTGAACAAACATCAGCACCCGTGCGGCTTCGCGCAGCAACCCATCGGGCATCTGCACATCCGGGGAGCTTTCTATTTCGCCCAGGGCCATTTGCAGCAGGTAGCAACTGGCGTGCAAGACCTGTTGTTCTTCTGGCCCCATGCTCAGCGCCTGGGCCAGCCGGTTTGCAAGGCGGAATAGGGGCGTGTTGAGTTGAATAAATTGCTCCTGCCCCTGGGGAAACAGGGGGGTGCGGCCCTTACGCAAGGCCTTGTCCTTGTACATCTGGTCGTCGGCAATGCGCCACAGGTTCTGGATATCCGATACATCGGTGGGATAGACCGCATAGCCCAGGCTGACCTTCAGAAAAGTGCTATCTGAAACGCGAATTTCCTCCAACAGTGCGCGGTAGCGCTCTGCCGTGCGGAGCGGGTTGAGGGTGCTGGAACCCTCGATGATCAGAGCAAATTCGTCGCCCCCCAGGCGGTAGGCCCGGTCACCAGCCCGGGCCCTCGAGCGCAGCACCCCACCCAGCCGCACCAACACATGATCGGCGTGTACGTGGCCGTAGGTATCGTTAATGGCTTTGAAGCCGTCCAGGTCGAGCAGCACCAGCACCACCACCCGGCCATTGGCCCGGTGGGTGAGCTTTTCCAGGTCGCGCTCAAAGGCCCGGCGGTTGCCCAGCCCGGTCAGGGGGTCGGTGTAGGCGGCCCAGGCCAACTCTCGCCGCAAAGTCCACTCGACCCGCACCACCCCAATGGCTGCCGCCATATCGCTGAGGAGTTCCTGGGTCTGGGCATCGGGCAGCCAGTGTTGTTGGGTGCTGAAGAGCAACAAGGCGCTGGCTTCGCTACTCTGCCGCAGGATGGGCAGGATAAACAGGCTGCGCAGCCCTGCTTCCACCAGCTCAGGGCGGTGGGCAGGATACAGGTCGTAGCGGGGAATGCCCACCTGTTGACCGCCACGCAGGCGTTCGCCCAACTGGCGGGTAATGGCTGCTTCTACGGGCAGCCCCGAACCCCAGCCTGCCTGAGCAATGGTGCGAATGGCGTGCCCTTCGAAGGTAATCAGGCGGGCTCCTTCCGCCCCAGAAAGGCGGGTGGCTTCCTCGAGGGCGTCCTGCAAGCCCAGCTCGAGCGGCTGCTCGTGCGAGACCCGTAGCAAGGCATTAATCGCCGATAGCCACAGCGACTGGCGCTCTGCCGCTTCGCGCAAATACACCTCGCGCAGGATCGGCGCCACGCCTGCCATGTACTGGCTGACCCAGTCAACTTCAGCCTGGCCCAGGGAACGGGCCGGAGCATACAGGTGCAGTAGCGCCCACACCTGCCGACTGGCCACCAGCGGCAGGGTCAGGTTGACCGCAGGCTCATGGGTGGGGGCTTGCAGCCGGAAGGGCAGGGCACTGAAAACCCGGTTCAAGAAATGCTCTTCGCGATCTAAATGCGCTTTTCCGCCCAACCAACCCTCTGGCGAACCCAGATAGGCCGTCTTGAGCGAGGACTCCACTACCGCTTCGATCCCCTCGAGGGCAGCCTGTGGCACCCCGCGAAAAGCCTGCAAGCCAAAGTGGTTTTGACCATCCCGTACCCACAAAAAAGCCTGTTCAACCCCTGGCAGTTCGCGCAACAGTTCCTCTAATCCCCACTCGAATGCCTGGTTAGCGCCAGCCGAGAGCAATCGCTCAATCAGTTGGGTAGAAATTGTCTGTAGTGGTACGGGCCGGCCAGGTTTGGACTCCGAGGACAATCGAGCCAAGCGCAAACGACGGGGGGGGCGATCTTGAGGCATGTCAACACTCTCTAAATACATTTCTGAATTAAATCCTGCCAAAATCCCTTATTAATACACGTCTACCGAGCGCACCACAAACTGCTGCTCACCCAGGTTCATCTCGAGGTGGTAAACCCCCGTGGTAGGCACCGGCAGACGAAACATGCCCGATGCACAGAGCTCCACTTCTTGCAACAAGCCCCCATCGCAGGCCATCAAGCGGGCCAGGCCGTTGCTCTGGGTAGGTGTTACCAGCTTGCCAATCAAGAGCGGTTCGGTTCCCTCGACCTTGAGGCTCAGGTCAAGGTAGTGGTTGTCCACCTTATACAGCCTGCTCCACGATCCGCTCAGGCTGTGATTGCGCACAGCGCTCAGGGCATTGCGCGAATCCATGACCAGGATGGCTTCGCGGCGGGTGGGTGTTTTATCGGTAATCACAGTATTCTCCTTTGTATGACTGCGCCTAGTATCTAGACTTCACAATAAGCAAACCCTCGAGCGCTGGGGGTGCAAATAACCGTTACGTGGGACAAAACTGCTTAATCCAACCCCCCAATTCGTTATGTTTTTTGTGCAGTGAACAGGCCACCGAAAAGCCAGCGGATCTATGCCCATCCAAATCTTTAGATAGAAGTTTTTTGTGGAAATCTCCAAAGAATGCTGGACCTGATAGCAAACACCCTTCTAGAAATCGCTTTGTCGGTTGGGGCAGGCCAGGCCCGGCTCAGATAAACAACATTGCACGGGTTCAACCCGTGCAATGCTGGCATCAAGGCAACCTATAGCACTTCCAGACCTCGCACCCAAAAGGTCTCTTCACCCAAATCAAACTCCAACACATGATCACCCTTCTCCTGAACACTCAGGCGAAAGGTGCCATACTCGTTGACGAGGCTACGGTTGCTCCCACCTGGCCCGTGCAGCACAACGCTCAGCGTTACCGGCTTGTGTGCCTCGGCAATCACCTGCCCCACCAGCACAGCATCCCTGCCCTCGGGCCTAAGCGACAAATCCAGGTACATATCCCCGGCCTTGTAGAGTCTGCTCCAGGCAGAATGAAAAGGCTGGTGACGCACAGCGCTGGTAGGTGTGTTCCGGGAGTCCATGATCAGGATGGCTTCTTTATAGGGCATCGGGTTGTGTAAAATCATGGCTCTTCCTCACTTGCGGGTAACGGTGATCAGGTCAGCAAAGGCGGCTTGCCAGCCCGCCGTCTTGCGTATGAAAACTACGGCGCTGGTGTTATTGGCCCCGGTCTTGAAATCTACCGAACGCTGAACCCAGTCGGTGCTTCCAACTGCCGGTACACCCACCTCTGACCTGCCAAAATTTCTTGCTCCCAGCAATAAGGATTCACCCGAGCCATCCACCTTGAGCCAGGCTGTAAGGGTGTAGGTGGTGTTGGGAGCCAGGCCGGTGATGGTTTGCTCTAAACTACCCGTACCGCTAATGCGCGCACTATTGGCTCCGGCAATAAAATCGCCAAACCGGCTATCCCGGCCTATCGAGACAGGGCCGCTGGTAGTCCAGTTGGCAAAACTCCCCGACTCGAAGCTGCCGTTGCGCACGAAGTCCAGCGTACCGGTATTGGAAGCTGGGGAAAAGCCCGGCAAGCTGCGCAGGAAGCGCTCAACATCCAGACGGCCCGCGCCGTGGCACCAAAGCCCGCCCTGGCCATCCGGCACGCTGCACCAGCTCGAGTTGGCCCGGTACAGGTTGTACCAGAGGCTCCGCAGCTCCAGGCTGGTTTCGTAATAATATTTCAAGTCATTACGTATCCAAATGGCTGTGGTCTCGCTATAGGCCAGGGCCAGCGCTCCAGCCACGAGGGGGGCGGCAAAGGAAGTGCCCCGAAACTTGGCCGTGCGATTGCCGGGGTAGTAACTGGACACATCGTTACCGGGTGCCCAGGTGAACACATCTGCGCCAAAGGAAGAGAATTTAGAGAGCTTGTCATCGCTATCCACGCTCCCCACCCCAATAACATTGCTCAACCACCAGCCCCAGCGACCCGGATAGGTAATTTCGTTTTTTTTCCCCTGATTACCAGCCGAGGTCACCACCCAGACCCCCCTGGAGCCTGCAAAATTGATGGCATCCACCAACGGTTGGTACCATTCAAAGGCCCCTAGCGATAGGTTGATAATCTTTACACCCACATTCACCGCGTGGTTAATGGCCAGAATCACATCATCCAGATCGCCTTGACCGTTGCTGTTCAGTACGCGAATGGGCAGGATGGTGGCCTTGGGTGCTACTTGCAAAATTAGTCCTGCAACGGCGGTGCCATGACCATAAGCGCTGCCACCCGTGGGCTCCATAGGGTTGTTGTCGTTCTCAATAAAATCACGCCACTCGCTGCTGGGCGCCAGGCGACCCACAAAACCGGGGTGGGCAGTATCTACACCGGTATCCACCACCGCCACCTTGACCCCCTCGCCAAACTTCCGGGCGATGGCATGGGCCTGGGGCAGCCTAATCTGCATGAAGACCGCGTTGTTTTCGTCCGGCATGGAGGGTAGATTGGTTCCGCCGTCCCAGCTATTCCATCCCCCGGCCCAACTGTTGAAACCCCCAGCCCAGCTATTGAACCCACCCACCCAAGATTTAAAACCATTGGCTTGGGTGGTAGGGGCACTCAAAGTGCCGTTGGCCGTGGACTGCACCGAAACCCCCCTGGACATCAGTGCGGCATGCTCTGCAGTGCTCAGTTTCAGGTGGGCGATGCCCGGGTCGGGGTACCACGAAAGGATCGCGCCGCCGTATTTCTGCAGGGTGGCTTCCTGGGTATCGCTGGCCCCAATCTTGACGGTAATGATGTAGCCAGGGTCGGTCGCACCCGCCGGCATACCTTCATTCAGCCCACCACAAGCCGCGAGCAGCAAGGCTAAAACAAATAAAGCCCCGATGCGCGCCCTGCCGATTGATCCTGTTAGCGTATCCTTCACTCCGGTTCACCTCCACGCGACACTGCCTTACTGAGGGCCAGCATGCATGAAGGGATACGCCCACCTAACCGCAAATAACCGTTACGGAGCTTTAGAAACTCAAAAGCAGGACAATTAAAGACTTATTTTGCCGTTGCAGTCTGGGTTTGGGCAGATAACGCCAAGCCCACACAAACCTCTTTAAAAAACATCTCGCGCTTACCACCATTGCGCCTCACGGCGTGGTGTAACCGGCACAGCAAACCCCACTGTACCGAGTATTCGCGGGAACCGCTTTGGGCCTGGCGTCAAACCTCTAACCAGACCTGCCCCTCTTCTAATCTAACTTTATAAGCCTTAACCGGGCGCGGCGCGGGCAGGGTGGCCTTGCCGGTGCGCAGGTTGAAGCGGGCCCCGTGCCGGGTGCACTGGATGGTATCGCCCTCTACCGGACCATCGGAGAGTGGGTTTTTGTCGTGGGTGCAGATGTCCGATATGGCAAAAACTTCCTCGCCGGTGTAGAGCAACAGCACCGGGGTTTTCTCGCCCTGTACCTTCACCACCAGGCGGCCATTTTCGAACTGCTCCAGGGTAGCAACAGGAATCCACATAGCGAAGCTGAAAGCTAGAGGCCAGAGGCCGAAGGCCAAAAGTACTGGGCTTTTTAGCTTTCGGCCTTCAGCTCTAGGCTATACCCTTACCTTTTCCTCGATGATGCTCTCGATGTACTGCCGCAGCGGCTCGAGGGGGATACGGGTGAGCACATCGGTCATGTGGCCCTTCACCAGAATTTGCTGGGCCATGTGGCGGGGTAGACCGCGGCTCATGAGGTAGAAAAGTTCTTCCGGGGCTACGGGCGCGGTAGAAGAGCCGTGCGAGCACTTAACGTCGTTGGCCCCGATCTCGAGCTGCGGTACACTATCGCTGCGGGCGTCCTCCGACAAGAGCAGGTTGCGGTTGGTCTGGTAGGCATCGGTTTTCTGGGCCCCTTGCTCTACCTTGATCAGGCCTGCGTACACCGTACGGCTCTGATCCTTGGCCGCGCCTTTGTAGAGCACATCGGAGTAGGCATGATCGGCTACGTGGTGTTGCAGGGTGTAGTGGTCTACGTGTTCGTGGCCGGTAGTAAAGTACAGCCCGAGCATCTCAGAGGACGAACCCGGCCCCAGCATCTCCGACTGCACCTCGGCCCGGCTGATGGTCGCCCCCATGTTCACCACCAGGTCATTGAGGGCGGCATCGCGCGCTAGGTGAGCCCGCTGGCGGTGGAAGTGATAGAAACCCTGGCCCAGCAGTTGGATGTGCGCGTGGCGCACCTTGGCTCCGTTGCCCACGATGATTTCGGTGGAGGAGGTATTGACGGAAGGGGCTACCTTGGCGGGCGAGATGTACTCCTCGATGTAGACGGCCTGGCTGTTTACGTCGCCCACAATCAGGGTGCGTGAGCCCGAAAGCTTGCCACCCTCCAGGTACTTAAAGACCCCGATGGGCTTATCAAACTCCACGTTCTTGGGGATGTAAAGGAATACTCCGTGGGTGAATAGAGCCGCGTTCAGGGCGGGAATCTTGGAGTTCTCGGGACGGTTTTTTTGCGTGCCCACCAGGTCGCTCCAGTTGACCGCCTTGAAGAGGTTCTCCTCCACCAGCCTGGGGTGCTGGGCTATGGCCTCGTGCAGGCTGGTGAAGATAACGCCCTGCTGGCGGTATGCCTCGGGCAACTCGACGTGCACCAGGTCGGCCCCTACAAAGACCGCGTATCCCGAGAGCTGGGCCTGGGCCAGACGCTCCTGTACCGCCTGGGGAATGGCCGAGACCCGGCCAGTGGGGAGCTCTAAGGCCAGCTCCTCGAAGGGCACCTCGGTGATGTCGGTGTACTTCCACTCCTCGGTGTGGGTGGTGGGGTAGGGCAGCCCGGCAAAGGTCTCCCAGGCTTCCAGGCGCTTGGCCCGGAGCCAGTCGGGTTCATTCAGCTTGCTGGAGACCTGCAACACCAGGTCACGCGAGAGGTTTGAGGTCAGTTCCATTAGCCCACCGACCCTTCCATCTCGAGCTCAATCAAGCGGTTTAGCTCAACGGCGTACTCGAGGGGCAGCTCCTTGGCTACCGGCTCGATGAAGCCCCGCACAATCAGGGCGGCAGCTTCGTCCTCGGGCAGCCCCCGGCTTTGCAGGTAGAAGATCTGTTCATCGTTGAGGCGGCTCACGGTCGCCTCGTGGCCCACGGTGGCGGTGTCGTCCTCGATCTCCATGTAGGGGTAGGTGTCGGTGCGGGACTCCTCGTTGATCAGGAGCGCGTCGCACTCCACATTCACCTTCACGTGCTTGGCCCCTTCGTACACCTTAATCAGCCCGCGGTAGCTGCTGCGGCCCGAGCCCTTGGAGATGCTCTTGGACACGATGCTGCCGCCTGTGTTAGAGGCCGCAAAAATCAGCTTGCCCCCGGCGTCCTGGTGCTGGCCAGTGTTGGCAAAGGCAATCGAGAGGATGTCCGAGCGAGCCCCCTCCTCGACCAGGTAGCTGCTGGGGTACTTCATGGTCACCTTGGAGCCCAGGTTGCCGTCCAGCCACATATGGTAGGCGTCCTTCTTAACCAGGGCCCGCTGGGTAACCAGGTTGTACATGTTGTGCGACCAGTTCTGGATGGTGGTGTAGCGGCTACGGGCGCCCTGGTTCACCACAATCTCGATCACGCCAGAGTGGAATGAGTCGGTGGTGTAGGTGGGGGCGGTGCAGCCCTCGATGTAGTGCATATCGGCACCCTCGTCCACCACAATGATGGTGCGCTCGAACTGGCCCAGCTCAGCGGTATTGACCCGGAAGTAAGCTTGCAAGGGCAGGTCTACCTTGACCCCCTTGGGCACATACACAAAGCTCCCGCCCGACCAGACCGCCGAGTTGAGGGCGGCGTACTTGTTGTCCTCGGGGGGAATGACGGTAGCAAAGTACTCGCGGAAGAGGTCTTCGTGGTGCTTGAGCCCTTCCTCGATGGAGACGAAGATGACCCCCAGGCGCTGCAGCTCTTCTTTTACCTGATGGTAAACCATCTCGGAGTCGTACTGTGCGCCCACCCCGGCCAGCACCTTGCGCTCGGCCTCGGGGATGCCCAGTTTTTCGTAGGTGCGGCGAATCTCCTCGGGCACTTCTTCCCAGCTACGGGCGTCGCGCTTTTCGGTGGGCTTGGCGTAGAAGTAGATCTCGTCCATGTTGAGCCCGGAGAGATCGGCCCCCCAGGTCGGCACCGGCTTAGACTGGTAGATTTCCAGGGCCTTCAAACGGAACTCGAGCATCCAGGCGGGCTCGTCCTTATGGTAGCTGATGGCCTCCACCACGCGCCGCGAGAGGCCTTTTTCGGCTTTCCAAACGGGCTTTACTTCGTCCACAAAGCCGTACTTGTATTCATTACCAATGTCTTCAACGACCAGGTTATCTGACATTTGCACTCCCTTCATGTCGAACCGATGGCCTATAGCCAGTGCCACTGGCTTTTAGCCCGTTACTGCCAATTCCTTCACCCAGTCGTAGCCCTGCTCCTCGAGCTTCAGCGCCAGTTCGGGGCCGCCCGAGGTCACGATGCGGCCATCAATCATCACGTGCACTGCATCCGGCACAATGTAGTTCAGCAAGCGCTGGTAGTGGGTAATCAGCAGCGCGCCAAAGTTGGGGCCACGCATGGCGTTCACGCCCTTGGCCACCACCTTCAAGGCGTCGATGTCCAGACCGGAATCGGTCTCGTCCATGATGGCATAGGTGGGCTCCAGAACCATCATGTGCATGATCTCGTTGCGCTTCTTCTCGCCCCCGGAAAAGCCATCGTTGAGATAGCGGGTCAGAATGCTCTCGTCCCACTCGAGGGTCTGCAAGGCCTTTTGCAGCTTGCCGTAAAACTCCATCATGTTCACTTCGCCGCCCTTTTTGGCCTGTAAAGCCAGGCGCAGGAAGTTGGCGTTGGAAACCCCCGGCACTTCAACCGGATACTGGAAAGCCAGGAACAACCCCTTGCGGGCCCGCTCGTCGGCTTCCATCTCCAGGATGCTCTCACCGTCCATAAGGATGTCGCCCTTGGTGATTTCGTAGCTGGGGTCGCCGGCGATGATTTTGCCCAGGGTGCTTTTACCTGCTCCGTTGGGCCCCATGATGGCGTGTACCTGGCCCTTGGGTAGGATTAGATTAACCCCGTTAAGGATGGTCTCGCCATCCACAATTTTGGCGTGCAGGTTGCGGATTTCCAGTTGGTTTACCATGCTTCTCCCCTTGTACGTGTTTGACTGTATCTTACTGCGAATCGCTCGCAATAAGAGTATAGGTTCTTATTTCAATAATGTATAGTAGTTTAGTCGGGATTCTGATTGCCCAGGTTACAAATTAACCTCTATAGATGGGGGTTGCCGGACTTGTAAGCTGACGCCATGGCATTCCTCGACTTGTTCCATTTGATACCAGATTCGGTTAGTTCGTCACTCTTCAGTGACGAACTAACCCGACTAAAAGGAGTGCTCTAGGATTCAAAAAGATAGCCTCTGGACTTTTTGATTTGAATGACTATCTTTTTGAATCCGGTATGATTCATCCCCGGCACGACTCAGCGCGCCATATCCCGAGCCATCACGCCGAGCTGAGCAACAAAATCAACCCAATTTTTCCATCTTCGGGCAAAACAGCACAGGTGGAGATTTGGTTGGTATCAGCCGATTTTACGCTTTAGACCAGCACTTTGAACTATGTTGGTGGCGATTTCCTCTATAGAAGCGCTGGTGGTGTCGAAATACTGAATCCCCACCCGCTTGAAAAGCAGCTCGGCCCGCCGCACCTCGTACTCACACTGCTCCATAGAGGCATACTGGCTGTTTGGCTTGCGCTGGGTGCGAATCTGATGCAGTCGGGCAGGGTTGATGGTCAGGCCAAAAATTTTGTCTTTATACGCCTTGACCGGCTCAGGCAGGGTATCGCGCTCGAAATCGTCCTCGGCCAGCGGGTAGTTAGCAGCCCGCAGCCCATACTGCAAGCCCAAAAACAAACACGTAGGCGTCTTGCCAGCCCGGCTGACCCCGATCAGGATCACGTCGGCCATCTGGTAATGCCGATCCCCCAGGCCATCATCGGTGGCAAGCACAAAATCTACTGCATCAATGCGGGTAAAATAGCTATTATCGCTCACGCTGTGCAGCCGACCCACCCGGCCCGTGGGGGGCTGACCGAGCTCGCGTTCCAATTCCCCCAAGTAGGTACGAAAAAGGTCAAAATGCAGGGCTGGGGCTGTTTTGAGCTGGTCATTTAACACTGGATTGGCCAGGGTCGAAAACACAATAGGGCGTACCTGCTCACGTTCGAAAATTGAATTGATTTCGTACACCAGGCCATAAACCTCTTCTTCGGTATCTGTGAAAGGCCGCGTTACATAGCGAAACCGCACGGCTTCAAACTGGGCCAAAAGACTCCGCGCCACCGACTCCGCCGTTAAGCCCGTATGGTCTGAGACAATAAAAACTGTTCGCTCCATAGCACGCTCCCGCAGCTCATCCCAATAACAGTGTAGTTTATGTGTGTAGCGCATGCTACACAGAACTCTGGAACATACCTACACCAAAACCAGCTACTCCCCATTGCCCACAGGCCAAACTACCATCAACAGCAACGAGGTGTGTTTATGGCTTATATCCGTTGGTTCGAAACGCTGGGCATGAAAGACCTGGAAACCGTAGGCGGCAAAAATGCCTCCATTGGAGAGATGATCGCCAACCTATCCCAGGCCGGGGTGCGGGTTCCGGGGGGGTTTGCTACCACGGCAGAGGCCTTTCGCGAATTCTTGCACCACAACCATCTGGTCGAGCGCATCCACACTGCCCTGAGCAAACTAAATACCCATGATGTAGACGAACTGGCCCGTGTAGGGGCCGAAATTCGCAGCTGGGTAGAAAATGCCGAGCTACCGGGGGCCCTGGAAGTAGCCATCGTAGATGCCTACATTCGCCTCGAGTCCGCCTCCCAGGGCGGGCTTTCTGTTGCCGTACGCTCCAGTGCAACCGCCGAAGACCTGCCCGAGGCCAGCTTTGCAGGGCAGCAAGAAACCTTTTTGAACGTAAAGGGCATTGAAAGTGTGCTCCTGCACGTCAAAAAGGTCTTTGCCTCGCTCTACAATGACCGGGCCATCGCCTACCGCGTCCACCACGGCTTTGCCCACGAAGAAGTAGCCCTCTCGGCTGGCATACAGCGCATGGTTCGCAGCGACCTGGGGGCCTCCGGCGTGGCCTTTACCCTCGACACCGAGTCCGGCTTCCGCGATGTAGTTTTCATTACCTCGAGCTACGGTCTGGGCGAACTGGTGGTTCAGGGGGCGGTCAATCCGGATGAGTTCTACGTGTACAAGAAAGGGTTGGCCGAGGGCCGCCATACCATTTTGCAGCGCACCCTGGGCAGCAAGCTGCAAAAGATGGTCTACGCCGGAGAGGGCCGGGGGGTGCAGGCTGTTGATACCTCCTCCCTCGAGCGCCGCAGCTTCTCGCTCTCCGACACGGATGTGCTGGAGCTGGCCAAGCAGGCCCTCCTGATTGAGCAACACTACGGCAGACCCATGGACATCGAGTGGGCCAAGGACGGCCTGGACGGGCAAATTTACATTTTGCAGGCCCGCCCCGAGACCGTGCAGAGCCGCGCAAGCCGCGTACTCGAGCGCTTCGAGATGCTGGAGCACGCCCCGGTGCTGGTAACCGGTCGGGCTGTGGGACAGCGTATCGGCGCAGGTACGGTACGGGTCATCAAGCATCCCCGCGAGATGAACCGGGTACAGGAGGGGGACGTGCTGGTCGCCGACATGACCGACCCCGACTGGGAACCGGTGATGAAGAAAGCAGCGGCCATCGTAACCAACCGGGGTGGGCGCACCTGCCATGCGGCCATCATCGCCCGGGAAATGAATATCCCTGCGGTGGTGGGCGCCGGCAACGCCACCCAGGAACTGCGCGATGGCGAGATGGTTACCGTCTCCTGCGCCGAGGGCGATACCGGGCGGGTGTACGCAGGCACCCCCCGCTTTGAGGTGAAGCGGATTGAGCTTGACAACATGCCCGAAATCCCCACCAAGATCATGATGAACGTGGCCAGCCCCGAGCGGGCCTTCAGCTTTGCCAACCTGCCCAACGCCGGGGTGGGGCTGGCGAGGCTCGAGTTCATCATCAACAACGTGATTGGCATTCACCCTAGAGCACTGCTGGAGTTCGACCGGCAGCCCGAGAACCTGAAAAAAGAGATTGAGCAGCGCACCGCCGGCTACGAAAGCCCGGTAGCCTTCTACCGCGAGAAACTGGCCGAGGGCATCGCTATGATTGCGGCTGCGTTTGCCCCCAATCCGGTGATCGTGCGGCTTTCCGACTTCAAGTCCAACGAATATGCCCATCTGCTCGGGGGTAGCCGCTACGAACCCAAAGAGGAAAACCCCATGATCGGCTTCCGGGGGGCCTCGCGCTACCGCAGCCCCGAGTTTGCCGAAGCCTTTGCCCTGGAGTGTCGGGCCCTCCGCGAGGTGCGGGAGGAGAAGGGCCTGAAGAACGTGTGGGTGATGGTACCCTTCGTGCGCACGGTAGGCGAAGCCAAAGCGGTGCTTGAAATCCTGAAGAACAACGGCCTCGAGCGCGGCAAAGACGGCCTAAAGCTCATCATGATGTGCGAGGTGCCCTCCAATGCCATCCTGGCCGAGCAGTTCCTGGAGCTTTTCGATGGTTTCTCGATTGGCTCCAACGACCTGACCCAGCTCACCCTGGCCCTGGACCGCGACTCGGGCCTGGTTGCGGATTTATTTAGTGAACAGGATGATGCGGTGAAGTTTTTGCTCGAGCGCGCCATCGGCACGGCCAAAAAGATGGGCAAATACATCGGCATCTGCGGCCAAGGCCCCTCCGACCACCCCGAGCTGGCCCTCTGGCTGGTGCAGCAGGGCATCGAGAGCATCTCCCTCAACCCCGATAGCGTGCTCGAGACCTGGCTCTTTTTGGCCGAAAAGAGTCCGGCCCGGGTGGGTTAGAAAGCTTTCAGGGCTTTGCTGTGGATAACCTGGTATTAAAGGGTGTCAAGCCGCGGGATGGCCAGAAGACCTGGCCTACTCCGGCTTGGCCTCCCGCCCCATCAAGCGGGAGAGTTCTTCTAGCGGGTCGCTTTTCAGGTAAATGACCCGGTAGACCGCCTCGGTGATGGGCAGGTCGGCCCCGGTATCCTGATCCCAGGCGTGCAGGGCCCTCACGGTGTAGATGCCCTCCACCACAGACTTTTGGGCTTCCAGGTGGGCCAGGGTTTCTCCTCTTACAATCCGCTCTCCAGCGCTGCGGTTGCGCGAAAGGGGGCTGCTGGCCGTGGCAATCAGGTCGCCCAGGCCCGAGAGACCCATAAAGGTGCTCTCCTTGGCCCCCTGGGCCATCCCGAACTTGATGATTTCGCGCAGGCCCCTTGTAATCAAGGCTGCTTTGGCGTTGTCTCCGAGCTTTAACCCGTCTACCATACCTGCTGCCAGGGCAATAACGTTTTTGAGGGCCCCCCCCAGTTCCACGCCAATCAGATCCGAAGAGGTATAGACCCGGAAACTGGGGCCACTGAAAACTTGCTGTACCTGCTGGGCAAAATCAGGGTCTTTGGCAGCCACCACAGCGGTTGCAGGCAGGAAGCGTGCTATCTCTTCGGCCAGGTTGGGGCCGGATAGAGCGGCTACCTGGGTTACGCCCGTTACCTCTTCCACCACCTGGCTCATGCGCAGCAGGTGGTGATCGGTGAAGTGCAAACCCTTGATCACAGAAAGATAGGCGCTGGCTTTGGGCAGGCGGCCCAGGGTTTCCCGCAGGGCCTTGGAGGGAACGGCCACAACAGCAAATTGGGCTTGATGCAAAGCTTCTTCGGCATCGGCAGTCGGGTACAGCGATTCGGGAAAGCGAGCCCCGGGCAGGTACTCGAGGTTCTGCCGCTCGGCCCGCATGGCCTCGGCGTGTTCGGGCCGACGGGCCCAAAGATGAACCGGAAGCCCCTTGGAGGCAACCAGCAAGGCCAGCGCGGTTCCCCAGGACCCCGCACCCAGCACAGCAACGGGGCGCCTGCTTCCTTTGTCCGCTATGAGCGGCTCAGTCTGTGCGATGGTAATGGTAGATGTGAGGGACATAGCTCAGCAAAACAGTGCGTCCTCAGCTACACAATGTACGGTCTGCATACCCCGGCCCCGGCAAACATAACACGATAGGCTCCCCCAGGAAGCGCCCTAAGGCCGCATGAGAACCAGGATCGAGAAGGCCTCGTACCAAGCGCCCATCAGCAAAAAGAACCCCCCCAGATAAACCGTAAGCCCCAGAGCCCGCAAGCCCGCCCGGTAGCCTTCGCCGCGCAGGGTCTTGAGCATTAGAACCATGCCGCCAAAAGTGGCCAGGATGTAGGCTTGCAGCTCCACCACAATGGTAGGGAGGTGCAGCAGATAGTTGGCCAGGGGCAGGGCCACCGGACTCAGGGCAAAGCCCAGCACGAAATACCGCATGGCGTTAAAGAGCAAGGCCGGAATGCCCAGGAAAAGCCCCGGTACGGCAGTGGTCAGGACAAGTCCATTGGTTAAGTTCCAGTAAAAAATTACGAGGGCCAGACCCAAGACCCCCCCGCCCAAAGCGCTGCCAAGACCAATCTGCTCGAGGGCGCCTCCGACCAGCTCCTGCATAAGCCGCACAAGTTCGGGGTTGGCATAAGCCACCAACCCCCCCAGGGCAAACAGGCCGTAGAGGCCCCCGTTGATGCCCAGGTACAAGCCCCGGTACTGGCGCACCAAAGCCCAGCCTTCGACCCACCAGCGGGCCAGGGCGTTGCGGCCCCGCAGGGCCAAAAGCCAGCCCAGCGAGAGGGCCACAAACAGTACCCAGGCTATCGGGTTCTTGAGCCAGCCCGGTAGCAACCCGCCTTCCGGGGCAAAGCCAATCCGAGTGACCTCGCCGTCCCGGATGACCACCCGCACCTCCCCACCGCGCCCGGCTACCGTAGCCGGAAACTTAACGATGGTTCCGCGGGGGGTGGAATCTTCCAGGGGCGCGTTGAGGTTGACCGATAGGTCGCGGGGAACCGGCGGAAAAGCCAGGCTGCGCTCGAGCAGCCGGATGGCCTCTTCGGTTGGCTTGCCAAGCGCTTGTGAGGGGTCCACCTGGTATTTGCCAGCCTGCCAGTCTTGTACAGCCTGACGGGCAATCTCCAGGTTGGACTGGGCCAGCGCCGATCCGAATAGCGCCCAAACCACAAGCAGCCACTTTCCGGCCCGGCTGAACAGGTGCGAAGGTGAACGCAACATATGCCCTTAGCCTACCAAGTCTGGCTAGACTTCCTGTAAGCGCTCTCCCCGTTGGCACAGCGGGCAGGCCTCGGGGGCGTAGGTCGGAAAGTCGAGCTGTACCAGCGAGCGGTAGGGCACGCTAAACTCGGCCCGGCCTGCGCTTCGGTCCACGATGGCCCCCACCGCCACGCAGTGGGCCCCTTTAGACTCGGCGGCCTGGATGGCCTTCTGCACCGAGCCTCCGGTGGTAACCACGTCCTCCACGGCCAGAAATCGCTCACCCGGGTGAATGGTGAGGCCCTCGCGCACCTGCATGCCCCCCTGGCCGTCCTTTTCGGCAAAGAGGGCCCGCACACCCAGGGCCTTGGCGGTCACAAAGGCAAGGATGACACCCCCCATGGCCGGGCCGATAACAAACTGAATATCCAAATCGTCGAACAGCTCCCCCAGCGCTTGCCCCACGGCCTCTGCGTAAAGGGGATGTTGTAACAGGGTGGTGGACTGCAGAAACTTAGGCGAGTGCCGGCCTGAGCGCAGTAAAAAATGCCCCTCCAACAGGGCGCCGGTTTCTTTATAGAGGCTCAGAACGTCCACAGCCCCCATGCTACCCGACTCGGCTTACACTAAAGCAGCATGAACGAGCACTTCCCCAACACCAAGCTGTACCTGCCGGGCGAAGATGCCCCGGAAAAGACCCGCCAGCTAACCCAAATGCCCCTCCTGATCCTGGTCGGCCTGACCGGCGTGGGCAAAACCAGCCTTATCCAGGCCCTGAACTACCCCACCCTGCCCGACCGACGGGAACTCGTGGATCGCTACGTTTTTCCCTTGTATGGCTATGCTCCTGACCAACCGCTAGACCGCAGCGAACGGTTCGCCCTGACCCGGCGCTTTCGCCAGGAGCACCCCGGCGGGGTGGCGGAAATCCTGGCCCACAGCCGTGCCTTGCCTACCTGGCCCTTGCTCTTCGATGGCTTGCGCGGCGAGGAAGAAGTCCGTTTTGCCCTGGAACACCTTCCCCTGAGCTACTTTGTGGTGCTCGAGGCCCGTGACCTGACCCGACTCTCGCGCCTGCTGACCCGGGGGGACGCCTTCGACCGGGTTCAGGTAGACCGGAGCGACCGGGCCGCCCTGCATACGCTGGCCCAGGAGGTTTTAAGCGAGGGGGAGCTCGAGCAAGCTCTGAGCTGGAACGTTCCTATGCATGAACTCACCGCCAAGCTCAGGATTGTGGCTGAGGAGCGCAAAAACTACAACCCCGATGGCACCCGCCGAGCCCTCCAGGGCACACCTCGAGCCCTATTTCTGAATACCGAAACCCTGAGCCTGGCCGAAGAGGCGGCGGCCATTCGGGCCTTTGTGGAGCAAGTCCATGCCTAGCATCAAGCGCATTACACCCCGTCCGTTCCGGCTGCCCCTCAGGGGTACGCTGCGCTGGGGACGGGCCTCGGAGCTTGCCGCCCTGGAGCACGTGCTGCTCGAGATCGAGCTTTCCGACGGCTCGGTAGGCCGCGCCGAGATTCCCCCCCGCCCCACCATCTACGGCGAGACCTTGGGAACCATCCTGGCTGCACTGGACTATCTTTCCCCGCAGTTGGTGGGCCTCGAGGTCGAGGATACCGAGGCCATCCAGCAGGTGCTGAACAACTTTCCCAGCAACCTCACTGCCAAAGCGGGGCTGGACATCGCCTTGTGGGAGGCTTGGGCCCAGAGCGAAGGGCAGACCCTCTGGCAGGTCTTTGAGCCCCACCACCCCCGGGTACAGGTCAGCTACATCCTGGGGATCGCCGACGAGGCCGAGATGCTGGCCGATGCAAGGGCGGTCTACCAGGCCGGGGTACGGGTGCTTAAGGTGAAGGTAGGCCGGGATCTGGAGGGCGACCTAGCCCGCATAGCCGCTCTCAAATGGCATTTCCCAGACGCAGCCCTTTATGCCGATGCCAACGAGACCCTCTCCCCCCAGGAGGCCGAGGGATACTTGCAAAAGTGGGCCGAGGCCGGGCTTCTGTACGTAGAAGAACCTCTGCCCATCGCCGAGGTGCTGGCCCGCAAGCGCCTGCACAAAGCGGCCATTCTGCCCATTATCGCCGACGACTCGGCCTTTACCCTGCGCGACCTGTGGCGCGAGGCCCAGCTCGATACCTACGACATTCTGAACCTCAAACCGGCCCGCACCGGCTACACCCAGACCCTGCAGATGCTGGCCCTAAACCGCGCCGAGAGCAAGAAAGCCATGGTGGGGTCGCAGGCTTTGTCCAGCTTTGGGGCCTATCAGACCGCGCTGATGGCCTTCCAGGAAGGGGTGACGGAGCCCTGTGAGCTGGCTTTTCACCTCAAAGCCGAAGGCGGATTTTGCAGCTTCCCTCCGCTCAAGGACGGGTGGCTATACTGGGAAGACCTAGCCCAGTGCCGCTTCGACCCCCAGGCTTTTGAGCCCTACACCCTGAACTAGCAATTTTTATGACCCCCATCCTGCTACCCGAACGGATTGTTCAGGTGTTGCGGGTGATCTGCCCCATCCTGAATGATGGCCAGGTGGAATGGGCGGTGAGCGGCAGTCTGGCCCTGGCGCTGCACGGGTTACCGGTAGTACCCAAGGACATCGACCTCCAAACCGACCGCGTGGGGGCCGAGCAGGTGGCCCGGTTGCTGGTGGAGTACCTGGTCTATCCCCCCGGAATGCACCTGGGGGTTCGGCTGGTGCGCTCGTATCTGGCCCAGTTTAAGATTCATGACATCGTGGTCGAGACCATGGGCAACCTAGAATTCCAAAGCCCCGATGGGCGCTGGAAGCCTGCCCCCGACTTCCGGCATAAAAGAACAACGGTGGATTACCTGGGCCTTTGTATCCCGGTGGTTTCGCTGGAATTCTTGCTGGCTTTCTACGCCCAGCTCCAGCGCCCGGGCCGGGTAGCCCTCATTGAGGCCAGACTCAAAACCACAGCGGGGGAGGGCTAGTAGAGTTCCAGGGCATAGGTGACGACCGCACTGGTTTGCCTGAACCCCAGGCGTTTGTAGAGGGCCTGGGCGGCTTTCTCGTGGTCGTGGGCGCGCACCTGCAAGCTCTGGATTTGCGGGTTGCTAAACGCCCACTCGGCGGCAGCACCTAAAAGCGCCCGGCCCAGCCCTTTCCCCCGGGCCTCCGGCACCACCCCAATGTAGGCAATCTCGGCCTGGGTGTCGTCGAGCTCGAGCTCGGCCATGCCCACCGGTGCCTGGCCCTGTTCGGCGTAGGCCATGAAGAGCTCCACTTCCGCGCCCAGGAAGTGCTGGCGCAGCTCTTCGTCGGTCCAGTGCAGGCGCAGGCTCCAGCCATCGTCGGCCCGGCTGTAGAGGTCGCGGTAGACCTGGGGGTCGCAGGGTTCGGCCAGCTCAATCTTGTAGCCGGGAGGCACCGGATACGACAGATCGGTGCGGCCTATGGCGAAGAAGTAGGTGGTGTGCTCGGCAGAAAAGCCCACCTGTTCCAGCAGGTCTCGAGCGTAGCGGTTGCGGGCCTCGGGGAAAGCATACAGGGTGGGATACCCCTCCTGGCGGGCTTTTTTGACCAGGTGCTCCAGAAGGGCTTTGCCATCGCCCGCACGGATGATGGGGCCCTCGAGGGCCACCCCGTCCCAGAAGGGCACCAGGGCCCCATACCCCTGCACCCGGCCCGCCTCGAGCCAGACCCAGGCCTTTTCATCCTCTCCGGCCATTACTTCCCACCACAAGCCTTCAGGGGTACGCGCCTCGGGCGCTAACGAGCGGCGCTCCGGAGCTTCATCCATCCAGCAAAGCAGCTCGGCAAGCTGGGAAAGGTGGGTTTGCGCTACGGGCCGGTTCATCGTGCCTTCCTTTGCAGTAAGGGCGCTCAGACACGAGGCTTGTCTTAGGGCGCCCAAAAGGCGGTCTTCCAAGCCCGAAGGATAAGCGAAAGCGAAAACCACCCTGGTTAACCGTATTGTACAACGCCGGTTTCTGTTAGAATCTTGCGAAACATAATGAGCGGTTTCACTACCTTCGTCATCAACCCGGCGGCAGGGCGTGGGCGGGTGGGCCAGATGTTGCGGCGGCTCGAGACCGCCATTCGCCAGCACGCCCGGTCTTCCGACATAGAAATCACCATCACCCAGGCCCCAGGACACGGCATCGAGGTAGCCCGCAGCGCCCCTGCAGGCAGCCGGGTGGTTGCGGTGGGGGGCGACGGAACCGTGCACGAGGTGGTGCGTGGAATTGCTGGCTCGGACAAGGCCCTGGGGGTTGTGCCCATCGGCAGCGGCAACGACTTCGCCCGCATGGTGGGCCTGCACCGGCTGGGCCTGGAGGCCGCCCTGCAGACCGCCCTGCATGGGGGTATCCATACCATAGACCTGGGCCTGGTCAACAACCAGCCCTATGGGGCCAGCTTAGGCATTGGCTTCGATGCGGCGGTGGCCCGCAAGGCCCTCTCGGCCCCTACCTTTCTGCGAGGAATGCCCCGCTATTTGTACTCTATTTTTGGTGTGCTCAAGGAACTGGAGCTGCCCACCCTCGAGCTCATCCAAAACGGCCAGACCGTCTATCAGGGCCCTAGCTTGCTGGTAGCCCTGATGAACGCCTCGACCTATGGGGGAGGTATTCCCATCGTGCCCGACGCCGTACCCACAGACGGCCTCATTTCGGCGGCGGTAGCCGGCGAGTTCAGCCGCCTGGGGGTGGTGGGGATTCTGCCCCGGCTCATTCTGGGACGACACGTGCACCACCCCCGGCTGCACTTCTTCCGGGGTGCCGAGTTCACGGCCCGCTTCGACCGTCCCGTCCCCGCCCATTCCGACGGCGAGCTTATTGAACCTGCCACCGAGTACCGCGTACACATGGTTCCGGGGGGCTTGAAGGTAATCCAGCCGTAATTCTGCCAAGTTTCAGTAAAATTAGTGTTGTTGATAACAGCTCAACCGGTGACATATAACCAACCCTCCATACCGACCCCCTGGTACATTGGAAATACATAGGGCTTGGAGCCTCTTATGAAAGGATTGGACATTCGGTGAACGAGGTTAGTTGGAAGCTATTTGCGCCGCTCTCAATTGAAGGGGCTACGCTCTTGATCGAACATCAGGATTTGCCTTCCGGCATGGCCGTACGCCTGGGGGGGGTCGGGGGCGTGGTGCTCAAACCTCAGGAAGCCCAGGAACTCTTGCTCAACCTGCTCACCGGCGAATCCTGGGTGAGCAGTCGCCTGGTCTGGGCGGCCCCTCGGCTGCACATCGGGCAAAAAGGCTACAACCTGAGCGAACGGGCCAAGCTGGCCCTGATCGAAGCGCTACAGTCGCTATTGGTGGAATCCCAGGGCGTAGCGGTCAACCCCATGCCCAAGGAAACCTGGCAGCGCTCGCTCCTGGAAATCACCCAGCAACGCTTTACCAGCGTGGAGGAAGCCCTGCCCAAGCTGGGGGAGGTTCTGATTTCCCTGGGCTTCAAGGGCATCTGTTTGTGGCTACGCGACAGCAACGAACGCACCCTTAAACTGGTCGGGCAGTACCCCGAAGCCTCCCCACCCGAAGATCTCCTGCCCGAGCGACACGCCGTATATTTCCAGGTGTTGGAGCGCAACCTGCTCATTGCCGCTGACGATGCCCGCCAGGACGCCCGCATGACCGAACTGCGTGACATCCTGGTAAGCCGGGGTCTGGGCGCGGTCTTGCAGGTGGTCTTCCACGGCGAAAGTGGTCTGCGTGGGGTCATGTGGATCGAAAGCATCCAGCCCCGCAAATGGAGCAACGCCGATGAGACCCTGGCCCTGGCCCTGGCTCAGGTCATCGAGCGCATACTGCGCCCCCTTAAAGACGACCTCAAAATCCAGACCCCTGAGCGCAAGTCGCTGGCGGTTAAGCGCAGCGAGTTTGAACTCAACCTGGCCCAAGCCCTCTCGCTGGCCCAGCGGCACGGGCGCTCACTGGCCCTTATGCGCATCCGAATCGAGGGCATGAACAAGGCCCAGACCGAGCAGGCCGCCCGCGAAATTGCCTATACCCTGCGCCAGAGCGACTCACTCGCGTACCTGGGCGACCAGGGTTTTGCCCTGCTGCTTTCCGAGGTGCGCTGGACGGCGGGGGCCAGCCGGGTGGCCCATCGCTTGCTGGGCCGCCTGCGGGCCGCACTGTCAGGCCTGAAGGTGGGCATTGGCATCGCCATGTTTCCCCAGGACGCCACCTCGGTGGAGGGGCTGTGGAATCAAGCCGAACAAGCCTGCCAGAAGGCCCTCGAGACCGGCGGCGGCATCCGCCTCCTGACCCCCGGCGCCACCGAGCTACAAGAGGCCCTCTCGCAAGACGGCCTGACCCTGCACTTCCAGCCGGTTTTCAACCTGAGCGACCTCGAGCTCGTAGCCGTGGAGGCCCTGGCCCGCTGGCCCAAACCCAAGGGGCTGCACCAGGCCGGCGAGTTTCTGCCCCTGGCCGAGCAGGTCGGTCTGATGAGCGCCCAGGATCGCTGGGCCCTCGACAAGGTGCTCGACCAGGCCGCCCTCTGGAAGCCCTCCGGGGTCAACGCCCGCTTCAGCGTGAACATCTCCTCTGAAACCCTGATAGACCCCAACTTCCCCACCGTGTTACAGGAGATGTTCTCAGCTAAGCGCCTGCCCACCGACATCATCATCCTCGAGCTGCGTGAGGAGGCCATTCTGAGCGACCTCGAGACCGCCAGCCGCAGCCTCGAGATCCTCAAGCACCTGGGGGTCTCTATCGCCCTCGACAACTTTGGCACCAACCCCCTCCCGCTCACCCAGCTCAAACGCCTGCCGCTGGACTGGATCAAGCTCAACCCGGCCTTATCGGCCTCGGAAAACGCCCCGCTGGCTAAAGCGGCCATTGACATGGTGCACGCTGTCGGCACTAAAGCAGTCGCTAAGGGCTTAGAAGAGCAGTCCCAGCTCACCCGCATGAAGGAGCTCGGCGCCGACTACGGCCAGGGCCATATCCTGGGCTGGCCCGTCCCCGCCGAGGATCTGGGGGCCCTGCTGGTGTGGGGCATTGGTACCTGATATCTGCTACCATTGACGTTGTGACCGAAGGTGCGGTGCTGGTGCTGCGGCTGCTGCTATGGCTGCTGCCCGGCCTCCTGATGTTTCTGGCCGTGCGCGGTTTTCTGGCCGGGCGCCGCCGCGTGGCCCTGGGCCTGTTGATAGGTGGGGTGTTGGCCGCCCTGCTGGTCAAGCCCTTTGCGGTAGGTTTTGCCTTTTGGGTGATCGGTGGCCTGGCCGGACTGGGCGGGGGACGCAACCCCAAATATGCCCGCGAGCTGCGCGAGCGTATCGAAGAACAGCAAAGGCGTTAAGGTCGCGAATTTGACTTTTCTCCCCATAAATCTTGCCAAAAGCCCAAAGCCGAAGGCCGATAGCACCTACCGTTGCTCCGAGGCCCAAAGGTGATCGGGCGCCCGACCTGGACATGAGGGCACGCTATACTGATACCAGATTCGGTCAGTTCGGCGCCAAAGTGTGACGAACTAACAGGGCCGAAGTCATCCGCGTAGCGGAGGGCGTAAGCCCCTTTGGAAGGGAGCCGCTTTTTTCGCCGACCGACAGGGAGGGGTGTGCTCCAGGATTCAAAAAGACAGCCTCTGGTGTTTTTGGTTTTGTAAAGTGTCTTTTTGAATCCGGTATAAAGCGTTATGGCACTGCAAGACAAAACCTCGCTGCTTTCCCTGCCCATCGAGGCGCTTCCGGGCGAGGGCTACCGCCGACAGCAACTAGCGGGCTGGCTCTACGATAAAGGTGCCCGCCAGTGGGACGAGATGACCGACCTGCCCCGGGCCCTCCGCAGCGAGTGGGCCGAGCGCTTCCGCATCTCGGAGTTTGCCGAGGTAATGCCCTACCCAAGCCAGGACGGCTCGGTAAAGTACCTTTATACCCTGCTCGACGGTCAGAAAACCGAGGCCGTCTATATGCCCTACCAAAACCGCAAGACCCTCTGCATTTCCAGCATGGTGGGCTGCCCGGCAGGCTGCACCTTCTGCGCGACCGGCAGGATGGGCTTTGGGCGCAACCTTACGGCGGCGGAGATCGTGGACCAGATTTTGTTCACCGCTCACCACCAGGGCCACGCCCCCCGCGAAATTCGCAATGTGGTGCTGATGGGCATGGGCGAGCCGCTTCTGAACGTGGATAACGTGTTTGCCGCCATCGGGCGAATGCTGCACCCCCAGGGGCTGGCCATGAGCCCGCGCCGCATTACCCTTTCCACCGTGGGGATTCCGCGGGGTATCTACAAACTGGCCGAGTCGGGGCTGGGGGTGCGCCTGGCCCTATCGCTCCACGCCCCCGACGACGAAACCCGTCAGCAGATCATCCCCACCGCACACCGCTACCGCATCGCCGAAATTATGGACGCCGTGCGGCACTACTACGCCCAGACCGGCCGACGGGTCACGCTGGAATACACCCTGCTGCGGGGCGTCAACGACCACGACTGGCAGGCCCGTGCGCTGGGGGGGCTCTTCAAAGGCCTCAGCGTACACATGAACCTGATTCCCTGGAACCCCTGGGAGGGCGCCCCCCACCAGGGCACCCCCAAAGCGCAGATTCTCAAGTTTGCGGCTACCTTGGAGCAGCAGGGCATCCCTACCTCGGTGCGCTGGAGCCGGGGGCGGGATGTAGGAGCCGCCTGTGGGCAACTCACCCTGCAACAACCTGCCTGAAATATGCCGCAAGTCGCATATCGCAGGCCCACCTGCTTCGAGCTTTTTGACACCTCGAGCGAAGCTTGAAAAGAGCCAATCCCAGGTTTATACCAGATTCGGTTAGTTCGTCACTGTTTAGTGACGAACTAACCCGACTGAAAGGAGTGCTCTAGGATTCAAAAAGATAGCCTCTGGACTTTTTGATTTGAATGACTATCTTTTTGAATCCGGTATTACTCCCCTAACGGCTTTCAGGCAAAACCCATACAATGGGCGGCGGTATGAACCGAAACTTCATTCTTATTGCCGTTGCAGTGCTGGCCCTGCTGGGTGTGGGTGCGTATCTGCTTTTGGGGCAACGCTCCGGTGGTCAGGCCAGCGTGGGCAACGGCACCCTATGCACCAACCAGCCCCCTGCCGCCACCGGCCTCTCCAACGAGGGCATTACCGCCCTGCGCATCGAAGACCTCAAGGAAGGCAGCGGCCCCCAGGCCATCACCTCCAACACCGTGCGCATGCAGTACATTGGGCGTTTGGTGGACGGCAAGCAGTTTGACACCTCCTGCCAGCCGGGCCGCACCCCCTTCGAGTTCACCCTGGGGGCCGGTCAGGTAATCCCGGGTTGGGACTCGGGCATTGTGGGGATGCGTGTGGGCGGTCAGCGCCGTCTGATTATCCCCGCCAACCTGGCCTATGGCGACCGCAGCCCCAGCCCGGACATTCCGCCCAACTCGGCCCTGATTTTTGACGTGGAGCTGCTGGAAATCAAGTAGCCGAGGCCTTTAGCAAGCCGGGCTGACCCCCCGTTCGCAAAAGACGCAAGTATACTTGGAGGATGGGTCGGCACCCCTTGGGTGCGAACCTGGGACGGTCTCTAGGCTTGTGGGGAAGGATGAGTCCATGAGGTTTGTGGTGCTAAGTGGGCAAAGCGGTGCAGGCCTGACCTCGGCCCGGATGGCCCTGGAAGACCTGGGCTATTTTTCGGTGGATAATCTGCCGCCCCAGCTCTGGGGGGACCTGCTCAAAACTGTAGAGGCTCGAGGCATCCACAAGGTGGTGGTGGTGCTGGACATCCGGGCCCGCGACCTGCTGGGTGAGGTAGAAACAGTACTGAGCCAGCTCAAGCCCTTTATTATCTACCTCGAGGCCAAGTCGGACATCCTGCTCAAGCGCTACAACCTTTCGCGCCGTCTCCACCCCCTGGGTATGGGCAACCTGCTGCGCGAAATTGATGAAGAGCGCCTGGCCCTGGCCCCCCTGCGCGACCGGGCCGACCTGGTGATCGACACCTCCGAGCGCACCCCCCGCCAGCTCAAAGAGGCCCTCGAGGCTGCTCTGGGCGAAGAAGAAAGCTTTCTGCTGCGGATTTTCTCCTTCGGCTTCAAGTGGGGCCCCCCGCAGGACGCCGACCTGGTGCTGGATGTGCGCTCCCTGCCCAACCCGCACTACGACCCGGTGCTCAAATCGCGTCCCGGTACCGATCTCGAGGTAGCCGCTTATGTCTTCGCCGATAAAAAGAACGAGCCCTTCTACCGTTCATTGCTGGCTACCATTGGGCTTTCGGCGGATGGTGCGCGCCAGAGCGGGCGGGCCGCTTACACGGTGGCCATCGGTTGTACAGGGGGCCAGCACCGCAGTGTGGCGGTCGCCGAACGGCTGGCCCAGGAACTCTCCGGGCGCTTTCGAGTGGAGCTAGAGCACCGTGACCTGGAAAAAGCCATGTTTGCCTGAGCGAGGCTGGCAAGGATGATCTGGAACAAAGCCAAACGCCCCAACCTGCGTACGCTTACCCAGGGTCTGCGAACCAACCCTGCCGATGACCGTTTCCTCAGTACCCTGCGCTGGCTACTGCCGGGCATGCGGGTCAAGCGGTATGCGTTGCTGGCCGCCCTGGGGATGTTGTGTATGTTCACAGGGGTGGTGCATCTCTCCTGGCAAACCTCGTTCTTGCCCTGGTTTTTGCAAACTACGCGTTGGGCTGGTTACTTTTCCATCCCACTATGGATCTCGGGCGGCCTGTGGCTGTTGGGTGGCCTGATTCTGTTCTTGACCGGTCTGCGCTGGATGAACCGCAGCATGCTCTCGGCCATTACCGACCCCGGCTCGGTCTCCAAGCAGGTCTACATCCGCAGGAAGCTCGAGGCGGGCCCCCGCATCGTGGCCCTGGGCGGTGGAACGGGGCTTTCACGGGTGTTACGCGGCCTCAAGATGGAAACCGCCAACATTACCGCGGTGGTTGCTGTCACCGACGACGGAGGGTCTACCGGCCGCCTGCGGGTTTCGTTTGGGGTGCCGGCGGTAGGCGACCTGGTCGACTGTCTGGCGGCCCTTTCCGACACCGAAGGGCTACCCGAATTGATGGAGTACCGTTTCCAACGTGGCGATGAACTCAAGGGCCACACCTTCGGCAACCTGATGCTGGTCTCGCTCTCCGAACTCAACAACGACTTTGCCAAGGCCATGCGCCAGGCCAACCAGGTGCTAAGACTCCGCGGAGCGGTCTGGCCCGCTACCTTCGAGACCGCCCGGCTCTGGGCCGAGCGCGAAGATGGCACCCGGGTCCAAGGGGAAACTGCTCTGCGCGAAAAATCCGGCCGCATCCGCAAGGTTGGGCTGGCCCCCATCGGGGTAGCGGCCATGCCCGAAGCTGTCCATGCCCTGCGAAAAGCCGATATGATTGTGCTGGGGCCGGGCAGCCTTTATTCCAGCGTCATTCCTAGCTTTTTGCCCAGGGGCATCCAGGTCGCCATCCAGCAGTCCCCGGCCAGGCTGGTTTACATTGTCAACATCATGAGCGAGCGGGGCGAGACCGAAGGCATGGATGCCCACGACCATTTTCAGGCCGTAGTGCAACACCTGGGCCGCCAACCCAACGTGGTGCTGGTTAACAACGCCCGCATTCCCGAGAACCTGCTCAAGCGCTACCGGGCCGAGGGCCAGACGCCGGTACGCTTCAACCCCAAGCGCTTCGAGGGCCTAGGGGTGCAGATTGTGGCCGAAGACTTTTTGGAGCCCGGCTTTGCCCAGCACGACCCCACTCGTCTGGTCAAGGCCCTGTTGTCCTTACGGTAGTCATGATAATCGCATGGGAAGCGTATCTATCTGCCCTTGATAGAGCGTCAAGGACAAGGTAGGGTATCACCTTGTGAGCCGCTCGAGGTTCACAGGCTGTCTATATTTACCTACATCGCTGGCATAGTTGGGTATTGCAGGGAAACCCATCCGCCATGATCCCTCTTCTCTTCTCCGATCCGGTAGGCGACGACTACGGCCTGGGCTATGTCTACCCGCGTACAGCACTCTTTGCTGAAGCCGGTTTTGCCGACCTGACCGGTTTTGAAGCCCTTCGCAATGGGGATAAGGTGGTTCTACGGGTCAGGCTCCACCGCTATCCCAATCCCAGCAACGCCCCTCATGGTTTTTCTCTGGCTACCATTGGAATATACATTCACACCGATGCGGGCGGCAACGAAGAGCTCCCTGGCGCAGGCTTCAAAACCCCCGCCGGACAAGGTTGGAACCGGGCCTACCTGCTCACCGGTTGGAAGGCCGAAGAGTACCAACCAGGTGGAACCGTGCAGGCCGTACCGGTTGTTAAGAATGGCGATTGGCTCGAGCTCTCCCCCAATCTGCCTCCAGGGGACTATGGCTACTACGTAGCAGTGGGACTCTACGACCCCTTCACCCCCTGGCACTTTCGCCCGGTCCGCCCCGGAGGGGGCACATGGACAATCGATGGCCCGGCAGGTGCGCCCGCCGCCGTGGATGTGCTCTCGCAAAGCCAGATCCAGGCTTATCAACGTGGCGTCTTACCGCCCGTGCGTGCTATCCAGAACCGCATTCCCTGGGCCGTTCTGAGCGCTGCAATGGGGGTGCTTTTTATTTTGCTGGCCTTTCGCTTCCCACGAAGATGAAGCCAGAGTCAGGGGGTCAATGGTCTGAAGCCGATGGTTAATTGTCTATAGTCCATTGCCGATAGTCGCATCTCTGTAGTAACTCCACCAGAACAGCACACGCTGAAGACGCGGGTTGCACAATGGCAAAGCCGCTCCACGGCTGCGCCATATGGCACTTGGTACAGCCCACTTCAGGAAAACCCTAGCCCTTACCCAGACATTCCAAAGAGGTGTACCCTGAGCTATGCGCGACCTTCTGCTGCGGTTGGTGCTCAATACCCTGGCCTTATGGATCGTGACCCAACTCTATGGGGGCATTTATTTTGCCAGAGGAAGCGGTCTGGGGGATTATCTGCTGGCTGGGCTGATTTTTGGCCTAGCCAACGCCCTGCTCAAACCCATTCTGCTGCTACTTACCCTGCCGTTCAACATTCTGACCCTGGGTTTATTTACCCTGGTCGTTAACGCGGTAATTTTGTTGGTTGTGGCCAGTCTGACCCCGCTGGATGTGCGTGGGTTTGGCGGCGCGCTGATTGGAGCCCTCCTGCTCTCGGTTATCAGCTTTGGGCTCAACTTGCTCATTGGCCCCTCCGATCGGCGCAGGGCAGGGTGAGCAAGCGCAATAAGAGAGGGCAGGGCTTTTGTCTAGCTGCCTCTCCAACGCTTCAGCGTGAGCCGGTGATGTAGCTCTCCAACTCGGCAATCATGAACTCCTGCTGGGTCATGATGGCCTTGACCACATCTCCAATGGAAACCACGCCAACTAGTTTTCCGTCCTCAATCACCGGAAGGTGGCGCACGCGGTTACCGGTCATCAGGTTCATGCAGTCGGCCACGGTGGCATCCGGGGTAACGGTAATGAGGTCGTCGGTCATGACCTCGCCAACCAGGGTGTCTTTGGAAATGCGGCCCATCAGGATGATCTTGCGGGCGTAATCGCGCTCGGAGAAGATGCCCACCAGTTGGTTGCCGTTCATCACCATGAGGGCACCCACATCATAAGCAGCCATGCGCCCAAGCGCCTCAAAAACCGTGGCGTCCGCTGGGATTGCATGCACCATATTGCCCTTGGCCTGGAGCAATTGCCGTACCGTGCTGGTCATCCCACACCTCCCAAAAGCTGTCTATATAGACTGGGCTATAGAACCCAGGTCAGGTTCAGCGGGGCAAAAAAACACAACCACATCTGCCCTATCGTCTCTGAACGTTAGGGGTATTTTACCCTGTTCGTCCCATAATCCAAATAGTGACCTACGAGCCCCCGCGCACCGCTCTATCGAGGTCGGGTCTGGCTTCGCGCACCGCCAGCGAGAGGGTCAGGGCCGGAATCAGCAACAATCCCAGCACACTCAAGCTCTCCAGCACCCCAAAGCGCTCAATGATGGGCCCCACCGCCCCGTAGAGTAGCCCGGCGAACCCCCAGGTGAAGCCCATCAAAAGCCCCGAGACCGTAGCCATCTGGCGCGGTTCATGCTCCTGGGCCATCGTGACCGCCACTGGCACGCCCGCGTTCATCAGGGCGCCCGTAACGGCCAGCAAGGCCACGTAAAACCAGTTTTCTGGAGGCACCACCAGCAAGGCGATGTAAAGGGGAATTGCAAAAAGCATGGTGCCTACCAGCACGTTGCGCCGACCCAGCCGATCCGACAAGGTTCCACCCAAAAAAGCGCCAACGGTGGCTGAAATGCTGTAGATAGAAAGCGTCAGGGCCACCTGAGCATCGGAGATACCCCGCTGAGCAAACCAGAAGGGGATGGTGGTCGAAAAGCTCATAAACACAATGCTGCGGAGGGTCGAGACCGCCCACAAACGGGCCACATGGCCGCGAAACACCCGCTGCAAGTCACTAAAGCTCGAGGGTTTGGTTTGCAGCCTTGTGGGGGGTGCCTGGCGCAGCAGCAAAAAAGCAGGCACCAGGGCCAGGGGAATGAACCAGGCCAGGGTTTGCAATCCCCCCTGGTTTACTGCGGTGAGCGAGACGATGGGGCCCAGCGAGATGCCCACGTAGCCCCCCGTGCCAAAGAAGCTCATCCAGAAACCGCGCCGGGCCGGGTCGGCATACTGCCCTACCAGGGCGGCCCCCGCCGAGTGAAACAAAGCCGAACCCAGCCCCGACAAGGCCAGCACCACCCCCGCCACCCAGAGGTTGGGGAAAAACCCCAGCAGCCCACCCCCCAAAGCCATTAACAATGGCCCCAATGCAGCCAAAACGCGGCGATCATAGCGGTCAGCCACCAGCCCGGCCAGGGGTTGCAGTAAGCTGCCGGTGAGGGATTGCAAGGCCACCAAAAGCGAAACCGCCCCGTAGCTCACGCCAAAAGCCGTCTGCAGTTTGGGCAGCAGTGGGGTCAGAAATGCACCGAATAAGTCGTTGGTGGCGTGAAGCCAGGAGAGCAAAAAGGGCAGCACCCCATGAGCATACGCTGACCGGCGGGTCAGGAAAAGCGACCTGAGAATCAAAGACCTCCAGGTGTACCATCACAGGTCGCACGCCCCAGGTCTTGGGTCAAAAATTGGCTCAGGGCTGAGGTTTGTACGCTCGAGCGAGGCTCTGGGCCAGGGTCAATCAAACCGTGAGACAGCTCAGGTGTTGACCACTGTGCATTGAACATGCTGCTTATTTTTAGCTATCAGCCACCGACCATGAGCTTTCGTCCCGTTTCAGGTTGCCTGTCTCAGATTGTCCAGCACCTCCCAGTCCCCCGGTTCCACCCCATACAGCAGGGCCAGATAGTAGCTGGCCCAGGCCACGCGGTACCAGTAGCACAGGGCTTTAGCCAGGGTGCCTTCGGCTTCGGGCTCGGGGAGTTCGATCAGGGTGTCTACACGGTTTTCCAGAATTTCCTGGGCGTAGCGCTTGCGCTCATCATCGCCTACCAGCACGGCGGCGATGGGGTCGCCTTGCTCGTGGCGGGCCTCGAGGCCTGTTAGGAAAAACTCCAGGGACGAGGGCGGGGGGGTGAAGGATAGACTCTTACCAATACGGCTAAAAATTTGCTGTAAAGCCGCTGCTAGACCCGGATAACGGTCGGGTACCACCCACATGGGCGTGCGCTCCAGCAAAGAGTAAGCCAGAAACTTGGCCGGGTTTTTGCTCAAGCTTACCTCCGGGCGCAGGCGCTCACGCTCCAGGAGCAAGGCCTGGTCTATGCGGGCTAGCTCGGCTTGCTGACCCGTGGCCAGCAACAAAAAACGCAGGTAACGGTAGGTGGAAAGGGGGTGAGCCAGTATCTCCACCTCGACGTTTTCCCTAAAACCCAGGCGCACAATCTCTGCCCCGCTCACCGAGGCATACAGGCCCGCGCCGACAGCGCCGCCGAAATCGTAGCCGCCCTCGAGCACAAACTGTGTGCCCGTGGCAGTGAGCTCCTGGGCAAAGTCTTGTGCAAGCTGCGCTGCCCACCAACCCTCCCCAAACCCCACCACCCCATAAGGCGGCGCATAGCGCACCTGGGGAACTGGCCCGCTGCCCACCAAATCGCGTAAATCAAAGGCCAGGCCCAGGCGGTCGGCCAGGTAGGTTTCCTGTGAATCGAGGTCGCGCATTCACTTTAGTTTACCGGCCTGTCAAACCACAAAAGGGTTTACCGGGCTTGACCCCGCCGATCAAAACAGTTGCAAATCTCGAGCCCAGAAGGCAGCCTGCCAGCCTACACAAATACAGGCCATCGAACATAGGTCGGCCGAGAGACAGCGAGGACAACATTTTACGCTTCACCGGCAAATAAGGTAGCCTGAACCTCGCATGTCGCCCTGGGCCGTCCTCACCGCCGCCATGACCGCCGGAACTGCGGTTTCGCTCATCGGACAGGCCTACCCCACCCTGGCCCCTTTCATCCGTGCCGATCTGGGGCTTTCCCTGGCGGCTGTGGGCCTGCTCAATACCTTTATCTACATCGGCACCATGCTGGGCTCGCTACCCTCGGGCTGGCTCACCGACAAGCTCGGCAGCCGCACGGTGATGATTGCCGGAACCCTGATAGGGGCCGGTCTGGCGGTTGCTGTTGCGGTGTTGGCCCGATCCCAGTGGGTGTTCATTCCACTTTTGTTCCTGGTCGGGTTGGTAGTCGCCTCAGCTACCCCAGCAGGAGCACAAGCGGTCGCCCAATCGTTTCCACCGGAGCGGCGCGGGCTGGTGATTGGGTTGCGTCAGATGGCCGTTCCCCTGGGGGGCGCGCTGGCCGCTGCCATCCTGCCCGCCGTCGCCCATTTCGCCGGCTGGCGCTGGGCTTCGGTGGTGGCAGCTCTACTAGCAGTTATGGCAGCTCTGGTTGCAGCTCGACTCTACTACGAAAGCCTGCCCGCCAAAGCTCCGCCCAGGGGCGCCCACCCTGTGCTCACCCAGGTGCTGCGCGAACGCAACATCCTGCTGGCGGGCATCGCGGGCGTCACCCTGCCCACCGGGCAGTTTGTGATGATTACCTACCTGATTTTGTTCCTCAAGGAGCGGTATGGGGTTCCCGAACTCACCGGAGCCATCCTGCTAACCGCAGCCCAGTTTGCCGGCGCTTTTAGTCGGGTGTTCTGGTCGTGGTTATCGGACAAAATGGGCGGGCAGCGCAAACCCTTGTTGGTGATGATGGTGGGGCTGGCCGGCCTCTTTGCGCTGGTGCTGGCCTGGCTCCCATCCGGCACACCCCTGCTGCTAAAAGCCCTGATTGTGGTGCTGTACGGCGCCACCGCCCTGGGCTGGCAAGGGCTGCATTTTTCACTCTTGACCGAACTCTCTCCCCCTGGCTGGGAGGGCCGTGTGGTAGGGTTCGGCCTGATTTTTACCTCGATTGGCATCGCCTCCGCGCCCCCCCTGTTTGGCTTGCTGGTAGATTTCAGCAACAACTACGCCCTGGGCTGGATTGCCCAGGCAACCGTTTTTGGGATTGGGGCTTTGTTACTCTCCAACATTGAGGAACGACCCCGCCCCCAAGTCTAAGTGCGCCCACATTAGATTTTTGCGGTGACGGTCTCGGCGAAAGAAGTGGCCGGTGTTTAAAGCGGCGCGGCTTATGGGCTCCCCTTTTCGGGTAGAGCAAATTCCTAACGTTGTCGTACTTAGTAGAAGGTGCGCACGCATTCACAACTTCCAGGGCAGGATAGACGGCTGATTGGAGCGGCCTACCGAACCTTTAACAATTCGGCCAGTTGGGCATACAAGCGTTCTTCTTCAGGGCTTGGGCTGGTTGGAATGGTGATGCGAATTTCGGCGTACTGGTCTCCCCGGCTTTTGTCCTTGCGGGGCCAGCCCTTGCCCGCCAGGCGCAGCTTGCGCCCAGCCTGGGTACGTTTAGGAATGGTCATTTCGACAGGGCCATCCAGGGTCTGTACCCGCACCTTACCCCCTACCACTGCAATGGGGGCCGGCACATCCACGAACGTGTAAATATCGTCGCCTTCCAGGCGCATCTCCGGTCTGGACTGCAGTTTGATGTGAAGGTACAGATCGCCCCCGGCGCGGCCCTTGCCGGCCAGGCGAATTTTCTGGCCTTCCCGCACCCCAGGCGGAATGCGCACGGTAATACGCTCGGGGCCTATGGAGATGGTTTTTTCGCCACCTCGGTAGGCCTCCTCCAGGGCCAGGGAGAGTTCGGCTTCTAAATCGCCTCCCACCCGGCGCGGGCCCTGGCGGGTAGCCTCTCCAAACAAGTCGAATCCGCCGCTGCGCCCGGCAAAGTTACCAAAAAGCTGCTGGAAGAAGTCGGAAAAATCACCCACATTTCCGCTAAAGCCCCCAAACCCGCCCTGTTCTGTTGGGGGGCCTTGCCAGTGTCCGCTACCGGCAGCTGTACCGTAGGTATCGTAGAACTTGCGCTTTTCCGGGTCGGACAAGACCGTGTAGGCTTCGTTGATTTCCTTAAACTTATCCTCGGCCCCGGGCTCTTTGCTCACGTCAGGGTGGTATTTGCGGGCCAGCTTCTTGAACGCCTTCTTGATTTCGTCTTCGGAGGCGTTTTTAGTGACCCCGAGAATTTTGTAGTAATCCTTGTAGGCCATAGCAAGCTAAGAGTCGAGCGAAGAGGACAGAGGGCCTTAGTTCTTCTCGCTCTCTGCACTTTGCTCGCTGCTCCCTGCCTCCTTTACTCCGTTTCCCACCACCACCCGTGCAGGCCGCACCAGCAAGTCGCCATACCTGAAGCCCTGCTGGTACACGTGCATTACCTTGCCTTCCTCGCCTTCGACTGCACCGATGGCCTCGTGATAGCGCGGGTCAAACTCGGCCCCCACACCCGGCACGCCCTCCACCCCCAGGCTTTTCAGGTTGCGGGTAAAGTTTTCCAGAACGGTCTTGACACCGGGAATCAGATCTTCTGGTTTAACACTGGCAAAACCCAGGGCCCGCTCGAGGTCGTCCAGCGTTCCCAAAAGCGAGCGCACTGCATCGAATTTGCCGTTGCGCTGGGCGGCTTCGAGTTCTTGTGCCATGCGCTTCTTGTAGTTTTCAAAGTCGGCATAAAGGCGCAGGAACTTGTTTTTGGAGGCCTCGAGCTCCGCCTTCAAAAACTCCACCTCGCCGCGCAAGCGCTCCAGCTCCGGCAGTTCGTTGGAGGCCTCTGATATCTCCGGGGCAGGCGATTCGGCCACGGTTTCTTTATTCTCCATACACACCTCAAAATAACCCAGAGGCTGAGGGGCCAGGGCCCCCCAACCCAGCGCGTTCAGTCCGCAGGCTTGTAGTCCGCATCAATCACATCGTCCGACTTGGGGGTGCTGCTCGAGGCTTGCGCGCTAGAGGCGGCAGCGCCCTGTTCGTAGGCTTGCAAGGCCGCCAGCAGCTCCTCGGTCGCACTGCGAAGATCGGCATCGGAGCCGTCGCTATCGACCAGGCTCTTGGCCTTGCTCACAGCAGCTTCCAGCCGGCTCTTGGCTTCCGGTGTGCTTTCCTTTTCGGTCATCACCCGCTCGGCCTGGATGCGGGCGGTGTCGAGGTTGTTCTTGAGGTCGGCGTGTTCCTTACGCTTGCGGTCGGCTTCGGCGTTGGCCTCGGCTTCCTTCACCATGCGGTCGATTTCCTGCTCGGAAAGGGTGGTGGTGTTCTGGATGGTGATGGAGGCTTCCTTACCGGTGGACTTTTCCTTGGCCGTGGCGTGCAGGATGCCGTTGGCGTCAATGTCGAAGGTGACTTCGATTTGAGGCATACCCGCTGGCATGGGCGGGATACCGTCCAGACGGAAGCGGCCCAGGCTCTTGTTGTCGGCGGCCATGGGGCGCTCGCCCTGCAGCACATGAATCTCCACCGAGGGCTGGTTGTGCTCGGCGGTGGTGAAGATCTCCGACTTACGGGTGGGCACGGTGGTGTTGCGTGGAATCAAGACCGTGCAAACCCCACCCTTGGTCTCTACCCCCAGCGAGAGCGGGGTCACGTCCAGAAGAACTACGTCTTCTACATGACCGGTCAGCACCCCGGCCTGCACGGCCGCCCCCAGGGCCACCACCTCGTCGGGGTTGACGCTGCGGTTGGGTTCTTTGCCCAGCATTTCCTTCACAATCTGCTGCACTGCCGGGACACGGGTCGAGCCCCCCACCAGGAGCACCTCATCAATCTGGCTGGCGTTCAAACCCGCATCGCGCAGGGCTTGCTCCACGGGGCCCCGAATCTTCTTGAGGAGGGGCTGGATGAGTTCTTCAAACTTGGCCCGGGTCAGCTTGCGCTCCAGGTGTAAGGGGGTTTTGGAAACCGGATCCAGACCGATGAAGGGCAGGCTGATGGTGGTCTCGCTGACCGCCGAGAGCTCGATTTTGGCCTTTTCGGCGGCCTCGATCAGGCGTTGCAGGGCCTGGCGGTCGGCTTTCAAGTCTACGCCGCCCGACTCTTTCTTGAACTCCTCAGCCAGCCAGTTCACAATGGCGTGGTCGAAGTCGGAGCCGCCCAGGTGGGTATCGCCGGCGGTGGCCTTCACCTCGAAGACCCCCTCGCCAATCTCGAGCACCGTCACGTCGAAGGTACCCCCGCCCAGGTCGAAGACCAGCACGGTCTCGTGGCCCTTTTTGTCCAGGCCATAGGCCAGCGCGGCAGCCGTGGGCTCGTTGACGATGCGCAAGACCTCGAGGCCCGCAATTTTCCCGGCGTTGGCCGTGGCCTCGCGCTGGGAGTTGTTGAAGTAAGCCGGCACGGTAATGACGGCCTTGGTAATCTTTTCGCCCAGCTTCTTGCTGGCATCGTCTACCAGCTTGCGCAGCACCATGGCCGAGATTTCCTCAGGGGTGTAGAGCTTGCCCTGGATATCTACCCGCACCCCGCCATCGGGGCCCTTGACAACCTTGTAGGGTACGCGTTTGACCTCATCCTGCACCTCGTCCCAGCTACGCCCAATGAAGCGCTTGATCTCGAACACGGTGCCCTCGGCGTTCAGCACGGCTTGCCGCCGTGCCACCCGGCCTACGAGCTGGTCGCTGCCCTTGTACGCCACCACGCTGGGGGTGGTGCGCTCGCCTTCGGCGTTTTCCAGCACTACGGGCGTCCCGCCTTCCATGATGGCGATAACGCTGTTGGTTGTTCCTAAGTCAATTCCTACGGCTTTTGCCATATATCCTCCGCTAGCCGCACTAAGCACGGCTCACTAATCCATAGGATAGCTTTTGCATACAGATGTGTCAATAGACTTGAGTGAAGCATTATCAAGTTTGAAGCTTGAATATAGCCTGGTGCACCGAGTACCTGCCAGTGAAGCTCAGGTGCTGGCCGTGCGACATTCCTGGCACAACCTCGAGCCATAAAACCTCAAGCACATCGCCTAAACCATTCCACTCGAGTTGAGCAAGAGGGAGTAGGTGAAGGTGGCCGGTATCAGGCAAAGTTTTGACCCTGAAAAAAATGCTCGATTCGACCCAAGCCTCTATATGAGCTTTCCCTCAGTCGGTATGCAAGGGATGTTGCTGCCCTCAGTTTCAAGGTACGTTTGACTACCTTTGTCGCCCGAGTAGGGTGTAACTTAAGGGGACAATGAACCGTTTGCCGTTCAACCTTTGGTTTATCTTGTTCGCTGCTATTCTGATTGCCTGGGCCTTTAGCCTGACCTCCAATCAGCAGCCCACCAATCAGGTGGCCTACACCACCTTTCTCAATGAAATTGACCAGGGCCGTGTAGCCAAAATTGCGGTGGATGGACGGCAGCTAAACGTAACCCGCCGGGAAGATAGCGACCAGTACGTCACGTATGCTCCCAGCCCCATAGACACCACGACCATCCGCGAGTGGGGCGACAAGAAAATTCAGGTCGAAATTGCTCCTCCCAGGCGGGATAACCCCTTGCTGGGCTTCTTGATACCGCTGCTTTTGGTTGGTCTGCTGGTGGCTATCTTTTTCTTTTTCTCCCGCAACCGAGGCCCCTCAGGCGATAACGCCTTCAGCTTTACCAAGAGCCGGGCCAAGGTGCTGACCGAAGCCCCCAAAACCAACTTCAAGGACGTGGCGGGTTGCGAGGAAGCCAAGGAGGAGCTCAAGGAGATTGTGGAGTTCCTCAAGGCTCCAGCCCGCTTCCACGAGATGGGCGCCCGCATTCCCAAAGGGGTGCTGCTGGTAGGGCCGCCCGGCTCGGGCAAGACCCATATCGCGCGGGCTGTAGCGGGCGAGGCCAAGGTGCCTTTTATTGCTGCTTCGGGCTCGGACTTTGTGGAGATGTTCGTGGGGGTGGGGGCGGCCCGGGTACGCGACCTGTTCGAGACCGCCAAGCGCCATGCACCCTGCATCATCTTTATTGATGAGATTGATGCGGTAGGCCGCCGTCGCGGGGGCGGGGTAGGCGGTGGCAACGACGAGCGCGAGCAGACCCTGAACCAACTGCTGGTAGAGCTCGACGGTTTTGAGAAAGAGACCAGCATCATTATCATGGCGGCCACCAACCGCCCCGATGTACTTGACCCGGCCCTGCTACGCCCGGGCCGTTTTGACCGGCAGGTTGCCATTGACGCACCTGATGTAAAAGGTCGTGAACAGATCCTCAAAATTCACGCCAAGGGCAAGCCGCTGGCCGAAGACGTGGACCTGGCCCTGCTGGCCAAGCGCACCCCGGGCTTTGTGGGGGCCGACCTGGAAAACCTGCTCAACGAAGCGGCCCTGCTGGCCGCTCGCGACAGCCGCAAGAAAATCACCATGAAAGACCTGGAAGAAGCCGCCGACCGGGTCATTATGGGGCCGGCCAAAAAGAGCATGGTGATTACTCAAAAGGATCGCGAGGTAACCGCCTACCACGAGGCCGGGCACGCCCTGGCCGCACACTTCCTGGAGCATGCCGACAATGTGCATAAGGTGACCATTGTGCCGCGTGGGCGGGCCATGGGCTTCATGATGCCCAGCCGCCAGGACACCCTGCACTGGAGCAAGAAGCGCCTGACCGACCAGATTGCTGTTGCTTTGGCGGGTCGCGCGGCCGAAGAGCTGGTGTTTGACGATGTAACCACCGGGGCTGAGAACGACTTCCGCCAGGCCACCGACCTAGCCCGGCGCATGATTACCGAGTGGGGTATGCACCCCGACTTCGGTACGGTGGCCTACCAGGTGCGCGAGGACACCTATCTGGGCGGCTACGACACCCGCCAGTACTCCGAAGACACCGCCAAACGCATTGATGAAGCCGTACAGAAACTGTTGCAGGAACAGCACGACAAGGTTTTAAATCTGCTAACCGAGAAGAGAGATGTGCTGGAGCGCGTCACACAGGCACTCCTCGAGCGCGAGACCCTGAATGCCGAGGAGTTTGTGCGGGTGGTGGAGGGCGAGGCCCTGGAGAGCCTCGAGCCCCCCAGCGAACCGCCCAAGGACAAGGAAGAAAAAGAGCCCCCGCGCATCGTGCCCAAGATCAAACCCAACCTGGGTGGCGCTTGAACCCAGAGTCCTCTGTTCGTTGTCGCCCTGGTTTGTTGCCACGCTATAACGCTGTGGCGCCATGAACCGGGAGCGATAGGGTAGCGAAGCCGGGTTTTCGGAGGGTCTTCATTCCGGTAAGCTAACTAAATGCGGCTGTACTGGGAACAACCTTACACCAGCGAGTTCGAGGCCCGGGTGGTGCGGGCCTGGAGCGAGGGTGGAAAGCACTATGCAGTGCTGGATCAGACCCTCTTCTACCCCACCGCTGGGGGCCAGGCCTGCGATACCGGCACCCTGGACGGGGTGGCGGTGGTGGCGGTGCTCGAGGACGCCAAGACCACCGGCCAGGTGATTCACCGGCTGGAAAGCCCCCTCTCCGAGGGGCAAACCGTGGTGGGCAAACTCGACTGGGCCCGCCGCTACCGGCACATGCAGCGCCACACAGCCGAACACATGCTGGGGCAGGCATTTTTGCGGGCTGCTGGTTGGAACGTGGTAGCGGTCAACATGCATAGCCCGGTCTGCACCATGGACTTCGACGGCGAACCCGACGAGGCCATCATTCGGCGGGCCGAGGCCCTGGCCAACTGGGCGGTGTATGCCAACACGGCGGTTCGCACATTCTTTACAGACGGCTCGGAAGTCGAGGCCCTGGGCCTACGGCGCAACCCCAAGGTAACGGGCACCATCCGGGTGGTGGAAATTGAGCACTGGGACAAGGTGGCCTGCGGTGGCCTGCACGTGGCCCGCACTGGCGAAGCGGGCCCCATCAAAATCACCAGGCTCGAGCGCTACAAAGGCGGTACGCGCATCTACTTTGTGGCAGGCTGGGAGGCTCTGGAGCTTTTTGATCAGGAACACCGCCTGCTCGCGCGGCTGGGCGAGAAGTTTAGCTCGGGGCTTTTGGAGCTGGAAAAACCCATCGAGAACATGCGCAGCGAGTGGTACCGGGTACGGGCCGAAAACAGCGCCCTCAAGGACGAGCTGGCCGAACGCCTTATGCGCGACCTGCTGGCCGAGTTCCCCGGCCTGACCATTGCGGCAAAGGTTCCCAACACAGTGCTGGACATGGTGGGCAAGCGCCTGGCCGAGTGGCCGGGGGTGCTGGCTCTGCTGCTTGCCGAGGCCGAGGACAAAACCCGCTATGTACTGCTCAAGCATCCGAGCCGCAGCGAGGACTTACAGGCCCTCTGGGAGGCTGTGCTTAAGCCCCTGGGCGCCAGAGGTGGGGGGGCCTTGGTCAAGCTGGGGGTGCTGCCCCTGGCAGCTCTACACAAGGCCCTGGAGGGCTTCCAGAAATACCTCTCCAGCCATTCGTGAATTAGGATTCCAGGCTCACTCTAGGCATCATCCGGCGGAGCGGCTCCGGCAGCCACCAGTTCCACCGACCCGCCAGTACCAGCACCGAGGGCACCAGCACCAGCCGCACCAGGGTGGCATCCAGCAAGACCGCCACCGCCAGACCCAGGCCGATGGTCTTGTTGGCCACCACCTGCCCAAACACAAAGGCCGAGAAGACAATAATCATGATCAGGGCCGCACTGGTGATCACCCCGGCGGTTCGCTCCAGGGCATAGCGCACCGCCTGGGGGGTGTCCAGCCCGGCCAGGTGGGCCTCCTGGACGCGGGAGAGCAAAAAGATTTCGTAGTCCATCGAGAGGCCAAAGATCACCGCAAAGAGCAGGATGGGGAGTGAGCTATCGATGCCCCCCACATCGGTGGGCGCCCCCACCAGTCCGGCAGCAAAACCCTCCTGGAAGATCAGGGTGATCAGGCCGTAGGCTGCCCCCACCGTGAGGGTGTTCATCAGGATGGACTTGAGGGGAATCAAGAGGCTGCGGAAGGCCACGGCCAGCAAAAGAAAAGTAGCCACAAAGACCGTCCCGATGGCTGCTGGCATGGCCCCCACCAGGGCCTGGGTGAACTCCATGGAGCCCACCGGCGCACCGCCCAGCAGCACCCGCTCGAAGCCCGCGTTCCGGGCTTCCTGCTTGAGCCTGGCGTACCACTCGGGGATGCGGGGGGCCTGTACGGCATCGCGGGGAATCACCGTCAGGCGCAGGTAGCGGCGGTTCTGGCTCACGTACTGGTTGGAGAGGCCCACCAGCTCGGCAAAGCCGCCCTGGCCCGAGAGCCGCCCGGCCAAAAAAGGCGAAACCACCAGCCGCACCTCGGGCCAGGCTGAAAGGCGCTGCTCGAGGTCGCGCCAGCGGGCCCGGTTCTCCGGGGTGAAGCCTTCTTCTCCCAGATCCAGGAGGACTTCAAAAGCGTCCAGGGTGCCCCCGAGCCCCATCTGTCGGATGAGCTCGAGGCCCTTGCGCGACTCCACATTCGGGCCGAGTCCAAAAGCCCCGGTGTAGCCCAGCTTCATCTGGGTGGCCGGCCAGGCCAAAGCCAGAAGCAGCCCGGCTACCCCAAACGCCCACATCCAGGGACGCAGCATCACGCCCTGGGCCCAGCGGCCCCAGAAGGGGCTCACCTGGCCGCTGCTGGTGGGTTTGAAGACCAGGCGACGCGGGGAATTCACCCGCTCACCCAAAAGCGAGAGAATAGCCGGCAGCAGGGTAATCGAGGCCAGTACCGTCAGGGCAATGGACATCACCCCACCCACCCCCATCGAGCGGATGAAGGTCAGGTCGGGCACCAACATGGCCCCCATGGCAATGGCCACCACCAGCCCGCTCGAGGCCACCGTCCGCCCGGCGGTCTGGGTGGTGATGGCTGCCGCCGTCCGCGCCGAACGCCCCGCGGCCAGCTCTTCGCGGAAGCGGTTGACCATCAGCAAGGCATAGTCAATCCCCGCCCCCAGCGAAAGCATGGTAATCACCGAAAGGGCAAAGCTACTCACCTCGCCCAAATACGTAAGGAAAAACAAGCCGGCCAGGCCGGTGGTGATGGCCACCACCCCCACCATCAGGGGCAGGCCGGTGGCCACCAGGGCCCCAAAGGCCAGCAAGAGCACCAGCCCGGTCAGGGGCAGGGCCATCAGTTCGCTGCGTTTGACATCGGCTTCCAGCAGGTGCAAAAAGTCTTTGGTGACAGCAGTGGCCCCGGTCACGTAAAAGCGAATCTCAGGGGTCTGAGCTGCACGGGCCGCGCGCCGCAGGGCTTCAATCACGGCCTCGCCGTTCTCGAGGCGGGTATCCAGCAAGGTAGCGGTAATCTTCCCGTCGGAACCCTGTTGCTGCAAGGGGCTAGGTGCATCGTAGCGGTGGAGGCGCACCACACCCTCGAGGCCCTCGATGTTGGCAATGAGTTGATTGTAGATCTCCCGAAACCGGGGGTCGCTTTCGGGCAGGCTGGATTCACTCACCAGCACCGTGCGATCTGTCGAGGGCAGAGCAAAGTCCTCGACAAGTAGTTGCAACACCCTCTGGGCCTCGCTGTTTTTTACATCGCTGGCGTTGGCCGCCAGACGCCCTGGAACCATGCGAGCTGCCGGAATAGCCAGCAAAACCACCAAGAGCCAAACAAAAATAACCTGTAGCGGATATCGCGTCACAAAGCGGCCAAGGCGAACAAACATAAATCAGGACAACCCCAAACTTGCTCAATATGCTCCTTCCTTCACAAGAAGACAAGAGCCGATGCCGCAATTGGGCCCTCCTATGCCTGTTGCCGCAAGATCTACCCTTATACCAAATCCACATGAACCCCCTGCCTTCTCCCCGGTGGGAGAAGGTGGCGACACCCCGACCGCGCTATTTACAAACAGCGATAGGAACACGATTAACTGCACCTGAGGTGTCGCCGGATGAGGGGGCTGGAGACGACCCTCAAAGCTAACTGTTCAAGCAAAGTTGGTATTACCACCAAAGCGGATTCTTGAGCTATCCGGACAGAACCCTGATAGGAGCCTGTAGCATGCTTTTTAGCGCATAAAGAAGCATACTATCAACAAGATGGACTTTTTAATTGCAGCGCTCTTACTTGGCCTGGTGGTTTATTTCCTCTTTCGGGTGCTGAGGGGGTTACTGCCCGCTCGTCTGTGGGCCCGCTTCCGCATTAGGGGAATGCGCCTGGTGCCCCGCAAAGTAACCGAGAAATGCACCGTCTGTAAGGAGGTGCTCAACCCGGCTGAAGTGGCCGCCCTGCGCCAGGGCCGGCGCAAATGTCCCGAAATGGCCCGCTGCCCTTACCAGCGCAGCCGTTGGCTGAACTGATGGCAAACCTCATACATGGTAAAGCCGGTGGCCGATAGCCTCTTAGCTGAATAGCCAAACAACTTCATGGCTCTGGATCCTCAGCCACACGGATAACGCCTCCCTAAGGGCTTTTACTGCTGTACCTCTAAACGTTAGTGTAATGGTAGCTTTGGAGGGATTGACAGCGCTACACCCACTTCGCATTCGCCAAAATCTAGCCTGCCTTCAGCGCTGTCGCTATAAAGTGGAGTTGGGTTTGCAGACTTGCATTCAAAGGAATCTATGGGAATCGGGAAAATAACATGGGTTTTATTAAGTTGGTGGATTCTACTGGCGGGGGCCGCTGCTGCCGAAGTCAGAAACCCCTCACGGTACGTGTTTGTGGTAGATGTTTCGGCCTCGATGGTTGGGCGGGAGGATGGGCGCACGGTGATCTTTCCGCAGGTGCAACGCGAGTTGATGCGCTTTGCCGAACGGTTCACCGACGAAATCGAGATACACCTGGTGCCCTTTAGCAAGGAGCCCCTGAGCGTTACCCGGTTCGTGCTGCCGCGCGAGCGCGAGGAGATGTTGCGCCACATTCGCAGCCTGCGGGCTGAGGGCAGTTCCAGCCATATCTTTGGGAGCCTGAAGCGGGTCTATAGCGAGCTATGCGACGAACCTCGAGCCTTCTTTCTCTTTACCGATGGTCTGGACAACTCGGCAGAACCCGCCCAGATGCCGGAGCTACGGAGCCAATGTCCCCTCAGCCTGGTGGCAATAGGAGCGCTACCCAAAGGCTTTTCCGACGCCTGGACTGGGTTTCGGCAGAATAGCCTGGCCGACGAATCCTCGAGGTGGCCCCAGACCAACCCTCCTGCACCAGAAAGGATGGCCTCGAGCGAAAAAAGGGCCCCGACCGAAGCATCCGGTACGCCTGCTCCAGGAGACCCGCCCTCCAGCGCAGAGCCTGTCCAGGCTGGCGTACAAAAGGAATACGGCGAAGAACCAAGCCCAGAGCCCACCCCAGCTACTGCACCGGCCAACCCTGGAACCAGCCCAGCCCCGCCCCAGCCCCGCCCCATACCACCCACACCCCAGGCCCAGCCGCGCCCAAAACCTGCAGTACCGGCCCCACCTCCGGCCGTGTCCACCCCATCGGCCCCACCTCCGGCTGTGTCCACCCCATCGGCCCGACCTCCGGCAGCGCCGTCCCAGCCCAGGCCAGCCCCAACGCCGGTTCCCAGGCAACCTGCGGAACCGACCAGGCCCCCACCCAGCGCTCCTCCTGCGTTAGTACCCCCTGCCACACCGGCCAAACCCACCCCACCCCCCACAGCAGTACCTACCCCTCCGCCCCCCGCAGCCCAACCCCCGCCACCCAAACCTGCCCAGTACCGGCTGCGAGCGGTGGGATCACCCAGCCTGGTGGACGGGGCAGTGGTGGTGGTGTACCGCCTTGAGGGTAGCCCCGAAGCCACCCTGCCCCTCGAGCTCAGCCTGAAGGAAGTACCCCCCAACCTGCGGGCGCGCTACAATAACTACCCAGAAGCCATTTCTTTGCGCCCCGGGGAGCGGTTCGAGCTGCGCGTTTCCAATCCGAGCACACAAGAAGCCGTCCTCGAGACGGTCTTCAAAGTGGAAGGTGCTCCTGGCGCTCTGGTCGAGCTTCCCCCAGTCCTGCGACTAACGGTGCCCCCCCTTGGGGTCTCGCGGGGCTGGCCCGTCTGGGGGTGGGCTTTGATGGGGCTGCTGGGGGTGATGCTCCTGGCGGGGCTTGGCCAGATGTGGGGTCGCCTGCGCCAAAGGGCCCAGACCACCCTGCGGGCCGGGCCGACGAGCACGGGACGGGGTTTGAGCTATGGGCCATCCGAGGGAGGCGAGGTGCGGGTGTTACACCCTCCGACCACGCCCAGCCTGATCAGTCTGGATTTTTTTGGCGCAGCCCCAGAGCAGCGGCGCAAATACCTCCCGACCATGATGGGCGAGTACGACCTGGGAGAGGCTATAGGGGACCCGGCCCTCGAGCGCCTGCGGGTGCACCCCAGGCCGGAGGGGCTCGAGATTCTCCACATTCCCGGACACCTGTGCTTGTACCTCGAGGCCAGAGAAACCCTCCATCCAGGTCAGATCGTGGCATCGGGTCACACGCTTTACATCTCCGACCTCAGCGGGAGCGCTATCGGCCTTCTAAGCGTGCAAAAAATGTGATTGCCTCTCACCATTACGACCCCACGCGGTGCGGCGTGATATACACGGCACAGCAAAAAGCGCTGTACCGATGCAAGCACTACTGGTGCAAGCACTACTGGTGCAAGCACTACTGGTAGAAGCACTGGGTATTCGCGGTAGGCCACTCTGGCTGGGGTTTGTTTGAATAGATGGCATGAAAATCCAGGTGGAGGTTATCCACCTGGATGGTAGCCGCTCGATTAAGAAACCGGGGTTACGGCCGCAGTGTCTTCCTCGCCGGTACGGATGCGGTAGACCTTTTCCACCGGCAGCACAAAAATTTTGCCGTCCCCTACCTCGCCAGTGCGCGCACCGGCCAGAATGGCCCGCACGGTAGGCTCGACAAAGTGGTCGGAAACACCGATTTCCAGGCGCACCTTTTCCGAGAGTTCCATCTTAACGGTAGTACCCCGGTAGGTCTCGACCCGCTCGGTCTCGCCGCCATGACCCTGCACCCGGCTGATCGAAAGGCCCCGCACCTCGGCTTTGAAAAGCGCCTCTAACACATCGTTGAGCTTCTCCGTCCGAACGATGGCTACAATCAGTTTCATGGCAGTTCTCCCTAATCGGTGCCGCCCACGGCCTTGGGTCTGGCCACCGGCATGGCAGCTTCGCTCTTGACCAGGATGGCGCCTTCGCCGCTGGTGTAGGCTTCTTCGCCGTGCTGGGTGATGTCCATACCCACCCCCTCTTCCTTGACTGCGGCCTTAAGCGGGGTAATGGCCCCCACCAGTTTTAGCAGCAGAAAGGTCATGGCGCCGCTGTAGACCACAGCAATCAGCACCGCAAAGGCCTGAATCAGCACCTGAGCCGGATTGCCCGCAATTAGGCCGTCGAACAAGCCGTTCACCGCCTTCTGGGCAAATACCCCGGTCAGAAGAGCGCCGGTGATACCGCCCACCCCGTGCGCAGCAAACACATCAAGCGAGTCGTCCAGGCTGCTCCTGGCCCGCCACAGCAGCACATAGTAGCTAGGGAAAGCCCCAATTGCACCCATCACCAGGGCAAATAAGGGCGAGACAAAAGCAGCAGCCGGGGTGATCACTACTAGACCCACCACAATCGCGGTGGCCAGCCCCACAGCGGTTACCCGGCCCGTGCGCATTAGGTCAATCAGAGACCAGACCACAATGGTGGCCGCCGGAGCCAGGATGGTGTTGGTCAGGGCCAGCCCTGCGGTTGCACTAGCCGCCCAGGCGCTACCCGCATTGAAGCCAAACCAGCCAAACCAGAGCAGAGCCGCCCCCAGCAGCACAAAGGGCACATTGTGGGGCAGGATGGCCTGCCGCCCGAAATCCTTGCGAGCTCCCAACACCAGGGCTGCTACTAAAGCGGCAATCCCGGAGTTGATGTGTACCACTGTGCCGCCGGCAAAGTCCCAGGCCCCCAGATCGGCCAGGAAGCCGCCCCCCCAGACCCACTTGGCGATGGGGGCATACACAAAGAGGCCCCAGAGGGTGATGAATAGCAAAAAGGCCGGGAAGCGCATCCGCTCCACCACCGCCCCCGAGACCAGCGCAGCGGTGATGATAGCAAAGGTGCCCTGGAAGATCATCCAGAGCATGTGGGGAATGGTTATGGAGGCAATGGCTCCTTTGTTCTCCATACCCACGTTATTCAGGAACAAGTAGCGCAGGTCGCCAATAAAGTTGCCATCGCCCGAGAGGGCCAGCGTGTAGCCCAACAAGGCCCAGGCCACCGCCACAAAACCGAGCGCCGAGAAGCTCATCATCATGGTGTTGAGAGCGTTTTTGGAGCGCACCAGCCCCCCATAGAAGAAGGCCAGCGCTGGGGTCATCAAGAGCACCAGACCTGTAGCCACCAGCATCCACGCGGTGTCGGCTGCGCTGAACTCAGGGTCTTCGGCAAAAGCCAGGCCCATTAGCGTGGCCCCCAAGAATATCGGTAGTCGAAGGTTTTTCATCAACCTTTCACCTCCTGGGCAAGAGACTACCCAAGGTTTTACATATTGTCAATTGTGTTTGTAACAAATGTACATAAATTTGATGACATTTATCCAAACATATGGGAAAAAATATCGAATGCTGGCGTGAATTTTACTTTTTGCTGCTTCAACGCAGTACAATTTGATTAGGTTATTACCGAACAGCAGGCAAATGGTATGTTTTAAACCTTCATTACAGATTCCTGGAGCAGGAACGGCGTGGCATTGCGAAGCACCCCACAATGCAACCCGCCATACCACAGACGACCAGTTTGGTTCTAAACTGGAAGTTGAACATGACCGAGCGGCAACGGCGCATTCTGCATCTGCTGGTAGATAGCTATATCCAGACCCAGAACCCCGTATCTTCGGGGGTACTGGCAGAGCAGTTGTCGTTGTCGCCTGCCACAGTGCGCTACGAGTTAATTGAACTCGAGCTGCAAGGCTTGATCGGCAAGCCCCACGCCTCCGCTGGCCGCGTCCCTACCCGCGCAGGGTTCCGCCACTATGCCCTGTCCAAACTGCCCCCCAACCCCTTACCCCAGGCCACCCAGGACAAGCTGGCCCAGGTGCTAGAGGACGCCGGCCCCAGGCGCGAAGCGCTGGTAGTCCAGGTGGCCTCCAAGCTCTCGGGCTATCCAGCCTTGTTACGCCTACGGCCACAGCGTGCACCCAAACTGCTACAAGTGCACCTTTCCAACCTGACACCCGGCAAGGTGCTGGCTGTTGCCGTTCTGGAAGGCGGGCGGGTACGCGAGGCCCGCATAGAGCTATCCTTCACCCCCACCGAAGCCCAGCTGAGTGAAGCAGAGCAACGCTTGTTTAAAGCCACCCAGCCTGTTATGGCCAGCACGCCCGCCATGATGGAGTTGTACGAATCCATCGGAAGAGCATTTGCCCATGGCAGCCAGGAGGAATACCGCGAAGGAATGGGGTTGTTGCTCAGCGAGCCGGAGGCCCAGAACCCCCTGTTTTTACGCCAGGCTATAGCGGTTTTTGAGACCCCCAGCGACTCCACCTTCACCCCCCCCGGGGGTGTGAACGTCCGGGTCGGCGAGGACGAGGGGCTCTCACTGGTACAGGCCGGAATCGGGGTTAACGATCAGGTGGGCGAACTCTCGCTGCTGGGCCCGGTACGCATGCGTTACGAAAAGGCCCTCTCGGTAGCCTTCACCATGAGCCAGGCGTATATGGGGAAGTAAACCACCCTGCGGCTAAAGCCCGGGGCTTCCGGGGGTGGTTCAGGTAAGCATTTTGAGCTTCTGAGCTCTTAGCCCTAGACACCCGGCCCTCGAGCCTGGACAATCTATATTTATGAGAATTCAGGTCTTGCTGTTTGCCCTTTTCCGTGAGCAGGCGGGGCAGGCCCGGCTGCTGCTCGATCTGCCCGATGGCTCAACCGTGGCCGATGCCAAAGCCCTGCTGGAACAGCAGTACTCCCTGCAACTCTCGGGGGGGCTGGCGGCCCTCAACGAGCAACTCGCTCAACCTGGCGACCTCCTCCAGGACGGCGACGAGCTGGCTTTCTTGCCCCCGGTATCGGGAGGCTCGATATCACCCAAACTCGACGCCCAAAAGCAAGTGGAAAACGATCGTTTTGGACTGACCCACGAGGTTCTGCAGGTGCAGCCCTGGGTGGACTGGGCCTCGGACGACCCCTATGGAGCAGTCATCAGCTTTCTGGGCACCACCCGCAGCCCCAACAAAGGCCAGGCCGTGACCTATCTGGAATACGAAGCCTATCCGGGCATGGCGGAGAAAGTGATGCAGCAGATCATCGCTGAGATGCGCGAACGTTGGGTATTGGGCCGGGTGGCCTTGTGGCACCGTTTGGGCCGGGTGATGCCCAGCGAAGGTTCCATTCTGATTGTGGTCTCGGCCCCCCACCGCCCCGAAGCCTTCGAGGCTTGCCGCTACGCAATTGAGCGGGTCAAGCAAGTTCTACCGGTGTGGAAGAAAGAATTCCTGCCCGATGGGTCTCACTGGGTGGAGGGGCATACACCCGAAGAATTCAAGCTCTAGCGCAGTAGCAGATGACCAAACGCCGAAGGCTAACTGCTCCAAAAAAGCCCACGCTTCCAGGCTGGTCAGCAAACAATGCTGTGGTCCATAACGTGACTTTATCGAACTTTCAATCTGTAACTTTAAGCAGCCGAGTGATGTATGAGAAACTCCGCTCTGGACTGAGTATCTGCACCCGCTCAATTGAGTTAGACCGTGTTGGACAAACCCAGAAACCTGTGCTATAACTAACAGGTATGTCTCAGCTTAGGGTCTAGTATCCCTGGGGAGGCAACCCGTCGCGCAGACCATCCCAACACCAAACCCAGAGCAGTCTGGGTGGGAATCTTGGCGCGACAGAAGGTAAAGGCAGAGAGGAAACAGGCGAATGGAAGACCAAGCTACCCAGACTCCAGTGGAAACTGGAAATGAGCCCCAAGTTTTTAGCATGGAGCAAGCCCTGCAAGACGCAGAGGCAAGGCTCGAGAAGACCGTCCAGCGCGGCCAGATTGTCACCGGCACGGTGGTGTTCGTCACCAACGACGGGGTAATGGTGGACATTGGCGCGCGCACCGAAGCCATCATTCCGCTCAACCAGCTCACCGAGGAGAACCTGCCCGAGGAGGAACTCAAAAATCTCCTCAAGCCGGGCGACACCGTGACCGCCTACGTGGTGCGGGCCGACCTCGAGAACGGCCAGGTGGTGCTTTCCAAAAAGCGGGCCGAGGCCGACCAAAGCTGGGTCAAGATTCAGACCCTGTTTGACCAGGGCGAGCCGGTAATGGTGGAAGTGAAGGAAAAAGTCAAAGGGGGTCTGGTCGCTACTGTCGAAGGGATTCGCGCCTTCCTGCCTGCCAGCCAGGTAGATCTCAAACGCACCCCAGAGCTCGACGAGTATGTGGGTCAGCGCTTCCTGGTCAAAATCATCGAACTCAACCGCAAGAAGGGCCGGGTCATCCTGTCGCGCCGCACCGTACTGGAAACCGAGCAAAAAGCCGCCCGCAGCCAGATTCTTTCCAGCCTGAAGGAAGGCGATATCGTCGAGGGCCAGGTGGTCGAAGTCACCGAGTTTGGCGTGTTCGTGGCCCTGGGCGGGGTAGATGGCCTGGTACACCGCAGCGAGATCACCTGGGGCCGTTTCAACCACCCCAAGGATGTAGTACAAAAGGGCCAGACCGTGAAGGCCAAGGTGCTCTCGGTAGATACCGAGCGGGAGCGGGTCAACCTCTCCATGAAGGCCCTTACCGAAGACCCCTGGCTGACCGTTTCAGAAAAGCACCCCATCGGCTCCAAGCTCACTGGTAAGGTCGTGGGCCTGACCCAGTTCGGGGCCTTTGTGGAAGTGGAGCCGGGCCTCGAGGGCCTCATCCACATCTCCGAGCTGTCCTGGACCAAGCGCCCCAAGCACCCCAGCGAAATCTTGAAGGAAGGCCAGGTGGTTGAAGCCCAGGTGCTGCGCATAGACCCCGCCGAGCGCCGTCTCTCGCTGGGCCTGAAGCAAACCCAGCCTGACCCCTGGAAGAGCCTGCCCGACCGCTTCCCACCCGGTACCCCGGTCAAGGGCAAGGTCACGGGCCTGACCGACTTTGGGGTTTTCGTGGAGATCGAGCCCGGCATCGAAGGGCTCATTCACGTCTCCGAGCTGGCCTACGAGCGCGTCGAGAAGCCCTCCGAGCTGTTCAAGAAAGGCGACGAAGTCGAGGCGGCCATCCTGCAGATTGACCCCGTGGAGCAGCGCATCAGCCTCTCGCGCAAGCGCCTCCTGACCCCACCGCCCCAGGCAGTAAGCATCCCCGGCGACGAAGAGGGCGAAGGCCGCAAGGGCCGCCGCGAGGGCAAGGGCGGCGAGCGTCCCAAGCGTCCAAAAGGCAAGGGGGGCCCCCGCGAAGGGCGCGGCCGCGAGCGCGATTTCGACTATGGGGGTGCTTCTGGCGCAGCCGCCTACACCAACTATGACCCCAGCGTGGTCTCTGCATCCACAACCAACGTGAAGCTCGGCGACGTGTTCGGCGACCTCCTGAGCCAGCTTAGCCTGGAAGAGGACAAGGACAAAGAAAAAGCCTGATGCTGATCTCTCAAGAAAAGCCGCTCGCGGGCGGCTTTTCTTATGGCCAAGCTCTTTGCCCTACAAACCCACAAACCGTCCTTCCTCCTGCAACACCTCTCCATCAGCCAACAGACGCCCCCCCTGGCGCAAGTCCAGAATCAAGTCCCAGTGGATCGAGGAGGCGTTGGTACCGCCGGTCTCGGGGTAGCTTTGCCCCAGGGCCAGGTGCACCGTGCCGCCGATTTTTTCGTCGTAGAGGATAAGGCCGGTGGGGCGGTTAATGCCGAAGTTCGTGCCGATGCCCAGCTCGCCCAGGCAGCGCGCGCCGGGGTCGGCCTCGAGCATCCTGTGAAGGTACGCCTCCCCCGCCAAGGCGCTGGCTTCCACCACCCGCCCCTCGCGAAAGCGCAGGCGCACCCCCTCCACCCGCTGCCCCGAGACCACCACCGGCAGGTTGAAGCGGATCTCGCCCTCGGCGGAGGTTTCGAGGGGCCCGGTGAACACCTCGCCCGAAGGCATGTTGCGCTTGCCATCGGAGTTGATCCACTTTCGCCCCTCCACCCGAAGCCGCAGGTCGGTTCCATCTGCCTGGATACGAATTTCCTTCACCTTTTGCAGCCGCTCGATAAGGGCCGCCTGGAAGGCCGACAAAGCGCGCCAGGACGCAATGGGGTTGAGGCGGTCGAGATACAAAGCCCGCTCCACAAAGGCCCGAAAGCCCGCCGTGGACATGCCGGCCTGCTGGGCATAACCGGCAGTAGGGTAGAGCGTCAGGCACCAGCGCTTACGCGCCCGTGTTTGCGCGTAAGGCCGCCATCCGGTGCGAAACTGGGCCAGGCGGGCCGGGGGCACCTCGGCGAGCTCGAGGGGGTTCTGGGCACTCTCGATGCGCAGGCTGGCGTCCACGTGTTCCATGAGCCGCAACTGGGGCAGGGGCGGCTGGTTGAGCCAGGCTTCCCCGTACAGAAAAAAGGGCCTCGAGGTCGCCGCAGGAAAGATTTGCACAAGGGGGTAGGCCCCGCGCTGCAAGGCCACCGCTTGCAGGGCCTCGAGCAGGGGTAGGGCCGGCGGTTCGGCTTCAATCAGAACCGTCTGGCCGGGCTGCAAGTCCAGGCAGTACTCGGCCAACAGGGCCGCAAAACGGGTTTCCATATCCTCCAGTTATACCCGCTTAGACGTAAAACCACGACCCGCCAAACAAGATTAAGTGCGAACCACAACGCCTAAATTGAACGATCATTTCACACAATTTGGCCTACTTTACTCTCTCTCTTGCGCACATGCACGTAAAATTCGCCACTTCTGCGCTATGATGTAGAAAGCATGAGCGAAGTCAAAATCACCCCGTTGGCCCGTCGTCTGGCGGAAGAAAACGGCATAGATTGGCGTCAAATTAAAGGCACCGGCCCCGATGGCACGGTAGTCGAACGCGACATTCTGGCCTTCCTAGCAAAGGTCATGGCGGGCGAGGTTAATCTGCCCCCGGCCCCCGAAGAAACAGCGCCTCACACGGGTGCTATCCCCAACATGACCCAAGCCCAGGCAGCCTTGCAGAAGGAGGGGGTACAGCTGGGCGACCTGGTGCCCTCGCCTGCACCGACCCCGTCTCCCCTATCGGCGGCGCCCACCATGGACGATATCGAGTTTGACCTCGACCTCGACCTGGACGCCCCGGCCCCTCCGGTACCCCCAGCCGCCGAAGCCTTCGAAGAAGCGCCCACGCTGGCCCCTGAGCCTCCGCTGGTGCCGAATTTCGACGAGCCAGAGCCTTTGGTCGCTAGCGAGCCCCTGCCCACGCTGCAATGGGAGGAACCAGAGCCCGCCCCAGCCCCGGTAGCGCCGCTTCCCGAGGTGAACCCCGAGTTGGCCGGCCTGCCGCCCCTCCCTACCGAGACCGACCTGGCGCCCCCCAGCAGTGCGCCCAAGCTCATCTGGGAAACCCAGGAGGTCATAACCGCCCCCGAGGCGCCCACCCCTCCGCCCAGCCCCCTGCAGGCGGGGATGAGCTTCAGCAACGCTCCCGAACCCGAAGTTGCTCCGGCCCCTGCATATCAAACCCCGGTAGAGGCCCCACCCGTTGCATCCAGGCAGCAGGAGGCCTCGTCCATACCACCGGTGGAACGGGAGGTATCGCAGATGCCCTTCACAGCGCAAGAGGCGGCCCCTGCTTCGCCGGTGGAGCCGCCGGCAGCCCCGCAGCCCGAACCCGTGGCACCGCCCATAGCGCCTGCGCCCACGGGCGTGGCAGCTATACCCAGTACAGAAACCACCCCCCTCCCCAAAATGCTGCGGGTACAGGCCTGGCAACGCCTGGTGGAAATTGGCCCGGCCCAAAGCGCCGCCCAGACCCTGAGCGAGGCCTGGCGCATGGAGGTGGGGGTGGATGCCCTGCTGTACCGTGCAGCGGACAAGGCCCTGGCCGACACCCAGACCCCAATGCGCCCTACCAAGGGCAGCCTCGAGGGCGACACACTGAAAAGCCTGCGGGTGGCTCCCGCGCAGTCGTTGCGCGGAGCCCTGGACTCTTTGCGGATGGCCGCCGACCCCGCCGAGGGGCTGGTGGTGCTCTCGCTGGTAGACAGCGCTTTTGATCAGGTCATCTTCCCCGGCCTGTCAACCCTTACCCTGGGCCGGGCTAGCGGGGGCCACGCCCTGCTGACCCTAAGCGGCGACCTGGGCACCGAACTGGCCGGAAAGCTGCTGGAGCGGGTGGCCTACTACCTCGAGCGGCCCATCCTGCTGGCCTGAACCGTACTTTTATCAAGCGATCGGGTCGGCCAGGGGCCGACCTTTTTTCTTGAGGTTTTCTGAATCTTGGAAGATCTGTCCCCGCAACCTGGGTAACATGGGGGTTGATGAAGCGCTTTCTGAGTCTCCTGGTCATCTTGAGCATCTTCACCCTGACCCCTGCCCTAGCCCAGTTGGGCAGCTTTGTGAGCGTCCGCGCCGTGAGTGGGCTGGGCCTGGCGGCGGGCTACGGCACCCTGGGGGCCGAGGTCGAGTGGCTCGACCCCTTTACGGTGGTCTACCCCCGTGGCAGCCTGGCCTACATGGTGGGGGGTGGGGTCTGGTTGGGCGGAAGCGTAACGGGGGGCAGTTTGCAGGCAGGAGCTGCGCTCTACTCCGGCCCAGACCGCGAGGGGTTGTTTGGCGCCGTGCGCGGCGGGGGGGCCATTGTGGCCGACAACGCTACCCGGGTAGGCACACTGTTTGGCACCCTCTCGCTAAGTGGGGGCTACCGCCTGGTTAGCGGGCCGCTCGAGCTAGGCTTGGAGGGCGGCATTTTCTTCGCTAGCACCGACATCAACGCCACGCAGAGCCTGCTCTACATCACCCCCACCCTGGCCATCAGTGCGGGGTTTCGCTTTTGAGCCCATACAACCGAAACGGCCTGCTTAGCTTCGCTTAAGACAGACCGCCTTCCCCTATGCGGCGTGTTGGGGATGTGCTAGGCTCGAGGCATGAGAAAAATTGCTTTCCCACTCTTGCTCGGTAGTCTTGTTCTGGCTCTTTCGAGCTGCATTATTGTAGGCACCATCCCGGTCTCCAACTTCCGCTTCGACAGCAACTGGCAGCGCAATACCGACGGTCGTTACGTTTTTTGCACCAACAAAACCACCCAGATGCGCTATAAATTCCGTGCACCGGACTCCTCGGTGATCACCTCTATTGAAGAAACGTATGTAGGCTTTGCATCTGAACGTACCCTTACTCTCAACCGCCCCCTGGCCGACCTCACCCGCGATGGAAGCGATCTGGTATTTGTCGGCACTCTAACTTTTGGTCAGGGTGGTGTGCCCCAGAGCCTGCCCTCAGGCGTGAGCCAGCAGTCCATCGTCGTCACCCCCATCACGCCTCCCCCCTCCATCACCGGTAAAACCACGGTCACGGTCACGGTTTCAACCCTGAGTGGTAGCCAGTACTCGGGCTCGTATGTCTATGATGTCTACTCCAACTGCCCCTAGAAAGGACTGTTGAACCCTATGCTTCGCCCGCTCTTGCTTCTTTTGTTGGCTTTTGCCCTTTCGTCTTGCATCTTGCTGGTGGAAGACGAGCCCCCGCGCCCCCAGCCGGTGCAGCCCGTAACCCCGGTGACCCCGGTACAGCCCAGCATTGTGACGCCGGGCCCGGGTAGCTTTACCTACCGCTGCAACGGGGGCACCCTGGTGGTGCGCTACCTGGACAGCAGCAACCTGCAACTCTTCTACGATGGGGCCTTCCAGAACCTGAGCCTGGTGCGCCGCAGCCCCACCTTGCTGTTTAGCGGGGGGGCCTACACCTGGGAGTGGACGGGCAGCCGCGGCACCCTAAGCGTGCGCGGCCAGGTGGTGCTTAGCAACTGCGCTCTGTAACGGAGGTGGTATGAAAAAAATCGTTGGTATTTTGGGCCTGGCTTTGCTCTCCTCGGCCCTGGCGCAACCCTTGCGCCCCCAGAGCATTATCGTGAACCCCACGCCCCCGCAGGACCTTCAGGTGCGGGTCTGGGTAGACAAAGACCCCAACAAAACCGGCAACCCGGTCTACCAGTTTGGCGAGAACATCCAGATCTCGGTGCAGGTCAGCCAGCCGGCTTATGTCTACCTTTTTAGCGTGCGGGCGACCGGCGAGATTAGCGGGATTCTCCCCAACGCCTTTGAGCAGCAAAACCTGTTGCAAGCCGGCGAAGTACGTACCTTCCCCGGCCCCGGAGCCCGCTACACCTTTACCGTGGAAGGCCCGGCCGGGCAGGATCGGGTGCTGGCCGTGGCCAGCCGCCGCCCGCTGGATGTTTCGGAGATTATCAACATCCAGACCGGCGAGGCCCGCATCCAGGGCGAGAGCAACCTGGCCAGGGCCCTCTCGATTGTGGTGACGCCCATCCCCACCACCGACTGGGTAACCGACGAAGCCTACTACATCGCCGGGCAGCTTCCGCCACCCCCGCCCACTACTGGCACCCTGTCGGTCAGCAGCATCCCCAGCGGCGCCCAGGTGCTGATCAACGGGCGCGCGGTGGGCAATACGCCTTTGTCCATCGAGTTGCAACCTGGCAGCTATAACCTCGAGCTGCGCCTCAGCGGCTACAACCCCTCGCGCACCCCCGTCACCATCCAGGCCGGGCGGGTTACCCAGCTCAATCTGCCGCTCGTTGCCACCCCACCGCCCACCGGTGTCCTGGCGGTGGACAGCAACCCCAGGGGCGCCCAGGTGCTGATTAATGGCCGCCTGGTGGGCAGCACCCCCCTCAACCTCACCCTCAACCCCGGCACCTACACCGTGGAACTGCGCCGCAGTGGGTTCAGCCCCTTCCGCACCAACGTCACCGTCCAGGCGGGCCGTACCACGCGCCTCAGCATCAATTTGGTGGGCATTGCGCCGCCGCCGCAACCCGTCCAGCCCGTGCAGCCTGTTCAGCCGGTTCAACCTGTGCAGCCCGTTCAGCCGGTGCGGCCTCCCTCGGGTTCTTACACCTACACCTGCCAGGGCGGTACCCTGGTGGTGAACTACATCAGCAGCAACCAGGTGCGCCTGTTCTACGACGGGGCCTTCCAGACCCTGCCGCTGGTTCGTAGCGGGGCCGAGCTGGTTTACTCCAACAACACCTACACCTGGGAGATTGGGCAGCTTGGGCGCCTGCTGGTGCGGGGTCAGGTGGCCCTGTTCAACTGCCGCATCTAAAGCCTCTTTGGCCTCGAGCCTCCCTAAAAATGGGCTCGAGGTTCTTTTTTGCAGATTAGTTTACAATCTTTGTCAGCTTTTCTCGGATGATGGGTTTCTATGGAATGGCTCACCCAACCCTGGCCCTGGTACGTAGCGGGCCCCCTGATTGGCCTGACCGTGCCCCTCTTGCTCCTGATGGGCAACCGGCGCTTTGGCATCTCTTCCTCGCTGCGGCACCTCTGCGCGGCCCTGGGCAGCCGGCAGCCCTTCTTCCGCTATAACTGGCGGGCCGAAAGCTGGAACCTGGCTTTTGTGCTGGGCATCGCGGCGGGCGGGTTTGTGGCCGGGGCGCTCTGGGCCAACCCCAACCCGGTATCGCTCAACCCCCAGACTGCCCTCGCCCTGGCGCAGATGGGAGTTTCGGCGGACTCGGGCTTCTTGCCCCAAGAACTTTTTTCCTGGCAAGCGGTGCTGAGCCTGCCGGGGGCCTTGTTTTTGCTCCTGGGCGGGTTCCTGATTGGCTTTGGGGCGCGCTGGGCGGCAGGGTGTACCTCGGGGCATTCCATTACCGGGCTGGCCGCACTGCAACTACCTTCCTTGCTGGCCACACTGGGCTTCTTTGTGGGGGGGCTGATATCGGCCCACCTGCTCCTGCCCTGGCTCCTTTCCTGGAGGTAAAGCATGGCCTTTCCCATACCCGATGAGTTCAAGGTCGAAGCACAGACCACAAGGCCCACCGGCAGCCTCCTGGCATACGTACCTTATTTATTGGCGGGGGCTTTTTTTGGTATCGTGGCCATTCGCTCCGAGATTGCCTCCTGGTACCGCATCTACGAGATGTTCCGCTTTGAGTCGTTTCACATGTACGGGGTTATTGGCAGTGCGGTATTGACCGCAGCCCTTTCGCTGTGGCTGCTGAGGCGGCTTGGGGTCAAATCCCGCGATGGGGAACCCCTGCGCATCCGCCCATCTGATCCGGGCCGCTACCGCTACATTTTGGGCGGGGTGGTGTTTGGGCTGGGCTGGGGGCTGGTGGGGGCCTGCCCAGGGCCCATTTACGCCCTGCTGGGCAGCGGGTATGCGGGTGCGCTGCTGATTTTGCTGGGGGCGCTGCTGGGCACTTATGCGTATGGCCTCGTGCAGCACCGGCTGCCGCATTGAGGAAGGCTTGTGGCGTGTGGGGGTAGGAGGACTACACACCCAATAGCGCCAGGGCCTGCCCCAGCACCTCGAGCTCGGCCCGAACTTTCTCTACCTGCACCAGCTTTTGTAAATACTGCTGCTGCTCTTGCAGAGCGGCTTTGAGCAGGGGGTGCCGGGCCTTGAGCAGCAACGGCCCGTAGCGCAGGGCCGGCTCGAGCGGCAACCCCGCATAGGCCGTACAAGTGCCGCGCTGTAGGGTAAGGATGCCATAGCGCCAGAAGCCCTCCACCATCTGTTCGTTCACCAGGGCGAACCCAGCAGAAAGCGCCCAGCGGCGCAGGGGTTCGGCGCTATCGTTGGGCTGGAGCACCAGGCGGGGGGGCAGCCTGCTGGGGTGGGCCGAGAGGATGCGAACCATGCGACCGGCCCCCATCCCACACAGGCTCAGGGCGGTGGCCTCGCCCGCCTGCAAAGCCGAAAGGCCATCGCCTAAGCGCACCTCGGCGTTCAGGCCCGCAAGGGCTCGCCTCGAGTTCTCCCAGGGCCCCCGGTTTTTCTCCACCACAATCACCCGCTCCACCCGCCCGGACAGGAGCAGATAGCGCGGCAAAAGAGCATGGTCGGCCCCGATATCGGCATGGGTAGGTGCCCTGATTTCCTGGGCTACCGCCATCAGACGGGGCTCCAATCTAGCGGTAAATCCAGCCATAAGCGATCAGCAAAGTAACCAGCGTGAGCGGCAGGCCAAAGCGCAGGTGCTCCATAAAGCCTAGATGGTAGCCTTCGCGCCTTGCGGCCTCGGCCACAATCAGGTTGGCCACCGACCCCAATAGGGTCAGGTTGCCCGCCAGGGTCGAGGCCGCCGCCAGCAAAAGCCAGCCCTGGGTGTCGCCGGCGGGGATTAGAGGGTACAACAGCAGCACTGCCGGCACATTGGAGATCAGGTTGGAGAGGAGTACCGTCACGGCGGCCAGGCCCGCCGCCGAGCTGGCCAGAGGCTCAATTCGAACCAGCAGGCCCAGCTCCTTGACGGCAGCCGTGACCATAAAAAGCCCCGAGAACATCACCAGCAGCTCCCAGTCCACCCGCATAAAAAAGCGCTCGGAGCGAATCCGGCGGCTCCACAGCAGAAGCCCGGCGGCTATCAGAGCAGCCTGGGCCAGCGGATAGCCCAGCACAAAGGCGGTCAGCAGGGCCAGGGTAATCCAGAGGCCCTTGAACAACAGCGCCCGGTTGTAGCGGAAGCGCAGGGGCGGCAAGGGCGGCAGGGGCTTCAGGGAGCGCAGCGCCGGATAGAAGAGATACAAAAGCCCCACCTGTACCAGAAGGCCCAGCAAGGCCACCGGGGTCAGGGCAGCGGCAAAGTCCAGGTAGCTGATGCGGGAGAGGCTTCCCACCACAATGTTCTGGGGGTTGCCGGTCAGGGTGGCCACGCTGCCCAGGTTGGTCGCCCCGGCCAGAGCCAGCAGGTAGGGTACCGGCGGCAGCCCCAGGGTGCGCGTAAGGGCCAGCACCAGCGGGGTAAAGAGGATGGCGATGGTGTCGTTGAGGAACAAGGCCGACAGAACGCCGGTGCCAAAGGTCAGCCAAACCAACAGGCCCAACGGTGAGCGGGCTAGGTGCACCAGCCAGTTGAGTACGAGCTGAAAAAACCCCGCATAGCCCAGGTGGGTGTTGAGTACCATCACCCCAAACAAAAAGCCCAGGGTATGGGGTTCCAGGGCCCGCCAGGCCCGCTCAAAGTCGAGCACCCCCAGCACAATCAGAAAAGCTGCGCCGGTGAGGGCGATGGCCGCCCGGTTCATGCGGTAGCCCGGCCAGTAACCCAGGCCCAGACCCAGGTAGGTTAGCAGCAAGACAGCATAGGCAAGGTACTCCACAACTCCATCCTAATTGCTTGTGCAGCAGGTGCAGCAACCCTCAGCCCAGATGGAGCCGGAAGTCCGCTTCTTTACAGCACGTAGCCGATCCTGGTATCGGGTTCGGTCTTGTCTGGGGCGCGCTCCTGCAACACCAGCAGCAGGGCCTGGGCCTGCTCGAGCCGCTCGATAAAGTAGCTCGAGCCATTCTCACTCAGGGCTTCGTACTCGCCGCGCTCGGCGTCCATCCGCACCGCCACCACCCGCCGGGTCTGAACAAAAAGCTCGGCCCAGGGCAAGTATTCCTCGGTTCTGCTCATATCCATACAACGATAGTAGAAGCCCAACAAAAGCACTGTCGAAAATAGGCAGTAAAACCCCTCTGGGCGTTTCTTGGACTGCATGAGTCCAAAAAATTACGCCGGCCTATCGCAGCGCCATCTGCCCCAGCAACTCGCTCAGTCCAATCAGGCTACCCGTCATCACCAGCGTCAGAATCAGCCAGACCGAAATTACCTCGCTGAGGGCAGGCGACTCGGCGCGCCAGAACCGGGGTTGGCGCACCTGTTGGGCGGCCACAAGCGCTGCAAGTACCAATAGGAGTAACCACAACAGTCCAAACACCTTGGGTTCAGGGTAGCAGCCCTGCCTGAAGGGGCCTGTGCAAAAATACCAGAGCGAAAGTAGGGGCCATGTCCGAAGCCAGCCTGCCCATCTATTCCGTTCTGCCCGCGCTGCGAAACGCCCTGCGTTCGCACCGCACGGCAATTCTGCAAGCCCCTCCGGGCGCAGGCAAAAGCACGGTGCTGCCCCTGGAGCTGCTGGAGGAGCCCTGGCTTTTGGGCCAGAAAATCTGGATGCTCCAGCCCCGCCGCCTGGCCGCCCGCAACGCGGCGGCCCGTATGGCCGCCCTGCTGGGCGAGGAGGTGGGGCAGACCGTGGGCTACCGGGTGCGCTTTGAGAGCCGGGTAGGGCCCCAAACCCGCATCGAGGTGCTTACCGAAGGCATCCTGACCCGCCGCCTGCAAAAAGACCCGGGCCTCGCAGGGGTGGGGCTGGTCATCTTTGACGAGTTCCACGAACGCAGCCTCCAGGCTGACCTGGGCCTGGTGCTGTGCCGCGAGGTGCAGCAGGCCCTGCGCGAAGACCTGCGCATTTTGTTGATGTCGGCGACGCTGGATACCGAGGGGCTGGGCCGGCTGCTGGAAGCCCCGGTCGTGACCGCAGAGGGCAGGCTGTACCCCGTAGAAGTCCGCTACCTGCCCCGCGACCCCGAAGGCCCCCTGCCCGGGGTGGTGGCAGGGGCGGTCTCGAGGGCCCTGGCCGAGCACCCGGGCGATATTCTGGTCTTTTTGCCGGGGGTGGGCGAGATTGCCCGCACCCAGCGGCTTCTGGCCGAGCGGCACCCCGAGGTGAAAATTGCCCCGCTCTACGGCGACCTGCCCCTCGCGGCCCAACAGGCGGCCATCCTGCCCGACCCGCAAGGGCGCAAGGTGGTGCTTTCAACCTCCATTGCCGAGACCAGCCTGACCATCGAGGGCATCCGGGTGGTGGTGGACTCGGGGTACTCGAGGCTCCCCCGCTTCGATGCGAAAAGCGGCCTCACGCGCCTGGAGACGGCGCGCGTCACCCAGGACGCCGCCGAGCAGCGCAGGGGGCGGGCCGGGCGGCTGGGGCCGGGGGTCTGCTATCGGCTGTGGAGCCAGGCCACCCATGGGCAGCTCCTAAAAGAGCGCAGGCCGGAGATTCTGGAGGCCGACCTGGCCCCGCTGGTGCTCGAGCTGGCCCAGTGGGGCGTGCAAGACCCCCACAAGCTGGACTGGGTCACCCCACCCCCCGCCGGGGCCCTCCGGCAGGCCCGCGCACTCCTGGAAGCCCTGGGAGCGCTGGAAGGCCAGGCCCTCACCGAACGGGGCATAGCGATGCTCGAGTGGCCCACCCACCCCCGCCTGGCCCACCTGCTTATGGAAGGCCAGGCCCTGCGGCAAAGCGCTCTGGCCGCCGACCTGGCCGCGCTGCTGGAGGAGCGCGACCCCTTGCCCAGGGGGGCCGGAGCCGATGTGGGCTTGCGCTTACAGGCCCTGCGGCACTGGCGCCAGAGCGGCAAAGCCCTTCACGGCGCCGAGCCGGGTACGCTGGCCCGGATCGAGCGGCTCAGCCAGCAGTGGCGTCAGCGCCTGGGGGTGGCTGCGGAAAACCAGCCGACCGAGGAGCGAAAGGTTGGAATGCTGATTGCCATGGCCTACCCCGACCGGCTGGCCCGCCTGCGCGAAGGGGAGCGCCTGCGCTACCGCCTCTCGGGGGGGCGGGGGGTGCGCCTGGACGAGAACGACCTGCTGGCTGGCAGCCCCTGGCTGGCCGTGGCCCACCTGGACGCAGGTCTGGAGGAGGGCCGCATATTTCTGGCCGCTCCGGTCGAGCCACAAGACCTGGCGCCCTTGGCCCGGCCCGTCGAGACCGTCGCCTGGGATGCCCAGGGCGGGGTGCTGCTGGCCCAGCGCGAGCTGCGGGTGGGGGAGGTGGCGCTTGCCAGGGAGCCGCTCCGCCAGGTGAACCCCACACAACGCCGCGAAATTCTCTGCCAGGTGGTGCGGGCCGAAGGGCTGGCGCTCTTGCCCTAGACAGAAGAACTCCGCCAGTGGCAGGCCCGGGTTCTCTGCCTGCGAAGCTGGCGGCCCGAGGAAGGCTGGCCCGATGTTTCCGACGAGCACCTGCTGGATACCCTCGAGGACTGGCTGGCCCCCTGGCTGGAGGGAGTCTCGCGCCGCACAGATTTTGCCCGCCTCGAGCTCGAGCGCATCCTGGGGGGGCTCTTGCCCTGGCCGCTTCCGCCGCGCCTGGACGCACTGGCCCCCACAAGGCTTCAGGTGCCCAGCGGTTCGCGCGTCAGACTCACCTACCACCCCGATGGCAGCCCGCCGGTGCTGGCGGTAAAGCTACAGGAAATGTTTGGCCTGGCCGATACCCCCACCGTCAACGAGGGGCGCACACGGGTGCTGCTACACCTGCTCTCCCCGGCCCAGCGGCCCATCCAGGTGACGCAAGACCTCAAAAGCTTCTGGAACCACACCTACCCCGAAGTTCGCAAGGAACTGCGGGGGCGCTACCCCAAACACCCCTGGCCCGAAGACCCCTGGAACGCCCTGCCTACCCGCAAGACCAGGCCCCGGTAGAACTGAAACAAGGGTTCGAAAAGATTTTTGCATTGCCCAGTACTTCAAAAAACGCCTTAAGGCGTAAGAAGACCCCCAGGTTTGTTCCTGGGGGTCTGGATTTGCGGGAGGCTAGATTTCGATGTGATCCAGCCGAATAACCTGATCCTGCAGGGCTATCTCCAGATGGTACTCGCCCCCCTGCGGCACCTCGAGCCGGAACGAGCCGGTCAGGCTGATAGGAGCCGTCAGTTGGGTTTGTTCGTTGCGCAGGGCAGTGCTGCCCTGAATCTGGGCGAGCTGGCTGGGGTCGGCCACGATATACCCTTGCAGGTAGGCTTTGTGGTTATCCGGTTTCAGGCTCAGGTCGAGGTAGAAGTCGCCCGCCTTGTACAGTTGCGACCAGGCCCCGGTGAAGTTCCGGTGGCGCACCGCCAGCGAGGTCTTGCGGGAGTCCATCACCAGGATGGCCTGCAGTTGGGGTTTCTTGGATTCGGTCATCATGATGGCTCCTTAGTTTCCCGAGACGGCCCAGGTGATGGCGGCCACGAGCAGATGCAATCCCATATTGGTCAGGCGGGTGGTACCGGTGCTGCTGGGGAAGAAACCCACCCGGCGGGCCGGAGCGGTGCCGCTTTGCATGGCGGCCCCAATGTCGTAGCCAAACAGGGTCGAGCGGGTGGTGTCGGAGGTCAGGCTGGCCACGCTCACCGCCCCAGAGGCGACCTTGCCCCAGTTGAGCGCATCCGAGCTGCTGTAGATGGTTGAGTTGTACAGGGGCAGGCCCGCCGCGAGGGGGTGGGTGTTGTTGAGCAGGGTGACCTGGGTCTGTCCGGTCTGGGTGTTGCGGTCACCGGATTTACTCCCGGTCATGCGCATCTCGTCAAACAAATCCCAGTGCATCACCACCACCGGCACGGCTACATTGTTGAATTTGGTGCTCACGTCGCCCGGGGTCACGCTGCCCGAGATGAGCACCAAATCCCGGCCCGTGGCGTCGGAGGCTGTGCTGGCCTTATCGTCCCTCACCGTGAGGGTATAGCCGATGCTTTCAAGTCGGGTTCGAATGGCCGCATCGCCGGCGCTCAGGTTGGTGTTCCCCACCACCAGGATGGCTTGCTTGCGCTGCAGATCGGGGGCTTTTTGCAGCAGGCCCACGGTGTTGACCAACCCCCGCTGTACTCCGGAAATGCCCAGGTTCACAGCGGAGTGCTCGAGGTAAGTCCCCACGCTGGCCTTGTTCACCGTCTCGGCCAGCGCCAGGGCGATGGCCCCGGTCACCTGCGGGGTGGCAAAGGACGTACCGGTGTAATAGGCAAACCGGTTGTCGGGGTAGGCTCCGGCAATCAGGACACCCGGGGCCACGAACTCCAGCGAGGGGCCCCTGCAAGAAAAGAGGGAGATGGCCAGGGCGCTACTAATGCTGCCTACGCTGACCAGGAACTGGTGGTTGTTCACGCCGTTGTTGGCCCAGGCGGCGGGGTAGGTAAGGTTGCTGTCGCCGGTGTTGCCCGCCGAGGCCACAATGTAGATGCCCTGGTTGGTCGCGCTGTTGATGGTGAGCTGCAGGGCGGTGTCGTTGACGGTAGTACCCAGAGAAACGTTGATGACCTGGGCGCCCATGCTCATGGCGTGCTGGATGCCCGAGATCACACCGGCTACCGTGCCCGCCCCATCGCCGTTCAAGACCCGGATGGGCAGGATGGCAGCCCGTGGGGCCACTTGCAAAATGAGGCTGGCCACCCCGGTGCCGTGGCCGTACATGCTGCCAGCCACCTCCTGGGGAATGGCATCCCAATCCACGAAGTCGTAGTGCTGATAGTTGGGGGCCAGCCGACCCGCAAACTGGGGATGGGCCAGGTCAATGCCGGTGTCCAGCACCGCCACCTTGATGCCCTGGCCGAAGTTGCGGCTGAGGGCCTGGGCCTGGGGCACCTTGGTCAGCATGAACTGGAAGCGGTTTTCGCTGGGGAGGGCGGGGATGGTGCTGGTGCCACCGGCCCAGCTATTCCAGCCACCCGCCCAGCTATTAAAGCCGCCCGCCCAGCTATTGAAACCCCCGGTCCAGGAGTTGAAGCCCAGGGCGGTGGCCGGGGTGCGCACGGTGGCGTTGGGCTCGAGGGTGGTGTTTTGCAGCGAGGCCCCGCTCCCCTGCAGGGCCGCAGCGGCCTCGCTACTGAGCTTCAGAATGGCCTGCGCCTCGAGCCAGGCAATCACCTCGCCCCCGTAGCGCTGGGCCAGGCGTTCTGGGGTATCGCTTGCAGTGATGGGCACCGTCAGCAAATAGCCGTTATCGCTGGAGGGCAGAGCGGTGGGTCTGTTGGGGCCACCGCAGGCTGCCAGCAGTGCCAGCAACGCCAGTGCGAGGGCTCGGTAGAGGCCAGATATGGATGGAATGGCGTTTTTCATGCATAGGCCTCGCTCCGTAGAGTTCTTGCTGAGTCCAAGCCTAGGGAAAAAGCCCGTCGTCCAGTGCGAAAAAAACCGTTACATACACCCGCATGTAACGCCAATCTGGGAAAGTACCTCCCAGAAGCACTTTTGGAGGTGGGACGTTACCGGCGTTACGGAGAAAACGGGGTTGTATTAAGACCAGGCCTTGAGGGGGCGCATCTTAGGGGTTTTTTTGTACTGATGGTCTTGCATCCGCCGCAAGACTTGCGTGAGCACCCGGATCCCCTGCTCGAGGTAGGGCCCCTTGTTGAGCATCACGCACTCGGCCCGGGCGGCCAGTACCGCGTCCGATACCTCAGCACGGGAAGGGGTGCCTTTCTTGACCAGCCGATCCAGCACCTGGGTGGCCCAGATGACCGGCACCGAGGCCGCTTCGGCCAGCCAGAGGATCTCTTCCTGCATCTCGGCCAGGCGTTCGTAGCCAAGTTCTACCGCCAGGTCGCCCCGGGCAATCATGATGGCGGTAGGCCAGCGCCCAGCGGCTCGCACCGCCAGTTCGGGCAGGTTGCCCACCGCCAGGGCCGTCTCGACCTTGAGCACCAGACCGCGCAAACGGTGGGGATGGCGAGCTTCCAGTTCCGAAAGCAGGTGTTCCACATCTTCCGGCCGTTGCACGAAGGAGTACCCCAGCAGGTCGGCGTTGTGAAGGGCGAACTCGAGGTCTCCCAGATCCTTGGGGCTGAGCGGTTCGATGTCCAGCGGGGTATCGGGCAGGTTCAAGCTCTTCTCGGGTTGCAGTTTGAAGCCCTGGGAGGCGTACCGACCACCCGCAGCAGCACCGCTTGGGGTTCGACTTGCTCCACGCGGGCCTCGAGCTTGCCCTCATCCATAAAAACCCGGTGGCCCACCTGCAGTCCCGCAAGCGGCGTCGGTAGCAACTTCCTCCGGCAGCGTGACCAGGATGCGGGGACCCCTGCCGGGACCAAAAAGCTCCACAGTAGCGGCCTCGAGCAAAGCCTACCGGGCAAAAAAGTCTTCTGGTCGTGGGTAGGGCATCTTCCCATGACCCAACATCCGGCTCAGGGTGGCCAGCAGCGCCTCGAGGTTCTCCCGCACCCTGGACTCGGCTCGCCCCAGCGAGGATAGCCCCAGCCAGGCCAGTTCGCGCTGTAGGGGGCGCAGATCGTGCTTTCGCAAGGCCAGGTAGTCGGCCAGATTGCGGGCCGACCGAGCAAACGGTGGCCGCTTCAGGTAGGGCAGCCAGCGCTGGTATTGCGCCGCGCCCTCCTGCTCTACCTGCGCCCGTAAGGTGGAAATTTGCCGGTAGAGGGCCTCGAGAGCAGCGCGTTCCTCTGAAGCTTGCATAATTCGAGATTCGAGACAGCTCGACACCTGGGCCCCTATCTAGCCCTTGCTACCATAGCGTTGCCTGGTCTCTTCAGACCAATGTCAGCTTGGGGCCGGAGTCCCCCCTTTTTGTATTGTCTCGCTGGTGCGCCCGGCAGGACTCGAACCTGCGACCTAAGGTTTAGGAAAACCTGGCATTATCTTTTGACGGTTTTGACCAGTTTTGATTTTGCTTTGCCGGACAGATTCTTTTGCTGCTTCATGTTTGTTGTAACCAGTTCATTTTGTTCAGTTCTGCCACCGTGTAGGTGTAATAAGGTGTCAAGGCTCAGGGCCGCCCGGCGCTGGTCTTCCTCTTGAAGGTGCTGGTAAATCCGCAGGGCTAAGCTGGGGTCTGCGTGGCGCAACCGGTCGGCCACCTGTTTGGGATTGAGGCCTGCGCGAAAGGCCAGCGAGGTGTAGGTGTGCCGGATGCCGTGGGGGCTGATGTAGGGCACGCCCGCCTTCCGGCAAAGCAATTTGAGCACCCTGGCCGCGTTGCGGTGGGTGATAGGGGTTCCTACCTCCGAAGGAAAAATCAGGCCGTTCTCTTTCCAGCGCTTGGCGGTGGCCCGCTCTTCGGCCTGGCCCTGGCGGTGGGCGGCAAGCAGAGCTTGGGTATCCGGGTCGAGGTATAGCGCGGCCTGGGAGTGCCGGGTTTTGGTAGGGCCAAACGTGCCATCAAGCCGAAGGGTTCGGCGCACCCACAGCCGCTCCCCCTCCCAGTCCTGCCACTGAAGGGCCAGGGTTTCGCCAATCCGAAGCCCGGTAGCGAGCATAAAAGCAAACATGGGGTATAGCCGGTGTGACCGGGCGACCTCGAGGAACTTCGCCGCATCCTGGGCGGCCCATGCCTGGGCGGGGCGCACCCGGCCCCCTGATGGAGGGTCTACCGCCTCTGCCGGGTTGGACTCGATGAGGTCTAGCCGCAGGGCATCCCGCAGAGCTGCCCGCAAGAACTGGAAGGTTTGCCGCCGGGTGGACGGGGAGAGGTGGGCCAGGTCAGCCAGGAAGGAGCGGATGGCCAGCGGGGTTAGCCGGGTGAGGGGCATCTGGGCCAGCGGGGCTAGCCGCTTTTTATACTCGTCGTACTTGGCGGCAGTAGATGGACGGATGTTGTGGGTGCGGACGTGTTCGGCAGCCCACCGCTCGAGCCATTCTCCCAGCCGCAAGCGGCTAGGCTGGATTAGGCCATAGCCCGCTTTGGGCAGCAGCCGGGCGAGCCGCTCGGCTACCTCGCGCCGGGTACGCCCGTACACCCAGCGCTTTTGCTGCTTGCCGTCAGGCCCATAGCCCACCGTGACGAAGGCCGCCCAGCGCCCGTCTTTGCGCTGGAAGATGGAACCCTCGCCTTTGCCGCGTCGGGGCATGCTACCCTCCAGGGTGATATGCTGGATTCATGACGGTGGTGCTGCCGCGTGGGCTGGAAAAGAAAATCTCCGACCTGCAAAAGATCAAGGGCAAGGGATGGGACAAGGAGCTCGAGAGAGCCATTGACGCCATCTTGGCGGAAGACCTGCTGCTTACCCCAAACCCCAAGCAAAAACTGACCGAAGCGCAAGCCATAAAAGAAGCTAGTAAAGCCGTCAAAGAAGACCGAGCGTGGCGAAAATAGGCCCGGTTACTGACAAAGCGCATCACGGGTTTTTCTGCTCCTGCTGGTTAGGCACAAACCGGTTACGCAAAAACACCCCAACCAGCACAGCCAACCCAGTCACACCAAACCCTGCCGCTGCAATGTTATTGTCCCTGTAAGCAAGGACAAACGCAGCAGCCAAACTAAAGATGGTTACCACAAGCCCCATCCACTGCCCAGCCCGGAACGATTTGTAGTCATACTCCATCATTTGCTTGGTGAGCTGGGCGTCCTGTTGACGTAACTCGATTAAAGCCCTTTGCTCACGCTCTGCCATTTCCATCAAGCGGCTTGCCGCGCCGGGTAAAACCCTTTCATAGCCCTCGAAGTCAGACGGCTTAGGCAGTGGGCTAACGTTTATCTCACCCTGAATGTGGCTGAATGTGCCTATTACGGGTGACTTCGAAACCGGATTGACAACCTGGGAAGGTTTAGCGGGTAAGTTCTGTTTCCTTCTTTTGCCCATGCGCGGCTACCTCGGAATCCATCTTGCGCATTGCGATCCGCAGGTAGTCGCCAACGGCATTCCAGTACGGCTTTTGCTCCCGGCTTTGGATATGTCTGTGAGCGTAGTCCCTGTAGTAGCTGGGCGAGTACATCCCAAACACGCTCAAAAAACCACGCACAAAAGCCTTGCTCTGAAAGTGCCTCATAGCTACCGTATTGTACCTGCGGGTCATTAAAACGGGCTGTTGTTTTCTCACATTCAAAAGTCACCCCCTCAAAAACCGACCAATCGTTACAACCGCCCCCCTGCCGGATCGTGGTAGTACACCCGTCCAATCACCCGCATCTCGGAAGGCCGCCAGGGGCGGTATTTGGGGTTGTCGGATACTAGCCACAGCTCGCCATCGTCCAGCCGTCGTGCGCGCTTGATGGTGTGCCCATCGCCGGGTATCTCGAACACGTACACCCGCCCCTCCCGTAAATCGAGGTCCGACGGGTCCACATACACCCTGTCACCATCTTTGAGAGTGGGGGCCATGCTGTCCCCCTCGACCTGATACAGCAGGCTACCCCTGCGCCACACGTCCGCAAGCACGGGCATACCGTCGGCATCCACAGGCCGCCCGGCGCTGGCAAGGCCACGCACCGGCTCGATGAAAAAGCGCAGCTTACTGACCCGCTCGCCGGGTTGAAGAACCGTGGGAGATTCCAAATCTAAAAGGGGTTCAAGCCCGGTTTGTTCCTGCCAATCCGAAGCCCGCCAACCCAAAGCTTTTAACAAAAGAGAAAACTGCCTAACCGTGAGCGTAGAAGGGTCTTTTTTGCCGTTCTCAAGGCGATATATAAGAGCTTGATACAACTCACCCCCTGTTTCATTCTCAATATCCACCAAAGATTTCCCCAACATAGCTCGCCTAGCAGCAATAGCCCGCCCCCATACGGGCTTTTCCTTTTTCGTGACTTTGGGCATACAGCTAATGCTATGGTTGGCAACCAACATAAGTCATTCACCCCCTGTAAACACTATGAACGCTATGACTTGACAAGTCATGAACTTTGTGTTCATACTTGGCATTAGCCATGAACGAAAAGTTCATAACCTCAGGCAAAGCAGCCAAGATTTTAGGGGTAGCAACGAGCACAGTAACCGCTATGTGCGAGCGGGGCGAGTTTTCTGGGGCGTATAGGCCCGGCAAGTGGTGGCGTATCCCGCTAGCCGAAGTGCAACGGAAGCGGCAGCCCCGCAAACCGGAGGCCCCCCGTGACTAACCCCAAAATCGCCTACCGCGTCGAAGAAGCCGCGCAAATCCTGGGCGTCCACCCCAGCACGGTTTACGAGCTGGTACGGGCCGGAACCCTGCCGCACAAGAGGCTAGGCCGCCGGATCATCATCCCGGCCAGGGCGCTTGAGGAATGGCTGAACACCCCCGAGCCCTGGGCCAGCTACGACTACACCCACGCAAGGAAATAACCCCGGCGTTCGCCGGGGCCAGAAAGGAGACACCATGAGTATAGCACAGTACTACGTCACTAAAGTCGAGCCGTGCCCCCAGTGTGGAGGAAGTGGCGTCATTTTGCATCCTTATTGGCGCGAATATTGGGAGGAGTTTGATAATCGCCTCGCTCCCACCAAAGCAGAACACTATACATTCTGGCGTAATCACGGCTACAACCCCTACAGCCCGCCTAGCGAGGAAATCACGTGCCACAACTGCAATGGCTCGGGGTGCATCGAATCTCGTGCATCGTTAGAGGAAGCGCTGCGCGCGATTTTCCCAAAAATGTTGGGGGAAATCCAGCAGCGCGAGGAGCTGGATTTAGAAGCCGCTGATGCGGCAGCCTTTGCTGCCGAGTGGGAGGCGCAATGAAAATGAAAATGCCATTGACGCGGGAAATTGCTCTTGCTGCCGCTGGGCTTTTCCTGGTTTGGCTGCTGACACCCACCGAAAATAACCCCGGCTGTCACCGGGGTCAGAAAGGAACGGAAACAGTATGAGTATAGTACAGATTCAGAAGCCGCTAGAAGATCTTGGGGAACTGCTGCACAGCATGGGCCTGAGCCTCAAATACGCCGTTCACCCCATCGAGGGCGGGCAGATTTGGGAGATCAAGGCGAAAAACGGGGCTGTGGACTGGGGGATCGGGGTTGGGAACAATCGGACTGACGCCCTGGCCAGCTTGCTTTTTGAGCTAGGGATTGAGCTTACCTTTGACCACCCTAATAAACCCTACGCACGCTGGGGCAGGCCCTACAAAGGATATGAAAGCCCGGAGCTCGAGCGCATCGTATGGCTCGAGCACATCGGCTGGGGCAACGTCTTCGAAATTCGGGGGTGGCGGTATGTCTGACCCTGAGCACCACCACCACCTGATTTGGCTGACATACGTGACCGTTTACCGGTCTCGGATGCAAGACCTCGCTATCCGCTGGTGGCTCGAGCGCATTGGAGGCGATCAGCAATGAAAATGCCGCTTAGACGTGAAATGGCACTGACGGCCGCCGGGCTTTTTTTGGTCTGGCTGCTGGTTGCCTTGCTAGACACGGCTGCGCTCTGGTTGCGCGGCCTGGGGGGGTAGTTATGCACATAGCAGTCATTTTTGGCTATCCAGCCATCTACACCGACGGCACGCTCTACTGGTTCTGCCACAAGCGCGACCACCAGGCCACCGAACTGGTGCGGCAGCTGGCCGATTTGCTCAGGGCTGTGCTGGTGGTGGTGGACTACATGCCCGGCATCGAGCGCGAGGCTATGGCAGCCTGGGCCATCCGCCAGATTGACCAGCTCCGCTCCAGCGATATGCCGGTGGAGCAGTGGTGGGCCCTGGAGGATTGCCGGATCAACCTATGGCAGATGCACAGGAGGAACCATGTTGCTGCAAACGCCTGACGACGTGGCCCGCGAACTGCGCCGCAACCCTGGGCGAGAGTTTGATCTGACCCGCCCGGGCTGCCATGCGCCCATACGGATCTACGCCCGCCAAAGCGGCCTCATCACCATGTGGGCGCCAGAGCAAAGCCGCCCGATACATGGAATCGTCAAGCTTACGGCTTTTGAACTTGGCGAAGGCCCCTACGAGCTTTCGCCCGTCTAGAGGAACTATGCAAATCTCGCCCTACGACATTGAAACGCTGGTGCAGGCAACAACAGAAGCCATCCTGAATCAGCCCGCAGATGAGCGGGCAAGCTGGGTGTTGTTGCTGCTGGAAAACCTGGATGTAGGCGTCGCTTTGCGCGAAGGCAAAGAACAGGCCAACGCGCTGCTTCATCCCATTATCCGCTGTGCCTACGACCGCTGGAATACCGGGAGGTGGGGCTGATGCTATTTGGACTGCCCACACAGGACGAAATCGACCAATGGGATTATCGCGAGCGGGCCGAGGGTAAGGTCATGGTAAAAATCAGGCCGCCGAACGACCCCCGCTACAAGCTGCTCGAGGCCACTTTATTGATTGCCCGCTATGCACCCAAGAAACAGGGCCGCTATGTGAGCGATGCCAAGGTGCCCTGGGAGTACATCAAGCGAATCCGCAAAGCGCTGATTGAACTGAATATTTCATTGGAAAGTTGGGACTTTGCAATTGAGCTCAGCCGGCTCTACGAATCGTTCGAGGATCTGCGATGACCCCTCAATCTAAAACATCGAACGAGCTCAAGGGCCTATTAGCGCTGGCCACTGAACACGCACGACGTTCAAGCCGCACCCCCTGGGTCAGCATGACGATTCGTGATACCACGATCAGCATTCAGATACGGCGCACCTACACCAACCAGGTGCGCGTGCTGGTGGCCAGCAAAAACGGCCAACCCACAAACGCCCAGATCGATTTCGTTATCAAGGCCCTGGGGCTGCGCCCATTCCAAACCGACACGTTGCCGCTGTATGGGACAAACGCCGCCATCCTGCTTGTATCCGAACACTATGACGCCCGAGACCTTGACCCCCGCCCAAGCCCAGTCTGAAATAGCCAGGCTGGGCTATTACCTGGATTCCGACCTCGAGTGCCTTGGTGCTGAAAAGCGCCAGGGCGAGTGGATTTTTCGGTTCCGGCTGCGTCAGCCGTCCGGCTTGACCATCGAGCGCAGCCAAAGCGACCTGCCGTCACTGCTGGCTACCTTGGCCTGGATGCAGCGGCCAGAGCCGGTGTTTGATTTATTCCAGATGAGCCTTACGGATGCCCAGGCCTGGCACCGCCTGCGGCAATTGCGACGCGAGCAGTCATGACCACCGGCACCGGCAACTTCTACGGAGAAACGGCCACCGGCATCCACCGGGCCGTTGACCTGTGGAACCACAACCACCCTGGCCAGCCGCTACCCCGGGCTCTGTACCGTGCCCTCATCCGGCATGGTAAGCCCAAGGCCCCCCCAGGGGTGGGGGGCCTCGAGCGGCTTTCCCGGGTGCACGGGTGGTACGACCAGGCCCTTACCCAGTCCTGGCATCTGGGTGGGGGGGAGGGCTTGTCAAATGGTGCATATCGTGCCGGTCACGTCCAGGACGGCATTCTGCCTGTGGATAATAAAAATATCACAAATGCACAGGCACACATATCAGGCCTGAAGGCCTACCTCGAGGCCACCCCCGGCACCGTAAAGATGAGAATCCGGGGCCAGGTAACGCCCAGGCCTGTCAACCCAGATGCCCGGCGCGGCCAGATTGAGAAACTGACCCGGCAAGCGCTGAGCCGGCTAACCGCCAGGACCCGCGAACTCGAAGCGCGGGGATTCAAACCGGATTATCTGCTGACCCTTACCTACCCTGGCGATTGGCGAGGGGCCCTGATGAGCAGCGAAGCCGAGCCAAAGATTGTTCGTTTTCGCGAATGCTGGGAACGATTGGAGGATCTACGCTCAAAAATAAAGCGGGCCCGAGAAGCAATGCGCTATAACCCTGACGGCGACTGGGTATTGCGCTATCTGCTAGAGGAATTTGCCGCGACAAAATCTGACGCTCGGAAGATTTTGGGGGAGCTCCGCACGCTGGGCCCAGACGGTCGGAAAGTAAAAGAGCACAAAAACTCGTTCTTGAAGCGGTTTGAGCGCAAGTTTGGCGCTCAGCACCTCAGCAGCCACTGCTGTTACGCTCAGGCCTTGAAAGCAGCCCAGGAAGCAGAGGAATCAGGATTATATGTGAGCGTGAAAGTACGCATATCAGACCGGGAGGGGCCCTGGAAGTGGGAGGTGGTGGGAATCCTTTACCGCGTATTCTGGTGGCTCGAGTTCCAGAAGCGCGGGGCGCCACACCTGCACATGATCTTTTTTGATGTGCGCGTAGGCCTCGACTGGGATGCCGTGCAGAACTGGGTAGGCCATGCCTGGGGTGCTGTAGTAGCAGGGCGGCGCAGTGCCAAAGATCACAGCATCAGCCATAATCCAAAGCTTGCCCGACTTCTCGAGGGATACGACACACAGCGCGAGTTGTGGGGCAAAAAAATGGCCGATCTGTGGCTTCAGCAGGGCGTAGAGGCCCTGGGGCTAAACTGGGGGCTTTTCCAGCACGTTAGAGCGGGAACCCGCCTCGAGGCCATGCGCAAGGCGCACTGGGGCTATGTTTCAAAGGAGGCCGCCAAATATGCCTCCAAAAAATACCAATCCAAGGTGCCCCAAAACTACCGCAACGTAGGGCGGTGGTGGGGCCATCGGCACATCAAGAGGACTCCCCCGTACTGGGTCAACCTACCCATAGAATCTATAGAACAGACCATCATCAAACCCATACAGGCCGCAACCAGCACCTTACCTCCAGGATGCTTTCGCTTTCGGCAAAAGCTCGAGCGGTTTTTTGAAGCCGCTCGCAATGGGGAGCCTTATGGCTATATCACCGTCTGGGGTCAGGCCGCCGTAGATGCCGCTTTGGAGGCGTTGGATGGAGTTTGAAAGTATCTGCAAAAAAAGCTACAAGGTGCAGTTCAATGATCAGAAAACTGCTTTGCGGATTGCCCGTCTCTTGGGCAGGCGAAAGGGCATAAAGTTCTATGTTTACAAATGCCATCACTGCGGATGCTGGCATCTGACACGGCGCTCGCCCAAGGAGTTTGCTACCCTGAAGGAGATCAGCTATGGACGATAAAAACCTGAACCCCCTACGTTTGATCATTGGCCTGTGCCTGATTGGGTATCTCGGCTGGCTATTGCTGAAGCCGCCTAGCGAACCGCTAGTAGAGCAAGTAACCTCTACAAACCCGACGAGCTCGTCCACCAGTTTTGCAAGCCCAACTGCAAAACCGGCACTACCAACTCCCGAAAATGAGTGCCTGGGGAAAATCGAACAAGTATCGCTATCCAACTACGAGATTCGCCTGAAAATCTCTGGCGCAGCTGAGCGCATCCTGGTCTACACCGACCAGGGCAACGTGACCGCCTCGACAGTAGAGGCCGGCTCCGCCGGAGAGTACCGCGTGCGCACACCGGGCCCGGCCACCGCTGTACAGCTGGATGACTGCTCACCGCTCAATCTGAGGTAAATCATGGACATCAAAAAAGGGTACATCGGGAGATCTGCTTTTCGGCTATTTACCAGAAAATCCAACCCCATCACACCCACCACCGCCCAGCAAACCCAACTGATGACTGTGCTGCTGGCCGACCGCCGCAGCGCTGAAAGCATCATGAGCTATGCCCGGGGCGACCTGCGCAACCTCAACGGCATCGAAATCAAAGAGCTTGCCGCCCTGCCTGGGGTGGGTGAGGCCGCTGCCGCTAAAGTCATTGCGCTTTTTGCGCTGCTAAACCAACTTCTCACACCGCGTCAGACTCCACCGGCTAACTCAGACGGCTAATCCAGCCTTGATTATGGGACTACCCACAACGACCATGTGGGTATGGCGTATACCCGCGTGCCCATCTCCCCCAACCAACAACTGGGGCCAGGGCTGTACGAAGCTGAGCTAGTGGTATCCGGCGACATCCGCCGCGCAACCCGAACCGATCTCCAACGTGTGCTATCGGCCAAATTCGGCCAGGCCGTGGAAGTGGTGGACTGGGGAAGGTCTGGCGGGAATTACGTACTTCAGTTTCGAGTCAAGCAAACCCAGGCCCAGGTGCAGACCGATGACCTTTACCAACCTGCGGCCTTTTTTGTGCCAATCATCATCACGGTAGCAGCTATTGCAGGAGCCATCTATTATGCGTACCGATTCGTCGTAGAAATCAAATCCGCCTTTGCTCTGGTATCTCAGCCGGCGCGAGACACCGCTGTAGGTGGAGTTGGTGTAGGAATGGCAGGCCTCGGCTTAGGGGCTGCCCTGTTTGGATTGTATCTACTGGCAAGGAGGTGAAAATGGCCCGCGCCCGCAAAAAAACCCGCCGCAAACTGCCCAAGCGCGATAAAAAAGGACGCTTCGTCAAAAAATGAAACTGCAACTACCCGAAACACTCCTGACCCAGCCGGTGGAAACCCCCACCGGCATAACTGAAGGCGTGCCGCTGGAATCCGAACAGCTTGACCCCATTGTCACGGAAGCGGTCGAATCCCAGCCTGCCCAACCAACACATGCAAAAGAATCGGAAAATGCAAAAGAAAAAACCCCGGAAAAGCGCACTGGCAAAGGTAAATCCCTGCCAATAGTAGGCATCGCCCTGGCCGCCCTGGCCGCCGTCGTAGCAGTAGCCAGTCAAGGAAACTATGGAAGCCCAACCATTCGAGCCGAACAACCCCACACCCCCCAGCCCGCCGGTGGAAACCGGGGCATCGTCTGGGAATGAAGCTGAAAGCTTTACCCCATTGACAGAGGAAACCTCAACTACGTTTGAGGAAATCCCCAGCGCTCCCGAAGCAGTAATTCCGTTTACCGGAGAGGAAATCGTCAACGGGACAGCTATGGTGCTGGCCCTGGGGTTGCGTTTTGAAACACCGGAAGAAGCCCAGGCCTTCATGACCACCTACAAAGCCGGGGTAGTGCCGATGCTGCCCCCTGCGGCTGTACTGGATGCACTGAAAGTAGGGGAAGCGCTGGCCGAATATGGAATTGGGCGAAATCGGATGCCTGGCATGGGCAACCTGGCTGAATTGCCTGGATGGCTGCGCCTGGTGCTGGGTGGGCTGGTGCTGGCCATGAGCGCCTATGGAGGGATCAATGCCGCAAAAGCTGCCCGGGTGGGCATGGCTGATACTGCTGGGGATTCTGCTGCTACTCCTAACTAGGCGGGGTGGCCTCATGTTGCCGTGTCCGAATGCAGACATTCCCAGAAGTGGGCGCTACTTCTGGCCGATCAATCCAATGAAACCCCGGCCTGACGTGACGTTCATGGACCCCAACTACCCGGCTGAATGGGGGATTCACACCGGGGTAGACCTCAACCACCCGGACGGTGGGGATAGCGATTTGGGCCAGCCCCTGCATGCTTTGACCGATGGCCGGGTAGAAGCCGTGCTGCGCAACGTGGGGCCTTCCTGGGGCAACATTGTGGTGCTGTGGCACCCAGGGCCCGGTGTGTGGAGCCGCTACGCGCACCTGGAAAAAGTGCTGGTGCAGCGCTGCCAGGTGGTGAGCGCGGGGCAGGTCATCGGCACCGTGGGCAAGGGGTTTGGCAACCGCTGGCAGGCGCACCTGCATCTGGACGTTTTGAAAAAGAGGCCAGAACGATGGGATGACTGGCCTGGGCAGGACAGGGCCCGGCTGCTGAATCACTACATAGACCCCTGGGCCTTCCTGCAAAAGCAGGCCCAGGCAGGCCGGATTGTCTGGCCCAAACGTTGGGAGGGAAGACATGCCAACATTGCCTGACCTATTCCCATACGCGGTGCTGGCTGGAGGCCTTTACCTGGGCCTGGGCCGCGTGAAGAACCTGCGGGCGGGGCAGGGCTGCCCCAAATGCGAGACCGTGCAGGCAATAGTAGCCTTTGGCCTGGCTGCGTGGGCGGGGTGGGAGCTTTGGCAAAACTACCAAGCGTGATAAGCTGGGAGTATGAAGCGTGCGGCCCCCAAAACGCCAAAACCAAAAACCATCGGCCCGGACTCAAACTCATGGGCAGATGATTTTGTGGTCATCGAACCCGCCAACCCCGACAAAAGGCCGCTACCCCCACAGGTCAAACTCAAAGGCAAAAAAAGCTCGCTTGAATATGTCAAAGAACAGCGAAGATGAGCTGGTTATCTTTGATACCAACGCGCTGATCCAGTTACACACACAAGAACAGTTCAGCGATTTGGCCTTGTCGATTTACCAAAAGGCAAAATATATTGGCGTTTGCAATCTGGTTGTGCCTGAAATAGCGGGTGCAACCGGGGCTATGGTGCGAAACAAAAGCCTCAGTAAACGCGATAGAGCGAAAATCCAATCCTTTTTGCTGGATAATCTAGAAAACTGGCTGGTACTTCCGGTTTCAAAAAAGGTTTGTCGCAAAGCATTCGACCTATGCCAAAAACACCCCCTCAAAGGAGCCGACGCCGTACATCTGGCCACTGTCCTAGCTATGCAGCTATTTCGTGGACTACGTTTTTTCACCCTAGACAAAACCCTGTACCGGGCCGCCCAAAAAGAAAAAATCCCCGTGGTGACCATTCCGGAGTTCGAGCGTGGCCGGTAGGCAGACCTTTCGAATGCTCGTTGTAGGCAAGTCGGGCTCAGGAAAGTCCACCCTGGCCCGGCAGATAATCCGGCGTATGGAGGGGCGCTACCGGCATCTGATCATCGTCAACCGCAAGCGAGAGTTTGCCGAGCTGTGCGAAGGGCGCTACACCGTGGGCGAGGACGGCGACCCCCAGCCTGCCCTCAAGCGCCACCGCCGGGTGATTTTCCAGGTGACGGGCTACGACCCCAGGCCCTTCCTGGACAATCTGGGCCAGGCGATCATGCGAATGCAGGATGTGCTGCTGGTGCTCGATGAAGCCCACCACTTCTTTCCCAGGGGGCAGACCCCCAAGGGCCTTTTTGAAGTTTTGACCGGAGGAAGAGAAGCCGGGCACAACACCATCTTCATCACCCAGATGCTCCAGGGGGCTACGGGCGGGATTGACCCCGGGGTGAGGCGGCAGGCCTCGCACCTGATCACCTTCCGGGTGACTGAGCCTCGAGAGGTAGCAGCCGTGGCCGACATGTTCCCCGAGCTGGGTGAAGGGGTGCGCACCCTGGCCCGACCCGAGAGCGGCCTGCCCCCCGAGTACGGCATCAAGGATCTGGATCGGGACTTTGCCGGTGTAATCAAACGAGCCAACCAGGGCCGGGTATTTGTGCGGCTGGAATAGCCGTCTGTTTTAGCCGTCCAATTCAGCCTTGATTTTCTGCCAACAGCCTTTCAGCCTGGGTGCAGGAGGCATATGGCAGAAAATACGCAAGCCAATGATATGCGTAAGCTGGCATCGGCCCAGAATCCGCTACAGGTGGTGCAAAACCCAATCGTAGTAAGCACCAGCCTGGGCGTGCTGGGCGCATACTGGCTGCGCAAAACCCTGTACACCCAACGCCGTGACATCTTCGGCTGGGCCGATAGAAAAGATGGCCGGGTGGTGTACTGGCAGGTGGGAAAAGACGGCAAGCCCATTGTGGGCAAGGAAAATCAGAACGCCTACACGTCCCGGATTGTTTTTAACCTAGCGGGGGTGCTGCTTGGCACAATTCTGATCAACAACAACCTGATTGAGGACGCAACAGCAGATTATATCGGTCTGGGGGTGGCCGCCGGATCGTTTGCGAATCTGGTCATGACCCTATTCCAGATCGACTAAGGAGAGACCATGCAAGAAGCCTTTGAACGAATCAAACAGATCAATCCTGCCGCACGACCCATCACCGTGCTGTTCACCAGCCCGGAGTTTGCCAGCTTCAGCGGTAAGCAGCGAGTAAAAGTAGGCACTTTCACTGTGCCTCGCGGGGCCACCTGGATTTTGCCCAACCCCCTGCCTTTGATTGCCAAGCTGTACGACAACGCAGGCAACCAGATTCCGCCGGACTCTGACCTGATCATCGCCAAGCGTTCGCGCCCGGATGACCACCCCGAGTTCATCGCCAAAGTGCAGTATGCCGCCTACTATGACCTGACCGAAAGCCAGCAGCGGGATGCAAAGTATTACCAAAACATCTTGCAAACCCTGGCGCCTTTGCGAGTAGGGGCGCAGATTCAGGCGATTCGATTCCGGCAAGAGGAGCAGCTCGAGGTCTACGTAGAAAGCAGTGTGAGTGTAGATCTGACTCAGTCCGGTACCCGGTTGGAGCTGCCCGCCGGGGTAGACAACTCCAACGTGTAGGGGGAAATGATGGGCCTCTTTGAACAACTGCGCGACAACATCAGCCGGGGTCTGGGGGCCCTGCAAGGCCGCCGCCCTGTCAATCCTGAGCCGGTGGCCCCTGTAGCTCCAATGCAAGCCCAGGCCGCCATGCCCGATAGCCCGTGGCTGACCGCCTGGCTGGATGAAGAAGATTTCAGCGCTAGCGGTCTCCCCTATCGGCCCAACGAATGGTTTAGCCTGGCCCAGTTCCGGGTGCCGGAAGATCGGCAGGTGCAAATTCGATCTGGCGAGCGGCGCATCCGCATGTATCTCAAGGGACTGGCCGTGCGTGCCGGGCAAAACCTGGGCGCACCCGCTGCTCGCAACGTGGTTGTGCCCAATCTGATTGAAACCCGGCAGGCCTCGCCCACCCTGCCAACGCTATTCCACCCCGAGATAGCGGTATGGGCGCTGGTGGGGTCTAACTGGCAAAAGTGCCCCATCACTGCTATCAACTACAACACCAACACCATCACCTTTACCGAGCCCGCTGGGGTCACCAGCAACACCGGAATCGAAATCTACTACACCCATAGCGATGGGCAATTCCGCTTCCGGGTGCTGCGCGAGCTGGGCGGAATAGACGATTCGGCAGCCACCGCCTTCAACGGCAGCTTTTCAGCGCTTCACAGCCTCGAGCAGTCCAACCTGGAAGCTATGTGGGCCTGGGCCAACGAGGTAAACCTGGTGCCCGGTATGCGGGTCAGCCTCGAGGTGTACACCACCAATGTGCCGATGGTCTGGAATGATAGAGCTAATCACTATCTGCACATCTACGCGGAAAGCCGGAAATTGAATGTGCTGGATCGCAGCCGCCTGGTGAAGATGGCCGAGCTGTCGGCAAGGAACAACCTGTAGGGGGACACTATGAGCTTTGGCGTCTCCAACGCGCTGGCAAATCCCTACAGCAACTATGTGGCTGGGGGCTATGACCCCATGCCGATGGCGGCCCCTTCTGGCTCCAATAGCCCGGACTGGCTCAAAGCCATCAATGACATCGTGAGCGCTGTGGATGCCGGGCTGGGCATTTACGAGCGCATTGACTACCCCTCATGGAAACGGGCCCAGGATGCCCTGGCGCTGGAACGTGAACGCCGTCTGCAAGAGCAGGCAAAGGCAAATCAAGCCCAGGCCCAGGCCGCCGGCACGCCCGCCTGGCTGTGGGTGGCGCTGGGGGTGGGTGGGGTCGCCGTGCTGTTGTTGGTGGTCAAACAAATCAAGGAATAATGGAAATGGAACCGCTGACGGCTATTTTGGGATTTGCAGGGGGGCTGCTCAACTGGGACGCCCGCCGCCGTCAAGCGGATGTGGCCTATGAAGCGCTCCGGGTTGAAAAAGAGCGCCTCGAGGCCGACCTCCGCCTGGGCATCGCCACCCTGGAAACCCGGCAACGCCTGGCCCAGATTGAAGCGCAAATGAAGGCCATGTTGGCGCAACAGCAAGGGGATACAGATCGCACCCGGGCCTACTACAGCTTTGCCAAAACCCGGGCCTTTAGCGGTGCCCTGGTAGCGCTGGCCGGGGTGGCCCTGGTGGCCGGGGCCTTTTACCTGGCCGAAAGGGGGGCTGCATGAGCAACGCTGCCCTAGTGCTGGGAGTGGCCGGGGTAGCCGTGGTGGGTGTGGGCCTGGTGCTGGCCAACCAAAAAGCCGAGGCAGAAAAAAGCGTGCAAACGCTGGCCCCTAAAACCCCTGCAAATGCGCCCAACATCCCCACCCATACCAACCAGCCAAGCGCTGAACAACAAAACGCCACGCTGCTGCAACTGCTGAGTTCATATAGATCTGACCTGGCACGGCTGCAAAGTGAACGCCTGAGCGCAGAGATTGATCTTCAACAAGCCGAAGCGGCAGGAGGCAGCGTGTGCGAGGGGTACGCACTGGATCCAGAATTTACCTATCGCTGCAACGGTTTTCCTGTATGCGGCATAAATGAATGGTGGGAGCTAACCGGACAAAAGACCAATCAAGCCATCCTGCGCCAATGCAAAGCCGCCATTACCGGGATAGGCGCATTATCTGAGCGAACAGTAGAGATGAAGGGCGAGCACAACCGTGCCCGCTGGGAAAATCTGATGGGCATCATTCGGCAAGGCCAGGCCCAGGCCCAGGCTGCGAGCGCAAGGTATCAGCTGGCCAAAGCCAGAATCCAGGAGATTGACCAGCAAATAGCGGAAGTGCAAAAGAAAATCGGAGACCTCAACGCCAAGGGGGTGTACTGATGGGCGATATTGCGGCCTGGAAAGCCATTGCTGACCTGGGGATGGGCATGGTCAGCCTGGTGGCCCTGGTTGTGATCAGCCTCAGATTGCTCGCCAGCGTTAGCGATACGCACAAAGAGGTGCGCCTGATCCGCCTCGAGCTGCACCGCGCGATTGGCTATATGCAGGCGTACATGAGCCGGCAGGGAGTGCATTTTCGCAAAGAGGATGATGTATGGACGGAAAAACGCTCGTAATCATTGCCGCAGCCGCAGGCCTGGCGCTATGGCTGGGCATGATGATTGGTCGGCAATCGGCTATGCCTGGCTTTGCCGGGCCGGTAGGGCCTGGTGAGACCGATACCGGCGACACCAGTACCATCGGCCAGGTGCCCGATCCAGGAGGTGTGGTGTGGACGTAAAGCTGCTGTTGGGGGGTGCATTGCTAGCTGGGCTAGGCCTGGGAGCGTATATGCTCGCTGGCCGCCAATCCAATCCAACCGCACCAAGCCCGGATGCGAACAACCCAAAACCAACAACGCCCATTGCTGATTTTGCCTGTGCCCAGATAGTTACCCAGTGTGCGGACGGAAGCTGGGCAGGTACGCCGTGCGGGTGCAGCGACAGAGGGGGTGTAGCCAAAACAAACCCGGCATCTGTCATTTACGATCAGCCGCAACCTATCCCAAAGCCGGAAGTGATTGCAATAGCCGGAGGGCCGGTACAAGGCATTGATATGGTGGGGGCTGCAACTACGCCAAAATACTCAGACACCATCAAGCCCTCATACGTCGAAGACCGCCCTGCCTATTGGGACATGTGGAGTTAAGATGAACGATAAAGACACGCTTCTAACGGTGCTGGTGCTGGGGGGGCTGGCCCTGGGAGGGTACTGGTTGATTAAAAGTAGCCAAGTCCAGGCCGCTTATCCTGCTCCCGCTCCCGAACCTTCCTCACCCGATCCATCCCCACTGGGAAACTCAGACGTGGTTGACCGGAGTCCCTTTGGCTATAGCGTAGGCGATCCGTGTAAGCGATTCCCGAGCCTGTGCAAGTTTTGGTGACAAAATGAACCTGACCGACTTTATCCCCCCTACCCAAACCTGGATCGTGTGGGCTGTGCAAGCCGCGCTGGCCGTTGGTGTGATCTCGTTGCTGGCAGGTCTATTGGTGGCGGTGGTGGGCAAGGTGCCCATCATCGGGCCTGTGCTGGCGAGCCTGGTGCGCATCATTGGCGGCAACTACGAAAAATGGCTGGCCGAGCGGTTGCCCAAAATAGCAGAGCAGGCAGTGCTGGCGGTAGAAGAGCGCTATCGCAAAAGCGATTTGCCGGCAGAGGTGCGATCTACCGAAAAAATGCGCGAGGCGATTGAGCTGGTGGAACAGATGGCCCCAGGGGTCAACCGTTCGATTGCCAAAGCGCAAATAGAATCCGCCCTAACGCGAATGAGAAGCGCATACATGGAACAGAAAGCGAGGTTGAACTGATGAACACAAATCTAGATTTTGGCGATGGCTTCCGCTTCGGCCTGGGCTACATGACCGCTGCGCTGGTGGCCCTGGGTGTGGTGGCGGTGCTGGGTGCGATTCTGGGAGTGGCAGCCAGTGGAAAGCAGCAGTAACGCACCCACCTTTTGGGAGTCCTACCGCAACGGGGTGGGCCTGGCCCTGGGCCTGGCCACGGTGTATTTGCTGATTCTCGCATTGCTGGGCTGGTTGGTGAGCAAGCAACTGGAAACCCCCACCAAACCTAAGGAGAGCTCCGCATGTTCAACTTCCTGGCAAACCTGAATCCCAACGATCTGCTAGCCGCGCTGGACGAGCTGCGGGCCAGCGCGGCTCAGATGAAGTGCATAGAGGAGCGGCTGGCTGCGATGCAGCGGATGCTCGAGTACGAGTTTGGATCCCCCGTGCGCGACCTGCCGGCGCACGACCCGCGCAACCTGCCGCTAATCGCACAAATCACAGCCGGACTGGTGGATGTGCAGGCTGGGCTGGGGAAACCCGCCACGCGGGGGCACATTGCCAACGTTGGAGACAACCCGGCAGATCTGTACTTCCATGCCCGTGGCAAACGAGCAGGGCCTTACAAGCTGCTGTCGGGGGCAACCCTTGACCTAAGTTTTGCCCTCGAACAGCTCGAGGTGATCCCAGACCCCGCCGGAACCGTTGTGCAAATTCATCTGCAATGATCACGCCTATCGCCCACACCAGCAAACGAGGACGACACCACCTGCCCGAGGTGGCCATATACCGAGGCCCACAGGCCATAGGTGTTGTGGGCGATGGAAGCTTTAGCGCACTATTTGGGTTCTCCTGGGCCTGCATCTGGAATAAAGGGCAGGGGTTGAAGCTTTACAAAGAGGCAGGAGGCACGTGGCTGGAACAGAACAGCCCTGAGCCGCTGCCACAGCTGCAAAATACAGATCGACATCTATCGTGCCAATCCGACCAGGCCGCCCGGCCAATGATTGCCTGGGAGCGCTCTGGCAGTGTGCATGTGTGGTTCTGGGACCCAGTGGCGGTGCAATTTGATGTAGAAAATCTGGGGCCTGGGGTAGACCCGGTGCTGCTCATGGATGCCCAGCTAAATGGAATAGTGGGCAATTCAGATGGAGTGCTGTTTTATCTGGATAGCAGTAGAACAGAAGTAAAATATCGGCTCCAGCGCGACCGATGGGCGACTGAGTACAGCCTGGCCTTATTGCCAGAACCTATGTATCTGGATCAGGCCATAGTGCTTCCCTGGCGCTATGAGCTGCTACTGGGCAACGAAACAACGCCTACCTACGCATTGCGTTCAGCCCTCTATCCGATTGATGTTGGCACAGAGTATTTGGCAGGACAGGTAAACGCATTGAATGGGACATATCTGCCTGCTCGCATAGATGCCGCCGCGCTCGAGGCCCTGGCCGGGCAAATCGAACCCAGGCCGGGCAGCTATACCCCAGCAGCAATTTTTTTGAGTGCTACCGAGGGCCTGGCCGGGCAGATTGAGCCCAAGCCGGGCACCTATGCGCTGGCAGTCATCCGCTACACCGCTACCGAGGCCCTGGCCGGCCAGATCGAGCCCAGGCCAGGCACCTATGCGCTGGCAGTCATCCGCTACACCGCTACCGAGGGCCTAACCGCGCAGATTGAGCCACTTAACGGACGGTATCACCTATGAAATTGAATCACCTAACGCCCGAAATCACAGCTCGAGTCCCCCTCTCCGTTGGCGTAAGAGCCTGGATAGAAGTAACAAAATATCGCCGTGGCAGCAATAAACCGCATTTTTACCACGCGCAACACAACCTGATTTTGAACAAGGGCCTGGATCATGGCCTGGCCAACTGGGGTGGAATTATTATCCATCCCGTAGAAATCATAGATTACAGGGGTTTTGAGCAGATGTTCGTATACGTAGCGGTGGGAACAGGAACAACCGCACCCGCCAACAATCAAACCGGTCTGAGCAACGAAATAGCCCGAACCGCCGCCAATCTGGGCCTGGGGGCAGGCCGCACACGTCAGCGTTTGAGCGATGGGGTGCACCGCATTACATTCACGCGGGCTTTTGATTACAGCCAGGCCAACGGCAACCTCACTGAGTTTGGGGGAAGCCATAGCCCTAACAGCGCCGATGGCACACATACACGAGAGCTATTTCGGGACGGTGGGGGGAACCCCATCGTCATAACTAAAACGAGCAACGAACGATTAGCAATCACCTATCACTTTGAAGTAACGCTGACCCCAACAACCGAAACCGCGCAGGGATCCATAAACTTATTGGACAACAGCGGGAATGTTGTGCTGACGCGGCTGGTAAAAGGCCTGTGGATAGGCACAGAAGACAGCCCACATAATGATTACGGTGGATTCATCGGGGACAATAATAAGGCAGATCGAATCGGGCACTGGGTGACCTCTCAGGCCTCAAATATGACCTACCTGGATACCACAAGCTTCAACGGTGGGCGATATGGTGAGCGACTGGCATACACCAACGGCAACTACTACCGTGATGTAGAAGGGGAGAGAGGCCCTGAGGCAAATAACCAAAATATATTTGCCTATGGGCTAGCTGGATTTGTTGATTGGTTTGTGTCCTACAAAATCCGCTTTGTGGATGGCTCGGGGGCAGATAACCCTATTGCCAAAGACAAAGATTACCGGCTAAAACTGGCGCTACGAATGAACGTACAGCGGGTGTGACCATGACAAAACACTTTCAGTTCTCAGTAAAGGCAAAACTCATGGATCAGGCAGAGATGCTCGATCTGGGCACGCTCACCTTATCGGATCCGGCCTACTCGGTGAACAAAAGCGACCTCACCGAAAAGGAAGCAGCAAGCGCGGCTTTGAGTGAACTGAAATACATCAAAGCCAGCAACGTATACCAGTGGCGCTCTGCAATCATTCCGGCAGCCAACTTTGGGGGATTGATTGTGCAGCTGGTCTCGAGCTGGATCGACCTGAACCTTGAATCATGATTCCCCTTCCGGTTTGGCCTACAGCTCCAACGGTGCCGGCCAGTAATGCCATTAGCCAGCTGGTGGTGCGAACCAGGCACAACATCCGCCATATTTACAGCCACGTGCCGGGAGTGAGCAAGGGCAGCGTGGTCTACTTTGACCTGAACGGCTATGGCTGGTATGACGGAAGCAGCGGGATGATAACGCACAACCGAGGCAGAAAGGGATTGAGGCGGACAGCAAGGGGGATTGAAGATGGCCTGGGCAAAACTTCTAACTAGCCCCTGGGTTTGGGGGGGAATAGGGCTTTTGGTGTATCAACGAACTCGAAACACCTCGAGCATTGATCCAAACGCCAAACCACCAGCAACCCCCACCACCGGTGCAGCCTGCGGCTACCCTGCTTCAGGTTTGCCGCCGGCGCCAGCCAAGACAGTGGCCGAACTGCAAAACCGTGTGTGGCGGGCCATCCTGGACTACAACGGCAAGGTGAACGACACCGCCAACGGCATGGGATTTGTTCCAGATACCATTGGCAAAACCTACGCTAAATATCTGGCTGAATTTTTGGTAGAATCTGCCATCAAAAACAATGTACCCCTGGATCTGCTGGTAGCTTTGGCGCGACGCGAAAGCAGTTTTATCCCCACAGTAACCACCGGGCGGTATGAAGCCATCGGATGGACAGACGAGGCCATCAAAAAAGCAGTGCAAAATCAGTGGGCAATAGGCCCGCTTCAGGTTAAGCCGGTGGTCTTTACCGAGGTTGGCCTGGCCAGCCCGGCACGCTGGCCAGGTGACCCGATTCCCTGGCCGCATCCTGCCCGTTTGAGAGATGCTGTGGAAGCCGGAGCCCGCTATCTGGCCAAGCAGCAAAAACGATTTGGCACCTGGTGCGCTGCCCTTCATGCGTACAACCAAGGCCCAACGGCATATACCAATGGGGCCAGGGCGGATAGGTACGTGAACCAGATTATTGCCTGGGCAAATAGCTATACTGAATTGCGGACGTAAGGTGTCAATAAGGTGTCATTAAGTGCAATAACCGGGTGAACGTACCCGGTTATTTTCGTCCAGAACTGGTGCGCCCGGCAGGACTCGAACCTGCGACCTAAGGTTTAGGAAACCTTCGCTCTATCCAAACTGAGCTACGAGCGCAAAGGGCTTGCTCGAGCAAGCAACCCAGATTGTAACACCTACCTCGGCAGGCTTCTACCGTGCACGGGGGACATCTGGCCCCATGATGATCGATGTTGCAAGGCCAAACGCCAAATGGATAAAACCCCTTGTGCCTGGAGTGTCGTGGACAAATTTTTACCGACGGCGCCTTTGGGCCGTCTGGACCTATAATGGTCAGGGTATGCCCGAGTTCGAAGCGGTGGTGGGGCTGGAAGTCCACCTGCACCTAAAAACCAAAAGCAAGATGTTTTGTAGCTGCGACGCCAACTATTTTGGCGACCCGCCCAACACCCATACCTGTCCGGTCTGCCTGGGGCTGCCGGGGGTGCTACCGGTGGTGAATGCCCAGGCGGTGGACTTTGGCATCCTGTTTGGGCTGGCCCTGAACTGCAGCATCGCCTCCTGGACGCAGTTTCATCGCAAGAGCTACTACTACCCCGACATGCCCAAAAACTACCAGATCTCCCAGTACGACCTGCCCATCGCCGAGCACGGGTATCTGGAAGTGGAGGGCCAAAAAGTGCGCATCAAGCGGGTGCACCTGGAGGAGGACGCCGCCAAATCTACCCACCCGGACGGCGCCGCTTACTCGCTGATTGACCTCAACCGGGCCGGCTCGCCCCTCATCGAGATGGTTACCGAGCCGGATATTCGCACCCCCGAGCAGGCCCGGATCTTCCTGTCCCACATCCGCTCGATAGCCCAGACCCTGGGGGTCTCGGAGGCCAACCCCGAGGAGGGCAAGATGCGGGCCGATGTGAACGTCTCGGTGCGGCCGGTGGGGGGGCCTATGGGCACCAAGGTGGAGATTAAGAACCTCAACTCTTTCAGGAGCGTGGCCCGGGCCCTCGAGTTCGAGATCAAGCGCCAGCAGGAACTTCTGCGCAGCGGGCGCCGGGTGGAGCAAGCCACCCTGGGCTGGGACGAAGCCGCCGGCAAAACCTACCTGATGCGCCTCAAGGAGGGCGAGGCCGACTACCGCTACTTCCCCGACCCCGACCTGCCCCCCATTGTGGTAGACGAGGCCTGGCTTTCCCGGCTCAAAGCCGCCCTGCCCGAGCTACCTGCGCAAAAGTACGCCCGCTACGTGGAGCGTGGGGTGCGCCCCTACGACGCCGAGATTCTGGCCTACAACGCTTCGCTGGCCCGCTTCTTCGATGAGGCGCTGGCCCTCGTACCAGGGCAACCCCCAAACCATCGCCAACCTGCTCAACGCCGATGTGGCCAGCTACCTGAACGAGCGCCAACAGGAGGTACAGCAGACCGCCCTCACCCCCGAACATCTGGCTCAGTTGGCCGGGTTGTTCGAGCGTCGCGAGATTACCAACCGCGTCCTCGCGCAGCTTCTGCCCGAGGTGATGGCCGGGGCCAGCCCCATCAAGCTGGTGGAGGAGCGCGGCCTGCGCTCGGTTTCGGATGAAGGCTCGCTCAAGCCCCTGGTGGAGCGTGTGGTGGCCGCCCACCCCAGGGTGGTAGAGCAGGTTAAGGGCGGTAACCTCAAGGCCGCCAACGCCCTCCTGGGCCCCATCATGAAAGAAACCAGGGGCACCGCCAAGGCCGATGTGGTCAAGAAACTGCTGAGCGAGATGCTGGGGGTGGAGCTATGAACTACCAGGAGGCGGGCGTAGACATTGACCGCAAGGCCGGGGCCCTGAGAGCAGCCGCCCAAAAAATCAAGGAAACCTACACCCCCCAGGTGCTGCGGGGCATCGGGGCTTTTGGGGGGATGATGGAGGTCTCCCGGCTCAAGGAGATGGCCGCGCCGGTATTGGTGGCCTCCACCGACGGGGTGGGCACCAAGACCCTGCTGGCCGCCCAGACCGGGCGCTACGGGGGGTTGGGCTTCGACCTGGTGCACCACTCGGTCAACGACCTGCTGGTGCAGGGGGCCAGGCCCCTCTTTTTCATGGACTATATTGCCAGCGCCCGCCTCGAGGCCGAGGTACTCGCAGCGGTACTGGAATCGCTGGCCGAAGCCTGCAAAGCCATAGGCATGCCCCTGCTGGGCGGCGAGACCGCCGAGATGCCCGGGGTCTACCACGAAGGGGGCCTCGACCTGGTGGGCACCATTGTGGGGGTGGTGGATAAGGACAAAATTGTGGACGGCGCCCAGGTGCAGCCGGGCGATGTGCTGCTGGCCCTGCCTTCTTCCGGGCTGCATACCAACGGCTATAGCCTGGCCCGCAAGGTCTTCGCGGGCTGGAACCTGAAAGAGCCCCGGCCCCAGCTCGGCGGGCAGTCGCTGGCCGAGGCCCTCCTGGTACCCCACCGCTGCTACCTGGAGGAAGTTGATTTGCTCCAGCGCGAGGGCATCGAAATTCGGGCTATGGCCCATATTACCGGCGGCGGCGTTTACGAAAACCTGCCCCGGGTGCTGCCGCAGGGGCTGGGGGCTGAAATCCGGCGTGGAACCTTTCCAGTCCCCCCCATTTTTGAGCTAATACAACGGGCTGGAAACGTAGCCGAGCAGGAGATGTTCCGCGTGTTCAACATGGGGCTTGGTTACATTTTGGTTCTAAGTTCAGATATGGCATCTGGGGCCGGGACACTTTTAACCCAAAGCTACCCGGTAGGCTATATCATGGAAGGGTCAGGGATTAAGGTCGTCTGAAACCCTGCCCCCCTACCGTATGAAAGAACTCTGGCTGCTGCGCCATGGTGAAACGCCTTGGAACGCCGAGGGGCGCTTTCAAGGACACTACGACATCAACCTTTCGCCCCAGGGCCTGCACCAGGCCTACCGGGTAGCCGAGCGCCTGGCTGCCTGCAGACAGGGGTTTGATGGCCTTTACAGCTCCGACCTCCAACGGGCCGCGCTCACCGCCAAGCCGGTAGCGGAGGCCCTGCACCTTGTGCCGATCTACGACCCTCGGCTGCGCGAAATTTATGCGGGGGAGTTGCAAGGTCTGTTGCGCAGCGAGATGGAGAGGCTCTACCCCGAGTTCCATGCGGCCATCCAGCAGGACCCCTGGAACACCCGGCGCCCCGGCGGCGAGAGCATGGCCGACCTGGCCCGCCGGGTACAGGCGTTTTTGAACGATCTGCCGGATGGGCGGTTTATCGTGGTGACGCACGGGGGGGTAATTCGGGCTGCCCTGAAAATCGTGCTCGAGCTAGAAAACGGCTCCTGGCGCAAGTTCCAGATCCAGAACACCTCTATCACCCGTCTGCTCTACCCTGAAGGGGTTGCGCTTTCGATTGGGGATGTGGGCCACCTCGAGGCCTGGGCCGAGGGGCTGATGGACGAGGCCACCCTGTCGTAGCCCTGGGTACTGCGTGCAGCGGTAACTTATGCGGCATGTTTTGAAGCATGTTGATTGCCCATAATTGCGATTTGCGGCTCGTTGGGAGGCACTGAATACAGCGTCGAAGAGATGGCTATACCAGGGGATTTGTCCTTCCATAGCAACCCCACCCCTGCCCTCCCCTGCTCGGGGAGGGTGGGCAGTGTATGGGGATCTATGCAACGCTGCACTGAAGTGCATGCTGAATTCTTGGTTGTCAGACCCCTGAGTTCCGGGCTCGGAAAAAACCCGCCTGTTCAATTTATCTGGACCAGCGAACGCTGAGATCTTCTTTGCCCGCCATGGCTTTTTGTAGCATCTCCAGCAGGGCCGGGTCGGCGCCCTGTTCGTGCCAGGTCTCGAGCAGGTCGGCGTTCAGGTAGTAGTCCTGATCGAGGGCGTGCTCTTCTTCCATCTGCGAGACCAGGAACTCCAGTTGGGCATCGCTAATCTCGCCGATAAGCGCTCCGGTGTCGGCGTTGAACAGTTGGGCCATGGGAAGAGTCTACCAGGGTCGGTATACTCCTGGCATGAATCCCCCCTTCCGACTCAAGCCGGCCTCCTGGCTAGTGGCCGCAGGCCGCCCGTCCGAGCCCGGCCAACCCCTCAATACCCCCCTGGTGCCGGCTTCTAACTTCCTTCTGGGAACCGAGCGGGCCTACGCCCGCGACGGCGGAACCCCCACCTGGGAGGCCCTCGAGACCCTGGTGGGGGGCCTGGAGGCCGGGCGGGCCGTGGCCTTTGCTTCCGGGATGGCCGCCGTGGCAGCGGTCTTCGAGCAGTTGCCGGCAGGGGCAGGGGTGGTGCTGCCAGACGACTGCTACCAGGGGGTGGTGGGGCTGGCTCTGGCGGGCGCTGAAAAGCAGCGCTGGCGCGTGCAGCGGCTGGCGCTGGAGGACACCCAAGGCTGGGTTCAGGCCTGTGCGGTGGCCGACCTGATCTGGCTCGAGTCCCCCTCCAACCCCCTGCTAACGGTGGTGGATCTGGCGACCATCGCTCAAGCCCCGCGCAAACCCGGCGCAATCCTGGCGGTGGACAACACCTTCGCCACCCCCCTGAACCAGCAGCCCCTCGAGCTCGGGGCCACGGTATCCATCCAGTCCGTCACCAAGTTCATCGGCGGCCACTCCGACCTGCTGGGCGGGGTAGCCACCACCCGCGACGAAGCCCTCTGGCAGGCCCTCCGGCGGTCCCGCATGCTGAGCGGCGCTACCCCCGGTACCCTCGAGGCCTTCCTGGCCGTGCGGGGGGCCCGAACGCTCGAGCTGCGCCTGCAAAGAGCACAGCAGACCGCCCAGGTGCTGGCCGAACGCCTCGAGCAACACCCCCGGGTGGCCCGCGTGCGCTACCCGGGCCTGCCCTCCCACCCCACCCACGCCACAGCCCGACGCGTGCTGAAGGGCTTTGGCACCATCCTCTCCTTCGAGTTGCACGGCGGGGCAGCCCAGGCCGATGCGGTCTGCCAGCGCGTCCAGCTCATCCGCCACGCCACCAGCCTGGGGGCGGTGGAGTCCACCATGGAACGCCGGGCGGCCATCCCCGGGCAGGAGCACCTGCCGCCCTCCCTTCTGCGGCTTAGCGTGGGCATCGAGGATGCCGAAGACCTCTGGGCCGACCTCGACGCGGCCCTGCGGACGGCCTGGTAGTTTTGTGGGCTTTTTTCGCGGTGTTATACTCTAGTTTTTGTGGAGAAGACCCTCACCCCCCGCCATCTGGGCTTTGCGATGCCGGCCGAATGGGCCCCCCACGCGGCTACCTGGACGGCCTGGCCCTACGACGACGAAAAGTGGCTGGGCTACCTGGAGCCCGTGCGACAGGAGTTCGCGGCTTTTGTGAACACCCTGGCCCGCTTCGAGCCGGTTCACCTGGTAGTGAATGACCAGGAGTCCGAGCAAGACGCCAGAGCACGCCTCTCGGGCCCCATCCATTTCCACCGCATCTCCCACGACGACTGCTGGCTGCGCGACTCAGGGGCCATTTTTGTCACCCGCTCGAGCCAGGAAAAAGCAGCCCCTGCAAGCGAACTGGCCGCCGTCAACTGGGAGTTCAACGGCTGGGGAGGGAAGTATCCTGCCCAACAGGACAACCAGATGCCCCTGCACATGGCCGGCATTCTGGGCCTGCGGCTGTTCCATGCGGGCATCGTGATGGAGGGCGGGAGCCTCGAGGTCAACGGCGAGGGGATGGGCCTCACCACCCGGCAGTGCCTGCTCTCGCCAGAGCGCAACCCCGGCCTCGACGAGGAGGCCCTCGAGGGCTACCTGAACGAGTACCTGGGCATCAACCACCTAGTCTGGCTGGGCCATGGGCTCGAGGGCGACCACACCGACGGGCACATCGACACCCTCACCCGCTTCACCGCGCCCCGCGCCATCGTCACCTCGGTCTCTTCCGACCCCGACGACCCCAACCACCGCCCTTTGCAAGAAAACCTGGAAATCCTGCAAAGCCTGGGGGGCTTTCGCGTCGTGGAGCTCCCCCTACCCCAAAACCCCATCTGGCTGGACGATCAAACCCGCCTGCCCCTGACCTACGCCAACTTCTATATTGCCAACGGAGCCGTGCTGGTACCCATCTACGGCGACCCTAACGACGAAAAGGCGCTGGCCATTTTACGCCCGCTGTTCCCTGGGCGCGAGGTCATCGGCCTCAAGAGCCGCTATCTCATCACCGGCGGGGGCAGCTTCCACTGCGTCACCCAGCAGCAACCGGAGGGTAGGCTATGGAATGGGTAACTCAGGCACAAGAGGACAACCCTGTAAACAACCCGAGGGCACACTGCCATCCAGTTTCAACCAACCAACCCTTCGTCCTGCTCAATGAACGTCCTTTTGCTCACGACCCGCGCTGAGTGCAGCCGAGTTCCTCGAAGTTCGGCCATAGACCATTAACCTTTAGGAGCCCTCATGACCAAACTTGCCGTTGTGCAAATGTCCATGACAGCAGACCGCGACCACAACGTGGCCAAGGCCACCCGGATGGTGCGCGAAGCCGCCGCAAAGGGGGCGCAAATTGTGCTGCTGCCGGAGCTATTCGAGAATCTTTACTTTTGCCAGGCCGAGCGGGATAAGTTTTTTGCCCTGGCCAATCCGGTCGAAAATCACCCTTTTCTGCCCCACTTCCAGCAGTTGGCCCAGGAACTCGGCGTGGTGCTGCCCATTTCTTTTTTCGAGAAGGCCGGGCAGGCTTACTACAACAGCCTGGCCCTGATTGACGCCACGGGCGAAATCCTGGGCACTTACCGCAAGTCGCATATCCCCGACGGCCCCGGCTACGAAGAGAAGTACTACTTCAACCCGGGCGATACCGGCTTCAAGGCCTTCCCCACCTGCTTTGGCCCGGTGGGCGCGGGCATTTGCTGGGATCAGTGGTTCCCCGAGTGTGCCCGCAGCATGGCCCTGCTGGGCGCGGAAATTCTCCTCTACCCCACCGCCATTGGCTCCGAGCCCGCCGAGGCCGGCGGCATCGATACCAAGGACATGTGGCAGCGCGCCATGATCGGCCATGCGGTGGCCAACGTCTGCTACCTGGCCGCCGCCAACCGGGTGGGCACCGAGGTGGTGGAGGGCCTCGAGCAGACCTTCTATGGCTCCTCCTTCATCGCCGACTACATGGGCAACAAGCTGGCCGAGGCAGGCCGCAGCGAAGAGACCGTTTTGCTGGCCGATTTAAACCTGGAAGAAGCCCGCGCCTTCCGGGCGAGTTTTGGTTTCTTTCGCGATCGTCGGCCCGACCTGTACGGCCCGCTTCTCACCCTGGACGGCCAAACCCGCCGCCCCTGACTGGGCCGCTTTTGGTTAAACTTTCAGCATGTTTCGTGGCAAGGTGGTGCTGATTACCGGAGCGGCCCGCGGTATTGGACGGGCCATTGCCGAGGCTTTTGCCCATGAGCAGGCCCTCCTGGTGCTATGTGATGTGCGGCCGGAGGGCCTCGAGGTAGCCAAGCGCCTGGGGGCTCTGTTCGTGTACGCCGACCTGGCCCTGCCCGAGCATCGTGCGCGCTTCGTGGAGCAGGCCGTCAAACAGTGGGGCAGCATTCACGTGCTGGTTAACAACGCCGCCATCGCCGCCCCCGGCTCGGCGCTCAAGGTGGGGCTGGCCGATTGGCAGCGAACCCTGGAAGTGAACCTGACCGCACCCATGCACCTTTCGGCCCTGGCAGCCCGCGAAATGGTGCGCTCGGGTGGGGGGGCGATTGTCAATGTGGCCAGCGTGCAAGGGCTGTTGGCCGAGCAGAACAATGCCGCCTACAACGCCTCCAAGGGGGGCCTGGTGAACCTGACCCGTTCGCTGGCGCTCGACCTGGCGCCCCTACACATCCGGGTCAATGCGGTGGCACCGGGGGCCATCGCCACCGAGAGCGTGTTGGAAGCCATCCAGATGTCCGAGCACCCCGAACTCACCCGCCAGGACTGGGAAGACCTGCACGCCCTGCGCCGCCTGGGCAAGCCCGAGGAGGTGGCCCAGGCTGTGGTGTTTTTGGCTTCCGAACGGGCCAGCTTCATCACCGGGGCCATTCTGCCGGTAGACGGCGGCATGACAGCCAGTTTTATGATGGCTGGCAGACCGGTATAAAGGAGAAAACCGCCAGGAGCGCCTTGGCGGCTCTTTGGCTATTCCTGGTGCAGCAGCAGCTCTCCACTGGGCTTTTCACCCTCGCTGCCCCTGGCGCTGGCCCAGTATTTGAGAAGCTGGTCGCGGGAATCCAGGATGGCTTGCTGGATGCGGCTCAGTTCGGCACGGGAAAAGCCGTTGTTGGACTGCAAGGCCAGCGGCTGCAGTAAGAACTTGGCGAAGTGCCCTTCGTGTTTGACGCAAATATAGGGCTGCTCGAGGTTGTAGCCCGAGTTGACGTAAAAGCGGTACTGACCCGACCGATGGAGTGTAATCATACGATGCTCTTATCTCCCAAATGTGACAAAAAACCATAACTTAATGCAACCACGTAACGTTACTCTACCATAGCTCACGAGGGTGAGGATGAGAGGCGGCAGGGCTGAATATCAACGGTTAAATGACCATGCTACCGGCTGGCCGTCCGCGTAAGGCATCACCCCGTGGAAAGGGCGTGGATCGGCATCGAACACCAGGGGCAGAAAGTGCTTGTCACCTGGCCACATATGGAGTTCTTGGCGCAGTATTTTTTCCATGGGAATCCAGTGGAGTTGGCCCTCTGAATTAGACTCGAGGGGGGTTCCTGACCAGTCTGGAATCACAAAAATGAAACCAAACCAGTCCTCGCCGTTTTTGCCGAAACCCGGCCAGGAGAGGGTTCCCCGCAAGACAAGCTGGAGCGCCTCGAGGCCCGCTTCTTCCCGGATTTCCCGCCGCATGCCGGCGGCCACATCCTCGGTGGGCTCGAGTTTACCTCCCAGCCCGTTGTATTTGCCAAAAGCCGGATCGTCGGGGCGGGCGTTGCGGTAAACCAGCAAGACCTGCTGGCCGTCGGGCGAAAGCACAAAACCCAGGGTGGCGAGGATAGGGGTGTAAGGCATAGCTTTTGAACCTACTCCCCTTTCCACAAGATGCGCCCACAGGAGGGACAACGCACCACCTTCTGGGCCTGGTGGATTTGCTGGGCCACGTGCATGGGAAGCTGGACGTTGCAGGCCGTACAGCGATAGCCGTTGCTGGTTTTGGCCATTTTGGCCAGGCCCGTACCTTTGCGGGCCTTGCGGATGGACTCGTACTCCTTGACGATGGGCGCGGGAATGGTGGCAGCCAGTTGGTCGCGGTCGGCTTTTTTGGACTGGTAGGCGGCCTCGAGGTCGTTTACCCGCTGCTGGTTGGCGGCCTCCAGCGCCTCGAGCCTGGGCCTGGCTTCGTCTAACTGGGTTTTGACCTGGGCCAGTTCTTCTTCCAGCTTGTCCATCTGCTCCATCAGCGGCATCATCTGGCCCACCACGTCTTTGCTGCCCTCGAGGTCTTCGATCAGGCCCGAGAGCTGGCGAATCTGCTCGCCGTACTGGGTTTGCTCCTTGGCCCCGGTGGCCTGGGCCTGGGCCGCTTTGGCTTTTTCACGCTTGCTTTTGAGATCTTGCAGCTCGAGGTCGGCCTTGTGGTAGGCCAGGCGCACTTCGCGCAACTGGTCTTGCAAGCCAGTAAGTTGATTCTCCAATGCCCTGAAGTGTACACGGGCCTGCGTTAGCTCCTCGGGAATGCGGGATTGATCTTCGCGGATCTGGTCAAGCTCGAGGTCGCGTTCCTGTAGGCGGTTCAACTCGGCCAGCGGGTCACTCACGTGTATAGTCTAACACCCTCCACTGCGCCTGGCGTCAGGGGCGGTGGATGCGAGGCAGAAAATTAGCCCACAAGATAGGGATTATGGGCCATTTCCTCGGCCAGGGTCGTGCGGGGGCCATGACCGGGGTAGACCACCGTCTGGGGGGGCAGCCGGGTGAGTTTTTGCAGCGAGGCAAACAGGGCCTGGGGGTCGCTGCCCGGCAGGTCGTAGCGGCCAATGCCACCCCGAAAGAGCACATCCCCGCTCACCAGGTAGCCGGGGCTGTAAAAGCCCACATGCCCCGGCGCATGACCGGGCAGGAACAGCACCGAAAGGCCCAGACCAAAATCCAGTTCCTGCCCCTCGGCCAGGGGCAGGACAGGCTCGGGCGGCTGGGGAATGGACAGGCCCCAGCGGGCCGCGCTCTGCACGGCGTTCTGGTAGAGGGCCAGGTCGCCTGGATGCAGGTAAACCGGCAGCTCTAAAGCCTCCACCAATGGCGCCACCGCCCCCACATGGTCGAAATGGGCGTGGGTCAGCAGGATGGCCTCCGGGCGCAGGCCCACCCGGTGCACTTCGGCCAGGATGCGCTCCGGCTCGTCCCCAGGGTCTACAATGACCCCCCGTCCACGCTCGCCCACCAGCAAGTAGGTGTTTTCTTGTAAGGGGCCCACGCTAAGACCATATACCTTCATGCCCCATAGCCTACAGGCAAAAGCCCCCGTATCAAGGCCGCTCCACCGGTAGGTCGGCCTCGGCTTCCCACTCGAGCATACTGCCCAGGTAGTTGCGGGCCTGTACCCCCTGCTGCCGCAGCAGCCAGAACGCGCTGGCGCTGCGGGCCCCGCTGCGGCAGTGCACCCCCACCACCTGGCCCGCATAAAGTCCCAGGGCCTCGGCGTTGTCGAGCCCAAAGACCCCCAGCGGAATGTTTTTCGCGCCGGGAATGTGGGCGATGGCGAACTCTTGCGGTTCGCGCACGTCGAGCAGAAGCTGATCCGGATGGGTCAGTATTTCGTCGGCTGTCAGGAGAATATCGCGTTTGAGCCTGGCCCAGGGTTCGCCCGCCTGGGGCTGGGCCGGGGTTTGGCTGGTGGCCCGGGCCTCCCAACCCTGCGGCCACAACTGCACCTCCAGTCCGCCCAGGGCCAGCATGAAAGCGGTCTTGGTGAGGCGGGTGCTGAAGCCCACATCGTAGACCACCACCGGCCTCTGGGGGCCTGCCCCTAAGCGCCCGTTGAGATCGGCCAGGGCCTGCTCGAGCTGCCGGAGCTCCTCTTCGCTGCGCAGGCGCCCGCGAAAGCCCGAAAGGTCGAGGTTGATGGCCCCCTCCAGGTGCCCCCGGGCATACTCGGCGGGCGAGCGGCTATCTATGAGCAAAGCATGGGCGGGTGGGTCGGTGGAAAGAATCATATTCCCAATTGTACCGGTCTGCCCTATGCAGCTTTGCCCAACGCCCCTGACAGAACCCGGTTTGCCGCTTGTTATGCAGGTTGCGGGCCATCGGGCTGGTATCCTGAAAGCCATGAGCTTGCTTGTGGACGTACTTTCCGGTGCCGAGGTGGCCCCTTTCATTCCCGAGCTGGCCCGGCTGCGGATGGCGGTCTTCAGGGCGTGGCCTTATCTGTACGAGGGGAGCCTCGAGTATGAAGAGCACTACCTGGCCAAGTTTCTGGGCCTTCCAGAAAGCACCCTGGTGGTGGTGCGGGATGGCGAACGGGTGGTGGGGGCCTCTACGGCCTTGCCCCTGGCGCAGGCCGAGGCCGAGTTTCAAGAACCCTTCGTGAAGGCGGGGCTCGAGCCAGCCGATTGGTACTACTTTGGGGAGTCGGTGCTGGAACCGGCCTACCGCGGCCAGGGGTTGGGGGTGGCCTTTTTCCGTCACCGAGAGGCCCGGGCCCTGCAACTCGGCTACCGCCAGGTCACTTTTTGTGCCGTCGAACGCCCGGCGAACCACCCCCTCAAGCCTTCCGACTACGTACCCCTGGATGCGTTCTGGCAGCGGCGCGGATATTCCAAGCGCCCAGATCTGGTTTGTCAGTTTGCTTGGCAAGACCTGGGCCAGCCCCAGGAGACCCCTAAGCCGCTGGTTTTTTGGATCAAGGCGCTCTAATACAAAGCGCATAAACTGACAATCGTTTCACAATTCCGCTCGTGTACAGAACTCCGTTAGAATCTGTAAAATCCACCGTCTCGCCACGAGAAACACCCCGATACCCACAAGGTTATCCACAGACAACAGGGGGTTATCCACAGAGTTATCCACAGGCTGGACCCTGGGCTTGTTGAGAAATGTATGAGTCCCACCCTAAAGGGGCTATAAGGCTTATATGAGTACAAATTTCACTTTTTTCTACCGCCTGGTACTAGTATCTTTGGCCAAAGGATACCTATGCAGCCTACGGATGCTACCCCCGGTGTCAATCTGAAGGGTTTTTTGCGCTATGTGGCAGGTCTCTTGAACCGGTGCCCCTCCTGGGTGGCCTCGCTAGCCCCCGACCAGAGCTATGCCCTGGCCCAGTCACCTACCGGGGTGCGCTACCTGCTCCACGTGGAAGCCCAGACCCCCACCCACGAAGACGCCTTGCAAACTGTACTGACTGCCCAGCAAACCCATCGCGCCGAGGGGGTTGTCTTCATTGCCCTAAATGGACAATACAGCCCGCGGTTTCGGGCGCTGGCTAAAGCCCAGGGGGTTCACCTATGGACGCTGGAGGAAGTAGATTATCTGGTCATGGCCGCCGACCTCGAGTCCAACACCCCGCTGGCCTACCTGGGCCTGGAGGTCAGGCCGCCCAAAACCACCCTGGTACAAGAACCTGCCCCGGCCCGTCAGGCCACCCAGGGTTTCTAAAACGGAGGCCGGTCTTGGCAGCCTGTAAACACCTCGAATACCAGATTCGGTTGATTCGTGGCGGAAGGGTGACGAACTAACCGAATCTGGCATAACCAATGCTTCCAAGCAAAAGATAAGAACCTGGGCTAGCTATTAGCCATCAACCGGGCTTGGTATAAGCTGTTGATATGAGCCAGAAACAAGTCCAGACCAACCACGCACCCCAGGCCATCGGCCCCTACAGCCAAGCTATTGTGGCAAACGGCATGGTGTTTTGCTCGGGTCAGATTCCCCTGACCCCCTCCGGTGATCTGGTTACGGGCGATGTGGAGGCCCAGACCCATCAGGTGATGAAGAACCTGGGCGCGGTGCTCGAGGCCGCCGGAAGCTCCATGGCCAAAGTAGTACAAACCACCTGCTACCTGGCCGACATGAACGATTTTCCAGTCTTCAACAAAGTTTATGCCGAGTATGTAAAAGAACCCTTCCCGGCCCGCGCCACCGTGCAGGTAGCCCGCCTGCCGCGCGATGTCAGGGTAGAAGTAGCCTGCATCGCCCTTCTCTAGCCCAATCTTACAGCGCTAGAACCGCGATAGACTGAACCCATGAACCTCTACGAGCGTTTTCTGGCCCAGGACATGCGGGCTCTGGCCCGGGCCATCACCTTAGTGGAGTCAGGCTATGCCGAAGGGCAGGCCCTCTTGCGCCAGTTGCGCGGGCGCGGCCACGCCCGGGTGGTGGGCCTCACCGGCAGCCCCGGGGCAGGCAAAAGCACCCTCACCGACCGGCTGATCGAGGAGGCCCGCAAGCGGGACGAGCGGGTGGCGGTGCTGGCGGTAGACCCCAGCAGCCCCTTCACCGGGGGGGCCATTCTGGGCGACCGCATCCGCATGATGCGCCACCACCAGGATAAAAACGTATATATTCGCTCGCTGGCCAGCCGGGGGGCGCTAGGAGGGCTGGCGGGTGCCACGGTGGCCAGCCTGGCCCTGCTGGAGGCGTTTGGCTTTGACCGCATCTTCGTGGAGACGGTGGGGGTGGGGCAGAGCGAGGTGGATATTGCCCGCGTAGCCGATACCACCGTGCTCATTCTGACCCCTGCTGCAGGCGACGCCGTACAGGCCTTCAAGGCCGGGGTGATGGAGATTGCCGATGTTTTTGTGGTCAACAAGTTCGACCTACCCGGGGGGGAGCGCATTGTGCAGGAGCTCAAGACCACCCTCGAGCTCGCCGCCCCGCGCCCCGCCGGCTGGAAGCCGCCCGTCCTGACCGCCGTGGCCCCCAAAGCCGAGGGGATTCCCGAGCTGTTCGAGGCCCTGGAGACCCATTACCAGCACCTGCAAAAGCACAACCTGCTCGAGGCCGACCGGCTCGAGCGGGCCCGCTTCGAAATCGAGAGTGTGATTCAGGAATGGGGCCGCCGCAAGACCCGTGAAGGCCAGGAGCTGATTGCCAGGGTAGCCCACGGCGACCTTACCCCCGAGGAAGCCGCCATGCAGCTTTTGGGCGTGCTCGAGGGCACCCGCACCTAGCCCTCTGCGCTACGAATAAAGGCCCCTATTTTCTGGGCAGCCTGGCGCAGCACCACCTCGGGCTGTACCAGCGCAAAACGCACGTAGCCCACCCCACCCGGCCCAAAAGCCCGTCCCGGCGAGAGGGCCACACCGGTTTGGGCCAGTAGCGCTTTGGCAAACTGCAAATCGTCCAGGGCCAGCCCTGGGGGCAGCCGGGCCCAGAGGTACATCCCGGCCTCCGGTAGCGGAACCTCCCAGCCCTGCTCGGCCAGGGCCGCCGCCATGGCGCTGCGCCGGCCGGCCCAGATCCGGGCATCGGCCTGCAAGCGCGCCGGGGGGATGGCCAGCGCCGCCATGCCCATGCGCTGGATGCCCAGGTACGGGTTGAAATCAATGGGGGCTTTGAGGGCTTCCAGGCTCTCGATGGCCCGGGCGTTGCCCAGGGCAAAGCCCAGCCGGAACCCGGCCAGGTGGTAGCTCTTGGAAAAGCTAAAAAGCTCCACCACCCGTTCCCGCCCCCCAGGTAGGGCCAGGGGTGAGGGGGTGGGCTTTAGGGCCTGGTCGAGGTAGGGGTTGTCGTGGATGAGCAGCAGGTCGTAGTGCTGGCAGAACTTCAGCGCCTCCACAAAAAATTCCTCGGGGGCCAGGGCCGCGGTGGGGTTGTTGGGGTAGTTGAGCAGCACCGCCTTGGCCCGCCGGGCTACTGCCTCCGGCACGGCCCACAGGTTGGGCAGCAAATTCTCACCCAGGGGCATCAGGTAGGCCTCGAGGCCCGCCACCCGGGCCGCCCCAAAGTAGGAGGGGTAGGCCACGTCGCACATCAGCAGTACGTCGCCGGGGTCGGCCACGGCCATGAGCAGGTGGGCCAGTCCCTCCTGCGAACCAATCAGGCAGAGGGCCTCCTGCTGGGGCTCGAGGCGCACCCCATAGCGCCGGAAGTACCATTCGGCAGCGGACTCCAGGAAGGGCAAGGTGCCCGACTTGAGGCAGTAGCCATAGGTCGCGGGGTCGTCGATGGCCTGTTTGAGGGCTTGCAGGGCTTCGGGCGGCGGCGGCAGGTCGGAGGCCCCAATCGAGAGGTCTATCACCTCCAGGCCCCGGGCGCGGGCCTCGGCCTTGGCGGCGTCCATCTCCAGGAAAACCCCTCCACCCAAGGGGGTACGACGGGAGCGAAACATACTGGGCACTACCATACCGCAAGATGCAAGCCCATACCGCCAGCGCGAGGTTCATGGCCAATGTTTCGCAGCATCCCATAGCGCACCAGTCAAACCGAGTAGGGAGTTGTCTTTTGCTTGGGTAGCATTTCTTGCAAGCGCTGGCTCACCACCCGCAACAACTGGGTCAGGGTTGCCAATAGAGCGCTCTTCACATAAAAAGAGCCTCCCGAGAATTAAAAATCCCAGACAGAACAGCTGCCGCCCGGAAACTCGAAAACATGCGTCTGGGCTCAGACGCATTCTCTTTTTCGCGGTCGATAACGACCGTGAAGGTCGCGATAAGGCAGTCGGTTTGACATCGCCGCATGGACGGGGTGACGGTGCCTATCGGGGAGCCCTTCGTCACCCCGGCGGGCTCGAGGCTGCGCTACCCCGGCGACCGCAGCCTGGGGGCTCCGGCGGGGGAGGTGGTGAACTGCCGGTGTACGATTATTGGAGTCATGGTAGAGCAGGAACCGTTGACCGGGCAGCTTGAGTATGAGCGCCCCAAAGCGGGCGTGCATTTCCGCCAGTGGAGAGCTACCTCAGAAGCCAACCGCAAAACGGTCCTGCGCGGCCTGAGCCGGGCCGGACTACTCGACTGGCTGAAAGACAATCCCCTTGGGGAAATCCGGGTCGTGCAAAGCCTCTATGACGAGTCCGGTTCGTTCCACGGGGTCTATAACCCGGTCGTCGCGAGCATTCGGCTCAGCCTGGAGCGCCCTGACATTGGCCAGCAACCGGCCTGGGGCGAACTTCACACCGTCTCCGCAATTGCGAATAACCCCAACGCCGCGGCACAGATCTCCCTACTCCACGAGACCGGCCACCATATCTTGACCGTGTTGGGGCGGCAGATGGGGTCTGCGCTCGAGGACAAAATCCGGAAGGTTTGGAACCAGGCTAATTATGTGTCGAGGCGGGCGAGCGTGAACTGGAAGGAATACTTCTGCGAGACGCACTGCGCGTATGTCTATTTGCCAGGGTCGGTGCGTGAACCTTCACAAACCTCAGCCAGGGGTGCTTCAGACGCCTGGGGTTGCAAAAATGCTCGTAGCAAGGCGAGATGGCTGGGTGTTATGCCCCCACCTAGCCTCCCCCGTTGGGGGAGGAAGGCGTGGCTTTACTTTATGCACCAGCCCTGGTCTATTTGCGGGATGAACTGCAGGTGAAAGACCCCCTGGGGTATAATCTGATCAGGGAGATCCGCCGGATGATCGGCACGGGAGACTGACATGGCTGGTACGCTAACAAAAATCGATTGGGTTCGGATGCGCCAGCTTGCCGCAGAGGTCGAGCAGTTGAAGACCTTGGGCCAATGGACGTTAGCCGAGTACCGTCGGATCAACCGTGAAGCTGTGGCCGCAGGTGGCGACGCTCCCGGCGCTCGTGACTGGCTGCTGCAAGAAGCCGACCCTGCCTGGCACGACCAGTTGGTGCAGGCTGTGCTATAGTTAACTCAATACATCCCCCTCGGGGAAGGCCCACCGGGCACCTCGAGGGGGATTTTTCTTTGCCCATTCGCTCTTTCACCCACCGCATCCCGCTCCAACTGCGGCGACTGCGCCAGGGCATCGTGCTGGTGCGGGCCAGCAACGACACGGTGGTGGATGAGTACGGCACCACCATCACCGTTGAGGCCCTCATGCGGGACTGGCTGCCCGGCTTCTGGCAGCACCGCACCATCAGCCTGCAGCACAACCTGCCGGAACTCCGGGGCATCCGGGACAAGCCGTTTATCGGTCTTGCCCGGCGGGTGGATTTCACTCCCCAGCTCGAGGTGGAGGCGGAGGTGCTCGACCCGGAGACTCGAGCTCTGGTCGAAGCGGGCCGGATCACCGGGGCTAGCCTGGAGTTCGTGCCGCTCGAGCCGCACCCAACGGGTAGCCGGACGCAACAGCGTGGTCTACTACCGCTCTCGAGCACGTAGAGCTGACCACTTCAACCCGTGTGTGCGTGGAATACCGAAGCCGCTGCGCGTTCAAATAGCGTTATAGCAGTTCATCCCCGCGTGTGTGGGGAATACACTCGGGGTCGGTCGCTTTCTCGCCTACGGCTCGGTTCATCCCCGCGTGTGTGGGGAATACACCAGGTACGACCCCAGGGCCGCCAAGCCCCCCGGTTCATCCCCGCGTGTGTGGGGAATACGGCATCCAGGGACGAGAAATCACCGACGTTATCGGTTCATCCCCGCGTGTGTGGGGAATACCGGCAGGTCGTCCCGGTAGACGATGAGCCGCTCGGTTCATCCCCGCGTGTGTGGGGAATACGTCGCAATTTGCTCCCTGACCCCGACCGGATCACGGTTCATCCCCGCGTGTGTGGGGAATACGGCTGGAGGATTTCTTGCTCAGGAGGTGGTAGCGGTTCATCCCCGCGTGTGTGGGGAATACGAACAGCCAGGAGGTTTTCGGCTGGAATGGTCGGTTCATCCCCGCGTGTGTGGGGAATACGGGGAGACGAACACTGCCCCCACCGGCAGGGGCGGTTCATCCCCGCGTGTGTGGGGAATACGAGATGGGCCAGGAAAGGATTGCGCGGGTCCCCTGGTTCATCCCCGCGTGTGTGGGGAATACTCCCTATAGTTCTGCCGCTGGCGGCGTTCGCACGGTTCATCCCCGCGTGTGTGGGGAATACTAGTTTCGTGGATATTCCTGGCTTTGCAATAACGGTTCATCCCCGCGTGTGTGGGGAATACGCCGCCCCCAGCTTCCCATTGCTGGCCAAAAAAGGTTCATCCCCGCGTGTGTGGGGAATACGCCAGCAATGTAGCCCCCAGGGTCAGGGGAGCCGGTTCATCCCCGCGTGTGTGGGGAATACTTGAGCTATAGCCAATATCATTAGCGCGTCGTCGGTTCATCCCCGCGTGTGTGGGGAATACGGCAGGCCGATGACGTCCACCTTCAAACCAGGCGGTTCATCCCCGCGTGTGTGGGGAATACGAGGTGCTCCCTCACCTGGTCGGCGGTGAGCTCCGGTTCATCCCCGCGTGTGTGGGGAATACGCTGCTTACGAAGCGTTACAGCAGGAATATGCGGTTCATCCCCGCGTGTGTGGGGAATACGCCGCGTTCAGCCCATCTCAGTTTGTGCAGGGCGGTTCATCCCCGCGTGTGTGGGGAATACGTTGTCAAGCCATACCTCGACGTAGCTGCCGTCGGTTCATCCCCGCGTGTGTGGGGAATACATTTGGTACGCCGCGAGGACCTCGAGGCTTTGCGGTTCATCCCCGCGTGTGTGGGGAATACGATGGGCGGCACCAACAAGCGTACTTTCCCCCGCGGTTCATCCCCGCGTGTGTGGGGAATACTTCCAATCCCCCCTGCTTGAAGGGGGGCTTTCGGTTCATCCCCGCGTGTGTGGGGAATACGACGGTACATTGCACCCCTCCCCAGGGCACCTCGGTTCATCCCCGCGTGTGTGGGGAATACGGGCCTATAGGCCAGCCTAGGGGCTATAGGGGCGGTTCATCCCCGCGTGTGTGGGGAATACTTCCAATCCCCCCTGCTTGAAGGGGGGCTTTCGGTTCATCCCCGCGTGTGTGGGGAATACGACGGTACATTGCACCCCTCCCCAGGGCACCTCGGTTCATCCCCGCGTGTGTGGGGAATACGGGCCTATAGGCCAGCCTAGGGGCTATAGGGGCGGTTCATCCCCGCGTGTGTGGGGAATACTTCCAATCCCCCCTGCTTGAAGGGGGGCTTTCGGTTCATCCCCGCGTGTGTGGGGAATACCCATTCAGGCGTAACCAGCACCGGTTCGCCGTCGGTTCATCCCCGCGTGTGTGGGGAATACGCCGCCGTGCCGCCGTGCCGTGATGCCGATAACGGTTCATCCCCGCGTGTGTGGGGAATACGCAGGAACAGGATGATGTACGGCAACAGGGCCTCGGTTCATCCCCGCGTGTGTGGGGAATACGTAGTCGTGCTCGTTCTCTTGAATGCCCAATACGGTTCATCCCCGCGTGTGTGGGGAATACGTGGAGCGGGCCTTCTTCCGCACCCGGCCCTTCGGTTCATCCCCGCGTGT